>CAITUV010000057.1 GCA_903895725.1 uncultured Myxococcales bacterium | reverse complement strand
CTCGACGGTCGATGCGGAAAGGTCCTCCAGGGACCGCCCGTCCCTGTTCAGAAACCATGCCGTCAGCGGAACGATGTCCTCCCTCCTCTCTCTGAGCGGGGGCAGGTAGAGCACGGTTTCGGAAAGCCGTTGCCGCAGGTCGAGCCGCAGCCCGGTGGGAATGCGTCTGTCCGGGTCCACACGGTTCGTTGCCGCCACGATCCTCCCGCGGAAGATCTTGGGGGTCTCGAGGCCCACCGGATAGAATCGCCGGCTCTCCGAGAACACCAGGAGTTTGGCTTGTGCGGCATCGGGCAACTCCCCGATTTCGTCCAGGTAGAGCGTTCCTCCGGTTGCCGCGGCGGCGAAGCCAGTAACCCCAACGGAATCGGTGTAGCTGCCCTTCACCGCGCCAAACAGACGGCTCTCGAACAGCGAATCCGCCAGCTCGGCACAATTCACGTGGACGAACGGGCCGGCCGTTCCGGCGGAATCGTGGAGACAGCGGGCCAGGACGTCTTTGCCCGTACCGGTCTCGCCGAGCAGGAGGATCGTGCGTTCCTTCTCCGCAGCCGCCCGGCTGGCAAGCAGGAGGGTGTCTGCGAGCTCGGCATTGGAGCCGACGAGGCATGTAAACCCATCCCCCCGGCAAAGCGGGGGTTCCCGGAGAACCAGGAAGAGCGAGTTGCCGGCCCGGATCACGTTTCCGGGCAACACGTAAGCCGACGCAACCTGCTTCCCGTTGACGAAGGTGCCGTTGCTGGAACCGAGATCCCGAACCATGGCGACGGAGCCCTTCTGTGCAACCACAAGGTGACGCCTGGACATGGCCGGATCGTCGTTGCCCGGCTCTACACAGGTTCCGGTTTGCCTGCCAATCTGCAACGGCTCCAGCAGCGGCCAGCAGTGGGCCGGCGAGCCCCTCTCATCCTGCGGAGGCCATGCCCGGATCAGATGGAAGAACCCGTACCGGATGGGCTGGCCGGCAAAGCGGGGGGCAGCGGTCTTTCCAGTAGTGTCGGTCATTCTCGGAATGCCCAATGTACAGTGTTTCCGTCGCCTCAGAGTGTCCTGATATTCAATCCCGTTGTCAAGCCATTTGGTGTTCGGAAAGGAGTGTAACGTACTAGCCGAAAAGTGTAACGTGGCAAGGAACCCGCGAATCGGCCAGCTGGGCGGGTCGGCGAAATTGAGGCCAGGCCGGAAGGGGACGGAGGCGGGCAGGAAGTGTAACATTCCTGTCTTTGCAAACCCTTGTCCCGGGCCGCTGCGAGGGGTGCGAGTGTAACATCGGACACTCTTCCGGGGGCATGTTACACCTTGCAGGCCGGTCGCACCCGAAAGGCCAACGCGGTTCGGGACATCTCTCCCTGGCTCCCTGGAGAAGTGGCAGAACGGCCCGGCCGGCCGTCGGGCGTACGCTCCCACTTTCTCAAAAACCCTGCCGTTCCGTGTCAACGAGCCGCCTGGCACGCAAGTTGCTTTACAGGAAGCAGTCGACGTTGAACGCAGGATGGAGGCCGCGTGACTCGAACGACTCCTCTCCTCAGTGCCTGCATGATCGTGCGCAACGAGGAAGCCAACCTCCCGCGCTGTCTTTCCAGTCTGCGAGGGCTTGCCGACGAGCTTGCCATCGTGGATACCGGCTCTACGGATCGGACGATCGAGATCGCCGAGTCCTTTGGCGCCAGAGTGCTGCGGGAGACTTGGCGGAACGACTTCGCTTTCCACCGCAACCAGTCCCTGGACCTGGCCACCGGCCGGTGGCGGCTGATCATCGATGCCGACGAGGAGGTGACGGATACGGCGGTCGAGCAGACCGTATGGCATCTTGAGCACGATGAACTGCCGCCGCTGATGATGGTCCGGGTCATCATGGGCTACCCGGACGGGAAGCGTGTATCGATGTTGGCGCCGCGGCTCATGCAGGCGAAGGCCAACGTGCGCTACGTGCACCCCATCCATGAGCAACTGGACATCTCGGACATGGCGGCGGGCCTGTCCAACGTCCGGCTGTTGCACCACGGCTACCGCTCCCCCGGCGCCCTGGTCGCCAAGGAACGCCGGAACCTGGCGCTGGCCGAGGGCATGGAGGAAGGTCCGCACGCATGGCACTGCCGGGCGCGCTCGGCACTGACGCTCGGGGAATGGGACAAGGTAGTCGAGGCCTGCCGCCCGCTGGCAGTCCATGCCGACGCGCCGGTCGTCCTGCGGGTGGAGGCCTGCGTGCTGGGCGGGATGGCCGCGTGCTTGGCGGAGCGGGAGGCGGACCTGACGTTCATGGTGGAAACGGGGCGGACGCTGGGCGAGGACACGCCCGATCTGCGCTATCTGGAGCTGATCAATGCAGCCAAGAGGTATCAGACAGGGCTTGCGGAGCAAGGCGATTCGACCGACAGCCCGACGTTCCTGAGGCCGTGGTCGTTCTGGCACGACAGCCGTCTGGCTACCGCAGTGTTGGAAGTCGTGCTGGGCAAGAGGCGAGTGGTGGACAACCCGGCGGGACCGGCGGGGGAAGTCCCCGAGGGCTCGGACGGTCAATGCCCGTAGAGACAGGAGGGAGAGCAATGCCGGATGCAGTGGTGGCGCTACAGGAGTGGCAGGCGTTTCGAGCGGCGACGGGGTTTGCAGGGCTGATCCAGGACCAGGACCGATGGTTGGAGACGGTCCGGTACAGCAGTGCGGTACTGGAGGCGGAGTGTCCGCAGATCAGCAACTGCACGCTGGTGATCGAGGGGTGCGACGTGCAGGGCGGAGCCTTCACGACGCACACGGCGTTGACGGCCTCGACCACGGGGGCGGTGCAGCTCTATCTGCAGCGTTCTGCGCCGTATGGCTCGGAAGACCGCCTGTCGTCGCTGATCCGATGGAGAATCGAGGGCGACGTGAACGCGGAATGGAACCTGATGTTCCGCCTCAACCTGGTGCTGAAGAGCTAGGAGGAATGCCATGGAGGATCGGACGATCATGAAGCCGCAGCCGGGAGGTGCACCCTTTCGCGGCCCGACGGGCGGCCCCGGGGTGTACACGCCCCCGATGCCCTCGAGCATCGAGGGGCAGGAGATGATCCGGTTCCAGGAATGGATGGAGCTGCGGGGGGCCTCGACGACGGGGGATGTGATCCAGCCGGCGCGGCAGTGGATCCCCGGGTCTTCGTTCCCACTGTACAACATGAAGTGCCTGGTGCTGTACATCAGCAACTGCACGCTGTACCTGGAATCGTCGCAGTCCGTGGAGGGGCCGTGGACGGTGGCGGCCACGCTGGCGTCGACGGGCCCGGTGCTGGTGCAGTTGTCGTCGGAAGGGGGGATGAACAAGTTCAGCAACTACCTGCGATGGCGACTGAGCCCGGCGGCCCTGGAATGGGGGATCTGCTTCAACATGAAGGCGTTCCCGGGCAAGAGCCTTGCAGAGCCTGTGCTGGGCCCGATGCGGGTGTAGGACGAAGAATTCCCCCGGGTCGACCCCAGGGGCTCACACGACAGGGAAGGAGGCAGAACGATGGGAATCTCGATACCGATGCAGCCACTCGTGACCTACAAGGGGGCGGCGACGTCTACGACGCCCATCATCCAGCCCGCGGCGCTGTGGCTGAACGGGCAGGATGCGATGGAAACGGGGTTGGACATTTTGATCTTGCAGCAGGCGGCGGGGACGGGTACGCTCAATCTCGTGCTGGAGACCTCCATCTCGGCCGAGGGACCATGGACGCCGTTGGCCACGTTCACGGGCGGGTACTGCAAGACGACGAAGTACTTCACCGCCCGCGAGGGTGGCACGGACAAGTTTCAGCGCTTCATCCGCTGGAAGCTGGACCGCTCCGCCCCAACCCTCGCAGAGTGGTACATCACCTTCCGCATCTGCGCAACGGTGAGGTGAACGTGTATTGGTATTTGATGATCTAATGAACCAAGGCATTCTGTATTGGCACTACTACCGCATTCATAGTGCGAAAAACAGGAGACAAATCATATGTCAAATGATGCGACATGGATTAATGAGATTGGGGTAACGTTTCGGCAGTGCGGTGACATGGATGCAGAGAATCCTGGTCGTCTTGTTGAGATATCAGATCCATCGATTGACTCTGATGTGTTTGATATCATCTTCTCGAATCCAAAACACTGGAATTCCGACTGCGGCTGGAGTGGTAATTGTATATATGAAGTGGCAAAGTTTCAGCAAGTCTGTACAAAAACAAAACCAAAGAAGCCTGGAATAAAATGGATTCGTGTCTATAAGTGGTGTTTCAACGAGGGCACTGGTCAATTTGAGTCAAAGGGCTTCGATTGCATATGTATTTATTTATCGAATATTACGACAAGAAAAGAGCTAATTGCTGTAAGCAAACTGGATTCTTACTAGTGTATTAGTTGTCTTGCTTAGTGTGTATTTTGTAGGTGCCGTTGTGGTTTGGGAGCAGCCGGAGTCAGGGAGGTTCAACCGTGGGGGTCCCAGCGATAGGGCGTTTCTCGATGACGGTCGTGCTCGTGCTGGTGGTTGGCTGTTCAGGACGGAGGGAGGGCTCGAACGATGTCAGTCAATCAGATCACAGCGAGTCTCAAGTGCAGTCGGAGGTCGGCAGAGAAGGCGACTTGTGGTCGGAAGGTGCGATTCCAGATGTTCCTGTGGGCGACGGGGGGAACGACGAGATCCTGTCTCCTCTTGCTTGCGGCTTGATTCCCACGGGGGAGACCGAGTTGCTCGACGACTTCGAGATTGGCCGTTCATCCGTTTCCGCGCTCTTGGGAGGTGGCGGCGTGGCCTCCTGGGTCGCCGTTGATGCTGCCGGCCATGCATCCGGGATCCGGTCCACAGTGTTCGGGATGGATGGAGGGCAGACTGTTTCTCCTTTCTGGGTTTCCGGCCCTGGCGTAGTGGGAGATTTCAGCGAATACGGCCGCCCAGGAGTGTCCGCCTTGAGTCCTTCGGGCTTCATCGTCGGCTGGAAGGAGCAGAGGAGCGCGAACAGCGTGCAAGCGATGCCGTTCTCCGAATCGGGGGAAGCTCTCTCTCCATCCGTTGTGGTTGCATCCGAGTCTGAGGCCGGTTTCTCGGATGACGAGGTTTCTGCCGTTCGAACGGATGACGGATATGCCTTTCTGTGGGCCAGGAGCGACGGTGTTGTCTTGATGCGTTTCGACTCTGAGAGAAAGGCAGCGGGAGAGCCCGAGTGTTTCGGCGGGGCCTCGGCAGATTACGCTGTATGGGGAGAGCCATACAGCCCCGCCGGCGACCCGGCGGGCGCGGCATGGTCAGGGGGGGACATGTATGTTGCCTGGTTGGTGCAGTGGGGGGACCCACTGCATGGAGAGGTGTTGACAGGCGTCTTCGGCACGCTGATTTCGAAAGAAGGGGGAGTTGGACCAGTTGCCGATGTGGACGGCAGTCCGCTCGTGGCTTCTCGTCACAACCCTCAGGTTGTTGCAGTTCCAGATGGAGCCATGGTTTTTGTTGTTCGCGACGGGGCGGATGTATGGGGGCGGCTGGTCGGGAGGGACGGGATGTCAAACCTGCCAGTGCAGAAGGTGACTCAGGAAGAAGGGATGCAGTACATGGCGGCAGCCAGGTTGAACGACAAGAGGGCGGTTCTAGCGTGGGCCAATTGCTCTGGTACCGTGAGTGCGCGTCTTGTCGCTCCCCCGATGAACCCGGTGGGAGACGTGGCGCGACATATGGTCGGTGAGGGGGAACCCTGGTCGTGCGATACGCCCCCCGGAGTGGCGGTGCTCAACTCGGGGCAAGTGGTCGTGCTGTCGAAGTACGTAGCGGCCGGAGGTAAGCCGAGCTCGAAGGTCTCCTTCTTTGCCCCCTCCCCGGAAGGATGCATCGAGTAGTGTGCCATTGTGTAATGCGGACGGGGTGTGATGGCGAATGTGAGCGGCCTGTTGTGTGTTTGCCTTGTCGCTGGTGTCTGATGGTCTTCTCATCACGGTCGAGGCGGAGGCGGACCTCAACTGCAGCTTCTCGGGCGGCAGCACGCCTCGCCGTTTCGGAGTGGCCTCTGCGGGAGCTGGCGTGTGTGCCGTGACATGGATCGAGGGATACGACACGGAGAATCTCTTCCACTAGAGAAGGGCAGTCCTGGAGACCTTGTCCGCTGTGCGTTCGGGGAATGGCGGGAGCAGACGATGAAGGTACGAGCGGCCAGCGAAGTGGAGGCCACACCGATAGAGGCCGTTGGTGCCCACGGTGTCAACGTTCGGGTCCTTCTCGGCCGTGCCCATGGCGCCCCCATGGAGTGGCACGGGTTCGAGGCGGACTGGGAAGAGGGCATGCGGATGCTCTGGCTCGTGCCGAATCGGGCGTACGTGCCGGGGCGGTTCCGGATCGACGAGGGCCAGTGACAGACCCGCGGCCGGTTGCAGTTCGACAGGATCGGAGGAAGCTGTGATGGACACGTGGGATTCCCTGTTCGCGCAGGCGAAGTGGAAGTGCCAGGGCAGCTACATGGCGCAGGGGAGCGTGGACGGTGGGCTCGACGTCCAGATGCGGTTTTCGCCCGCGGGCAACACGTTTCCGAGGGTGCCGTTCCTGCTCGGCTGGCCGGAGGAGATGGGACTGAGCGGCCTCGTGCTGATTCCCGGGTTCGCCACGGGGAAGGTGACGGTGGGCGGAGGTGTCCTGGACGGGCTGGAGGTGTTCGCCCAGGCGGCCAAGGCGCAGTCTCTGTCCGGAGCGGAGATCGGAATCCGGGTGAAGTCGCCCACTTATCCGTACGGAGAGTGGGGAACGCGGTATCTCAAGTTCTTCGGTGCACCGAACTACGGTACCGTGCAGGTCGTGGGGGAGTTTGACCTGGCTCTTCCTCCGGGGGGGGCGCCGATTGCGGGACTGCCGGTCGGGATCGAGAACCTCAGACTGATGCCGGAAGCACCTGGTCTGCCGGACATGCCGGATCCGGACGACGAGTTCAGCCGGGGCATCGTTCGGCTGGGGGCTGTGAGCCCCAAGTCGGGACATGTCCTGCCAACCCCTCACCACAACCTGGTGCTTGCGGATGAAGTTCTCTCGGTCCACGGGGCGGCCCTCCTGGCACCATGCGACGGCATCCTCCATCGCATCGTCCATAGACTGGTCCTGGCACCGCAGAATGGGCAAGCAGCCGGGCCCCCCTGGATTGCGTACCACGACTTCGCAGTTCACATCGCGTCGGGGCCGAAGTACGATGTAGTCATCGGGCACCTGCACGGGTTGTCCCCGGAGTCATTTCACCCGGAGGACTTGAAGGACATGGCATACTCCTTTGGAATGCAGGACATCCAGGTCACGCAGGCCGCTTTCGCCGCCGGCGTGGTTCCGGGCATGCCTGCACTGAAGCTTGCCGGGCGCTATGCTCTGGACGGAGCCCAAAAGGTGCTTTCCGCCGAATTCGACGCCTGGCGCCCCGTGACGGCGGGGCAGACCCTGGGGACAGCAGGCGGATACACGTCGTTTGCCAAGGAGGGGATACCGGAACACTCGTTGAGCTTCGGTGCGATGGACTACCGAGCGCCCAGGAACCTGCTGGCGAGTCCGGCCACTTACGAGCTCGTGGACGAACGGATGCTGTTTGCGAAGTCCCCCCTGGAGCGGCTTGCCGGAAAGCAGTTGCAGGAGGCGGTGGTGGGCGCTCTGTGGCACAAGGAGGGCATGCCCGGGGACGTGCCGTTCGGGCACGTGTGCTTCGACCGGCCGCAGACCATCGCCGGAAACTGGTTCGCACTGGGGGCTGAGGGGATGGAGAGGGCCGCCCCTGAGAACCAGCTTTGCCTGCTGTACGATGTCTGGAATCCGCAGCGGCAGCTCGTGTCCACCGGCGATCCGGGGCTCTGGCTGGCCATGCCGGAGGATACCGCCTCGGGCCACGATGGCGTCTTCAGGGTCTCGGCCTATGCGCTGCCGCCCGGAGTGACTGCGGGGGACCCGTGGCAGCTCGGCTTCCAGGCGATCTCCGACAGTCCGCTCATGCTGGAGTTGCTGCCGGGGCGTGGTCCGATGACCCCGGGGGAAGGTGCCACTCCCGGTCCGGTGACGATGCTCCTGGGGGCCCGCACGGTCAGGACCGGATGGGAGCTGGTCGTCGTGATGACGACGCTGCCGATCGATGCGCTGCCGCACGGCTGCATCAACGGGGATCTGCTTTCTTGCAGCCCCATCCCCGGGGTGACGAGGGTCTATCGACGATGAGCAGTATTCGTCGCACAGAATTGGGGAGCGGCGGGGTTGGCGGACGGTTACAGCCGGGCCGCTTCCGGGGAGCGGCAGCTCCGTTGCTCGCCGTGGCTTTGCTCTGCCTTGCCTGCCGGACGGAGTGCAAGGGGGGAGGGGATGCGGCGGCGACCCTGGACTGCGGTACGGCCCGGGCGGATGCGGGGCTGGACGGGACGGAGTCGAACGACGGGGCGGGCAGGGGGGACGGAGTCGACCTGCCCCGCGTGGACGTCGAGGGCGAGACGCAGGGCGGATGCGGCGACGGCCTGTGCGCAGGCAAGCCCGTGGAGGACTGTGCCTCGTGTCCCCAGGACTGCCAGTGCGGGGAGGCGCAGCAGTGCGGTCCGGCGGGCGTGTGCTGCAAGCCCGCGAGTTGCGGGACGCTGGGCCACGAGTGCGGGACGACGGTCGACCATTGCGGGGGGACGCTCGAGTGCGGTGAATGCGAGGCGGGGGAAAGCTGCGTGGCAGGTGCGTGCAGCCCCGAGGTGTCTCAATCCAACCCTCATTTCCCCCATGTCGTTGCGGGCGCATCCGCGGAGATCGTCGGCGTCGGGCGGTTCGGGGGAGAAACCGTGGCCCTGTCCCGCAGCCACCTGGCGGTTGCCGGTCCGGGGGAGGGGGGGACCCTCGAATGGCGGTCCTTCGTCCCGGTCGCTCGCTGGGCCCTTGCCCTGGCGCTCGACGGCGGTCGGGCCTACGTCTTCAGCTCCGGGTCTCACCCGGCAAGCGGATACGTGTCGCCGGCCTGGATCTGCGGGTACACACTGTCGCAGGACTCACCGCCGGAGAAGTTCGGTGGTGCGGTCTTCCCTTCCTTCCCCGGTGAAGGGCTTGCCGGGGCCCCAGCGAAGCTGGCTGCCGGCGGGGGGCGGGTCTTTGCGATCGCACAGGGACGAGGGCCGGTCATGGTGGACATGAACGGCCCCGCGGGCCCTGGAGTCGTGTCGAAGGGCTGGAACAAGGCCGGTGCCTTGCTGGATATCGCTCTTGACGGCTCGGTGCTGTATGCCCTCGACGGCCTGGAGGGGCTTGTCGCGTTCGATGCCGAGGCGACGGGAAGCCTCGATCCGCTCTCCACGCTCCAGGTTGCCGGGTTCGGATCGGCCCTGGCCGTGGAGGGAGGTCTGGCACTGGTGGCCGCAAGCGGCGGCGGGGCGTATGTCGTGGACGTGAGCGACCCGTCCGCTCTCAAGCCCGGGGCCTTTCTCGAGTGCGGGACGGGGTCGATCGTCGAGGTGGCGCTCGCTCCTCCCCTGGCCTATGCGTTCACGGAGCCGGACCACTTCCTGGTGGCCATCGATCTGGCGGACGCCCAGTCGCCCGTCTGCCTGGGGTCGGTCCCCCTGGCCGAGGCGCGACAGCTGTGGGTCGCGGGCGACGAAGTCCTGGCAGCGTCGGGCTTCTCGGGGGTTTCCGTGGTGAAGGCCGGCGACTCGCAGGCTCTCGCGATCGCCCAATCGCTGCCCCTCTTCGGCGGGAAGCTCCACGACGGAGTCCTGGCCGGGCAGACCGGCTTCCTCGCCGGCAGCGGCGGGCTGAGCGTGTGGGACCTCTCTGTGCCGACCGAGCCCGCGTGGAAGGACACCTACCCCCTCCCCGGAGAGGGAACCGAAGTGGCCGAGCATCAGGGCCGAGTCTGGACCCTGTCGCAGGAGCCGGGCACGGCGTCCTTCCTGACCTCGTTCGATTTCTCGAGCCCGGGGGCACCGGGCCCGGTGTCGCTGGAGCTTCCTCCCGGCGTATCGAACCTGGAGGCGGGGGAGGACGCTCTCTACTTCACGATCCCCGACGGGAAGTCCGGTGGCTGGCGGCTCGACCAGGTTCCTTACGATGCGGGAAAGGACGACCTTCCCGGACCGTATGCGGCCCTGGCCGAATGGCCCCTCTCCGTCCGGTTCCAGGCACCGCACTTGGTGGTGGGGTGGACGAAGGAGCTGGGGACTTTGCCGCAGTTCGGGTTCCACCTGGTCGGGAAGGCCGACGGAGAAGGGACCGGGCCGTACGACGGTTCCGTGGTCGGCACGTTCTCGGTGGTCGGAGGAGCGGGGCGGCCGCCCGAGATGGGCCTGGCGCTGAGCGGCGACACCGCGGTGCTCAGCTTCCCGATCTTCTCCGGGGACGAGTTG
>CAITUV010000056.1 GCA_903895725.1 uncultured Myxococcales bacterium | reverse complement strand
TCTGACCATCGACCATCGACCATCGACCATCGACCATCGACCATCGACCATCGACCATCGACCATCGACCATCGACCATCGACCATCGACCATCGACCATCGACCATCGACCATCGCCTCGACTTCCTAGTACACCTCTGCTATCACGCACTTCAGATAGGCGGTCTCAGGATGTCCGAGCAGCACGGGATGATCGGCCGGAGCACCGCGTTCCTCGAGCACCCGCACGGTACGTCGGGCATCCCGGGCGGCCTCGACGAGCATCTGGCCGAACAGGTCCCGGGTCATGTGGTACGAGCAGGAGCAGGTCACGAGGATCCCCCCCGGGGGCAGCAGCTTCATTGCCCGCAGGTTGATCTCCTTGTACCCGCGGTAGGCGCCGGGCAACGCCTGACGGTTGCGCGCAAAGGCCGGGGGATCGAGAACGATGAGATCGAACCGGCCGGCCTGCACCGTCCTCAGCACGTCGAAGACGTTTCCTTCCTGCCACTCGGTTCTGTCGGCAAGCCCGTTCATGGCAGCGGCCTTCCGGGCCAGCTCCAGGGCGGTCGCAGAGGCATCGAGCCCGACCACGTGTGCAGCACCTCCGGCAGCGGCCTGGAGCCCGAACCCGCCTCCGTAGCAGAACGCATCGAGGACGTTGCGCCCGCCGGCCACGCGGCGAACGGCCAGGTGGTTCTCCCTCTGGTCGAGGAAGATGCCCGTCTTCTGACCCGAGACCACATCCACGGGAAAGGATAGACCGCCCCAGTTCACGGAGAACGGCTCCGGGGCCTTGCCGACCAGTGGACCGGTCTGCTCATCGAGCCCCTCGAGCTTTCGTACGGCCCCGTCATTGCGTTCGAACACGGCGGATACGCCCAGCACATCAGCGACCAGCCGAGCCAGGAGCTGCTTGTTCCGGTCCATCCCGAGGCTCATGCTCTGCAGAACAGCGACGTCGCCCAGGCGGTCCACGACGAGGCCCGGCAGCAGATCCGACTCGCCGTACACCACCCGGCACAGGCTGGCATCGGCCAGCACGCTGCGTCGGAGCTTTGCCGCCCGCTCGATCCGCGTGCGGAAGAACGCCTCGTCCACCGCCTCCCGCTCGTACGTGAGCACCCGCACTCTCAGCCGAGAGGCCTCGTTGTAGTGCCCCCGGGCCAGGAACCGGCCCCGGAAATCAAGCACGTCCACGCAGGCACCGGATTCCGGCTGGCCGTGCAGCTCCTGGATGTCATTGGGCTTGACCCACAGATGGCCGTCCTTCAAGCGCTGATCCTTGCCAGGGGCCAGGCGTACGGCGGGGATGTTGTCGATGTTCCTGGTCATTGCTCACCTCGGGGGCGGCGGGGAAGAAGGCCATAGGACACATGGGACAGATAGGACGGATAGGACGAATAGGACCCGCCGCTTGGGAGAAACGGAAAGGCCCCAGAGTAGAAGGACTGTACAAAGTAGTTCATATGCCGCCACATTAGAAGCTCTGGCTCGCCCGCCTCCGCCAACGCTACGGCGTGGCAGGCAGCTCATTGCCCATCTACTGCCTGTGCCACGTGGTACCCGTCGGACTGTCCACGAGCACCACGCCCAAGTCCTCGAGCTGCTTGCGCAACTGGTCCGCGGCAGCAAAGTCCTTTCTGGTGCGGGCCTCGTTGCGCTCGTCCACCAGCCGTTGGATTTCGGGGTCGTCGGCGGTCTGGCCAAAGTCGAAGATGGCCAGCACGTCGTCGACCTCACGCAGGAACTCGAGAGCCTGCTCGACTTGCGCCCTGCTCAGGCGCCCTTCGTTGCCGAGCCGGTTGGTGGTCCGAACGAACGTGAACAGGTGCGCCAGTGCCTTGGGGACGTGCAGGTCGTCGTCCATTTCATCGCGGAATCCGGTGCGGGCCTCGTAGAGCGCCTGTTTGAACTCCTCGGCCGGCTCCCCCGCGTGGACTCGGCGCAGGCGGAGCACGAAGTCGTTGAGTCGGCGAACGGCACCGGCGGCACGCTGCAGCTCGTCGGGCGAGTAAGTGACGACTCGCCGGTAGTGCGTGGACAGGAGCCAGAAGCGAACCTCGGCACCGGTGAAGCCTGCGCCCAGGACGGTTTCGAGCAGGTAGTCGTTGCCCGTACGCCGGCTGACGACCTTGCCGTCGGCCATGACCAGCTCGGAGTGGAGCCACAGTCGGGCCAGCGGCTTCCCCGTGAGTCCCTCGGCAATTGCGATCTCGTTGTCACCATGCGGGAAGATCAGGTTCGTGGCGGCCGTATGGATATCGAATGGCTGGCCGAGCAGACGGCGCGCCATGGTGCTGCACTCCACGTGCCAACCCGGGCGGGCACTGCCCCACGGAGTATTCCAGTAGATACCGGCCTTGAGCTCCGCCAGTGACGACCGCTTGAACAGGGCGAAGTCCCTCGGATTGTCCTTCTCGTAGTAGTCGTACTCGGTCGACTTGGCCTCTCGAGCCGTCGACGGGTCAATGCCCGCCAGCTTGCCGTATTCGGGAAAGCTGCCGATCCGGAAATACACGGAGCGAAGCTTCTCGTAAGCCAGCCCCTTCTCCAGGAGCTGCTTGGTCTCCTCGATCATGTCGCCCACGTGCTCGCTCGAGCGGGGCATGTGGTGAGCAGGCCGCACACGCAGCGTGTCGAGCGCTTCCCGGAACGACTTCTCCCACCGGGAAGTGAACTCCTTGATGTTCCCGCTTCCCGCGAGGCATTCCTGGATGGTGCGGTCGTCGATGTCCGCGACGTTCATCACCTGCTGGACCTGGAACCCTCGGTACTCGAAGTAGCGCCTGAGCACGTCGCCGAACACCATGCGCCGACAAAGCGCCAGATCCGGGGGCCCATCCAGGCTCGGGCCGCAGGAGTAGATGCCCACCCGCCCTTCACGGACGGGCACGAACTCCTCGACCTTGCGGGAGAGCGTGTTGTAGAGGCGGATGTTGACCGGGATGGCCTTGGACACGAAGAGCGAGGTGGACAGGTAGCGCTCCCCGCTGTCGGGCAGCAGTGCGACCACCACACCCGACGGTAGACGGGCCGCCTCCTCCATGGCCACGGCCATGGCAGCACCTGCGCTCATGCCGACCAGGATCCCTTCCTCTCGGGCGAGCCGCCTGGCGGCCTCGTACGCGGGCTCGTCCTCGATGTTCACGATAGCATCGGGAAGAGACGGGTCGAAGATCCCGGGCGGATAGCTCTCCTTCATGTTCTTGAGGCCCTGGATCTTGTGCTTCTTGTACGGCTCGACGCCCACCACTCGCACGCCCGGCTTGAGCTCGTGCAGGATTCTCGTGCACCCCATGAGCGTGCCCGTAGTCCCCATGGTGAGCACGACGACGTCGACCTTCCCGGCGGTGGCATCGAAGATTTCTCGGCCAGTCCCCCTGTAGTGGGCCTGCCAGTTGGCCTCGTTGTTGTACTGATCGACGAGGACGTACCTGTCCGGGTATTCCCGGGCGAGACGGTACGCCTCCTCGATGGCTCCGTCGGTTCCCATGTGCCCGGGGGTCAGAATCAGCTGGGCTCCATACGCCCGCAGGATCTTCTTGCGCTCTTCGCTGGCCGACTCAGCCATGGTGACCGCGAGCTGATAGCCTTTGACAGCGCAGGCCATGGCAAGGCCGATGGCGGTGTTCCCGCTACTGGCCTCGAGCACGATCTTGCCGCGTACCAGCGTCCCGTCCTTCTCCGCCGCCTCGATCATGGCGGCTCCGATGCGGTCCTTCACGGAACCGCCGGGGTTCTGGTACTCGAGCTTGACGAGCAGTTCGACGTCTGGGTTGGGGTTCATCCGGTTGATACGCACCAGCGGTGTGTGGCCGATGAGCTCGAGGATGTTGCCGGCTTTCTTGGGTCGCATGGCACCGTGCTCCCTGTGGACCGGGGGCATGATACACCATGGGCGGTGGGGGCGGCAACGGCCGATTCGCCCGAGCCAACGGCACATCCGCATCACGCGCCAACGGCACATCCATCGAACCCGGGGTTGCACCCCGGGCAATCAACGTGTCGCCCCCGTTGGGGGCTGGATCGGGTTCGGCCCATGCGGACATGGGAATCGGATCGGCCAATGCGCCGGGGTCGTACGCCCCTGGAAGGGGCGCACGTTGATGGCCCAGGGTGGAGCCCGGCCATCCATGGCCGGAGCGGAACCTTGGGATCGGATATGGCCCCACATCGGGTCTCCATGGGTGCGTCCCCACAGCCGATGCAATTCCCCGGCCGATGACGCTGCATCCACACGGCCCGTGAACCACCCCGGCCGACGACGCGGCATCCACGCGGCCCGTGCGGACGCACAGGCCGTCGATGCGGGGTCCCATCGGCCGATGCGGGCGCGCGGGCGTCGATGCGAAATCCCCACGGCCGATGCCCCGGTTCGAGAAGCTCGTCGGCGATCATTCCGGTGCCTTCTCCCGCCGCATCAACATCCGGCATCGCCTGGTCTACCAGGTGCGCGAGGCGGAAGAGACCGTGAAGATCCAGAGGAAGATCCTGAGGATGTGGACGCGGGGTAGGCAAATGGGGCGTCGAGGGGCCAGCCAGGATGTTACAGCACCAGCGGGCGGACGCAGCGGGCGCCAAGGTCCGCCCAGTGATCGCCGGGCACCGTCTCGCGGTCGGACACTCGAATGTTGTAACCCTCGTTGATGAAGCTGTTGCCGCGCATGATGCCGTAGCTCGTGCCATCGTCCATCCATGCGCTGCCATCCGCCGGGGCCCCATCATACGTCAGGTGATACGAATCCCCGACGAGCTCCCAAACATTCCCGCCCATGTCAAGCGCCCCGCTCCAGGCCGCGCCGCCTGTCTTGGACCCGACCTTCCACGTCCCGCCGGTCGCGCAGCCGAACCCCGGCACATCGCCGGCATCGTTGACCACCGCCGTGTCGTTGGAGCATGTCGCCACAGGACCGTTCCCCCACGGATACAGCCGGTGCACGGACCCCGTGGCGGCGTATTCCCACTCCGCCTCCGAAGGCAGCCTCCCACCCTGAGCTACCCAGCCACAGAAGTCCGTCGCCTGCTGCCAGGAGAGCCCGTTCTGCGGATGGTCCGGCCGGTTCTTCGCCGTCGTGTTCGGCCCCCAGCCGTACGCATCCCAGTCGTTAGTGTTCGCTGCCGAGCACTTCCCGCCGTCCGCCACGCAAGCCTCGTACTGTGCGACCACGATCTCGTATTTGCCAATGAAGTACCCCTCCGCAAACGTCACCGCATGCACCGGGCTTTCGTCCTTCTCGTGCCCTTCCTCGCCGTCCGGACTCCCCATCCAGAACTTCCCCGGCGGGACCCAGATCCAGACGTCCCACTTCTTCCAACCGCTCTTGTCCTTGTTTGCGTACTCGCAGTGATCCTGCGGGTTGCAGGTCACGTCGTAGCCCGCCAGCTCGGGGCAGAGCACCCCGCCGCAATCCTTGCCCCAGTTCCCCGCTCCCATGCTCCATGAGGCCATCGGGTAGTGCAGGAACTCGTCGGGCGTCAGGGCGCGGATCATGAGGCGGACGGAATCCAGTGCTCCGTAGAGGAAGTAGCCGGTCTCGAGGCTGGACCAGCTCCTTCCGGCCCCGAATACCCAGGGCCCCGGCTTGAGGCCCCAATCCACCGGGGCAGGCATCGGCTTGTCCACCTTGCTCCCGTTGACCCACACGGTACCGGAGTCGGACCGATAGAGAGCAAGTCCGTCCGTCCATTGGTTGCTGACAACCCCAGGACACTGGATCTGGCCGAAGCACGTGCCAAGATCCACGGACAAGTCGTCGTTCGGGAATCCGGCGTCTAGCTGCCCCTCATGTCTCATGAGCGCTGCGGCATCGGGGTCGTTCATGTAGAAGTCGCACACCTCCTGCGGATCCTGCCACTTGACGGCGATGTACTGCTGGTCTCCGGAGGGATCGAACTTGACCCCGGCCTCCAACGTGACCTCGCCAGGCTCAAACACGGGCGAGACCGGCGTCTCATACCACTTGTTCCCCGAGAAGCGGGCTGCGGTACCGTCCCGTCCTGCCACATATTCCGTCCCTCCGGTCCCCTTGAGGTCGGCATTCAACTTGTTCGTGCTCGAGTCCACCGCCACGGTCCCCCGGCCCTCGTTGAACCGCCACCAGCCGGAGTAGCCATGACACGCATTCAACAGGCCGTAGCAGCGATCGGGCACAATGTCCGGCGCTGCGGGTAGCGACGACACGAACGGAGCAACCGACTTGGCCGCCGCATCGCCCCAGTACATCTTGTACTCCCGCAACGGGTACGCCGGTGCCTGCTCCGTCCCCTGGTTGTTCACCACCGTGTTCGCCAGGAATTGCACCTTGGGCACGCCGGGGTTGGCGAGGTGGTAGTAGTAGTCGTCGGACTTGGAAACACCGGAGAGGACGACTTCGTCGATCACGGCGGCCACGTATTCGCGGTATCCGATTTCGTCCTGGCTGGCCCACCTCGCCCCAATGTGAAGGGACTTGTCCGGCTGGATCGGACCGGACTGGACTCCCGAGTGGATCTTCGTTCCGTCGACGAACGCCCTCCAGGCCTGGCCGTCATAGTCGAGCGCAAGATTGTGCCAGCGACCGTCGTTGAGCTTGCTTCCGGTCAGGACGTATGAGTCCTTGATCCTGAAGGAGACTTCCCCCATGTGTGCTCCGCCCGCCCACTCACTTCCAACTCCCATGATGCGGAACTCACCTGCTGCGGGGGAAGCCCAGGCAACGAAGTTCCCGCTTTTCGCGCCCCAATCCCCGCCATTCTCCAGACTACGAACCCACACGCTGACGGACAGTTGATTGAAGGACTTCCCGGCCCCGAAACCGCAGTCGATGTAGGCTCCGGAAGAGTTGGTGTGCTCGAACCTCATCCCCACGCTCCCGTCACCGAAGCGCCCCTCCACCGGCACCGCCCCCTTGTTCACTCCGTCATGCAGCCCCAGCACGTCCTTCCCATCCCCATCCAGTCTCCAGTACCCCACCACGCCGCATAGGTCATCCCGGTCCTTCCACGTTCCGTCGTCCAGGACCATCGGACAGGGCGTGTCCGAGTGCGGGCGAGGTCCGAGGATGCGGGTCCGCGTCACTCGTTCCCCCTTCTGCACGGGATCACCGACCCCAGTCTTCTCGGTCACCCGGATGTCGTCGAAGTCCGCCTGAGCGTCCGGAGCGTACTTTGTGCCGTAGGGGGCCTTTGAGCGGTAGTAGGTCTCGATCTCGTCGGGGGTGAGGGCGCGGGAGAACAGGATGGCCTCGTCAAGATCACCGTTCCAACTCCTGCTCGCACCGTTGTACCAATGCGTGCCCAGCGCAAGCGTAGTATCCTTCAGAACCGGGGCAATGTCGCAGGTCCCCACGTCGTGGGATGTCGTCAGCCGTCCATCCACGAACATGGATGCGACGTTTCCACTTCGGACCACCGCCACATGGTGCCACAACCCGTCGTCCAGCCGCTCCACGCTGTTGATCTGCCCCTCCGCGCACCAGACACTTGCGTCCCTGATATCGAAGCGCACCTTCCCCGTCCAACCTGCCAAGGGGAACATGAACAGCCGGTACAGCGCACCGTTGCTTCCGTCTAGACCCCGCAGCGACACCACGAAGTCCTCACTCTGCGGATCACCTGACACTTCCATGGTCTCGTGGCGGAGCCAGACCATGACCGTAAACGGATTCGCCCTCGGGATCAGGTCCGCGTTCGCCGTGGCCAGCAGGTAGGCGCTCCCATCCAACGACATTCCGCCCCCTGTTCCGCCGTAGGCCCCCGCTGTCGGCTTCGCACCGACAACCAGGGCAGGACTGCCATTGTGGCTCGAGTCCAGGCCATCCCCATCCAGCTTCCAATATCCCACGACCGAATCGTCGAGGATCCCGTTCGCCAGCGGAATCTCGACCGGCTCGTGGGTCCGACGCCAGGTGGAGGGCTTCCCGTCCTGAGACAAAGCAATCGGCCGGGAGTAGGCCAGGCCGGCCGGGAGCGGCTCGCACGCATCCTTCTTCCCATCGTCATCCAGATCGAGCTGCTGGGGATCGAACGCGTAGGGGCAGGAATCGTCCTTGTTGAGCACGCCATCGTGGTCGTAGTCCCCTCCGCACTTCGGCTCGTCGTACGCTGTAAGGACGCAATTCCCTCCGGAGCACTTGTCGCCGAGCGTGCAGGCATCCCCGTCATCGCAGCCCGTGCCGTCCATCGGGACACCGGAGTAGGAGCAGCCGCTCACGAGGTCGCACGAGTCCTCGGTACAAGGGTTGCCGTCGTCGCAGAGCTCGTCGTTGGGCTGGTGCTGACACCCCTTGCCGGGGTCGCACGATTCCGTCGTGCAGTACAGCCCGTCGTCGCAGCTCACCGGTGTGTGGAAGCAGCCGGTCAGCCCATCGCAGCCGTCGTTCGTGCACAGGCTCTTGTCATCACACGAGATGGATGGGAACGTGCACCCGGTCGCCGGCTCGCACTTGTTCTCGGTGCAGGCGCTCCCGTCGTCGCAGACCAGGGGAATGCCGGGCTGGCAGCCATAGACTGCATTGCAGGTTTCCGTGCCGTTGCACGCATTCTGATCGACGCAGACGGGTGCCACTCCGGGCACGCAACCTGTTGCCGGGTTGCAGCTTTCCACTCCGTTGCATGCGTTCCCGTCATTGCAGGGCACCGGCGTGTGGAAGCAGCCCGTCAGGCCGTCACACCCGTCGTTCGTGCACAGGCTCGTGTCATCGCACGAGATGAGCGGGTAGGTACAGCCCGCTGCCGGGTCGCACACGTTTTCCGAGCAGGCGCTGCCGTCATCGCACAGGCTGAAGTCCGGGGTGTTCTTGATAGCGTCGGTGTCCTCGTCGCACGTGTCGACGGTGCAGTCGATGCCGTCGTCCAGCACAGGGGCGATGCCGGCCACCTTCTCGCCCGTGGCCGGAGCGCACGTCTCGAGCCCATTGCACCAAAGCCCGTCGTCGAAGGTCCCTTCCTTGATCGTGGCCGCGTCCACCTGGCACACGAGCGTTCCCGCTGGCACCACACCTTCTGCCCCTCCGACACAATGGAGGGTGCCGTTGCACAGGTCGGCGTCGTTGAGCGGCCCGCACTCCTCGTCGGTCTTGCACAGGCAGAGTCCGCCGGCAATCTCGTCCACCAGCTCTTCCAGAGGGAACAGCGGGTTGGCGCACGCTCCGCTGGTGCAGAGGTTCTGCGTGCAAGGGTTTCCATCGTCGCAGACGGGCTCCTCGCCGTCCTCGACTGGAGCGAAGTTGCACTGGCCATTCTCGAGGTTGCACGAGTCCGTCGTGCACGGGTTCGAGTCGTCGCACTCGCCGCACGAGCCACCGCAACCGTCGCCGCCGCATTGCTTGCCGCCGCACTGGGGCTGACAGACCGTCTCTGCTTCGTCGTCGGACACGTCGGACTTGTCGGACACGTCGGACTGGTCGGACACTTCGGACTGGTCGGACACTTCTGGCACGTCGGACACGTTGGACACGTCGGACGCGTCGGACACGTCGGACACGTCGGACTGGGCAGGGGCGTCGGGGACATCCGCCGTGTCGGCCGGGCCGACAAGATCGGCCAGATCGGCAACGTCGGACGCGTCGAGTGCCCTGAGGAAGTCGCCGGTTCCGTCCTCCAGGGCGGTGTCAGCGTCCCTAGCGTGGGCATCGGGCATGTCGCCCGTGAACTTGTAGGTTTCCTGCGAGATGCAGGAGAACGCCAGCGCCACCATCGCAACCAGCAGACCAATCCGCTTCATCCGCAACCTCCTCCCCCGCCACAGGGGGAGCCGAAAATCAAAATCCCGCGCCGAGAGAAAGCCCCACACCCAGTGACGGCTCGAGGGGAGCCACGGTCAGGGGCACAGCCGCACCGTCAGCAGCCCCTCTTTCCGGACGGTC
>CAITUV010000055.1 GCA_903895725.1 uncultured Myxococcales bacterium | reverse complement strand
GGGGGGGGGGGGGGGGGGGGGGGGGGGGGGGGGGGGGGGGGGGGGGGGGGGGGGGGGGGGGGGGGGGGGGGGGGGGGGGGTGGGGGGCTGCGCAAGGTTCCGTGCCCGACACAACCTGCAGTGAATCTGGGTTCTGTTTTACCGTGTTGGCCTACTTCAGAATATCCTGCCTTTCGACTTCGACCTTGCGGTAGACCTGCTCCGGCCGGAGCGGCATGCCCTCGAACGTCAGCAGGCGGGACACGGGGATTTCGAACAGCCGTTCGTTCTCCAGGAGGAATGGCTCGAGCAGTGCCCAATCGGCCGGGGACAGCTCGGAGAACCGGCCGCCGTTGAGCTGGCTCTCCTCCACCTTGCGGGCCGGATCCCGGAGGTAGATCGCACCGCCCGAGGCCAGGGAGAAGAGGTTGCCTCCCGGGTAGGGGGTGGGCAGCTCCTGAAGCACGCCGTTCTCGTCGAACACGATGCCGTTGAGGATGGCGAATCCTCCTCCGTTCAGCGGATCTCCGGCCATGAAGCTCTCCGCCAGGTAGTCGAGGCACGTTCCGTTGATGACCACGCGGGGGCGTCCGACCGCATTGATCAGCGGTCGTCCGGCCGCGGAGCCCAGCACGTACACGCTGCCCCCCTTGGCCCCGTAGAGGAACGTCTGGCCGACGTCGCCATGGATCACGAGCTTGCCCCGCTTGAGGATCTGGCCGACCTGATCCTGGGCATCGCCGTGGACGACGAGGTGGGCACCGTCCATGCCGGACGCAATGTAGTCCCCGGGGTTGCCGAACAGGTCGATGCGGACGTCGTCCGTATCGGAACCGAGCCCGCAGCCGGCAAAGCGACCGCCGCACAAATCGAACGCTATGAACCGACGCCATCCCAGCGCATGTGCCCTGACGAGGACGCGGGCCGCACAGTCCTCACCCTCCGGCTCGAACCCGACCCCGTCGACCACGAGGGTGGTTTCGCCCGGGGCCGGAGAGCGGAGCGTCGCCACGGTGGACCGGGTCACCCGTCTCAGCGGGCTGACGTCCGCCGCTTCAAGCCCGGGGGCAAGGCGCAGGATCGAGAACAGGGTGCGCTCGACGGCTGCGATCACGGCGGAGCGCTTCCGAGGGCCCGGATGGAACCGGCGGGTGCGAAGAAGGCTGAGCCGCTCCACCGCCTGCTCGAGCGTGGCCGGCGTGGCAGTTCGGGCAAGCTCGTCGCACCAGGCCTCGAATCGGTCCGGGAGGATGGTCCCGGCCGTCTCGGCAGGGCGGGGAGGCACGGTCACTTCGTTGCCGAACTTGTCACGGCACTCGAGGCGGGGGCGTGCACCAGGGGACGAGCGGTCCTTCTCGACGGTGAGCACGAACGCGCCACCGTCCGTATAGGAGCCTCCCCGGGCATTCCAGTAGCGGTCGGCAAGGGGCTGGAACCGTGAATCCTCGGCCGAGATGCTGGCGAGGCATGCGTTGATGGCCTGGCGCTCCGAAGCGACCAGGCCGATGCGGACCGGGTCCGGCTCCCCGGAATCGTACAGGGCAAACACCTGCGGTCTGAGCATCGACGTGTCCGTGATGCCCAGGAGCTGCCACCGGCCCTCGTCGGGGCGGCTGCGGGCCACGATGAAGAACCAGGGGCCGTCGGGGCTTCCCTGGAGATGGGTCTGCTGGATTGCCTGGTAGAGCGCCTGCTTCTGGGGAGGAAGCTGGGCAAAGTCCCGCTCCGTGGTCGGCGCCAGGGCCTCGATGACCACCTCGAGCGGGTAGCCGTAGATGCGGTCCCAGAGGTCGAACAGCAGGACGCTGACCTCGGTATCGGTCAGGAACAGGGGCGTGATGTTGCGCTGGCGCAGGTACTCCGTGACTCGATGGTAGTTGGCAAAATCCCCGTTATGGACGAGCGCTTCGTTCATGCCGACGAAGGGATGGGCACCGCCCGGGTGCCAGACGCGTCCCTTGGTTGGGTAGCGCTGGTGAGCGATCCAGACGTGGGCCGTCATGTCCTCCATGCGGTAGTACTCGACGGCCTGCTCCGCGTACCCCACGATCTTGGCGACGAGCATGTCGCGGCCGTGGCTGGTGACGAAGGCTCTCTTGTTGCCGAGGCTCGAGTAGAATCGCTGGTTGAGGCGGAAGCTGTTCTGATAGATGAACTCGTCTTCGACCGTGCGGGCGGGAAGATGGCGCAGCGAGTTGCGCTCGGCGAACTCGGCGAGGGCCTCGGGTCGCACCCGGCAGAAGTATCGGTAGAGGGCCGGCGGGGCCACGTCCAGTCCCTCCACCGCCCGCCAGTCCTCCAGCGATTCCACCGGGTAGCCGAAGGTCACGTCGAGACGGCCGTCGATGCACTCCCGCTCGACTGCGGCCCGGGCACCGGAGTCCAGGTAGGCAACCTGGAGCAGGTAGTGGGACCGGAGCACATCGGCCGGGACCTTCATCTGCGCCGGGTCGAGGCCGGCCGCAGCGATTCCACCCCCTTTTCCATTGCCCCGGTTGTGCATCTGGCGGCTGGCCGTGAGCATGTGACGACCGGCGACGGGGACGTCGCTGGCCAGGCCGATGACACCGCATCCGCCCTCGGCAGCATCCGGCGAGCGCGTCGAATCCGCGTCCACCACGAGGTCGGCACGGGAATCGAGGAGCGCCAGTCGTTCTTCTGTGTTCATCCAGTCTACTCCAGGTAGAGAAGGAGGTCGGTGCGGCCGCGAAGCTCGGACACGGCCTTGAGGCCGTTGGCATCGAGGATTGCGGCGATCTGGTGCTTCCAGCTCGTGTAGAGGTTCTCGATGTTGGAGGCCGAGACCTCGACCTCGACGAGCTTGCTCTTTTCCGGGTCGGTCGTGGTGATTCCGTAGGGGCAGCCGAGCCCCTGCTCGCAGCTTCCCAGGCGGGTGCAGCCGATGGCGGCAAGCTCAGCGGTCCCGACGACGCAGCCGTCGGCGCCGAGCGCAATGGCCTTGGCTACGTCGTAGGCGGTCCGAATGCCTCCCGAAGCGATGAGCGTGACCTGCTCCCGGAGCCCTTCATCGAGCAGGAAGCGGTGCACCCTGGGGATGGCGTACTCGATGGGCATGGCGATGTTCTTCTTGGCGATCTCGGGGGCTGCACCGGTACCTCCGTAGGCCCCGTCGAGGTGGACAATGTGGGCCCCGGCGAAGAAGGACCCAACGGCCACCATGTCGACGTCGGAGGGGGTGCTCACCTTGACGCTGACCAGGGCCCTGGGGTTGACCATCTTGAGCCAGTCGATGTGCTTCCGGTGGTCCTCGACCGAGTAGACGCTGTGGAACGGGAACGGGCTGAAGAGGGACGTTCCCTGGACGGCTTCGCGTTGCCGGGCCACGGCCTCGGTGTTCTTGTTGCCGAGCAGATGGCCGCCCAGTCCCGGCTTTGCCCCCTGCGCATACTTGATTTCGACCAGTCGTGCCCGCTGGATGGAGGCTTCGCTGACTCCGAACAGCCCGGTGGCGACCTGCGTGATCACGTGGTCTGCGTGGGGGAGCAGCGCTTCCGGGTAGCCTCCTTCACCCGTCGACATGAACGTGCCGACTCTGCGAGCTGCAATGGCCCTGGCCAGCATGACGGGCAGCCCGACGCTGCCGAACGACATCCCCGCACCGTACCAGGGGATCGGGAGGGTGATGGAGGGGCGGTCGTCACCCCGGCGGTTGAGCGGAATGGACAGGTCAAAACGTTCGGGATCGGCCAGGCAGC
Organism: uncultured Myxococcales bacterium; assembly: GCA_903895725.1. Classification (GTDB taxonomy): domain Bacteria; phylum Myxococcota_A; class UBA9042; order CAIXZC01; family CAIXZC01; genus CAITUV01. The sequence continues at coordinate 25,509 of CAITUV010000055.1, read as the reverse complement.
GACTCTCCCCCGCGGCCAGCGCCGTGAGCTGCTCCTGCCAGGCATCATCGAGCTCGAAGCGGAAGGCGAGGCGGTCGAATCCGCCGCCGGAGCTGCCGACGCGGAATTCGAGCTCCCCCCTGGGGCGGCGGTGCCGGGCCTGTTCCCGGGTGGCGAGGAGGAGGGACTGAGTCCACCGCATGTCCCCTTCGGTGCCCGAGGCCTCCTTGAGGCGACGGTAGGCCCCGGCAGGAGCGGAGGCGTGGAAGTTGCGGCGAAAGGCCTTGCTCTCGGTTTCATCGAAGATGAGTCGACCGGTCTCGCCTCGAAGCCTGCGGACCTCGCGCATGCCCATGGCCCCCATGGCTTCCAGGAGCTGGTCGCGCCAGGCGGCCATGAGGTTGACGAGGCGCTGGGCGCCCCACTCGGGCTCGACACCCTGCTCTTCGGTATGGCACTGGATCCTGTCTGCCCAGAGGGCGCAGCCCCACGCGACCTGAGGCACCAGGTCGAGCACGGCCACATCCGCCCCGCAGGCCACGATTTTGGGCAGATGCTCGGCCGCGGCGATGCCTCCGCTGACGAGGAAAGAGAGGCTGTCCCGCCAGCGGCAGCGGACTGCATGGGCGTGGACGGCCCGGAGGGAGTCGGGGAGGGGTTGCCCTGCGGCATCCCGTCCTTCGATGTCGGCATAGAGGTGGAAGATGCGGACCCCGCGTCGGATCAGGCGCTCCACTTCGGCCGGGGACTCAGGGCCGAGCCGGCGCCGAAGAGCCACCAGGGCGGACGGGAACAGGGTGCGGGCCTTGTCGAACCGTTCGAGGTCCCAGGGCTCCTCCTCGATCTCGACGTAGGCGGGACTGGCCGCTGCGAGCGAGGCGATGAGGTCGGGGCGGTCGAAGTCCGCGGCGCCGAGGCGGAGGGCAAGCCGCTCATTCCGGCATCCATCCAGGGTGTCGGTGGTCCGGATGTACAGGGTGGCGAGGCGGTCGGCGGCGAGGGCCAGGGCCCTGTCGGGGCCGTCTCCGGGGAGTGCCATGGGGAGTGGGCCGAAGGCCACGGGGAATGGCAGGACGAGAGTGGGCGGCAGGTGGGTGAGCAGGCGTTGCTGCGAGTCGAACTCGAGCATCTCCGGTGCTCCGCCGAGCAAGACCTTGGTGGAGATGGTTTCCCGGCCGTGGATGCCGTCCCGGGTGGGGCGGACGATCTCGGACATGTCGAGCCAGATGGAGTCGAATCCGGGGCCGGAGAAGGGGCCGCCGTAGCCCGCTCCGCTGATGGGGATCCGGCCGGTTTCGGCCATGAACCAGGTCTGGGTGATGATCTCCGCTGTCCAGTAGGAATCTCCGCGGTCGGAGCGGCCCGGAAAGACGCGGTGGCCGTACTTCACATAGAGGTCGGTGTCGTCCTTCTGGAAGCGGGCCGGGCAGGGGAAAGAGGCCGGTGCCGGAGCAGTCCGGATGTGGTATCGGGGCATGGGTTCACCTGGTGTTGGAGGTGGAGGAGTTGGGGCTGGAGCCGGAGGGGCTGCCGGTCGGGGAGCCGGCGATTTCCTCAGCCACTTCGAGCAGGGTCCTGCGCTCGCTGCGGGCCTGCTGCTCGAGTCGCTGGTGGGCCGAAAGCTCGCTGATTCCCTCCCGCTGCATCAGGAGGCCCTTGGCTCTCTGGAGAGTTCGTTGCTCGGCCAGGGCTGCGCTGGCATCGGCAGCGACGCGGGCGGTGCGTGCCTGCTCTTCGAAGCGGCTGACGGCCACCTCGATCATGGCGAACAGCTCGGCCTCCCGGAGCGGCTTGACGAGGTAGCCCTGAATGGGCAGGCGGGCGGCCTTTTCGACCAGCTCGCGCTCGCCGTATGCGGTCAGAAAGAGAATGGGGATGGGCGTTCGGTCATAGAGGCGGCGGGCGGCTTCCATCCCGTCCATCCTGGGCATCCGGATGTCGAGGATTGCGACGTCCGGCGTGCGGGATTCGGCAAGCTCGAGCGCGGCCTGGCCATCCTCGGCGGCGTCGACGGTGTGACCGGCTTCCTCCAGGATGCACTTGAGCCCCAGTCGGATGAGGGACTCGTCCTCAGCAATCAGGATGTGGAGCGGCTTCATGAGGCTTCTCCGTCAGATGTCACTTCGATGTTCCTTCCGCAGCCGTGGCCGGAAATCGGACCACGGCCTGCGTACCGGCCTCGGTCGAGGTGAGCTCGAACTGCCCCTTGAGGTCATGGCTCACCAGGGTTTGCACGAGCTCGATGCCGAGCCCCTTGCGCTCCGACCGGGTTCCTGCAGTGCCGACGCCGTCGTCGATCACGTGGACCTCGTGCATTTCCCGCCCGGGGACCACGAGGATTCGGATGTGCCCTTCGTGGCGGTCGGGAAATGCGTGCTTGAGCGCGTTCTGCACGAACTCTCCCACGGCCAGGGCGAGTGAGGTGGCCATGCGGGAAGGCAGGGCCAGGGTACCCCCCTCGACCTCGATGCGGATCTCCTTTCCCGCCACGAGCTGGCTGGCGCTGGTGGCCACGCGCTCCAGGACCTGGCGCACGTCGACCATGGACAGGCCCTGCTCGCTCATGGTTTCGTGGACCGCAGCGATGGTGAGGATGCGGGCCATGGCGCCGGCCAGGATGGAGCGGGTCCCGGCGTCCTGGGACGAGCCCATCTGAAGGCGCAGGAGCATGGCCACGCTCTGGAGGTTGTTCTTCACCCGGTGATGCATCTCACGGACCACGGCACTGCTGATGACCAGCCGGGCGTTGTCGATGGCCAGCGCAGTCTGATTGGCCAGCATGGAGAACAGGTCGGTCTCCTTGGCCGTGAACTCATGGACCGCATCCGTGTAGCAGGAGAGCACGCCGACGATGCGTTGCCGGACGACGAGGGGCACGCCGAGGAAGGACACTAGCCCCTCGGCTTCGGCCAGGGTGCGGTTGAGGTATCTGGGGTCCTTCGTGACGTCGGACACGGTCACGGGGCTGGCCTGTCGGGCGACCTCACCGATCAGCCCCTCGCCGATGTCGAACGACTGCTTCTGGCGGGCGGCGATGCTGGTATTGTGAGCGGCCCGCAGGGTGAGGCGTCCGGAGGCTTCGTCGAGGAGGTGAAGGGCCACGGAGCGGACCTCCATGACCCGGGCGGCCATCTGGGCCACGACGCCGAGCATGTCATCGAGGTAGAGGGGGGAGACGATGGTGCGGCTGACCTCGATGAGGCCTTCGAGCTCGCGAATCTGCTGGCGCATGCGGTCATAGAGCATGGCCTTCTCGAGCGCACCGGCGGCGAGGTTGCCGATCATGGAGAGGAGCTCGATCTCGTCGGTGGAGAACTGGTGTGGCTGAGCGGTCTGGACGTTCATGGCACCGATGACGCGGCCCTGGACTGCGAGGGGGATGGCCAGGAGAGAGCGGAGCCCCTCCTCGTCGGTTTCGGGGATGAGCTTGAACCTGGGGTCGAGGAGCACGTCGGTGACGGCGACCGGGAGGCCGTGCGTGACCGTCCAGCCGGTGAGCCCCTCCCCGCTGTTGAGGCCGGCTACTCCTATGGCGGCCTTCGCCAGCCCAGTGGTGGCCTTGAGGACGAGGCGGCTGCCGCCGTTCTTCTCCAGGAGGTAGATGGAGCACGAGGAAACCTCCATGACCTCGGACGTGACCCGGGTGATGACGTCGAGGGTGGCCTCCAGATCCCACGTGGAGGCCAGCGCCGCGGAGATCTCGCCGACCGCCTGAAGTTGGCGGGTCTTCAGCCCGAGCTCCCGTCGCAGCGACTCGGAGCCCGGTTCCACCGCATTGTGGCTGCTTTTCCCCCCGGTCATGGACTCTGTGTCATCGCAGTTCTTCATGCTCCGAAAACTGCGGGCAAACCCGGGGAATGTCAAGATACTTGGGCACCAGGAGTCCCTGCGACCGGTTCTGGAAAACCCTTGCCTCGCGCCCGCGTTGCGTGTATACACGGGACTCCCGTATCAACCGGGGGGGACATGGGACCCTCCAAAGCCCTATGAGGTGCACAATGAAGCGTTTCGTTCAGTTCCTTCTCTTCTCGGCCGCAGCATCGGTCCTGCTGGCGGCCTGCGGTACCGAATCCACCGTTGCCGTGCCGGACGAGGACGTGACCGGCGAGGATCAGTCGGGTGAATCGGATGTCGCGGAGCAGCCGTGCCTCGATACCGATGGCGACGGGTTCGCTGTCGGTGCGGGATGCCCGGCCGGGATCAAGCTCGACTGTGACGACAAGGTGGCGACCGTGTATCCGGGGGCTCCGGAGACCTGCGGCAACGGCCAGGACGAGAACTGTGACGGCAAGGACGATGTCTGCCCGAACCCCTGCGTGGACCTGGACAAGGATGGGGCCAACGGGAAGTCGGCGGATTGCCCCACGGGGACTGACTGCGATGACTACAACAACACGGTCAAGCCGGGAGCCCAGGAATCCTGCGGCAACGGCGTCGACGAGAACTGCGACGGCAAGGACGATGTCTGCCCCGCCCAGTGCAAGGACAACGATGCCGACGGCTACATGGGCCCGAGCGCGGATTGCCCTGCCGGCAATGACTGCGACGACAAGAACAACACGATTCACCCGAACGGCGTCGAGGTGTGCGGCAACCAGATCGACGAGAACTGCGACGGCAAAAAGGAAGACTGCCCTCCCGAGTGCAAGGACGGAGACAACGACGGGTACGGCGTGGGCCCGGACTGCGACGGCTTCGACTGCAACGACGCCAATGCGACGGTTCACCCCGGTGCGGCCGAAGTGTGTGGCAACGGTCTCGACGACGATTGCACCGACGGCGACCTGACCTGCCCGCCCAAGTGTGAGGACAAGGATACGGACGGCTTCGGCGTGGGCACCGACTGCCCGGTTGCGGACTGCAACGATGCGGACAAGACCGTGTACCCGGGGGCGAAAGAGACCTGCGGCAACGGCAAGGACGAGGACTGCAACGGCCAGGATCTTCCCTGCACCTGCCAGGATTCCGACGGCGACGACTATGGCCAGGGCGATGCCTGCGACGGCCCGGACTGCAACGACAGCGACCCCCTGATCAACCCGATCGCCAAAGAAGTCTGCGGCAATGACGTGGACGAGAACTGCGACGGGAAGAAGGAGGATTGCCCCTTTGACTGCATCGACGGCGACAAGGATACGTACGGCACGGGCAAGGATTGCAAGGGCCCCGACTGCGACGACAAGAACGCGGACGTGAACCCCGGCGCGCAGGAGATCTGCGAGAACGGCAAGGACGAGAACTGCGACAACAAGGACGATGCCTGCCCGCCGCCCAACTGCGAGGACGACTATGACTGCCCGAACAACCAGCTCTGCGACCAGGCGACAGGGACTTGCCGGCTGGCCAAGGTGTGGGAGTGGTGGGCCCCGACCTTCTACGTCGATACCGACACCGCGGGCGCCGGCCTCGACGTGATCCGGTCCGTGAACTTCGACGGCGACTGGAACGCGACCAACAACGTGGCCAACCTCGGCAAGGGGAACAAGAAGGCCACCGTGTACTACTCGTTCGTGAAGACCTCCAGCCACTGGTACCTGGGCTACTACGTGTTCTTCCCCCGCCGCTGGACCAAGTGGCCGCTCGGCGCCAACTATGAGAACACCATGCGCGGCGTCCTCCTCGTCATTCAGCAGGACGGCAGCAGCTACGGCAAGCTGGTCATGATGGAGACCATGACCGAGGACACGTACTTCCAGTACACCCCGCCCAACAGCCCGCTCAAGGGGTCGGCCTCCATCGACGGCGACATCAACTGGGACCTCTTCTTCCCGACCGACCATCACCCCATCGTGTACGTTCACGGCGAGGACCATGGCATCTGGGGCGACGCATACCTGTGGAACGACGTGTCCAACTGGGACGTGAGCGGCTTCCCGGGGAAGGACGGCGTCGTGTATCGCTTCGGCAACGTGGCCGAGAGCCCGGTGCTGGACAACGACGAGGTCTACTACGAGCTGCCGGCCCTGAACGACACCCTGTGGCCCAAGAAGCTCGACATCGGTGCGGGCAAGCTGTTTGACCAGTTCGGGCACTTCGCCTACAGCGGCTCCACGTCGGCCAAGGCGGTCGCTCCGTGGCGGTTCATCGACGGCAACTACCCGCTCGACCCCGAGGGGGAGATCCTCTGGAACCCGGCGGACTTCGTGCGCCGTCACTTCAACACCGGCTGGGGGACGTTCTCGTTCGTGTACCTGTACAACCCGTACGCCGTGAAGGTCACGATCAAGGATCTGGGAATCTACGTCACGGCGGACCCGCTGGGCGGCAAGGCCGACCCGTTCGTCAACCTGTATATGTATGACGGCGGCGGCTACGAGCAGCTCATGCTGAGCAACTTCTACGGGCTCCAGAACAACTGGTACAAGAACGACGTGGCGGTCAACACCATCCTCGACATGGCCACGGAGCTGGGCCGAAACTACTTCTACGGGTTCGACTACCCGAACGAGGCCTACTTTGGCATCCAGGTCCGGGACTATGACGGCGGCTGGAGCGGCGACGAGTGGCTCATGGACGTTGAGAACACCCAGTACTACGACTACACCGGATCCAAGCTGCTCGACTGGGGCAAGTCGGACTCGGTGATCGTCGTTGAATTGCCCTGATTTCGTGCCCAAGCTCCCGGGCACGGCCGAGTCGTCTGGCCCGCCCGGCCCGGGGGCGATTCCCTACTCTGGCTGAGGAGGCCGTCCTCCCATGAAAAACCTGAGCGCGATGATCCTGGCGGGTGGCCGGGGGGTGCGGATGCACTCGGCCACCACCAAGATGCTGATGCCGATTCTCGGCCGCCCGATGGTGGTGTTTCCGACCCGACTGGCCCTCGACGTTGTGGACGGGCCGGTGGTCGTGGTCAGCGGTGACTTCCTGTCGGAGGTAGAGGCCGCGGTGAGGGCCGATTGCGGCAGCGACCGTCTCCGCTTCGCCCGCCAGGAGCAGCCCCTCGGGACTGCGGATGCGGTCAAGGCGGGGCTGGCGGCCCTGGATGATGCGGACGGGTGGCTCCTCATCCTGAACGGCGATGTCCCGGCGGTGACTGCCGAGCTGGTGGAGCGGCTGGGGGACGTGGCCGTGGACAAAGGGGCCGAGATCGTGTTTGCCGGGTTCAAGACGGACAACCCGTTCGGCTACGGGCGGGTGCTGTTCGACGACTCGGGCGTGATCCAGGCCATCCGCGAGCAGAAGGAGCTCAAGGAGGAGGAGCTGTCCTACCGGGTGGTCAATGCAGGGATCTACCTCGTGAAGCTGGGGCGTCTGCGGGCATTCCTGGCGCAGGTGAAGCCGGCCGAGCGACAGCGGGAGTACCTGCTGACGGACGTGGTGGAGTTCATCGTCGCGGCCGGGGCCATGGCCGAGCTGGTGATGGTGAAGGACGCTGGCGAGCTCCAGGGGGTGAACAACCGGGCGGAGCTGGCCGTAGTGACCGAGCGGATCCGGAAGGAGAGGAACGAGGCGCTCATGCTGGCCGGCGTAGGAATGCCCCACCCGGAGAGCGTGGACGTGGATTTCGGCGTCGAAGTGGGCCCGGACACGCTGCTCGATGCCAACGTGGCGCTCCGGGGGCGGACGCAGGTGGGCTCCGGATGTCGCATCGGCATCGGCTCCATCCTCGAGGACACGCAGCTTGGCGACGGGGTCAAGGTGCTCCCCTACTGCGTGCTCGAGTCGTCGCAGATCGGCCCCGGCTGCGGAGTCGGGCCATTTGCACACACCCGGCCCGGGACCGTGCTGATGAAGGGGGCCAAGATCGGCAACTTCGTGGAAACCAAGAAGACGGTGCTCGGGGAGGGGAGCAAGGCCAACCACCTCTCCTACCTCGGAGATGCGTCCATCGGCAGCGGCGTCAACGTCGGGGCCGGGACGATTACGTGCAATTACGACGGCTACAGCAAGTTCAAGACCGTGATCGAGGACGGCGTCTTCATCGGCAGCGACACGCAGCTCGTCGCACCGGTGACGGTGGGCCGGGAGGCGGTCATCGCGGCCGGGACCACGGTGACTCGGGACGTGCCGGCAGGGGCATTGGCCATCAGCCGGGTCGATCAGGCCAACCGGGACGGGTACGCTGAGCTGCGCAAGCAGCGCCGGCAAAAGAAGGAGAAGTAGGGGGGACAGCATGTGCGGAATCGTCGGGGTAGTCGGAAAGCGGCCGTGCGTCGAGATACTCCTGGACGGTCTGCGTCGGCTCGAGTACCGGGGCTACGATTCGGCCGGAGTGGCCACCATCAACGGCGGGGATTTCACGATCCTGCGGAGTGCGGGGAAGCTGTCGAAGCTGGCCCGGCTCGTGGAGCAGGGGGCCCCGGAAGGAACCGTGGGCATCGGGCACACGCGGTGGGCCACGCACGGCCGTCCGAGCGAGGCCAATGCCCATCCGCACCGTTTCCGGGACACGGTCGTGGTGCACAACGGGATCATCGAGAACTACGCTGCGCTCAAGCGGGAGCTCATGGTGCAGGGGCACGAGTTCACGTCGGAGACGGACAGCGAGATCATCGCGCACCTGGTTCAGCGTGCGCTGGAGCACGACCATGACCTCGTGCATGCCGTGCGCAGCGCTCTGATGAGGCTGCACGGGTCGTTTGCCGTGGCCGTGCTGAACGTGAAGTACCCGGACCGCATCGTGGCTGCCCGGAGGATGTCGCCGCTGGTGGTCGGGCTTGGGGACGGTGAAAGCTACCTGGCCTCCGACGTTCCGGCGCTGCTCCAGGTGACACGGCGGTTCCAGTTCCTCGAGGACGGGGATCTCGCGCTGCTGGAGCGGGAGGGCGTGAGGCTCTTCTCGGTCGACACGCTGACCGAAGTGCGTCGGGAGGTCCGCACGGTATCGTGGACTCCGGCCATGGCCGAGAAGGGGGGCTACAAGCACTTCATGCTCAAGGAGATCCATGAGCAGCCCCGTTCCGTCTCGGACACGCTGCGTCCCCGGCTCGGGCTCAGCCAGGGAGAGGTGGTGCTCGACGAGATGGGGGCGCTCGACAAGAGGCTGGCCGGCATCTCGAGGGTCACCCTGCTGGCGTGTGGGACGTCCTACCATGCCGGCCTGGTGGGGCGGCGTCTGATCGAGGATCTGGCCCGCCTGCCGTGCGAGGTCGAGGTGGCCTCGGAGTTCCGCTACCGGAACCCGCTCGTGGATTCGTCGCACCTGGTCGTCGCGATTTCCCAGTCGGGCGAGACTGCGGACACTATCGCTGCGGTGCAGGAGGCCCGCTCCAAGGGCGCGGCCATCGCTTCGATCTGCAACGTCGTGGACTCGACGCTGGCCCGCATGGCCGATTCCGTGCTGTACACCTATGCGGGGCCCGAGATCGGCGTGGCCTCCACCAAGGCATTCACTTGCCAGATGGCCGTGCTGGCACTGCTGGCGTTGTGGCTGGGGCGCAGGGTGGGGACTCTCGATGCCGACCGGGCGGCAACCTTCGTGCAGGGGTTGACCGAGCTGCCCGTGCAGATGGAGCGCGTGCTCGAGCGCAACGGGCACATCCTGGACGTGGCCCGCAAGCATCAGCGGGTCCGCTCCATGCTCTACCTCGGGCGGGGCGTGTCCCATCCCATCGCTCTCGAAGGGGCACTCAAGCTCAAGGAGCTCTCCTACGTTCATGCCGAGGGCTACCCCGCAGGCGAGATGAAGCACGGCCCCATCGCTCTCATCGATGATTCGGTGCCCAGCCTGTTCGTCGTTCCCAACGGGCCGACGTGGGAGAAGACGCTCTCCAACATGGAAGAGATTCGAAGCCGAAGCGGCCAGGTCGTGGCCGTGGTCACCGAGGGAAACCGGCAGGCGGCGGAGCTGGCCGACGACCGGTTCGAGATTCCGGAGTGCCTCCCCGAACTGTCGCCCTTCCTGACCGTGCTTCCTCTTCAGCTCTTCGCTTATCACGTGGCGGATCTCAAGGGAACGGACGTGGATCAGCCCAGGAACCTGGCCAAGAGCGTGACCGTGGAGTGAAGCATTTGGATCCGATCCTGGAATCGCTCAACGAGGTGCAGCGCGAGATCGTGACCTCGTGCGACGGACCCATGCTCGTGCTCGCCGGCGCTGGGAGCGGCAAGACCCGGGCCGTAACGCACAAGATCGCCTGGCTCCTGTCCCGACTCCACTACATGCCCTGGCGCGTGCTGGCCATGACGTTTACCAACAAGGCAGCGGGCGAGATGCGGGAGCGGGTGAAGAAGCTCGTCGGGCTGCCTGCCGAGGGGCTCGACATGGGGACGTTCCACTCCATGTGCGCCCGGATGCTGCGCCGCCACGCGGACCTGCTGGGATACACGTCGCATTTCCTGATCTTCGATGCCGATGATTCTGCGGTGCTCATGCGGCAGGTGGTGGACCAGCTCAACCTCGACCGGAAGCGGTTCGCACCCAAGGCCTTGTGCGGGGCCTACGATTCGCTGCGAAGCCACGGCAAGTCGGTGGAGCACTGGGTCAAGAGCTCCCGCCACGAGGGAGAATGGCGGCAGAAGGCGGCCATGGCGTTTGCCCAGTACGAGGTGCAGAAGCGGCGCCTCGATGCCATGGATTTCACCGACCTGATGGACCGGATGCTCGACCTGCTCACCGAGCATGAGGATGTCCGCAACCTCTATCGAGAGCGGTTCCAGTACGTGCTCGTGGACGAGATGCAGGATACCAACGGCGTCCAGCTCAGGCTGCTCGAGCGGCTCGTCGGACCGCACATGCGGATCTGCGCCGTGGGGGACGACGACCAGTCGATCTACGGGTGGCGAGGGGCTCGAGTGGAGAATATGCTCGAGTTCGGCCAGACCTTCCCAGGGACCCGCATCATGCGGATGGAACAGAACTACCGCTCCACGCGGACGATCATCGATGCCGCGCACGAGGTCATCGCAAACAACCGGCGTCGCCATGCCAAGAAGCTGTGGACCGAGAACCAGGACGGGGACGAGCTGGTGCTGGTGACCGCGGATTCCGAAGGGGACGAGGCGCGTCGGCTCTCGGCCCTGGTGAAGAAGTTGAGTGGCGACGGGACGGCCCTGCGCAAGATGGCCGTCTTCTTCCGCACCAACGCCCAGTCGAGAAGCTTCGAAGAAGAGCTGGCCCGGCAGGGAATTCCGCACGTGGTCGTCGGGGGAATGCGGTTCTATGAGCGGGCCGAGGTCAAGGACACGCTGGCCTATCTGCGGCTGGTGGCCAACGAGCGGGACGACGTCAGCTTCGTGCGCATTGCGAACAAGCCGGCCCGGGGGATCGGAGACAACGCGCTCGAGAAGCTTCGGGACGTGGCCGTGGAGAAGAACGTGCCGCTGCTCGTGGTCGCACGGGAGCTGGCAGCGACACAGACCCCCGAGCGCTGGGTGAAGTCGCTGGCCGCGTTCGTCCGCCTCGTGGACGGCTGGAAGTCACTGGCACCGGGGACGGCAGTGGCAGAGCTTGCGCAGGAAGTGCTCAAGACCTCGGGGTATGTCCAGAAGATGGAATCGCTGGACCGGATCGAGGCGGAGAGCCGTCTGGCCAACCTCGACCAGCTCATTACTGCCATGACCGAGTTCCAGCGCATCCATCCGGACGGCTCGCTGACCGACTACCTGGAGCAGGTGGCACTCATCACCGACATCGACTTGTGGCAGGAAGACCAGGATCGGCTGCCGCTCATGACCGTGCACGCGGCCAAGGGGCTCGAGTTCGACGTCGTGTTTGCCACCGGGATGGAGGAGGGGCTGTTCCCGTACGAGAGCCACGTGTCGTCCGGCGAGGTCGAGGAGGAGCGCCGTCTGTTCTATGTGGCGCTCACGCGTGCCCGCCAGAAGGTCGTCGTGAGCTGGGCCCGCAGCCGAGCCCGCTTTGGCGAATGGAGCTTCAGCAAGATGTCCCGGTTCGTCGGCGAGATCCCGGATGGGCTGCTTTCCCGCGGCGAGCTGCCGAAGCGGAGGAGCTTTGCGGAGGTGATGGGGGGGGAGGCGCCCCCACCGCTCGGGGCTACGCCCCTCGCGCCGCCCCCACGTGGGGCGGCCGCAGGAGCATCGGCCCATGAGGTTGCGGAGGGCTCGGCCTCGGAAGCCGCGGCCTCCCCCGGTGGGGGAGGCACGCCAAAGGCGCGGTCTGGCTCGGGCCGTGTCGAGAGGCGTCGGCCTCGTGCCGCCTCCGAGCCGACGGCATTGCCCGGGCCTTCGTGGACCGGGAAGAAGGTCAGTCACCGTGGGCATGGGGACGGCCGGGTGCTGGCCGTGGTTGGGAGCGGAGCCAAGGCCCTCGCGGTCGTGCGATTCGACGAATCCTCCATGGTAACTACAGTCCCGGCGGCCTCTCTCACACTTCTCCCTTGAAACCGCAGGGCGGGTGCGTAGAATCCCGCCCGTCGTTTGGAACCCACTATCTGGAGGATTGAGAATGAAGAGAGTAGCAGTGGCAGCGGTTCTGGCTCTGACGGTCGTCCTGTTCCAGTTTGCGGCCCTCGCATGCGACAAGCCGTGCGGGGACAATTGCCCCTTCAAGTCGGGCAAGGCGAAGATCACGTACCTGGAGAACGCGGACGGTTCCTTCTTCGTGACCATCGACATCACCGGCACTCCGGAGGAGATCAAGGCCGCTCAGGACAAGATCGCCGGCATGATCGACTCCTGCTCCAAGGGTACCTGCGGATGCGATGATACCCAGAAGGCCGGTTGTCCGTGGAGCGTCCCGGGCCTCAAGTTCGACGTGAAGAAGGTCGACAAGGGCCTCACCGTGGACGTCACGGGTGGCTGCCCGGGCAAGCGCGGCATGTTCAAGGCCCGGCTCGAGTCCAAGATCACGGGCAAGCCCGTCGAGGCACCGGCCGGCGGATGCGGCGGCTGCCCCGGCAAGGTTGAGGGCGAGGGCAAGCACGAAGGGTGCGGACACAACAAGTAGGGGGCCCGGGGCTCGGTGCTCGGGGGGAGACCGATGACTCGGTGACCGTAGCCGTCGCCGACCAAACCCTCGGTCCAGCCACCCGTCCACCGCACTTCTCCCCCTGGATCAGGCAATTCCAATGCAGTATAGTGTCTTTCGCAGTTCTACCCGGAGGTGTGCGATGCGGAGAACGGTTTCGGGGGGCGTGGCAGCAGTCGGCATGATGGCTTTGGCCGTGGCGATGGTCGTCTCGGTGGGCCTGGCGGTTGCGCAGGAGAAGCCTGCGGAGCGGATGGACATCAACGCGGCGACGGCTGCGGACATCATGAAGGTCCACGGCATCGGCAAGAAGATGGCGGCGAGGATCCTGGAGTATCGTGCCCAGGTCGGGAAGTTCGAGCACATCCGAGATCTTACCCAGGTCAAGGGAGTGGGCGAGGCCACGTACGCCAAGCTCGTCTGCGCCTTCTACGTGGTCGAGGAAGGTCCCCAGGCCTGCGTTCCGTACGTCGGTAAGGGGAAGAAGGGAGGCAAGAAGGGGCTCGCCCCGGGGCAGAAAGTCAACCTCAACACCGCGACCGCCAGCGAGCTGATGCAGCTCTATGGGATCGGTCAGAAAAAGGCGCAGACGATCATCGCGTACCGGGAGAAGAACGGCTTCTTCACGTCGGTGCAGCAGCTCGACGACATCAAGGGATTCGGCAAGAAGACCATCGAGCGGCTGGCACCAGACCTCGAAGTGCTGGTGGACGTGAACAAGGCCGATGCCAACACGCTGTGGGCCCTCGGGTTCACCAATGCGGACGAGATCATCAAGCTTCGGGACTCGGTGGGAGGCTTTGCCGAGATCGACGACCTCGAGCAGGTGCCGGGCATCGACAAGGCAGCGCTGGAGAAGGCCGAGGACATCCTCACGTTCGGGAAGCGCAACTGATCTTTCTTACCTCCTGTTCAACTTCCCCAGCGGCGGCTCGACCTGCATGCCGGCGACGAAGCCGGGCTTGAAGCTCAGGAACATGTCGCCGTCGACTTCGCTCCAGAACGACTCATCGATTCCGAAGTCCTGGCGGGCCGATGACCAGCCCAGGTTGAGAGTCGGGCCGACATAGAACGACACGACGTCGAAGAGGCGCAGGCCGATGCTGGCGCGCACGCTCGCAACACCGTCCGCTGCCTCGATGGGACGGTCCGATGCCAGGAGCTGCTGGTACAGCCCGTCGAGCTCGAGCCACCAGCGCTTCGAGAGGTCGAAGTGACCGCCCAGCCCCCAGAAGATCAGGCCATAGCGGGCCTGTCCCTTGTCCGAAACGGACTCCATTCCCTCGGTGTTCTGATAACCGCCGCCGAGCACGCTGAAGGCCCTGCGGCTCCCCATCTTGAGGCCGACGTTCAGGAACGCCACGTCGCTGACCCAGACCGAGGGGGTGAACATCCCGTCCCCCGCGAAGTTGATGATCCCGACGGGGCTTCCGCTGTTTTCCGCCGAGACGTTGATGAGGCCCAGTTGGAGACCGCTCACCGAGCCGCCGTAGTTGAACAGCCCGGCCTGCATGCCCGATGTGCTTTCGGCCGAGACGTTGACCAGCCCCAGTTGTGAGCCGCTGAGGCCGCCCGCATAGTTGACCAGGGTTCCCCACTGGAAACCGCTCAGCTTCTCGGCCGTCACGTTGGCAAAGAGGCTGGTCTGGAAGCCATGGGTATTGCCCCCGACGACACTGGCGAACAGCGCCGCCTGCATGCCATGGAACTCGTGGGCCGCAGCGGACCCGAACACGGCGAGCTGGAGCCCCCGGAAGTCCCCTCCCACCACGCTGGCTCCGACGGATGCCTGGAGTCCCCAGGCATCGCCTCGGCGGACCGAGGCGGCGCCGGACAGCTCGATACCGCCGAGCGATCCGCCGTAGCCCACGAGCGCATTGAGAGCCACGATGTTGTGGACACGTCCGTCGGCCGGGTTCATCCCCACGCCCGGGACGATGTTGGCCGCAAACGGGATGGTACGGAAGCCTGCCTGTGCTCCGGGCAAGGTGAGCCCAAGAATGGGAATGTCTCCCTTGGCGACGGCCACTTCGGGGCCGACCGGCTGGAGCTCCCCTGCGGCCAGGAGAACTTCGGCCCCCTCCAGCATGGAAACCCGTCCTTCTGCGATGGATTCTCCCTGCTGAAGCGTCACGGTGTACTCACCCGGCTCGATGCCGATGCCCACCTCCTGATCGCCGGCTTTGTTCACTTCGGCGACCAGGCGTCCCTCTTCGTCGCGCACGAAGATGCGTCCGTCCACGCCCTCGGGGAGCACGAGCTTCGAGGTCGTGGCCCGCAGGTCCGTGAGGACGAGGTCGCCGGCGCCGGAGAGGTGGAAGTCATAGCTGGGATGCTGCGGGCCGGCCAGGGTGGATTGGGTGCGGGCGAGGGTTTCCTGGAACGCATACTGGTAGGCCTCGGTCAGGGTGACCCGCTTGTCCCGGTTGACGTCCGCAGCTCCTCTCAGGCCGGAGACCATGAAGTGCGTGAAGAACGAGGCCTCGACCTGGTCCGATTCCTGGGCCGCTTCGTCAGCGGACGTGGAGGTGAGGAATGCGTGGCCGGATACCGTGGTGGATTCGTCCACCTGGAACGGGGCGTGGAATTTGCCCCCTTTGGCCCGGGTTAGGGCACCGGATGCGCACGAGTCGAGGATGGCGACGCGGACGTCGGCAGGCAGGTCGGTCAACGCCTTGCGAAGATCGGGGTAGGGGAACCGTTCGCCGGACAGGAGGAGCCCCTGCTCGTCGGAATGGCCCGAGTAATAGAACAGGAACTCGAGGCGGATACCGGGGCGGCGGGCCTCGTCGAGCAGGCTGCGTTCCCTTTCCAGCGCCTGGACCAGCGCACTCCGTTTCGCTCCGAGCAGCAGCACGGCATCGGTGGTCTCGATTCCGCCGAGCTGGCGCAGGACTCGATGGACGGCTCGGGCATCGGAATGGGCGTAGGCCAGCGGGACTCTTCCGAAGCCGCCGTCGTTGACGCCGACCACGAGGGCCAGACGACGGACCGGGGGAGCCTCCTCGCCGAATGCGGCCGACGGAATCGACAGGCACAGGACGCTCAGGAAGATGAAGCGGGATGCGCAGTACCGAGCAGGCATCATGGCGTCCCTCCGGCCTTGCGCAGCAGCACGGACCGTTGGGTGAGCCCGTCGGGAAGTGCGAGAGGGCGGACCGGGTCCGGACCGAGCATTCGTGCGATAGACAGAACCTCTGCCACTGGGATCGGAGCCTGGGACGTAACCAGGAGAAAGCGCTCGAACCCGGGGGCATCATCGAGCTCGTAGGAGCGCTGAAGGGGGACGGCCGGACCGGGCTGAAGGGCCGTGTCTCCCCGCTCGTCCTGGGGGTAGTGGAGCGTGACGGTCCCCCGGCCGTCGATGGAGAAGATCACTCCGTAAGCGGCTCCGGCGGCGAGGTACTTGATCTGGATGAGATCGCCCGGCACTGCGGTGCTGCCGTCGGTCAGAAGCTCTTCGCCTGCGGATGCCGGTCCGACGGCAACCCCCCCGGCCTCCTGCGGGGCCAAGCCCGCATCCGAATCGGACCGCGACGCTGCAGAATCCTGCGATGCGGGCAGGTGCCCCCGGTAGAGGAAGAGGGCCGGATCGCCTTTGAGGCGCGTGCCCGGCTCGAGCATCCGGAGCGGCCCCTCTGCCACGGTCTTCGCTGTGTCGCCGGCGGGGGAGGGCGGGCCGACTCCCGGTCCCTGGACAATCCAGATGACCAGTGCCAGTGCGGCCAGCGCAGAGGCTGCTACGGGGAGCCTCCATCCGGCCGACGCGCTCCGGTACCATGCCGTCGACGCCTCGTGCTTGTCGCGGGCCAGTCGCTGCGTGATGTCCGCGGCCATGGGGCGTGACGGGTACTGCGACAGCACGGCAGCGTTTGATGAGCGGAGGGCCTCGAGCCGGCTCTGCACGTCCGGGTCCGCCTTTTCAGCGGCTTCGACGAGGGCCATCCGGTCGGGGGGCAGCTCGCCCAGCAGGTACTGTTCGAGCCAGAGGTCGGGGATTCTCCGTTCGGTCATCATGGCTACACCCCCGAAAGCCCGGCAAGGCGGTCCTTGAGGGGGCGGAGCCGCTTGCGAACGCCCGACACGGACAGCCCCACCTCGCCGGCGACCTCTTCGAGGGTCAGGCCGTCCACGAGATGGAGCAGGGCAATCTCCCTCGTCGACACGGGATCCCGGGCAAAGAGCCGGTCGATGAGGTTGCGTGCCAGCACGCGCGGTTCAGCGTCGTCCAGGGATGCGATGCGGTCGAGCAGTTCGTCGTCAGCATCCTCCGGGTGTCGGCGCTGCGTGCGGATGCGGTTGAGGCA
This sequence comes from uncultured Myxococcales bacterium, assembly GCA_903895725.1. GTDB lineage: Bacteria > Myxococcota_A > UBA9042 > CAIXZC01 > CAIXZC01 > CAITUV01. Next base: position 8,355 of record CAITUV010000055.1, on the reverse strand, counting down.
GACGTTGGTGGCGATGCGGTAGAGAAGGCTGGACGGGGCCGTACCCTCCAGCGTCTCCTGGTGCCTGAGCACCTGCACGAATGTGTCCTGCATCGCGTCCACGGCCAGTTCCTCCCGCTTGAGCAGGCTGCGGCAGCGTCGGAGCACCATGGGTCCGTATCGTCGGTAGTACTCTTCAACGTCCACGGGCACCGCTGCCTCTCTCCCCCCCTCCTCCACCGGATGCAACACCGGTGCTGCGAGGAAGTGTCACCGTCGGTCCATTGCCGGCTGCGATCCTACACAGGGCACGAGGCAAGTCAAACCGGGCGAAGACGCACCCAGCCCCGACCACGCGGGCGGGGCCGCCGCATTCGATCCACCCCACAGCCCCGACCACACGGGAGGGGCCGTCGTAGGTGGTCGATCGAAACTAGTCGTTGGGCGGAATGGACGGGCACTTCACCGGGTTGCCCTTGTTGTCGAGCAGCTTGATCTCGTCCTTGGGGCAGGTGACGGGGATGTCGATTCCGAGAGTCTGGGCGGCCAGCCAGGAGACCACGTAGTCGGCCTGCGTCGCCACGACCTCGCCGTGGCCCGCATTCGGGTCGAAGCACTGGGTCATCGGGATACCGTCCTGCACGAGCCGGTCGAGGGCGCACTGGAACCGATCGGGGGGAATGGTCGTGTCCTTGCCGCCGTAGACGACGAGCATGGGTACCTTGGCCGCATCTCCCGTCAGGTGCGGGCGATCCTCGATGTAACGCTTCATCCACTTCTCGCAAATCGACTTGCCCGGCTCGGCAGCGGGGCATTCGGCACCGGCACCGGCGGAGGCCATGACGGCCATGTAGAAGGCGGGGTCGAAGATATCGAGCAGGGTGGTCCCCAGGGCCTCGAGCGAGGGGTAGTTGCCGGCCCAGCAGTCATTCTCCACGAATTGCTTGATCGCGTCCTTCTTGTCCGCTGCGAACATGTCCAGTCCGGTCCCGGGGCCGTCGAGCAGCTCGGCATGCGTGTAGTGGTACCAAATGGTCACGGCATTGACGGACGGAACGGTCTTGATGGGATAGCTGTCGGCCAGGATGAAGACTGCGCCCCACGACCGCTGCGAGAGCCACAGCGGAGCGTGTGCGACGACCGCCTTGATGGTTCCGTCGGCACCGTAGGAGTCGGCACCGGCCAGGGCGCTGAGCGCCGTGTGCCCGCCCTGGGAGTGACCGGTGAGCACGATGTCCTGGGTCAGCCGGGAGGGGACGAGCTTGCGCAGAGCCCGGGTCCCATCGAGCGTGGACCGGGACACGTCCGCGGCCGAGGCGTAGGCGCTGGGCGGGTTCCCTTCTGCACCGAAGTTCGAGTAGCCGGCCAGGTCGGGGACGATGACCGGGAAGCCGAAGCCGACCAGCGGGTAGACCTGCCGGATGTAGTCATCCCGGACACTTTCGGCCGCGGGGTCATCCATGGACGGTGCGCACTTGCCGGCCTGCCCGCGGCTGCCATGGGAGGCGACGACGAGGGGCAGCTTCTCCGCCGGCGGAGCGTCGGGCAGGTAGACCAGCGCAGCCGAGTAGCCGGGCTCGCCGTTTCCACGCTCCGTCCTGTAGAGCACCCGATAGACTCGGGCCGAGCTGAACACCAGGTTGCCCGTGGAGCCGGCTGCCTTGAGCTCCTCCTTGATCTCGTCCTGGCTGAGGGTTCCGTCCGCAGCGCAACGGATGAGCGCCCCCTTGTCTGCGGGAAGCTCGCCCGGGGCGGCGTACACCGACTCGACGGAATCGGCACAGGCTCCTTCCATCTCAACCGCGGCAAAGGTCGGGATGTTGACGTCCAGGATGAGCTCCGGGCCGGCTTCCGGCGCCACATCCGGAGTCACCTCGGCCAGCGTCTCCTCGGGCTGGAGGCCGTCCGGCACGGCGAGGTCGCCGCCCTGCAGGTCGCCGGGCCCGAAATCCTGTCCGCCGACATCGGCAGTCACCTGGTCTTCCTGAGTCTTGTCGTCGCCCCCGCCGGAGCAACCGGCCAGGGCCAGGGAGAGAATCATGACCGAGCCAACCAAACCGAAACCGAATCTGTTCATTCCCAACCTCCATGGGCTCCCCGTCCGCTTCAAAGCGGTCCGAGCAGGCGCATACCGGCGTCCGACGGCTCGGGGGAGACGACTGCCTCAATAGACCGTGCGGAAGAATAAGTCAATCCGGAACCGCGCTCAGACCGCCGTGAGGCCGGCCTCGCTGACTCCGTGGACGTAGTAGGTCGGGTCGTTGCGGAAGTTGGTGAAGATCACCACGAAGGCCAGCGCTGCCTGGATCATGAGCTCTTTGTCCATGTAGAGCTCCTTGAGGCGGCGTTTCCGGGAGGCGGAGTCCTTGGGGTCGAACCGATCGAGGAACAGCCCGTCGAGGCGGTGCGGCGTTCCGCCGGGAGTGACGCCGCTGGTTCCTCCGCTGATGCAGTACTCCATCGTGTCGCGCACGACCTCCCGCTGGAGATGCACTTCCCGGAAGTGGTAGCCGAAGATGTGCATGATGATGCGCTGGGCTTCCTTGAGGCTGGCGACGCAGATGGCATCGAAGAGCTTCATGGCCACGGGGTCGTCGTCGATGGGGACCTTCTGGCGGATCAGAGACAGAGTCACTGCGGTCTTGAACAGCTCGTACATGCGGCGGCTTCCGTCGAGGTCTGCCGACGGCGGGTGCGCGACGCTGGGCTCGTACCCCGAGTAGCTGGGGACGAAGAGCACCTGGAAGATGTGGGCGAAGAAGTCGACGTCCTCGAGCGGGTCGTGGAAGTCGATCCGCATGTCGAGGGTGTTGTCGAGGCGGTCTGCCAGCTTGACTCGAAGCAGCTCCGGTGTGCTGACTGCCTTGTCGAGGAGCCGGCCGATGTAGGCGTAGTACTGCTCCTTCTCGTCGTGGCGGGTCAGGAGGTCCAGGCGCTCCATGAGGTACCATTCATCGGTCGGGTCGATCCGCTTGAGGAGGCGCTGGAACTGGTCTTCGAGGGCTGCCCATTCCTGCGGAGTGTAGTCCCGGCCCGTGAGGTCCTCGAACTTGTCATGGAGCAGAACCGAGAGCACGTCGAGGAGGTCGAAGTCCTCGGTGGCATCGATCAGAAGGGCGGCGGCCCGCAGCGGGTGGAGGACAGCCTTCGGGCCGAGACGGCGGCGCTTCTTCCCGTATGCCTTGTCCAGGTAGTCGAGAACCTCGAAGAGAATCTCCTTCTCGTTCGGCGGGATCTTGCGCTTGCGCAGAATGGTCGCCACGAGGTTGTCTCGCCCCACGGTGGCAGCGGAGAGCTGGTAGTTCAGATTGGCCGACAGTTCCAGGAAGGCTTGCAGGTCGTAGAGCGGCATGTCACCCCTCCCTCCAGAGGATAATTAAATACTTCCCATTTGCGCGGCTGGCAAGAACTTCGCAGTCGGACCGGCCGACGACGGACTCGAGCCAGCCGGGCATTGACTTGAACCGACCGGCCGGGCAGACTCCACGGACGAGCCGGTGCGAAACCGGAACCTGTTTGTCGGAGGGGCTGCCATGATGAGGTACATCGCTGCGCTCGGGGCTCTTGTCTTTGCTCTTGCGGCCTGCTCGTCAGGGGGCAACGTGATCACGTCCCCCGACGTGGGAGCGGACGTGGGGACAACGGCCGACGGAATCGTCGAGGTCGTGCCTGACCTTCCGCAGATGCCAGACCTGCCCTCGGCCCCCGACGGGACCGTGGAGCCGGAGGAGACATTCGACTTCGGCGGCCCGCAGTGTCAGCCAGGAGAAGGGTGTTTCCTCGACCCCTGTGCCGACAACAAGGACTGTCAGTCGGGCTGGTGCGTGGAGCACATGGGCGACGGGGTCTGCACTCAGCTGTGCACCGAGGAGTGCCCGCCCGGGTGGAAGTGCCAGCAGATTGCCGGAGCTGCACCGGACCTGGTGTATGCGTGCGTCTCGGTGCATGCCAACCTGTGTCGTCCGTGCAGTGGCGGCGGGGAATGCAAGAGCGCCGGAGGAATCGAGGACGTGTGCGTGAGCTACGGGGTGGAAGGGAGCTTCTGCGGCGGCTCGTGCGAGGCGACGCAGGAGTGCCCGTGGGGGTTCTCCTGCAAGAAGGTGGCCTCGGTGGACGGGGTCGAGACGATGCAGTGCGTGGCGGACACGGGGGTCTGTCCGTGCACGGCCAAGTCGGTCGAGCTGGGGCTCTGGACGCCGTGTGTGGTCTCCAACGAGTGGGGGGAGTGCGGAGGGAAGCGGGTGTGTGCGGCCGAGGGGCTCACGGCCTGCGACGCCGAGATCCCGGCCCAGGAGTCGTGCAACGGGCTGGACGACGACTGCGACGCAGAGGTGGACGAGCCAGCGCTGGTGCGGGGCAAGTACGTCGAGCTGTGCGACGACGACAACGCCTGCACTCAGGACGAGTGCCTGGGGGGCACGGGGTGCCAGAACACGGCACTCGAAGAAGGGGAGTGCAGTGACGGAAATCCATGCTCGGTGGCCGATCACTGCGTGGCCGGAAGCTGCATCGGGGACCCGGTCGATTGCGACGACGGCAATCCCTGCACCGAGAACCTGTGCACCAAGAACGGCGGGTGCGAGTATGTGCCGATTCTCGGGCCGTGCGACGATGGGAACCCCTGCACGCTCGGAGACCAGTGCATCGAGGGGAAGTGCTCTGGCGAGCCGGTGAGCTGCAACTGCCAGGTCGACTCGGATTGCAAGGCGCTGGAGGACGGCGACTTGTGCAACGGGACTCTCGTGTGCGACAAGCAGCAGGTCCCCTATCTGTGCAAAGTGGACCCGGCAACCGTGGTCGAGTGCCCGGCCCCGACGGGGGACGATGCGTTCTGCAAGGCCTCGTGGTGCGAGCCGCAGACCGGCAAGTGCTCCGTCGTGCCCGCACAGGACGGCTATCCGTGCGAGAGCGGCTCGGCATGCCTGCTCGGCAGCAAGTGCTCGGCCGGGAGCTGCACCGGAGGGGTTCCGGCCAACTGCAACGACGGCAATCCCTGCACGGATGACCTCTGCGACGGCCAGGAGGGGTGCCAGCACGTGCCCAACGTTCTCCCGTGCGACGATGGAAACCCCTGCACGCTCGAGGACGCGTGCGCCGCCGGTATCTGCGTCGGCGGCAAGGCGCTGGTCTGCGACGACGGCAATGCCTGCAACGGCCTGGAATCCTGCGATGGGAAGAAGGGATGCCTCCCGGGCAAGGCGCTGGTCTGCGACGACGGCAACCCCTGCAACGGCCTCGAGGCCTGCGAACCCGCAACGGGGTGCGTCGGGGGCCTGGCACCGAGCTGTGATGACGGGAATCCCTGTACCGACGACCTGTGCACGCCACCCCAGGGATGCGGGCACGTTTCGAACGTGGCCCCGTGCAGCGATGGAAACGCCTGCACCAGCGCCGACACATGCAAGGGAGGAAGCTGCCAGCCGGGCAAGCCCGTTTCGTGCGAGGACGGCAACCCGTGCACGGAGAACTCGTGCGACCCGCAGGTCGGCTGCGTGACCACGATGTCGAGCGCAGTATGCGACGACAAGAACGTGTGCACTACCGGCGATCACTGCGACATGGGACAGTGTGTCGGCGGGGCCCCCCTGAAGTGCGACGACGGAAACAGTTGCACGGACGATGCCTGCAAGCCGGGATTGGGTTGCACGTTTGCTCCCAACAAGGTGGCCTGCAACGACGGGAATCAGTGCACCGCGGGGGACGTCTGCAGCGACGGCTGGTGCAAGGGCGGACCCCCTCCCGACTGCAACGACGGGAACGTATGCACCGATGACTGGTGCGACCCGGCGGCCGGGTGCAAGCATGCCAACAACCAGGCCCCTTGCAGTGATGCCGATCTCTGCACCACGGGCGACCAGTGCAAGGACGGCGCCTGCGTCCCGGCCGGGAAGCTGACCTGTGCGGACGGCAACCCGTGCACCGACGATGCCTGCGATCCGAAGGCCGGCTGCACGTTCTCTCCCAACGCGGCGCCCTGCAACGACGGGAACGCCTGCACCACCCTGGACGGCTGCTCGGGCGGTGCCTGCTTCGGCAGCGCCCCTCCCGACTGCGACGACGGCAACACCTGCACCACCGACTGGTGCGAGCCGGCCTCGGGGTGCAAGCACTCCAACAACACCGTCCCGTGCGATGACGGCAACCTCTGCACGGCCGGCGATGTCTGCCTCGACGGCAAGTGCAAGTCGGGAGGACCGCTCGGCTGCAACGACGGGAACGGTTGCACGGACGACTCGTGCAACCCGGCGACGGGCTGCGTGTACGCCAACAACAACGCACCGTGCAGTGACGGTAGCGCGTGCACGAGCGGGGATGTCTGCGCCGGCGGGAAGTGCGCTGGGTCCACGATCACCTGCAACGATGGGAAGAGCTGCACCACCGACTCGTGCGAGCCGGCCACGGGCTGCGTGTATGCTCCCATCGTGCCTTGCTGCGGCAACGGGGTGACGGAAGCGGGAGAGCAGTGCGACGACGGGAACAACGTCAGCGGCGACGGGTGCGAGTCCAACTGCACCATCGTCCAGAAGCCCTGCTCCCAGGTCGCCATTGCGGCCTGCCAGGCCAAGGGGTGGCAGTACGTGGGCGGCTACGACGGCAACATCGTCTGCACCATCGACGGCCGCGGGACCGGGAGCAATTGCGACACCTGCTCCACCTACAACATCTTCGTCTGGAAGAACGGGTCAAAGGAGAAGCACTGTCCCCAGTACAACTACTCGACCGTGGCGGGGAACTACTACAGTGCGCACACTCCCTGCGATTGCGGCGACAACCTGGACTTCTGCGGCACGTGGGACATGAAGAACTGCATCCCTGACTAAGGACAGGCCGTGGGGTCCCACCCCCAACACAGCCCCGACCACGCGGGAGGGGCCGCATGGAGGAACCTCGATCGATGAATACTCCAACTTCCACTGGTTTTCCCCGCAGCTTCTGGACCGCGAACACGACCGAGCTGTTCGAGCGGGGAGCATACTACTCGGTCGCCAGTTTCATCGTGATCTACCTGGGGCAGCTCGGGCTGGGGGACTACTGGCCCAGCACGCTCAACGGGTTCCTGTGGAGCATCGTGTACTTCCTGCCGATCCTCAGCGGCACAATTGCGGACCAGGTGGGGTTCCGAAAGGCGCTGGTCGCTGCGTTCCTCCTGCTTTGCTCGGGCTACTTCCTGATGGGCTTCCCGGTGTGGTTCGGCGGTCAGACGCTGACTACGACGGTGGGGAGCGAGGTCACGGCGACGGCTGCTGGGGTGGTCCCCGTCGTGCTCGGGATGCTGCTTATCGGTCTGGGCGGGTCGGTGGTCAAGCCGTGCATCTCCGGGACGGTGCAGAAGACTCATCGGGGGCGGGCGACGCTGGCGTTTGCCATCTTCTACATGGTCATCAATATCGGGAGTCTGTTTGGCCGAGGGGTGAGCTTCTACGTCCGCACGCACTCGATGCTGGCCAACATCTTCGCCGTCGGGACCTGCTGCGCCGCACTGGCCCTGCTGGTGGTCCTGTTTGCGTACCGTGACCCGGAGAAGGAGCATGGGTTCGAGCCCGGGCCTCCCAAGGCGAAGCGTTCCATTCCGCGGATCCTGGCGGACATGGTGCTTGTGCTGCGCAATCCCCGGTTCTCACTGTTCCTGCTCGTATCAAGCGGTTTCTGGTTCCTCTACTCGCAGGTCTACAATGTGCTGCCGCTCTATCTGAAGAAGGTGGTGGAAACCGATCCGGCCGTGGATCTCTACACCATGGCGAATCCGCTCGTGATCGTGTGCTTCCAGCTCCTGGTGACGCACCTGTTCGGCAAGATGCGGCCGATACGGTCCATCGTGGTGGGCACCGTGATCATCGGGCTGTCCATGGCGGTCAACACTCTGCCCGCACTGATGGGAAGCGTGCGGGTTCCCTTCCTGGATCTGCTGCCGGTCGGGGCTGCGCTGATCGTGCTTTCTGTGGCGCTGGTGGCGTTCGGCGAGCTGTTCACGTCGGCCCGCATGTTCGAGTACATCGGAGCGCTGGCCCCCAAGGGGCAGGAGGGGCTGTTCCTGGGCTATGCGAACCTTCCGACGGCCATTGGGGCGCTCATCGGCGGTCCGGCCGGTGCGGCCATCTTCAACGAGGTCATGTGTACCGGTGCCACGAAGCGTTCGGACGGTCTCCTGGACCTGGATCCGAAGTGGAACGCTGCGGGGTGGGGCATCCTGATGGGGATCGGCCTGCTGTCGGCACTGTCGATGTGGCTGTACAACCGGTGGATCGAGAAGGGGGCGGCGGGGGCGGCGGGGGCGGCGGGGGCGGCGGGGGCGGCGGGGCAGAAGACATAGGACGAATAGGACAGATAGATCGGAAGAGCACACGTCTGAACTCCAGTCACGAGATTCCATCGCGT
>CAITUV010000054.1 GCA_903895725.1 uncultured Myxococcales bacterium | reverse complement strand
CGCAAGGAGCGTCGGCGCAAGGAGCCCGGCGGCAGAGACGGTGACCCGAGGGAGCGCGGGCCGAGAGAGCCAGCTCGGAAGCCGTTTGGGCGCAAGGAGCCCGGCGGCAGAGACGGTGACCCGAGGGAGCGCGGGCCGAGAGAGCCAGCTCGGAAGCCGTTTGGGCGCAAGGAGCCCGGCAGCAGAGACGGTGACCCGAGGGAGCGCGGGCCGAGAGAGCCAGCTCGGAAGCCGTTTGGGCGCAAGGAGCACAGGCGCAAGGAGCACGGCCACAGAGAAGCCGGCCCCGGAGAGCAGGTTCACAAAGAGCGTGGCCCGAGAGAACGCGGGGGAAAAGAGTTTGGACAGCGTCGGAAACGTGAGCTAAGATAGGTTCTGGACTCGTTCCGACAGGGGGACCCCATGAAGCGTGTACTCATCGGACCGCGAAGGTACGTGCAGGGCAGCGGTGTGCTGGCGGAGCTCGGCGACCTGGTCAAGCTCTTCGGACCCCGGGTGCTCCTGCTGTGGGGGGCCAACGGCCGCAAGGCGGTTGGCGATCAGGTCATCCAGTCGCTCGGTGAAGCCGGGATCGAGCCGGTGCCAGTCCTGTTTGGCGGCCAGTGCACCCGTGCCGAGGCGCAGCGGGTTGCGGGGCTCGCTACCGAGCGCGAGGTGGACGTTCTGGCCTCTCTGGGGGGAGGCAAGGTCATCGACACGGGGCGCGCTGCGGCCCACTTTGCACGCAAGCCGTTTATCTCCGTGCCCACCATTGCGGCAACTGATGCCCCGGTGAGTGCGGGGACCGTCTGGTACGATGAGCAGGGCAACTGCGTCGGATACGACTGGTGGCCGTTCAACCCCGACGTCGTCCTGGTGGACACGGCGGTGATTGCGGCGGCCCCGGTCCGGGCGTTTGTGGCCGGCATTGGCGACGCGCTGGCCACGTGGTTGGAGGCGGAGGCCTCGAGCCGGTCGAGGGCTGCGGCACTGTCCGGCGGCGGGCCCACGATGGCCGCCCTGGCGCTGGCGAGGCTCTGCAACGACACGTTGCTCGAATTCGGGCTGGCGGCCAGGGAGGCGGTCGAGCGGCACGTGGTCACACCGGCCGTCGAGAAGGTGGTGGAGGCCACGGTCCTGCTGTCGGGATTGGGCTTCGAGAGCGGGGGGCTGGCCTCGGCTCACTCGTTGGCGCTGGCGCTTCCCAGCCTGCCGGAGTGCCGGGGGTTGATGCACGGCGAGATGGTGGCTTTCGGAATCATGACCCAGCTCTGCATCGACGAGGATCTCGACAACGCCCGGGTGGAGCGCATCGCCCGCTTCCTGGTGGATGTCGGATTGCCGGTGACTCTGGCCGACCTCGGAATCCAGGAGCTCTCGCAGGAGCGGCTGGATGCGCTCGCGGCGGCCGCTGCCGGGACCGGGGCGCTCTGCCACGCTCACGTCTTCGAGGTCACCCCCGCTTCCATGGCCGCGGCTATCGTTGCCGCCGACGCGTTGGGCCGCCGGTTCCGGAGGTAAGCTCCGTCATCGCTTTCTTCCAGGGTTCTCGGCCCACACAGCGCTGCTCGTAGACGAGCCGTGTCCAGATCTCCCGTTCCCGTGCGAGGGCCTCGGATCTGAGGCGGTCGGGCGAGTGGTGGGTCTTGAGCCGAGGCTCGGGAGCGGGCCGAGGCGGAACGGGTCCCCCCTCTCGGAAGACCCCCGGGCCGAATCGGTCCACCCAGAGAAGCGTGTGGGCCGTCGAGAGACTGCCGGCCCAGGGGTAGGGGCGCAGGCGCCATCGCGCGGCGATGCTCTCGAGCCGCAAGTCCAGCTCTTCCCGCTGCCGGGCGGTCTTGGAGGGGCGGGATTCCTCGTAGAAAAGCGCTGTCTTGAACTCGTCCCCCGCCACGTGGAATGGAGGTTGGAGGCCGAATTCGCCGGGGCAACGGGCCACCCGGGAGCCCTCGGTCAGGCCGAATGTGCCGCACATGAACAGCGACAGGAACGAGCGGTGCTCCTCCAGGAACCGCAGCGTGAGGGCGGCCTCGGCCGCCGTCTCGGTGGGGAAGTCGAGGAAGACCATTGCCTCGGCCGCGATTCCTGCGGCAGCAAGATTCCGGACGGCCTGCGAAGCGTTGTCGACCCGGATTCCCTTGTCCATCAGCTTGAGAACCCGTTCGGCCCCGCTTTCGACGCCCAGGGAGAAGGCCAGGGCTCCTCCCTCCGCAACCCGGGCGCACCAGTCCGGGGTGAGCGCCGGCTCGGGTCGGAGATCGGAGGCCCAACGGATATCGGCCCCGGCCTGCCTCAGTGCTCCGGCCAGCCGGAGCCCGAGCGATGGGGACAGCGTGTCGTGCGACAGGTAGACGATGCGTGCTCCCAGGCGGCGGAGTCGGCTGAGGTGGTCGACCACGGCCTCCAGGGGGCGCTCTCGGTACGTCGCTGTCCCGTGTGCGACCGGACCGTAGTGACAGAACGCACAGCGCCCCCAGTAGCAGCCCCGGCTGGCATCGTACGGGAGCACCGGCTCCGGGGAGAGGTAGCGGGCCAGCGGCAGGCGGTCGAACGACGGAAGCGGCAGCACGCCCGGATCCCGGACCGGAGATCCCTGGATGATGCCACTGGGCTTGCCTCCGGCGGACGCTTCACGGACCAGGTCCACCAGTGCCTGCTCCCCTTCGAACAGCACTGCTGCATCAAACGGCACGAGCATCCTGCGGGCGACTTCGTCGGGCAGGTGCACCATCCGCTGCGTCAAGCCGGGGCCTCCCACCACGAGCCACAGACCAGGGAAGCGCCGGCGCAATGTCCAGGCCATCGACCACGCCGGCTGAAGCTGCCCTGGAAACACCACCGAGATCCCGACCAGCCCGACTGAACCCCTCTCGATTCGATCACACAGGGGACCGGAGAACCAGGCGTGGAAGGGGTCGTGCTCGGGAGACGCATCGGAGCGGATTTCCGCCGAATCCAGGAAGGAGAACGGCGTACGATAGGATCTCAGGTCCATGGAGAGCGGTGCATGCGCTGCGCTTGCCAGCTTCAGTCCCGCATCGACCGTGTCTGCCGCCCTGCCATACTCTGCCGGGTCGTAGAAGCGGTCTCCCCGCTGCCCCCGCAGCAGAGCCATGGCTTCGTCGATTTCCCCGAGGCCGCTCCTTCCTCCGTCGGCCCCAGCTCCACCCGCGGCCGGGCCCCTCCTGATTGCGGCTGGCCTTCTTCGGGGCATCCGCCCTCCCTCTCTCAGGGCGGCCGAGGCCGAAAGTCCGTCATAGAGGCTCAGCCAGGACAACTGCTGTGGATGCGAAAGCGCCGCCTGTCGGTCGAGTCGGGAGAACCTGCGGTGGAGGCGGGATTCCAGCTCCCCGAGCCGCTCGGGCGAAAGGAGCCAGTCGAGCGCCTCCATGTTGGCATCGAGGAGGTCCACCTCAAAGCCTTCCCGTTCCAGCGCTGCCCCCAGGAGCGGCACGGCCACGTAGGGCATCGTCGGGTCACAGACTGGAGGATGGACGAGCAGCACTTTCATGGGGCTATTCTACACGGGGCGTTGGGAACAGCACCGAAATTCGCAGGAACGAGGGAGGTGAGGCGGTCAGTTGAGCTCGATGCGCTTGACCTTGGTGATCCAGTAGCCGGCCGGGGCGTCCTCGCCGGGAGCGGGAACGACCATCTCGTGCACGATCTGGGGGGGGGTGGTGTGGGTGACCTCGAGGATCCTCGAGAACTTCCCGTTCTGCGCGTCCCAGGCCGGGAGCTCCGGGTTGGTGAGCCGCGAGCTGTCGGCAATGAGGATGTTGCCGTTGGGCAGAGTCCCGGCGTCCCCGAACTGCTCCGAGAAGAACGGCTGGGCGTCGGAGAACTCCCAAACCTGCCAGGCGTTGCCGAGAGAGGAGCCGTCCGTCGAGGGCTCGAGGCTGTACTCCACCACCCGGCTTTCGGGCGGGTCCTTCAGCGCACCATTGTCGAACATGCGAAGCAGCCCGTTCTCTCCGAGCGACGCGGCATGCTGGTGCGAAGGCCATTCGCCATTGGCAAGCTGGAAGTCACCCAGGGCACCGAACCGCCACTGCAATTCTCCGGTTTCGCGGCTGATCTTCACTACGTAGTCCAGCTTGGCCAGGGATACCAGGATCGAGTCGTCGGACGGGTCGTAGAAGAGCGAATTTCCGTGCGACCAGTCCTTGGTCCCGCCCTGAGCGAACGGGTAGTTGAGGTTCCAGAAGGGCTCCTCGAACCCATTGGGATCCGGCACATACTGCGGGTCCAGCAGGTCGAGCATCTTCCACTTGCTGATCACGTAGCCATCGGGGTGGAACTCGACCACCACGTCACCCACTACGTTGAGCACCTGCGTCTTCCCCCCGGGCAGGGGATACTCGATCGGCCGTACTTCGGTGCTCAGTGCCAGGATGTTTCCGTTGGGAAGGGGGTAGATGGAGTGGTGGAAGCTGTCGAGCCCCATGTCCTCTGCGGCCCACTTTCCGACCACACCGTAGAAGAGGTCGATCTCGAAGATGAGCTTGGTTCCCTGCACGCAGAGGAGCCGTCCGTTTGCCTGCCTCTGGAAGTCCAGGCAGGCCATATTGACTCGCCAGCGGATGAGACCATCCGAATCGATGGCCGCCAGCATGCTCATGGACGGATCGGTCCCCATCCCGGTCCACGCCATGAGTCCGGCCAGAACGAGGCCCGAGTCCTTGAGCGCAGGCAGCGATGCCGTCACGGCAATGGGCGGCATGTTCGGGGGCGGGGGTCCCGTCTTGTGGGTGAGGGTGGCTACCGTAGCCAGACCCTTCTCAGACTTGGCGGTGACGGTCAGCTTGAATGCACGAGCCGGCTTGAGGCCAAGCACCTGGATCGTATGGTCCAAATTCAGCCCCGGCGCCCCGTCCTTCTCGAAGGAAGAGGAGTCGGAGAGGTCTTCAACCACCAGCGAGCCGTGAGCCGGCTCCGACGTAGTGAAGACCACGCGTATCCCCTGGTCGCCAATGGGCGATACCTGGACCTTGAGCCCGTTGACGGAGACTGGAAGCGACGCCGGAATGGTGTCTTCCGGCACGATGTCTTCGGGCAGGCTGTCATCGATCTGCGCGACGTCGGCCCCCGTGTCCTCCGGAGCCTCGACGTCCGAGAGAGCATCCTGCTCCAGGGCCACGTCGACCTCGGGCCCCTGAAGGTCTTCCACGGCAATATCGGTCGGAGCTTGTTCCACCTCGGCCTCGTCCGGCTCCACGGACGTGTCGTCCGCTGGCGCAGCATCGTCCACGACATCTTCCTGGCGGGCGGAATCAGGGGAGCCAACCCCATCCTCCGGTGCCCCCTGCTCATCCGGAGCGAGAGAGGAATCCTCCCCGGCGGGAGACGAGTCCGGCGAGTCGCACCCCGAGGCAGCGCTCAGCGCCCCCAGGAGCAGCAACGAGACGATGGAATAACGGGCCGCAAGAGCCCCCGGGAAAGGCAAGGCTCGCCTTCCGCCAGGCAGCTGCCGCATGAGATTGGAGGGAAACACGGGGCGCATCAGGGCCTCCACGCTCGACTAGTCGAGAGATACCGGTCGGGCCTTGAAAATCCAGTAACCGTACTGACTTCCGGCAGCCGGGTCCGGAATGACCATCTCGTTGACCACCTGCGGCGGCGACGTGTGAGTCACCTGGAGCAGGCGGGAGAACTTCGCATTGGCGAGGTCCCACGGAGGCTGGAGAGGGTCTTCCGTCCGAGAGCTGTCGGCGATAAGCACATTGCCGTTCGACAGGAGCTGAATGTCCCCGAACGAATCGGACGAGAACGGCTGCTCGTCCGTAAATTCCCAGATCTGCCAGGCATTCCCGGTCTCACCTTCGCTGGTGGCCGGCTCGACGAAGTACTCCACGGCGCGGCTGGCCTTGGGCATCTTGAGCGTGCCATTGTCGAACAGGCGCAGAACTCCGTCCCCATCGAGCTGAGCGGCATGCTGATGCGAGGGCCACGTCCCCTCCACCAGGGTGAAGTCCCCCAGCAGTCCGAATCTCCAGTCCAACGTGCCGGTGGATCTCTTCAGCTTGATGACGAAGTCGAGCCGGAACAGGGAAACCAGGATGGAATCGTCGGCCGGATCGTAGCTGATCGAGTTGGCATGCGACCAGTCCTTAGTTCCGCCCTTGGCCGTGGGATACACCATGTTCCAGAACGGCTCGTTGAAACCGAACGGATCCGGCACGTACAGAGGGTCGAGCAGGTCGAGCAGCTTCCATTGGCCAACCACGGTTCCGTCCGGCTGGAGCTCGACGATCACGTCTCCGACGACATTGTACACGGCCGTCTTGCCGTCGCCGGTCGGGTACTCAATCTGGCGCATCTCGGTGCTGAGCGTGAGGATGTTTCCGTTGGGCATGACGTCGACCGCGTGATGGAACGTGTCCAGCCCCATCTTCTTGGCATCGTACGTCTTGACGATGCCTTCGAACAGGTCGATCTCGTGAATCAGGTAAGTACCGGCCACGCAGAGGAGATTGCCGTTGGCCAGGAACGCGAAGTCGGAGCATGCCTCGTTGATGTGCCAGCGGATCACCCCGGCCGAGTCAATCACCGCCAGCGTCCCCAGAGCGCCCTCGGACGAACCGGGCGACGGCCATCTCATCAGCCCAGCCAGGGTCATCTCCGGGGCCTCGAGGGAGGGGTCGGAGACCGTCACTGCGATGGGCGGCATGTCGGCCGGGAGGGGCGAGGTCTGGTGGAGCATCGTCGAGGTCGCCACGGACTGCCCGTCCTGGGACGTCGCGTTGATGTGCACCGTGTAGGCTCGGGACGGCTGGAGCCCGAGGATCTGGAAGGAATGTTCCTCCTTGAACCCCGCCGGCTCGGTCTTTTCGAAACTGACGGATTCCGAGGGGATCTCCATCTGGACCGAGGCGTGAGCCGGCAGGGAGGTGGTGAAGGTCAGCCGGATTCCCTGGTCGCCGAGTGGGGAAACCTCGATCATGGCACCGTCGATCGACATCGACTGCGCCGACACGTCTTCGCCCAGGGAATCCGGCGCTTTGGCATCCGAAGAAGACTCATCGACCTCCAGCGGGGAAACCTCCTCGTCCGATTCCGACACGTCAGCGGCCTGGTCTTCGGCCTGGACGTCCTGCACGTCGCTGCCGACTTGGGCCACATCCGTATCCCCTTCCGCAACCAGATCTTCATCCGGAACGAGCGCATCCACGCCCACGCCGTCTTCGTCGGCTTCGCTCACGTCCGTTTCATCCGGACTCGCCGCAGCATCATCGGAAACGAGAGAATCGTGTCCGGCCGGGACCGTGTCTTCCACGTCCTGTTCGAAGGACTGCTCGTCGCACGCAGAGGCTGCCGATATGGCGGCCAGGAGAAGCAGGAGGGAAAGCAACCAGGAGGTGGAGGCTGGGGCGGAGCTCGATGCCGATGCGGTCATCCCTTGCCGCCCGTCTGCACCGAATTGTTTCGCCAATCTCCGCCTCGACATTGTGTCCTCCGAGTCACGCCGCTGTGACATGCAGGGGGCGTGCCAATGGTGGGCCGTGGCAGGAAGAAAGATCGGAAAGTCAAGCAATAACGGGAGGTTGAGGGTGTCCAGAGCCTTGGGGAATGCCATCTCTGCCGTCGCCAGGAGGGGACCGGAGTGTTCCGTTTTGATGCAAAACCCCAGGGTGACATGTTTTCTTGTGAGACGCCTGCGGTCTCCGGTGTGTTTTACGGCGGAACAGTCAAGTCCGACCAGGAGTGCGAATTCCGCGCGCGTCCGCCCGCCTGCTTCACGCGCACCTGCGCCCACCCGAAATCACAGCAGGATGCCGGTGGTTCACTCGAACTTGAACGGTCGGGCTTTGAACACCCAGTAGTCGTAGGGGGATTCTGCGGCCGGGTCCGGAATGATCATCTCGTGAACCAGCTTTGCCGGAGACGTGTGGGTCACCTGGAGCAGCCGCGAGAACTTGCCGTTGTTGATGTCCCAGGGGGGCAGGAGGGGGTCGTCCATCCGGGAAGCATCGGCAATGAGGACGTTCCCGTTGGGCATCAGCTGCACGTCCCCGAACGTCGGGGAGGTGAAGGGCTGCTCGTCCGTGAATTCCCAGATCTGCCAGGCCGCTCCCAGGGCATCTTGTGTTTCTGCCGGTTCGATCAAGTACTCCACAGCCCGGCTTCCTTTGGGCTTCTTCAGCAAGCCGTTGTCGAACATCCGGAGGACTCCGTCTGCATCCGTGACCGCAGCGTGCTGATGAGACGGCCAGGACCCCGTAAGCAGCGTGAAGTCGCCCAGCTCCCCGAAGCGCCACACCAACTCCCCGGTGGAGCGCTTGAGCTTGATGACGTAGTCGAGGAGGTAGAGGGAGATGATGATGGTGTCGTCCGCAGGATTGTAACTCAGGGAGTTGGCGTGGGACCAGTCCTTCGTCCCGCCTTCGGCCTTCGGGTAGTCGACGTTCCAGAACGGCCCGTTGAAGCCGATCGGGTCCGGCACGTACCCGGGATCGAGGAGGTCCAACAGCTTCCACTGGCTGACCACCGTCCCGTCGGGCTGGAATTCCACCACCACGTCGCCGACCACATTGTACGTGGCCGTCTTGCCGTCCGGGGTCGGATACTCGATCGGTCTGAGCTCGGTGCTGAGAGTGAGGATGTTCCCGTTCGGCAAGGAGTGGACTGCGTGGTGGACCGTGTCGAGCCCCATCTCCTCGGCATCGTAGGTCTTGACGACTCCGTCGAACATGTCGATTTCGTGAATCAGTTTGGAAGCTTCGATGCAAAGGAGATGACCGTCTTCCTGGAAATCAAAGTCAGTGCAGGCCAGGTTGAGGTGCCAGCGGATGATGCCGTTGGGATCCACTGCAGCCAGCACGCCGAGCGGTGCCGGGCCCATTCCAGGCCCAAACCAACGCATCAGGGCCACCAGGGCGAAGGCCGAGTCCGACAATCCGGATTCGTTGACCGTGACGGCAATCGGCGGCATGTCGGCCGGCAGAGTCGAGGTCTGATGCGTCACCGTGGAGGTGGCAACCGACAGCCCGTTCGAAGACTTGGCGATGATGGTCAACGAGTACTCCCGGACCGGCTTGAGCCCCAGGATCTGGACGGAGTGCTCCAGGTCGAACCCGGCCGGACCGGCCTTCTCGAAGCTTGTTCCATCGGAGAGGTTCTTCACCACGATGGCTGTCTGTGCCGGAAGCGACGTGTTGAAGGCGACTCGGATTCCCTGGTCTCCCAGGGGAGAGACCTCGATTTCGATGCCGTCGATGGACATCGGAGCCTCCGCCGTCCCATCGGATGGGGCGTCCGCGTCCTGGGAATCAGGAAGCGTAGCGTCCGCATCGGGCGGGAGAGCGTCAGCGTCGTCGGCCCCGAACGGTATGCCAACGTCTCCATCTTCGGCCTCCACGTCCGTCGGGTCGTCCTCCGGCCCGGCCGGGTCCGCATCGAGCGGGGTCTCGGAATCCGGGACGACGAGCGTCGATTCCCCGGTCAGGGAGTCGTCTTCCATTCCTCCCGACTCCTGGAGTCTCATGCTGTCGAGGCCGTCCGGCCGCGGTGCCGCATCTTCCGAGACAAAGTCCTCCTCGACCGGCGGCGATCCGGTCCCGTCGAGCTTTGTGGATTGCCCTCCACATGCGAACAGGAGGGACGAGAGGAGGAGGTAGGGCAGCATCTTCACGGCAAGCGAGGCCGGGACGACGTCTCCAAGGAGGACAGCGGTGTGGCAGATGCCGACCGGCTCGGTTCCCACGTCGAATGCCCGCTGCGCCATCAAGACCTCCAACTCACGTGTGCAGGGGATGCAGGGGGCATGCCAGCGTGAGTCGGGCCGCCCGAAAAATGGAAAAGAACGGGTAGAAACGGGCAGTTGTGAACCCGGGGCTTCCGGACGCTGTTGTCTCAATACTGCCCGGAATGTCTCCGGGGGTGTAGCTGCTTGAGACGGGGTTTGCCTTGGTACTGTTTTGAATTGGTGCGGCGGATGGCTGGATGTTGTCTCAAATTGCGACGACTTCCGTCGCCCAAGGGGGGGGGCACACAAACAGGGGCTCACGACTTCACGAGGGTAGCGATACCCAGAGCGAGGACGAGCCCGCCGAGGATGTAATGCATCTTCCTGCCCGCGATGCGACGGGTCGCATGGGGCCCGATGAGCCCTGCAACCGCAGCGCCGACGCACAACGATGCCGCCAGCTTCCAGTCGATGGTGCCGCTCAAGGCGTAGATGGCGAAGCTTGCCAGGCAGACCGGGACTTCGGCAGCAGTCGTGATGGCCACGGCGCTTTTGGGCTCCTGGCCCACGATGACCTGGCCGGCGGCCACGACGGGGCCGAAGCCCCCGCCGGAGAGCCCCTTGTTGAATGCGCTGACGAGCCCGACGACGGTCATTTTCTTCCAGGAGAACTGGAAGCGTCTGCCCGACAGGATGACCAGGCCCATCACGACGACGAGCGCCCCGATGTACCTCGAAATCAGTTTCGCAGACGAGATGACGCCCAGGAATGCAGCGGCGATTGCCGCTGCCACGCAGAGTCCGGCGAGCATGAGCATGATCTTGGTTTCGCGGGAGCTGCCGGTAAATCGCGCGTTGCCGAGACGGTGATGAAACAGGCCGGCGATTCCGCCGCCCAGCGCCTGGGACAGGAGCACAGCGGGGACGGCCTCGGCCGGCGTCCTCCCGAGCAGCAGGAGCAGCGGGGACAGAAGCGTTCCGTATCCCATCCCCAGAGAGGAATCGATCAACTCGCAGGCGAATGCCATGCCGATCAGCGCCAGGTCCCCGATTCCCATCCCACCCACCTCCCGGTCTGACTGTCTCAAAATACACCGATAGGCTTCGCCCTGCAAGCATTGCGAGGTTTGAACAATTTTACAGTGGTTCCCGGGGGCGCTACGGCTGATAGAGGAAGACTCCCTTGAGATCCTCGCTCGCACTGATGTAAGTGCGCTCTCCCGTCTTCTTCTCGTGGAAGCTGCGCACTCGGAACTGATAGATCATCCCTGGCTCGAGGGTAGCTCCGGCCCAGGTGTGGGTGACCGTCGCCGAGCCGGACATCTTGGGAACGTCGAGCGCCTCGTACGCCAGCTCGCCCTGAGCGTCGAAGACGGTGAGCTCATAGCCGTCCTCGGACGAATCGTCAGCCCAGGTGAAGGTGGGCTCCGCCGTCGAGAGGAATTCCATCCCCTTGGCCCCGGGAGACACGACATCGAGCGCACCGGTGACCTTGAACGCCGCGTCGAGAGCCACTGGGGCTCCGGTGCCGTCGACCTCGGCGTACACGATCTGTGTGCCGCCGATGGACGTGTCGGGGTCCCGGACGAGCCCGTCATTCTCGAATGCGGCCAGGACCGCATACTGGCCCGGGGGGACATCGGCAATCTCGAATGCGTTGGTCACGCCGGCGGCCCTGAGCCCGAGCGGGGCCTCGCCCCGGACCGCGTCCGGATCGAAGGTGGACGCCAGCACGAGGATCACGCTGGTGGGTGGGCTTCCGCTCACGTTGACGAGGCTCACCTTGCCCGACACCTTCGACAGCCCGTCGACCGATACCGGCAGGACTACGCCGTCGACGAGGGCCTCGGACACGGTCACGGTCTGGGCCGGTGCATAAGCGCCCTGTCGGAATGCGGACACGCTGAGGTCTCCCTTGGGCACGTTGAACAGCCTGAAGTCGCCCCCGAAGTCGGTCAGCGCCGTGGCGACAGCCTGTCCTTCGCTTTCCGCAACCACGAGGAAGCCTGATGCCGGCGTCCCCTCGACCCGGCCGTTCACTACGGCCAGCCCGGCAGCACCACCCTCCAGGGCCACCAGGAGCACGTCCGTCGCTGCGTTGCCGACCACGAGATGAGAGCTTGCCGGCTCCTCGACCGCTGTGCCGAGGTCGACGGGCAACGCGGTCCTCGGGGGGAGCGGGAAGCTCTGGTATCCCTGCGCATCCACCCGCAGCGTCACCGGTTCGGCCAATGGCTTGCCCTCCTCGTCACGCTCCGTGGGGATGGGAAGCACGTAACTGCCGTCTTCTGCGCTTTCGGCAAGGAGCGAACGAACCGCTCCGTTGGAATCCACGGCTGCCACGGTGGCCCCTCCGACGCCGCTGCCGTCTGCGGAATCCAGGATCCGACCTTTGAGCTCCAGCGGCTCGAAGCAGGCCGGATCTCCTCCCGCCACGAGCTCACACACCCGTCCCGACTCGCACTCGCCCGGGATGCCTGGCTTGCACGGCCCCTCCTTCGTGTCTCCGCCGCAGGATGGAGACAGCCCCGTCGCCGCAGCGGCAAGAAGTCCGAACCACATCGATCGTTGCACGCTCCACACCCGTCTCCTCAGATTCCACATCAGACTCTTCACGTTCCACCCCCGTGGCTAGTGGCCCCCACCTCTCTTCGGAGGGAGGGGGACGGAAATCAGAATAGCGCGTCTGTCGGAAGCCTTCAACCGCGGGCTCCCCTGGCAGACCGCACCCGGGTGTGGTAAAGGGAAGGCCGTGCGGCCCAAAGGGAAGGCCGTGCGGCCCTGGTGGCCCTGCGGGAGGACGGCAATGGACCTGTTCGAGGCGATTCTGACGAGAAGGAGCATCCGGAAGTACCTGAAGCGGCCCGTGCCCCGGGAGCTGGTGGACCAGATCCTGGCCGCGGCCATGGCCGGTCCTTCGGCAGGGGATCAGAGGCCGTGGCATTTCCTGGTGCTGGACGACCGGGCCGTGCTGGAGGCCGTCGCCGACTTCCATCCCCACGCGTCCATGATCCGAAAGGCACCGCTGGCCATCGCTGTGCTGGGGGACACGGAATTGGAGCTTCACCCCGGCTGCTGGCCGCAGGACTGCAGCATCGTGACGCAGAACATCCTGCTGGCCGCCCACGCGCTCGGGCTCGGGGCCGTGTGGCTGGGCATCACCCCACGCAAGGATCGGATCGAGGCGTGCCGGAAGCTGTTCGGCTTGCCGGACCATGTGCATGCCCTGGCCATCGTCGTGATCGGCTGGCCGGGAGAGAAGAAGAGGCCCCGTGATCTGTTCGATCCCCGGCGGGTCCGCCGGAACCGCTGGGACGACCGGTAGGCATCACCCGTTGAGCAGGAATTCCCGGCTCTTCTCCCACAGCAGATCGAAGCACGTCTGGAGACTGTGGTCTCCCCCGGGGAGCGTGACCAGCCGCACCCCCGCCCGTTCCGTGACCCAGCGCTCCACGAACCGGAGCGGGATCACCTCGTCCCGAGTGCCATGGAGCACCAGCGTGGGAACCGGGGTCTTGAGGGTATCGAAGTCGTATCGGGCGGCATCATCGACGAGCTGGATCCCCAGGCGGTGAACCAGGCCGTCGGAAAAGTGAGTCATCTCGATGTATCCGGCCTTTCTCCAGTGGGGGAGAGACGAGCCTGCGAGCCGGGCCAGGCGCGCCCCCACGACTCGAAATGCCGGGGCGACCAGCAGCAGCCGGGCCACTCGATGCGGGCGTCGGTTGGTGACCAGGAGCGACACGAGCCCGCCCAGGCTCGACCCGATGAGCACCACGGGCCGGACCGGCGACGTCTCGTCCATCAGCGCCTCGACTTTCTCGACCTGGGCCGTCAGCGTCAACTCCTCGAACGACGGCACGTTGAGGTCCGGTGCCACCAGGCCGACTCCATGCCCGGCAAGCCCTTCTCCCAGCACGAGCCCCTTTTTCGAGAGCGGGCTCGACGACAGGCCGTGCAGGTAGATGAACAACGGTGAGGGCGACGCAATCTCCCGGGGGCTCGAGGACATCGGCAGACTCCTTCCGGCAGCGATGGGCCGGGCCGCTGCCCGGCGGGAGGATTCTAGTTCGGAATCCCTGGTTTGTCAGGTCTCTGAAACGAGCGGCTCGAAACCTCCGTCCCGAGCATCACTGCAGCAGGAAGCGTCAGCCTCCCGAACTCGATCCTCCAGCACCGTCGGCGATGGCACGGGAGCGCTCTGCGGCAATCTCCCCCTGTAGTCCTGGGGGTTTCCGAGTATTCCTACTGACATACTGTACGTGGCCGCTATGATCGCCACGACTGGAATCGACCATGCGCGGGCGGCGGCGGGACGGGGGTTTCTCACAGGAGGGGAGACTATGGGAGAACATGTCCGAATCGCGATGATGCTGGTTGCTCTGGCCGCGCTCTCCTGCTCCGGCGTGAGGGGGAGCGGAACGCGGGCCGAGGAGACTCGGCAGGTGCCGCAGTTCACGGCAGTGGCCGCCCACGGGGGCTTGCGGCTGCTGGTGGAGGAGACACCGGATGCGACCGGTGACGTGGAGCTGCACGTCACCGGAGACAACAACCTGCTCCCCTTGATGAAGAGCGTGGTGACCGGGGATGAGCTCGAGATCGGGGCGGACGAGACCCTCGAACCCGAGCTGCCGCTCGAAGTCACGGCCCGGGTGGCCGCCCTGAAGTCCATCGAGCTGGACGGCTCGATTGATGCTCGAATCCAGGGACTGCGGGGCGAAATGGTGAAGCTTGCCCTCAGCGGGTCCGGGAAGGCCGTACTGGAGGGCAAGGTGAAGAACCTGGAGCTCGAGGTATCCGGCTCCGGCAAGGTCAGCGCCCAGAAGGTCGAGGCCGAGACCGTCACGGTCAAGGTCGCGGGCAGCGGCGAGGTCGCCCTCTGCGCCACGGGCAAGCTCAAAGCGGACATCGCAGGCAGTGGCACCATCGCTTACTACTGCAACCCGGCCGAAGTCGTCGAGAACGTCGCCGGGTCGGGCGAGCTGGTCAAGAAGTAGCGGAAAGCCCCAACCCCCGGCTCCCACAGAGGATCTTCCCATCCGATTTCCACATCGGGGCGCACGCTGCCGTGGAGTCGTTGGCCCTGCTCACGCGGGGTGTGCGAATCTACCGGACCTACCTCCCGACGGTCCGGCTGATCGCACCGGGGAGGGCGTGAGGGGGTGTTGCCCGAACGGGTCGACGGGCCCGGCGCCGGGTGGCAAGGGGCCCGCCGTGCCTCAGTCCCCCCACTCGAGCCAGACCTGGTGGAGGGGGCGCAGGGAGGCGATGGCCTCGAAGTCCCGGTCCCGGTGAACGAGAAGAACTCCGTTTTCGAGCGCGGTCTGGGCGATGCAGCAATCGAGGGCACTGCGGACGGTCAGCCCCTTGCGCCGCAGGTCGAAGGCGATGCGGGCCGCATTGCGCCAGGTGTCCGGCGTGGGCTCGAAGAAGCGTTGAGTGTCGAGATACCGGGAAAGAAGATTCCACTCCCTCGTGTCCCGGGCTCCCTGCAGCAGCTCCACCTGGGTGAACCGGGAAAACACCACGTCACGCAGGTCGACCAGGGACTCGAGCCTTGCGGCCCGGGCTCCGGTGCGGTCCCGCAGCACGTCCACCCATATGGACGAGTCAATCAGGTACATCGCGGTTGCCCCAGGAGCCCTTGGGATCGAAGCCGTCGACGAAACGGATTCTGCCGGCAAGCTCGGTCAGATCCTTCTTGCGTCTGGACCGGATGAGCTCCTGGAGCGCTTCACGCAGGAGCTTGCGCCGATCCCCTTCGAGAAGCTCCTTCCTGAGCTCGGGCCACTCGTCCGCCTCGACGTCGAGCGTTGCCATCTCCTCGACGAGCGCGTGCATGTGTGTTCCCCGCGCCAGGTGCTTCTCGGCCGCGGCGCTCCGCAGCAGCTCGCCCACGGACAGTTTCTGGCGTCGGGCCTTCTTCTCCAGCTTCCGGTAGTCCTCGGGATCCATGAGGACCTGGACTCTCTTGGTCAGGGCCATGGGCTCACCTCCCATGCTCAATTATGTGCATGTACATGTGCATGTCAAGCACGGCGGTGCCGGGGTGTGGACATCCCGAACCGCATGTGAGCGAGCGCTGTCCGGGCGGTGCAGCAGTCGATGGCGCTGCAGACCGTGAGTCCCTTACGCCGCAGGTCGAAGGCGATGCGGGCCGCGTTGCGCCAGGTGTCCGGCGTGTGCCCGCTGGCAGCCCTACGGTGCAGGTCGGACGTGGCAGAGGTTTGCGGTCGTGCCGGCGAAGTCGTCGAGGGTATCCCGCTGTTGCCAGACGTAGTGGATCAAGGTTCCGGAGGGGTCGGCCGCTGCGATCATCCGGGACTGATGATGGGTCGCGTCTGCCACGACCACCTGCTGCGGGTCGAATGCCCCCCCGTGCCACGTCAGCCCGACGAGTGACTGGGTGCCCAGCCCTCCCTGGTCCCACCAGAGCATGGAGACCCATCCGTTGGGAAGGCCGTCCATGTGTCCGGGCGACTTGAATCCCCCCGAAAAGGGCTGCTGGGTGGTCGTGCCGTCCTTCCAGAGCGTCACGCCGGGGTCCGAGGTCGGGAAGAAGAGCAGGGCCGGCGTGCCCGTCCCGTCGAAGGGCTGGGCGATCTCGAAGCTCACGTAGTACATGTCCTCTTGGGAACTGTAGATTTCCGTTGGAGAATCCCAGGTGCCGTCCGGGTGGCGCTGGGTGAGGTGCACGTGCCCGTTGCCCTGGCCCATGACCAGCAGCCGGCCGTCGTTGGTGCAGGCGGTGGTGAGGTCCCCGGGGCCGCTCTCGATGCTGTTGGGCGGGAACGAGAGCGGCAGGCGCACCGTGGTCCCCCAGCCGTCGGCCTGAGTCCAGGAGTTGTAGTCGAGCGGCTTTTCTCCCGACACCGAGAACAGCATGTGCAGGCGCCCGGTGCCATCGATGCAGAATCGGGCCGACGGGGTTGGATTGCAGAAGCCAGCCTCGCCCGGCACGGTCTCGGGAGCCGACCACTGCTCGTTCTTGAACACCCGCCGGTAGAGAACGGGGTCGTTGGACGGGATCTCGGTGTAGAAGAGCTGGAGCGAGTCATCCACGGGCGACACGAGGAGGGCTTGCGCCGCGGCCGAGTGCAGCGCCAGGTATTGAGGGGCCGTATAGCCCCCGGGGGCTTCCATCTGGTGGAACATCCCGCCCAGGACCGCATCCCCGAGCGCATAGGAGTACACGAGGTGGAAGCGGCCGTTTGCCTGGACCGCTGCCTTCAGCCCCAGATACACCTTCTGTGCGACCGTGTAGGTGTTGGTGGTGAGCTTGTACGGGCCCAGCAGGCCCGCAGCCGGGGTCCCGAAGCAGGTTCCCGGCACAATCACCTCGGGGGGTGTCACATCCGCGGCAAGATCATGCCCCGGGGGAGTGTCGTGGCCGGGGAGCGCATCGTGTCCCGGCGGTATATCCTGGACCTGCAGTCCGTCTGCAGGCGCATCGCTCCCCGCTGAGGTATCCGCATTCGTATCGCCGCCGGGCCGGGTGTCCGATGATACGGTCGAGTCTGTGGCCGCATCCGACCGCACCGCCCCGTCTGCTGCCTGGAGGTCGGCCCTCGTCACCAGATCCTGCACGTCGGCTCCTGGGCCCCCGTTGCCGCCGTTCCCGCACGTAGCGGCACTCAGAGTCACGAGTCCGAGCAGAGCCAACCGACATCCTTTACCGGCAAACTTGCGCATGGTCCCCTCCACTTCGGCCAGTTGCACTTCCCTCTGCGTGAAGCGTGCTCCTATCCGTTCTCTACACCGACCACGATCCTAGGGCCTGGCAACGTCGCACATCAGGTCGAACAGGTTGGCCGCCTCGAGCAGGAACTGGGGGGAGGTCTCGGAATCGGCGAGTTTGGCGGGCTTGTAGTACAGTGCAAATACGAGCGGAGTGAAGCGGTCGAAGCGCTCCTTCCAGGTCTTGTCATCCGGGGTCGGCGACTTGCGGACTTCCTTGAGCAGGGCGAGCAGCTTCGTCCGCATCTGGAGCTTGCGCTCCCCCTCCATGGACATGTCGTAGCACGTGGGGGCGTTCGGTCCCAGGCGGAAGTTGTGGTCGGACAGGTCCTGCAGCAGGGCGGTCAACGCTGCGGCGGCCACGCTGCCCACGCCGGTAGGGCTGACGAGCTGCACGAGCTGCCTGGCGCGTGCTTCCCGGTCGCGCCAGGCTTCGATCCCCTTGTCCTCGAACAAGGGAGCGGCTTCCTTCCTGAACGCATTCCAGCCGGCCTGGTCCGCCAGCAGGGCAATGCGATGCTCGTCGAACAGGCGCTGCACCATGAGGCCTTCCGTCATGGCCTCCGCCTTGAGGCGCTTGAACTCCGCCTGGACCTTGTCGTTGCCCGCTGCCTGGCCGCTGATCTCGCTGACCATTCCCTCCATGGCTTTCTCGTACAGCCAGTCGTCGACCTTACCGCCCCGGTGGAGCTGCTTGAGCAGCTCGACTCGACGCGTGACGTTCTCGACGCGGCGATGGTCCAGCGAGACCGCCCGATAGCAGGTCGACAACATCCGGTTGATGTGCCACACCTGGTTGTCCACGATGCTCTTTGCGGCAGCCACGGTGTCCTTCGGCAGCCGGCCTTCGGATGCAGCCTTGTCCAGCTCGGCACCGACGGTCTTGGCCCGGTTGCGGAAGGTCTCCATCTGCTCGGTGGTGGTGTTGCCTCCGTCCTTGCGGGCATGGCTGTCGAGGTCCTTCCACAGTGCGAGGACCGCCTTCCACTCGGGGATTCGGACCCAGGCCGGCTCTTCGAGGCTCAGCATCGAGAACAGGGCGGACGTGGTGCGCCGGAATTCCGCTGCCCGGGAAGTGCCCGCTCCACCGGGGGAGAGGAGCGCCAGCAGCATGCCGACCATGGAGACGAACAGGGCGGCAAGGCCCGTCCTTCGGGACGGGGACAGCCTTCTCACGCCCGTAACGAGAAGGACTGCCGCAGTCAGCGCTGCCAGGAGCCAGAGCGATGCATAGAACACCTTGGTCATCGAGCACCTCCGCCTGTGCCTTGCGGCAGGGTCAGTCTAGTACGGAGGGGGGGGAGGGGGCAAGCCCCTCAAGATCTCGTGGCCTCAGGATCTCGTGGCCTTGCGCTCTTCGATGATCTTCTCCTGGATGGAGGCGGGGACGGTCTGGTACTCGAGGAACTCCATGGAGAAGTTCGCACGGCCGCTGGACATGGAGCGCAGCGGGGTCGAGTAACCGAACATCTCGGCCAGGGGGACGGTTCCCTCGATCTTCTGCGAGCCTTTGCGGAAGCGGCGCATGGCCGTGACCTTGCCGCGGCGGGAGCCGAGGTCGCCGACGATGTCGCCGATGTACTCGTCCGGCGTGGCAATCTCGATCTTCATGAGCGGCTCGAGGATGCGGGGGCGGGCCTGGTGGGCGGCCTTCTTGAAGCACTGCGAGGCGGCCAGGCGGAACGCCAGGTCGGACGAGTCGACGTCGTGTGCGCTCCCGTCGAGGAGCAGGGCCCGGATTCCGGTGATGGGATAGCGGGCCAGGATTCCGTTGCGCATGGCATCCTGAACCCCCTTCTGGATCGCGGTGAAGTACTCGGCAGGAACGGCCCCGCCACGCATGCGCGACTCGAACTCGAAGCCCTCCTCGGACATGGGCTCGAACCGCATGACGACGTGGCCGTACTGGCCATGGCCGCCGGTCTGCTTCACGTGCCGGTACTCGGTCTCGACGGCATCGGTCAATGCCTCGCGGTAGGCCACCGACGGATTGCCCGTGCCGCACTTGACTCCGAAGTCGTTGCGGATGCGGTCGACGATGACTTCGAGGTGGAGCTCCCCCATTCCTCCCAGGATCAGCTCCGACGTCTCCTCGTCATGACTGACGGTGAAGGAGGGGTCTTCGAGGGCCAGTCGGGACACGGCCCGAGCCAGCTTCTCGGATTCCTTGGTGTCCTCGCCGAACACGCGCTGGTGGATCACGGGCGTGGGAACGGGAATGGACTCGAGCAGGAGCGGGTCATCCTGGGAGCAGAGCGTGTGCCCCGTGACCGTATTCTTGAGCCCGACCAGCGCCACGATGTCGCCCGCTTCGGCGTAACTGACTTCCTCACGCTCCTTCGCCTTGATGCGGAGGATTCGGCCGATGCGCTCCTTGAGGCGGGCCGAGGCATTCCAGACGGTATCGCCGGTCTGGACGCGGCCGGAGTAGATGCGAACGAACGTCTGCTGCCCGACGTACGGGTCGTGGATGATCTTGAAGGTGAGTGCGGCCAGAGGGTCGGCCGGCGAGGGCTTCCGAGATCGGGGCTTCCCCTCCACGTCCGGGTCAGTTCCGACGATGGCACCGGCCTCGAGCGGCGACGGGAGGTAGTCCACGATGGCGTCGAGCAGGAGCTGGATGCCTGCGTTGCGGTAGGCGGCCCCGGCAAACACGGGGACGATGAGCATGCGCGACACGGCGTCCCGGGACACCTTGCGGATCTGCTCCGGCCGGATCTCGCAGCCGTCCAGGTAGGCCTCCATCATGGCATCGTCGAACTCGGAGACGGCCTCGACGAGGACTTGACGTGCGCGTCGCACGCCGTCCATGTCGGCGGGCGGAATCAGAATCGGCTGGCGGTCGAACCCGTCGTATTCGAATGCCTGCATTTCGACCAGGTCGACCACGCCCCGGAACCGGTCCCCTTCGAAGAGGGGGTACTGGAAGGGGACTGCGTTGGCATCGAGGATGTCGCGGATTCCCCGGACGGCCCCCGGGAAGTCGGCTCCGGGCCGGTCCATCTTGTTGATGAATGCGATACGCGGAACGCGGTGAAGATCAGCCTGCCCCCAGACCGTCTCGGACTGGGGCTCCACGCCGCCGACCGCGCAAAAGACGCCGACCATGCCGTCGAGCACGCGCAGCGAGCGCTCCACTTCGAGGGTGAAGTCGACGTGCCCCGGCGTGTCGATGATGTTGATGCGATGGCCCTTCCATGCGCACGTGATCGCGGCGGAGGCGATGGTGATTCCCCGCTCCTGCTCCTGCTTCATGAAGTCCATGGTGGCCTGGCCGTCGTGGACCTCGCCGACCTTGTGCGTCACTCCGGTGAGAAAGAGGATCCGCTCCGAGACCGTGGTCTTTCCTGCGTCGATGTGGGCTGCGATGCCGATGTTGCGCGTGGTGGACAGCTTGCTCATCCGTCGATCTCCATTTCCCATCTCCCCGCATCGGGGAGCTCAAAGCCGGCGCATTGTGCGGGCAAAGGGGCACAAAGTCAAAGCGGGGGATCTGAGACCGGGGCTGCAGGCCGTTCAGCGGTGTGCGTGCGCGGCGACGAACGGGTCGAGCCGGGACGGGTCGCCCAGGCAGGATTCCGCCGCGGCCCGGCAGCAGCAACGGCACTCGGCAAGGTGGGGGCAGCCGGAGCAGAAGCCGGGGACCGGGTCGAGGAAGAACGCGGTCCGCTCGGGAGTC
The DNA here is from genome assembly GCA_903895725.1 of uncultured Myxococcales bacterium. Lineage (GTDB taxonomy): Bacteria > Myxococcota_A > UBA9042 > CAIXZC01 > CAIXZC01 > CAITUV01. The sequence goes on along the minus strand of CAITUV010000054.1, from coordinate 55,353 downwards.
GTGAGCGCCGCAAACGTCTCGTCGAGCAGGCTTCCCAGGATGCTCGGGCTGTGGTTGCACATGCGCAGCCGCCCGGCCGGATCCACCGTGTAGTAGGCTCGGTCCGTGGCCGCCGCACAGTATCCGAACGACAGGTTGGAGTAGGGGGATGTGTCGAGGACGCACGGGGGAATCGGGATGGAGACGCTGATCGGGAAGCCCTCCTCCTCCGTGAAACGGTCCAGCACGGACAGTGCCCGGGCAAGCTGCTGAGGCGCGGGCAGGAGGTCCTCGAGGTTCGTTCCACCCCTTCCGCCGGGGTTGAAGCGGTTGAACATCATGCCCGACGCGCCCAGGGCGAAACTCAGCCGTGCCGCGTCGAGCGCCTGGTCGATGTTGAGCCGGGTGGCGACGAATGCCGTGACCACGGTCCCTCCCGAGCGCGTGAGGTCCAGGATGGAGGACTGAGTACGGGCGAGAACGTCACTTCCGTGGAGCCCTGAGACCACCCCTCCATCGCTTCCCAGCAGCGGCGTCTCGAACAGTCCAATGCCCGCCTCGACCAGTGTGCGGGCGGAGGCCTCGGTCATCAGCGTGCCGTTGGTGATCAGGTTGCAGGCCATTCCGAGCGAGCGGGCGTGCCGAACCAGGCGTTCCAGGTCCGGGCGCAGGAGCGGCTCGCCGCCGGTCAGGGTGAGAAGCTGGCACCCGGTCTGGGCATGAATGCGCTCGATCAGCCGCAGCGCTCCATCGGTATCCAGCTCATCCCTCGGGTAGTCCTGCTCGTTCCACACGTTGTAGCAGTACCTGCAGCGCAGGTTGCAGCGGGTCGTGACCTCATAGATGACCGAACGCTGGCCGGTCCGCGCCGGTGGCGGCTGGAACCAGTGGGCAAGGTGTTGCCAGAGGCTCATTTCCCCCAGCTCTCCAGGACGGTCTTCGTCCACTCCTCCTTTTTGGCCCGCTCGGCAGCGAAGTCGAAGCCGATGAAGGTCTGCGCCTTCTCCTTCGTGGAAAGGTCCGGGAGGGGCACGGGCTGGGTCACGTGGTGAGCGGCCAGGATCCGGGCGAGCAGCAGACGGGCCTCGGCGGCCTTGTCGAGGGAGGAGGTCACCAGGCGTGCGGACTCGACGGGGGCGTGGAATGCGGCTCCCCCACTGGCAGCCACGAAGTCGGCCCGCCACTGAGCGTGGCGGATGGCCGTGAGGGCGGGAGTCATCTCCGCCTCGGTGGCACCGGCGTCCCAGGCGGCCTTGGCCTCGATGTGGGCGGCCACGAGGGCATCCTGGGCCCTCGAGAGCATCTCGCGCAGCTTGTCCTGCCGCTCATAGACATTCTGGCGCAGAGTGTCCTCCGATTCCCGGTGGCAGACCGCACAGGTCTGGCCGATGTTGGCCAGGGGACTGACCACGTGGTGGCTGGAGAACTTCATGCCGCCCTCGACTTCGTAAGGCATGTGGCAGTCCGCACAGGCCAACCCTCTCTGGGCGTGGATGCCCGTCTGGAAGAGCTCCCAGTCGGGGTGCTGCGGCTTGAGCATCGGGGCTTTGCTCAGGGCGTGGACGAAGTCGGTGTGTCCGACCTCGTCGTAGTAGGCCTCCATGTCCTCGGCAGCAAAGCCCTTCTTCCATGGGAAAGTCAGGTACTTCCCCTCGCCCTTGAAGTAGTACTCGACGTGGCATTGAGCGCACACGAGCGAGCGCATTTCCTGGTGGCGGGCCTTGCCGATGTCCTCGCCCCGCTCCTGGAATGCCTCGACCAGGGCCGGCCTCGAGATGCGCAGATCCTGGGTCTTGGGATCATGGCAGTCGAGGCAGCCGATGGGGTTCTTGATCTTCGGCCCGAGCTCTTCCCACTTGGCCTTGTAGAAATTGGCCACCCCCATCTCGTTCATCACGCGAGGGACGTCCGAGCTCTTGCATGACCAGCAGGTGCCGGGCTGAGGCACTCCAGTCCGCAGGGTCTTTCGCACATCCTCCACGGCATGCATGTGGCCCCGGGCCTGGTTGTAGTCCCTGGAGAAGGCGTACCCGGCCCAGAGAACGACCCAGCGAGGATCCAGCGCCAGCACGTCGATGGCCCGGGAGCCCATGTGCTTGCTCTCGAACGAACCGTCGAGGGTCTTCTGCCAGGTTTCGAATTCCCGGGGGTAGTTCCTGCCCCACACCGAGGAATCCGACTCGAGATCGCCAATCTCGACGCTTTGCTGGAAGGCGAGCCGTCCCTCCCGCTTCCTCTCGATGAGCGAAGCGGAGAGCACGCCCACGGCAAACACCGCGGCCACGGTCCCGAGGAACAGCAGCCACCCCAACCACGGCCTCTCCCCCACGATCTGCCACACGGGTTTCATTTCTCCCTCCTGGGAAGCACGAATCTCGTTTCCAGTCAGCGGTCGACCTTGCCCGCCTGGTTCTCCCGCACCAGAAGCTCGGTCAGCCAGGGGGCGACTCGAGGGTAGTCTGCCGGCAGCAGCGATACCGGTGCGGAGGCCAGGCTGTTGAGCTTCCCGTGGCCGACCGCCTGGTGGCACTGCCAGCAGTACCGTCCGTCGCCGTGCCGCACGGCATCGCCGTCCACCGTCACCAGGTGGGTCGTGTCGATCCGGGCCTTGTGGCAACGGACGCAATTGGCCTGGATATTGTCGGAGCTGGCCTGGCGGGCCCGGATCACGAACGGCTCCCTGCGAAGCGTGTACACGAGCATGTGGCGGAGTCCGGAGTTGGCCTTCTCCATCCAGGTGGCTGCCGCATTCTGCTGGGGCAGGTGACACTCGATGCAAGTGGCCCGGTCTCTATGGCTGGCATGGCTCCAGCGGGCAAACTGCGGGGACATCAGGTGGCAGTTGATGCAGGCCTCGGAATTGGCCGAGAGGTAGGACGTGCCACCAGAGACGTGGAACACGGCCAGACCGATTCCGAAGAATACGCCGGCCGCCACCGCCACGGGCAATCGCCAGCCCGGCGGCACGAAGAAATGGAAGAAACGAAAGAGAAGGACATCCCGCTTTGCGCCCGCCATCGTCTCCCTCCCTCCCCCGGAAGCCTCTTGCTCCACAGTAGCGCGTCGTATGGGCAGCGTCAAGTCATATTTTTGGAAACAGGTACGAGATTGCCTGAATTGCCCGGGGTTCGCACGGGCGCTCGCACGGGTGCAAACTTCGCGTTGACAACCTGCCTTGCTCTCCCTACGATGCTGGCGCGTTTTGCTGTGACCAATTCTGTGCGCGTGCAAGGAGGCGATCCATGAAGAAGGTTGCGTGGCTGGCGGCAGCAGTGCTGATGATGGTGTCTGCGGGGGCGATGGCCGGCGAGCCGGTGGTATTCGAGGACCCCACAGGGGACGATGTCGGGCCGGGGGGCTACAAGTATCCGACTGCGGCGGAATACAAGGCCGGGTCGTTCGACATGACGAAGGTGGAGATTTCCGACAAGGGAGACAAGGTCGAGATCTCGGTCACGATGAAGGTGCGGATCGAGGACCCGTGGGATTCGAAGAAGTGGAGCCCGCCGGGACAGGGGTTCTCGCTTCAGTTCATCCAGGTTTACGTGGACAAGGACCACAAGGCCGGCTCGGGCCACAAGGACGGTTTGCCGGGGCTCAACATCCGGTTTGCGGAGGACGGTCGTTGGGAGAAAGCGGTCCTCATCAGCCCGCAGCCGGTCAGCCGCGCCAAGATGGAAGTGAAGATGAAGGCCAAGGATCTGGCGGGTGACGTGATCGTCCCCAAGGCGGTTTCGGTCAAGGGAAAGACGTTGACCGTGGTGGTTCCCAAGGATGAGCTCGGCGGCTTCGACCGGGCGTGGGGATGGCAGGTCGTGGTGCAGAGCAACGAGGGCTACCCGGATGGGAACGACGTGCTGACCCGGGACGTGAACGAGATCGAGGGGGACCACCGGTTCGGCGGCGGGAGCGACTGGGATTGCGACCCGCAGGTGCTCGACATCCTGGCCGGTGCCGGCAAGGGAAAGGACGATGAGAAGAAGGCCCAGTTCGAGGCGCTGAAGTACACGTGCGCCGGGTCGGACATGTCCAAGGCGAAGCTGGCCGAGCTGCCCATGCTTTATGTAAAGTGAGCCCCGAATGCGAGTTCCAGGCCAGCAATCCCTGTGCGCAACCACACAGCCCCGACCACGCGGGAGGGGCCAGCGTTGCACTGGCACGGCCACGGGGTACGAAAATAGGGTGGAGTGTTCCATGAAACGATCTGGGGCGGTGGTGTGGCAATTGGCTGGGACGTTGCTCGCTGCGGCGATCCTCCTGGCCGGGTTTCCGGCCCGGGCCGACAAGAAGAACTTCGACATGTCGGCCAAGCTGTACACCAAGTGGCTCTACAAGAACGACGACTCGCAAGGGGTGTTGTGGCTGGGCAATCCGTTCTGGCCCGACGACATCGCGGGCAACAACGGCGTGGCGAGCGAGTTCGAGCTGGCGTTCACGGGCTCTGTGAGCAGGTACGTGAACGCCGGGGCCAAGATACAGAGCCGGTTCGGCGGCGTGTGGCAGGACTGGTGGGAGAGCGGCGAGCGGAAATGGGAGTACGAGGGGGAGCACAACACCTCGGGGGACAGCCTGGGGATCAACCGGGCGATGTACGTGAAGTTTCGTGGGTTCTACGTGAACCTGAACCCCGACGTGCCGGTGGTGGACTGGTTCCGGGTGGGGTCGTCGGATCTGGCCATGTTCAATGCGTGGACCATCGGCAAGGTGCGCTACATCGACCGGGACAACGCCCGGGGGGTGTTCGCCCAGGCGGACTTTGCCGACGGGTTGTTCGGGTACCATGCGGGCATCATCGCACTGCCCAAGCTGTGGGTGGGCCCGGGCTGGAGCACGGGAATCGGTGACGACAAGCTGGAGTATCCTTTCTTCACCCAGGACTGGGCGTATGCGGCCCGGCTCGATTCCATGCCGATCGACTGGCTCAAGGTCTCGGTGGTGGGCAGCTACACGAGGGACGTGGAGTTCGACCGCTGGGATCCTGATGCCAAGGGGAGCCTCACGAGCGGCTGCGTGGATTCCATGGGCGACGCCATTCCGGGCTGCACCATCGACCACGCGGTTTCGACCTATCCCCGGTACGAGAACGCGGTCGTGACCGGAGAGATCGAGGCGCAGCCGGGGGACATCTTCTACGGCCACCTGCTGGTGGGGTACTCCTATTCCCGGCTCGGAGAGAAGTTTGCGGAAAACGGCGTCGAGAGCAACGAGGGGATGTTCCCCGTGGTTTACGGGGACGTGGGGGATCTTGCCGCCCGGGCCCGGGCCTTTGCCGTCGACCCGTTCGAGATCGGTTTGTCGCTGAAGCTCGAGGGGTTCTACATCGGGCAGGACTGGACCTCGATCTTCGGGGCCCGGCGGGAGGACGACGTGCTCCTGACCGATGGGCTCATCGAAGGGGGGCAGCTCCCGACGCTCAACCTGGCCAACGAGTTTGTCGACTTCGACGAGCCCTGGTTCGAGAGCTGCGTGGGGTGGATGGGCGGGACCGCCATCCTCGGCTACCAGTGGGAGAACCTGGACATCGGGGTCGAAGGGACTTACCTGACCTATGCGACCAATGGGCAGGGGCGGGACATCGACAAGAAGTATCCGACGTTCCTGTACTCCGAGGGGTACACCGACACGGATCTGTACGACTATGCCAACGTCGGTGACCGGGGGCGGGACCCGCGAAGCGTCTACAAGCGGGACCAGGACCGGCAGACGCTGCTGGGTGTGCTGACGGGCCGATACACCTTTGACTTCGGGCTGTCCGTAGAAGCCAAGGCCAAGTACGTCCGGGACGACGACTGGCGCAAGCTGCACCTGGACGGTTCGAGCAAGTTCTACACCGACGACGACTACCTGGGAGACATCGTCACCGGACGACTCAAGGTCTCGATGCCGGTCTTCTCCTCCCTGACCGTCGGGATCGGCGGCCAGATCGATCGCTGGGACGAGCGCAACCGGAGCGGCGATCTGTCCGGGGGCTATGGGGATTACCTGACCTCCAAGCAGAAGGGGTTTGGAGTTCTTACCTACCGTTGGGGCGGGGCGAGCCTGAACTACTACCTCGAGTACGTACACAAGAACCAGGAACGGCCGGACGAGCTGAACCTGGCGGACCAGGAGTGGAAGGTGTGGCGGTCCAAGGCCAGCTTCGAAGTGGCCTGGTAGGAGGCAACGACATGGACACGAAGATGAGCGCACTTCAGGCATCCCTGGCGTTGAGCCTGGCGGTGGCTCTATGCACCGGGGGGATGACCTCCTGCGGGCTCGAGGAGCCGATCTTCGGAGCGGCCACGGACAAGGGGCCGGACTGGGTTCCGGAGGCCCCGGACCCCTACATCGTGCGGGGGCAGGTGTATGCATTCCCGATGGGGCAGGTGAGCTGGTTCTCACCGGCCGGTACTCTTCTTTCGCAGTTTGCGTCCACAGCGGGCGAGGACGGGGTGTTCGACACCGAGTTTCCGGGCAGCACGGAGTACCGGAACCTGGTGGTTCAGGCGGCCCGCGGCGGCTCGAGGCTGCTCGGACTGGCCGTGCGGCTTCCGCGCAACCGGAACATCTACATCGACGTGCAGAAGGAGTCGAAGTACTACGAGCTGGGCGGCATGACCTGGGGGGCCGCTGCCGGGGCCATGAGCAACCTGGATGACCGGACCACGGCCATGACGCTGGCGCTGCTGCGCCGGGCGCATCTTCAGGGGACGAATCTCGGGGTCATGGGGGTCCAGTCGACCAACGATGCGCTGGGGATCCTGGCCGGGGGGATGGCCTCCGGCTCGGGCCCTGCCGCCGAGCTTCACCGGATGGTGAAGCGGCTTCTAGCCGCCTCGACGCGTGGGTTTTCCCTGCCACCGGTGTTCCTGTTCCCCGACCCTTCCTTCACGTTCCTGAACCCGGAGCTCCTGGCCGCCCTGCCGGTGGACTACACGGGGGACGGGTTCCCCGATGCCGATACGGCAGCGTTTGCTGCGCAGCTCGACCTGGCAGCGGGCCTCGTCAAGCTGGAGGGGTGCCCGGCCGAGAAGACGGTGACCGTGGTGTTCATGGCCGACATCAACGAGGGGAACCTGAACCTGAACTGCTCGGCCATCAACCCGTACAAGAAGGCGACGAAGAAGGCGGGCAAGTCGATGTTCATCACCGGGGCCATGGAGACTGAGGATCCGACGGCGCTGACGCCGGTGTGCGAGGGGGCGGTGAAGTCCGGCTGTCTCACCAAGACCGAGTGGGCCGAGGTCAACAAGAGCCTGGGCAACTGGGTTCCGAACATGGTCCCCCTGCGAGACGACGGCCAGGGTGGCGATGCCAAGGCCGGGGACAACGTCTGGACCGGCGTGTTCGATCTGCCCTATATCGCGACCCAGGCGGGGCAACGCGGCGTGCGGATCGGCTACAAGTACACCTGGGGCTACGCGGGAGACGGCTGGGGCGGGACGGAGGAATGGCCTGGAGGACACCGACTGCTGGAGCTCCTCGACGTCAACGGCGACGGCATGATCGTCCGGTACGACTACTTTGCGGACGAGACGAGCAACAAGAACCCGGACAACTACAACAAGGGGTTGTGCGGCGGGAGCCGGAATCCCTGGCCCGAGCAGGCCAAGCCCGGGTGCTTCTTCGACGTCTGGGAGAATCGGGTGGACACGGACGGCGACTGCGTGCCCGACACGTTTGCCCAGCCGGGCAGCGTGGTCCCGAGCTGCCAGGAAGCGGGGGTACCCCCCATCGCGAAGCTGAAGGGGAGCGATTACCAGGGCTCCGGAGGCAAGGCACCGCTGCTCCAGGGGGCGCTGCCGGCCTCGGGGCGCACCGGTGGCGGGTTCCTCGTGGAGCTTTCCGGGGCCAATCTCGATCCCAACGTGCTTACCGGTCTTGAAGTAAACACGGCGCAGACGCAGGAGGTGTACGCAAACCTCCAGCCCGGCTTCCTCGTGGCCGATGCGAAGCGCATCCTGTTCACGGCACCGCCGTTCGTGCCGGCACCGGCCAACGTGGTGTTGCCGTACACGTCGGGGGACCAGCTCGTGACGTTGAAGGTCCCCCTCAACTACACGCTGGGCGGCAGTGCCCCGTGCTCGGTGGTCTTCCCGACCGCGCTGCCGGACGCGGCCACGGGGGTTCCCGCCGGGCAGGTGGACCGGGAAACGTACCCGGTGCTGGCGCGGCTGACCGTCCAGGAGCCGCAGTTCGAGCCCGGGTTGTGGATGGATGTAGGCATCTCGCCGGCATGCTGCAACGAGGGCGATGCCTGTGCGCTGGCGCTGCCGCCGTGTGTGGAGCTGCCGGACCCCCGGTACCAGGACGGATGGCAGTTCTTCCCCATGGCGCTGGATGGTGGCTGCACGCTGCCGGAAGGAAGCGGGCTTGCCGCGTGCGACGCGGGTGTGGCCCAGTTCGTCGGGGCACCGGTTCCGGACGTGGCCAAGGCCCGGTATCGTCTTGCAGTGCGGTACTCGTTTGATGCCGGGCTGTCGTGGGACTACTGCGACCTGCCGGCCGAAGGCGGGGCCGCAGGGAATTCGGACGGATTCAAGCTGAAGGACGCACCCACGCTGTGGGTGGAGTAGGGACGGAGGGTCAACGATGACTGGGAGCCGTGGAATGATGGTCGATGGTCGATGGTCGATGGCTTGCCCCGAGCGGAGTCGAGGGCTCGCCGGCGAGGGAGCCGTTCTCAAGGTGCTCGTGGCTGTTCCCGGCACAGTGGCACTGCTTGCGGGGCTGGCGCTGTGTGGCGGCTGCCGCGAGACGCCGCAGGAAGAGGTGGATGTGACTGCCGACACGAAGGTGGACGCCGGCGGCGACGTGCAATGGGACCTCTCCGGGCAGGAGCTGACCGGCAACGAACGGTGGATCCAGCCGCCGGGGACGGCCTCCATCCGCTTCTACGTCGATGACCGGGCGACCAAGACGTTCAAGGACGGCGACATGGTGTGGACCGGCTCGTGGAAATGGGACGAGAAGACCAATCTCATCGTCTTCAATGCGGCCTGGGGTCCCAACGACGGTCCCTATCCCCTGCTGTACGACGATGGCCCGATTGCCCAGGGGGGACACGAGATGGCCGGTGCCGAGGCCGGGGACTCGGTTTTCTCGGCAGAGGTGTGGATCAAGGCAGAGAAGGAGGAGACCTTCCAGTACGGCGTGCTCAACGAGCTCGGATTCTGGATGTGGGAAGGCCCGAACGGCGAGGTCACGGTCCCGGCCGGCAGCACTGAAGACTTCAACGTGCAGGGTCTCGAGCTCAAGCCGTTTGGCGACATCGACATCAAGATCACGATGGACCTGTCGAAGCTCCATCCCGAGTTCGAGTTCGTCAACGAGTACGACAGCCCCAACGTGTACCTCAAGGGCGCGATGAACATGTGGACCCCCGTGCAGATCCTGGATGCCGGGCCGGACGTGGACAAGGGGGACGACGTGGCCGGTGACGGCATCTACACGTTTGTCCAGAGCAAGAACCTGGGCAAGCACACCGGGTTGCTCTATGCCGGCCAGCATGCCCAGTTCACGCTGATGTTCTCCAAGGCCGAGGAAACCTGGGATCAGGCCGCAGAATACAAGCTTCTGACCGAAGGCGCGGTCAAGGGAGTCAAGGAGGGGGTGCGGGCCTATGTGAGCTGCTTCGGCAGCGAGTGGAAAGAGGTCGACATCACGTTCGACAAGGACTCGTGGGGCACGTCCGAGAACACCACGGTCATTGCCGAGTGCGACGGCGAGCCGCCCAAGCCCGAGTGCACCGCCGAGGGGAACGAGTGCGCGCCGGGCGAGAAGTGTATCGACGGGAAGTGCAAGGTGTGGTGCGACACGGACGAGGAGTGCGAGGCCGGCCTCAAGTGCAAGGAGCACAAGTGCCAGGTCTGGTGCGACACGGACGAGGAGTGCGGCGACGGTTTTGCGTGCATCAACCACCAGTGCCAGGAGAACGTGGTGAAGAGCGAGCCCAAGATCCTCTCGCTGGAGCCCGATTCCGGGCCGGTGGAAGGGGGCACGCTGGTCACTCTGACCGGAACGCAGCTTGCCGACGGTGCCACCGTGAAGTTCGGCAGCTCGGCAGCGGAGAACGTGACCGTGCTGTCGGATACGTCTTTGACCTGCGTGACGCCTGCCGGGGCCGTGGGGAAGGCGGACGTGACCGTGGCCAATCCCGATGGTGGCACCGACACGTTCATCAAGGGGTTCACCTACATCGAGGAGGCCAAGGCTCCGCAGGTCGATTCCGTGGACCCGAAGGAGGGCCCGGTCACGGGCGGCACCTCGGTCAACCTTTACGGGGCCAACTTCCTGCCCAACCCGACGGTGTTCTTCGGCAAGGGGCTGGCGGCCGGCATCCAGTTCATCGATTCGACGCACGTCGTGGCGACGACGCCGTCCGGTGAGCTGGGCAAGGTGGACGTGAAGCTGGTCAACACGGACGGGCAGGAGGCGTTGCTGGCCGGGGCATTCACGTACGTCCCGAACACGGTGGACTATGCCAACCTGTTCCCGCCTCTGGCGTTGTCCAGCCTGAAGGGCAAGCCGGCGGGGGAGGCCTATGCCGAGGCATGGGAGCCGGGAATCACCCCCGGGGACGGGGCCGGCTCCGGGTTGAAGGCGCAGCTTGGTTTCGGACCCGAGGTGGCGGATCTGCCGGCCGATCCGGGCAAATGGACCTGGGCCGATGCGGTCTACCACGGCGAGAGTGGAAACAACGACGTGTGGAAGGGGGCGCTGCAGACGGACGTTCCCGGGATCTACCGCTTCGCATTCCGCTTCTCAATGGACGGGACGAACTGGGTCTATGCGGATTCCGACGGCAGCATCAACGGGTTTGCCATGGACAAGTCGGGAACCTGGGAGGTCAAGGAGCCAGGCGACGGGCCGGTCATCCTCGGGGTCAAGCCCGGGGCCGTGTCCGTGCTCGGCGGTACGACGGTGACGGTCTCCGGGGCCGGCTTCGTTGCCGGGCTTGAGCTGACCCTGGGAGACCTGGTGGTTCCCACCGCCAACGTGACCGACGACACGATCGTGTTCACGGCCCCCAAGCACGAGGCGGGCGAAGTGAGCCTCACGGTGAAGAACCCGGACGGCAAGAGCAACACGCTGGCCGGCGGGCTCACCTACACCCTCCAGTTCACGCCCCAGCCGGACGGGGACATGTCGGAGTGGCCGACGGAGATGCTGGTGACGACCAACGGGCTCGAGAGCAACTGGGACCCCACCAAGAACGCGCTCATGGAGCTCTACGCCGCCTACGACGACGACTACTTCTACGTCGCGGTGTACGGCTATGTGGAGGCGCAGAACTACATCGTGGGCTACCTCGACGTCGACTATCCCTCGGGGACGGGAATCGCGCAGCTCAACCTCCTGTTCGACAACAAGGGGAACGGGGATCTGGACGATGCGCTCAGCAACATGGTGAGCGTAAGCGTGCCGGGCTATGGGGCCGAATTCGGGTTTGGGAGCCGGGGAATGTCCTCCTTCCTGGAGGGCGAGGACCTGGGGGGCTCGACGTACGTCGGCTGGCGAGGGCTCGACCCCACGAACAACTTCCCGTGGCTTCAGGGGACCGTGGCCTGCACGCCGGATATGCTCGAGGCGGCCATTCCGATGGCCACGCTGTTCCCGAACGGGAAGCCGGTCGGGGGCAAGAAGGTGGCGTTGTTCGTCAAGGTGACCAATGCCTACGGCGGCATGGACGGGCTATGCAACCAGACGCTTCCGCAGTTCTTCAACCCCGAGAAGATCGAGGAAGTCGCGATCGTGGCCGTGGTGAACGTGTTGTAAGGGGTATGACATGACGAGACTGGTCGTAGCAGCGGTTCCACTTCTGGCACTGGCCCTGGTCTCCTGCGGCACCAAGCCCGCCCCGTACAAGCCCGACTACGACATCCCGGGCTGGGACGGGCAGATTCGGGTGCTGCCGGACGGCAACGTGATCCCGGTGGAGCCGGACGGAATCGTGGCCGTGGACGTCGGGGACGCTACCGTGCTCCCGGACGGTGAAGTGCCGCCCGATCTGGAGCAGGAAATCCCGGTCGAGCCGGACACCACCCCCGAGGTGGACGAGACGCCACCCCAGGTCACCGGAGCGTTCTCGGCAGACGGGCAGACGGTCTCGGTGCGGTTCTCCGAGCCCATCGATTCCGGCACCGGCGGCGAGCTGGCCAACTACAGCATCACGGGCTCGGACATGAGCCAGGTCGGGCTTGCAAAGGTCGAGGTGTACAAGCAGTTCGCTCACCTGACGCTGTCCAACCCGTCCCAGGTGAACTCTGCGTTTACGTACACCGTGCTGGTCCAGAAGGTGGAGGACCAGGCGGGCAACGTCGTGGATCAGAAGGCCAACAAGGCGGTGATCAAGCGGTCCGTGTACCTGACCATCGTATGGCACCAGCACCAGCCGTTCTACCTGGACCCGGTCAAGGACGAGCTGACCGGGCCGTGGGTCCGGAAGCACGCGACCAAGGACTACTACGACATGGCCTCGATGCTGGAGGGCTACCCCGACGTCCACGTGAACATGAACATCACGCCGGTCATGATGATCCAGCTCATCGACTACTACGTCGAGCGGCTGGGACCTTACGTGGACAAGGAGAAGGGCACGGTGGACGAGGCCGCGTTCCTGGCCAAGTGGAAGGGGCGGACCGACCCGTGGATCGACCTGCTGCTCGAGGACACTCCGACGCCCAAGACTGCGACCGAGAAGCAGCTCGGCCTGCTCTACAAGGACCCCTGGGCCTGCGTGAGCACCTCCGACATCATGATGAAGCATTTCCCGCAGTACATCGAGCTGCGGGAGAAGAACCCGGCGCTGCTGACCCAGGAGGACTTCCTCAAGCTGAAGATCCTGTTCGAGATCGCCTGGATCGACCCGGACTTCCTCAACGGGCCGGTCGAGCTTCCCGACGGGTCGGTGGTGGATTTGACCGACGTCCTGACCAAGAGCACCGGCGTGGACCCGGAAGGCGATCCCATGGCGGTCTATATGGTCAACGGGTTCTCCGAGGAGCTGGCCAACCGGCTGGTGGCCGAGGAATACAAGATCATGGCCAACATCGTGGGCATCCACAAGGAGCTCATGTTCGATCCGGCCACGAAGAAGGGGCAGATCGAGATCACGACGACGCCGTTCTACCACCCCATCCTTCCTTTGATCTACAACACCGACCTGGCCAAGCAGGGGCAGCCCTTCGACAACCTGCCGAACCCCGCGTACGGCTATCCGCAGGATGCCTACGCCCACGTGCTCAAGGCCAAGGCCTACCACGAGTCGATCTGGGGCATTCCTCCGCTCGGCATGTGGTGCGGCGAAGGGAGTGTTGCCGAAGAGGTGGTCGAGATCCTCACCGATGCCGGCCTGCTGTGGACGGCCACGGATTCCGAGGTCCTCTACAAGAGCAAGGTCGTGGGCGGGGGAAATGCCTCGCCGTATGTCCCCTACAAGATCGACGTGGACAAGCAGGACGGGACGGCCGGGACCACGGACGACGAGATGGTGATCATCTTCCGGGATACGGAGCTGTCCAACAAGGTCGGGTTCACGTTCCAGATGCTCAAGGGGGAAGTCGCTGCCGGAGAGTTCATCAAGAACGTGCTGTCGCACGCTCCCAACTTCGGGGGCACGGACCGGCTCGTGGTGGTGGTCCTGGACGGCGAGAACGCGTGGGAATCCTACAAGAAGGACCTGGACGGGAAGAGCTTTTTCCATGCGCTCTACGGGGACCTTTCCGAGTCGTTCCAGATGGGCGAGATCGTCAGCGTGACCATGTCCGAGTACATCCAGGGCAACCCGGACCGGGGGATTCCCGCTCATCCCGTGACGCAGCAGAAGGAATTGGAGCCGCTCTTCCCGGGGTCCTGGATCGGCGGCAACTTCGGCATCTGGATCGGAGAGGGTGAGGAGAACCAGGCGTGGGAGTACCTCTACGGGGCCCGCAAGGTGCTCGAGATGTCGGGGCTGTCGCAGCCCAATCCGCAGGCCCCGGAGCCGGCGGACAAGAGCTCCCTCGACTGGCTGGTCTGGAAGGCCTTCGACGAGATCTATGCGGCAGAGGGGAGCGACTGGTTCTGGTGGTACGGCTCGGACATGACCTCGCCGGCCAACGACGACACGCCGTTCGACAAGTCCTTCCGGACGCACCTGACCGGCATGTACACGTTCATGAACCAGGCGCTCGAGAAGATGGGCCAGTCGACCTACGACGTGCCCGAATACGCCCCCATCGTGCAGAAGAAGCCGCAGGCCATGTCCGGGCCATTCGGCAAGGCTCCGACCATCGACGGGCTGTTCACGCCCAACGAAGGGGAATGGGACGAGGACGGCGGATTCTTCTACGACAACGACTCGGGCGGTACCATGGCCGGGCCTGACGACGACATTGCCCAGGTCTACTATGGCTACCTGGGCCAGGATTTCTACCTGGCCCTGCTGTTCAACGAGGATCTGTCGGCCAAGCTGAGCACCAACTACAACGTGACGGTGTACACGACGCACAAGCACATCACGAACGCCCAGACGGGGCAGTTCACGGCCAACAAGGTGAACAAGAAGACGTCGCAGGGGCTCCCGATCCAGTTCTCCGCCCCCGGGGCTGCGTGGGAGATCAAGGTGGACTTCTCGAGCAAGCCGCCAAAGCTCCTGCTGGGCAAGGCGGACGGGAACGAGGGGTGGATTGCGGCCGGGGCCTCGACCATCAAGCTGGGGGGACCGGTGGCCGGCGGCAAGCTGCTCGAGTTCAAGATCCCGTTTGCGGCCCTCGAGATGGAATTCGGCGACCCGCTCGAGGTCATGGCCGTGGCGTCGGAGGGGAGCAAGGCCATCGACACGGCCCCATACTCGGGCGGCAAGGTGGTGTTCGACGACATCACGACGCTCGTCTACGTGACCTTCGAAGTGGACGTCACCGGCAAGACCGTCCCGATCAATGCCTACGTCAACATCGAGACTCCGCCGCCCCCCAAGGGGAACGGCGTGATCTACATCTCGGGCAACCAGGACGTGCTGGCCAACTGGATCCCGAACAAGATCCCGATGGTGGACAACGGAGAGGCCCCGGACAAGAAGGCCAATGACGGCATCTGGACCGCGACGTTCGGTTTTGCACCGGGGACGATGCTGCGGTACAAGTATACGTGCGGCCTGCCCAAGGACGAGGGCAAGTGGCCCGGCACCGAGGAGTTCCCGCTCACCGAGCGTGGCCTGGACGTGACCCAGGATCCGACGTACCACAAGATGACGGTCAAGGATATCTTCGCGGACCGTCCCAACCCATCCGGCACGTCGGGGCCGAACACCGTGGTCGAATTGGCCGAGTAGGGACCGACCTCGCCGCCGAGGCGACGCATGAAGCACTGGGATGGGTCATGGTAGGTGGGGGGACGTATGTGCCGTGGGCACGGGGTACGGATGTGCCGCTCCTCTACCCGATCGTTCACAATCCTTTGAGCCCTGAAGGGGCGGCCCGCGATACTCGGCACCACACCCGGAGCACGGGTAGCCCAGGGTGAAACCCTGGGTAGACATGCAGATGTGCCGTCGGCGCGGGGTCCGGATGTGCCGGTACGCCCAGGCGGACCCGTGATCCCGGGGAAGCCCGGGAACCCCCACCTCCCCTCGGCGCCCCGTGGCGCCGGGGTACTCCGCCCCCGTGGGCGGAGGGGCATTTCGGGAGCCGTCATCCTGGCTGAGAGACATCAAGCAGGCCTTGCCCACGAAGACGCCTCAACCTCTCAAGCCGTCGGGGATGCCGCACCAGAGGCCGGGGAGCTGCATCGGACATCGGGGGGCCGCCCCAGCGGCCGGGGAAGGGCCTCGGCAGTGGTGACGCAACGGCCTATTGGAACGTCCGTTGGAGAACCCCGCCCTTCTTGCCGACGACCCAGGCATTTCCCTGGCCGTCACCCCAGACCGCGTCGAGGCAGTCAATCCAGACGTCCTGCTTGTGCCAGGCGCCGCCGAGCCAGGTGAAGACCTCGAGCCCTTCGCCGGCTGCGATGGCCAGGTCGGCACCGTCGCTCCAGATCCCGGCGACGTCATTGGTCAGTCCGGTCTTGTACCAGGTCCAGTCCTCCCCGGAAGAGAATCCGATGAGGCCGGTCCAGTACTCCGATGCCTGAGGCGTGACACGGCCTGCAACCCAGACACGACCCGCACCATCGACGAATGCGGTGCGCAAGACCAGCCCGTAGAAGTCGTATGGAGCTGGTAGCGCCATGGGCGTCCACACCGCCCCATCCCAGTGGAGCGCAGTCTGCTGCGATCCGACTGCCCACACATCATCGGGACCCGCTCCGGCCACGGCTCGGAGCGTCCCCGCTGGCGTTGCATCGTCAGGGGTCCATGCCTCTCCATCCCAGTGCAGGACGATCCCCTCCCCCGGCTCGGAGCGGAGATGGGAGTTCACGTTCGTTCCACCCACCGCCCACACGTCGTCGTCCGAGCTCCCCCAGATGCCCAGGAGGTGCAAATCGGTCCCCGATTCCAGCGGCAGCCAGGCACCGTCCTTTCGTCGCAGAGTCGTGCCATTCTCCCCGACCGCCCACGGTTCACCGGACGGGTCAACCCACATTCCGTGGAGGTGCTGCAGAGTTCCCGAATCCTCACGTTGCCACTGCCCGTCAGCGAGCTTGATTACCGATCCGTATGTACCCACGGCCCAAAGCGCGTCCCCGGTTCCCCGCACGTCTGCCAGGTCCGGCACGGGAGGGGAGACCACATCGCAGCTCTGGCCTTCGCACCGAAGCAACGCCCCTGCATCACCCGCGATCCAGGCGGTCCCCGACGGCGACACGGAGAGTGCCCCGGCCGGCATGCCCGGGCTGAAGAAGTCCCATTGACCGTCATGCAAGTGGGCAACCTCCTCCGGCCCGGACAGCCACACGTCCCCCGGCGCCGTCCCGGTCACATGAGGGTGGAACGCCTCGCTGTCGAGCTCGACCTCGGTCAGCTCCTTGCCATCCCAATGCAGCACTGTGGCCCACTTCTCCCAGCCGTCGGGCCCGGCGCCCAGGTCCGCCGGACCGGCCATCCAGACGTCGTCCGGCCCGGTTCCCCAGACGTCGGAGAGTCCTCCCACCATGTGCTCCAGGACGGGAAGCTCGGGCCGGGTCCACTCGCCTCCGTTCCACCGGTAGATCACTGGCAGATTGGACGCCAACCCCACGGCCCAGACGTCCTCGGAGGAGGCACACCACACCGCCTCCAGGTGGACGGAGTGCAACGGGTCAGGATCTCCGTCCACGTCGTAGACCGTCCAGGCGCTCCCGTCCCAATGGGCGGCGGAGGACTGGATCCCCACGACCCAGACGTCATCCGTCCCCGTGCCGTGGATCCCCCAGAGCCAGGCATCCGTCCCCGTGGCGTATTCTGTCCAGTCGGAGCCTTTCCGACGGATCACCTTGCCCTCCGTTCCTGCAAACCAGACATCATCCGGTCCAGCGCTCCAGATTCCGGACAGCCAACCCTTGGGCCAGGTGTCCCTCACGACTTCGAGCTCCTCGCCATTCCAGTGCAGGATGCGACCGTACCTTCCGACGACCCAGACATCGTCATCGGCAAAAGCCAGGACATCGGAGAAAGTGTCGACGAACTTCCAGGGCCCGACCGGGCACCACTGCTCCTCTGGCAGGCACGGGCCTGAGGCCACCTCCCTTTCGAGCGGCAGGTCCGGGACGGTTCCCGAATCCGGTCCGTCCACAGTCAAATCCGGCCCCGAGGCACGATGGTCGGACAGCGAGCCCGTATCGTCACCTCCGATGTCCTGGGACGCCGGCCGATCCGCACAAGCCGGACTCGCCGCCAGAGCGAGGAATACGAGGGAAGCATACTGGATTCCCCGGAGGATTCCATCCGGACGGGCCTCACCAAGAAACATTCTCGTCGTCCTCCCGGTCGATGTGTGCGACATCAGTATACTGGACGACTGGTCTTGGGACAACCGATTCCGGGCATCGCCCTGTAACCCTTTCCCCTCGCCCGGCTCAATTCCATGGTGGAACGAGGAGGTGGCGAATGGCCTACCACATCAGCCGGTTTGTCAAAGGGGATTTCGCTGCGGTGAAGTCCCGGGTCGTTGACGAGCTCAAGAAAGAGGGGTTCGGGGTAATCACCGAGATCGACGTGAAGGAGACAATAAGAAGAAAACTCGGGGCCGAGTTCCGGGACTATGCGATCCTGGGGGCGTGCAACCCGGGCTTTGCTCACAAGGCGCTCACGCTCGAGGACAAGGTGGGGGTCTACCTGCCCTGCAACGTCGTGGTGCAGCAGTGGGAAGACGGGCGGGTGGAGGTATCCGCCATGAATCCGCTCGTGGCCATGGCCGGCATCGAGAACCCGGCGCTGGGCGAGCTTGCTGTGCAGGTGAATGCCGCCATGGAGAGATTCGTGGCCGCGCTGTAGGGCGGTCAGCTTCCCGTCACGATCCGCACCATGCGCTTCTTCCCCGCCTTCAGAATGGGCGACGAGGCGAGGTCCATTGCGGACACCTTGAGAGTCTCGTCGGTCACTGCCGTCTCGCCGAGCTTGGTTCCCCCCTGGCGGATCATGCGGCGTGCCTCCCCTTTGCTGGTGCAGAAGCCGGCCCTGACGAGCAGCTCCGCGACCATGATCCCGTGGGCCAGATCCGCTGCCGGCACGACGAGCTCTGGGAGCGCTTCCGCGGCCGAGGCCGACAGTCCGGCGATGGCCGATGTCGTTGCCACCTTCCCTTCCGGATCGGCCGTGCCGAACTGGCTGGCAATGGCCAGATAGGTCTGTCGGGCGGCCTCGTCGCCGTGGACGATGCGGGTGATCTCGAACGCCAGGATCTCCTTGGCCCGGTTGAGCAGCGGGGGCGCAAGCTTGCCGAGGCGTCCGCACTCATCGACCGGGAGGAACGTGAAGAGCTTGAGGAAGCGCTCCACGTCGCGGTCATCGGTGTTGCGCCAGAACTGGTAGAAGTCGAACGGCGACGTGCGGTCGGAGGACAGCCAGACGGCCCCGGCGACGGTTTTGCCGAGCTTGTTTCCGGAGGCATCGGTGAGCAGGGGGAAGGTGAGGCCGTGGGATTCCCTGCCGGTCTCCCTGCGGACGAGGTCGATCCCTGCGACGATGTTGCCCCACTGGTCCTGGCCGCCGAGCTGGAGCGTGCAGCCGTGGTCCTTGAGCAGGACGAGGAAGTCGTAGGCCTGGAGGAGCATGTAGTTGAACTCGAGGAACGAGAGGCCGGTCTCGAGGCGCATCTTGTAGGATTCTGCGGACAGCATGCGGTTGACCGAGAAGTGGCGGCCGATGTCGCGCAGGAAATCGATGTACCTGAGATCCCGGAGCCAGGCGATGTTGTCGAGGGCCAGCCCCTTGTCGCCGTCCAGCACGAGGAAGCGGGCAAGCTGTGCGCTGATTCCGACCGCGTTGGAGCGGATCCTCTCCTCGGTGAGCATCTGGCGCATCTCGGTCTTCCCGCTGGGGTCGCCGACCATGGCGGTTCCGCCGCCGGTCAGGGCGATGGCCCTGTGGCCGGCCCGCTGGAGATGGACCATGGCCAGAATGGGAATCAGGCTGCCGACGTGCAGGCTGTCCGCCGTCGGGTCGAATCCGACATAGAAGGTCACCGGGCCGGACTGGAGGGCCGTCTTCAACTCGGCCTCGCCGGTGCATTGATACAGGAACCCTCGCTGCTGCAGCTCGTCGAACACTCGGCTCATGGGTTGCCATCTCCAGGGTTGGATTGCCGTCTCCAGGGAAGAGCTTCCATCTCCAGGAAGGTGATGCCCCCCGCCCCCATCCGGAGCGATAAGGATCAAAGTCGCTTCTTCACTTCTTCGGTCAGCTCGCGGGTCACCTCTTCGGTCAACTCGTCGAACTCGGGTGATTCCCCCTCCTCCAGGCGGAGGATGAGGACGGTGACGTTGTCGCGGCCTCCGGAATCGTTGGCCATCTGAATGAGACGCTGGCAGGCCTTGACCAGGTTCTTCTCCTCCCGGAGGACCCGCTCGACGCCCTTGTCCTCGACCTCGCCGGTCAGCCCGTCGGAACAGAGCAGGTAGGTGTCACCGGCGTGGGGGGGGAAGATCTCGAGGTCCACGTCGACGGAGTTCTTCATGCCGAGGGCCCGCACGATGATGTTCTTGTGCGGGAACTTCTTCTCCTCGTCCGGAGTGAGATTGAGGGAGCGCCGGAAGTCGTTGAGGAGGGAGTGGTCCTCGGTGAGGAGCTGCAGGTTTCCGTTGCGGAATCGATAGCACCGACTGTCGCCCACGTGGGCCACGAACATGCGGCCTTCACTGTAGTAGGCCGCCACCGCGGTCGTCCCCATCCCCCGGAGTTGGAGCTGGGAATTGCTGGCCTCGAAGATCCGCTGGTTGGCAAGCTTGACGGCCGTGATGAGCCGGTTGGCATCGTAGTCGTCTTCCCGGCCGGTGGTGAAGGGCCAGGTGATCTCGGCGTCCTGCGCCGTGTCCTCGAAGAACGCCTTGATGGTATCGATGGCAAGGCGGCTGGCGATCTCTCCCGATGCGTGCCCCCCCATTCCGTCGGCAACGACGAAAAGATCCTCGTCGGGCACGATGAGGAGGGAATCCTCGTTATGGTCACGTTTCATTCCGACGTGTGTGTCGCCTGCGTACTCGACTCTCATTCCCGCTGCTCGCCCCCCGCACCAGACACCCAGATGGTCGGATGCTAGCACGCGAAGTGCCTGCGATCAATTCTTATCTTCAAGGGGGCTTGCAGGCCGACGAGATAGTGGCTAGTCTAGAGCCAGTCCCCGTCGTGAAAACCCGGAGGTTCCGAT
Source organism: uncultured Myxococcales bacterium (assembly GCA_903895725.1). GTDB lineage: Bacteria > Myxococcota_A > UBA9042 > CAIXZC01 > CAIXZC01 > CAITUV01. The sequence continues at coordinate 34,630 of CAITUV010000054.1, read as the reverse complement.
GAGATTGCGCATTCTGTGCCTCGTGCTGGTCGGTTTCGCCATGTTCCCTTCGTTCGCGGTTGCGGACCCATTCGAGGGGTCGGACCTGCTGGTGGGCCGCTCCGTGAAGCAGCCGACTGGTGCCAAGCGGTTCGCACTGGGGGTCAATGTCCAGTTCGCACCGATGAGCCTGGTGCTCAGCTCGCAGAAGGATTCCTTCGTGGACGGAACGGTGGCGGCCGCATGCGGAAACGACGCGGCGTGCAAGGCCAGTGCCGAGGCCAATGTCGACGGGGCCATGATGGTGATCAACACCATCCCGGACGACAAGTGGAACGACCTGACCCAGACCGCTTCCGACGACACGAAGCTCTCCCAGGGGCTTGACGACCTGGTGGCTCAGGGGGTCATCAACGAGTCGGACAAGGGGGCCGTGATGGGGTATACGACGGCCCTTCCCGAGGAGGAGCGCAAGGGGATCCTCGGGCTGACGCGGGAGCTGGCCAAGCAGCAGGCCACCTCGCTGATGGTCGAGCCCAACATGGAAATCAACTTCAAGTACCTGTCGCTCAACGTGCGAGTTCCGCTGGCCGTCATGATATTCGAGGAGGAGACCAAGTGGAACCTGGGCAATATGGCCCTGGATACCACGTTCGGGCACATCTGGGGGACCAATGCGGCCGCGTTCGGTCTGGGGTACGGAGCCACCATCTATATCCCGTCAGGGACCAGCGACGCGGGAGGTATGGCCACGGCGGACCTGTGGTATGGCCCGAAGTTCATGCACGGGTACATGGCGGTCGACCCGTTCCTTGCGATGGGATTCGACTCGCTGGTGGTGTCGCTCCAGATGCATGCCGAGCTGGTCAACCAGTTCTACGTGCTTGGCGATACCGACTCCCTGCCGGGGAGCGTGGTGTACGCCAAGTACGGTGGCGGGCTGGTATTCATGCCCAAGTGGCCGGTCTCGATCATCGGCGAGCTCAACGGAATGGCACCGCTCAAGGACGCGGATCCGTACAGTGCCCTGTTTGCCATCGGCGGGCTGCAGCTCAAGCTGTTCTGGCTCAAGGCCTCGGCTGCGGTGCAGTTCCCGCTGATTGCTCCGAAGCAGGAGGACCTGGGATCCATCGGAGGAGTCAGCCTGGGTGAGCTGGCTTCCTATTCGGTCATCGGACGACTGGCCTTCGCATTCTGAGCGGGGCCATGGTCATCTACACACGAACCGGGGACAAGGGGACGGCTGCCACGCTGGGCGGCGAGCGGCGCTCGAAGACCGATGCGCTGTTCGAGGCCGGAGGGACGCTCGACGAGCTCTCCGCCCACCTGGGGCTGGTCAAGACCGGGGCGGTTCCCATGGGGCCTTCCGGGGCTGCGTTGAAATCGATGGCGAGCTCCATTCAGGACGACCTGATCCTGTTGGGAGCCTACGTGTCGTCGGGAGACGATGCCTGGCTGGAGCGGCTTGCGGTCACTCCCCCGTGGATGGAGTCGGCTATCGATTCCGTGATTGCATCTCACCCCATCGAGGGGTTCATCCTCGCCGGAGACAACGAGCTGGAGGCCAGGCTGCACGTGGCTCGGACCGTCTGTCGTCGGGCCGAGAGGCGCTTCCACGCACTGGTCGATCGGGGGGATCCCCGGGCCGCCCGGTACCTCAACCGGCTTTCCGACCTGTTGTTTGCCTTCGCTCTCTGGGCGCGCCGCCCGGACGACTCGCTCTCCCGTCTGCCCGATTCCGCACCCTGAACGGTTGTCATCCCGGGATGATGCCGGTATGATGCCGTCCGGACTTTCGAGGGGGGCAGCCATGTGCGGGGCCGGCCAGCATTTCCAGGTTCTCGTCCTGATCGTGCTGTTGGCGTCGTGTGACGGGTCGGGTGGCACGGGCGGCGGGGGTTCCGACGCTGCCGTGGATTCTTCCGGCACGGCCGATTCCGGCGTCTCCGATGCCAGCGAGACCGTGGGAGAGATCGCCGACCCGCAGCCTGACTACCCCGGGGAGCCCGGAGCACAGGCCCTCTTCGAACTTCCGGCAGCCGGCTTCTTCGATCAGCCGTTCCCGAGCGATCTCCGTTACACCGTGGACGGCCGCGTGAACCTGGACGGCTTCCCCAACCCGTTCGGCCTGGACCTCCTGGACGACTACGTGGCGGTGGCCGAGAAGCGGCTGGACGGCTTTTCGCCCAACGGTGCGATCTACTTCCGATTCGAGGAGCCCCTCGACCCCGATGCGCTGCCTGCAGTCGAGGACACCCTGTCGATCGACTCGCCCATTCTGCTGGTCAATGTGACCGAGGGCTCGCCGTACCTGGGCGAGATGATTCCGCTGGAGAGCTGGTACTGGGACCGGGAAGCGCCGGTGGACGGCTACTACCTCGAGCCTTACCTCCTGGCGGTGCGTCCGCTCGGCGGGTTCCCGATGCGGCCGGCGCAGAAGTACGCATGCGTCGTGACGCGCCGGCTGAAGGATGGCCAGGGGCGCCACCTGGGGCCCACTCCGGTCGTGGCCGAGGCGCTCGACGGAGATGTCGGTTCTCCGCTTTACTCCCTGCTGGCTCCGCTGCGCTCCTGGCTCGACCAGACAGGGGGCATCTCGGCCCCCGACGTGGCCGTGGCCACGGTGTTCACGACGGCCAATCCCACCCGGGAAATGGAGCAGGCTGCCCGCTTTATCCGTGAGGAGGGCGTGGTGGAGGCCGTCGGGCCAGTCGAGGCCAAGGCCACCGGGAACGACTACCTCTACTTCGTGGGGAAGTACAAAGCGCCGAATTTTCAGACGGGGGAACCGCCCTACAAGGAAGGCGGGGCCATCCTGTTTGATGGCGACGGAAAGCCCGTCGTCCAGTGGTCCGAGACCATCACGTTCGCGTTGGCCGTGCCCAAGGGGCCCAAGCCGGTCGGGGGGTGGCCCGTCGTCATGTGCTCGCACGGGACCGGCGGGAGCTACAAGAGCTGCATGGGAACCGAGGCCAACCTGATGACCAAGTCAGGCCTTGCGGTGATCAGCATCGATCAGCCGCTGCACGGCGACCGGTACACCGGTCCACCCATCGACGTCGAGTACTACTCGTTCAATTTCACGAACCCGGATGGAGCCAGGAGCCTGTTTCGCCAGGCGGCACTGGACTCGGTGTCGCTTGCCCGCTTCGTCGAGGGGCTCACGGTCCATACCGCGGGCCAGGAAATCACCTTCAACGCGGACCGGATGGGGTTCTTCGGGCATTCGCAGGGAGGGCTGACCGGGTCTCTCTACGTGGCGGTCCAGGATGAGATCAAGGCGGCGGTGCTTTCGGGCTCGGGCGGCGGGCTTGCCTACACGATCCTGCTCCGCAAGCAGATTGACTCGGGGGTCAACGTGGATATCAAGGCAGCCATGGAGAAGCTGCTGGCCCTCGAGTACGACGACGAGTTCACGCTTTTCCACCCGGCCATCACCATCGCCCAGATGCTGGTCGACGTGAGCGACCCGATCAACTACAGCCCGTTCTACTTCGGTGAGCGGCTGGCGGGACAGGCCATCCCGGTGCTGCTGACCGAAGGGGTGGATGACCCCTACACGCCGGCCGTCACCACCGACAACCAGGCCATCGCCGGAGGGATGCCTCCGCTTGCCCCGCTTGTCCACGCCCATCCGGGGTTTGCGCTCAAGGGACTTGCAACACAGTCCCTTCCTGCGGTAGGGAACGTGACCACGGCGCAGGGAGAGGCGGTCACCGCGGCCCTGGCGCAGTACAAGGGGCAGGGACATTTCGTGGCGTTCCAGGATGCCGCCTGCCAGAAGCTGTGGGTGGGGCTCCTCAAGAGCGCTCTGGTCGGCGCCAAGGGGACTCTCGGGAAGTAGAGGGAAAGCAGGGCATCAGGCCGCTTTAATCAGGCATGCTAGTTGAGGTAGTTGGATGAGTGTGGAGCCTATCCGGATTGAGGAAGGCAGGGTGCTGGTGCTGGATCAGACGCTTCTGCCCGGTGAAGAGAAATGGTTCGAGTGCCGGACGTCTTCGGACGTCGAGGTGGCGATCAAGACGATGCAGGTCCGGGGCGCCCCGCTCATCGGCGTGGTGGCGGCCTTCGGTGCGGCGCTGGCGGCAAAGCCCCTTGCCGGGGGGGCGGCGGCGTTCCTCGACGGAATGGAGCAGGCCATCTCCCGACTGGCAGCAACCCGTCCCACGGCCGTGAACCTGTTCTGGGCCCTGGAGCGGATACGCACCCAGACCATCCGGGTGGCCGGGCTGGCTCCGGGCCAGCGGGCGGCGGCACTGTTTGCAGAAGCCGAGGCCATCCGAGTCGAGGACGTCCGGATGTGCCGCGAGATGGGACGGCATGGGGCCACCCTGATCGCCGACGGCGAGACCATCATGACCCACTGCAACGCCGGTGCGCTGGCAACGGCCGGTTACGGCACGGCCCTTGGGGTCATCCGGGCAGCCGTGGAGGCGGGGCGCAGGGTGAAGGTGCTGGCCCGGGAGACCCGGCCGCTGCTCCAGGGGGCCCGTCTCACCGCCTGGGAGCTTTCCCGGGACGGCATCGACGTGACCGTGATTCCGGACGGCTCTGCAGCCTGGCTGATGAAGACCGGACGGGTGGACCGCGTGATCGTCGGGGCGGACCGCATCGCTGCCAACGGGGACACGGCCAACAAGATCGGCACATACGACCTGGCCCTCGTGGCTCGTGAGCACAAGGTACCGTTCCACATCGCTGCACCCTACTCGACCGTGGACCTGTCTCTTGCGGACGGCAAGGACATCCCCATCGAGGAGCGGGGAATGGACGAGGTGACGCGACTGGGAGGCAACCTGCTGGCCCCCGTCGGCGTGCCCGCCAGGAACCCGGCGTTCGACGTGACGCCCGCCGGTCTCATCACGTCGATCATCACCCAGGCCGGCATCGCGACTCCGCCGTTTGCCGACAGCCTTCCCAAGCTCTGCAAGGGGCTGTGACGATGCCTTTCTTCCGCCTTTCGCTGGTGGCACTGCTTGCTGCCGGGATTTCGGCCGCCGACTCGCGTGAGCCCGTGGCCGTCAGGACGCTGAAGGCGGGGGCGCAGCTTCTCACCTACTCCTATGGCACGCTGGGGCTGTTCCGGGTCCATGTCCTGAGGTTCTCCCCGGGTGAGGTGGAGCTGCGGTATGTGTCGCCGCCCGCCGGCAGAACGTTGAGCACGGTGGATGCCATGAGCGGGTGCTCCGATGCCGTCGCCTGCGTCAACGCTTCGTTCTTTGAGGCCGAGACCGATCGCCCCATCGGGCTGATCGTGTCGTCGGGCAAGGTGCTGCAGCGATTGAAGAAGGTGAGCTGGGGGGTGTTCTGGATCGACTCCAGGGGGCAGGCGCACGTGACCGGACCAAAGGCCTTCGCCTCCGAGGTCGACGTGGACCACGAGGTGCGGTTCGCCGTCCAGTCCACGCCCATGCTGATTGCGGACGGAAAGAAGAAGAAGCCGTCGGACCGACGTCGGGCTCGACGGACCGTGCTCGGCGCGGACTCGCAAGGGCGCATCCTGGTGGCGTCCTTTCCCTTCCCGATCGCCCACACCGACGTGGCCACCTTCATGAAGGAGCACCTGGGCGCGGTCCAGCTGATGAACCTCGACGGCGGGTCATCTACCCAGCTGGTCATCCCGGGCGATGCGGCCGGCCTGGTCACGGGTGTTCCGGTGGCCAACGGTCTCGGGCTGTTTCCTGTCGAGGCCGGCCGGTAGGCACCGGAGAGACGGTCCGGCAACCGTTCAGAGCCGAACCGGATTCGTGAGGAACTCGGGGGCCGTGCCCAGGCCGAGGCTCTCGTACAGCCAGCTCCAATCGAGCCAGCGCCCCGGGTCCGATTTGCGCCCGTGAGGAATCGCCACGTGCTCATGCCCGACGATGCCGTCTCCCCGGATGGGGAGAGTGCGGAGCAGCACCCGGCACAGGGAAAGCAGGATCTCCAGCTGCCTGGGCGTGTAGCCGTCTTCCTGGTCGGGCACGAAGACGAGGTCGATCCCGATGCTGCGGCTGTTCACGTCGTCGAGGCCGCCAAAGAGGCTCTTGCCGGCGTGCCACGCCCGATGATCGGCAGAGACGAGCTGGAACAGCTCTCCGCCCCGGCCGATCACGAAGTGCGTGCTGACCCCGGGGCTCGTGCGGGTGAGGTGGGAGAGCGATTCCTCGAGCGGGAGCGCCGTGTAGTGAATCACCAGCACGTCGGGAAAGCGCTTTAACCGCCGTTCGTCGAAGTTCGGGCTGGGGCGATACGCGATCTGGAGGCCGTCGGCCGCTGCCCTGTCCCGGATGAGCCGGTCCAACGGGCCGGGAAGGGTCATGCGGCCCCTCCGATAAACTCCCGGACAATCGAGCTGAGCGGAATCGAGGGGCGATCCTTCATGGCCACCACTCCGGCCAGCATCTGGCGGACCCGCTCGGCCCGTTCACGCCCATCCTCGGTCGTCTGAGTCCCGGCCAGGTACTGCTCGAAGAAGTCGAACAGGAGATGGCGGTACAGGGGAATCTCATACGGGAAGCTCCCGTTGAGCACGAAGTCCGCATCCCCGAGGTAGGGGATGATGTGCTTCTTCTCGCTCCGGCGGACGTAGTGCCAGTGGTCGAGCGTCTGGAAGGGGGTCACGTTGCGATGCACGCGGTCGCGGGCCATACGGCGCAGGAGGCGGACGTCGGTGAACTTCACCCACTCGCCCCTATGATCCATGACCTGCACGAGCGCCTCGATGTACACCTTGTACTTGAGCTCGTCCGGGATGCGCTCGGTCAGCCCCTTGTAGAGTCCGTGCAGCGTGTCGATGAGAGCGAGCTGCCCCTTCTTGAGTCGGATCGGGACCGTCTCTTCGATGCGTCGCCCTCGATGGAAATCGAACTGAGGGGACTCGATTTTCTTGCCGGCCAGGAGATCCTCGAGGTGCTCGTTGAAGAGCGGGAGGTCGATGGCTTCAGGGGTCTCGTAGTCGTAGTCTCCCCGGATGTCCTGCGGCTGGAACGCCAGGTCGCGGAAGTAGTTGTCGACGCTGATGGCAACCAGCTCGAGCCCTCGCTCCTGGAGCTTCCCCGAGAGTCGGTTCGTGGTCGTGGTCTTGCCCGACGAGGAAGGGCCGGCCACGATGACGAGCTTCACCGTATCCTGCTTGGCTGCAATCTGGTCTGCGATGGCATCGAGCTCCTTGTCGAAGCGGCACTCGCTCTCGCAGATCATGTCGTCGACGGTCCCGTCGGCAATCGCCTGGTTGAGGCCGGCCAGTGTCGAGCAGCCATGGTTCACGTTCCACGCCAGCGTCTCCCACAGGACGCGGTAGGGGACGGGGCCGTGGGGGGCGCGGGAGGCGCCGGTGCTCTGCTCCCGGGCGAGGCGGCGATTCTCGCGGTACACGATGAACGAGCGTGCGGTCTGGACGTGGCCCGCAGTGATCAGGACCTCCTCGATGGTATCCTGGATGGTCTCGACGGGGGGGGCGGCCTCCGCTGGAAAGCGGTCTTCGAGCAGCATGACCACCCGCTCCCCGAGGCGCCGGGCACGTCGCAAGTCCCTGCCTCCGACCGACGCCGCTGCCTTGTAGATGGCGAACATGATGCGCTCCGAGTCGAACGGAACGAGCTCCCCGGTGCGCTTGGCGACGTGAGTGAAATGGGCTTTGACCATGTCGTTCTCTCCCTGGCTATCGGTCACCTTAGCAGACGAGGTGAGGTGCCGCAAGCGCGGGTCGCGCAGGGCCGCATGCCGGCTTTCGCTCCGGGCAGGCTCGGGCCGACGGGCTTCCCTCGTTATGCGGTACCGGCGACTTGCCCCTTGTCCGCAGCCCTCGATTCTTCTATCCTGAAACGGGTTGGCGAGGGGAGCATGCAGGAACGGATGGAATGGGAGCTGGTGCCCCGGGTTCGGGAGGAGCGTCGCGACGTGGTGGAGCGGCTTGCCGGCGAGATCCTCTCGCTGGATGCGCTGCTGGAAGTGGCCCCGAACCGGATGACCGAGGCCCAGAAGAAGCGTCTCATCGAGCTCCAGGGGAAGATGGAGGAGTGCGCAGTCTCTCCTTGCGAGGCCGCCGGTACGCCCCGGCTGTCGACCCGGGAAGGGTGGGTCGAGCAGGTGAAGCGGCTGTTCGAGGAACGGGGGGTATCCGGGAGGATCCCGTTCGATGATTTCCTGGGCCTCATGGGGGGGCAGCACGATTGCTCGTCCTGCCGGGGGCGGTCCGGCCACCCGGGGGTCTCCGGTATCCCGTGCCAGTTCGATCTCACGCCCCTGCCCTCCATCCTGGGCGACGATCCGATCACCGACCAGGTGCACTTCGAGCTCGAGCCGGACGAGATGACTGCGCTGGCATCCGACATCAACGAGAGGCTCATCTGCGGCATTTACAACCGAGTGGCCGGGATGGATTCCAGGGCCTACCTGGAGGATGCGGTTCGGTTCCTGCTGTTCTGGTCCGCACTCGGCTTCGGAGTGGCACCTGCGTTCGTTCGCGTCCGGGGCTGAGACTCGCGGAACGGGCGGACCGTGCTGGCGCCACCCGCTGGGCGTTTGCTGACTACTCCTGGAGCTGATTCCACGCCGTCACGAGATCTTCCTGGAGCTCTTTCATGGACTGGTGACGGTGCGCAGGATCCTTGGCCATGGCAACATTGAGGATATCGACGACTCGGGAGGGGATCTCGGGGACGAACGTTCTCGGGTCGGGGAGCGGATCGCGGCGGATCGACCGGACCATTCCTTCGACCTCCTTGTTCTTGAAGGGAGCCTGGCCGACCAGCATCTTGTACAGCGTGGCGCCGAGCGAGTAGATGTCGGCACGATGGTCGACCGTGGCCGCATCCCGGGTCTGCTCGGGCGGCATGTACACGAGCGTTCCGATCCCCATCTTCTTGCCTTCCGGCGCGTTCTCGCGCAGCACCTTGGCAATGCCCAGGTCGAGCAGCTTCACGCGACCATCCGGGGTGAACATGATGTTCGACGGCTTGACGTCCCGGTGGATGACTCCGTGCTGGTGCGCAAACTCGAGCGCCAGCGCCACCTGGACGGAGATGCTCAGCGCCAGACCGACCGGCAGGTGGCCGAAGCGCTTGATCCACATCCCCACGTCTTCTCCCTCGACGAGCTCCATGGAGATGTACATCAGCCCGCCGAGCGTCCCGGCATCGTAGGTCTGGACGATGTTGTGGTGATTGAGCCTGGCCCCGGCCAGGGCTTCGCGGATGAACCGATCGACCGCGCGGCGATTGGGAACCATTTCCTTGCGAAGAACCTTGACCGCAACGGGGCGGTTCAGCGGGAGCTGGTCGGCCAGGAGCACCACGGCCATGCCGCCCATGCCGAGGACGCGAACGAAGCGGAACTTGCCCAGCGTCCGGCCCACGAGCGACGTGGGGTCGGCCTCAAGGAGGCTTTCCCGTTGCCCTTCGTACAGGGGATCCCGGCCTGACGGGAGCCCGGGGCTCAACATGATCGGCTGCCGGCCGAGGAGAACCAGGTCTCCCACCCTCAGGATGCACGACGAGACCCTGCGGCCGTTGATGTAGAGCCCTTCGCGGCTCGAACGGTCCGAGATGACCACGGTCGACTGGATCACGGTGATCTCAGCGTGGAACGGCTCGACCCCCTCGCCCTCGAACCGAACCCGGCATTCCGAGTCGGTACCGAGCGTCACCTTCTCCCCCTCCCGCAGCGGGTAGGCGTCATCCTCGCCGTCGTAGCTCTTCACCACGAGGTAGACGAGCGGTGCGGGGCCCGGGTCGATATAGGTCGGCTCCACCGGGGCGGCCACGTTGAAGTCGGTCAGCTCCTGCGGGACATTCACGTTCCGGCCGCATCGGGGGCACGGCATGGCCGTGCCGATGTCCTGGGAGCGGATGTTGAACTGCACGCGGCAACCGCCGCAGACGACTACGTGCTTCTGCTGCTCCTCCAGAACCTCCCGAATCTGATCGGGCGTCGCATAGCCCTTGGCGATCAAGAGGTCACCCAGGAGTTTCTCGAGACCCAACGCAGTCAGACGATCCTGGGCCTGGAGCGCATCCTTGAGTTGATCCGCCGACAGGATTCCCCGGTCCACCAGCAGCTTGCCCAACAGTGCCATGCCAACCTCACACCACGTCGACAAGGCATTCTAGTAGGCTTTGCCAGCGCAATCAACATTCTGTTGACCGCGACCGCGTTTTCCCGGTATGAGAGGTGCGAGAGAGGGAGCACCATGGGTGACATGAAGCACATCCTCCTGGCCACCGACGGCTCGACCGGTGCCCGACATGCATTCCACAGCGCAGTTGCCCTGGCCGTTGCCCTGAAGGGCCGGCTGACCTTGCTGACGGTGGTCGAGCACTCGGCCATCTCCCAGGAAGAGCAGTCGGAACCGCACGACCTTGCGGGCGATTGCGAGGAGTTCCGTCGTCAGGCGCTGGAAGCGGGAATCCGACAGGTCAAGGTGGTGGTCGAATCGGGACTCGCGTACAGTCGAATCCTGAATGCGGCATCCCGGGAGTGTGCTGACCTCATCGTGATCGGTGCCCGGGGACTGGGGGGGCACGATTCCCCACTGGGGGACACCGTGACCCAGGTGGCGAAATTTGCCACCTGTCCCATACTCATCGTAAGATAGGCACGGTTCGCGGGCCCCCGCTCGCGACCCTTGCCCGAGCATCCTGATTGAAGGAGGAAGACGCCGTGCAGACCCGATGCCCACATTGTGAGAAGCCCATCGAACCGGGTGCCATCATCTGCATGAACTGTGGCAGCTACGTGGTGAAGGTGGATGAGAAGGAGCGTCGCTGGCATCTCTTCGCCATCCCCCTGGCCATGCTGGCGGCCCTGGCCGGCCTGCTCCTGTACTTCGAGTTCCGGATCTCCGGCGTCGAGAGCCGCCGCCAGGCCGAGATTGAGGCGCAGCGGGCCCTCGACCCCGCCCGTAAGCGGCAGCTCGAGGAAGACGAGCTCGAGCGTCAGCGGATGGAGAAGCGCCGGATCCAGCTCGAGGAAGGGAAGAAGGCCCGTGAGCTGCACCGCAAGATCACCGAGGTCTGGAAGGCCATGCCCACTCCGGACAAGGTCTCCTACCTGACCCGGCAGCTCGACCGGGCCCGCTCCCGCATCGGAGCCCTCAAGGGGGCATCCGAGAGCGAGGCCACCCAGGACCTCATGCGCTTCCTCGAGAAGCTCGAGGCCAAGGTGGGCGTGGTCGTCACCTTCCTCGACGACAAGCAGTACGACCAGGCCCGTGGGGTCATCGAAGGCGTGCTCAAGGAGCTCGACGACATCGCTCCCGAGCCCCCTGGAACCGAGATTCCCGTGCTGCCGGTCGACGGCCACTCGACCCAGAAGATCCCTCAGGGCGCCATCGGGGACGGCGACAACGAGGAGGTCGATGTCGACAAGCTCAAGGCCCCGGAGATGCCCGAATCCCAGATTCCCCCGAAGTAGCCGCGTCACATCGAGGTTGCGACGAACTTCTCGAGCGCCACGTCCACGTAGCCGACCGGGAACAGCTGTCCAGGGGCCAGCACCTTCTGGCGGGTCTCGTACCGGGGCTTGCCGTCCAGGAACACTCGAACGGTGACGTGGAGCGGGGCCTTGTTCTCGGGGGAGGCCAGAACGGCCAGCGGGTAGCGGTTCGTCTTCTTGTCCCGGTCGAGATCCCGAAGCGTCACGACCTCGGGGAAACCGAGCGGTACCTGTCCCCCGGCGACCTGGCAGGAGTAATCCGGCGGCGGCGGGGTACCCTCGGCTCGGGGGACGTCCGGAAGTGGGGTCTGCTTCCATCCGGCCGGCTGCGGATTGAGCTCGCTGCACACGAACGCCGGGTTGTCCCAGACCTCATCCGGCCAGGGCATCGAGCCGTTCTCCTGCAACAGGTAGTACGCGTATTGGGGGGCCATGACCAGCACGTCCGCCTGGAGGTCGTGCTGCGTGCTCCCGTCCGCGGAATACCAGACCGCGTCGACCCGGAAATCGATCCCGGCCGAGGCCCTGGCCTCGACCTCGAAAAGGTCCGGAATGCAGCTCGAGCGACCCGATTCGTCCTCGACCTCGAGCAAAACCGAGTAGATGCCGGGGGCCGTCAGCGGGAGGCGCCTGGGCTCCGGTCCCTCTTCCTCTGACGGGGTGGTCTTCTTGAGCGGCTCGAGCCTGACGAGCCCCTCGTAGGGCTGGGTCAGCGACCAGTGCCAGGCTGCCAGCGGGGTGCCGTCCGGGGCGGTGGGCTTCCCGTCCTGCATGAGCGGGTCGTCCGCCGCGGCCGAGGTGAAGGGCACGCCGGTGAACACGACGTCGGGGGGGACCTCCAGGGCAGACCCCAGCTCCAGCACGCCGACATCGCCAAGTGCCGAGTAGATGCGGGCCACCGGGCATCCGGACTCGGGTTGGAGCGCAAAGGAGGAATGGAGCGGAGCGACACCGGGACAGAGCTCCTCTCGAAACGTGCCGGGCTTGTAGGAATAGGCCGCACCGACCGCCAGCCAGCTGGGGGCAGCTGACTCCAGGAGGACGTGCCCGCCGGCGAGGCAGGGCTTCCCCTGGGCCAGCAGAAGATCGGGGCGTCCCCGTCCGCATTGCACTTCTTCCCCGGGGCAGTCATGGACGTGGAGCTGGACCACGGGAAGCTCGCAGACGTCGAGCGGACAGAGGCCGGCAAAGTCGAGCAGGGCCCCCTCGTGCAGGCGGGCTGCCACGAGTCCGTCCGGACTCCACAGTGCCAGCTCGCGGCCTGCAAGCCCTTCGTCCGCGGTCGCCAGGACGACCTCGTCTCCCACGGCGAAGGGAACCGGCCAGAGGTCGGGGAGCCGGTAGCGGAGCACGGCGGACTTCTCGCCAAGCAGCAGGTCCATTCGGTGGGTGAAGGGCTCCTGCCCGGGAAGCTTGCGGTCCTGGAGCGTCAGCTCGCCGTGAGAGTCGACAATCCAGGGACCCGCATCCACGGAGATCGAGTCTTCGGGGTGCGAGTCGGATGTCTCGGGGCCTTGCAGGACCTCGAGACTCCACGCGATTCCCTCCCCGAACACGGGCGGGCAGTCGGGCCAGTCGCCTGCCAGAGTGCAGACCCAGTCATCGTCGCAATGCGCTTCAAGCCCGGGCCGAGGCGGACACTGGTCCCTGCCGTCGCAACCGGGAGCCACCTGGATGGTCAGCTCGGTCGTGGCCGGGAGGAGGCAGAGACCGTCCGGCGGCACGGCCTCGAGAGTCAGGGCATAGTCCCCGGCCTCCTCGGGCAACCCCCAGAGCAGCCCCTGGCTTTCGTGCAGCCTCAGGCCGGGAGGCAGGACGCCCGCTGCAAGCCGCCACTCGTCCACCGACCCCTCAGCTCGCAGAAGAACCACCAACGGCTCGTTGAGTGTGGCCGCCACCTGGGGCGGAACCGACGGTATCACCCCGTGGGGGGCGGGACAGTCCTCCTCCCACAGCCAGCGGGTGTGGAACTCGCCGCAGGACGTCAGGCCCCATGCCACCACGAGGAGTGGAACGAGGGCCGCTCTCGGTGGAGCACCGCGGGAGCCCGGGCGTCGGAATCGTCCTTCCTGGCAAGGGCCGGCTGACACCAGTGCCACCCCCACGGTTTCGAGCCGGGCTCAGTCTCCCGGCTGCGACTTCACGAACGGCTGGACCCGGATGATGGCCCCGGAATCGATCGGGAAGTTGAACGTGACCAGCTTGTCCTTCACGACCAGGGCCTCGCTCGGAACGAACGCCGCACTCTCCCAGTCGAGCACCTCCGCCTTGGCGATGGACCAGGGGAACGGGAACTCGGCAAGGGTCTCGCGGGCACCGGGGTTGGCCCCGATGATGAAGGCCGTTCGGGACGGCTCGTGCCACTTGACGATGGCATGGACCCGGCCCTTTCCATCGTACCCTTCCTCTCCCATGTACAGGGTATCGATTCCCAGGTCGAGGCGAGGGCTCAGCAGGGCCGGCTCGTAGACCGCCTCGGTCGAGAACGCTCGAAGGAACGTGTAGATGGTCTCGGCCTGCTCCATGCGGATGTACGGGAAGCCGAAGAAGATGAAGCCCGTAGTTCCGGCCGCGATCATCCCGGTTGCCTCCTTCACGAGGTAGGTCAGCGGCGGGAAGTCGCCGGTGGCCCAGGAATCATCCGGGTTTCCCTTGCACTCCGATTGCTTGATCTGATCCCCGAAAGAGTACCCCTGCAGCCACATCCAGATTACCGCCTCGGGCATGCCCTTGGAACGGATCGAGTGAGCGAGCTGGAATCCCGAGTCGAACATGCTCTGGTGGTCCGGATCATCGGTGGCCAGCCAATCGTCGTAGCCCTCTCCGATGTCCCCCTTCTGGCCGGTCCCCGCTGCCATGATCGCCCCGACCGGGTCATTCCAGTCGAAGCGGTTCTCCACGTAGGTGTACGTATCCCCGATCATCATGTTCATGGTCAGGGCCAGGGCCGTGGCCTGCTCCGGCGTCAGCATCTCGCCCGAGCCATCTCCCGTCCCGATCATCCGGAAAGTCGGATGCCAGGCCATGTGCCCCACCTGCTCGAGGGGGGGAAGGTTGGGCATGTTCTCGGGGGAGAACTTGCCCGTGCGCGCCATGAAATCGGCATATGCAGCGGCCATCTCGTCCACCTTGGCCTGGTCGAACCCGTCGAGGTCGGCCTCGCCGTGGTCGTTGAGCAGGATCGGATAGACGTCGTGGTCCGTGGAGAAGACCTGGCCGTATCCGTCGTGGAACCGCCCCTTGAACTTCGGCTTCACGTTGAGCAGCTCCTGGGTCTTCCCGTCGTACCCCCACAGGAACGCAAAATTGGCACCGGCCTCGGCAGCCTTGTGGGTCTTCTCGATGTTGATGTCGAGATAGCCCACGCCCTCGCCCTTGTCGCACTCGCCGGGGCCGGTCACGCCGTCGTACACCAGTCCCGTGCTGACGTGGAGGCCCAATGCAAAGAACGGCTTGCCGTCGACCTGGATGAAGCGCAGGTCGTCCACCACCTTGGTGGCTTCCTCGGACCAGAACGTAGGCTCGACTGGCGCGACCTCGGCCAGGTCCGGCTGGGGTTGGAGCTCCCAATCGCCGCCCACGTCCGCCGGAGCAGCCGAGTCAGACGTGGCTTCCGGGGCTGCATCGAGTCCAGGCTGCGACACGTCCACCGGAGAGGATTGACCGCCCGAGCACGCAAGAAGCATCACTACAGTAACCAGACAACTGACGCGCATGTACCGCCTCCTGAGCACCAATGCCATCAGTGAAAACCTACCAGAAGGGGAGCGGCCCGGCAAGCACCGGGCCGGTGGCCGCTCCCGGTCCGCCCTTCCTCTTCGTCCCGGGAGGCATACGGAAAGTCGCCAATTCCGGCCCCCGTTTGGGGCGGGGAGTGCTCTCGACGGTTGTGGGCGGAATCGGCTCCGTGTATAGTAGCCGCACGGAGGGGCGAATTTGGAGCGAACCGGACTTCGGCTGATCGGTTTTTCGGTGCTTGTCGCAGTGATGCTGCCCGGAGATCTCCTGGCGGTGGACGAGCAGCCCGGAGCATACTTCGATGGCTTCCTCCAGACTTACGAGGAGGCCATGTCGTCCGGGAATCCGTTCCTCCTCGAGCCATTCGATCCGGGGCTCCAGGTGTTTCAGCCGCTCCTGTCGTCCCCCTGGTACGACGGAGTGGAGCGTTCCCTGGTTGCCCTGGAGGGAGTGCAGGTCACCACGATCAAGGCGGAGGAGGGGCTCTACGCTCTTTCGTTCGTGAAGGTGCAGGAGGATCTGCTCCGGGACGGGACGTTTACCCGCGGGATTGCCGGGATCCGGGTCGAGGTCCGGTTGCATGAGGGGCGACTGACCGTGCTCTCGCACAAGACGTTTGCTCCCAAGGGGGCCGCCGCGGTCTACCAGTCCTCGAACCCGAGGACCTGGCGGGACGAGCACTCGGAGGCCGAGCGGGCGCTTTACGGAGGTCTCGAGGATCTTCGGGACGGCGACCTGCAGGGGGCCGAGGAAGCGCTGACTCGTGCCGTCACCCTGGTGGAGGCTGGAGACCATCCCCGGTTCCTCATGGGACCGGCCTATTTCATCGGCATGTGCCGCCTGTACGCGGCGATGCTCAAGTACAAGCGGGGAGACTTCCCGGGAGCGGCCCAGGATCTGGACCTGGGGCTGAAGGTCCACCCCGATTTTCCGGCAGCGCTCAACCTGAGGGCCCACATCCATTTCGGCGAGGCCGAGTATGCGCCGGCGCTGGACCTCTGGCGGCGCTCCCTCGAGCTGTCACCCGAGCAGCCTGTGGTCCGGGAGGTGGTCGACCTGCTGGCCAACGCCACGGAGTCCAAGAATAAGAAGTTCAGGGAGCTGCTGTTGTCGCTGATGCACGTGCCTCCGTCACAGGCCGTCCAACTCCTCGTACCGTCGGTCAAGGACAAGCCGAGGCACCCGGTGCTGGTGCCGCTGCTGGCCAAGGCCCACCTCGGTGCGGGCGACCCGGAGAAGGCACTCCAGGTCCTCGAGGCCTCCCGATTGGTCGGGAAGAAGCTCGATGCCACCTACCTGGCGGCCCGAATCAGCCTCAAGCTGCAGCAGCCCGAGCGCGCCCTGGAGCTGTTCGAGACCGTTCGCAGCCTGCACCCTGCATACCGCGACGTGACCGTCTTCCTCGTGTTCCTGTACGCGTCCTCCGGCCGGTTCCAGGAGGCGCTCGCACAGCTCGACAACGGGCCTGACTCCCCGGTCCCCGCCGGCGTGCTCGCAGCACTCCGGGGCAAGTACTTCCTCATGGCCGGGCGGTTCCTGGATGCCGTGGCCGATCTTCGGGAAGCCACGCACACCCGTCTTCCGTCGCGACTTCGGGCCGAGGTCGCCTATTTCCTCCAACGCATCGACCAGCAGGGGAGGTGAGCGATTACCCAGCGCGTGGACGGCAACACAACGGGCCTGAAATCGAGCCAGGTGGATGCGCTGGAACGGCTCTATCGCAGGTATGTTCCCCCGGAGCAGGTAGTCACTCAGGAAGTGGCCCTGTACATGGCGGAGCTGTCGAGGGACATCCGCCGCCAGGTGGGGCTCTTCATCGACCGCAAGGGCAATGTCCAGTTCGTCGCCGTCGGTGATGCCGACAGCGTATCCATGCCCGACCTCGGCCGGTTCCGGGCGAGTCGGACGCGTCTGCGCGGGTTGCGGATGGTTCACACGCACCTCCAGGGCGAGCCCCTGTCCAACGCAGACCTGACCGACCTGTCCCGTCTGTCGCTCGACCTGGTTGCGGCCATCGATTCCCGGCCCTTCGTCAATCCCATTGTCATGAGCGTGGCGCACCTGCTTCCGGTCAATCCGGAGAAGAAGCAGTTCGAGATTCTGCCGACCGCTCCGGTCCACGACTTCGACCTCGACTTCTCCGCATTCGTCAAGGCGCTGGAGGCGGAGTTCGGTCGCAAGGCCGAGGGTCTTAAGGCCCGAAAGGGGCGGGAGCGGGCGGTGCTGGTGTTCCTGGACGACGGGAGGGCCGAGAATCCGGAATCCGAGGTGGCGGAGTTCCGCGAGCTGGCCAATTCCGCCGGGCTCGACGTGGTGGACCTGGTGGTGCAGCGGCGCCGGCCCGATCCCCGATACCTCATCGGGCTGGGCAAGCTCCAGGAGCTGCTGGTGCGGACGCTGCAGCTCGAGGTGGACCTGCTGATCTTCTGCCCCGACCTCAGCCCGGCCCAGGTCAAGTCGATTTCGGATCTGGCCGAGGTCCGCGTCATCGACCGGACCCAGCTCATTCTGGACATCTTCTCCCAGCGCGCCGCAAGCCGGGACGGACGGCTCCAGGTCGAGGCAGCGCAGCTCAAGTACCTCATGCCCCGCCTCATCGGCGCCGGCCATGCCATGAGCCGGCTCCTGGGCGGCATCGGCATTCGAGGTCCGGGAGAGACGAAGCTGGAGACCGATCGGCGCCGCATCCGTCAGCGCATCTCTCACCTCGAGAAGCAGCTGGAGGAGCTGGCCCGAAGGCGCAAGGAACGACGCAAGCGCCGGGAGCGCTCCGGGATCCCCATCGTCTCCATCGTCGGGTACACCAATGCAGGCAAGTCCACGCTGCTCAATTCTCTGACCCATGCGCGGGCCGTTGCCGAGGACAAGCTGTTTGCCACCCTGGACCCCTACACCCGCCGACTCCGATTCCCCAAGGACCGCGAAATGGTCCTGACCGACACGGTGGGGTTCATCCGCAACCTGCCGCCCGACCTCAAGACCGCGTTCAAGGCCACGCTCGAGGAGCTCGAGTCGGCCGACCTGCTGCTCCACGTCGTTGATGCCAGCTCTCCATGGTGCGACGAGCAGCTCGAGGCCGTCGAACGCCTGCTTGCGGAGCTCGAGCTCCAGTGGATCCCCCGCATCACCCTGTTCAACAAGATGGACCGGCTCGCCGATCCCACCGTCGCGTCGAACCTGGCGAGGCGGTACGGCGGACTGTCCATCTCGGCACTCGAAAAGGCCACCCTGCGCCCGCTCGTCGCCCTGATCGAACGCACTCTTTGGGCTGAGCAGCCCAAGTCCGCCCCAGTCACCAACGGAGGAGCCGATGAGGAAGAACTACGTTCTTGATACCAACGTCCTGCTGCACGACCCCTTCGCCTTTCGGGCCTTCGAGGACAACAACGTCATCATCCCCATCTATGTCATCGAGGAGATCGACGGCTTCAAGAAGTCGCAGGACGAGCTTGGACGCAACGCTCGAACCGTGTCCCGCGAGATTGACCGCTTCCGCCGTCAGGGGTCTCTTGCAAACGGAATCGAGCTCGAACGAGGCATCGTGCTCCGGCTGATGTTCGCTCCCGCAGCCTCCAACATCCCGAGGCAGTACCGAAGCAACTTCGAAAAGGACGACCTCATCCTGTCCGTGGCCAAGCTCCTCAAGGACACAGAGCCCGACCTGCCCACCGTGTTCGTCACCATGGATACCAACCTCCGCATTCGGGCGGACGCTCTCGACATCCAGACCGAGGATTACGAGAAGGGGCACGTGCAGACCACCGAGGTTTACACCGGGCACGCGGAGCTGTACGTCCCCGGCGATACCGTCGACGCACTGCACCGGGACGGAGTCGTCGACCTGCCCGAGGGGGAGTGGGCCGCCCACCAGTACCTCACTTTGCGAGACGAGAAGAACCCGCAGCACACCGCCCTGGGCAAGATCCCGGTCAAGAAGGACTGCATCGTCCCCATCAAGGCCGCCAGCAAGCTCATCTGGGGTATCCGCCCGCGCAACCGGGAGCAGATCTTCGCCATGGATCTGCTCCTTGATCCCAACATCAGTCTGATCACCCTGGTCGGCAAGGCCGGCACTGGAAAGACGCTCATCGCCGTAGCCTGCGGCCTGTTCCAGGTGACCGACGAGCAGCGGTTCGAGCGTCTGCTCATCTCCCGCCCAGTGTTCCCCATGGGACGTGACATCGGCTTCCTGCCCGGCACCGTCGAGGAGAAGCTCAACCCCTGGATGCAGCCCATCTACGACAGCGTGGACTTCCTGCTGTCCGCGGCCAAGAAGGAGCGCAAGGAGAACCGTCCATATGGCGGGCTCATGGACATGAACATCATCCAGATCGAGCCGCTCACCTACATCCGAGGCCGCAGCATCCCCAACCAGTTCATGATCGTGGACGAGTCGCAGAACCTCACCCCCCACGAGGTCAAGACGATCCTCACCCGTGCGGGGGAGGGCACCAAGATCGTGCTGACCGGCGACCCCTACCAGATCGACCACCCCTACCTCGATTCTCTCAGCAACGGGTTGGCCTACACCGTGGCCCGGTTCCGAGACACGGCCATTGCCGGCACCGTGACGCTGGAGAAGGGCGAGCGCTCCGCCCTGGCCGAGCTGGCAGCCAACATCCTGTAGTCCGACGGAGCATCCGTGGCCACCGAATCGAACGGCCGACGATCGACGAGATCCTGGCTCGCGTCACCGACCGCGCTCCTGGCACTGACCACTCTGCTGGCAGCCCTGCTTCGCCTGGTGCGGCTGGGCAGCAAGCCCCTGTGGTCCGCCGAGGTCGACGAGATTCTCAAGGTCCGCTGTGACGACTCTCTGGCCGGCGTGGTCGGCGGCGGGAGCGATCTGCTCAGCCCGGCGTGGAACCAGCTCGTGCTGCGCTTCGGCCTGGAGCCCCTGGAGTGGTGGGCAAGGGTGCCGTCCGCCCTGTTCGGAATTCTGGCCGTGCCGGTGGCATGGCTCTGGGGGAAGCGCTTTGCCGGGAAGGGGGGGGCCGGAGTGGCCGCCATTCTGGCCGCCACCTCGGTTTTCCTCGTCGATCTGTCCCAGTCCGCGCTGCCGTTCATGCTCGTCGCCGTGGCGGGAAGCGCGGCCACTCTGTTCCTGCTGGACCTTGTCGAACCGGGCGCCGATGACGCATCCCACCGGGTTCGCTGGGGGATGCTCCTCGCATTCTGGGCCTGCGACTGGCTGGCCCTGCTCGGCCATGCGTCAGGGCTCGTGTTTCCTCTCGCCCAGGCAGCGCTCCTTCTGGTTCTGCGATTTCGTGCACTGCCGGCACGCCCCCTCGCCGAGCTGGCTCGGGACACCTTGCTCCTGCTTCCGCTCGCACCGGCAGCCGCTCTCCAGCTTTCTGGCGCCCTGAATCCGTCTGCACACCCGGTCCTGCACCACGACGTCCTGTTCGACGTGGGACTCCTCGGGGTCGGCCCGCTCCTGCAGGGCACCGTCATCGCCCTTTCCGGTGCCTGGTGGCCCTTCTGGTGGGCCTACCTGCTCCTCCTCGTGATCGGAGGGTTCGTCCTCGCGCGCCGGAATCGAACCGGGGCGCTCGTGGTCGGGGTCTGCGTGGCCGCACCCATGGCCCTGGCCCTGGCCATGCCCGCCCTGTCGGCCGACCGCTCCATCGATGCCACCTTCCTGCCGAGCCTCCTGTTTGCCCCTGCCTGCACGCTGGCCGCAGCCGGCATCGTGGGGCTTCTGGGCCTGGTGCGCAGAAATCCATACTACGGGCTGCTTCTGGCCGCAGGGGTCGCCGGCTTCTTCCTGTTTACCAACGCACGGCTGCTTGCCCGCTATTTCCCCAGGCCGGTCAAGCCCGTTCCCGGCATCGACCTGGCGATGCCCGCCAAGGCGCTTGAGTCGCTCGAGCCGACGCAGCACGACCTCCTGGTGATGCCCATCGACGGCCGGCTCCTGCAGTGGGTCTTCCAAGCGGAGCGGCCGTTGAAGCGAGTGCAGCGTGTCGGCGTGGACATGCACGGGCTGACCGCTCAGCAGCAGGCGGATTACCTCCACCTCCTGGACTCCCTCGACAAGCTTGTCCCGGATTCCCCTGCGGACCCTGGAGCCTCCTCCCGCATTCCGACGCGACTGCTGAGCTCGCTGGAGGCGGATTCAGCCGTTGCGACCGGCCGGCTCTTCGTCGTCCTGACCTGCCCGCCGTCGTATCCGCTCCCCTTCGGCAGTCCCGACGTCCCGACGTTCCTCTCGGTACCCGGCTACGCAGCGTGGGTTCTCTCGGCCGGTGCGGTGCAGGACCGTTGTCTCGAGCTTTCCTCCCAGCTGGGCGGGTACGAGGTGTACGTGTTCCCCGGGGCGATCCTGGCGTTCAAGGACGTGGCGGGGAGAACCCTTGCCGATCTCTACCGCGAGCTGTCCAGGGTGTTTCGGAGGGTGGCACCCCCCACCGACGGCACGTCCGCAGGTTGACCCCGGTCCGTTCTCGGACCCGGGGCTATGGCGGGCCGAGGGGGTGCAAAAGCCGCTGGGCCACCCCCGGTTCCCCGGGGGGTTCAAAGGATGGGGACCGATCGGGGGCGAGCCGTACCCCTGACCCTACCTGGGCGGAGGCGGCTCGCAGGCGTCGCCCACGCCGTTCCCGTCCCCGTCGGCCTGGTCGGGGTTGGCCACGTCAGGGCAGTTGTCACAGGAATTGCCGAGGAGGTCCGTGTCGTTGTCGGCCTGGTCGGGGTTGGCCTTGTCGGGGCAGTTGTCGCAGGCGTTGCCGACGAGGTCAGCGTCGTTGTCGGTCTGGTCGTCATTCGCTACGTCGGGGCAGTTGTCACACTCGTTGCCGAAGAGGTCGGAATCGTTGTTGGCCTGGTCGGGGTTTGGCTTGTCGGAGCAGTTGTCACACGGGTTGCCCCGGCCGTCCCCATCTCCATCCTCCTGCGCCGGATTGTAGATCCCCGGGCAGTTGTCGCACGCATCTCCGATGCCGTCCGATCCTCCCGAGACCTCGAACTTGATGCGCAGCCAGAAAGGTCCCATTCCCCCCATCTTGGGCCAGATCCAGTCCGCACTGTCGTCGACCCAGCCCTCGATGGGAAGGAAAGGATCCGCACCGTAGGTTGCAACCTTGGCCACCGGCGCAAACCCTGAATCGTCAAAGTCGAGCCCCAGCCACTCGGGGGCGGGTTCGAGATCCGTTGCCTTCCAGGCGGGGACCGCCTTGGTGTGCATCACCACGTTGCCCTCGCCGTCGAGCACGGCCAGCAGGGTGCCGCCGGCACCGTCGGGCCCTTCGCCGATGGGAAAGCCGGTGACCTTCTTCCCGAGCACGTGCGGCCCCGGGGCGACCTCGAGCGCGACTGCAGTCCTCAGCGTCCAGTCCGACGATGTGGCCAGCGGCGTGCCGTCCAGGAAGAGCTCCTCCGACACCTTCGTGGCGGATTCGATCACGATGGCCGTCGTGGCCGGCCCGGTGTCGGCCTGGTCCGGGTTGTACTTGTTGGGGCAGTTGTCCGTGCCGATCAGGATGTTGTCGCCGTCGGGGTCCTCCTTCGGGCTCGGGACTTTGGCGAGGAGAAGCTGGGACGGAGCATCCGCGCTGCGGCTGAGGAACAGGTCGACGTCGCCGTCGCCGTCCAGGTCCCCCGCACAGGCCCGGTAGCAGGACGACGTGCCGGAGTCTCCGGGGATCTTGGCGGAGTAGTCATACAGGCGCCCGGTCCCATCGTTGCGGAAGAGCTGCGTCGATGCGGCCGTGTTGCCGACGAGCAGGTCGGACAACCCGTCGAGATCCAGGTCCGTGGCGGTCGCACTGATGGGCACATACCCGGCCCCGGCCCCCAGGACGAGGTCCGTCTGGTCATAGAACCGCCCCTTCGAGTCGTTGAACAGCACCCGATTGCCCGCAGCCGAGAGGAGGATGAGGTCCGGTGCCCCGTCTCCGGTGAAGTCGCCCAGCTCCGGGCCGAACACCTGCGTCGTGACATCACTGGGCATCGCATCGGGGGCCGCCAGCTTGAACACCCCCTTGCCGTCGTTCAGGTAGAGCCTGGACGGCTGGTCGAACCCGGTGACGACGAGGTCGACATCTCCATCACCCTCGACGTCGCCGCTGGCCACGCCCGTGGCTGGAACGGACTCAAACGGAAGCTGCTCGGCCGTCTTGTCCAGGAGGATCATGGGCCCGCCCTTCTTCGTCTCGTTGCGAATGACCCGCACCCCCTTGTCCGACGTGAGCACGATGTCTGCGTCCCCGTCTTCGTCGAGGTCCGCAGCGGCTACGCCGCCGGACGAGCCGAGCGACACGTCGGCAAGCAGATCCTTCCCCGCGATGGAGAACGCACCCTTGCCGTCGTTGAGGTAGATTCGGTCCGTGGTTCCTTCCCGGTTGGCCAGGTAGAAGTCCACGGCTCCGTTCCGGTCGAAATCCGCCGCTGCCATGGAGGTGGTCAGTCCCCCCGCCTCCTCGGGAACGTTGTCCAGGGGCGCGGCCTGGAAGCGGGCGTCCCCCTGGTTCAGGAACAGCCTCGGCTGGCCGTTCAGCACGGCCTGGAAGATGTCGAGGTCCCCGTCCCCATCCACGTCTGCAAGCTCGGCCCAGGTCCCCTCCACCGGCTCCGCAGACAGGTTCTCCTTGGTGTAGTCGATGTAGTTGATGGGGAGGGGCTCGGGACGCTCGTCGCCCGAGTCAAACTGCTCGGACGCGATGTCCGAGTGCGGTTGAGCATCGGCCGGCGAGTCGGTCGACGACGTGCTGCAGCCGGAGGCCGCCAGCAGGACGATGAAGGTCAGGATGCCCGACAGGTATCGGCCGGCGGCCGGAGCTGCTTTCCACGTAGACATCTTCATGTCATGGCCTCACGTTGAGCAGGAGCCGGTTGCCCGTGCCGGCGCCGTTGAGGAAGAGCAGGTCCACGTCGTGGTCCCCATCCCCATCCAATGCCAGCACTCCAGTCGTGGGCAGTTGGGCGATGGGCAGGAGCGGAGTGTAGTCATGGAAGGCTCCCTTGCCGTCGTTCAGGTAGAGCCGATTCTGATGCATCGCATTGCCGATGACCAGGTCGGGCAGGCCGTCACGGTCCAGGTCCCGAAGCACTCCAGCGCTCCCCGCCGACTTGTCGAGGGGCATGGCAATCAGCGTGTCGTCGAAGAAGTGGCCGGAGCCGTCGTTGCGGTACAGGCGGTCCTGGCCCGCGGGCGAGATGGCGATGAGATCCGGGTCCTGGTCGCCGTCCACGTCACCGGCGACGACGAGGGATACCGCTGCCGGTGGGCGGGGGAGCATCCCGATCGGGGCTTCCGAGAAGCCACCTGATTGCGACAGCAGCAGCCGCACGAAAGTGCCATCGGATGCCGTCAGATTGGCCAGGACGAGATCCTGGTCGCCGTCCAGGTCGACGTCGACCGGAGTAACGGCAGCGGTGGACTCCTCCTCGACAGGCAGGAGGTCGACCGGCGCAGGCTCGAACACCATGTCCGCCTCGGAATTCTGCAGGTACAACCGGTTCTGGTCCTGCGGTGCGGCTCCGGGAGCCAGGTTGGCCACCAGGAGGTCGAGCCGTCCGTCTCCGTTCATGTCCGCGGCGAAGGCACGGCCGAAGTCGCCGGAATCGGGCGGAAGAGCCTTCCCGGAGACATCGGCCAGCTTGCCCGAACAGTCTCCCTTGAGCAGTGCGTTCGTTCCGGCCGGGCCGCAGACCACGAAGACGTCGAGGCAGCCGTCGTGATCCAGATCGGCCGTCAGCACGTCACGGGCGTCGTGGAGCGGAATCTCCGGGATGCCTGGCTCAGCGTCACTCCCGGTCCCGGCATCGGTCATCTGTCCGCCGTCGGAAGGGGAGACGACATCGGCCGGCAGAGGCCCTGCGTCTGCGGGGGGGCCGGCAGGGCCGTCTCCCGCCCAATCGGTCTGGGAAACGACGTCATTGGCCGGGTAGGGGGACGCATCCCCCTCTGGCGAGGTGGCCACATCTGCTCCTTCCACGATGCCGCCCCGCTCGTCCACCGGCTCGACTGGAGGCTCGTCCACGGGCGGCCATGACTGCTCGAAGTTGCCGTTGCCGTCGTTTGCCAGCACGGTCACCGGCCTGCCAGGGGCCACGAGAATCACGTCCAGATCCCCATCCTTGTCCATGTCGCCGACGGCCCCTGCCCGGGTATCCATTTCGGGCATGGACGGGAAGCTGAACGAGGGAACGTCGACGAAGCGGAGCTCCAGCTTGAGTGCTTCGAAGGCCTCGTGCAGCACGACCTCCTTCCCGCCCGGCCAGGCGACCACCAGGTCGAGCACACCTGCGGTGAGCGGCGGCGTCAGCACCTGGAGCTCGTCCGGGCCTACCCACTTGACCGTTGCTGCCTTGGTTTCTCCGAAGCGGACCTCCACCCCCTCGACAAAGCCGGTCCCGGCCACGGCGACCAACTCTCCGCCTTGCGCCGTTCCCGACCGGGGCGTGACCGACTCGACCGACTCCGACAACGCTTCCTCCACGACATCCCCCGGTTTGTCGGACGGAGTGGAAGAGCAGGCCAGCAGGCAGGCCAGCAGGCAGGCCAGCAGGCAGGCCTGCAGCGTGCCGGATGCACACGTCTGTGCGGGGCCGTTCGTCCGGGTACCTCTCCTACGTCCTCGCCGGAACGCCAGCCACGGCAGGAGCATCCCCAGGAGCGGCCAGGACTCCCCCGCACTTCCGGCAGCGTTGCACCCGGTCGCCGGGGCAGGCGAACCGCCCAGATCGTCGCCCGTCTGTTCGACGGCATCGGCGGGCGGCTCGATCTCGGTGGGCGACTCGAGCAGCCAGCCGGCGTTGGAGAGGGGACGGATGGACAGCTCAAACCCCGGCGCGGGGCATTTCATGGTCTCCCCGTCCGGGCGCAGGAGGCGAAAGCGCTGGAGGCCGGGACTCTCGCCCTCGCCGGGAGCCGTTACGGAGAATTCCAGCCGGGCCAGCCCACCCGGTTCCACGTCCGCCGCAAGCACAGCGGCCACGTCGAAAGCAGGCCAGTCTCCCGGCACACCGATGACGCTCGCCGAGCCCGGAGTGTCCCCCTCGGCCTTGAGCCAGATTTCCCCCTTTTTCCAGGGGTGAGTACCGGCATTTGCAAATTCCACCCAACCCCGCCCCTGCGCCCCGGCCGGAAGGGCCATCGGAAAGGAGAGATCCTCCAGCCGGGCGGCGTAGGCGGGCATGGCCGAGCCTACGACCTGCGGTTCGCCTTCGTCGACCGGTCCGTCACAGTCGTTGTCCATGTCGTCACACACCTCCTCTGCCGGCTCGATAAGTCGCTTGCAGGTGACCCATCCGTCAAGGCATTTCTGCAATCCAGGCTGACAGACTCCGGGTTCTCCCGTGTCGCAGGGGAGCTTGCCGTCTCCGGGGTCCGGTCCCTGACAAGGGCTCCAGTCGGTCCACTGGCAGGCCCCGTCGCATACCCGGGAATGGCTGCCGCAGTCGCCGCACGCCTCGTCCGCAATCTGTCCGGGGGAGCAGGGCCCCTGGTTGACGCACGGTCCCCAGCCTCCCCACTTGGAATCGCCTCCGCAGGTGCGTTCCATCCAGCCGCAGTTGCCGCAGCCCTGCCCCTGGACCTCGCCCGGCTTGCACTCCCCGCCGCAGGGGCAGGTGGGACAGATCCCCTGAGGCATCGACTTGGGCACGGGGCGGACATCCACCCAGAAGCACTGGCTCCATCCGCATCCGCCGCCGAAGTAGTCCGCCACCAGTGGAGACGTGTCGATGATGTCCCCGCTGCCTCCGCACTTGCCGGCCGCGTTGGCCTCGACCCAGCTTGCCGGCCCGTTGTCGGCCACCTGGACCACCACGCACTTGTTGCCGTGTCGGATCTCCAGCTTGGCGCCGCATCCGAAGATCTGTTGCTCCGTCGAGTACCACCACGTGCCGTCGATGCACTTCGAGCAGCAGGCCGTGGAGCCTCCGCACGCGGACGGGTCGTAGTGCGGTGCCTGGCAGCCGCCGTAGCAGGTCAGGATGTGGGGCCATGGAGGCGGCCCCTCGTGGGCCGTGTGCCAGCACCCCGTGCCCGCCATCGCCGCCAGAAGTAGTAGGACCGACCGCAACGTCCGCTCCCGATTGAAGCCCCGCCTGAGCCCGGGCAGTCCATGTTACCCCCGCACAGGCGTGCGTAGAAGAGGATTGTTCTCCGATCTTCTTTGACTGTCGTTCTTCCGGGAGCGCTACCGGAAGGGGAGCGAAACCGCCCGGGGGGGGCCCTCGCTGTCTGGTGCTCTAGGGCCCCTCGGCCCCTGTCGCCACGTCGATGTCCAGCTCGTCGCCCGCCTCGACTTCGACTTCCTGGTCGAGCAGGGTCTTGCCGTTCTTCTTCGCCAGCAGTCGGTGCTTGCCCGGCTTGAGCGGCCAGGGGCCGGTTCCCTTCTGCTTGCGTCCATCCACGAAGAGGTCCGCCGTGTCGGGATCTCCCGCCTCGTCCACTACTCGGATCGAGAGCGTCCCAAGCGTCGCCCGCGGCTCCAGCTCGACTTCGGCCGCGTCACCGGGAGGCACTGTGACCTCCCGCTCAATCGCTTCGAAGCGCTCGTCCGTGATCTTCACAACGTACGGGCCGGGGGCAAGCTGCATCCCGTCCACCGGCGTCTTCGCCTTCCATTCTCCCTTGCCCTTCCTGGAGAAGAGACACGTGGAGGACAAAATTACGCGGAGCACAGCATAATTTTATTTATGCCCAGTCCCCAATTATGCCGAGTTGGGATTGCCCCTCGCCAGCTCGGCGGCGGAGATTGCGGGGGTCGCCGTGGGATGGCGGTCTCAGGACTTCGCATAATGTTGGCGCATCGGATCCCGGGAGTAGCGTGAGCGCAGTGAGCACATGACGTGCCCACGTTACCCGAGGAGGATCTCATGCTGGAAGAGTTCTTTGAGCATCGGTTTGTTCTACGCAGGCTGCGGTCCAGTGGTGCCGCGCCGTATCTCGACGACTTCGCCACGGTGCTGGTCAAGGAGGGATACAAGCGGTCGACCGTGCGGTCGTTCCTTCGGACGGCTGCGCATTTGGCAGACTGGGCCCGGCCGCAGGGCATCGAGGTCGCGGCATTCGACGACGCCGTGCTCCAGGCGTTTGACGCGCATCTGCCGAGTTGTGGCTGTCTGCGGAAGGATGCCCGGGGTCACGGCAACAGCCGCGCTGTGATCCTGGGGGCGATTCGGTTTCTGGACTATCTGCGGCATTGCGGAGTCGTGGCCGTCGTTTCGGTCCAGGTGCCCAGCGTTCCGGCGCTGCTCCTGGAATTCGAGTCCTGGATGCGCCGCCACCGAGGCGTCCGGGACACCACGCTCCATTCTTACCGGCGGCATCTGTTGCTGTTTCTGAAGACCTTGGGCGAGGACGCCACGAGGTATACCTCCGGGGACGTGCGACGGTTCGTCCTGGACCGGGCAGCTCGCTCCGGGCGGACAAACGCCCGGCATACGGTGACCGCTGTCCGGGTGTTTCTCCGGTACCTCACCGTGCAGGGGCATTGCGAGCCCGATCTGGCTCAGGGCATTCCCCGATTCGCCGGGTGGGCGAAGGCCGCTCTGCCTCGATACTTGGGCAAGGACGCCATAGACCGACTTACCGAGCCCTGCAACGACCCCGGGTTGCCGGCCTGCGTGCGCGATCATGCCATTCTGCTGTTGCTGGCCCGGCTGGGCCTGCGGCCGGCTGATGTCGCCAACCTTCGGTTGGAGGACCTTGACTGGGAGAGTGCTCGGCTGCGCGTGGTGGGCAAGTCACGGCGGGAAGACTGGCTGCCCCTTCCGCAAGACGTGGGGGATGCCATTCTGCGGTACATGGAAGAGGCCCGGCCGGACGCGGGCGACGACCACGTCTTCCTGACCTCACAGGCTCCCATCGGGCCCCTGGCCACTACCACCGTCGGGGCCGCGGTGTTCCGCACCGTGCAGCGCACCGGCGTCAGAACGCGGTCGAAGGGGGCCTACATCCTGCGTCATTCCGTGGCTGTCGAGCTGCTGCGGCAAGGAGCGTCGCTCGGCCAGATCGGCGTGATCCTGAGGCACCGCAGCGTCAACACCACCGCCATCTACGCCAAAGTGGACATCGCGATGCTGCGGGAGTTGGCGCAGCCCTGGCCTACGACGGAGGCGACGCCATGATGAAACAGGAAATCGACGACTACCTGGCCGCGCGCCGGTCCTTCGGCTTCGACCTCGGGATCCACGAGTATCTCCTGCACGGCTTCGAGCGCTTCGCATCGGCCCGAGGCGAAGTGCACATACGGAAGCAGACGGTCGTCGAGTGGGCAGCGGAGGCGCCCAGCTCGAGACAGCAGGAGCGGCGGTTGCGCATCGTAGTCCACTTCGCCCGATACGCCCGCACCGAGAATCCTGCGCATGAGATCCCGCCGGTGCGGGTCTTCGGCAGGATGAGCGTGCCGTCGCGATACAATGCCTACATCTTATCCCCGGACGACATTCGACGGATTATGATGGCGGCGACCACACTGGAGTCGACAACGCTCCCGGAGCGGCGGGCCTTCTTCACACTCTTCGGACTGCTGGCGGCCACAGGCATGCGGGTCTCGGAGGCGCTGGCGCTGCGCCTCGACGACGTCACGTCCGATGGTCTTGTCATCCGGCAGACCAAGTTTCAGAAGAGCCGTCTGCTGCCCCTGCACGAGACCACCAGTTCCACTCTGAGGCGATACCTGCGGGGGAGGCGGCCAGGAGGGACCGACGACCACGTCTTCCTGACCGAGCCTGGAAAGCCCCTGCAATACGGTCGGGTGCACTCCACCTTCCGGAAGATCCTGGCCCAACTCGGCCTGCACCAGGGACCTGGACACAAGGGGCCTCGGCTGCATGACCTGCGCCACACCTTCGCGGTGCGTGCCCTGGAAGCCTGCCCGATGGGCGCCCGGGATCCGGTCGACCGCCATCTGCTGGCGCTGTCGACCTACCTGGGGCACCTCTGCCCCTCGCTGACCTACTGGTATCTACAGCTCACGCCCCAGCTGACTGCGGACATCGCAGACGCCTGCGAGGCGTTCTTCCAGGAGGTGCAGCCATGACCCCGCTCGCGCCGCACATCACCACATTCCTGCGTCGGCACCTGCCCATGGAGCGTCGCGCCAGTCCCCACACGTGCGACACGTATGCATACGCGTTCCAGCTCCTCTTCGAGTTTGCCGCCAGCCGCCTGAAAATCCGGCCCTCGGACTTGGCGCTGGAGCATCTGGACAGCGAGTTGATTCTGGCTTTTCTGGAGTACATCCAGGACCAACGCGGGAATTCCGCCCAGACCCGAAACGCCCGGCTCGCAGCCATCAAGTCGTTCATGACCTATGTGGAGCACCGGATCCCCGGGGCACTGGAGCAGGCCCGTCGTGTCCTGGCCATCCCCATCCAGCGGACCGATTCCCGCCTTGTCCGGCATCTGACCGCCAACGAGTGCCAGGCGCTGCTGGCCGTGCCCAATCCGGAAACGCGCTCCGGGATTCGCGACCGGGCCATGATATACGTCGCGATGACAGGCGGCCTTCGCGTCTCCGAGTTGGTGGGCCTTCGCATGGAGGAACTGACCTTCGAGCCCCGCCGGGTCTGCATCCGGGTGCACGGAAAGGGCCGCAAAGAGCGCATGCTCCTGCTGTGGCAGACCGTGGCCGAAGCGCTGCGCGCCTGGCTGGCAGTCCGAGGAGATGCCGCTGCCCCCGAGGTCTTCCTCAATGCTCGGAGCCAGCCCATGACCCGGGGCGGTTTCGAATACGTGCTCAAGAAGCATCTTGGAGCCGCAGTCGCACAGGTGCCGACCCTGGCCCAAAAGCGAGTGTCCCCCCACGTGCTGCGCCACACCTGTGCGATGAACACCCTGCAGGCTACAGGCGACATCCGGAAGGTGGCGCTGTGGCTGGGGCACGCCAGTACACAGACCACGGAGGTCTACCTCCGAGCCGACCCCACCCACAAGCTGGAGACTCTGGGCAAAGTGATTCCTCCGACCCTACGCCCCGGCAACTTCAAGCCGTCCGACCGGCTCATCGCCATGCTGAGGGGTCAGGATTATGCGAAGTAGAGACAGCCCCCTGGCCAGGATCTAGGCCGGCCCCGACAGCCGTCTCGGCATAACCAACCTCTCGGCATAAACAAAAATCTTAAGGGGACGCAGATCGGAACCCATTGATATCGTTCACGACTCGAAATCGGCCAGGGCCATGGTTCGTCGCCGAGCACGGGGAGGAGGGAGAGGGTGTCGCCGACGGCGAACACGAACGTCCCCGATGCCCGGTCCAGTGCAGGTCCTGAGCCTACCGCCCCGTGCTGCCATATTTCACCACAGACCCCGGCCACTCACTGACTGCTCCGATGCAGCACAACTTCGTACATTGATGCCACGGGGTGAAAGAGCTTCTCGTCACGGCAGGCGGGCCGTTCAAGAAGCTCTACAACCGGCGTCAAACCGGGTGCTGCGCCGGACACGCAGACTATGGCGCACCGATCGCGGACGCTCTTGTCCGAGAGAAACTCCCATTCCGGCGCGCTCAGGAGGAAGCGGTCCAGCCGCCTGCGAGCACTTGCCTTGACCTCCAGATACCAGAGTTGCTCGTCCGGCCCAACGCCGAGTAAGTCGCAGCGCGCGCCGCTGTAGTCGCCGATTCGAAGAAGGCTGGCAAGCGACTCCTCCCAGGTTTCGGACGACGGGTCGCCATGACGGACCCGTTCAATCGCTTCCCTTGCCTTGATGTCGGCGTACTCCGCCGCCACTTGGTCAAGCAATCGGCAGCGGCTGTCAGAAGGTAGTCCTCGCCAGATCTCCACTTCCTGCATCAGCACGAAAACCTCGCCCAGCCCTCCGGTGAGTGAGTTGCGACGGTGCTCGCGGGAATAGCGCGCTGTTCCGCCGCGACCGTCCATCGTGAGGATCTGCGCTGGCCCGCCTGTTCCCGAACTCATTGCCGTGTTAAGCGAACCCTGGAGTCCGAGGCAGACCGACACCCTTTTGACCTTCTGATGTAGCCGCTGGCACCGCACCCATGCTGAGTACGCATTCTCCCGGCGTCTCTGTACATCCTGCGAACCATCGAGGTACCGTTGAACCTCGACGCTGACTTCGGTGATGTCCGCTGCAGTGATGCCCAGCAGAACAAGGTGACTGGCGGACCACATGCGTCCTTCCGGAGGCACTGTGATAGTCTCCTCCACGTCGGTGCCCAAGTGCAATTGTGCGGCGAAGCTCCGGATGACTTCGGACAGCGCTCCCGGCCGTTCCGGATCGGCCCGGTCGGCAAGTTCATCCCAAACAGCGATCAGCTCCTGGATGCGGGCGTCTGGTGCCCTTGAGCGCGCCAGCGCCAGCATGTGCAGGCGAGCCCGCTGAAGTCCAGCCTCGAAAGCGCGCCGACGCTCAGCGGCGTCCTCCTCAGCTGACACGGCCTGGGAGATGGCCTTCATCAAATCAGGGTGTTGGGCGAGCCACTTGTCGGCCTCTTCCATTTCTCGGAGGTTCCAGATCTCGTGGTCTAGTGGAATCCCAAGCGGCTCGAACGCTCTCCTGACCGAATCAAGCGGAACCTCAGCATCGCGATGTGCGTCAAGGCGAGCCCGAAGGTCCCTAAATTGAAGTAAGCGCCCGGCACAGAGCATCAGCCCAAGCAGCGGCCGAGCGAGTACAACGACCTGCGACTGCCATTGCGTGCGTCGGGCCGCAACGCGAGCTTCTTCTGCGGCGAGTTCCCGAGCTGCGGAAACCATCCCGCACGCATCCCGAACCACTCCGAGCTCCCGCGCACCTACTCCACAGCGTTCGCGCAGGAACTTCTCCGCCAGCACGTCGTCTGGACTGCCGATCGTCATCAGCAGCAACTCCACCGTGTGTGCCAGTCCAGAATCCCCTGCTAGCTCAGCCGCAGGTTTGGCCAGGTACCGAAGCAGGCGTCCCGCGTCCTGCCCATTCTGATCGGCGAGCGCACGGCGCAGAAAGACCGGGATCGTCTGTCGTGCATCCGCTTCATGCGCAAGGACGACCGGCGTATTAGGTCCCTGGCGAGCGACGGTGCGTCCGTCGACTCGCAGCTCCACACCATCGACGACCTCGACCACGGCCAGTGTGAATCGGTTCAGCAACTCCTTAGACACTGTTAGGTCAATGTGCTGATCCACGGGTACGAGATGGCTGTATGCGCGGAGAGCGAAGACATAGGGGCGAAGCCACTGCAGCCACGCGGTCAATGTCTGCTCCGCTGGCAAATCGACGCCCCGGTCCTCTGCGTAATACTCAATTCGCTGCTGGCTGAGCAGCCGCAGGCCAAGCGTGCTGGCCAGCCGCTTTTTCTTCTTGCTAGTGGCAAAGACAGCCAGTGGGAGTACATCGGCTCCGAGCGGCAGCGGGGTCGGTAGGTCATCGACATATGCCTCAGCGACCGGCATCGGCAGGGCCGCACCTCCCCCTGTCACAGCGAGAACGACCGGTAAGAGAGATTGATGTTGGCGAACTCGTCGTCGGGCTTCCGCTTGTTCATCTGCTCCTTGACGCGGCGCCGGCACTCGATGGCGTAGGCCACATACTCCTCAAACTCGGCGTCGCTCGGAGGGCCATCGGGGTGCAAGATCTTGAGGAAGGCGCATACCGTCTTCTTGATCCCCTTCTCGTCCCGACCCTCCACAGCCTTCCCCAGCCGGATGCGCCGGGTTACCTCCTCATAGCGATTTGAGTGTGCGAACTGGTAGTGGAAGGCCTCGGCAAGGTAGTCGGTGATGAATCCGTAGTTGCCGGTCAGGTAGTCGCTGCTGTTCTTGGGCATCTCCCAACCGGGCAGGTAGCAGGCAAACCGGTCCATCACGGCCAGGTCAAACTCCTTGGGGAGCGGGATGAAGAGGTCGTGCTCGGTCGACGCAACGACCTGCTGAATGGAGTGGTCGATGTTGCCGATGAACGCCATGCTGGCGTCCGCAATGACTTCGACTCCGCGTGAGAATCTCCCGTTGGCAAGGAAGTCCTTCATTATCTGGATCGTGTCGGGATCCTTGATCTTGATCCCCGCCACCTCGTCAAAGGCCACAGTGTCCCAGAACCCCACCAGACCGATGCGCCTTCGGGCGTTGTTGTAGAATAGGACCGATTTGGTTGCCTGCCCGCCGCTAATCAGCGTTGAGTACGGAGAGAACTCGCTGAAGAAGTAGGACTTGCCGGTGCCCCGCGGGCCGAGCTCGACGAAGTTGAAGTTCGGCTCAACCAGCGGAGCCAGCCGTGCGACGAAATGGAGCTTGAGGCGGGGGGACAGCATCCCGCCCTCGAGGCCTACGGAACGGAGGACGATGTCCAACCATTCGTCTCGGGTGAACCGCTTCCGTCCCTCAACGTACCCGTCGAAGTCGAACCGACTGAGTTGGATTGGGCGCAGGTCCTCGATGTAGAAGGCGTAGTCATCTTCCTCGACTTCGTCTCTCACCGCAAGTAGACCGGGGATTCTCGGCTCAGGTGTACCGCCTGCGATTCAGCGGTCGTGATTGCGGAAGCGATTCCTGGACATGAAACGGCGACTGGCCCCGTGGGGACTGCGGCACGGCCGTGGCGTGG
>CAITUV010000053.1 GCA_903895725.1 uncultured Myxococcales bacterium | reverse complement strand
TCTGACCGAACCCGCCACCGACCTGTCAACCGACCCCCAACTCCACCCGATCACCCCGCTGCCGATGCGGTCC
Source organism: uncultured Myxococcales bacterium (assembly GCA_903895725.1). Lineage (GTDB taxonomy): Bacteria > Myxococcota_A > UBA9042 > CAIXZC01 > CAIXZC01 > CAITUV01. Next base: position 174,042 of record CAITUV010000053.1, on the reverse strand, counting down.
AAAATCCCTCACTCCCGCCTCCGGCCCATGTCTCACGTTTTGCATCCGATTGGGGGTTGACAACCACAGCCGTCGGGGTGCCCGCACTCACGGCCGAGGCGGTGCATGGGCCGTCGGGGGGGGAACGGTCTCTCGGATTCGTCGTGGATTGGGTGGGGCCTACCCCGCTGCCTTGCGTCGTTCCTCGCCGACCAGAACGTCCGCGGAGATGCCCAGCCCCCGGCGCAGGCGGCGGATCATGGGCAGGGTGAGAGGGCGCCGGCGGTTGAGCACCTCTGAGACCCGGGAGCGGCCACCGATCATGGGCTCCAGGTCCCGCCGGGTCAGCCCCTGCTGCTCCATCCGGAAGCGGATTGCCTCGATCGGATCGGGCGGGTCGATGGCGTGGTGCTCCGCCTCGTAGGCGTGTACCAGCGTCACGAGGATCTCCAGACGCTCGGCCCTGGGGCTGCCCTCCTGTGCTCCCCAGAGGCGCTCGATCTCCAGCATTGCCCGGCGATGGTCGTCGTCATTTCGAATCGGACGGATGCTCATCGGCACCTCCTAGAGGGACCCCATGTCGAGCGAGTCATACTCTGCATGAGTCCCCAAGAACTTCACCCACACCGTCCGCCCCGGAAACCAGATCTTGGCCACCAGGCGGTACCTGTTGCCGCGGATGTTGAACACCACCCGCTCCGAGTCGATGACGCTGGCGTGGGCGTACCGGGCCTTGATGTCCACCATCGAAGACCAGTCCGAGCGCTCGACCTCGGCAAACCAGGCCTTGAGCGGTTGCTCGGCATCGGCATGGCCTGCCTCCCAGAAGTCCTTCAGCGTCTTGCGGGCGATGATCCGCATCTGCTCCCACCTCGGGAACAAGCATACCGTGGTCCCGCGGTGGGAGCAAGGGGAAAGAAGGGAGTAAGACGACTTGCGGCGGCAGAAGCCGTCACACGTCCCGGCGTACGGTCTTGCCGAAGTCTTCGGGACGGATCCGGCTTTGCGGGACTTGGCGGGCGGTTCAGAAATCGTCAATGATCACGCTCGGAACGGCCTGGAAAGCGGCCCTGAACCAGATCGGCCTGGGAATCTTCACACGGTAGAAGTCACTGGTTCGAATCCAGTATCGCCCACCACCCGAACAATCCCGAGCGGTAGATCCGATGGCGTCGAGCAGACGCAGCGTGCGGACATGCCCACGATGGCGTCGGCTTTGGGGGGCCTGCGGGGCCCGGACAGGCTACTCGAATACCCGGGCCTTGATTCCCTTGAACTGGATGGAGACGGGCGCATCCTGAGACGCCGGGATTTCGACATCACCCGATGCCCACTCGCCCAGAGGCGCTTCGAAGAACCGGCCCGCACGCTCGACGAAGTTGTCGTCCTGCATCGCCGTGCCGTCCCGGGTCGCGATGGAATCGCACCACCAGGTCGTCGCGTCGTGGACGAAGGTCATGCGCACTTCCATCAGGACGTCGTTCTCATTCCAGTAGGCGTTGAGCGACCCATGGCGGACTTGTGCCATCGTCCCGTCCGTGCCGGTCTCCTCCAGCGAAGTGACCACGTCACCGGACACGTTGACGAGGGCATCAGACTCCGAAGTGAACTGCTTGCCGGCGGCCTCGATGAGCAGCGACTCGGCCCCGAATTTCACCTGATCGGTCTCCCAACGCACCGCCAGGCTGGAGTCGAGAGGAGGGATCTCCACCTCATCGTACACGCACTGGACCGGAGGATACTTCCCCTTTCCGAGGACCGTGCAGGTTCCGGTGCCGCAATCGTTCTCGAACCAGATGTAGGGGTTGGAGGACTTGTGCGCATCCGAAACCATGAGGTCGCAGAATCTCGCCACGTTGCCGTCACACTCGAACTCGTCGGGCGAGCATTCGTCGTTGTGGCAGGCGGACACGACGCAGCCGGCAAGCGCTGCCAGTGCCATGGTCACCAGGCCCCTGCTGGACATCGTACCCGTGCGTGCACTCTGCATTTCCATCCTCCCAGGCGGCGCCGTCCATTCGGCCAGTCTTCCGGGGTGCCCTGGACCCGGTCGACCTCGTCCCCCGAATCCCTGCTGCCTGGCGTGCAAGGCTAGGGCGTCGACTTCCAAGGGTCAAGCCCCGGAATGTCTGCTCCGCAGAGCGTCACGCCGCGAGGCCGCAGGAGCGGGGTGCCGATGTGCCGCAACAGAAGGAGAGGGCACGGGCTCGAAAGCAGCATCGCCCCCCCGGCACAGTCCCGAGCACCCGTGCGCGAGGATTTGAAGGGTTTGAGAGCTTCAACGTTCTTGCGTCGCAACACGCACGCAGCTATGCTGGATTCGGTCGATTCTCTCACCTGTTCAGCGAACCGGCGCACGACAGGACTGACCCCGAATCGGCCGGCCCCGTGTCCCTGTTGACCGCGATGTCAGGTTGTTTCGGTTGAGATTCCTGAGGAGGTGAGCCAATGCGGCGGCTTGCGGTGGGATTGTCGGTAGTCGTGTGGATGGGTGCGGCGTGCTCCAATTCGACTCCCCCCGTGGAGGCAGAGGACGAGGTGGTGGATGTCCAGGTCATGGACGTCCCCGACGTCACGGCGGTGGAAGTCGCCCCGGAACTGGAAGTCCTGCCCGGCGTCTGCCCGGACAAGATCTGCCAGGCGGAGGAGAGTTGCACCACATGCCCGGCCGATTGCGGGCCTTGCTGCGGAAACGGGATGTGCGACCCCGACCTGGGGGAGAGCTGCAAGAGCTGCCCCGAGGATTGCGGAGGCTGCCCTCCCTCCTGCAACGATGGCCAGTGTGACGACGCCGGTCCCGACGGCTATGTCGAGACCTGTGAATCGTGCCCGCAGGACTGCGGCAAGTGTCCCGCCGTCTGTGGCAACGGGGAGCTCGAGGACGGGGAGGCCTGCGATGACGGCAATCTCGAGACGGGCGACGGTTGTGACGACGCCTGCCAGGAGGAGCTGCCGCCCGAGCATTGCCCGAACGGTGCGTGCGAGGGGGACCTCGGCGAGGATTGCCAGACCTGTCCTCAGGACTGCACGGACTGCTGCGGCGACGGCGTGTGCGACGGGCTCGAGGGGTGTGAGATCTGCCCCCTGGACTGCGGTGTCTGCCCCGGCTGCGGCGACGGCGACCTCCAGGTGGACCTCGGCGAGCAGTGCGACGACGGCAACACCGAGCCGGACGACGGTTGCGATGAAGCCTGCCAGATCGAAATCCAGGAGGTCGAGCCGGGAATCATCGTGATCACCGAGATCATGAAGGACCCCGAGGCCGTCGGCGATCCGTCCGGCGAGTGGATCGAGCTCTACAATCCCACCGAGACCGACGTCGACATCAACGGGTGGACCCTCAAGGACCTGGGGGGCGACATCCACACGCTGTTTGCCCCCGGAGGGCTCCTGGTCCAGGCCGAGGCCTTCTTCGTCCTGGGGCGGGATGCCGATCCGGCGGAGAACGGGGGACTGGAGGTCGACTATGTCTATTCCGGCTTCAAGCTGGCCAACGACGCAGACGAGGTCATTCTGGCCGCTGGAGACACGGTGGTCGACGAGGTCCTGTATGACGCTGCGGCATTCCCGCAGGGCAAGGGCAAGTCGCTGACTCTGTCCGCTCCCAAGTTCAGCAGCAGCGACAACGACCTCGGTGCCAACTGGTGCGATGCCCAGGTGCAGTATGGCGGCGGTGACTGGGGGACCCCCGGGAAGTCCAACCCCGACTGCAACAACCCGGCCAAGTGCGGCAACTTCGTGACCGAGTCTCCGGAGGAATGCGACGACGGCAACACCGCCCCCGGGGATGGTTGCGACGAACTGTGCCAGGAGGAGCCGGTGTGCGGAGACACGGTCTGTGACCCGGACGGTGAAGACTGCGAAGCGTGCCCCGCCGACTGCGGCGATTGCCCCGTGGTGTGCGGCGACGGAAAGACCGAGGGAGAGGAAGCCTGCGACGATGGCAATGCGGATGACTGCGACGGGTGCCGCAACGACTGCCACGTCCAGTCCTGCGGCGATGCGGCCTGCGATTGCACCGAAACCTGCCTCTCGTGCCCGGCCGATTGCGGGGAGTGCTGTCCCAACGGAAACTGCGATCTGGGGCTGGGGGAAACCTGCCTCTCCTGTCCGACCGACTGCGGAGAGTGCTGCCCCAACGGAACCTGCGACAAGCCGCTGGGAGAAACGTGCGGTTCGTGTCCTGCCGATTGCGGTGCCTGTCCGGCCGTGTGCGGCAACAACGTGGTCGAGGCCGGCGAGACGTGCGAGGACGGCAATCTCCTCGACTGCGACGGCTGCTCGGCAGCCTGCCAGACCGAAGGATGCGGCAACGGGGTCTGCTCGTGCGGAGAGGACTGCTTCAACTGCACGCAGGATTGCGGGATCTGCTGTGGAGACCAGCAGTGCAACCCCTTCCACGGGGAAACGTGTGCGACGTGCCAGGCGGACTGCGGTCCCTGCTGCTCGAACGGTGCCTGCGAGGGGTTCTTCAACGAGTCCTGCGCCACCTGTCCTGCCGACTGCGGTGCCTGTCCCCTGGTCTGCGGAGACCTCGTTTGCAACGGCACCGAGACCTGCTCGTCCTGCCCCCAGGACTGCTCACCGTGCTGTGGTGACAAGGTTTGCAACGGGGCGGAGAAGTGCACCACCTGCCCGTCCGACTGCGGCGTCTGCCCCGCCTGCGGCGACAAGCAATGCAACGGTACCGAAACCTGCACCACCTGCCCCGGCGACTGCGGCGCGTGCTCGGGATGGTGCGCACTGACCGGCCTCCAGGGGCAGAGCATCACCTGCGACATCGCCCTGGCGGCCAAGTCCGCGCAAGATCCGAAGGCGGCCGACCTCCAGCTCTCGGTCAACTACGACGGAGCCAAGGTGAGCCTGGTCAAGCTGCTCTGCGCCGGCGGCACGGGAGATCCCCTCTGCACCGGGCTTGCCACCCAGCATACCGTCTCGACCGACCCGACAGAAATCGGCAGCTGGGCCGGCAGCGTCAAGGTGCACATCGGCAAGACCGGAGCACCGGCTCCCATCAACCAGGCCTACATGTCCGGCGGACAGGCGGTCGGCCAGGCCAAGGTCCTTTCTCTCGTGTTCACGCTCAAGCAGCCGCTGCCGGCGAACCAGACCGTGCAGGTGGTGCTGGGCGGAGCCAAGGGGACCGACGTCAACTCCAGCCAGCTCGAGGTGGCGGTCCAGAACGGCCTGCTGATCACTTCGGGGAGCGCCCCTCAGGCAATCTGCGGCGATGCCGTCTGCAACGGAGGGGAGACGTGCCAGTCCTGCCCGGCCGATTGTGGGTCCTGCTGCGGCAACCTGAACTGCGACACGGCGCTGGGCGAAACCTGCCTGTCGTGCCCCATGGACTGCGGTGCCTGCCCCATCTGCGGTGACAAGGCCTGCTCCGGAGGCGAGACATGCGCCAGCTGCCCGGGTGATTGCGGGAAGTGTCCCGTCTGCGGCGACAAGGCCTGCAACGGCATCGAGACATGCCAGACATGCCCGACGGACTGCGGCAATTGCTGCGGCAACGCCACCTGCGATGCCAACTTCGGCGAGACCTGCTCCACGTGCCCCGGGGACTGCGGGAAATGCCCCGCCTGCGGCGATGCCGCGTGCAACGGCAACGAGAGCTGCAATACCTGTCCGGCCGACTGCGGCAACTGCTGCGGTAACGGCAAGTGCGACACCGGATATGGCGAAAACTGCAACGTCTGCCCGTCCGACTGCGGCACCTGCTGCGGAAACGGCAAGTGCGACACCGGATTCGGAGAGACCTGCACGACCTGCTCCAAGGACTGCGGTTCCTGTGCCACCTGCCCGGACGGAGTATGCTCTGCCGGGGAGACCTGCAATTCCTGTCCCGCAGACTGCGGGACCTGTCCGCCCGCCGGCTGGTGCTCGATCTCGGGCAGCCAGGGGGCCACGGTCACCTGCGACCTGAAGCTCGCGGCCGCCACGGCCGGCAGCTCAAAGGCCACCGGGCTACAGTTCAAGGTTCTCTACGACTCGGCACAGGTCGGTCTGGCCAAGCTGTCGTGCGAGAACGGGGGGCTGGATTTCTGCGACACGCTCAGCATCCTGCAGACGGGCCACACCGTTGCGGTGGAGCCGGCCAAGGCCGCGTGGAACGGGATCGTCAGCGTCCTGATCTACTACGGACAGATTCCGCCCAAGAACATCACCGAGGCCTACATGAACGGGGGGCAGGTGGTCGGCACTGCCAAGTTCATGACCCTCGTCTTCACGCTGAAGCAGACCATCCCCGCTCTCAGCCCCGTCCAGGTCACGTTGGCCGAGTCCAAGGGGACCGATGCCAACGCCAACTCCCTGACCGTCACGATGCAGGATGGCCTGCTGATCACGGCACCGTAGACCCGCGACCCTCTGCATGTTTCGTGGGGCTGGTGGATGACGTGAGCCTGGTTGTTCACGGTTCCGGACCCGACTCGAGCCCGAAAGGCAGACCCTACTCGCAGAATCCGCCGGTGCAGGTGGTGCTCGTGCAGTCACTGCCGACGAGGCACGTCTTCCCGGCAGCACAGGGATCGCACCCGCCGCCGCAGTCGACATCGGTCTCGGTTCCGTTCTTGACGGAATCACCGCACCACGCCGTCATGCAGGAGCCGGCCGTGCATACGAGGCTGACGCAGTCGGCCGAGATGCTGCACTGCTTGCCGTTGGCGCACGGGGTGCAGGACCCACCGCAATCGACGTCGGTTTCGGTCCCGTTCTTGGCGAGGTCGTCGCACTTGGCGACCTGGCACTTCCCGCCAGTGCAGAACTGGCTGGAGCAGTCGGAGCCGACGGCGCAGTTCTTGCCATCAGCGCAGCCGGCGCAGCCGCCGCCGCAGTCGACGTCGGTCTCGGTGCCGTTCTTGAACCCGTCGTTGCAGGCCGGGCTCTGACATTTCCCTCCGGAACAGACCTGGCTGGTACAGTCGCTCCCGGCCTGGCAGTTCTTGCCCGCAGCGCAGCCGGCGCAGCTCCCGCCGCAGTCGACGTCGGTCTCGGTGCCGTTCTTGATGAGGTCGTTGCAGGCCGCCGCCGCACACTTGTTCGCGGTGCACTTCCCATCCGCGCAATCCGATGCCACGAGGCAGGACTTGCTGGTTCCGCACTTGGAGCATGTCGGGCCGCCGCAGTCGATGTCGGTCTCGGAGCCGTTCTTGACCAGGTCGTTGCACGCGGCGGCCTGGCACTTGCCTCCGGTGCAGACCCCGGTCGAGCAGTCGGTTCCGACGAGGCAGCTCTTGTTGACGGCGCAGGCCGTGCACGTGCCGCCGCCGCAGTCGACGTCGGTCTCGTTTCCGTTCTTGATGAGGTCGACGCAGGTTGGCGCCGCACACTTGTTCGCGGTGCACTTTCCGTCGATGCAGTCCGAGGCCAGCAGGCATGCCTTGTTGGTCCCGCACTTGGTACAGGAAGCGCCGCCGCAGTCGACGTCGGTCTCGGTTCCGTTCTTGACCAGGTCGTTACACGCGGCGGCCTGGCAGAAGCCGCCGGAGCAGACCAGGCTCGAACAGTCCGAGCCGCTGTTGCACTTCTTGCCCGTACCGCACTTGGCCGTGCAGGTGCCGCCGCAGTCCACGTCGGATTCGGTCCCGTTTTTGACCACGTCAAAGCAGGTGGGGGCGACGCACTTCCCTGCCGTGCAGACGAAGCTGGTGCAGTCGGTCCCGACCAGGCAGTTCTTCGTGTTGGCACAGCCCGGGCAGGAGACACCACCGCAGTCGATGTCCGTTTCGGTGCCGTTCTTCACCAGGTCGCTGCACGTCGGTGCGATGCAGACCTTGTTCGTACACACCAGGCTGGCGCAGTCCGCTGCCACGTTGCACACCTTGCCGGTTCCACACTTGGTTGTGCAGGTTCCGCCGCAGTCGACGTCGGTCTCGGTCCCGTTCTTGACCTGATCATTGCACGCGGCGGCCTGGCATACGCTGTTGGTGCAGACGAGCTGAGCGCAGTCGGCGCCGACCAGGCACTTCTTGCCGGTTGCGCACTTGGTCGTGCAGGTTCCGCCGCAGTCGACGTCGGTTTCGGTCCCGTTCTTGAACAGGTCGCTGCACGTGGGGGTCGTGCACTTGCCGGCCGTGCAGATGCCGCTGGTGCAATCGGGCCCGATGGAGCAGTTTTTCGTCGGTTCACAGGCGGGGCACCCGCCGCCGCAATCGACGTCGGTCTCGGTGCCGTTCTTGACTGCGTCATCGCATGCCGGGGCTTTGCACAGCAGGCCTTCGCAGACGAGACTGGTGCAGTCTCCGTTGACGATGCAGCCCTTTCCGGCTGCGCACTTGGTCACGCAGCTTCCACCGCAGTCGACGTCGGTCTCCGTTCCGTTCTTGTACGTGTCGTTGCACAGTGGAGTGACGCACTTGCCGGTGGGGCAGAATCCGCTGGCGCAGTCGTTCCAGACGATGCATGACTTGCCTATCGCACAGCCGGAGCAGGTCCCGCCACCGCAGTCGACGTCGGTCTCGACTCCGTTCTTGGCCAGGTCATTGCACTTGGGAGGCTGGCACACACTGCCCACGCAGACGAGCGTGAAGCAGTCGCTCCCCTTGTTGCATGCCCAGCCGATGTCGCACACCGGGCAGGTCCCGCCACCGCAGTCGACGTCGCTCTCCAGGCCGTTCTTGATGCCGTCGCCGCACAGCGAGGGCTGGCAGACGTTCTTGGTGCAGACCAGGCTGTCGCAGTCCCCAGGCAGGATGCAGTGCTTGCCGGAGCTGCAGCCCGCGCAGGAGCCGCCGCAGTCCACGTCGGTCTCCGCACCATTCCACACCAGGTCGTTGCAGGAGGGTGCCTGGCACTGTCCCTGAGCGCAGGCACCGCTGAGGCAGTCGGCTCCGACGCTGCACAACTGGCCGTCCGCACAGGCAAAGCAGTCGGGGCCGCCGCAGTCCGTGTCGGTCTCTTCCCCGTTGGCCACGCCGTCCTCGCAGGAAGCGGCCTGGCACGTGCCGTCGGTGCAGACGAGGTTCTCGCAATCCTCCGGCACGGCACAGTTCAGGCCGTCTGCACATCCCGGGCAGGAGCCGCCGCAGTCCACGTCGGTTTCGCCCCCGTTCAGGATCTTGTCCGTGCAGCCGGGAGCGGCGCAGACGCCGTCCAGGCAGATCAGGCTGGTGCAGTCTCCCGGCACGAGGCACTTCGACCCGTTCTCACAGGCAGCGCAGTCGGGACCGCCGCAATCCACGTCGGTTTCGAGTGCGTTCTTCGCCAGGTCCTCGCAGGTGGGGATGCTGCATTCTCCGTCCGTGCAGACCAAGCTTGCGCAGTCTGCTCCCACCTTGCATCCGGCTCCGTCCTTGCACACGCCACAGGTCGGTCCGCCGCAGTCCACATCGGTCTCGGAGCCGTTGACGACGCCGTCCTTGCACGTGGGGGCGAGGCATGCTCCCAGCACGAAGGAGCAGACGCCGCTGGTGCAATCGCTGCTCTTGAGACACCCGCCTCCGTCCGAGCACTTCGGGCAGTCGGGTCCGCCGCAGTCCGTCCCGGTTTCGGACGAGTTCTTCACCGAGTCCTCGCACGTCGGGGCCTGGCACAGGCCATCCAGGCAGACCCCGCTCTGGCAGTCGGGGGCTCCTGCGCAAATCGCTCCGTCCGCGCACGGGAGGCACGAGATGCCGCCGCAGTCCGTGTCCGTCTCCGTTCCGTTCAGGGCAGAATCCTTGCAGCTGGGAGCCAGGCAGTTGCCTCCACCGCACACGAGGCTGACGCAGTCCTGGCCTCCCTTGCACTTGGCCCCGTCCTCGCACGGCAGGCAGCCCGCCCCTCCACAGTCCGTGTCGGTCTCGAGGCCGTTGGCGACCAGGTCGTCGCAGGAGGCAGCCTGGCACAGGCCGCCCTTGCACACCTTCTCGACGCAGTCCGCGCCCACGGCGCATTTCTTGCCGACTGCACACTCGAGGCACAGCCCACCGCAGTCCAGGTCCGTCTCGGTTCCGTTCTGCACCTTGTCCGAACAGCCGGCCGACAGGCACTTGCCGGTGTCGCAGACGCCGGTCACGCAGTCCGAAGCCAGAGCACAGGCCTTTCCGGCCGCACACTTGGAGCAGGGGCCGCCGCAATCCAGATCGGTTTCAGCCCCGTTCTTCACGCCGTCTTTGCACGTTGGAGCGGAACAGACCCCGACGGGCGAGCACACGCCGCTCAGGCAGTCGGCGCTGCCGGCGCATTTCAGGCCGTCCGAACACTTGAGGCAGCCGGGTCCGCCGCAGTCCGTATCGGTTTCGGCACCGTTCTTCACCCCGTCGACACAATTGGCCGACTCGCACAGTCCGCCCAGGCAGACGGAGTCCTTGCAGTCGCTGCCCGACTTGCACGTGCTGCCGAAGAGGCACTTGGGGCAGGTGCCGCCGCAGTCCGTATCGCTCTCGTTGCCGTTCTTGACCTCGTCGTTGCAGGCGGGAGCCTGGCATAGACCGCCGACGCAAACGAGGCTCTGGCATCCGACTCCCAGGTCGCACGGGGCCCCGACGCCACAGCCTGCGCACAGACCGCCACAGTCGACCGCCTTCTCCTGCCCGTTTACCACGCCATCGGAGCAGGACGGAACCTGGCACACGAAAGCCTTGCAGACGCCGCTCGTGCAGTCCGCCGCCACCTTGCATCCGCCGCCGTCGATGCAGGCCTTGCACGGGCCTCCGCAGTCCAGCCCCGTTTCCACGCCGTTCTTGACGCCGTCATCGCACTCGGGCAACTGGCAGGTTCCGCCGGAGCAAACCCCCGACACGCAATCGGCCCCCACGACGCATCCGGCTCCATCCGGACAGTGCGGGCACCACGATCCGCAATCCTTGCCGGTTTCGGTTCCGTTCTGGACGCCGTCGGTGCAGGACGGAATCTGGCAGATCTGGCCGATGCATGCTGCGCTCTGGCAATCTGCGTTCACCTTGCACGGCAGCAGGTTGGCACACGGGAGGCAGGCGGCTCCGCAGTCGGGCCCCGTCTCCTGGCCATTCTTGGCCCCGTCGTCGCACGTGGCCACCTGGCAGCTTTCCCCCTCGCAGACGAGGCTCTGGCAGTCGGAATCCAGCTTGCAGGCTTCCCCGTCCGGGCAAGGCGCACATCCGCCTCCGCAGTCGATGCCGGTCTCATTGCCGTTCATCACCCAGTCGGCGCACGTGGACTTCTGGCACTGGCCCATCTTGCAGATTCCGGTCACGCAGTCGGGTCCCGTTTTGCACGGAAGGCCCGTGGCGCACGGAGGGCAGTCGTCTCCGCCGCAGTCGGTGGCCGTCTCCGAGCCGTTGGCCACCTTGTCGATGCAGGAAGGCGGCTGACATGCCCCCTTCAGGCAGATGTGGTTCGAGCAATCCTTGTTGACCAGGCATGCCTCTCCGTCGGCGCAGGCGGGGCACTCCCCGCCGCAGTCGACATCCGTCTCGTCCCCGTTGAGAACCTTGTCGTCACAGCGGGGCTTGTCGCACTGCCCGTTCAGGCAGACTCCGTCGGCACAGTCCTCCCCGATCTTGCAGGCAGCCCCAGTCTCGCAATACGAGCACTTGCCGCCGCAGTCGACGTCGCTCTCGGTCCCGTTCTTGAAATTGTCGTCGCAGGTCGGCCCCTGGCAGATTCCCCCGGCGCAGACCAGGCTCTTGCAGTCGCCACCAACGGCACACATCGCCCCGTCGGGGCAGGCCCCGCAGCTTCCGCCGCAGTCCACGTCCGTCTCGTTCCCGTTGAGCAGCCCATCTCCGCACGAAACCGCGTGGCACTTGCCGTTGACGCAGACGCCACTGAGACAATCGCCGCCCGTTCCGCACTTCCCGCCCTGCTTGCACAGCGGGCAGCTCCCGCCACAGTCCGTGTCGCTTTCGTCTCCGTTCTTGACCTCGTCATCACAGGACGGGGCCTGGCAGACCCCGCCGTCGCAAACCTCGCTCTCGCAGTCCGAGCCATGCTCGCACGTGCTTCCTGCAGGACAGGTCTCGCAGCTCCCGCCGCAATCGAGCGAGGTCTCATCGCCGTTCAGCACGCCGTCATGGCACGACGGGACCGAGCAGATGCCGTTGAGGCAGACTCCACCGGAACAGTCATCTCCCAGGACGCACGACTGGCCGTCCGTGCAGGGCTTGCACGAGCCGCCGCAGTCGACATCCGTCTCGTCACCGTTCTCCAGCTCGTCGTCGCACGTCGGCTCCGGAACGTCGGGCTCGAGGCCCCCCTCGTCGTCGACCAGGTCGATGGGCTCGACTTCCACACCCACCTCCGCGACCACCTCCACGGTCAGCTCGGCAAGAGCCTCCGCCTGGACCTCCTGCCCCGGCTCGGGCTGAGGCGACAGCTCCACTTCCGCCGGTCCCGGCACATCGACGGCAACATCCAGACCCAGATCCGCATCCTGGACTCGCAAAACGTCCGGCACTTCGGCGACCTCTTCGCTTTGAGGCCCCTGAGTCGTGCCGCAGGCACCGGATGACAGGGCGATTCCTGCTGCCAGCAGGAGGCTGAGAAGCGTACCGTTGCAGTGAGCAAACATCCCGCAGTAGCCCTTATGCATCAGAATCCTCCTTGCATAGCGGACATCTATCCGCACGCGGTACGCGGCAAACCGCCGCCGACCATCCGCACCCGAGTCCCTCAACCACACTCACGGGGCAATCAACTCTAGAACGCTTGACCGAGTATACCGGCTCAAAGAACGCAGCGCAAGAACTGTGAAGAGCCATCAAAGCTCTCTCTTCTGCTGCCTCCCCCCCATGATCATCACGCACGGAATCACCAGGAAAAGATCCCCGATGAGCGCCATGGCCATGGTGAAGCTGGCCAGGATGCCGAACTGCTTGAGCGCCACGAACTCGCTGACGAGGTTGACGAGGAACCCGATGCACAGGATTGCCGTCGAGATCAGCATCCCCGGCCCCACGTGCTTCATCGCCTGCACCAACGCCGGCTCCCGCTCCAATCCCTTGCGCAGCTCTTCGGTGTACCGCGCGATGAAATGGATTGTGTCGTTGACCGCGATGCCCAGCGATACCGAAAAGATGATCAGCGTCGATACCCGCAGGTTGATGCCGGCAAATGCCATGAGGGCCAGCGTCAGCGCCAGCGGGAACGTGTTGGGAAGAATCGTCAGGATCGCTATGCGTGCCGACCGGAACAGCAGCCCGATGATGAAGAAGATCGGGATGAACGCGGTGATCACGCTGGTCAGCAGGTCGTGGATGATGAACGAGAGCGCCTGCTGGACATAGGTCATCGTCCCCGTGATCGCGTGGGCAAAGCGCTGCGAGAGCTCCGGGTCGTTGTCGATTCGGGCCGTCAGTTCCTGTTCCAGCACGGGGCGGACCTCATCCCAGGCCGAGCTGCCGTGGTCCAGCACGAACAGCGACTCTCGGGCCGTCGTGTAGTCCGATGTCGCATACCGCTCGATGAGCTCCGGTGCCCCCGATTCCAGGGGAAGCAACACCTGGGAGACCGCCTGCGACGTCTCCGGGACGCTGTCCGCCTGAGGATCGCCCTTGCGCATCGCCTTGTGCATCTGCCGCACAAGCGAGGCGAGCGAGTCCACCCGCCGGACGTGCCGGCTGGTGTCCGGGTTGGCCAGCAGGGCCTGACCGATGGCATCGAGGGCACGCAGAAGGCGGGGGGATTTCACGCTGGCGGTGCAGACTCCCGGTGTCTGCTGGTCGTTGACGCGCAGACTGTCCTCCAGGCTGGAGAGAAGCTCGGTCCCTTCCTCCACGCCCAGCTTCGAGAAGGCATCACGATAGGGCGACAGGGCGGCCCGGACGCGGTCGACCCGGCGGCATACATAGCCCTCGACCGTGCAGTCGGAGTCCGACTCGCACGCCCCCCCCGGAAGCGGCTTGCCCTCGATGAGAATCTCGTGCTGAATGACCGGCGTGAGCCGGGCTTCCACCGTCTTGGTGGCCTGGTGCACCGGGTTTTCCGGCGGGACCTCCTCGAGCAGATGGCTGTCCACCCCCATCAGGAAGACGCCGGCCAGCACACCGGCGACGTTGGCCGCGACCCCGGCGGCAAAGACGGGCTTTCGCCAGCGGATGAGGAAGCGGGCGAACCGCTCCAGCCGCTCCTCCAGCCAGGTGCTGTCGGTGCTCGCCCTGGGAGACGGGCCGTAGTAGCTCAGCACGACCGGGAGCAGCGCAATGTCCGCCACATAGGTCATCATGCACGCAATGCCCGTGTAGATGCCGAACGATGCCACCGTCGCAATCGTCGCCGTCGCCAGCGACGCGAATCCGATGCCGTTCGTGAAGTTGGTCAGGAAACAGGCCCGACTCATCGCCCTGGCCGTCTCCCGGGCCGCATCCTTGTTCGAAAGGCCGTTGCGTCGCTCCTCCATGAACCGCAGCACCAGGTGCACCGAGTCTGACAGGCCGAGCACCAGCACCATGACCGGAACGATGTGGTTGATGATGTTGAGCGGCTCGTCGGTCATCTGCATGAGCCCGATGCTCCAGACCACCGCCAGCGAAACGACCACCAGCGGCATGGCCACGCCCACGATGGAGCGCAAAAGCAGCAGGAGCACGACCGCCATGACCCCCGTCGACAGAGGGGCCGTCTTCACGATGTCCTGGATCGAGAGCCGGGTGTACTCCTCGGTAACCACGGGCAGACCGAACACGTGGAGCTTTGCCCGCTCTCCCACGAGCTGCTGCTCCTTCTCCACCACCGAGTCGAACTCGGCCAGGAACCCCCGCCTCGACGCCGGATGCAGATAGTCCAGCGTGAACCGGTAGTGCGCTGCCCCGGCCGTGCCGTCTTCCGAGAGCAGCATCCCCCGGTACAGCTCATGGTCCATCAGTCGGGATGCCACCTTCCCGTATTCCTGGAGGCCGGAATCGAGCTGCTCCGCTTCCCAGCGACGGGCCATGCCGGTCGGGTCCTTCCCGGCCTCGTCCAGCACGTCGCCCAGTCGATTCAGCGCCTCCGACTCCAGCGGCTCGCTGTAGAAGTCGGTCGCGGTGGGCAAGGACAGTGCAAAGTCGTGGTCCAGCTCCACCCGCCCCGCCACCCAGGCATCGATGCGGGCCATCGAAGCCACGAGATCGGGAGACAGCACCGCGGCCCGGTGCGGGTTCCCCTCCGCAGTCACGTACAGGACTCCGAACGCGCCGCCGTCGTCGCCGAACGAATCCTTGAACCGCGACAGGAGCTCCATCTCCGGCCCTTCGAACCGGAAGAGCTTGCGGAAGGAGAAGTCGAACCGGACGCCATCCAGCGGAATGAGCGGGCTTGCCAGGAACGCAGTCAGCGCCAACGCACCCAGCACCATCCAGACCCTGTACCTGACGAGGAAGCGTGCATAGAGCTCGGACATTCCCCCCTCCCCGCAATCGGGGGCCATCATACCGCGCTGCCGCCCCGTTGGAAACGTCATTCCGATGCGGTGCGAAACCTGCATGGAGAGTTGCGGCCTCGCCCCGCACGCTGTACTCTCCTGCTCGTCCGGGGCCGGCTTCGACCTGTGCTTCCCGGACGCATCGGAGCATGGCGCCATCCAAGGCACCATTCGGGAGGCGAGGCACGTGACCGGCAAGAGAAACATCTACGAGATCTCCGCAGGCCTGGTCGAGCGGTTCGTCAAGACCACGGTCGCACGCCCGTGGACCACCGTCCTGCTTGCCCTGGCCGTGACGGTCACCCTTGGCTATTGGGGGATCAAAATCCCGCTGCGGACCAACATCGAGGACCTCTTCCCCGAAACCACCCCTCACGTGGTCCAGGCCAAGCTCACACGGGAACGGCTTGCCTCGTCTTCCCAGGTCATGTTCGTCGTCACGTCCCCCGACAAGGATGCCAACATCCGCTTCGTCACCGACCTGGCGAACAAGCTCCTGGAGAATCCCCTCATCCAGTCGGTCGAGTACCGTCGCGACATCTCCTTCTTCAAGAAGAACGCCGTCCTCTTCCTGTCCCAGGACGAGCTCCACAAGCTGGACCGCAAGCTCAAGAAGGCCATCGAGAAGGCCGTGGGCAAGGAGATGGGACCGTTTGGCGAGGAGGAGGAGGAGAGCGGGGCGCAAGGTGCGTCTGGAGCATCGGGGAAGGGGGCAGACTCCGCCGAGGACGACGAGGACGACGGCCTGGACGAGGATTTCGGGCCCCCCGATGATGCCGGGCAGGCAGGGGCCGGCGGTGGCGAAAACCCGGTCGAAGGCGATACGGCAAAGAGCGCTGCAGCGGCCAGCGACCCGGAGGATCCGGGGCTGGACGAGGAATTCGGTCCCCCCGACGACGGCGAGGAAGAGGCCTCGTTCGAAGTGCCCACTGAAGCCGAGGTCAAGAAGAAGTACGGCGTCTCGTCCCTGGCCGAGTATGACATGAACGAGGACGGCACCCTCATCGGCATGAAGGCATTCCCGTCGTTTTCTCCGGCGGAAGTGACCCGGTCGAGAGAGCTGCTCAAGCTCATCGAGGAGACCGTTGCTCAGTTGGACCCGACCTCCTACAACCCCCAGATGCAATGGACCATGGAGGGGGACTACCACAAGAAGATCGAGGAAATCGACGTCCTGACCAATGATCTGCTCGTCTCGACCTTCTCGGCCCTGGTGCTCATCCTGGGCCTTCTGGCGCTGTTCTTCCGGCGTCCCCGGATCGTCATCCTCACCTTCGTGCCCCTCACCGCAGGGCTTGCCTGGACTGTCGGGTTCGCTTACGCGGCCATGGGGTATCTCAACCTCGTCACCGCCTTCATCTTCGGCGTGCTCTCCGGCCTCGGGGTGGAGTACTCCATGCACGTGGCCGAGCGATACGTCGAGGAGCGGGAGCGAGGCAAGCCCCCGGCCCAGGCGGCTATTGATTCCCTGGTCCACCTCAGCCGGGCGATGTTCGGCAGCGCGGTCATGACCTCGTTCGGATTCCTCGCCCTGATGATTTTCGAGTTTCGAGGCTTTTCCCAGTTCGGGGCCATCGCCGGCGTCGGTATCCCTCTGTGCCTCCTGGTCGTCTACGTGTTCTTCCCGCCGCTGGTCGTGATCTTCGACCGGATCTGGCCGGAGAAGCCCTACGTGCAGCGTCTGTCCATCGACCGCGGCGCATCCCTGTTCTCGACTCCCCGAAGGGCCGCCGGCGTGCTGACCGCCACGCTCGTCGTGGCCGCCGCCCTCCTGGCCGGCCTCGGACAAGTCGACTTCGAGCCCGACATGAAGAAGGTCATGACGCCCAGCAAGGAGACCCAGCGGGCGCGGCTCATGAAGCGGTACCATCGGGAGGTCTCCTCCACGTCGGCCTCCCCCATCGCCCTGCTCACCGATTCCCTCGAAGAGACCGAGAGGGTGCAGCGGTACCTCGAGAAGAACAAGGAACAGTACAAGCGCCTCGAGACCATCTCGTCCGTGTTCAGCTTCGTGCCCGCGGACCAGAAGGCCAAGCTCGGTATCGTCGACGGGATGCGCAGGAAGATCACGGCCAAGATTGCCAAGCTCAAAGGCAAGGACCTCGACGATGCCCGAAAGGCCCTGGAGTACCTCGAGCCATCCATGTTCGGCGTGGACGACCTGCCCGACTGGGTTCGAAGCAAGTTCACGGACCGACAGGGTCGGTTCGGCACCTTCGTCATCCTCACGGCCTGGGGCAACAAGGCCAACGCGCTCGAGGTCGGCGAGATCACCTCACAGCTCGACACCATCGAGGTGGACGGGAAGGCGTACAAGACATCGGCCAGCTATTTCATCCTGAAGGACGTGTACGACATCGTGCGCAAGGAGGGACCGCTGGCCCTCCTGCTTGCCGCAGTCGGCGCGCTGATCATGGTGATGCTCGACTTCCGGAAGCTCTGGCAGGCAGCGGTGGCATTCGTGCCTGTCCTGCTCGGCGTGGGATGCTTCGTGGGCCTCATGGGGTGGACCCGTGAGAACTTCACCATGTTCAACATGATCATCCTCCCGTCGATCTTCGGCACGAGCATCGACACCTGCACCCACATCCTGCACCGGATTCGGGAGGAGGGAGCCGACCGGATCGGGCTCATCGCCAACACGACCGGGGCTGCCACGTTCCTGGGGGCGGCGTGCAATACGCTGGGATTCGGAAGCCTCCTCTATGCCACCAACCCCGGCCTGGCCAACATCGGCAAGCTCGCTCCCGTCGGCCTCCTGATCTGCTGGCTCGTGTGTCTGCTGCTGACCTGCTCGTGGGGGTATCTTCGCGAGCACGCTGCCCGCACGAAGAAGGGATAGACGGCCGGACCTGATCAGCGGTAGTAGATCTCCCCCCACTCGTTCTGCACGTCGGTGTAGTTCAGGAACCCCCAGTCGGGGCCGCTCATGTTGCAGCCGCAGCAGTTGGTGGAGACGTCGCCGAGCTTGATCGCTGAGGAGTAGCAGCCTGTATCCCCGTCGAAGTTCACCCCCCAACCCGCCTTGGTCTTTCCAGCTCCGCAGACGGCATCGGTGTAATAGAACGAGTCGCAACCCCCTTCGATGCCCGTCCCGCAGAACTGCTCCGCCCCCGAGTACACGTACGGCTGGAACGCCGCCTGCTCATAGATGCACTGCTTGGTCCGGTCGCGCATCGCGGCCAGCACCGCATTCGAGATCGCATTGGACCCGCTGAAGTGCCACGCAGCGTGGGCCTTGTCCGTGACGTCCTTCACCAGCAGATCCTTGGGCACAGTGCCCTTGGGAATCCCTGCCAGACACAGGGGTGCCGCCTTGTCGCATGACCAGACGTCGCCTTTGAACGGGTCGACACCGTTCGGGTACGCGGACTTGAGCCAGAAGAACCGCGTCCAACCTCCCCCGTCGACCGTCATGTCGCACCAGGCCTCGAATGCCGGGGCCGGCCCGGCAAAGCCGTCCAGATCCACGAAGTAGAATCCGTCCGTGGCGGCTGGCGTGGCGGTCTTGATCGCCAGGCAGGAGAGCGGGCACGCGTCATCCAACTTGCCGTTGCAGTCGTCGTCCGCTCCATTGCCGCACACGTCCGGAACCGAGCCCGCCATCGGGTCGCACGCCTGCGGCTTCCCGCCCGCGCAGTTGTTCACCGTGTGAGCACAGGCCCCGACACCGCACGTCGTCGTGCCCAGAGCCTCATCCACCAGGCCGTCGCAGTCGTCGTCCAGGCCGTTGCATGCCTCGTCCGCTGCCCCCTCAAACGGGTCGCACCCCTGCGGCAAGCCCCCGAGGCAGTTGTCCACGGTGTGGGCACAGGCTCCGACACCGCACGCGGTTGTGCCCAGGCCGTCGTCCACCTGGCCGTCGCAGTCGTCGTCGGTGCCGTTGCAGGCCTCGTCCAAGGCCCCTTGAAGCGGGTCGCACATCAGCGGCTTGCCGCCTGCACAGTTGTCCACCGTGTGAGCGCAGGCCCCGGCGCCGCACGTGGTGGTGCCCAGCCCCTCGTCCGTGGAGCCGTCGCAGTCGTCGTCGGTGCCGTTGCAGGTCTCCTCCTGGGCTCCCTGCATCGGGTCGCAGGTCTGAGGCTTCCCGTCCAGGCAGTTGGGCACGGAATGCCCGCACACACCGAGCCCGCACGAGGTGGTGCCCAGCCCTTCGTCGATGAGGCCGTCACAGTCGTTGTCCTGACCATCGCAGGCCTCTGGCACGGCACCGGCCTTGGGGTCGCACGAAGAGGGCTTGCCGTTCTCGCAGGCGGGGACCTCGTGGAAGCAGCTCCCGAAGCCGCACGAGACCATGCCCAGCTCCTCGTCCGCGGCCCCATCGCAGTCGTTGTCCTGGCCGTCGCAGGCCTCGGCCGTGGCCCCGGCAAACGGGTTGCAGAACACGAGGGCACCGTCCTGGCACTTGGGCACGGAGTGGACGCACTGCCCGAGACCGCACTGCTGGTCGCCAAAGCCATCGTCCACCATCCCGTCACAGTCGTCATCGACCCCGTCGCACCCCTCCACGGCCGAGTGAAAGACCGCCGGATCCTGAGGCGCACAGTCGGTCGCATCCGCGTCCAGGTCGTTGTCGTCGTCCGCGTCGACACAGTCCTTGTCCCCGTCCAGGTCGAAGTCGGGGAACCCCTCGTCCGCCCCCTTCACGCAGTTGTTGTCGATGCCGTCGCACGCCTCCTGCGCACCATGAAAGACGGTCGGGCTGAGCGGCTCGCAGTCCGTTGCATCGAGGTCGCCGTCGTTGTCATCGTCCGGGTCGACGCAGTCCATGAGGCCATCTGCGTCGGAATCCGGGAATCCCTCGTCGACCTCAGAGTCGCAGTCGTTGTCTGCCCCGTCACACTCTTCCTTCGCACCGTGGAAGATGGCCGGGTTCTCCGGGGCGCAATCGTTGCCGTCCGGATCCGAATCGCCATCCGCATCGCCGTCACACGCGTCGCCCGTGCCGTCCGCGTCCGTGTCCTGCTGGCCCGGATTGAAGAGGCTCGGACAGTTGTCGAGCCCCTGGGGAATGCCATCCCCGTCCTTGTCCACGTCGCAGGCGTCGCCCGTGCCGTCCTTGTCGATGTCCTCCTGGAGCGGGTTGGGAGCCAGCGGGCAGTTGTCCTTCCCGTCGGCCACCAGGTCGTTGTCGTCGTCCAGATCGCAGGCGTCGCCGTCGCCGTCCAGGTCGAAGTCCTCCTGCTCCGGGTTCTGGATCGCGGGGCAGTTGTCTTCTCCGTCCGGAGCTCCGTCGTCGTCCTTGTCGGTCTCCATGCAGTCCTTGAGGCCGTCCTTGTCGGTGTCGGGGTATCCCTCGTCCACGGTCCCGTCGCAGTTGTTGTCGAGCCCGTCGCACGCCTCGGGAGCCGGTTCTTGAGCGCTGCAGAACAGCTTGCCGGCGAGGCATTCCTCCGTTCCGGTGCAGGTCCCGTGTGCGTTCGACACCGAGCAGTCCGGTCCGGTGAGATCTTCGTCCGCCGTCCCGTCGCAGTCGTCGTCCGCTCCGTTGCATGATTCCGCAGCCGGGGTAGGGGCCGAGCAGGCGGACAGGCCGTCGACCGTGCAGACGCGCTCACCCTCGCACGACCCGGCCTCGCTGTCGTTGCTGCATGACGTCGAAGCAACCTCGGCAATCGCCCACGCGGAGCACGGGCAAAGGCCGAGAGAATAGATGCAGCGCATGTCGCCGCCGGCAGCAGGCTGGCAGTCGTAGCCCTCCGGGCACGGCTGCCCGTCGTCGCATTTCGGTGCGCAGAACGAGCCCACCGGCCCGTAGGTCACGCAGCGGTCCCCGAGGTCCACCCCGTTGACGAAGCAGTCGCCGTCCTGATCGCACGGGCTGCACGGGGCCATGGACCCCGGCACGCAGATGAAGACCTGGTCCGGGAGGGACGGCTCGTGCAGGGCACAGGTCCAGCCGAACGGACACTCGTCCTCGCACACCGTCGAGCACTGCTTCCCCTCCGGCGTGTACACGCAGTAGCCGGAGTTGCAGTCCGCCCCCGAGCCGCACGGATAGCCGGGCTCACCGGGCTCGGTCTGGAGATCCGCCAGCTCGCCGGTCGCATCGACCTCCGGGCCTGCCAACTCGAGCAGATCACCGGGGGCGGCCTCGAATGGAGCAACGTCCGTTCCGCCCCCCAGTTCGGAATCGCCGGCGACTTCCAGGGCATCCCCCTCAAGGTCGATGAGGCCATCCACCGTAGCCGTTCCGCCGCCGCACGAGACCATGGCCAGAAGTGCCGCCGCCGCCAGTACCCGTCTCATCGTTCCCCCCGAAGTTGCACGCCTGATCATAGCCGTGCGTCGGTCGGGAGTAAAGGCACACAGGGCCCCGCCGCTCCATTCCCGAACCGCCATGCTTGACCCGGATCAGGTCCCGGGTCTACGCTCCTTCTGACGGATTACCGTGCGCCAGCTTCGGGGGGATACCATGAAAAGAGCCGTTTGGTGGGTCGGAGCGGTCGCTATACTCTGGATGTCCGGATGCAGGGTCAGCTCCGTGGATGCGAGCGAGGGGCCATCCCCCAAGCCAGCGGAGGGGACGGAGGAATCAAGGCCTGCTTCGACCGGGTCTGCAGGTCAGGCCGCGCCGGAGCCGAGCAATGACTTCGCTGCTCTTCTGCCGAAGGCAGAGTCGTTCGTGCCCCAGGACTCGGCCGTCATCGCTCTCATCGATCTGAAGCTGGTGGTCGAACGGCTCAAGGCCGGGTTCCTGGGTCCGCTGATCCGGGGGGCGATCGACGACAAGCTCCAGGGGGAGCTCTCGAAGCTGTTCCAGGAGCGTCTCGGCTTCGACCCCCTGGCGGCCAGGGTTGCCATCGTTTTTGCCGCTGTCGAGGGGAACTACGGCGGTGTGCTCATCGGCGGAGACTTCAAGATCACGGCCGGAAAGGAAACCGAGAAGGACGAGATCGAGGGGGTGCCCGCGATTCGAATCCCCTCTCCCCGGATCCTGGTGATACCGGTCAAGGGCTTCGGCATTGCCCTGATCGAGAGTCGCAGCCAGGCCCGCAAGTACGTGCTGGGCGTGCTGAAAGCCAAACCGGATCAGGTCAAGCCCGGAAGTCTCCCGGAGCTGATGAAGCTGGCGGTCTCCAACCCGAATGCATGGCTGTCGGTCGCAGTCGCCATCCAGGGCACGAAGCTCGAACGCAAGTGGGAGGAGCCGGCACCGATCCTCCGACCCGACCGGGCGGTGCTTCACCTGACGCCCAGTGTCGCCATAGCGGACGTCTACGGCAGCCCCGACTGCCTGGACAGCATCGTCAAGGCTCTGCAGGAGCTCCGCACCAAAGCGAGGGAGGCCGTTGGCAAGGCCCGCAAGGAGCTCGAGCTCTACCCCGTCATTGGTGCTGCCGGAATCCTCGTGGCCGACCACATGCTGGAATCCACATTCGACGCCATCATGCCGAAGCGACAGGAAGGGTTCCTTCATTTCGAGATCTCCGCTGACGCTGCGGGCGTGAGCTCCGTGGGCGGAATCCTGGCAGCCATCGCAGTCCCTGCCTTCATCAAGTACCAGCGCAAGGCCATGACGACCGAGGCCATCGACTACCTCGACAAGATCTACAAGGGGGCCGCAGACTACTATGTGACCCCTCGGGTCAAGGAGGATTCGTTCGAGAAGCTCCCGTGTCAGTTCCCCGAATCGCAGCCTGTGACGCCCAGCGCAGGCACATGCTGCAAAGCGCTGGGAGGGCCGGATCAGGACGGCGACAATCGCTGTGACGCCCTCGGGGGACCCGAATCCGGCCCGCCGCCCAAGGGAAAGAAGGGAAGATCCGAGCCCCCTGCAAATCCTTGGGATACCCCCACCTGGTCCGCACTCAGGTTCGAGATCACCCAGCCCCACTATTTCGTCTACGAGTTCACATCCAACGGAAAGACCGGCGTCGACGCCGAGTTCGTCGCCACAGCCTACGGCGACCTCGATTGCGACGGCGTCCGCTCGACGTTCCAGAGGTTCGGCAAGGCCGACCCCCGCTGCTCCGACTTCGGCGAATGCTGCGTCGCCAGTAGGGCGGCACTGTTCGTCAACAACGAGACCGAGTAGGAAGACGACGGGACGATTACGGGCCGAAGGGGCCGGGCAGGCGGAAGTCGGCCGGATTGTCGGTTGCGCGGCGAACCGGTTGTCCGGTCGTCACGGCTTCTTCCGTTGGCGGGCAGCGAGCCTACGGTACCATGGCGCAACCGTTCGAGCACCAGGGCTCGGTCGGGTCGCAGGGAACCGAGCAGGTGAACATGCAGCCGGGAATGCCGCAGGGGTAGCAACAGGCAAGCCCGGGCTTGCACTGTCCGCCGTCCTGACCGCACGGCTCGCCCACATCCGCGAGCGGGTACGAAATCGGTTGGCACTGCCCCGGAGTCGCCATAATCCCGCCGCACATCTCGCCGCCGATCACGTCGCACACCCACGGGCCGCAGCAGAACTTGCCCGGACTGCACATCTGGATCTCGTAGCACCACTCGAGCGCCCCGACCGGATCCGCCAGGCAGAGCCCCGGATAGGTGGCATCCAGGCAGAGCACGCCGGGAGGGCAGATCCACTCGCCGATGCACGACTGGCCGACCTTGCAGTCGGCATCGGTCAGGCACAGGTCATCGGGCCAGGGGCTCTTGTCCACGCACTGCCCCGGCTTCTCGTCATCGGCATCGTCGGCGCAGGCACCGGTGTAGGGGTAGACCGCTCCCTGACATTCCTGCCCCGCCAGACAATCCTCATCCTCATAGCAGGTCCCCGGCTTGAGGCCGCAGCATTCCCCTTCGTAGTCCGGAGCAACGTCGTAGTCCTTGCCGGTCCACCAGGGGACGACCCACTGGCCCGTGCACCGGAAGACCAGCCCATTGATCGGAGGAGCGCAATCCGCATCGCCCCAACAGCCACTCAGTGGAGCCGGAAGGCAGACGCCCGGGTGAGCGTCCGCCAGGCACACCTTGCCTCCCGGGCAGTAAACCGGATTCACGCAGACTTCCCCGGCCCCGCAATCGGCATCGCCCCAGCACAGTCCGGCTCCGGGGGTGGGAAGGCACGTTCCGAAGGAGTCGGGACAATCGTCCGGAGGGCCATCACAGAAGGCTTTTCCCACACATCGGTAGCCATCCGGGCATTGAGCGTCCACCTGGCAGACTTCCGGAGTCGGCGGCGTCACGCACTTGCCCGGTGCCTGAATCTGCCCGCACTCCGTGCCGCACTCGCAGTACGTCGGCCCCTGGCATTCCTCGCCCGGCTTGCAGTCGCTCTTGTCCCAGCATTCACCCGACTGGGGGAGCGGGAGGCACACTCCGAGGTCGCTTGCCGGAGTCAGGAAACCACACGAAAACGCCATGTCCCCCCCGGTATCACAGTCCTCGTCCTTGTAGCAGCATCCGGCCGGGAGCTCCGTCGGTTCGCACGTACCGGGCGTGTCGATCCCGTCACAGTCCGCGTTGCAAGGGCACATCGAGGCCCCGACGCAGGACAGGCCGGCTCCGCAATCCGAATCCACCCAGCACAGGGGAAGCTCGACAGGGGGCATGCATTTGCCCACGGACTGGCCGGCCTCGACCTTGCAATCCCCGTTCTGCCCTCCGTTGCAGGCACCAACGGTTCCTTCTTCGCAGCAAGGAGGTACCTCGCACCACGGCCCCAGACACGCATCGGTGTAATAGCAGCCCCAAGTTCCTCCATTGCAGTCGCAGACCAGAGACGGAGAGCACTTGCCGCAGCAGCACTCCTCGCCGTACTCGCAGTGAAGATCCCCGTCACACGTGTTGGGCTGCGTCGGAGGGAAGTCGGCCGGGCAGGCGGTGATGACATCCGGCGGCAGCACGTTGTCCTGAATCTCCCCGGCTGCGGCGTCCCCGTCCGGAGCCGCTGAATCCGCGGGGTCGACCATGGCCGAATCCGCCTGCAGATCCCCGGGGGGGGCAACGACGTCGGCTGCGTCCGGCTGCACCGCATCCTCCTCCACCGGGCAGCAGTCACCGGTGGTCACGTCCTTCTTGTCGGAAGGGCTGCACGCGGCCGCAGACAGAGCGATGGCACATGCCATCTGAAGCAGTCGTCCGGTCCTCATCGGATCACCTCGAGAAGTCAGTTACGGGGGGTAGGATACTCTGTGCGATCAGCCAAGGCAACTGAAGCAGGGGGGGGATGGGGAGGGGGGAGATAGGACGTATAGGACGCATGGGACGAATAGGACGCATGGAAGGCATAGGACGGGGGGGAGCTAGGGGGGGCTTTTCACCAATGGCCGATGGGGCTAGTCGGCTGCTCGGGGCCTACGGCCGATGGGGCTACTCGGCTGTTCATGTCAGGCAATTCATCCTGCAACAGCGGCCTTTCGTCCTATTGGGGCGGCGGGTCCTATTTGTCCTATTCGTCCTATCTGTCCTATTCGTCCTATGTCTTTTCCCCGCCGCCGCCCCCGCCGCCCCCGCCCCGCTGCCAAAGCGGCTGCCAGTGCGATGAGCAGGAGCGCCGGCCCGGGCATGCCGGCCGCCGTCCCTGCGGTCGCCGAGCATCCCCCTCCGCCATCCTTCTTCTTAGGCGGCTGGCCACCCGTAGCATCCATGTCGCTGCCGACATCGGCAAGGGACGAGTCGGTGGCCGCCAGCACGTCGGGGGAGGGCTCCGGAGACGGTTCGGACGGAACCACGGCGCAATCCTCCGGGCAGCTGTACAGGGTTTCCTTTCCCTCGCATATCCCGTTGCCGCACTTGTCCTCCACCGGGGGCTTGCAGTCCTGGGCACAATTGGCCTTGGTCTCCGTCCCGTGGCATTCGCCATCGCCGCAGAACGAAGCCTCCACGTCGGCGCAATCGAAAAGGAACACCCCGGACGGGTCCGCACCACCGTCTGTTCCGCAGTAGTGGAATCCGTCGGCGGAGGACCATCCGCATTTCGGCTCGTCCCCGCAGTGATCCATGAACAGCGACTTGCCGATGCACCACTTCAGCAGGTCCCCCGCGCAACACCCCTCCTCCGGAATGTTGCCGCACCCCGTGAGGAAGCAGTCCTGAGGGCAGACGGTGTAGTCCTCCCCGTTGCCGCAGGTGCCGTCGCCGCACCCTTCGGGGGGGGCCTCGCAGTCGTCCGGGCAGCTCTCGAAGGTCTCTCCCGGATCGCAGTGCCCGTCTCCGCACTCGGTGGCTTTGTACGCCTCGCAGGAGCGGGGCCAGAGCCCCTCGGGATCCTCCCCGCCGTCCGTGCCGCACGCGTAGGCTCCGTCATCGAGGTTCCACCCGCACCCGAGGTGGTGCTGGCAGCTCATCATCTGTTGGTCTCCCATGTAACAGAAGACCAGAATGTCGCCAGTGCAGCAGCCCAGGTCCGGCAGGAAGTCGCACTGCTCCTTGAGGCAGTCCTGCGGGCAGCGTTGGAAGTCCTCGGTTCCGTTGCAGACTTCGTCGCCGCAGTACCCCGGATACAGACAGTCCACGGGGCATCCCTCCTGGGACTCGCCCTCTTCGCAAAGCCCATTCCCGCACTGAGGGCCGAGAGGCCCGCATGCCAGCGGCAGCTCCTCGTTCGGGGCCTCGACCCCGTCGTGCCCGCACCCGTACCGGCCGAGCTCCTCGTTCCATCCGCACCCCCCGAGCTCCGCACAGTCCGCCATGCTCAACTTTCCGTCGGCCCCGCACCAGGTGGCCAGCTGGCCGGCGCAGCATCCTGCCTCGCCCACGGCATTGCACGCCGGCAGCGTGCAGTCGGCAGGACAAGTCGAGGCATCCTCCCCCCCGGCACATGTCTCGTCCCCGCAACTCGCCGAGGCGGACGGGAGCGCGACGCAGACCCCGACGTCGGGGCCCGGGGCTGCCGGGTTTGCTGTGCACGCAAAGCCGCACGGGCACCCCGTCCCATCGAGAGGTCCGGCGCACCACGACGTGCACAGGTTCACCCCCTCCAGGCCCGCAGCCACGCAGGCAAGCCCGGTCTTGCAGTCACCCGCCAAAGCGCAGGGCTGGCCCGGCCCGCCTGCGCCCGCCGAACAGTCCGACGGACAGAGCGTCGAGTCCTCCAGGTAGTCGCAGAACCCGTCCCCGCATG
This sequence comes from uncultured Myxococcales bacterium, assembly GCA_903895725.1. Lineage (GTDB taxonomy): Bacteria > Myxococcota_A > UBA9042 > CAIXZC01 > CAIXZC01 > CAITUV01. Next base: position 146,746 of record CAITUV010000053.1, on the reverse strand, counting down.
CGGCTGGCAACCCGGCGGGATCGTGCTCCGCGACCAGCGCCATGAGCCACCCGGCATGGACGTCCAGGCGCACGGCAAAGGTCTCCCACTCGCACCACTTGTCCGCCAGCGACATCACGCCGGCAACTTCTTCCCGAAGCCCGTTTCGCACGAACGCCGGTCCGCCCGAGTCGCCGGGGCATGCGTTCTTCGGGGCCCCAGGGAACGTGAACGTCCAGAACCCGCTCTCCACGACCTTGCCGATGGACAGGTCCAGGAAGTTCTTCTTGCCGCTCGAGTTGGGGTCCACTCCCGAGGTCTTGCCATAGCCCACGAATCGGACCGGAACGCCGTCCATGCAGTCGAGCGACGCCAGCCTCATGGCCATGGGTACGGCGGCGGCCGGCTCCGCCAGGAGCAGCAATGCCAGGTCGTGCGGCTGCCCCAGCTCGGGGTCGGAGAACGGCTTCCCGTAGTCGGGATGGACGAACGCCTGGGCCACCGCATGGACCGTCACCGGTGCCCACCCGTCCCCTCCCAGCCGGAACTCGGCAGGCGGCTTCTCCGGGTTCACGCAATGCGCCGCAGTCAACACCATCTGTGGCGAGATCAAGGTCCCGGTGCAGGCACCGGTTTCCCCCAGGACCATACCGACCGCGGGATGACCTTCGTCCGGCTGGCCGCCCACCAGCGGGTGGAGCTCGGTCTGCACGCTGGCCGCCCCCGGGCTCGGAGAGGCCCCTGGCACGTCCCGGGATGTGCAGCCCAGCATCACCACAAGCGCCGTCATCCAGACGCCGAGTCGCCCCCGCCGTCGCGTCTCCATGGCCCCGGCAACCGTTCCCGCATCCCCCGCCCAGGCGGGCGACCGACCGGCTTTCGTTCCCGGTTCCCGAACCCACTTTGCGTGCTCCCAAGTTTTCATGGGCTTTTCCCTCGCTTCCGGCCCCCGCACACGGGCCGTCGCCGCACCAGACCACCATAGCCGACTGCGGCCGGTCGGGTCAATCTCCACACGGGTTGGCGAAATATTCCCGTTGCGCCCTCCGAGCGACGCGTGCAGAATCCCTTCCAGCACATTTCGTGCTCAAGGAGGAACTCATGAGATTCGCCATCGTGTTTCTGGCTGCCCTGACTCTGTCGCTCGTTTCCGGTTGCGCCAAGAACGAGGCCTGCGACAAGGCCGAGGCTTGCTGCACGGCCCTCCTCGACGCGCTCGGCAAGGCAGGTGCCCCCGCCGCAACGCTCGAGGCCGCCAAGGCGAACTGCGGCAACATCGCCAACCTCAAGACGGCCGGCACCGGCGACGCGTGCACTCAGATGCTGACCACGTTCAAGTCGAGCGCGGACACCATGGCCAAGGGGCTCAAGGACTTCACCGTGCCGGAGGCATGCAAGTAGCCCTCGCCGCCATGCCGGTTGCCGCTGCGACTACAGCGGAACGGCGCTGATGGAGGGGATGCCATGGGACGAAGCCGGGGAGCGATGGCTGCCCTGCTGGTGCTCGCTCTGTCCTGTGCCGGCGAGGATGGCCGCAACGACGTGGCCGCCGGCGACAGCCGTTTGAGCGACACCCCGTTGGAGCTTTCAACCGACGGACTCCTCGACCGGACCGCTGCGGACTGCGACCTCGGGGCCGACACACCGCCCGATGCCGGAATGGACGTCATAGCGGACGACCAGGCAGCCGAAGTCGTGCCGCCGCCCTGCAAGGAGCCGGACGTTGCCGTTCCGGTCCCAGTGGAACCGGACGAGACCTTCGACCTTGGGCCCTACCTCATGAGCCCGAGCTCCACGTCCATGAGCGTCATGTGGCGCACCCTCGAGGCGACCGACAGCCTGGTGCATTTCGGCAAGGATGAGGCGTTGGACCGGCAGGTGGGCCAGCTCGCAGCCGTCACGGTCCACGAGATTGTCCTCGATGGGCTCGAGCCCGACACCCGCTACACATACCAGGTCGAGTCGGGTGGCGCGAAATCGCAGATCCACCATTTCACCACCGCCCCTGACCCGGCTCAACCGGTTCGCTTTGCCCACTTCTCGGACAACCAGAACGGCCCGGAGGTGTTCGCTCAGCACGTCACCGCCATGGCCGCCTGGGGACCGGACCTGCTCGTCGGCTCGGGAGACCACGTCCAGGCGGGGCTGGAGGAGCCGCTCTGGAAGGAGCAGCTCTTCGGCCCCGGAAGAGGCCTTTTTCACGAGGTTCCGCTGCAACTCGCCATGGGCAACCACGAGGAGAACTCGCCCTTCTACTACGACCTGATGTCGAATCCCCATCCGGCGGACCATCCCGAATGGGAATCCCTCTACGGATTCCGCTTCGGCAACACCTACTTCCTGATGATCAACACCAACTACTTCCTCTGCCCCATCGGCGAAGTCGAGCTCCCCGACGGCCAGCGTATGCGGGAGCTCGCCGAATCCCCCGAGGCCCAGTCGGCCACCTGGAGGATCGCCCTGGGGCACGAGAACGCAGTCTCGGAGTGTTGGGGCGACGGAGATTGCGGCTACGACGGCACGTTGTGCGTCCGGAACTACGTGGTCCCCATGCTGGCGGATCGAGGGTTCCACTTCTACCTCAGCGGCCACACCCACGCGTACGAGAGGGGACAGGTCGGCAATCTGGTCCATCTCATCGCCGGCGGTGGCGGCGGCTCGCTCGATGCCTGGTGCAAGGATTGGCCCCAGACCGGCGTCGTGCACACCGCGCACCACCATCTTCGCTTCGAGGCCGGCTGCCAGACGCTCCGCATGGAGGCTGTCGACCTGGCGGGGACGGTCTTCGACTGGGTCGAGCTGGACAAGGATGCTCCCGGGATCCTGAAGGACGAAGGCCCGATCCCCGACCTTCCTCCCCCCTCGCTGAACTCAGACCGGTAGGGCGAGTATCGATTGCGAAACCGAATGCGATTGCGATTGCGATGTCGATGCCGAAGGAGCCTTTCCCGAGCCCGGAGCCCTGAGCCCCCTAGTCCGCCTGGTGCTCGACTTCGATCTTCTTAATCAACGGGCTTTCGCCGCCGTCGCCTACGTGAAGATGGACGGCCACCTGGAGGAAGAGCCCCTCGGCATCCGGATAGCCGGACAGGTCGAGCGGGAACTCCTCGGGAGGATAGGGGCCGATGACCGGGTGCCATTCCTTGCCCTCGAGCTCTTCCTTCGTGTCGGCAGCCCGGAAGGAGACCGCGATCCAGCCGTTGGCTACCGCCAGGAAGTCGACCGAGAGCAGGGACCAGTAGCCTGCCGGCAGCCCTTCCGCCGAGAACGTGTGCTGGTAGAAGCCCGACGGCGTCACGAACGTGATGAGCTGGTATCCGGTCATGTCGCTGTAAGTGTAGGGGTTCGAGCCGACCGGGTATTCGCCGATGATCTCCATGGTGGTCGGGTCGATCTTGCTGGCGGAGTTGCCCGACTGGTTCACCGCCCAGACGAACCCCTTGTGGTCGATGCTGATTCCCACCGGGTTCTTCCAGTTGCCCAGCTTGACCGTGCCGTCCAGCGTCATCGTCTCCTGGTCGATGATGGCCACCGAGCCGTCCGAATCGAGCGCAGCGAAGGTCTTGCCTTCCGCATTCGCTGCAACTCCCCTCGGATAGCCCGGAACCGTCACTGACTTCCATTCGCCGATCGCCGGATCGTAGCGGTGCACCGCACTCTCCGAGAAGCAGCTTGCCACCCAGATCCGCCCCAGGCCGTCCACGCCGATCCCATACGGAGAAAACGTCCAGCCACCGCTGTCCGGCGTGATCATCTGGGTCTGGCCCGTTGCCGGGTCCACGCGTACGACCTTGTTCTGACCTCGCCCCGAAACCCAGATGATCCCGGTGGAATCAATGGCAAGCCCGTACGGGTTGTCCGGGATCGAGATGGTCTGCACGGTGGCCCCTGCCTCGGGCTCCAGGCGGTAGAGCTTCATGGCGCTCCAGTCCGCGACCCAGGCGTGATTGTCCTTGTCGACCCCGGCCCCTCGAAGCAGCGTGGCACCGACCGGCTGCACGGTGAACTTGATGCACTCGTCCTGGGCAGCAGCCACGACTTCGGTACCGGTTACCTTGCCGTCCCCGTTCTTGTCCTCCGAGGTCAGCACCGTGCCGTCCCCGTTCTTGTCCGGGCAGCCCACGTCGGACAGGATGATCTTCACCGCCTTGCCGTCGCCCCGGCATGCCACCCACACGTTCCCGTCGAGGTCCACTGCGGTGCGGGACGGGTCGTAGCAGACCTTGTGCCGGCTCTTCTCCTGCCCAGTCACGGTATCCAGGCGGGACACGGTGTTCTCGGGGGAATTGGCGATCCAGATCGAGGGGAACTGGAGGACTCCCTTCTTCAGCAGGAGGTACCCCTTGTCGTCGGTGCCGAGCCCCTTGGCATTGTCGTCTTCCAGGACGAACGGAGACCCCTGACCCGGGCCTGCCGTCTGGCCATTGCAGCCGGGGCCGCAATCCTCGTAGACGTGCTCGCCGGGCCCTTCGTCGATTGCCCCGTTGCAGTTGTTGTCCTGGAAGTCGTTGACCTCTTCGGCACCGGGGTAGGAGTCCGGGTCGAGCGGCAAGCAGTCGTAGAAGTCGGGCCACCCGTCGTTGTCGTCATCCGGGTCGCACATGTCGCCATAGCTGTCGGCATCGTTGTCGTCCTGGAGCGGATTGAACGCTTCCGGGCAGTTGTCCAGCGCGTCCTCGAGGCCATCGCCGTCGATGTCCCAGTCCACGCAGTCCGCCGCTCCGTCGAGGTCGTTGTCCGGGAACCCCTGGTCCACGACTCCGTCGCAATCATCATCCACGGCATTGCAGAGCTCTTCGGACGGCGTCGAGCCCATGCACTTGGTCCAGCCACCTCCGGGCTGGCAGAACTGCTCGCCCAGACACTCTCCGAACTGGTTCTTCACCGAGCAGATGCGGCTGGAGCCGACGTGCTGCGGCCCGCAGTCGCACGCGAGCGATACGGGCACACACTGGAGCGCGGACACTTCGAAATCCACGATCGGCAACTTCATGCAGGCGTGGCTTGGAGGGCAATCCTCGGATGTCTCGCAGGCAATCCCACACCAGGTGCCGTTCCCGAACTCGATGCAGAGATCCCCTTCGCCGCCGCACTCGGTGCTGCTGGTGCACGGGCGGCAGATCTCCCAGTCCGGAGGTACGCACGCCTTGACCATCTCCTCGGGCGACAGGGCCGCAGTGGCGCAGAAGAGCCCGACCGGGCACTCCTCTCCGCACAGGACCGTGCACACGCGGCCCGTCGGCCCCGCAATGCACAGGCCACCCGGGCACTCGGCATCGGTCTGGCAAGGGGAGAGGAGGGGGAACGCTATTTCCTTGGGGATGTCGGCCGGGGCAATCTCCTCGGCCACGTCCGCACCACCGGAAGTGTCCTGGATCACTTCCGCATCAGCGGGCTTGCCCTGGCTCTTCGACGAGCACGCGGCCATCGCCCCGGCCAACGCAATTGCAACGGCCAGGCCTGCCCGGATGCCTGCAGGACCGAACCCTCTTTCGCCCTTGTTCATGGGCCCCCCTCCGGCACGTGGAGCGGACACCACTCCGCCGCCAATATACTCACTCCCATGGGCCGGGGTCAATCTGCGGCTGCTCGATGCGTGGAAACACAGGCAGGTCTACAGCGGCCACTCGACCATCACGACCGACTTGTCTTCCTTGTGGGCGGTGAATCGCAGCACCCCGTCGTGGAAGAAGACGCACCCCGGTTTCTCGGCGGTCTCACAGATGATTTCCTTGTAGCCGGTCTTCTCCTTGCCATCGAGAACGACGTCTCCCTGCTCCGTGGCCACGGCCCAATGCTTCCCGTCAGGAGAGAAGGCGGCCGTCCCGGCCCGGGCATAGATCCCCTGCGACTTGCCGTCCAGGAAGATCTCGACATCTCCGACTCGCACGAGCATCAGCGTGTGCCCTTCCGGCCCGAACAGCAGCCGGAACGGGTAACCCTTGAGCGGCTCCTCCCTTCCGTCCAGGACGAGCTTCCAAATCTCCCCCTCCAGGGCGAAGTATCCGAATCGGCTCCCGTCCGGGCTGAACGTCAGAGAGTGGATCTCATTGTATGGCTTGCCCTCATCCTGTCCGTTGACCACGAAGGTCTTGCCCATGTCCTTGGCGATATACGCCGCGTGCCCGTCGGTCGGGTGGAGCACCAGCTCCTCCCCCAGGCCGTCGTATGCCTTCCCTGCCTTTCCATCGACCACTACCGTCGGCTTTTCCCCTTCCGGGGCCACCCAGGCCAGGTGCTTGCCGTCCTTGCTGAAGATCGGGACCGGCCAGGCTTCCGAGCCGGAGGAATCCGTGCGCTTCGGGAAGCGGGCGATCTCCTGTCCGTCCACCACGATGGTCCATTCTTCCCAGTCCCGTGCCGAGTAGGCCAGGCGTCCGTCGGCACCGAACCGAAGCCCCGTCACGAAGCTGTAGGCCCGCTGCGGCACTCCGTCCACGACCACGGCGTACTTTCCGTCGAACCGGGTCTGGTAGGCCATCCGCTTCCCGTCCGGGCTGAAGATCGGCGTCTCGGGGTCCCCCACCGCCGGCCCCTCCTTGCCGTCGACCACGATGTGGGTCTTGTCCCCGCGAGTGCCGAGGTAGACGAACCGGCTGCCGTCCTCCGAGAACGTGGCGTTATTGAGATCGGCCGACTCGAACTGGGGTCCCGCCACTCCGTCCACCGCGATCTTCTCTCCGGCCTTCGTCAGGTTCCTAAACGCAATGCGCCTGGAGTCCCGGCTCCACTTCGCGTTCATCAGGCTGACGGTCCCTTTCAGCCGGTATTCCTTCGGCTCCCTGCCGGATACGAAGAGCTTGCAGTCCCCCTTGCCGCACCTCGCATGGGCCACGCGGGAACCATCCGGGCTCACCAGGAATCCCGTCGTTGCCGACCAGTCCGGATCCTTCCACTCGGAAATCTTCGTCTCCTTCACCACAGGTCCGCCGTCCGGGGGGGCCTGCATCAGCAACAGGGCGCCAAGCGTGAGTGCGAGCATCATGGTGTCCTCCGTTTCGGTCTACGTCATCAGTGTCGCATAGTCCATGCGGTCGCGCAAGACGCTCCTCCCAGGTGCGGATCTCGGCCTCGATACAGCGGCCGGCGCATCCCGAAAGGCAGCTCGTCCAGAGATTTCCGGTCGTTCAGGCAGCGGGTAGAAGGACGTGGAAGACCGACCCCACCCCGGGCTGCGACTCGGCCCAGATCCTCCCTCCGTGCCGTACCACGATCTTGGCGCAGATGGCCAGCCCGATGCCTGTACCCGGGTATTCGTCGTGAGCGTGGAGCCGTCGGAACATCTGGAACACCTCCTCCGCCTTGGACGGATCGAACCCGATCCCGTTGTCCTCGACCCGGAAGTGCCATCCGCCCTCTTCCTGCTGCACGCCCACAGCCACTCTCGGCTCAACCCCCTTTCGCCGGAACTTCACAGCGTTCCCCACCAGGTTCTGAAAGAGCTGGACGAGCTGGCCGCTGTCTCCGACCACGGTCGGGAGCGGGACCGATTCCACCTGCCCGCCACAGGTGGAAAGCTCCGTCTGCAGCGTCTCCAGGACCACCGAGAGAACTTCGTCGAGCGGTACCGGCGCCATCGGCCTGCCCTTGGACTCGACCCGGGACAACTCCAGGAGGTCCAGGATCAGAGCCCGCATCCGGTTCACCCCGTTGCCGACCATCGACATGAGCCGCTTCTGGTTCTCGTCGAGCTGCCCCTTGAACGACCGCTGCAGCAGCTCGGTCAGCATCCCGATCTGGTTGAGCGGCTGCTTCAAGTCGTGGCAGGCCACGTACGCGAACTGCTCCAACTCCTCATTCGACTGCTTGAGCCGCTGGTTGACCCGCTTCTCCGCCTCCTCGGCCCGCCGCCGCTCGGCAACCTCCTTCACCAGGCTCTCGTTGAGGCGCTGCAACGACTCCCGGGCCAGCGTCAGCTCATGATTCTGGCGGACCGCATTCTCGTACGTCGACAGCAGGACGTTGAGCATGCGGCGCCTCGTGGAACGGACCTCGCGCATTCCGCTGGGAAGCACCATCTCGATGGTCGACTCGGACTCCAGCTCGGAGTCCGGTGTGGGCGGGTGGGCGAGCAGCGTCCTCATCCGCTCCACCAGCATCGATTCCTCGTACGGCTTCGTGATGTAGTAGTCCGCTCCGGATTCCAGTCCCTCCAACACTTCTTCGGGATCCTGCAGCGTCGTCAGCAGGAGCACCGGAAGGGTGTTCAGCACCGGATCGGACTTCACGGCCCGGCACATCTGGTAGCCGTTCATCCGGGGCATCATGACGTCCGAGACCACCAGATCAGGGCGGTCCTGCGCAATGGAATCCAGTGCCTCCGCCCCGTCACGGGCCACGGTGACCTCGAAGCCATTCTCTTCCAGCACCAGGCGCAGACGCTCCGCCTGTGTCGGACTGTCCTCGGCCACCAGCACCCGGGGATGCTCAATCTTTGTGATCATCAACGACCACCTCCTCCAATCGCGCAGCCAGGCGGTGAAGCGGAAGCTCCTCGTCCACCACTCCAGCGGCCACGGCCGCCCGAGGCATGCCGTACACCACGCAGCTTTCCTCGTCCTGCACCATGACGTAGCCGCCCCGTTCCCGCAGGCCCACCAGCCCTGCTGCCCCGTCCTCCCCCATTCCCGAGAGAACGATTGCCAGCGCAGAACGACCAAACGCCCGCCCCACGGACGCAAACAAGTGGGTGGCCGACGGACGGAACCCGCTGGTTGCCGGATCGTCCGACAGCTGCACACGCTTCATGTCCACACCCATGTGCCAACCGTCCGGGGCCAGGTACACCGTTCCGGCGGCCAGAGGCTCTCCGTCCTCCGCCACCTTGACCCGCAGCCGGGTCGTCAGGTTCAGCGACGAGGCGAGGCTGCGGATGAACCCGGTGCAGATGTGCTGCACCACGAGGATCGGCGCCGGGAACGTGGGGGGCAGCCCTGCGAGCAGCTGTTGGAGAGCACCGGGGCCTCCGGTCGACGCCGCTACCGCGACCACCCGGATCGGCCCGTCCACCTTGCCGCTGCGCCGCTTCTCCCGGCCCTCCGCCCTCTTCTCCGTCATGGCCGGGGAAGCGGTGGCCCAGTGGCGCAGGACGCTCACCTGAGAGAACGTCTTGAGCAGACGCCTGTACTCCCGTGCCTCCCGCTCGAACGACGGCGAGTCCGGCCCGGACGGCTTCAGTATGGCATGGAGCGCTCCCAATCGCATGGCATGCATCGTGCGCTCCGCCTCCGTCACGTCCAGGTTCGAGGTCACCAGCACGATGGGAGTCGGCACCTCGCTCATGATCTGTTTGGTGGCATCGAACCCGTCCATGACGGGCATGAGGATGTCCATGGAGATGACATCCGGCTTCAGCCGCCGAGCCAGCCGCACCGCATCCGCCCCGTTCTTCGCCTCCCCGACGACGGTGAAGTCCGGGTCCCCATTGAGAATCTCCGTCAGGAGGGCCCGCACGGTCTGCGAGTCCTCGACCACCAGCACGCGGATCATTCCGCCTCCTCAGAGCAAGCGCTCGATCGTCTCCAGCAGCACCCCCTGGTCGAATGCCCCCTTCACGATGTAGGCATCGGCCCCGGCCTCCAGCCCGCGGGTCCGATCTTCTTCGCTGTCCAGGCCGGTGACCAGCACTACCGGGAGCTCCGACAGTCGGGCGAATCCGCGGATGGCAGAGGTCAGACCGAACCCGTCCATGCGGGGCATCTGCACGTCGCTCACGACGAGGTCCACCGGGGTCCTCTGCAGGATCTCCCAGGCCTCCATGCCATCCGACGCGACCAGGATCTCATAGCCGGCCGACTCGAGGATCATCTTCTCCAGGCTGCGCGTGGTCAGGGAGTCATCCACCAGCAGCAGTCGTCGGGCCGCCCGGGCCTCCGCCCGATCCTCCCGACGCAGCCACGCCCCGTCCGGAGACGAGCCCGTGATGACGTCGACTAGGCCCGGCGGGTAGAGTATCAGGGCCACTCGTCCATCCGGCAGCAGGGCCGCCCCCGACAAATGCCGCACTCGCCCCAGCCTCGGGCTGAGAGGTCGCACCAGGATGTCCCTCGTCTCCACGAGCCGGTCCACCAGCAGGATGGCCTCGCGCTCCTGGACCGACAGGACGACCCCGGGGACCCGCTCCCCGGGACCCCTGGGCTCCCCCGGCGCACCGTCCAGCAGCCGTGACAGGGGGGCCACCGGAATGGGACGCCCTTCCAACAGGAGAAGGCTTCTCCCCGCACTCACCTGGATGTCCTCCGGAGCCACCCGAATCACCCGGCTGACATGAGAATCGGGGAGCGCATAGAAGACGGACTGGTCGACAACCAGGAGGGCGGACACCGTGGTCAACGTGAGCGGAACCGTCATGGTGACCACCGTTCCACGACCCGGCGTCGTGCTCAGCCGCACAGTCCCCTGCATCTTTTCCACCTGGGTCCGGACCACGTCCAGCCCCACTCCCCGTCCTGAAAGGGCAGTCGCCTCGGCCGCAGTGCTGAACCCCGGAAGCAGCAGCAGACGCAACAGGGACTCTGCATCCTCCCCGCTCTCCAGGCCGGACCGCCGGGCCGCAATCTTCACGGCCTGCAGGTCGATGCCACGGCCATCGTCCTCCACCGAAACCTCGACCTGTCCCCGTTGGAGCGCAGCGGACACCCGCACCGTTCCCCGCACCGGCTTGCCCGCTGCCGCCCGCTCCGAGGCCGGTTCGATTCCGTGTCCAATGGAGTTCCTCACCAGGTGCCGCAGCGGATCCCGCAGCGCGTCCAGCACCGCGCGATCCATCTCGACCTCCCCCCCGGAAAGGTGCAGCTCGACCTGCCGCCCCGTCTCCCTTCCCAGATCCCGAACCGTTCTGTCCAGCCCCTGGCATGCCAATTGGAATGGGAGCATCCGGAGCTGCTGCAGCTCGCCGTCAAGCTGGTCCAGGAGTCTCTCCGTGACGCCCAGGTCCGCCCTGAGAGCAGCCCGCACCCTCGACAGCCCGGCCCGCAGATTCTGCGCATTCTCGATCTGCTTGCGACGAACCGCGCTCCGTCGCTTCCCCGAAGTCGTCGGGCGGTTCGTCGTCGCCCCCCTTCCCAGGCGCAGCTCCCGGTCCAGCGCGTCGGCCGTGCTCTGCAACTGGTCCAATTCGAGCACATCGGAGCTCAGACGAGCAGCCTTCTGGCCAAGCTCCCGCGACAGAGTCAGGATGTCGTCGAGTTGCTCCGCTCCCACCCGGAGCATCGACATCCCCCCGCCGGGCGGCTCGCCACCGGGCATCTCGGGAGTGCGGCCGGCCGGTGTCGCCCTGTCCCCGCCGGTCTCTAGCGTCTCGGACCTCGGTTCACCGGGTGTCGCCATCTTCGAGCCCTCAACCGGAGGCGGGGACTCCAAGGCTGCCCCGGCCCTGCTGGCGGGCTCCAATGCCCTTCCCCCCGGAGGAGGACTGGCCACAACTCCGGCCGAGGAGCCCGTCGCCCTCCCTCGCTCCCCCGCACCGGTCCGTGCAGCCGAGCTGACCTCGTCCAGTCGCCGGGCGATGTCGTCGAAATACGTCGCCGGCAGACCCGATCCCGTCTTTGCTTCCCGCCCGGCTTCCTGGAAGCGATCGACTGCGGCAAACAGCGTCTCGAACAATCCCTGCGACAAGGGGAGAGTGCCCGCGCGGACCGCACTCATCACCCCCTCCACGCGATGGGAAGCCGCCTCAATCTGAGAAAACCCGACCGCCCTGGCCGCACTCTTGAGGGTGTGGGCCGCTCGGAACAGAGCATCCACTCGGGGGCGGACCTCGGCCTGTGACACTCCCTTCTCCAGGGCAAGCAGCTCGTCGTTGAGCGTCCGAACGTGCTCGTCCAGCTCCAACAGGAAGCCCGCCATCAGCCGTTCCTGAAGCTTCTTGGGATCCACGCCTTACACCCCCTGCTTCTCCACGAGCCCCCGAAGCTGCCGGCTGATCTCGTTCAGGTCCCGTGCCGACTGCTCCACCTGGCGGGTTGCGGTGAGGTTCTGCCGGGTGGCCGTGTCGATGTTCTTCATCGCCTGCTGAATCTGTGCCATCCCGGTCGACTGCTGCCCCGCCGAGGCCATGGCCTGCACCGAGGCCTGCGCCGACTCCGCAATGGTCTGCGACAGGGCCGCAATCGTCTCGCCTGCCCGCTCCAGGACCGGCACCGCGATGGCGACGCTCTTGGTCGACTCCTCCGTTGCCAGCACTGCGTCGTTGGTCGCCTTCTGGATGTCGGTCAGGATTTGCCGCACCTGCCCCGTGGCCGACTTCGATTGCTCCGCCAGCGACTTCACTTCCCGGGCCACGACGGCAAACCCCTTCCCTTCCGCTCCCGCCCGGGAGGCCTCGATCGACGCGTTCAACGCCAGGAGGTTCGTCTGGTCCGCAATGTCGTTCACCGCAGCGATGATCTCCCCGATGGCCTGCATCCGCTCGGCCAGCGCCAGGATATTCTCGGCCACGGTCTCTACCCGCTCCCGGACCTGGTTGATGCACCGATTCGCCTCGGCCACCGAGCGGGTTCCCTCCTCGCCCACGGTCTCCGTCTTGCGGGCCTTCTCCACGATGGCCTTGACCCGCTGAGTCGCCTGCTCGGAGATGTGCTGCAGCTCATCCACCGTGGAAACGGACTGGGAAACCGCAGAGGCCTGCTCCTCCGCCCCCGACGCCTGCTGGGTGGTCGCCGCCAGGATCTCGCTGCTCGAGGAGGCCAGCCGTGCCACTGCATCGCTCAGCGGCCTGCCGATGCTGCGGGCCGTGAAGAATGCCGTCAGCCCACCAACCACGATGCCGGCCAGCAGGCCGAAGATCGTGAACTGCGTCGCCCGCGTCGATGCGTCCGACGCATCCTTGCGGGCCTGCTCGAAGCGCAGCGTGATCTTCTCCTGCAGCGGGTCCAGGGTCTCGCGGCGGAACTCCCGTCGCAGGCGCACCATGTCCCTGAGGTCGGTTCTCAGTCTGTCCTCCGCAGCAAACGCCTCGTCCACGATGGCGAACGCCTCCTCCATCAAACCCTCCAGCCGAGCGGCGTACTGCAGCTCCTGCTCGCCCGACGCCTGCTTGCGGAACTCCTCGAGGAACCTGCGGATGTCCCCCATGTCGGTGGCCACGTCCGCCTTGAACTTCTTGTCCGGAAGCCGCAGGTAGCTGCCCAGTGCCTTGCCGATGCCGTTGACGTTGATCTCCAGCTCCATCGCCGCTTCCATCTTGGCACACGCGGCCGTTCCCTGCGCGGCCAGGAAGGGCTCCACCTCCCGATCGAGCAGCTGGTCGATCTCCGTTTCCTTGGCAACGAGCCGTTTGACCCGGGCTTTTTGCTCGTCATGAGCGACAATCAGCCCCTGTGCCAGTGGTGTGAACACCGCCTGCCGCTCCTCCAGCGCCAGAACGTCGGCCGTCATGTCCGCTGCGGCGCCGACGCCCCGGAATCTCTCGACAGTCTGAATCAGCTCTTCCTCGTTGACCGCCATCCTCTCCAGGTGTTCGTCCGAGGCCCCATGAAGGTAGCCCATGACGTGGTAGCCGATCGCCACGATGTCCGACTCGATGGTGGCCACCAGCTGCAACGCCGGCATGTGCGTGGCCGTGATGGTTTCCAGCTGCTTGTCGGCCTGCACCACCTGCATGTACACAATCGTCCCGAAGCCGAGGAACAGCGCCAGCAGGAGCCCCGTTCCGATGACCAGCTTGTTACCCACTGTCATTCGCATCGTACCCTCCCCGCTACCGGGGCGTCCGCCCCGTTTCCCTTTCGACTTCCGTTTCTGCCCGGGGCCTCGGTCGGCGCCGGCATCGTCTCCTCCAGCAACCGGCGACCGTCCAGGACCAGCGTTCCGTCCGCCAGCACCCCTCGAACGATCCCTCCGGCGTCGCTCGCACCGGACAAGGGCAGAATCCTGAGCGCCGGCACGGCTTCCACTCTCTCGACTCCCGTGCTGAGCAACCCAAGCTCCGCCCGCTCACCTCCCAGGACCAGCACCATGCCGTTCCCGGGCACCGCTGTGCTGCCCCCGTGCCCGATCAATTCCTCGACACCCGCCACCGGCAGGATCCGCCCGGGCCACGGGATCACTCCGAGGAACTGTCTCGGTGCACCTGCAACCGGCGTGAGGGGAGGGAGCGCGGCCACGCGGTGCACGGACTCGACCTCGATTCCATACCGACTCGCACCGCATTGAAAGAACACCAGGGTGACCGAAGCCTCCTCGGCCAGCCCCGACTCATCCCCCCGCGAAAGCCTCCTGGCCCGCTCGGCAAGAAGCTCCGCGCTCCTGGCGTCGTCCGGCTCCAGCGCCGACCGCATCCCGGCCTGGGCCCGCTCCAGTCGTTGCCGAGCCGCCCCCCAATCGATGCCCCCCTTTCCGGCCCCCGTGCCTCGCCTCATTCCCTACCCTCCAGAATCCGATCCACTACGGCCATCTGGGCTTCCGCCGCACTGGCCAGATTCGAGGCAAGTTGCTCGTCCGAGTACGGCAGGATCGCGTCGCCTGGACCGGCCGAGGCCAGCCGGTACGCGTTCCGAAACGACCTTCTCGCACCCGTCATCTTCCCCGCCTTCTGCAGCAGGAGCCCCTGAACGAAGTGGGGCAGCGCCGCCGTCCCGTCCAGGTAGAGCACCCGGCGCAGCTCAGCCGACGCTTCCTGCGCCCTCCCTCGCTCGAAGAGCAGCATCGCGAGCACGAAGTGGCTCTCCGCCACACCCGGAAAGCGGGATACCGCCTTTCGAGCCAGCTCCTCCGCCTCCTCGTAGCGTCCCAGACTGGCCAGGGCGTGTGCCTGGAGTGCGGACCCCGCCGCACTGGAGGGAATCCGCTCCAGCAGCTCCAGGGCAGCCCGTGCGTCCCCGGACCGGCACAGCTGCCGCGCGGCCTCCAACTCATCCTCCGGAGGTACTCCGGTTGCTGCCGTCCCTGCCGAGCGGCCTCCCTTTTCCTCGGTGATAGACCCGTCTACCGCCCGAAGGACTCCCCTCCCCGCGGTCGCAGGCTTCGGCCCCTCCGGAGGGCCCGCCTCCGAGTGGGCAACCGGCGCGCTTCCGGGCGTCCGGGTTTCTCCCCCGGCTTCATCCGGCATTCGGTGCAACACCCCATCGGCAGCTCCATCCACCGCTCCGACCTGCGCTTCTCGGCCGGAGCCAGAGCCGGCCGGGAGCCGATCCTCGCTCCAGGCCACCTCCCCATTCAGCGCAATGCCTTCCAGGATCACGGTTCGCCCGGTTGCCTCGTCCCCGTCGCTCTGCGACGCCCGACGATAGAAGACCCCGGCTTCGGTCATCAGAACGTCGAAGCCGGCAAAGGCCGCAAGCGGCGGGTCGGAGGCCCCGGTCAGCAGCCATCCACCGGGGGCCAGAGAGCGGAAGAACCCCTGGGCCACCTGCTCCACCACCTCACCGGGAAAGTACATCAGGACGTTCCTGCACAGGATCACATCGACCCCGGCAGTGCCCGTGGACAGGTCCGGATAGCGGTCGGTCGCGAGGTTCAGGTACCGGAACTCCACCGGTTTGCGGTACCGCTCTGCCAGGATGAGCCGAGTCCCGTTCTTCCGGAACCAGCGGGAAACGGCCTCCGGCGGAGTCGTTCGCAGCGACCACGACGAGTACTCCCCAAGCTCCGCCCGGGCCAGTGCCCCGCGGGAGATGTCCGTTCCCAGGATGTGCACCCGCCCCCGCCACTCCGATTCGTGGGCCAGGATCGACAGCGTGTAGGCCTCCTCGCCCGAGGCACACCCCGCGCTCCAGATTCGGAATACGTGCCCCGGCTGGCGGAGCCGCTCCAACCCCGGCAGCATGACTCCCTTCAGGTACTCCAGTGCCCCCGGCTCACGGAAGAAATAGGTCTCCCCGACCACCACCTCGTCCACCAGGTCGTCGAGCAGCGTCGGCTCTTCTCGAAGACGGACCAGGTATTGCTCAGCGCTCCCCGCCCCCTGTCTTGAAATCGCCCTTCGGATGGCGGCCTCGGTTTCTTCCACGCGGCGATGGAGGGAGGCCAGCCCCGTCCTCTCCGCACAGTACCCCGCGATTCTGCCCAGGGTCGGGCTCGACCACTCGCGCTCCATCAGCCCTCCCCTCCGATTCCACTCTCCAACGCCCGGTCCAGCTCTTCCGACTCGGCCTCGGACAGGAACGTGACCAGGTCATGAATCAACAGAAGCCCGTCCTCCAACCTCGCTACTCCGGCAACGTAGCGGGCCCCGGAAACGAGCCCCCTGGGATCCTCGAGCTTCGACTCATCGACCTCGACCAACCCGTCGATCCGATCGCAGCGAAACACGACCTGCCGCTCCCCGGCCCGGGCCAGCACCATGCGCTCCGATGCGTGTGGCGCCCGCAAGGCCAATCGGAACCGATGCCTCAAGTCGAAGGCCGCGGCCAGCCTGCCTCGAACGTCGACCACCCCCTCGACGGCGCGAGGCGCTCCCGGCAGCGGCGTGATCCGCACCGACGCGAGCACTTCCAGCACCCGGTCTCTCGGGACCGCGTATCGCTCGCCGGACAGCTCGAATACCAGGACTTCCATTACCCGCTCCTTGACCGCCCTCCAACACTCCCCCGGCACACGAGGCCGGCGAGCCTTCGGCCGTCCCCATGGAGTGAAAGGAATCCGTTTCCCGTCAGAAACACACTCACCAGGGACGTTCTTACCCCCTGACTATGAACCGTCCGGGCATTGCCCGTCAAGTTTGTTAGATATATCATCCACGCGGGCACTCGAGAGGGGGCAAGGTGAACGACTCGAAACGCTGGTGGGAGGAAACCGTAGTCTACCAGGTCTACCCGCGGTCCTTCCTGGACTCCAACGGGGACGGAATCGGCGACCTCGAGGGCCTCATCTCACGCCTCGACTACCTGGCGGATCTCGGTGTCGAGACACTCTGGATCTCTCCCTTCTATCGATCACCACAGTGCGACTTCGGCTACGACATCAGCGACTACCGGGACGTGGCCCCCGAGTATGGGAACCTGGCAACCGTCGACCGGCTGGTATCCGAGGCGCATGCCCGAGGCCTTCGCATCGTGCTCGACATGGTGCTCAACCACACCAGCGACCAGCATCCCTGGTTCCTGGCATCCCGAGCCTCCCGCTCCGACCCCAGGCGCGGGTGGTATGTCTGGCGGCATGGGAGGGGGGACGGCGGCAAGCGCCCGCCCAACAACTGGCATGCCATGATCGGTGGCTCCGGCTGGCATCGGGACGGCCCCTCCGGAGAGTGGTACTGGGCCCAGTTCCTCCCGTTCCAGCCCGACCTCAACTACCGCAATCCCGCTGTCCAGGCCGAGATGCTCGATACCATGCGCTTCTGGCTGGACCGAGGCGTCGACGGCTTCCGGCTCGACATCGTCAACGCCTTGTTCGAGGACGCCGACTTTCGCGACAACCCGTCCTCGTGGAAGCTGCTCCCATCGGATGATGATCCGTCCATGCTGTTCCAGGCTTCCTCCAACACCTTGAATCACCCGGACACGCTGGCCTTCATGAAGGAGCTTCGACGCTGCGTGGACCGATACGATCATCCCTCCCGGTTCCTCGTCGGCGAGGTCAACGCAGCCATCGACCAAGCCCGTGCCCACTGCGGCGACCTCCGTCCCGGGACTGCCGACACAGCCCCCGGGACGGATGGCTTGAATCTGGTCTTCCTCTTTCGATCGGTGACCGCTCCCCTCGTTGCCGGGACGATGCGCTCCCTCATGGCCGACTACGAGGAGCATTTCCCCCGACCGCTGCTCCCGACCTGGGTTTTCTCCAACCACGACCGCCTTCGCCGCATATCCAGGCTCGGCGGCGACCTTCGACGGGCCAAGCTCAACACCGCATGGCAGCTCACCGCCCGCGGAGTGCCGTTCATCTACTACGGGGAGGAGATCGGCATGCTCCAGCAGCGCCTTCCGCTGAAGACTGCGCTCGACCCCATCGCACACCGCTTTCCGCTGCCGCAATGGGTTGCCGACCTGGTGCGGAACCGATTCAAGGAATCGCTCAACCGGGACGAGTGCCGCACTCCGATGCAATGGGATGAGTCCCCCAACGCCGGTTTCTGCCCGCCCGGAATCACCCCCTGGCTGCCCACGCCGCACAACCTCGACGGGCGCACAGTGCAACGACAGCGCAGCGACCCCGAATCCCTGTTCTCCTGCTACCGTCGTTTCCTTCGGCTGCGCAGGGAGCACCCCGCACTTCGCCGAGGGGATCTCGAGATGCTCCCGGAGTCCTCGACGGGAAGGCACATCGTCGGCTATCGGCGCAAGGATCCCTCGGAGACGCTCGTGGTCCTGCTCAACGCCTCGGGGAGTCACCGGACACTTCCATCACCGGTGGCCGGCCACGTGATTGTCGGCACCGCGGCCGCTCGACCTGCCGGGGCCGAAGGTCCCGTCACCACTCTCGCTCCGTGGGAGGGCGTCGTCCTTCATGAAAGGCCCTGACCCTGCAAGAAGGCAGGGCTGTGGGGAAGCGCGGGGAAAAAGACGATTGCGACGGCGACCGCGATTGCGACGGCGACCACGTTTGCGACTACCACTACGATTGCGATGCCGATGCCGACGCCGACGCCGACGCCGGGAGAGCCTGTGCCCGAGCCCCGAGCCCCGTACCCCGAGCCTAGCTCCTCGGAATATACACGGGCTGCCCCGCCTCTTCCTTCTTCCCACCCAACAGGAACGATACCGCCACCAGCGCAGCCCCGATGATCAGAACCCACAGGCCGATCGTGGTCACGGGCGCAAAGAGCCGGTCGAGGACCAGACTGGCCATGTCAGCGGCCCGCCCGGCCAGCACCCGTCCCGGCCCCGAGGTCCACCAGCAACCCTGCCCGTCGCATCGCCAGGCCGCAGGGTCCAGCCGCATCAACGCCGGAGCGAAGTCCCCGACGAGAGTCGACAGCCCAAGAGAAGCCAGCGCTCCCGCAACTGCTCCGCCCCCAAACCATCGGAAGAACCCGCGGCTCGCACCCGCGGCAACCAGCCCCGCAAACAGCAGAGAAAGCCCGGGAATCAGGAGCACCAGCCAGACCATCGAATGGACCGCTCGAAGAGGCTCCGCACCCCGGAAATCAGAGGCCCGGAACAGCGGAATCTCGTCCGGGACCTCGGTCGTGGCCGCCGTGAGAACAGCCACCGCCGCATCCGCGGAACCCGGTCCCGGATTGCAGGCCGGAGCATTCCCCCGATGCCGGCCCTGGACCCGCTCGATCTCCTGCTTCCACCGCTCCAGTTCCTGCGGGCTGCATTCCGGCAGGTTGGCCAGCGTGGCAGCCAGGAAATCCCGCAGCTCCGGCCGCATCATTGCAGCCTTGAGCGGCCGGTTGTCCAGCTTCACCGACTCGGGCGTCACTTCGCCGGCCAGCACGCGGCTGATCCCACCTACCGCGGGGGCAAGCTGGTCCGTGAACCAGGCCGTCAACCCGATGGTTTTGAACAGCTCCGAGGGCTTCGTGCCCGTCTTTCCCACCGCCTCCGCCCAGGCCCTCGCTTCCGGATCCATCTGCGAACCCGCAGTCCGGGCCGCCTCCACCGCATCGTCCATCAGCGAAGGGACCTCCGCCACGACGTCCCTGGAAACCACGGAGAAGAACTCCGGATCCAGCACCGCATCGGTCAATCCGACCGTCCAGATGCTCGCCACCAGCAGAGGTACGCAGAATAGAGCGATGTCGAGGAACGCGACAAACTTGCGGGCAGCCCCCATGGAACACCTCCGGTTCCAGAGGACTATAGACCATTGACTCCATCGGCGTCCAGAGCGCCGAGGCCGGCGTACAGGCAGGCAACGGGCTGGCAGTGGGGGGCTGGCTGGCGGAGCTACCGGTTCGAATCGACTACGTCTCCCGTCTCCCACTCCCAGGAACGGAAGATCTCCCGCCCCTTCTGCGAGACGAGGAACTCCAGGAATGAGCGGGCGCTCGGCTTGGCCGCTCCCCGGGCCGACAAGACCGCGCTGCTGCGCCGGTACACCCGGTAGGCCGGGCTCACCGGCACGACTTCTGCCGCAGACCGCATGGGCGCATTCCAGATGTTCCACGTGACCCAGGCATCGATGTCCGAGTGGTCCTTCCACGCCTGACACGCTTCGGTGCTGTTTTCCGCATAGCGCACGATGTTCTTCCTGAAGCCCGAAAGCGTATCCGCTTTCCCTTCACGGCCCGCCATGTCCTCCCACATCCCCGTCTGGCCCGAGCCGTCCACCACCATGACCCGGATTCCCGCTCGCAACAGGTCCGGAAAGTCCTTGATGTTCCTCGGGTTGCCGGGCCGCACCAGGATGGCCGACGGGCGCATGTAGAGCGGCGTCAGCGTCTTCTCGTCCAGGTGCAGCGCCTCGTTCTTCAAGAAGCCCGTCATCATGTACTCGGCGCTTGCAAAGACGATGTCGGCATCCCCCGCTGCTTTCCCCATCCACTCGGACGGGGGCCCGGACACCACTTCGACCGGCACCCCGGACTCAGCCTCGAAGGCCCGGGCGGCTTCCACCACCGCAAATGCCGGCCCCTCTGCCGCATAGACACGGACCGCCTCCTGGGCCTGGCCCTGTGATGCACTCAGTGCCGCTGCCACCAGAAGTCCCACCCCCACCAGGCGAACAACGGTTGTCGTTCTCATGGCTCCCCCTCCCTCCCGCCACAGGTTGTCAGCGCATTCGCAAGTTGAAGCATCCCTCCCCGAAACCGATTCTACACCCATCGAACGTCTCTGCCAATGCGCCAGTTGCATCCCGCGCCAGTGCCGTGCATAGTAGGCCGCGGCACCGGGAGGAACTGACCATGGAGCTCCGCCGCGCCGCACCTGCAAGGCTCGTTCTGTCCCGGCGGGTGCAGACTGCGTGGGTCGCGGTCGCCCTGCTGGTGGTCAATCTCCTCCTCCCAACGTCCTGCCGCCGGGACGACCCGTCGACCCCGCATCCGCCCCACCTGGTTCGGGATGCGTCCATTGCCGTCGTGGCCCACAGCTTCACCGGCCGCACCGCCATGGCCGGTGACGAGATCGGTCGCGTGCTGGGCGGAACCATCGTGCTGTTCTCAGACCCTCCCGATCCCGGGATTCCTGCCCAGGGCAGGATGCTCTCGGAGGTCGAGGACCAGCTGCGTGCTCTCTCCCCCCGCCTTCTCTTCCTCGGCTTTCCCATCTGGGAGAAGGGGCCCACGCCCCAGGCGCTCGAAGCGCTCCGAAAGATCCCGCTCTCCGGTACCACCGTCGTGCCTTTCTACACGTTCTTCCACGGCGTGGAGGCGGCCCGAATGGACGAGCTGGCCGCCCTGGTGAGGGAGCTTGGTGGCACTTCAGCCGCCCCCATCCCGCTCCTGGTCCCCGTGCTTCTCGACGAGGCCGAGCTGAGGGCCCGCGTGCACCAGGCTCTCCTGGCTCGGCCGGACCTCCTGCGGCTCGCCGACGGAATCGAGTCGGAACCCGCCGTTGCGTCGATGGGCTGTTCAAAATCCGCTGATCCCCGCCAGGGAGAGCTGTGCCCTGTCCCCGCCGGTCCCGTATGGCTGGGCGATCCCGGTCCGCTCGATGCCCTGGGGCCCTATCTCCCACCCCGGCTTTTCCACACGGAAGCGTTCTCGATCCAGCGCAAAGAGGTCAACCTTGGCCAATACAAGGCCTGCGTAGCCGACGGTGCCTGCCCCGAGCTCGCACTCGACCGCGAGATGTGTCGGCTCCTCGCTGAGCCGGGCGATTCCGTTCCGGCCCCGTGTATCTGGCACGATGCGGCCCGGGCCTACTGCGAGTGGGCCGGCATGCGCCTGCCCACTGAAGCCGAGTGGATCCGGGCCGGCCGTGGCGCATCGTTCGACCGTTTCCCCTGGGGCAACGAGTTTCCCCTGCCGGCACCCGCAACGGCCGGGGCGAGTCGAGCGGTCTCCGACGGCACCGGGGCCTCGGAGGCAATGTTTCTCCCCGTGGCCAATCTGGCCGAACAGCCCGCTTCGGGCGTGCCGGGCTACTCGCCCGTTCCGGAAAATGCACTCTGGAGCGGTGACGGCTTCCCGACCCTCGCCCCCGGGTGCAGCTTTGCCGCAGGCCAGAGCCCTTACGGCGTATGCGACCTCGCCGGCAATCTCGCAGAATGGGTCACCGCCGGGCCCGGCACTCCCCAGCCCGATGCCATCGTGTTCAAGGGAGGCACCTGGCTAGACTATGATCCAGTCGGTTTCCGCCTGGCCGCCCGGCGTACCCTGCCCACCGACATCCCCCCCGACCGAGGCTGCTATCTGTGCGGCCTCCGCTGTGTAGGAACAGCCGCCGACTAGAGCACTGAACAGCTAGACTCCCGTCGCAGACGAAATCCCGCACGAATGCTGGGTTGCGTTGCTCCTCTTCGCCGTGGCACCTCCACGCCTCATCGTCGCGCCTTCCCAGCAATCATGCGGACTTCCGCCTGCTCGGTCCCTTTAGCTGATCAGTGCTCTAGCCCCACCAGCCCCCGGTCAAAAGCCCCCCCCTCGTTCCCTCCCGTCCTATGTCTTCCATGCGTCCTATCCGTCCCATGCGTCCTATTGTCCCATCGTCCTATCGTCCTATCGCCCTCTCCATTGAATCCCCCCCCCGCCTTTGCTATATCTGCCGCCCGGAGGTGGAGAAGTGACGACCGGCAATCTCGGAATGGATGAGGGCGGAATCCGTGGCTCCAGCAGTCCGACGGCCCCCCCTGCCTGGCTGGCCGACGTGGATAGAGTTGCCCGCGGAATCCGGCGCCGTGTGCTCGAGCACACCCTGCGAAACAACGGCGGCTATTTGAGCCAGGCCTGCTCCTCGGCCGATGCCCTGGCGACGCTGTACGTCCGGCTCATGAAGCTCGGCCCGAGCATCGCGCCGCCCGTGCCACCGCCGTTCCTCGGCGTCCCCGGCCCCGGCAACCCGACCTACATGACAGGCTCCGGCTACAACGGGCCTCACGAGCCGGCACTGGACCGATTCTTCTTCTCGCCCGTTCACTACGCCCTGGTCCTCTATTCGACCCTGATCGAAGTCGGCCGCATGGCCCCAGAAGGGCTCGCCCAGTTCAACCAGGACGGCAGCTCCGTCGAGCTCATCGGTGCCGAGCACAGCCCGGGCCATGAGGTGACCGCAGGCTCCCTCGCCCAGTGCCTGAGCCAGGCCGCCGGTGTGGCCCTGGCCCGCAAGCTCAAAGGCGAGCCCGGCCACAACTGGGTCTTCATGTCCGACGGCGAATTCCAGGAAGGGCAGACCTTCGAGGCCATTGCCGCCATGGCCTGGCAGAAGATCGACAACGTTACCGTGCTCGTCGATGCCAACGAGCAGCAGTGCGACGGAGCCATGCGCAAGGTCATGGAAATCGACCCGATTGCCCAGCGCGTCAAGGCCTTCGGAGGCGCTGCCGCCGACGTCGACGGGCATGACCCCGAAGCACTGGTCGCAGCAGCCTCATCACGGCAGGCCGGCAAGCCCCTCGTCATCGTCTGTCACACCGACCCCTGCCGAGGAATCCCGCTGCTTGCCACGCGGGGCGGGAAGCTCCACTACGTTCGGTTCAAGTCGTCCCATGAGGAAGAGAGGTTTCGAGCCTTCCTCCACGAAATGGAGGGAGGTTGAACATGGAATTCGTCACCCGCCCCCATGCCCGAAACCTGGTTCGCTTTGCAGCGGACAAGCCACGGGTCGTCGTCCTCTCCGCGGATCTCACAGCGTCGTGCGAGGCCGATGATTTTCGGGATACGCACCCCGATCGGTTCTTCTCCATGGGCATGGCCGAGCAGAACATGGTCAGCTTTGCCGGCGGGATGGCCCGTGAGGGCTTTCTTCCCCACATCCACACGTTTTCGGTCTTCATCTGCCGCCGGGCGTTCGACCAGCTCGCCATGTCGGTTGCCTATCCCGGCCTGCCCGTTCGGTTCTGCGGGTTCCTCCCGGGCATCACCACGCCGGGCGGAGTCACTCACCAGGCCACGGACGACCTCGCTCTCATGCGTGCGCTACCCAATATGACCGTCCTCGAGTGCGGTGATGCCACCGACGTCGAGTCCGTCCTGGACGCTGCCCACGCCATCCCAGGTCCCGTCTACATCCGGTGCCTGCGCGGCCAGGTCCCCCGCCTCTTCCCCTCGACCGAGCCCCTGCGTCTCGGCCAGGCCCGGGTGCTGCAGCGCGGAACCCCCTGGACCGACACAAGTCGCAGCCAGGGTGGTGCCGGGGAGGCAGACGTCCGATCGAGCGACGAGCCGGACCGTAGGGGAACCCCCTGGACCGACACAAGTCGCAGCCAGGGGGGTGCCCCGGAGGCAGCCGGCGAGGAGCGGCACCCAGACATCGCCCTGCTCACCAGCGGAATCTGCACGGAAGAAGGCATCCGGGCCTCCATGGCGCTCCGCAAGCGAGGCATCCGGATCGACCACCTCCACGTCTCCACCCTCAAGCCCTTCACCGACGACCGAGTCGATGCAGCGCTGACCGCAGCGGCCAAGGGAATCGTCGTGCTCGAGAACCATAGTGTCATCGGGGGCCTTGGCAGCGCCGTGGCCGAGCGCATGGCCGAGCTTGGCAGCGGGCGCAGGCTCGTCCGTCTCGGCCTCCAGGATGTCTATGCGCACGGTGCCTCGAAAGGCTATCTCATGCGCAAGTACGGGCTTGACGCGCAGGCCGCCGTCCTGGCGGTCGAGGGGCTGATCGGTCAGCGGCTTGACATCTCGCTGGAGGAGCTGACCTCGATGGACCCCGCCCCCGCCGGCCCACCGGTCAAGGCGGAGGATCTCTAGATGCGGACCGTCGGCCCGGTATGCGGGACACAGGACCGACCCCTTGGCCTGAACTGACGGGAGGCCCCCCCATGGAATCCATCCCCCATCCCCACCTTGCCCCATCCGAGACCTTTGCGGTCACCTATCGACTGACCGGGACGCGCACCGAGGCCGAAGACAAGGCCCAGGCTCTCTCGGTCGAGCAGACCATCGAGTTTCCCGCAGACCTGGTCTGGGTCGAAGAGATCTCGCAGCACATCGTCGCCCGGGTTTCCCGGGTCACGGAGGTCGGGAGAGAGCTGTTTGACGCAGAGCTGGTCTTCTCCGCCGACATCGCCGGGACCGAGCTCACCCAGCTCCTGAACGTGCTGTTCGGGAACGCCAGCCTGCTTCCGGGTGTACGGGTCCAGCGGTTTGAGCCGGGCCCCCGCCTTGTCGCCCGCTATCGGGGGCCCCGCTTCGGAGTGGCGGGGCTTCGGCAACTGGCCGGGGCACCCGACAGACCTCTGCTGTGCACGGCACTCAAGCCCATGGGGCTCACCTGTGCCGAATTGGCTGAGCTGGCCGGCAGATTCGCACTCGGAGGTGCGGACTTCATCAAGGATGACCACGGGCTGGCCGACCAGTCATTCTCCCCATTCCTGGAGCGGGTCCAGCGCTGTGCGGAAGCCGTCGAGCGGGCCAATCGCAAGACCGGTGGGCGTTGCCTTTACCTGCCCAACGTGACCGCACCGGCCGGTGAGCTGCTCGAACGGGCCCGCACCGCCAGGAACGCCGGGGCCGGAGGGTTCCTCGTTGCCCCGGGCCTGGTCGGATTCGATGCCATGCGGCTCCTGGCCGACGACGACGAGCTCGGGCTCCCGATCCTCAATCATCCGGCGCTCCAGGGCAGCTTCGTGGTCCGTCCCGACCAAGGCATCTCCCATTTCGTCCTGTTCGGGCAGATCGCCCGGCTGGCCGGAGCGGACGCCACGATCTTCCCGAACTACGGAGGCCGATTCTCCTTTTCGAAGGAGGAATGCTCTGACGCAGCGGCAGGCTGTCGGGCCCCCATGGGCCACCTGGCCCCCATTCTCCCCGTTCCTGCCGGCGGAATGAAGCGCTCCCGCATCGCCGAGATGGTCGAGTTCTACGGAAGGGACGTCATGCTGCTGATCGGCGGAGATCTTCACCGCCACCCCGACGGCCTCGTGGCTGCCTGCGCCGAGTTCCGTAACGCCGTCTCCTGAGCCGCCCCGGGAGGCCGAAGGTTCCGGGCAGGACCTCGACGCCGCTCACCACCCCGCAATGCTGCAACCCCCGGCGCTGGCCTCGGCCTCGGCTTCCTCGAGCTTCAGGGCCGGATACTCCTCCCCGTAGCACTCCTTCCACACCGCCATGGCACGGGACTGCAGCTCCTCCGGCTCGAGCGCCGCAAGCCTCAGCGTCAGCTCCTCGGCATAGGCGAGCCCGTACGGGGGCTTGTCGTCCGGATCCCGCCATGCCAGCGGGTGGAGCAGTGTCCGGGCCGCATAGAAGTAGACCGTCCCCGAGCGCTGGTACAGGTGGCTCAACAGCGTCAGCAGCGTCAACCGAACCGTCTGGGGCGATTCCACCATCTGAGTCAGGTGGGACCGCATTTCCAGGTCGACGTCCCGCAGGAAGTCGGGGTCGTCATCCGCCAGGTGAACCTGGGCTCGAACGCACGTGCCCGCATCCACGTCGTCACGGATGTCGAACACGTGACGGGCCTCGTGGAATCCCACCGAACGGGAGATCAGGCGTGATACCGCAGCCAGGATCCGGTTGGCCTCGTCGTCGTCCAGCTCTTCCGACACACGGAAGAATGCCTTGCGGTCCTCTTCCGGGATCAGCTTCTCTCCCCGCTTGTTCGCCTCCGTGTTCTTCCTCTGCACCTCGTACGGAAAAGACCTCGGCCAGAGAAGCCCGTCAGGCCGCTTCAAACGCACGCCCAGCTTCTCCACGTTGTAGTCGATCTTCCTGTAGATGACCGAGCGTTTCGCCACGGCCGACACCACCGTGCGGAAAGTCTCCTCCTCGGCGCCGGCAGCCTGCTTCAGCTCGAGCTGAGCCAGCTCCACCATCGCACGGTACGGTGCCTTGAGCTCTGGATCCACGTTGTCGCCGAACCGCAAGTCAAAGGCCGCATCCGGGCGCTCGAAGCTCGGAAACAGGTAGTCTGCCGCAAATGCCGTGGCGTTGTCCTGTAGAACCAGTGCCACCTTGCTGTCCTTGCGCCGGACGAACCCCTGCCGGTACGAGTCGGCCGGCATGTAGTCCCGCCTCCGCACCACGAGCAGATCCGCCGGCTCTCCCCCCGCCGGGCGCTGGAACCGCAGCTCCTCCAGGACCTCGTAAGTGCAGATCATGCCCCCCAGCAGGTACTGCTCGTCCAACAGCCCCTCGAACGGCTCCACGTCGAGCAGGAACCGTGGGTGCAGCTGCGCCAGGACGTCGTTGACTGCCCCAACGGCCCCGCTCAGCGCATCGTAGGGGTCGGCCACGATCAGCGATACCTGGTCGTGCCCCCCCATCGTGTCCGTCAGCTTGCGGAACGGCTCCTCGAGTGTCGGATCCACCTCCCGGGCCTTGGCCAGGAACTCTTCTGCCGCCTTGCGGAAGAGCTCCTTCTTCTCCGTCTCCATCCGCTTGTTCACACGGGCCGACAGGCTGAGGCTCTCGAACCACTCGAGCTGCAGCTCCCCGAACGGCCCCACCAGCAGCTCCTCGACGGGCTCCGGCTCTCCGGGCGCGTACCCGAGCATCGTCACTCCCGCCCAGAACCCCCCTCCCACCAGGATCCCCACGACCAGCAGCATCGTCCACCGGGCCGCCCGCGCACGCCGCCGAATCCCCTCCTCCAACACGTCCAGCTCGGTTCTTTCGCTACCGGCCGCCTCCTCGTTCGGGCGGTTCGTCGGATTTGCCTGGACCGGCTTGCCGGCACCGGGTTCCACGGGCTCCGGGGGATGGATGATCTCGTCCGACATGATCTGGCCCTCCGCCCCCGATGGTCTGCCCCGTCGCAGCCGCAGTCAACGGAAATCACCGGGCCAAGACCAGTCCTCTTCCGGCACTTCCCGTTGTATGCTAGGCTGCCCGACGCGGCGGAGTCTGCCGTTCGGAGGGCTCATATGCCACTTCTGTTCCCCCTCTTTCTTCTCCTTCCCGGGCATTCGCCTGCGGTGACCGATATGGAGGCCGGGGCCGCAACCCCTGCCCCGGTGGCCCTGGCTGCCCAGGATGCGCTCTCGGTCTTGCGCAGCACGGGCCTTTCCGGCCTCGATGCATTCGAGTTTCTCGGCAAGATCCTCGCCTGTGGCCCCCGCCTGGCCGGTTCCGACAATGCCGCCCGGGCGGTCGTGGTGACCCGGAGCATCATGGAGACCCTGGGACTGGAGAACGTGCACGTCGAGGAAGTCACCGTCACCCTCTGGGAACGGGGCCACACCGACGTTCGGATCGTCGGGCTCGACTCGGGCGACATCGGGCTCGCCGCGGCCGCACTGGGCGGCAGCATCGGCACTCCCGGCGACGGCATCACCGCTGAGGTCGTACAGGTCATGTCGCTCGACGAGGCCCGCTCCCTGGGAGAGAAGGGTAGGGGGCGTATCGTCTTCTTCAACCGCCCCATGCCTCCCGACGTCCTCGATACCTTCGACGCCTACGGCAAGTCAGCCGACCAGCGGGCCCACGGGGCAGCGGCGGCCGCCGCATCGGGCGCAACGGCCGTCCTGGTCCGCTCCATGACGCTTCGCACGTCCGACCTGCCCCACACCGGGATCATGCAGTACGACGAGGGCGTGCCCCCAATTCCCGCAGCTGGCCTCAGCACGGCTGCGGCCGACCGATTGGCCGCCCTCCTGCAGGAGCGGGGAACCGTTCGGGTCCACATGGAGCTGGGGTGTCGCACCGTGGGCCCCGTCAAGACCCACAACGTGGTCGGCGACGTGCGCGGCCGGGAGAAGCCGGACGAGATTGTCGTCGTGGGCGGACACCTGGACAGCTGGGACCTGGGACCCGGTGCACACGACGATGGTGCCGGTTGCGCCCAGTCACTCGAGGCGCTCCGTCTGATCAAGGCACTCCCCGTTGCCCCCCGGCGGACTGTCCGGGCGGTCATGTTCATGGACGAGGAGTCGGGTGGCACGGGGGGAAAGGCCTACGTCGCCGACCCCCTTCGAAAGACCGAGACGCACGTGGCCGCCATCGAGTCCGATCGAGGCGGCTTCCTTCCTCTCGGCTTCACCGTCCTGGCCGATGAGCCCGCTCTTCAGGCCTTCAACCGCTGGCTCCCGGCCCTGTCGCACCTCGGCGTCACCTTCATCCGGAAGGGTTACGGCGGCGTGGACATCCATCCCCTCTCGACCACCGGGTGCATCACCATCGGCCTCTATCCCGATTCCCAGCGGTATTTCGACGTTCATCACTGTGCCGCAGACACCCTCGACACGGTCAACGAACGGGAGCTCGAGCTCGGCGCCATCCAGATGGCGGGGCTTGCCTGGCTGCTTGCCGAGGAGGGCGTTCCCCGGTAGCACCCCCCGACCCGCGAACCACCCAGGGCCGTGTCGTCCTGGCTCCGAAGGGCCATACCTCAACGAGAGCGGACGATTCGGACCTGGCGGAGCGACGTTGCCCCGGACGCACCGGCATGCTACGGTGGGGCTTGCTCCAACCGTGCGGAGAACCGAATGGAAGGTGGTTCGCAGGGACTG
Organism: uncultured Myxococcales bacterium; assembly: GCA_903895725.1. Taxonomy (GTDB): domain Bacteria; phylum Myxococcota_A; class UBA9042; order CAIXZC01; family CAIXZC01; genus CAITUV01. The sequence continues at coordinate 117,382 of CAITUV010000053.1, read as the reverse complement.
AGACGGCTCGACGACGTACGGCCATGCCTCGCACCGGGCTGGTCGTCCGTGCCCATCGGTCTGGGCGAGATAGCGGTCGGAAACCCCGGCACGGGGCGCTACGCGGTTCTCCCTGAAGAGGAAGCCCACCTCCTTCCCCTCCTGGACGGGACGCGTTCGCTCAACGCCATCGCCGGCGACCTCCTGGAACGCACGGGCAAGGTGCGCCACCGCTCCCTCTTCGATGCGGTCGGGGCATTGGCACGCTGCAGCCTGCTGGAACCGTTGCCTCCCGATGCGGCCACGGCGTTTCCCGCCCCCCGCTCCGGGAGCCTCCGGTCGCTTGGCCGTGCAGGCTTCCTGTACTTCATGCTCCCGGCCCGACTTGGGGTGATCCCGGAGCGCCTCGGTCGCGGTCCCGGATCCGCCCTGCCGCCGGCCCTGCTGCTCCTCCTGTCGGTGGTCGGGGCGCTCCTGGTCCTCCTGCTCAGGCCGCTCCAACGGCCCAGCGGTTTCTCGGACCTCATCTGGACGCTCGCCGGCCTGGCGGCAGCGGCCTCGCTGCGAGAGGTCGTGCGGTTCGGCCAGCTCCGCCACCGGGGACGGGCCGTGCGCGGCATTGGCCTGCGTCTGACCCTGCTGCTCCCACACCTTGGGGTACGGGCGCCAGACGAGGTCATGCTCCACCACGCCCACCGCGTGACGTTCCGGCTTTGGAACCTGGCACTTCCCGCGGCCGTCGGTACGCTGACTCTGACCGCCGGACTGGCGTTCCGGTACGAGCCCCTGCAGCTGGCCGGGATCGGTGCCCTGTTGGCCTTGCTGGTGGACCTCTCCCCTCTCTGGCGTTCCGACCTCGCCAACCTCCTGGACGAGATGTTCGGCCTTCGAGCGCTGCGCCGCCGCTCCGTTTCCTTCCTCCTCCGGCGCTTGTGGCATTGCGTCCTGAGGAGTCGCGTGCCAGGCCGGGAGGAGCGGGCCCTGATCGGGTCATCGAGTGCGATGATTCTCTACCTGTTTCTAGTGGTCTGTGTGCTCCGGAATCTGTTGCCGGCTGCGCTCGACGTGCTCACGGACACGGTGCTGGCTCCCGAAGGCGGAGTCGCACCGAAGCTGATTGCCGGCGCCGTGGCTGCAGCGCTGGCGCTGGCGCTCCTCCTGGCCGTGGGGTCGATCCTGATCTCTTTGACCGCACTTGTGGCTCAGATCAGCGGCTTGGACCGGAGCCGCCGGGGCCGCGGAGCCGACACCGTGGCCGACGCAGACAGCCTCGACTCGCTGGCCAGCGACCTCTCCGTCCTGCCCCCGTTTTGCGACCTGCCCTCCGAAACGGTCAGGGAAGTGCTGGCTCGAGCCCGCCACACCGCCTGGCCTGCGAAGGCCCGCGTCCTGATCCAGGGCAATGCCGGAGATGCCTGCTACGTGATCGGGACCGGCATCTGCTCCGTGTCTCGACAATCGGTCGACGGAAGCTCGCGAGAGGTCGCCCGACTTGGCCGGGGGCTGCTGTTCGGGGAGACTGCCCTGCTGCTCGACACGCCTCGGGAGGCCACGGTCACTACCGTCACACCCGCAACCCTCGTGGAGATTCCCAGAACCCTCTTCCTCGACCTCGTCCAGCGCTCCGGGCTCGACCCCGTCCCCTTGCTCAACCGCGTCAGACTCCACCAGTTCCTGGCATCCCAGCGCTTCCTGGCCGGTGCCAGACCGGAGAGTCTCGCCTCACTCGTCCGGGACGCCGTTCCGGTGGAGGCGAAAGCCGGAGAGATGCTCCTTCATCCCGGCGATGCCGGCACGGACTTCTTCGTCCTGAGGGCCGGCGAGTGCGAGGTCACCGCTCCCGATGGCACCCGAGTCGCTCGTCTCGGACCGGGGGACCACTTCGGAGAAATCGCCCTGCTGACCGGACGCCCCAGGACCGCCGGAGTGACCTGTCTGACCGATTGCAGCCTGATCCGGATTCCCACGGCCACCTACCAGGCGGTGCTGACCCGGGAGTTCGACGCTGGCCTCGCTCTCGACGCGGAGGTCGAGGCTCGGCTCCGCGAACTGGAGCTCGCATGAGCCCGAGGGGACGCCGATGAACCTCACCAGACTGATCCCCGTGCTCATCATGGTCGGCGGCCTCACCGTCGGAATCCGCCATGGCAGCGCACTCTACGGTGAGGTCGTCCAGAAGGTCGAAATCCTCGTCACCGGAATGGAGCTGTCCCGAATCGCACGCGAGGTCCGGTTCCACCACGCAACGTTCGGCACGGTTCCCCCCATGGCCAACCCCGAGGAGTTCGCCGAATTCCTCCGGGACAGCCTGACCCCCTACCTCATCGAACGGGATGTCGCACTCGACTTCTGGGATGAGCCCTACCGCCTCGAGCACGACGAGGAAGACCTGGTCGTCCTGAGCACCGGTCCGGACCGAGAGCGCACCTACTGCGCCCACGGCCACAAAGATGCGGAGCTCCCCCCTCTATCGGAGGGCGAGCCCCCACCGGACGACATCTGCGCATCGATCCGTCTTGAGAGGCAGACTCCCTCCCCTTGACCGTCGTCTGCTTCGGCCGAAGCTTCGAGTCGTTCCCCACTTCCGCCCCCGCTGCCGCCTCCTGCCGCCCCTTTTTGCCTTTCTCCGATTCGGCTTTACAATCCGCACGCGGGAGGTCGACGCCGATTGAGGCAACGGCCCGCTCGGCAACGTGGGTGGCAGTGGATGGGGACCAACCCTTCGAAAATCGTCTGGATCGCCCTGGTGGCCACCGCCGCAGCGGCCATCCCCCTGGTCGCGTTTCTCATCTTCACCGGTGCCCCTCAGTGCGGCCGTGAGGCGGAGCCGACTTCCGACGGCTCCCCGGTCACCTCGCCGGCCAAAGGCCTCGACGATCTCGCCAATCAATCCGTCCTGCATCGGGACCGGCTCGAGGTCACGCTCGCAGGAGAGCGTTTCGTCGAGGCGCGGGACATCCGCAAGGACCCGGGGACTCACAGGGCCACAGCGGCCTCCCTGGACCTGCACGTCGGTACCTTCCTGGCGCACGGAGGGGGCGATCTGGCCGACTCGGTTCTCCGGATGGCCGCAGCATTGCCCCCTGGGACTCGAGAAGTGGTCTCCTCCAACGCTCGCTTCCTCTGGGGAACCGGGCCCGAGGAGAACGGCCCGGACGGCACTCCGTCCCCCGGAACCATCGCCTCCGTCGCAGCCAGCATCGGCGTCGAGGACGACAGCATCCGCATCGCTGGAGTGTGGCACCCGCAAGGACTCACCGGCCAGGACGGAAAGCCCATCGAGTGCACACTGGAGCTGACCAGCACCATCCGAAATGCCCTCCTCTTCGCCCGCTACGATTGCCCCCACGATGCCGGCATGAGCGTCTCCATCGGCGGGCTCAGGCTCTCCTTCTCGTCGCTGCTGCTTACCGGCAGCCAGTTCCTCGATGTTCGTGGCCTGACCCTGACAGACCCCGCAGTCAAAACGTCTCTCCTGTCGCTCGACCGGGCCGAGTTCAAGGCCGCCGCCGCGGTGGAGCGTCCTCTCCTTCTCTCCATGCTCGACGCCAGCCTCCTGTCCGGTTACTCCGGCTGGACCCTGATGCTCGAACGGGTGAACGGCGACCTCGCTGCGCTCGTCCGCCTCCCGCCTCTGACGACGCTCGGCCCCCTCCCGACATCGAGCTTCGAGGCCGACTCGCTGACCTGGAGCGCTGCCGGGGACCTGCTCGTCGAGCATCCTGCCTTGTCCTGGCCCGGCAGAGCCGCGCTCAAGGCCCGCTCCATGGCCGGACGAACCGACGGTCGCCGCACCAGCTTCTCCCTCGTCAAGCCCGAGATCGAGGAGGCCTCCTTCGGCATCACCCTCTCGGCCCCCGAGATTCTCGCCGTCCGCGACGAATACAGGACCTGGTGGCTGACCTCCGCCGGCTATCGCATTGCCCCCCCCGCCAATCCAATCCGGCTGGCGGCCCTCCTCGGCCTCGGCGAGCAGCTCAAGAACTCGCTCAAAGGGCTGGGACAGCGACGCGCCGAGCTGCCGCCTCTCCTCGTTCCGGAAGGAATCCCGGATTTGCACCTGGATTTCACCGATGGCACGGCCTCGCTCCCCCTCGGAAAGGGCCCCGGAGCTTCCGGAATCAACCTCTCCCTCGTGATCCGGGGAGGCATGATCGAAAGCACCCAGGCCCGTGTCTGCCTCGGTCCTGAGTGCGAAGAGGCCGATGCCGGCTTCTCCCTCGTCACCGATTCCGTCGGCCGCATCCAGAGCATCTCCGTTCGCGCCAAAGGGGCCGGGACCGCTCGCCGCCTGAGCCCCCTCCTCCCTCCGCCGGTCGTCGGCCTGGGTAACCTCGATGTCGACCTCCAGGCCTCCGCACAGGGCGGCCGCCTCCTCTCCGACTTTCGAATCGTGCTCGAAGACCTCCGCTTCTTCCACAAGAAGCTCGCCCTGGAGCCGTTTGTCGCCTCCCTCGTCCGGCTCGAAGGCCGGGCCACCCTGGATCTCCAGCGCGAGCTCCTCGAGCTCGACCTCTCCAAGGCGCAGCTCGGCCAGGTCTACGCACGGCTCGTGGGGGAGTTGGAGGGCTTCTCCTCGGGCCTGCCCCGGTTCAAGCTCACCGTTGATTTCCCCGAGCAGAACTGCGCCCATCTTCTCCGCTCCGTCCCAAAGGGGTTCGCTCCCGAGCTTGAAAAGGCCCGGCTCCGAGGCTCCATCTGGTTCAAGTTCGACTTCGAGCTCGACTTGAAGGACGTCCGCAAGTCGATCCGGATGGACGTCGACGGCGACCTCGAGCAATGTGAAGCCCTCTCCCTCGGTCCCGAGCTGGACGTCGATGCCCTCAACGACCCCGGCTACGTGCACCGTGTCGTGGTCAATGGCGAAGATCTCGGCGTGGACGTCGGTCCCGGTACCGGAGACTACGCCCCCCTCATGCAGGTCCCCCGGGTCGTCCAGGCCGCAGCCTACGGAACCGAGGACCTCGACTTCTTCGAGCACAACGGCTTCCGCATCGGTCTGATCCGCCGGGCCCTGATCCTCTACCTGGAGCGTGGATACTTCGCCTACGGCGGAAGCACCATCAGCCAGCAGCTCGTCAAGAACCTCTTCCTTACCCGACACAAGACCATCTCCCGCAAGTTCCAGGAGGCCGTCATCGTCTGGGCCATGGAGCGGAAGGTCACCAAGGAGCGCATCTTCGAGCTCTACCTCAACTGCATCGAGTACGGCCCCAAGATCTGGGGAATCACGCGCGCAGCGAGGCACTACTTCGGAAAGCACGTCAGCCAGCTCAACGCGGCCGAGGCCGCATTCCTCATGGGGCTGAAGCCCGATCCCGGTTACGGCTACCTCCAGTTCCATCGAGGCAAGCTCAACTCCCAGTGGAAGAAGCAGCTCCAGCAGGTCCTCAAGCGCCTGCTCGACATGGGAGCCATCTCCAACGAGCAGTACCAGTTCTATACGAACAGCGAGCTCCAATTCCGTCCGCGAACCCAGCCCGCTCCCGAGTCCCTCCCCGATCCCAATGCCCCGCCCCCTGCCGGCCAGCCCCCCCCCGGCGATGAGGACAAGCCCGTGCCTCTCGGCCAGGAGCAGGGAGAGCTCTGAATCGGATCCTGCGAAGCGGCAGACATCACCGGCCCTCCGCGCTTGCCGGAAGGCAGAAAATACTCTTTGATCTGCGCCGCGCGGGGCGCTAGAATGCGCCTGTCTGTCGTCCTTGCGTCCACTCAGGAGGAGAGGAACATGAGGTCGCTAATTGCTCTGACGCTGGCTGTACTGCTGGCACCTGCCTGCACGAACTCGTTCCGACAACTCGAAACCGCATATGCCCCGCACGACTTTGCCCGGCCGGTCCAGGTCTATCCTCGGCTTTCCGGCGAGGCCTGCGAGTGGCGCCTCTTCGGCATCATCGCCGTGTCGGGAGACAACAGCGCCACGGAAGCCATGTCCAAGCTCACTCGCTCGAGCCCCAAGATCGACAACCTCGTTTCCGTCCAGGTCATGGAGCACAACGCCAACTACGTGTTCGTGTCCAAATCCTGCACCGTGGTGAGCGCCAATCCCGTGGTCTACAAGGACACGCTGCCCAAGTGGGAGCTGTTCGAGGCCAACATGATGGCGGGCCGACTCGTCAAGAAGCCTGACGTCACCCCGGGTGGTGCTCCCGCCCCCGGCCCCGTTGCCAATACGCCCACTCCCGCCCCCACGGGCAAGTCCGGACCCGTCGTCAAGAAGGAGGAGCCGCCCACGCCGGTTCCGGCCAAGAAGTCGGCTCCGACGCAGGCCCAGTGCGAGGCCAAGTGCGCCAACTTCGCGACCCTCTGGAAGGGGAGCGATGCCATCCGCGGTACCATCCGCGGCCAGTGCGTCAAGAAGTGCCTCCAGCCCGAGAACGAGGCCTACCGCAGCTGCATCGAAGGGGCCTCCAAGATCGATGACATCGGCAAGTGCAACAACATGTAGCTCCCCGTCGCTCTGCCCATACCGGCCATCCTGATGGCAATCCAACGCCTGAACCTAGACCTGACTCCGGACCAGTTCCATCGGCTCGAGGAGACACTGCGGTCCCATCGAATCGTGCCGGAAGGGCTCGCCTGGCGGCTGGTCCGAGTCACCCAGGATTCCCGCCATCACCACGTCCGCTTCCTCGTGACGCTCGATGCCGGTGAGCCTGGGGAGCTTCCGCCCGAGCTACCCGACCCGCGTCTGCCCGTCCGACGTCCGAAGGGGCGCTCCGTCGTCGTCGTCGGAGCCGGACCTGCCGGCCTCATGGCCGCCATTTCCCTGGTCGAGCGCGGAATCACCCCCCGCATCGTCGAGCAGGGGGCCCCGTTCCCTCATCGTCACGCCCTGTCCCGCTCCCTTCGCGTGTTCGGCAAGCTCGAGGCCGCACCCGCCATGACCTGCGGCCTGGGCGGAGCCGGGACCTACTCCGACGGCAAGCTCTTCACCCGCAAGGCCAGTGTCCACGTCCGCCGCGCTCTCGGCCTGCTGGCCTGGTTCGGCCAGGATGCCTCCATCCTGGTCGAGGCCCATCCCCACGTCGGCTCCAACCGCCTCCCCCGCCTCATCGACCGCATCCGGGAGTACCTCGAGGAGAACGGTGCCCGCTTCTTCTTTCACACACGGGTCACCGGTCTTCTGGTCCGTGACGGGCGGGTGACCGGAGTCACCATCGAATCCGGCGAGAAGATCGAAGGCGAAGCCGTCGTGCTTGCCCCCGGCAACAGCGCCCGTTCCCTGTTCGAAGCGCTCCATCGCCAGCGCGTCCGGATGGCCTCCAAACCGTTTGCCGTCGGCATGAGGGTCGAGCATCCCAGGGCGCTCATCGACAGCGTACAGCTGGGCCGAAGTGCCGGTCACCCCGCATGCGGGGCGGCCCGATACTCGTTTGCGTTCTCGAACCTCCCCCGGGCCGTCTACAGCTTCTGCATGTGCCCCGGAGGATACGTGATCCCGACCCCGCCGGAGCCCGATCACCTCGCAGTCAACGGCATGAGCCATTCCACCCGCTCGTCCCCATTCAGCAACGCTGCCGTCGTCGCTGCCGTCTCCCCCGAGGACTGGCCCGAGCTCGGCGATTCCCCGCTCGGCGGTATCGAATTCCAGCGCCGCCTGGAGCACCTGGCATTCAAGGCCGGGGGGGGAACCTATCACGCCCCCGCTCAGCGCCTGACCGACTTCCTCGCCGGTCGGGTTTCCGCTACCCTCCCCGATGCCTCGTACCACCCAGGGCTCACGCCCGCGGACCTGACCGCAATCCTCCCTCCTCCCGTCATAGCGGCCCTCAAGGCGGGTATCGAGCGGGCGGACCGCCGCATCCGCGGCTACCTGTCGGACCAGGCTGTCGCCATCGGCCTGGAAACCCTGACCTCCACTCCGCTTCGGATCCTCAGGGATGCCGGCGGCTTCTCCCCCTCCCATCCCGGTCTCTTCCCCTGCGGCGAAGGGAGCGGATGGGCCGGAGGGATCACTTCCAGCGCAGCGGACGGTCTGGCCTGCGGAGAGCAGGTCGCACTCTGGCTCGGAATCCGATAGAAGCCCGGGGCCCGCCTACAGGCGGCCCCCCGAGAAAAGAAAAAGGACTGCACCGATCACCGCGGCCGTGGCGGCCTTGTATGCCGCTCCTCGAAAGAACACCGGCGTTGCACCAGCATCCCGCAGCCAGGCGGTTTCCCGGTCGCTGAACCCCCCCTCTGGACCGACTACGCACGTGGCCGCACCCCACTCGGAGAGGCGCAGGTCCCGAAGATCCTGCCCTCCCTCCTCCCACAGGAAGCAGACCCGCTGGCCCGGCACGGCCTGGATCGCCTGGGACAGCCCGGGGGCTACGCTCAGCTTCGTCACCTCCGGCTGCCCGACCTGGCGTGCGGCCTCGGCCGCCACCCGCTCAAGGCGGTCCAGTCGGTCATCCTCCAGCCGTGCGATTGAGCGATCCATCCGGGTCAGCACCAGGCGGTCCACCCCGAGCTCCGCACAACGGGCCGCAACGAACTCCGTTCCCTTTCGCTTGAGCGGGCTTGCAACCAGGGTCAGCTCGAACCGACCGTGGGTCGCCGTCTCCACCGACTCGACCTGGGCATCGACTCCGGCATCATCGGCCGCAATCACCCGGGCGAGCGCCGTGGCTCCGCCGCCGTCGCACAGGCGCAGTCTCTCCCCCACCTCGACCCGCAGCACCCGCACGAGGTAGTGGTGCGCCCGGCCCGAGAGCCGCACCCGCTCTCCGACTCCGGGAAGCGTCTCCATGTACCAGGTTGGGACGGTCATGTCACCTCCGACTCGGACCCCGAACCCCGAGCCCCGAGCCCCGAGCCTCGAACCCCGCCCTACTGCCTCTTCCACGCTCCGGCCCACCACTCCTTGCGGCTGGGCCGCTCGAGCGCGATGAACTCGCCGGAATTCCCGAAGAAACGCTCCTCGAACCAGGGGCGATCTTTGTCCACCAACCCGGCCAGAAGCAGGAGCCCGCCAGGAGCCACGGCACCACGAATCGCCCCGGCCATGGGGACCAGCTCGTGCGCCAGCAGGTTGGCCACCACGAGGTCAAACGTTGAGGAGATCAACTCGGCACCGCCTCGGGCAATCTCGATGCACACACCGTTGCGCTCAGCATTCTCCGCCGTCTCCCGAACCGCTTCCTCCTCGATGTCGAAGGCAACCAGCCGCGACACTCCCAGCTGGCCTGCGGCCACGCTGAGCACTCCGGTCCCGCACCCGACATCCAGCATCGAGGCCGCGTCGCCGAGGTGTCGGTCCATGAGCTCGAGCGCCAGGTGAGTCGATTCGTGCGTGCCAGTCCCGAACGCCTGTCCCGGATCGATGGCCACTCGGGCCTTCGTCTCGAACGGGCACGGCCGGAAGACCGGGCCCACCGAGATGCGGTCCGAGACCCGCACCCACTGATAGGATTCCTTCCAGGTCTCCACCCAGGCCGCCGGATCCCACGAGAACGGCTCCACGTGGACGAACCCGTCCAGGCCGAACCGACGGAGCAGTGCGAGATCCTCGTCCCGCTCCGCCTCGCTCGATGCGTACAGTCGGAACTGCTGGTGAGGAGCACCGCCGCCCGGCACCAGAGCCGGCTGGAGAACCTCCTCGAACGACAGCCCATGAGCGGAAAGCAGGGTAGATACCGAACGGCCCCGGCTCTGCGGGACCGACAGGACAATACGGAAGAGCAGGGTAGCTACTTCGCGACCACCCACACCTTGACCTTCGTCTCGACACCCTGTGCCAGCTTCACCGGCACCTGGTACACGCCAAGCTGCTTGATCGGCTCTTCCAGCTCCACCTGGGTGTGGTCCACCTGGAAGCCTTCCGTTGCCAGGGCTTCGGCAATGTCACGGCCCGTCACCGAGCCGTACAGCTTGTCTTCTTCGCCCACGTGGCGCTCGAGCGTGCACGAGACGGCGGACAGCTTCTCGGCCTCTTCCTCGGCCCGCTTCTTCTCCTGGAGCATGCGTGCTTCGACGATCCGCTGCTGGTGCTCAATCGCCTTGGCAGTGCCCGCATTGGCCGGCAGGGCCATGTGCCGCGGCAACAGGTAGTTGCGGGCGAAGCCGTCCTTCACCTGCACTGCGTCGCCGATCTTGCCAAGCCCCTTGACCGTCTGGATGAGAATTACCTTCATGGTCCCCTCCTCTAGTCTTCCGCAGCCTGGAACGGCAACAGTGCAATCGCCCGGGCCATCTTGATGGCATTCGTCAGCGCCCGCTGGTGCTTGGCGCAGCAACCCGAGATCCGCCGAGGAATGATCCGGCCGCGATCCGTGGTGAAGCGACGCAGCAGCGCGTAGTCCTTGTAATCAAGGGCAACGCCCTTGTCCGCGCAGAAGGTGCAGACCTTCCGCCGAAAGAAAAACTTCTTGCCGCCTCCGCCAGTACTCATCTTGATTCCTCCCCGGTCGCATCGAGCGACCGTCCGGGCGACTCGCAGCGCCCGAGTTCAAAGCGGCACGCGGTGGTGCCGGGTTGCCTCAGTTCTCGTCTCCCATTCCTTCGTCCGCCGAGGTGTTCTCGGCAGGGCCGTCCTCGCCCCAACGGGATCCACTGGAGCGACGCGGGGCGCCTTCCACCCCTTCCTCGTCCCCTTCTTCCGCCGGACGTTCCGCAGACGGCTCACGCGGCTTGATGTTGAACGGGAAGATCCCCTTGCGGTCTTCTTCCATGTCGAACGTCGCCGGATCGATCCGATCGCCCAGCTTCACGGTGATGAACCGCAGCACGTCGTCGTGAACCTTCAGCACCCGCTCGAGCTCGGCCACCGCCTCGCCCCCGGCCAGATACCGGAAATACACGTAGTTGGCCTTCTGGACCTTCTTGACCGGGTAGGCAAGCTTCTTCTTGCCCCAATCCTGGTACGCGATCTCAAGGCCGCCCTGGCTGGTCACGGCAGCGGTCGCCCGCTCCTTCACCTTGGCCATCTGCTCTTCAGGAAGGTCCGGACGGACGATGAAGAGCGTCTCGTACTTACGCAGCATTTCACCCCTCCTCACGGGTTCAGCCCCGCCACCATCGGCGGAGCAAGGAGACGCCTCGTTGACTCGAGGCGCAAACCAAGGGCCGGATAGTATTCATCCGCCCCCTGGCGGTCAAGAAAAAAAGAACACACGCGCACGCGAGCGAGGGCACACAGCCCTCCCACCTCAACCCCCCGGAGAACCATCAGGCTCCGCGACTCCCCCCTCCCGAACCCCGTTGTACCGGTTCATGGCGGTCTGGAGCCCCTCCCGGAGCCAGCACCACGCGGCATCCGCTGCCAACCCCACCATCCGATCGAACAGCGCCCCGTCGCTTCCACCGAACCCGGACAGCACGTGCGACACCACCTGGTCCTTCCCTTCCGGCTTGCCGACTCCCACCCGCAGTCGGGCGAACGACGGCGTCCCCAGGCTCAGGAGGATCGACTCCACCCCCCGGTGCCCCGCACCCGACCCCGCACGGGCCAGCCGGAGCCGTCCCAACGGCAGATCCATCTCGTCATGGATGATCAGCAGATCGGCAGGCTCGACCTTGTAGTAGTGCAACAGCCCGGCAACGAAATCCCCCGAGAGGTTCATGTAGGTGTGGGGCATCCCGGCCACGACCGACTCCTGCCCCTCACGCCACTGCGCCACCACACCGTTGAGTCGCGCCGCCCGGAAACCCGCCCCGGCCTTTTCGGCCATCCGCTCCAGGACGAGAAAGCCCGCATTGTGCCGCGTCGTGCGATACTGCTTCCCTGGATTGCCCAGCCCAACCAGCGCCTTCATGGCAGCACCCGAGCCTCAGCTCAATGACGAACAGATACCCCAACCTGGATCGCCCAGGTCAATCAGCGCATTCACGTCGCCAGGGGAACTCCGGAAAAGCGGGGACAGCGGGAGGACAGTGCTACTCTTCCTTCTTGGCCTCGCCCTCGGCCGGAGCCTCGGCCGCAGCAGCTTCGCCTTCCGCCGCCGCCGTCGTGGTCTCGACCTCGGCCTTGGCCGTCTTGACCGCAACCACCGGGTACCGGGCGCGGAAGACCGCCTTGATCCCTTCTTCGAGCTTGATCTCGTCCACGTACATCACCTGCCCGGACTCCAGCGGAGTCACGTCCACCGTGATGGACTGCGGAATCCGATCGGGAAGGCACGATACCTTCACTTCCCGGTTCACCAGGAACATCCGGGCGCCCATCTCCTCGCCCTTCGACTTTCCCGTGGTCTGGACCGGTACCTTGATTTCGATTTCGCGGTCCGGCGCCGTCACGAAGAAGTCGCAGTGCTGGAGCACGCGGGTGACCGGGTGCACCTGGAGATCCTTCACGAACACCACGTGGGTCTTGTCCCCCACCACCAGGTCAAACGTGCTGTTGCGCCCGGTCGGCGACTGCAGGAACTGCACCAGCTCCTTGCGCGGCAGCTCCAGGGACAGCGGCTCCGGCACCCCGTGGCCGTAAGCCACTGCCGGAATCATCCCCGCCCGACGCAGCTGGTGCGCCTTGCCCTTGCCCGTCTCCTTCCTCTCCGATGCGGTAATCCGAATGCGTTCCATCGTGCTTCCTCCATCGGCCACCGGCTCCAACCCGTGGCGCCCTTCATTGGCTGGGGCGCTAGGATTCGAACCTAGGATCCCGGGACCAAAACCCGGTGTCATGCCCCTTGACGACGCCCCACTGGCCAGCGAACCAGTCAAAAAGCCGTCGCTATATAGCACGCACCCCCAGGGGTGTCAACACAATGTTGGAAAACCGGCATCGCTCCCACGCGGACCGTGCGCGCCAGGCCGAATACCTGCTGGCCCGGGCCGCCCGAAACGATCGCCGTTTGCCACCTCCGGACGGCGCGGGTATACTCCCATCCCGGTCACAACCCGGTTGATGATGAGGAGAATCATGAGACAAATCAAATCCCGACGGTGGATGACTCTTTTCGCAGCTCTTCTGAGCGCAGCATCCTGTTCCGGAGGTAAGGTCACCTCCACGGACCAGGGGCTCGCCGACAGCTCGGAGCCCGCCTCCGATGCCGTCGAAGTCGCTGCCGACCTCGGCCTGGACTTCGAGGCCCTGCCCCGACCCGAAACCGAGATACGCCCGGAATGCGCCCCCGGGGAAGGGTGCTTCGGCGACCCGTGCTCCGACAACAAGGACTGCCTCTCCGGTCTCTGTATCGAGCACCTGGGCGATCGCATCTGCTCCAGCTTCTGCCAGGAGGAGTGCCCGGACGGCTTCAAGTGCCTCCAGATCTCCGCAGGCGGCAGCGATCTCCTCTTTGCCTGCGTCTCCAACTTCCCCTTCCTCTGCCGTCCCTGCCAGGCGGACTCCGACTGTTCGGCCGGATGGGGGGGAAAGGAGGCCTGCATCGCGTACGGCAACGAAGGTTCCTTCTGTGGCGGAACCTGCGACGCTCAGACTCCATGCCCCACCGGATACACCTGCAAGGAAGCCGAAACCACCCTCGGCATCACGGCAAGCCACTGCATCCCCGATGCTGGCCTCTGTTCCTGCTCCCCCCTCTCCGCCAAGCTCACCCTCGCCACTTCCTGCCTCAGCTCCAACGAGTGGGGGATCTGCAAGGGCATCCGGTTCTGCACTCCGGAAGGACTCTCCGAGTGCGATGCCCCCGCCGCTTCCGCAGACGTCTGCAACGGCCTCGACGACGACTGCGACGGCGCCGTCGACGAGCCCGGCTGCGACGACGGAAATCCCTGCACCAGCGAGAAATGCCTCGGGAAGGAGGGCTGCCAGACCACCCCGCTCGACGGCCTCGAGTGCGATGACTCCGATGCCTGTACCGGCTCCGATTTCTGCCAGGATGGGCAGTGCAAGGGAAGCCCTGTGGACTGCGACGATCAGGACGTCTGTACCGACGATTCGTGTGATCCGATCAGTGGGTGCGCACACACGCACAACCTCGCCCCCTGCGATGACAACGAGCCCTGCACCGTCGGAGACAAGTGCATCCAGGGTACCTGCGCCGGTACCCCCGTCACCTGCGACTGCAGCACCAGCGACGACTGCAAGGCGCTCGAAGACGGCGACCCCTGCAACGGGACCCTGGTCTGTGATACCTCGAAGATCCCCTTCCAGTGCAAGATCGACCCGGTTACCGTGGTCGTCTGCCCCGAGCCCCAAGGACTCGACGGGTACTGCCGCAAGAATGCCTGCGATCCCGCCACCGGACTGTGCGTCGAGCTGCCCGCCAAGGAAGGGCTCGCCTGCACCGACGCAAGCTCCTGCACACTCGGCGACACGTGCACCCAGGGCCTCTGCAAGCCCGCCTCAGCCCTCAGCTGCGACGACGGCAACCCCTGCACCCTCGACCCGTGCGACCCTGCTGCCGGTTGCCTCCATTCCCCGGCGGATGGCCCCTGCGACGACGGCAACCCCTGCACCCTGGGCGACACGTGCACCCAGGGCCTCTGCAAGCCCGCCTCAGCCCTCAGCTGCGACGACGGCAACCTGTGCACCACAGACTCCTGCGACCCGACCCTCGGATGCCTCAACGTCGCCAACCAGGCCCCCTGCGACGACGCCGACGCCTGCACCCTCCTCGATGTCTGCGCTGCCGGCGAGTGCACCTCCGGTGCAACCATCGACTGCGATGACGACAACCCCTGCACCAGCGACTCCTGCGACTCTGCCGCCGGCTGCGTGAACCTCCCTGTCGATTCCCTCTGCGACGACGGCAACTCCTGCACCCTCGGAGACCATTGCCTGGCCGGCAAGTGCGTGCCGGACAAGGTCATCGAATGCGATGACGACAACCCCTGCACCAATGACGTCTGCGACCTCGTCCAGGGGTGCCAGCACGTCGCCAATTCGCTCCCGTGCGACGACCAGAACCCCTGCACGACGGGCGATACCTGTGCGGACAAGCTCTGCAATCCCGGCGGCAAGACCGTCTGCGACGACGCCAATCCGTGCACCGATGACTCCTGCGACAAGAGCAAGGGCTGCGTCTTCGCACCCAATACCCTCCCGTGCACCGATGGCAACCTCTGCACCCTCGACGACCATTGCGCCAACGGCAAGTGCGTGTCGGATGAACCCAAGAACTGCGATGACGAAAACCCCTGTACTACCGACACCTGCAAGCCGCTGTCCGGCTGCATCAGTCTGGCCAACGCCCTGCCTTGCAGCGACGGCAATCCCTGCACCGTCGGTGACACCTGCGCCGACGGTACCTGCAAGAAGGGCAAGGATCTCGTGTGCAACGACAGCAACCCGTGCACCGATGACTCCTGCAACCCGGCCGAGGGCTGTGTCTTTGCTCCCAACAAGGCCTTGTGCGACGACGGCAACGTCTGCACCGAGGACGACGTCTGCTCGGCCGGCTGGTGCGGCGGAAGCCCGGTCGATTGCGAGGACGGCAACCCGTGCACCAGCGACTACTGCCAGGCCGGCCAGGGGTGCATCCACACGGTCAACTCCCTCCCGTGCAATGACAAGAACGCCTGCACCGTCGGCGACACCTGCAAGAACGGCGCCTGCGTCCCCGGAACGGGCAACCTCAAGTGCGACGACCAGGAAGTCTGCACCGCGGACTCCTGCAACTCCGACACCGGCTGCGTCTTCACCCCAGTTACCCCGTGCTGCGGCAACCAGGTCGTCGAGGCCGGAGAGAGCTGCGACGACGGCAACGACGTCGGCGGCGACGGCTGCTCCGCCGACTGCAAGTCCGACGAGACCTGCGGGAACAGCGTGTTCGACCCCGATACCGAGGAGTGCGACGGTGCTTCCATTCCGGTCAAGTGCCACAAGGGCAAGTTCAACTGCACCGTCGACTGTGCGCTCGACGATTCCGCCTGTTCGTCCTGGTGTGGCGATGGCGTGCTCGACAAGACCTACGAGGCCTGCGACGACGACCTCTTCCCGGTGGCCTGCCACGAAGGCCAGTTCGCCTGCCAGTTCGGCTGCAAGGTCTGGGACAAGAGCGCCTGCCTCGGGTGGTGCGGCGACGGCGTCGCCAACTACTCCGAAGAGTGCGACGGCTTCGACATCCCCGCCGGCGTCTGCCCCCTGTCCGAGTGCTTCTGCTCCTCCGACTGCAAGCTCTACGTCGATGCCCAGCAGGGAGCCCAGGACTGGACGTCCGGCCAGATGGACGGCGTGAACAATACCCCCCAGAGCTCGCCCGACCCCGAATGCCTCAAGCCCGAAACCCTCTGCCTCGATGCCACCACCAAGTCGCTCAACGACATCTGGATCGCCAACTCCAACGACCACGAGGTCGTCCGCATCAACGTCGATACCGGAGCCGTGGAAAAGGAAATCCCCAGCCAGGGAGAAAACCCCTCCCGCACCGCGGTCGTCACCAAGGACAGCTCGGTCTGGGTCGGAAATCGGAGCTGGAACAATTACAACAGTGCGACCTACTCCAACCTCGTCCACTTCACACGGGACGGCAAGCTCATCTGCCGCGGAGACGTCACCGGCATGGTCCGCGCCGTCGGTATCGACAAGGACGGCAACGTGTGGGCGGGGTCCTGGTATCAGCACAAAGTCTTCAAGTTCTCGGGGTCCGAGATCGACGACACACAGAGCCCCGTCCGCTGCAAGCTCCTGGCCGAAGTCGCAATCCCCGCCTGCCCGTACGGCGCCATCGGCGACAACAAGGGGAACATCTGGATCGCGGGCAACTGCGCCTGGACCAGCAGCTTCGACCCGGCAACCGAGTCCATCTCGAAGATCGATGTCACGACCAACGCCCTCGTGGGCACCTATGTCGCACCCAGCAACCTCTCTGGCTGCTTCGCCGTCTATGGAATCACCGTGGATTCCCAGGGGCGCGTCATCGTCGGAACCCACGCAGACAACTGCCGCGGCCTCTTCCGCTACACCCCGGGCACCAACGCCTGGGAGTGGATCTCCTCCGGCTTTGTCGGGAGCACCCGAGGGGTAGTGGTCGACCAGGAAGGCTACATCTACTCCGCCATCAGCCACGGCGACGGTGGCGACCGCCGCCACATCGTTCGCGTCACCCCGGACTTCAAGTCCATCTCGGCACTCGACCTCGGCAATGGAATCTGGCACCCCGTCGGCGTGGCGATCGACCGCAACGGCAAGCTCTGGACCGCCGGGCGCAACTCCGGCTCATCCGCTCGCATCGACGTCAAGAACTGGGCCAACAACCCGCAGGTCAACATCTTCCCGACCAACGGCTCCGACCCTTACTCCTACTCCGACATGACCGGGTTCCAGCATCTCATGTTCACCAACCCCGAAGGAACCTGGCGCCAGCAGTTCGACGGTGGTGCCAAGACCGTCTACTGGAAGCTCATCGAGTGGACCGGAAAGGAAGAGGCCGGCGTGACCGACATCTCGGTCCGGGCCCGTGCGGCCGCCACCAAGGACGGCCTCGCACTGGCCGGCTGGACCGGCTACTTCACCAACTCCCCCGCCCTCCTCGAGGGTCTCCCCAACCTCCAGTGGCTCGAAGTCGAGGTCAAGCTCTCCTCCAAGGATTCCAACAAGACTCCCATCCTGACGGGGTTGACCGTTCACTGGACGAAGTAGGGGTTCGGGGTTCGGGGTTCGGGGTTCGGGGAAGGCCCCGTCCTGGGTCGACATCGGCCTCGGCATCGACATCGGCATCGACATCGACATCGACATCGGCATCGACATCGGCATCGACATCGACATCGGCATCGACATCGACATCGGCATCGACATCGACGTCGACGTCGGCATCGGCATCGCAATCGTAGTCGTAATCGTGATCGCTCCCAGCAACCGGCTACAGCAGTCGTCCCAGCTCTCCAACGTCCTCCACGATCAGGTCCGGCTTGTGGGGGCTGACGGCCGCCATCTCCTGTGTGGACTCCCCGGAGAGAACGAGGACCGAGGTCACTCCGGCAGCGATGCCGCAGGCAACGTCGGTGTAGAGTCGGTCGCCGATCATGACGGTCTGCCCGGCCGTTGCCCCCTTGCGAATCATGGCTGCCCTCAGGAAGTCCGGGCTCGGCTTGCCTACGACCCTGTCCGGCTTGCGTCCAGTCGAGCTCTCGACCAGTGCCATGAACGCCCCGATGTCGGGAATGGGCCCCTCCGGGGTAGGGCAGTTGATGTCCGGGTGGGTGGCAATGAACGGCACCCCGTCCCGGAGGAACGCACAGAGCTTGCGCAGCTTGCCGTAGGTCAGCGTCATGTCGAAGGTGAGCACGGCGGCATCGGGGCTCTCCTCCACCCGCTCGAACCCGGCCGCTCCAAACTCGGCCTCCACCTCCGGGGTAGCCAGCAGGAACAGCCTGCGGTACTTCCCTTCGCTCCGAAGCAGCTCGATGGTGGCATCGCCCGACGTCAGGACGTCGCCCGGCCCGGCCTCGACTCCGAGCCGACGCAGCTTGTCGACGTAGGTCGTCGAGGTCTTAGACGAGTTGTTCGTCAGGAAGAGGTACTGCCCGCCGATTTCCCGGACTCGACGAAGGAAAGGCAGGGTCCACGGAAACAGGCGATCCCCAAGGTAGATCGTGCCGTCCATGTCCAGCACGAACAGGCTCTTGCCAGCGAGTGGTTGTCCCTTCTGCATCCTCCGACTCACGGCACATCCATAGGGCCCCTCCCGCGTGGTCGGGGCTGGGGTCGCTGCCCATCTACCGTCATCGCCGGACGCCCCGGCGACCACCGACCGCTACCTCCCCACCATCGACTGCTACCTGCCCACCTTCACCCGCTCCACGTACCGACCCTCCGTCGTGTCGATGCGGATGATGTCCCCCTCGTTGATGAACAGGGGAACCTGCACCTCGAGCCCTGTCGCCAGGCGTGCGGTCTTGGTGACGTTGGTGACCGTGTCCCCCTTGATCGCGGGCTCACACTCCGCAATCGGGTAGTCCATGGCCTTGGGAAGCTCGACCGAAATGGGGCGGCCGTTGAAGAAGAACAGCCGGACGACGAGCTCCTCGATAAGGTACATCTCGGCCCCGCCGAGGGCATCCAGGGGCAGCTCGAACTGCTCGTAGGTCTCTACGTCCATGAAATTGAACGTATCCTCCTGCCGGTACAGGAACTGAGCCTTCCGGGTCTCGACATCCGGATCTTCCATCCGCTCGCCGGCCCGAAACACGAACGACTTGAGCTGCCCGGTGACCAGGTCGCGCGCCCGACACTTCACCAGCGTCGTAGCCCCTCGGGCCGACGGTGACTGGAACTGCACGTCGTACACCTGGTACGGAGCCCCCTCGTGCAGGAATCGGACTCCTCTCTTGAGATCGGATGTGTTCGGCATGATCTTACCTCGTCTGGCTGTCCCGACATGCCCAGTCCGGGCCGTCGCTTGCGTCGCGTTCATACACCGCGGTCGGCCCCAATGCAAGCTCCCATGCAGCCCGGACGCCGCTCTGCGCTGTCGGAGCCGAGGAAACGAGGCGCTTTTTTGCCCTCCCATCGGATCACGATAGACTCGGCAGCGTGAAGCTTGGAACCAGGAGGATCCGACCGAAATGAACTACATCCGAAGCGTTGATATCGCAGACCGCATCGCCCGAATCCTGCCCGTGGTGTCCGACCGGCTTCAGCGGCTCACCGAAGGGCTGTGCGACACCAGCGGTCTCACCTCCATCCAGTGGCAGCTCCTGGAGTATGTCCACCGCAACGGCGAGAGCACCATCGGCACCATCTGCCGCGCCCTGCGGCGCGCCCAGAGCAGCATCAGCGAGCTCACCGACCGGCTCGAAGAGAAGGGTCTCGTCCAGCGCCTGGCCGGGACCGACCGGCGCAAGTCGCTCGTCGGCCTCACCGCGACCGGAAAGCGGGCCGCCCGAGACCGCGACCTCGGCCGCAGCAGCGCAGTCGAGAACGCCCTCGTCCTCCTGTCCCCCGATGCCCAGGAGACCCTCCTCCTCCACCTGATGGAGGTTCTCTCCATGACCGACAGGGTCTGCTCGGTCCGCTCCGGCGAGGCCACGGTCTTCCCGGAGTCGACCATTCATCGCCCGGGCATGTCCTCCCCTTCCTGGGTCCAGTAGCTCTATCCCTCCCCCGGGGGTCGGCATCGGCATCGATATCGGCATCGCAATCGCAATCGCAATCGCGTCCCTCCGCCCCCTACGGATAGCACACGCGTATCTCCGGATACTCCGCGAGCGACGTGCACGCGAGCCCTGGCGCACACTCCTTGCCGTCCGCACAGTTGCGAAGACAGTAGTTCCCTCCCTGTGCCAGCTTGACGCAGCGGGCATCCTCGCCGGGGGGGCATGGCAGGTTCCAATCGCAGGGGCGGGTGCAGAACGCACCGGTCTCGACTTCCTGGCACTCGAGGCCGCCGTGGCACGGGGCGTCGCTGCCGCAGGAGGCTCCGACGGTTCCGACTGTCCAGGCACACCAGCTCTCCGGCGTACAGGTCATCTCCTCGGGGCAGTCGGCCGGGGTGGCGCATTCGACAGCGCACAAGGCCCCATCCCCCCTCGGCAGGCAGCTCGAAGGCACCGAGCAGAGCCCTCCCTCCAGACAGGAGGCGGAGACCGGCAGGCCAGCCGGCGGCTGTTCGACGTCCCCCGTCGTTCCGTCAATCTCGAAGGCGGGTTCGCTTCCCGTGCAGGCGACGAGCAGGCTGAGCACGCTGAGCAGGCTGAGCAGGCCGACCTGTCTGAGCAGGCCGACGGGGGCGAGCAGACCGGGCTTCACTTCTTCTGGTCTTCGGCGGGGGCCTTGTCCCCCTCCGGGGCAGGCTGCGGCTCAGGCGGAAGCATCGCCGCCAGGGCGTCCTTCACAGCGTCCTTGTGGACGAGGTAGGTCAGCATCTTGAGTTTTACGAAATCATCCCGGAAGAAGTAGTACCCGGGGAACCGGCCGTGGCGGGCGCTGCGGCCAGAATCCTTGATCAGGAACCACGTGTGACCGCCCAGCGTGCTCATGCCCACCAGGTGGATTCCGTGGTCGTCCCCGGTGCTCCCGTTCTCGATCCTGTATTCGCGGGCGTACTGATCGATGTAGTCCGCCGGGATGTCGAAGGTGGGAATGAAGGCCACATCCTGCCGGTAGTTCTTGCCCGGCTCGGACACGTCACCCCCGATCGCCACCGTGTATCCCGATGCCACGGAAGACACCAGCGAGCTGTAGAAGAGCTCCAGCGGCACATTGTAGAAGTGCTCTCCGTGCCACCAGTTGTCCGGGACTTTGAGCTCCGACTTCCGGAAGAACGGGGCCGACAACGTGCTCATCAGCTCCACGTAATCCTCGGGCTTCACTTTCAGCACCTTGTCCAGGAACGAGCGGGGGGTGTACTTCTTCCCCTTCCACTCGAACTCCGTGGGGGGTGCCCCGAGGTGGCGGTCCAGGATCTCCCGCACTCCGGCCATCACGAAGGACTCGTCCCACCGCTCCTCCTTCTTCACGAAACTGAGGAACGCGGACAGCTCCCGGCTCAGGGCCATGTGGTCGTGCCAGCCGTCGGGCGACTTGACCCCCCTGTAGGCTTCGAGCGGAACCACCCCGTACTTCGCCAGCACGCGGGGCACGGCACTGTGCTGCGAGCCTTCCGAGACCAGGGAGTCGCCCCGCTCCTGCACGAACCGGGCGACCTTGTCCAGGTACTCGTAGTACACCGAGTGCATCTCGGAGAGCTTGATCTTCTGTCCCGAGATCCGGAACGCCTCCGATTCCACGAACGAGGTGGCCGCAAAGGCCCAGCAGGTCCCGGTCATGTACTGGGCCTGCGGTTCGAAATGGAACAGGGGCTTGAACGATTCGGGCGGCCCCGGAAGCTCGTTCTCGGGAAGCGTAGCCCGCAGCACTTTGCGGCCATCCCGCTCCCGGGTGCGCTTCTCCTCCTGCGCCTTGCGGATGGCCGCCAGCGCTGCAGCGCTCCCGTCCTGCGCCTTGCGATCCCGGTCCTTGATCTGCTCGAGCACGTCATCTTTCAAATCGGGCTCGTAGATGGCCGTGTCGCGAACCGGCGTCTGCGCTCGGGTCGGCAGCGCGGACACGAACACGGCCAGAACCGCCAGAATCCTCAGGCTACGAAGCATCATTTCCCTCCATTCCAACCGTCTGCCGAGCCACTATAGGGGGGAGCACGGCCCCGGGTCAAGGGTGCAAACCTTGCGTAGTATGAAAACCTTGCGTCGTCCTCCGAGCCGATCCGCCCGCGGCCCCTTCGGCTGTGACAGGATGGCGCAACCCGGGGACGCGCTACTGAACACATTGAAACACAAGGGATTTTCTTGTATTCCGTCCAGCGAAGGCACTCCTCGGAGGCACCATGGGAAAGGGGCCGCCGCGGGACGCATGCCGGATTGTCGAGGGGTTTGTTGGATGCGGGCCTCCAGCGCCCCTCGGGCACGGAAGTTGCTTGCCCTCCGAGATGAACCGGTACGCGTGCGAAACCCTGCGCGCGCACCCCGCGCTCGAGGGCTTGTATCGTGGATTTGGGAAAGAACGCTTTGCGAACGAAATCTGCTAATCTAGAATTACTGTCAGATGTCTGCGCACGCGACACGCTCGTTCGGCGGTCGGGCCGGGGACGCGAGGCGGGCAGGCATCGGGAGGCCGATATGGGAACGATTGTGAGGCGGATGCGAGCTGGGATGTGCGACTTCGGGCCGCCGGACGAGCCAGCGGGAAAACCCGCTGCGGCTCGTGCGGAGCTCCCGATGCCTGGAAGCCTCGATGCTGCCGCTGTCATGACATCGCCTCGCTCCGGCCGCACCGGCGTCGGTGCCGCTCGCAGGGTGCGCTCGGCTGCCGCCGGGATTCTCGTCCTGGCCGCTCTGGCCGGCTGCGCTGAGACGACCCAGTACGCCCCGGCCGACACCCAGTCCGACAGTCTGGCCGAAATCCTCGACGTGCTCTGGAGCTTCGAGTCCCTCGGGGCCGGGAACGACCCGACCGTCGTCATCACCGACCCCCCGAACAACCAGTACATCCCTCTCGGCGTTCCGGTCACCTCGGTCACCATCACCTTCACTGCCCTCAACTGGGCATGGCCCCAGGATGACCACGCGGTCAACGTGTACCTCGACGATGTCCTCCAGGACCAGGTGTTCGCCGGCTCCACCTCCGTCATCCCCGACGTGCCCAAGGGGTACCACGTCGTTGCCGTCGTCCTGGCCGCCTACGTCAACGGCCAGTGGGTCGAGTACGGCAACGCCGAGGCCAGGGACACGATCGTCATCAAGATTCAGTCCTACTGCCTCAGCGACATGGACCAGACCACCTGCGACGACGGTATCCCCTGCTCCATCGAGGCCTGCGTCCCCCAGGGCGACGGAATCTACAAGTGCGGCTACGGTCCCAAGACCATCAACGGAAAGTCCTGCTGCGTCTCCCGGTATGAGTGCTCCCCCGGCTGGCTCTGCTCGGGCAACCTCTGCGTGCAGTGCCAGAACGACGCCGAGTGCGACGACGACAACAAGTGCACCGCGGACACGTGCCAGGCCGGTCTCTGCAGCAACGTGAAGGACCCGGACTGCTGCGTGGGCGACGCAGACTGCGGGGACGGCCTGTTCTGCACGATCGACTCGTGCGATCTGGCGAACGAGAAATGCCTCCACATCAACAACGGCGACCCGACCTGTTGCGAGACGGAGCCGGATCCCAAGTGCGACGACGCCAACTTCTGCACCATCGACAAGTGCATCGCGCACGAATGCCGCCACGGCCCCGTCGCCGACCCCGAGTGCTGCAACATCAACACCGACTGCGATGACGGAAACCCGTGCACCGCAGATTCGTGCGACGTCGTCGAGCATCTCTGCATGCACCTGCAGGATCCCAACATGTCCGGCTGCTGCACCGTGCACACCGACTGCGGTACCGGCGGCGAGTGGGATGACCAGGACCCCTCTACCATCGACTACTGCAAGGATTTCCTGTGTCAGCACGTGCTCAACCCGTCCTACTGCGACGATACCGGGGCGTTCCCGTGCCTTCCCGACATGAACCCCTGCACCGTCGACGAGTGCGTCGCGAACTCCTGCCAGCACAACGTCACCCCGGGCTGTTGCCTGTCGGACAAGGGCTGCGTCGATACCGATGTCTGCACCGTGGACACCTGCGTGCTCCAGGGGCAGACCGGGACCTGCGCTCACACCAAGGTCGCTCCCCCCAAGTGCTGCAACTACGATACCGACTGCGACGACGGCAACCTGTGCAACCTCGACAAGTGCATCAACCACATCTGCCGATTCGGGCCCGACCCGGCACTTCCCGACTGCTGCCAGGTGGACCTCGAGTGCAACGACAACTGCGCCTGCACCGACGACTACTGCGATGCCAGCCACACCTGCCAGCACACCCTGCTTACCCAGAACTGCTGCTACTCCGCCGCCGGCTGCGATGATGGGGACCCCTATACGGTGGACTCCTGCAAGTCGTGCGTCTGCGTCCACGACGCAAGCCCCGTAGTCTGTAACCAGTACTACACCTCCTGCGACGACAAGAACCCGTGCACCGTGGACACCTGCGACCTCGTGCTCGGGCTCTGCAAGCACACCTTCATCCCGGGGTGCTGCAGCAATGACCTCGACCCGGTCTGCAACGACTTCAAAGCCTGTACTCTCGACAAGTGCAATCTGGCGACGCACACCTGCGCGCACACCCAGGTCGCCAACTGCTGCGCCCAGGATTCCGACTGCGACGACGGCAAGCTGTGCACCACCGACGCCTGCGTCGCCAAGAGCTGCAAGCACGTCGCCGTCTCCGGGTGCTGCGTCACGAAGGACGACTGCCAGTCCGGGAACCCCTGCTACGTCGGATCCTGCAACGCCCAGCACAAGTGCATCTACACCGTGGACCTTTTCAATCCCGACTACGACTGCTGCGGCACCGAGCAGGACTGTTTCGACAACAAGCCCTGCACCAACGACTACTGCGTCAGCTACCAGTGCAAGCACTCCGATGTCCAGGGGTGCTGCGTCGCAGGAGATGAGGTCCCCGGCGGCCTGTGTGACGACAAGAACCCATGCACCTGGGACAAGTGCGTGTTCGGTATCTGCCGGAACCTGTCGGCCGACCTCGCCCCCCCGGACGCCAACATCCCCTCAACCTGCTGCGTCAAGGACGACGACTGTGCATCGGATGGCAACCCCTGCACGACGGACTCGTGCAATGTCGACACCGGCCTGTGCCAGTACATCCCGCTGGACAAGTGCTACCTCGACCTGCCCTATACCCAGCAGTTCGCCACCTGTTCCGAGCCGGGCGGACTTGCAGCCCTCGGCTTCGACGTCATCGATGACCACGGCTCCACTGCGGCCAACTGGAAGTGCAGCGCGTCCGGCGGCCTCGGGCCCGACACCTTTGCCCGATTCGGCTGGGTTCCCGAGGTTGCCCCGTTCGGGTCGTTCCTGACGACCCCCTGGCTTTCCATGGCCGGGCAGACCTACGTCACCGTCCAGTTCGACCGCGAATACCTCCACTACAGTGGAAGTGTCGGGCTCGGCCTGTTTGCCACCGCGGACGGGACGTTCGGTGATGCCGTCCCCCTCTGGACGCAGTCTGTTACGGCCGATCTGCCGGCAGCCACCGTGTCCTACGGCGTCCCCGCTTCCATGCTGACCAAGCCCGGAATCCGACTCGGATTCTACGCCGGGTCGGACACCACCTGGAATGTCGACTCGTTCTCCATCGACGGCATCCGCGTCTGTGCGGGCCACGGCCCGGCCTACGTCGAGCAGGTCCCGACCCAGATGCTCACCTGGACCCAGAGCAAGACCCTCAAGCTCAAGGCTGCGGATTCCGACGGGGCGGAATCGCTCACGTTCGAGCTCATCGAGGCCCCGTCGTTCGTCAAGCTTGGCGCCCTGTCCTACAATGTCGTCACCAAGACCCGCATGGCCGACGTGACCATCCAGCCCACGGGGGCCCAGGACATGGGGACCCACAAGGTCCGCGCCCGCGTCTCCGACGGCTGCCTCTATGCCGACATCACCTTCTCCGTCACCGTCCTTCTCAGCGGCGGCTACGCCGTCTGGCAGCCCTCGGGCACGTCGGACGTGTTCGCCCAGACTTTGCGCGATGCCATCGTGGCTGCCGGCCGCCAGGCCCAGGTCGTGACGGACCTGGCTCCGTTTGGCGACCTCATGTCGCTCAGCGGGGTGTTCGTTCCGGCGGGTGTCTACGGCAACAAGCACGTGCTCCTGGAAAGCGACGTGGCGAAGATCGCTCAGTATGCGGCCAAGGGAGGGAAGGTCTATCTCGAGGGCGGCGACACCTGGTACGTCGACCCTGCGACCTCACTCCACTCCTACTTCAAGATTGCGGGTGTCTCGGGCGGCGAGCAGAGCCTGACCGAAACGCAGCTCGGGCTCCACTTTTGCCATGGGCTTGAGTTCCTCCCCTCCTCCGACTACGAGGTGAACAACTTCCTCGACGTGATCAGCGAAACCCCCGGCGGCATCCCGCTCCTCGGATGGACCGGAACGACGCTGTACCCCGCTGCGGTCGCCTACCAGGATGCCACGCTCAAGTACCGCACCATCGGCGCCTCCGTCCCGTTTGCCGTCCTCGTCGACAACGCCGGCAACACGACCGATCTCATGGACCGCTATCTCGACTTCTTCGAGAACGGATGGCCCGCCTGCCTCGGGAACCTCTACTGCAACGACAGCCGCCCGTGCACCCAGGATACCTGCGGCGCCGACAAGAAGTGCGTCAACGCGGCCATCGCGGACTGCGTGGAGTGCTCCGACGATTCCGACTGTGCGGACGACGAGGCCTGCAAGACCTCGGGCGCGGTCAACGACCTCATCTGCCAGGAGATCCCCGGCGCACGCTTCGATTCGACCGATACCCCAAAGCCCATCGATACCGTTGCAGGAAATGCCACGGTATCCAGCACCCTGGCGGTTGCCAACCCCTCCAAGGTCATCTCGGCTTCGATCAAGCTCTACGTGACCCATGCCTGGAG
Organism: uncultured Myxococcales bacterium; assembly: GCA_903895725.1. GTDB lineage: Bacteria > Myxococcota_A > UBA9042 > CAIXZC01 > CAIXZC01 > CAITUV01. The sequence continues at coordinate 90,605 of CAITUV010000053.1, read as the reverse complement.
AGGCGACATCGCCATCAAGCTCGAGCACGCGACCAAGTCGGTCCAGCTCAAGCTGCAGGACCCCACCGACAAGACCCTCAACGCCTACGTAACCTACGAGTTCGGCATTCCCACCGAGCCGGCCGGCGGGATGGCCAAGTTCAACAACCTCCCGGCTGCCGGCGACTGGAAGCTCACCATCACCGATACCGTCCCCGGATTCCACTCCGGCAATCTCGTCCGGTGGAGCCTCTTCCTCGTCACCGAGGACGGGTACTGCGGCGGCGGGAAGAGCTGTGACGACGGGGACATCTGCACCGCGGACAGCTGCTACTACGACTGGTGCACCCATAAGGCCGTCGACTGCACCGATCTCGGTCCCGACGGCAACCCCGACCTGTGCACCGTGGATTCGTGCGACGCCGATGCCGGCTGCATCCACACCGCCAAGGCCTGCGACGACGGCAACCCCTGCACCAAGAACGAGTGCGACGTGGCCACGGGCAGCTGCCTCAATCCTCCCGAGCTCAACTGCACGGCCCCCTGCGTCACGCACAAAGACTGCGGCCTCTACGACTACTGCGACCCTGAGACCGGAACCTGCAAGCCCATCCCGGGCCAGGCCTACCTCTCCGACGACACCTTCCCTGTGACCATTCCGGACAGCGACCCCGTGTGGGCCAAGAGCCAGATCAAGGTTTCCGGGCAGGGGATCATCCTTGATGCCTACGTGAAGGTGATGTTCACCCACCCGTACATCGGAGACCTCGTCGTCACGCTGACCAACGGCACCAAGACGCTCTACCTCCACAAGCAGGGAGGCGGTGCCGCCGACGATCTGTACAAGGTCTACGACATCGATGCTCCGGCGGGCCCCGGCAACATGGGGGCCTTTGACGGTCTCATCGGGGGCGGAACCTGGACGCTGGCTGCCCAGGACTGGACCACCGGCGATACCGGAACGCTCGACAACTGGATTCTCTTCCTCAACCTGGTCGAGTGCCAGGACGACCTGGACTGCGATGACTCCAGCCTCTGCACGGTCGATACCTGCAAGCCTACGGCCAACGGCGGCAAGATTTGCGAGCACACCCCGTTTGCCTGCGACGACGGTCTGTACTGCAACGGCACGGAGCAGTGCGACCCCAAGACCGGGTGCAAGGCCGGTGTTTCGCCGGCGCTCGACGACAAGGTGGCCTGCACGGCCGACTTCTGTGACGAATCGCAGGACCTCGTGGTCCACACTCCTTCCAACGAGAAGTGCAGCGACGGCAAGTGGTGCACCGGCACCGAGACCTGCGATGCCCTCCTGGGGTGTCAGGCCGGCGTGCCCGTAGCCGTGGACGATGGCAACGCCTGCACCGTCGACCTGTGCGACGAGACCATCCAGCAGGTGACCCACCTGGCCGACGATTCCCTGTGTGACGACGACCTCTGGTGCAACGGCACAGAGCAGTGCAACTACATCCTGGGCTGCATCGAGGGAATCCCCCCAGTCTCGGATGACGGCATCGACTGCACCGTGGAAAGCTGCAACGAAGCCCTCGACGCCATCGTTCACTCGCCCGACAACGCGGCCTGCACCGACGGGCTCTTCTGCAACGGTGCCGAGACCTGTCACGCGTCCAAGGGATGCCAGGCCGGGAAGGCACCTTCGGTCGACGACTCCATCGAGTGCACGTCCGACTCGTGCGACGAGTCGCTGGACAAGGTCGTGCATCTGCCCGACAACACTCAGTGTGCGGACGACAACCCCTGCACGGACGATTCCTGCGATCCCGCATCCGGCTGCAAGAACACCGCCAACGTGGCAAGCTGCGACGATGGCAACATGTGCACCGTGGGGGACAAGTGTCAGGCCGGTACCTGTGCGAGCGGCAGCAACACCTGCCCCTGCAACTCTCCCTCCGACTGCCCCGACGATGCGGACAAGTGTAACGGGCAGTTCGTCTGCGCTGGTGGGTTCTGCGTGCTCGATCCCGCCACGGCCGTCGTGTGCCCGGCCGCGAAGAACGGCGGATGTCTCAAGTCGGTGTGCGACAAGGCCACTGGCCAGTGCGCTTACAAGGCCGCTGCCATGGGAACCGCCTGTGACGACGGAAACCTGTGCACGACCGGAGGCAAGTGCGACAATGCCGGACTTTGCGTCGAGGCCCCCAAGGCCTGCGACGATGGCCTCTGGTGCAACGGCAACGAAGGATGCAGCCCCACTCTCGGCTGCACCCCCGGCATTCCCCCGGCCATCGACGACAAGGTCGCCTGCACCGCGGACTACTGCGACGAAGACATCAACGTCGTCTTCCACACCCCCGTCCACGCGGCATGCGGCGACAACCAGTTCTGCAATGGCACCGAGGTCTGCGATACCACCGCTGGCTGCAAGGCCGGACCGGCACTGAGTCTCTCCGACGGAATCGATTGCACGCTGGATACCTGCAACGAGTCGGTGGATGCCATCGTCCATACCCCCGTGGACACGTTCTGCACCGACAGTCTCTACTGCAATGGCCCGGAGACCTGCAAGGCCGGCATCGGGTGCATCGCTGGCGACAAGACGTTCCTCGACGACGGTATCGGATGCACGGTCGACTCGTGCGACGAGGCCACGGACAAAGTCTCCCATACCCCCGTCCACGGCCTGTGCGACGATGCCAACAAGTGCAATGGCCAGGAAACCTGTGATGCCACCCTCGGGTGCAAGTCGGGCCAGCCCACCGTGCTGACCGACGGCATCGCATGCACAGCGGATGCATGCGACCCCGCCACCGGAACCGTCACGCACACGGCAAAGAACGATCTGTGTGACAACGGGAAATGGTGCGACGGCGTGGAGACCTGCGAAGTCAGCCTCGGCTGTCAGCCCGGCAAGGTCCCGGCCGTCGACGACGGGGTCTTCTGCACCCAGGACGCCTGTGATGAGACCCTGGACAAGGTCGACCACATCCCCGATCACTCTCTCTGCGCCGACGACGAGCCGCTTTGCACCGACGACATCTGCGTTGCCGGTGTCGGCTGCGTCATCGTGAACAACTCCGATCCATGCAACTACGGCGGGTTCTCCGACAACGGGATCCCCCTCTTCGATTGCACCCTCAACGACGTCTGCAAGGACGGCAAGTGCACGGCCGGAAATGCAGACCCCGAGTGCTGGTGCGACAAGGACCAGCCCTGTCCTCAGGACGGCAACTTCTGCAACGGCAGCCTCATCTGCGTGAACAACAAGTGCGTGATCGACCCGGCATCGGTCGTCGAGTGCAACGCATCTCAGGACACCGCATGCAAGAAGAATGAGTGCGACCCCGTGACCGGCCTCTGCTCCGTCCAGACCCACGAGGACGGGACGCTTTGCGACGACAAGAACGCCTGCACCCAGGGAACCACCTGCACCGCCGGGAGCTGCGGCGGCGGCCTCCCCGTCCCCTGCAGCGACGGGGTTTGGTGCAACGGCACCGAGAGCTGCGATCCGGTCGCCGGATGCAAGGCCGGGGTCGTGCCGGTCACAGACGATGGCATCGCCTGCACGCTCGACCTCTGCGATGAGGCCAATGACCAGGTCGTCCACAAGGTCCAGCACTTCCTGTGCGACGATGGCAAGTACTGCAACGGAGCGGAGCTCTGCAGCAAATCACTGGGCTGTCTGGCTGGCACAGCGCCCGTCGTCAACGACGGCATCTCCTGTACCACCGACTCCTGCGACGAAGTCGCCGATGCGGTCGTGCACGTTCCCGACAACAGCGCCTGTTCCGACGGGCTCTACTGCAATGGCGCCGAGGTCTGCGACACCGCCAAGGGATGCAAGGCCGGAAAGGCCCTCGTCCTCGATGACGGCATCGCGTGCACCGAGGACACGTGCGACGAGCCCTCCGACCAGGTCAAACACACGCCCAAGAATGCCCAGTGCGATGATGGCAAGTACTGCAACGGTGCCGAGTACTGCGATGCGGGCGGCGGCTGCAAGTCGGGCCTGGCCCCCCTGGTCGATGACGGAATCGCCTGCACCTTCGACTCGTGCGACGAGTCGCTCGACAAGGTGGTCCATCTCGGGGATGACCAGCTCTGCAGCGATGCGTTCTTCTGCAACGGAACCGAGAAGTGCGACAAGACGCTGGGCTGCGTCACGGTGGCGGTCTCCGGCCTCGATGACGGAATCGGATGCACCGTCGATACCTGCGACGAAGACCTCGACAAGGTCTCGCACACGGCAAACCATACCTATTGCAGCGACGCGCTTTACTGCAACGGAAAGGAGGTCTGCAACACATCGGCCGGCTGTCAGCCCGGTGCGGCCCCCACGGACGACGACGGGATCACCTGCACGCTCGACGTGTGCGACGAGCCCACTTTGACCTTCATCCACCAGCCTCAGCACTCCCTGTGCAAGGATCTCAACCCCTGCACGACCGACTTCTGCCAGGCCGGCTCCGGCTGCATCCACTCCAACAACGCAGCGGCCTGCGACGACGGGGAGATCTGCACGACCGGGGACGCTTGCGCAGATGGCAAGTGCGTCGGCGGAGCCCCGAGCCCGCTGCCCCAGTGCGCATGCCTCATCGATGCCGACTGCCCGGACGACGGCAACAAGTGCAACGGTAAGCTCGTCTGCCAGGCGAACAAGTGCGTCGTGCTGGCCGGAAGCGTGGTGACCTGCCCCGACCTCGGCGAACAGTGCAAAGAGGGCGTATGCAACCCGCTCACCGGCCTCTGCCAGGCCACGTCGAAGCCGACGGGAACCGTGTGCAACGACGGCAACCTCTGCACCACGGGGGAGGTCTGTGACGCCAGCGGTCAGTGCAAGGGGACCAAGAGCCCCTGCGATGACGGACTGTTCTGCAACGGAACTGAAGCCTGCGACCCGGCAATCGGGCTGTGCCAGTCCGGCCCCTTGCCCCTCCTGACTGACGGTATCGCCTGCACGAAGGACTACTGTGATGAGCTGACCGATTCGATCAAGCATACGCCGGATTCGACTTACTGCGACGACGGTCAGTACTGCAACGGCACCGAGTCGTGCTCCGCTCTCCTGGGGTGCCAGCTGGGGGCAGCGCCACCGCTGTCCGACGGCGTCCCCTGCACCAAGGACTACTGCGACGATACGCTCGACTCCGTGGTCCACCTCCCCGAAGACAAGGCCTGCGACGACGGCCTCTTCTGCAACGGAACCGAGAAGTGCGATGCGACCGAAGGCTGCAAGGAGGGCGCAGTCCCCGTTGTCTCGGACGGAATCGCCTGCACTGCCGACGCCTGCAGCGAGACCTCCAAGGCCGTTACACATACACCGGACCACGCAGTCTGCTCCAACGGGAATCCGTGCGACGGCCAGGAATGGTGCTCGCCCGATTCCGGCTGCACCGCGGGCCTCGACCCCGACCTCGACGACGGTGTCGGCTGCACCATCGACACGTGCGACCCGCAAGGCGGGTTCCTCCACCTGCCCGATTCCGGCTATTGTGACGACGGTCTCTACTGCAACGGCTCCGAAACGTGCGACGCCCTGCTGGGCTGCATCTCCGGAGCGGCTCCCAAGACGCCCGATACCGTCGCCTGTACCATCGACTACTGCGATGAGGATGCCAACCAGGTGATCCACCTGCCTGCCCACGACGCCTGCGACGACGGCCTGTACTGCAACGGCTCCGAGTCGTGTGACCCCGCTGCCGGGTGCATCGACGGCGCCATCCCCACCTGCGACGACTCGAGCCCCTGTACCACCGACATCTGCAACCCCGCCCTCAACGGCGGAAAGGGCGCTTGCGACGCCAGCGAGGTCGTCCAGTACTGCGATGCAGCCTGCGGCGGCGACCACGCTTTCGATGCCGGCGATGACCTTTGCGGGTACGACGATGCCTGCGTCGGCGGCACTGCCGGTGCGGGGAAGGGAACCTGCTCCCCGATCTGCGACGAGCCCGATTGCATCAAGGCGTCGGCCCAGGGACCGGTCAGCATCGGCGACAAGTCGTGTGAGACGGTCACGTTCCAGCTCGGCGGCGGCCTCAACTACGTCGACATGGTCCAGCTCAAGCTCGCCATCGAGCACTTCCGCCTGTCCGACCTGGAGATCACGCTCACCGACCCGTCCGGCACCTCGGTCATCATCTGGAACAACGGCGGAGGCCTCAACCAGAACTTCGACAACACGTTCACCCTCTCGTACCCGAATACCTCGGGCAACATGTGCGCTTTCAAGGGGCACGCCGCCAGCGGAACCTGGACCCTCGAGGTGTGCGACGAGTATTCCGGCAGTACGGGAATCCTCGATGCCGCAACGCTGTACGTCCACACCACGAGTGAGATTGCCGTGGCCGGGGATACCTGCTCCGACGCCATCGTCATTCCGGCCCAGGAGGGAACCCAGGTCTTCCAGGGCGAGACCACCTGCGCAGCCAAGAACCACACGAGCACCTGCGGCGGTGCCGACGCCCCCGACCGGGTCTACAAGGTCACGGTCCCCTGGACTTCGTTCGTCGTGGCCAAGCTGGGGCCCGATTCGTTCAACCAGATCCTTTATGCCAAGCCTCTCCTGAACGGGACCTGCGACGAGAAGACGGAGGCCTGCTCCAACTCGTGCGGTGTGGGTGACTGCGCCGAAACCGTAAAGGTGTATCTCGAGGCCGGCACCACCATGTACCTGTTCGTGGACGGGGCCCAGGGAGGGGCGGGCCTTTACACCCTCCAGGTCACGATCTCCAAGGGCAAGCTCAATGGGGAGCCTTGCGACGAAAACAAGGACTGCATCTCCGGCCACTGCGAGAACGGCTACTGCTGCGACAGCGGCGTCTGCTGCTCCGTCACCCTGGACTGCCCCAACACGTTCAACGGCCCGTCCGTGTGCGTCGACGACCCGAAGTGCCAGGGGGAGCGCAAGGAGAAGGCCTGCACGAATTTCACCTGCGTCTCCAATGCCATCCCCGACGATTCCGGCTGCAACAATCTGTTGGCCGACGCTTGCGGGGCCTATCTTGACAAGATCTGCACTGCAGCCGTGGACCAGATTGCGCCCAAGTGCCCCAACACCTGCGCCAGCGATGCCGAATGCGACGCAGATGGCCACTGCGACAAGGTCTGCGAGCTCGACTACGAGGACGGCTCCCAATGCGACGAGGACTCGGACTGCAAGTCCAGCCACTGCAGCGGAGGCTTCTGCTGCCAGAAGGGGGACTGCTGCGAGACCGCGGCAAACTGTCCGGCCATGTACACCGAGTCCAACGTCTGCGATGACCCGGGAACCTGCCAGGGGCACGACTCCTCCGCCGTCTGCTGGAACTACATGTGCGGCAAGTCCTCCCTCAGCAACGATTCCGGCTGCACGGCCAAGACCCTCGCAGATGGCTGCGGCCACTTCAAGGACCTGTATTGCAACGGTCAGGCCGACCAGGCGGCTCCGGTCTGCCCCACTGCCTGCACCCTGGACTCTCAGTGCGACGCGGACAGCCACTGTGACGACGTCTGCCAGCCCGATGTCCCGGACGGATGGGCCTGTGACGAGCACTCTGACTGCATCTCGTCCCACTGCCAGAACGGCTTCTGCTGTGCCTCCGGTGACTGCTGCGACCTAGTCGGCTCCTGCCCGGCAGGCTACGTGTCGCCGCCGGCATGCGACTCTCCCAACACCTGTCAGGGCCATAGCCAGAACGCGGCCTGCCTCAACTTCATCTGCCTGTCTTCCCCGGTCGAGGACGACAGCGCCTGCGGCGAGGACATCCTGGCCGACGGCTGCGGCCTCTACATCGGGATCTACTGCAAGGGCACGTCGGATCAGTCCGTTCCCAAGTGCCTGACTGCCTGCGCCTTCGACGGGCAGTGCGACGGCGTTGCCCACTGCGACAACTCGAAGTGCGAGCTCGACCTGGCCGACGGCTCGGTTTGCGACGAGAACTCCGACTGCATTTCCAACCACTGTCAGAACGGGTTCTGCTGCGCCTCCGGTGACTGCTGCAGCAAGGCAACCAACTGTCCGCCGGATTACACTCTGGTGGCGGTGTGTGAGTTGCCCTCCGACTGCCAGGGGCGGCGGTTCGAGCCGGCGTGCAGCCAGTCCATCTGCGGATCCACGCCGGTCGACGACGATACGGGCTGCACCGCGGCCGTGCTGGCAAAGGACTGCGGCTATTTCAAGAACATCTATTGCGACGGTAAGGTCAACCAGTCCTCGCCGGTCTGCCCGACGACCTGCAAGAAGGATACCGACTGCGACCCCGGTGCCTACTGCGAGGCGGGCGTCTGCAAGGGCAAGCAGCCCGACGGAACGATCTGCGACGACCCGGCCGACTGCCAGTCCGGGTTCTGTGCGGACGGCTACTGCTGTAACTCCGCCTGCACCGGCCTGTGCAAGGCCTGCAACCTCCCCGGCGTCCTGGGCAAGTGTACTCCCCATGCCGTCGATTCCGACCCGGAGAACGACTGCCCGACCTGCTATGCCTGCGACGGGATCACCTCGTGCGTCCTGGTCCAGGCCGGCAAGGATCCGGCCGGCGACTGCGCCGGTTTCGACCAGTCCACGTGCAAGCAGACGGGCCAGTGCAGCGGGTTCGGAACCTGCTCGCTGTGGCCCAAGAACACCGAGTGCAATCCCTTGAAATGCGAAGGGCACGTCCTCTACCAGAAGGATCTGTGCGACGGGGCGGGAACCTGCGTCGACGCAGGCTCCAGCGACTGCTCCCCCTACATCTGCAAGCCCGACGGCCTCGGCTGTCTGTCCTCGTGCGTCGATACGGCGGACTGCGTCGCCGGCTGGACTTGCGTGGGCGGCGTCTGCGTGAACAAGGGACCCAACGGTCAGCCCTGCACTTCGGGTGTGCAGTGTCTCTCCGGGTTCTGTGCGGACGGCTACTGCTGCAACTCCCCGTGCGCCGCGAGTTGCCAGAGCTGCGCCGTGCCCGGGCTGCTCGGTACCTGTGCGTTCCTTCCCGCCAACACGGACCCCAACGGCGACTGCCTGAACTGTCAGGTCTGTGACGGCAGCGGGGCCTGCAAGAACGTTGCCGCCGGAGATGACCCGGCCGGCGACTGCTCGGCTACGCTCCAGGCCACGTGCGGGCTCGACGGAACCTGTGACGGTCTCGGCACCTGCCGGAACTGGCTCTCGGGGACCGTCTGCAAGGATCAGTCCTGCGCGGCCGGCGTCCAGGACAACGCCGACCTCTGCAATGGCAAAGGTGCCTGCGTCGATGGCGGCACGACACTCTGTCACCCCTACGTCTGCAACGGGACCTTCGGTTGCTTCACCAACTGCTTCAGCGACGAGCAGTGCGCTGCCGATGCCTGGTGCGACGGTACCGAGTGCGTCGTCGGCAAACCCAACGGGAAGCCGTGCAGCGATGCATCCCAGTGTCTGTCCGGGTTCTGTGCGGACGGCTATTGCTGTGATACCGCCTGCACCGGCGTTTGCGCCTCGTGCGCCATCAACCCGGGGACCTGCACTGCACAGCCGACCGGCACCGATCCGGGTACCGAGTGCGGTTTCTGCCAGGCCTGCACCGGCGCCTATGCCTGCGGTCCGGCAGCAACCGGAACCGACCCGCACAACGAGTGCTCCAGTCAGGCGCAGACCACGTGCGGAACCGACGGCAGCTGTGACGGTGCCGGCGCCTGCCGCAAGTGGCCTGCCGGAATCGTCTGCGCTGCCCAGAACTGCTCGGGGGCCCAGCTCTCCCTGGCAGATACCTGCGATGGTGCCGGTGTTTGCGTGGACGGTGGCTCAATTGCCTGCTCTCCGTACGTCTGCAACTCACTCGGCTCGGCCTGCCTGGCATCCTGCGAGACCGATGACCAGTGCGTGACCGGCTACTGGTGCTCGGCTGGAAGCTGCGTCTCCAAGAACGGGAACGGAACCCCCTGCAACGGCAGCAATGAGTGCAAGTCCGGGTTCTGCGTGGACGGCTTCTGCTGCAACGAAGCGTGCGGCGGCCTGTGCCGCACCTGCGCTCAGAATCCTGGAACGTGTGTCTTCGTGTCCGGCGGCCTCGACCCCGCGGGCGAATGCGGTCTTTGCCAGGCCTGCAACGGGGCAGGGGCATGCGGCAACGCCACGGCCGGGACCGACCCGGGCGGCGATTGTGCCGACGACGGCATCTCCACCTGCCTGCAGGACGGCACCTGCAACGGGACCGGTATCTGTCGACTCTATGTCCCGGGCTCCATCTGTCAGGCTCAGGCCTGCTCCGGCGAGACGCTCCACACGGCAGATAGCTGCAATGGGACCGGTCTGTGCGTCGATTCCGGAACCTCATCCTGCGCTCCCTACGTCTGCAATGCGCTCGGAACGGCCTGCCGCACCGAGTGCACGGAGAACGCACACTGCGTGGCCGACCACTACTGCCTGAACAAGGCGTGCGTGCCGAAGAAGGGCAATGGGGCACCCTGCGGCGACGCCGGCGAGTGCATCTCTTCGTTCTGCGTGACCGGCGTGTGCTGCAACGCCCCTTGCGGAGGCGTGTGCCAGTCCTGCGTGGAGGTCGGGAAGGTCGGCACCTGCTCCCAGGCGGCAAACGGCACCGATCCCAGCAAGCAGTGCGGACCGTGCAAAGTATGCAACGGGGCCGGTGCCTGCTCCATCGTTCCGGCCGGTGCGGACCCGAAGGACGACTGCGCCGCCACTCTTGTGTCCACATGCTCAACCGTGGGGACTTGCGACGGCAGCGGCAATTGTGCCCTCTGGGGTGCCGGCATGTTCTGCAAGGATCCGGCATGCGAAGGCCACCTGAAGATGCAAGCTTCCCAGTGCGACGGTCTGGGAGTCTGTCTGGCCGGCTCGTCAGTGGACTGCTCCCCGTACAACTGCAACCCGGCGGGGACCGACTGCCGGACCTTCTGCATCCAGCACGCCGACTGCGTTGCCGGCTACTACTGCAACCCCGAGCACAAGTGCGTTCCGCTCATGGACGTCGGGGAGCCTTGTGCCGGCGATGCAGAATGCCAGTCCGGCTTCTGCGTGGACGGCTACTGCTGCGACGGCCCGTGCGGCGGAGTGTGCGAGTCGTGCGGCATCGTCGGAAGCGAAGGCACGTGCAGTCTGTTTGCGCCCGACATTGATCCGGCGTCCGAGTGTGGCGCCTGCAAGGTCTGCGACGGAAGCGGTACGTGCAAGCCCGTTCCCGCCGATGCGGATCCCAAGGAGGACTGCGCCGGGACTCCGGCCTCCGCCTGCGGCCTGGACGGCTGGTGCAACGGCACCGGCTCCTGCCGCGTCTGGGCCTCGGGGACGGTCTGCATGCAGCAGTCCTGCGTGGCCGACGTGGTCTACGTGGCCGACCAGTGCGACGGCAAGGGGGTCTGTGCGGATGCAGGGACCAAGCTGTGCAAGCCCTACCACTGCGACGCCACCGGGACCGACTGCCTCAACGGTTGCGAGGACGATGGTGATTGCCAGGCGGCCTACTACTGCCTCGGGAACACCTGCGTCGCCAAGAAGGCCAACGGAGAGACCTGCACCCAGATCAAGGAGTGCCTGTCGGGGTTCTGCGTGGACGGCTACTGCTGTGACAAGGGCTGCACCGGCGCATGCCGAAGCTGCTCCATCGTCGCCGGCACCTGCAAGCTCCAGACCCCGGGTTCCGATCCTGAAGGCGACTGTGGCGGATGCAAGGTCTGCGATGTTTCAGGCGCCTGCGTGAGCGCCCCGTCCGGCACCGACCCCAAGGGAGACTGCGAGGCCTCCGCACCCACCACCTGCGGCCAGGACGGAACCTGCGACGGCACCGGCATCTGCGCCCGGTGGGTCTCCGGAACTGTCTGCCAGGTGCAGCAGTGCGCCGGAGGCGTGGTCGCCTACGCCGATCATTGCGACGGCATCGGCTCCTGCGTCGATGGCGGCAGCGCGGTCTGCAAGCCGTTCGCCTGCGATCCCGCCACGGACGGCTGCTTCGGCTCCTGCACCCTGGACAGCCAGTGCGATCCGGCCTTCTGGTGCGACATCGACTCCACCTGCAAACCCAAGAAGCCGAACGGTGACGCCTGCACGGGAGCTTCGCAGTGCAACTCCGGCTTCTGCGTCGACGGCTACTGCTGCGACACCGACTGCACCGGCCTTTGCCGCTCCTGTTCCCAGGCCGGGCTGCTCGGCGTCTGCACCCTGTTTGCCAACAGCACCGACCCGGCATCCGAGTGCGGCAAGTGCGCCGTCTGCAACGGTGCAGGGGCCTGCAACAAGGCCCCCACCGGCACCGACCCCAAGAACGAGTGTACAGCCCAGGCCACCAGCACCTGCGCCCAGGACGGAGAGTGCGACGGCGCCGGCCTGTGCCGTCTCTGGAACACGGAGACCCAGTGCCAGGCCCAGAGCTGCGTCGGCCACACACTCTATCCTGCCGACCTCTGCAACGGCAGCGGCGTCTGCACGGATTCCGGAACCAAGGACTGCGCTCCGTACGCCTGCAATGCCCTCGGGACGGACTGTCGCTTCTCCTGTCTGGCCGACGAGCATTGCGTGACCGGATACTTCTGTGAGGCCACAATCTGCGTTGCAGCGAAGCCCAACGGCCAGACCTGTACCTCGGCTTCCCAGTGCCAGAGCGGCAACTGCGCCGACGGATACTGCTGCAATACCCCCTGCGCCGGCAGCTGCCGCTCCTGCGGCCTGGCCGGCAAGGAAGGCTCGTGCAGCATGTACGGCCTCGATGTGGACCCTGAGGCCGAGTGCGGCCTCTGCAAGGCCTGCGACGGCAACGGCAGCTGCCATGCCCAGCCGGCCGGTACCGACGTGAAGAACGAGTGCACGGCTTCTCCGGAGAGCACCTGCCAGGACGACGGCAAGTGCGACGGCTCCGGCAGCTGCCGATTGTGGGTGTCCGGCACGTTGTGCAGCCCGACCACGTGCGTCGGCCAGTTCCAGGCCCCTGCAGACCAGTGCAACGGGACGGGCACGTGCGTGGATTCGGGTGAGGTGGATTGCACCCCGTACGTCTGCGCCGCCGACGGGTTGAACTGTGCGGCCTCGTGCATCAGCGACTCGCAGTGCGCTACCGGCTACTACTGTCTCGGCAACGTCTGCGTCAGCAAGAAGAACAACGGCGATACCTGCACGCAGAAGCGCGAGTGTCTCTCCGACTTCTGCGTGGACGGCTACTGCTGCAACACCGCCTGCAACGGGACGTGCGCTTCCTGCTCGCTCACGCCGGGCACGTGCAAAGCCCAGCTCATCAACACCGACCCCCAGAACGAATGTCCGCTCTGCCTGGTGTGCGACGGCAACTTCGCCTGCATGCCCGTGGCCGACGGCGCCGACCCGCTGGGCGAGTGTGAGGCCTGGCCCGAGGCCACCTGCTCCCAGGATGGTGCCTGCAACGGTGCTGGCAAGTGTCGGTTCTGGAAGTCGGGGACCCAGTGCCTGGCTGCCTACTGCGCCAGCAACGCCCAGCACTACGCCGACCTTTGTGACGGGCTCGGCCTGTGCAAGGACGGGGGGAGCAAGCCCTGCTCGCCGTACAAGTGCCTCCCTGCCGGATCCACGTGCGCCACGACCTGCACGTTCGACACGGAGTGCGTCGCCACCCACTACTGCCTCATGGGCGAATGTCTGCCCAAGAAGGGGCTCGGCAGCGCATGCACGGTTTCCAAGGAGTGCGCCTCGGGCTTCTGCACCGACGGCGTGTGTTGCAACGTCGCGTGCTCCGGAACCTGCCAGGCCTGCAACCAGGCGGGCATGCTCGGAGTGTGCACCTTCATCGGCAACAGCACCGACCCGACCAACGAGTGCGGGCACTGTCAGGCCTGCAATGGAGCGGGTTCCTGCAAGCTGCAGATCGAAGGGGAGGACGTGAAGGACCAGTGCGCGGCTTCCGCCCCCGGCACCTGCGGTACGGACGGCACCTGCAACGGCAAGGGCGCCTGTCGCAAGTGGCCCGGAGGTACCGTGTGCAAGTCCCAGTCCTGCGCCGGGGAAGCCGTGACGGCCGGGAAGTACTGCGACGGAGATGGAACCTGCGTGGGCGCTGCCAGCAACTGCGGAACGCTGCTCTGGCCCGACGACTTCGGCTCGCAGCAGGTCTGCAGCCAGTCCGCTCCGTGCGCCGGTGCGGTGACCTTTGTCCAGGCCCTCCAGATCTGCCAGACCCGAGGCGGCCGCCTCTGCACCTTCGACGAGCTGCTCAACCGGGAGGCCCAGGGGAGCGGCTGCGGCTACGACAGCCAGCGGCTCTGGACGCTGACCGAATGCGAGGAGGACTCGTTCACCACCGGTCCGGGCAACCCGGACAATCTCGGAGCCATCCCCGACGAGTGTACTCCCACGACGGGCCTCGCCTACGTCGCCTGCTGCGCCGACGACGCCTCGTGCTGCCCGTACACCTGCCTCGGCGACGGCTGTCGCTCCACCTGCTCGTCCAACGATCACTGCTGTGCGGGCAACTACTGCAACAGCTCCCAGTGCGTGCCCAAGAAGGTTCAGGGCGAGACCTGCGCCTCCGCTGGCCAGTGTCTCTCCGGGAATTGCGTCGACGGCTACTGCTGCGACAGTGCCTGCACCGGCACCTGCCGAAGCTGCGCCGTCGCCGGGTGGGAGGGAACCTGTACCCACCACGCCGGCCAGACCGACCCCGAGGCCGAGTGCGGCCTGTGCCGGGTCTGTGACGGCAACGGAAGCTGCGTCAAGGTCGGCAACGGCCTCGACCCCAAGGACGACTGCAGCCAGAGCCTGCCCGAAACCTGCGGGCTCGACGGATTCTGCAACGGCAATGCCCAGTGCCGGTACTGGAGCAATTCCACCGCCTGCGGCAACCAGTCCTGCGTCGACACCACCCTGTACCCGCCCGACAAGTGCAGCGGGAGCGGTGCCTGCAACGATGGCGGGTCCAGCTCATGCTGCCCGTACCGCTGCAATACACTCGGCACGGCCTGTGCAACCGGGTGCACGCAGCACGCACAGTGCTGCTCCGGCAACTACTGCTTCAACGGTGCCTGCGTGGCCAAGAAGGCCAACGGCCTGGCCTGCTCCGGTGCCATCGAATGCCAGTCCGGCAACTGCGTGGACGGCTACTGCTGCAACACGGCGTGCGCCGGTACGTGCGAGTCGTGCGCGTTGCTCGGGAAGTTGGGCACGTGCAGCTTCCACGCTGTCGGCACCGACCCGGAGAACAACTGCCCGCTGTGCCAGGCCTGCGCCGGTACCGCTGCCGCCTGCGTCCTCGTGGCCAACGGACAGGACCCGGTCAACGACTGCCCGCAGTCCTCGCAGTCGACCTGCTCGCTCGACGGCTTCTGCGACGGTACCGGAACCTGCCGGAAGTGGCCTGCCGGAACCGCCTGCTCCAGCCAGTACTGCTTCGGAGAGCAGCTCTTTGCCCCCGACCAGTGCGACGGGGCCGGAGCCTGCCAGGACAAGGGATCCACTTCCTGTGTCCCGTACGTCTGCAAGGCCGACCAGACGGCCTGCCTGAGCGCCTGCACCACGGATACCGACTGCTCCTCCGCCTACTACTGCGTCAACGGGGCCTGCGTTTCCAAGAAGGCCAACGGGCAGGGATGCCTCTCTTCCGGGCAGTGCCTGTCCGGAATGTGCGTCGACGGCTACTGCTGCGATGCCCCCTGCGACGGCGTGTGCAAGGCCTGCAACATTGCCGGAAACCTCGGTACCTGCACCTTCATCGCCAACGATACCGACCCCCAGACCGAATGCGCCATGTGCAAGGTCTGCAGTGGCGGCGGCTTCTGCAAGTCCGCCACTGCGGGGACCGACCCCAAGTCCGAGTGTGCCTCGGCACCGCAGTCCACCTGCGGCCAGGACGGCTTCTGCTCGGGAACGGGCGCATGCGGCCTCTGGAGCGTCTCCACCGTCTGCAACACCGAGTCCTGCACCGGCTCCACGTGGTACCCCGAGGACTACTGCAGCGGCAACGGCGGCTGCCTCGACTCCGGCTCGGCCTCCTGCTCGCCGTACAAGTGCGGAGCCACCAAGTGCCTTGCCGTCTGCGCCACCGATGCCGACTGCGTGACCGGGTACTACTGCTCCGGAACGCAGTGCGCTGCCAAGAAGATCAATGGAGACACGTGCGGAGCGGCCAACCAGTGCCTCTCCGGGAACTGCGTGGACGGCTACTGCTGCAACACCGCCTGCACCGGTACCTGCCGGGCCTGCAACGTTGCCGGAAAGGCCGGAACGTGCACCTTCCTCTCGGCCGGCACCGACCCATCCGCCGAGTGCCCGCTGTGCCAGGCCTGCGACGGCGCCGGCGCCTGCACCGCTGCCGCAGACGGAACCGACCCGAAGAACGACTGCACCTCCGAAGACCCGCTCACCTGCGGTCTATCCGGGATTTGCAACGGAAAGGGCGCCTGCCGCCACTGGCCGGGAGGAACAATCTGCTCCGACCAGGCCTGCGCCGGCAGCACCCTGTCGCCGACCCGTTACTGCAACGGCTCGGGAACCTGCGTCAATCCGCCCAGCAACTGCACTGCCCTCGGCTGGCCGACTACCGGCGGCTCCCAGTTCGTGTGCGGCAACTCGAGCCCGTGCAGCGGCCTCGTCTCCTTCTCCTCCGCCGCAGCGGCCTGCCAGGCCCGCGGAGGACGGCTCTGTACCGTCGACGAGCTCGTCGCCGGTGAGGCCGCCAATACCGGCTGCGGCTACGACAGCCAGCCCGTTTGGACCCTCTCCGAGTGCGGAGAAGACCAGCACTACGTCCGCCAGGGCAACGGCGGGGGCGTTTCCTCGTGCACGGCCGACGGCTCCGCCACGGCCAACGTCCGCTGCTGCGCGGACGTCATCGATTGCTGCCCGTACAAGTGCAGCGGCACCGGGTGCGGGACGCTGTGTGGCTCCGATTCCGACTGCTGCACGGGGTACTACTGCCTGGCAGGAGCCTGCCTGGCCAAGAAGGCCAACGGCAGCACCTGCACAACGGCCAGCGAGTGCACCAGCGGCAACTGCGTCGACGGATACTGCTGCAACACCGCCTGCTCCGGGCTGTGTGCATCCTGCGCCCTGGCCGGAAGTCTCGGCACCTGCACGAGCATCCCGTCCGGAAATGACCCGCAGGACGAATGCGCCCTTTGCAAGACCTGCAACGGTGCCGGGGCCTGCACCAACTCACTGGCAGGAACGGACCCGGCCAACGACTGCTCCGAGCAGGCTGTCTCGAGCTGTGCGCAGGACGGCACCTGCAACGGCTCGGGGGCCTGCCGCCTGTGGACGAGCGGTACCACCTGCATCGCCCAGTACTGCTCTTCCCACGTCCTGCACAAGCCCGACCTGTGCAATGGCTCGGGGACCTGCGTCGATGCCGGGACCACCGATTGCTCGCCCTACGAGTGCAATCCTGCGGGAACGGCCTGCCTTGCCTCGTGCATCGTCGATACCGACTGTGTCGCCGGCAACTACTGCGATGCCGGTATCTGCAAGGCCAGGAAGGCCAACGGCTTGACTTGCGGACAGGCCAAGGAGTGCCTCTCCGGGTTCTGCGTCGACGGCTACTGCTGCAACGTCGCCTGCGATACCGAGTGCCGTGCCTGCAACCAGGCCGGCCTCCTCGGCACGTGCAGCTTCGTGGGCAACAACACCGACCCCGCCAAGGAGTGCAACACCTGCAAGGTGTGCAATGGGGCGGGTACCTGCATCTCAGCCGTGGAGGGAACCGATCCCAAGGCCGAGTGCACCGCGCAGGACCAGACCACCTGCGGCTTCGACGGCCAGTGCAACGGAAAGGGTGCCTGCCGCAAGTGGAGCGGCGGCACCATCTGCCAGGCCGCCACCTGCGGCGGCACCACCTGGGGACCTCCCAAGTTCTGCAACGGTGACGGCGGCTGCACCGGCTCCTCGTCGGATTGTGCGACGTTGGGCTGGCCCGACAACTACGGTTCCGGGGTCGTCTGCGGCGAGTCCGATCCCTGCTCGGGTCTCGTCACATTCGACCAGGCGCTCTCCACCTGCGCCAGCCGCGGGGGTCGCCTCTGCACGTGGGATGAGCTCGCCGGTGACGAGGCTCGTGACACGGGATGTGCCTACGACGCCGTCCGGGTCTGGACCATCTCCGAGTGTGCGGAAGATTCCTTCTACACCGGCGCCGGCGCCTCGACAGGCCTGCCGGCAGTGCCCAAGCAGTGCACCGCAAAGACCGCCACGGCCTACGTGCGTTGCTGTGGCGATGACGTCTCCTGCTGCCCTTACAAGTGCGGTACAGGGGCCTGCGCCACTACCTGCACCGACGACAACGGTTGCTGCACCGGCTACTACTGCGGCAGCGGGGCCTGCGTGAAGAAGAAGAGCAACGGTGCCACATGCAGCGCGGCCAACGAATGCTCCAGCGGTAAGTGCGTCGACGGATTCTGCTGCGACACCTCCTGCCTCGGTATCTGCCGGGCATGCAACGTCGCCGGCAAGGAAGGCACGTGCACCTACCACCCGGGCTACTCGGATCCGGAAGGCGAATGCCCGACCTGCACCATGTGCTCCGGGTTCGGCTTCTGCTCCAATATTCCGGTGGGGACCGACCCGCTCAACGACTGCGCTCAGCAGGACCCCGCCACCTGCGGCTACGACGGAGTCTGCAACGGCAGCGGTGCCTGCCGGACCTGGGCCTCGGGCACCGTGTGCAAGACCCAGGCCTGCAGCGACCACGTCCTTGAGTACACCGATACCTGCAACGGGGCGGGCAACTGCCTCGATGCCGGAACGCTCGACTGCTGCCCCTACACGTGCACGGGCAACGCATGCCGCACCACGTGCGGCAGCGACGCCGAGTGCTGCACCGGCTACTTCTGCATCAGCAGCGTCTGCACGGCCAAGAAGCCCAACGGCCAGACCTGCACCGGCAACAGTCAGTGCTCCAGCAACTTCTGCGTGGACGGTTACTGCTGCGACACCGCCTGCACCGACACGTGCAAGGCGTGCAACCTGGCCGGGAAGCTCGGCACCTGCTCCTATATCCTGGTCAATCAGGATCCGGACAACGACTGCGGCCTGTGCAAGGTCTGCAACGGGTCCGGCGCCTGCATCTCGGTACCTGCCGGTGCCGACCCGCTCTCTGATTGCCTTGCCGAGGCCCCCTGTGGTCAGGATGGCTTCTGCAGCGGCAGCGGTGCCTGCAGACTCTGGGCCGCGGCCACACAGTGCGCCCCGGAAAGTTGCTCCGGGTCGACCCACTACCTGGCCGACAAGTGTGACGGGCTCGGAGTGTGCTCCGATTCCGGCTCCTCGAGCTGCATTCCGTACAAGTGCGCCGGCAACAGCTGTGCCACCAACTGCGCGACCGACAGCGATTGCGTGGCCGGCTACTACTGCTCGGCCAGTGCCTGCATCCCGAGAAAGGCGCTCGGAGAGGCCTGCGGCGGCAGCAACCAGTGCCTGTCCGGCTTCTGCGTGGACGGCGTCTGCTGCGACGGTGCCTGCACGGGTACCTGCCGCGCCTGCAACACGGCCGGCTCGGTGGGTATCTGCACGTTCGTGACCAACAATCTGGACCCGGGCAATGAGTGCGGAAGCTGCAAGGCCTGTGACGGGGCGGGCGCGTGCAAGACCGTCCCGGCCGGCCAGGACCCGAAGAACAACTGCACCGCCACCGCCCAGGCAACCTGCGGCGATGACGGCTACTGCGATGGAGCCGGAATCTGCCGGAAGTGGGCCGCCACCACCGAGTGCGGATCGGCCACCTGCGTGGGCGACACGCTGAGCCCGACCGACTACTGCAGCGGCACGGGTTCCTGCACCAACACGCCCAACACGAGCTGCTGTCCGTTCCTCTGCGGAACGGGCGGTGCCTGCAAGACGAGCTGCACCTCCAATGCGGACTGCTGCGCTACCGCCTGGTGCAACGGCTCGGAGTGCGTCGCAAAGAAGGCCAACGGCCAGCTCTGCGGCACCTCTGGAGAGTGCTCCTCCGGCTTCTGCGCCGACGGCGTCTGCTGCAACTCGGCCTGCACCGGAACCTGCCAGGCCTGCAACCTGGGCGGTTCCAACGGTACCTGCTCGTCCATCTCCAACGGTTCCGACCCGGACAACGAGTGTGGTACCTGCAAGGTTTGCAACGGGGCCGGGGCCTGCGGCAACGCAGCTGCGGGACAGGACCCCAAGGGCAACTGCAGCCAGGCCGACCAGAGCACCTGTGGACAGGATGGAAGCTGCAACGGAAGCGGCTCCTGCCGTCTGTGGCCCAATGCGACGGTCTGCGCGGTGCAGACCTGTTCCGGCGAGACCCTTGCTGCCGCAGATCTCTGCGATGGCAACGGCCTGTGCATCGACTCGGGAAGCGCTTCCTGCTGCCCCTACTCGTGCGGCGGCAACTCCTGCCGTACCGCATGCTCCGACCACTCGCACTGCTGCACCACCGCGTACTGCTCCAGCGGTGCCTGTGTCGCCAGGAAGGCCAATGGACAGGCCTGCACACAGGGCGCCGAATGCCTCTCCGGCAACTGCGTCGACGGCTACTGCTGCAACACCGCATGCAATGGTAACTGCCAGGCCTGCAACGTCGCCAACTACCTGGGCCTCTGCACGTACCACGCACTCAACTCCGACCCGGAGAACAACTGCGCAACCTGCAAGGTCTGCAACGGCGCCGGGGCCTGCGCCAACGTCCAGGCGGGCATCGACCCGGTCAACGATTGTCCGCAGCAGTCGACCGCCTCGTGCGGATTCGACGGTTTGTGCAACGGGTCCGGCGCCTGCCGCTACTGGAGCGCCAGCACCGTCTGCGGTGCCCAGAGTTGCCTCGACCACACGCTGGCTCCCACCGACTTCTGCAACGGCGGCGGGGCGTGCACCGACTCCGGCTCCACCGACTGCTGCCCGTACGACTGCCTGGGAGATTCCTGCGGCACGTCCTGTACCGCCGACCCCGCCTGCTGCACCAATGCACTGTGCAAGACCGGCGGGATCTGCCAGACCTGCTCCACTGCCAACCCCTGTCCGTCCGGTTCCTGGTGCTGCTACGGCGATACCTGCGACCCGGCCGTCGAGCTCAAGTCTCCGCCCAACTCCAACGACGTGGATCAGGCCGACGGGACCTACCTCGGCTCCACCTACGGCTCCACCAATGCGTTCCAGTACTCGTGCTGCGCCAACTCCTACGGCAGCTATGCCACGGACCGCGTCTTCCACTTCGACACCAAGAACGACACGGTCGGCGTCGAGGTCACCATCAAGGTCTGGGGCAACTTCGACACCGTCCTCTACCTGCGGCAGGGAGGTTGCGGCGACGGCGCAACGGCCATTGCCTACGACGACAACTGCTCCTCGCCACTTCCCAACGGCGGCTCCTGCATCAACCTCAAGCTCGTCGCCGGACAGGACTACTACATCTACGTCGACGGCGTCGGCACGGCTCGAGGCGACTTCACCCTCCAGGTGGACTTCAAGTCGCTGTGCATGAACTGCTCCTGCGACACGGGCTATGGCGAGGATGGGAACAACAACCCCGTCGAGTGCTGGCACGCCGGTGACTACTGCGGAAACTACATCAACGTGCCCATCACGAGCCGGCCGCAGAAGTTCTCCTTCGATGACAATCTCGACGGAGACCACGACGACTTCAGCCACAACTGGGGTGCGGGCGGCTACGGGTACAACACGTGCAGCGACTGCTCCTGGTGCCACGGCCAGGCCGACAAGATCTACCGCCTCCATCTCCCCTGGGACGACAACTACGTCATGTTCCGGATGGTGCGCACAGGCGGCTGGTCGCCTGACAACTACCCGCGGCTTTTCATGTGGAAGTCCGCCAACTTCGGAACCACCGAGTGCGACTTCGGAACTGCGGTCCCGTCGCAGGTCTTCTGCCTCGGCCCCGGAGCCGTCAACGAGGTCTCGGTCGGCTCCGAGACCAGTGCCTATGTGATCAACTCCGGTACGTACTGGATCATGACCGACATGTGGTACGGCGGAGAGACGACCTACGGTCAGTCGCCGTACCGGCTCGAGATCACGGTCGGCACGCAGACCAGCTACATGCTATAGGCGCGTGGCAAGCCACTTTTCCAGGCGGGAAAGGCCCTCCCGGATCATCTCCTGGCTCGACGTGTAAGCGAATCGGACGTACCGTGAGGTTTCGTTTCGGCCGAAGTCGATCCCCGGCGTGGCCGCGACGTGTGCCTGGTGGAGCATCTCCATGCAGAACTGGAAGGAATCGCTGCAGAATCGAGACACGTCGGCAAACACATAGAACGCGCCCTGCGGCGGGAAGGCGACCGAGAACCCGACGCGTCGGAGCCCCTCCACGAGGAGCCGGTTGCGCAGGCCGTACTCCTGCCGCATGCACTCCACGTGACTGGAACCCTGCTCCAGGGCCGCCAGCCCCCCCCACTGCGATGGGGTAGGAGGGGAGATGTAGAGGTTCTGCGACAGCCGATTCACCGCCCTCACCAACCCCGCAGGCACAACCATCCAACCCAGCCGGCACCCCGTCATCGCCCATCGCTTGGAGAACCCGTCCACTACGATGGCCTCGTCCGATACGGCGAGCCCCGAGAACTCCTTTTCTCCGGTGTAGACCAGCTCGTGGTAGATCTCGTCCGACACCAGCCGGTAGCCTTTCTCCAGGATCCATTCGTAAGTCGGCCGCCCCGTGATCGTGCCGGTCGGGTTGGCCGGCGAGGACACGACGAACATCCTGACCCCAGCAAGATCCTCCGCCTCGAGCCGCTCGGGCACCAGTTGGAATCCGTCCGCCTCGGCAATCGGGACGGGTCTTGGGCGGCCACCCACGAAGCGGACGAAGTTGGGATAGCACGGATAGCCCGGATCGGACATTGCGACCGCCTCGCCCGTCTCCAGCAACGCACCGAAGATCAGGAGGAACGCAGCGGACGTCCCGGTCGTGATGCAGACCCTCTCCGGCGACACCTCCACCCCGTACCGCTCCAGATACCGCCTGGCAATGGCCTCTCGCAGCGGCCAGATCCCGAGGCTGTGGGTGTAGTGGGTCTTGCCGTTGCAGACCGCCCTCCTCATCGCCTCGACGACCGGCGGCGGCGGGTCGAAATCCGGCTCACCCACCTCCAGGTGCACCACGCTGTGCCCCTGCGCCTCCAGGGCCTGCGCCCTCTCAAGTACATCCATCACGATGAAGGACGTGAGCTCGTCCATCCGTCCGGCCAGCTTGATCTCGTCCACGACACCCTCCGGTCCCAGCCCCATCCTTTCTCCACATCGAATCCGGTTCGGCCGTCTCCGCGTCCATGCCGCTCAGGATCTGCTCAGCGCAAGACCCGAAACCCTGGTACCCTCTCCGAAACCGCCTCCTCCCAGGCCTCGACGGTCTCGACCCGGGCATGGCGGGGGCCGACGTGAAGCCAAGCCTCCAGCTCGCCCACTGCGGCAGCCGGGCCGGCCGCGACCAGCTCCACGGTGCCGTCCGTGCGGTTCCTCACCCAGCCGTTGAGCCCGAGCTCAGTGGCCTTTTCCTGGGTGCTGGCCCGGAAGAAGACCCCCTGCACCCGCCCGCACACCACGAACCTGCGCTGCACCAGTCCGCTTCCCATGGCGTTCCTCCCCGGGAGCCCTCAGCCGCCATGCTCCCATCGTCCGCGTGACCTCGCAAGAATACCGGACCAACGGCGTTGCCTCACCTCATCCCGCGGGCCAGGCACTCCAGCTCATCGAGGCTCTTGACCCCTCCCGGAATCAGCGGAAGCCGCCAGATGGCCTCCTCGGCCACGTCGGTGCACGCGGCCCGGACCTTTTCCAGCAGGTGCACCTGCGCCTCGAACAGCCATCGCTGCGTCTGCAATGCCTTGTGAGTGGCCCGCGCCGAGGCCGTCACCTGGGCCGGCTTGTACAAGCCCAGTGCCCCTTCCGCCCGAAACGCAGCGGCAAGCTGCCCCGCATCCGGCAGGCTGCCCGTCCACTCCCCGCTCAACATCCGGTTGGCCACGATGAAGTCCAGCCGCAGCCACTCGGGCCTTGCGGACAGAAAGCTCAGCAGGTCGCGAGTGGAATGCGACTCGGGGACGAATACCACTCCAAAGGAGGTCTGCTCATGGAACATCCGGAGGGCCGCCACTGCCCGCTCTTCCATGGCCCCGAACATCTGCCCGAAGGCCGCGACGAAATCCACCAGGTCCGAAAGGAACTCCCGCCCCAGGAAGAACGACAGTCCCTTGACCAGCACCGGCGACAGGAGCGACAGCGGATGCCGCTCCGTGCCCGACGGCCCGGCATGGGGTCCCTTGGGACCACTCGATTGTCCCGTTCTTCGGAGCGACGGTCCGGGAAAGACCCTGCGCGCCGTCGCCGCCATGTTCCCCAGCCGCCTGGGGGCCTCCAGGAAGTGCAGTGCGAATGCAAACGGGGGCGTGTCGACCACCACATGGTCCGCCTCCCCCTGCTCCAGGAGCGCCAGGATCCGGTCCGCTGCCATGTACTCGTGCATGGCCTGGAGGCGGTTCGACAGGTGAGGGTAGAAGCGGGAGGCCAGCAGCCGGTTTGCCAGATCCTCGTCCGGAGCGCAACGCCTCAGGTAGGCCTCGGCCAGGCTGGGAACGTCCATCCTCTCCACCCGCACGAACCCGGCCGACAGGGGCAGGCCCTCCGGGTCTTGCGGCGGGCTCGAGGACTCCCGTGCCAGCTCGGCCCCCGCTGCCCGGCAGCGCAGGACCCCGCCGCCCAGGCCGTGGACGAGGGCCTCGAGACGTCGGGCGGGATCCACGGTGAGCAGAGCGACCTTCCTGCCTTCTCGAGCCAGGGCGCAGGCCACTGCCACGGAGCTGGTCGTCTTGCCGACGCCGCCGGTACCCAGGAGCATCACCACTCTGCCCAGTCGTCCGGACAGGAGCGGTCCTCCCACGGCGGCATCTTCAGGACAGGTCGGAATCTCCCCTG
The DNA here is from genome assembly GCA_903895725.1 of uncultured Myxococcales bacterium. GTDB lineage: Bacteria > Myxococcota_A > UBA9042 > CAIXZC01 > CAIXZC01 > CAITUV01. The sequence continues at coordinate 65,887 of CAITUV010000053.1, read as the reverse complement.
GCATCAGGCTTCACTCGCCTCGATGAGCGGGCCCGCTGCACCACCCGGACGACTCCCCGGAGCGTGCCCTCCGCCAGACCCGAAAGCATGTAGAATGCAAAGAATGAGAAGGCCGTATATGCCGGCCGAACCAGCGTCGCAGCCAGCAGAGTCGCCGCCAGCAGGCCCAGCAGCACCAGCGTGTCCGGTGCCCGCAGATCCAGCTTCTTGCGGTACTTCACGGTCGAGACCATCAGGAACGACAGGGCCAGCAGAAACACGGCCATGGCCACCGCTCCCAGCGACGCTTCTTCCCTCGCCAGTCCAAGCACCAGCCCGGCGATGCAACCCGCCCCGCCTGGAATCGGCAGCCCGGTGAACGTGCGCACAGGTCCCGGCTTCCGATCCGCATCCACATTGTACCGGGCCAGGCGGACTGCTCCTGCTGCCAGGTACAGAAATGCCGCAACCAATCCGATGTCCACGGGGCCGAGCTCCAGCCGGCCGCGCAGGAACGCCTGGTACGCCAACACCGCCGGGGCCACCCCGAACGACACGACATCCGCCAGAGAATCGATCTGTACCCCGAACTTGCTCTCCGTCCGGGTCAACCTCGCCACCCGTCCGTCCAGCGAGTCGAACAGCACCGCAAACAGCACAGCGAGTGCCCCGATCTCGAAGTTGCCTTCGGCCGCGTTCACGATCGAGATGAGCCCCATCAGCACGCTCGACAACGTGAACAGCGTCGGCAGCGCAAACAGGACACGTGATAGCCTCATGGCGTCCCCCTTCGAGCCCGCATTATAGGCCCCCCCCTCCCCCCTGTCAATCAAACCACCCGCGCCCGCGCAATCCAGCCTTGCATCGACGTGCCAACCGTTGTAGACTCCCTCCCGGAATTGAAACCGTTGGACTGGGGAGGACCGGATGAAAGCACTTCCGATCGTGTTGGCTGCGATACTCGTTCTTGGTGCCTGTGCCAAGAAGGATGACTCGGATACGGGCCCGGATGGCTGGCCCAAGGGAATCTCTGCCAATTTTGCCCCGAGAGACCTCGTCGTGAATGCCGGCGGCAAGCTGCGCATGTGGGTCGAGAACAAGTCCGGCAAGCCCTACAAGGTCGAGTGGAGCCACGACGGCAACTGCGGCAAGTTCATCTACGACGATTCCAAGGGTTCCGAGGCCACCCTCATCGCTGCCGTCGGTGCCGAGGACTGCACTACCAAGCTCTCCGTCAAGATGACCGGCAAGGACGAGCCGCTCCAGAAGGAAGTCACGGCCACCATCAAGGGTTCGGTCAAGCTCAAGGAGCTCGTCGTCCGCCCTGACCCCATCCCCGGGAACTGGCTCCTGGTCAACAACTACGACCAGACCATGTCTGGCCGCGAGGTCAAGTGCGTCACCGTCGAGGGCAAGGACAAGAAGAAGTCCTCCCACGGCTTCGCCGGTGGCGCCCGGGAGAAGACCGACGAGCAGAAGGCCGCTGAGGCCAAGGCCAAGGAAGAAGGCAAGGACATCGAGGTCGTCGAGATCTTCGACGACATCACCCTCAACCTCCGTGATGCGCCGTTCGGCCCCTGGACCTTCGAGTTTGCCAACTGCTCGTTCGCAGACCCACCCGAGGGAGAGAAGGGTGTGCTGGCCCTGGCCTACGACCTGCCTCACAACGACGACTACTGCGGCTTCTACGAGAACCTCGGAATGGGCAAGGACTGCGAAACCACGGCGCTCGATGCCACCGTCATGGACAGCGTCACCTTCATCGTCCGCTCCGGCGACGGAGAAAACCACGCCTTCTTTGTCGAGCTCGTGGCCTGGGAGAAGTACGCCGAGTTCCATCAGGGTCGCTCCGAGGCCTTCGGTCCCCTCGAGGCCGGCAAGGACTGGAAGCGCTACGAAATCCCCGTCTCCGACATCGTCAAGAAGGAGATCGACCCTGCTTCCATCAAGTCCGTCAGCTTCAAGGTCCGCCGCGAAGCCAACTTCCCGGACCACGGCCTCATTCTGTTCGACAACGTGGCCTTCGTAGGCAAGGGGGATGCTGCCAAGACCGAATAGCCGCCCCGCTTTGATGGCGGACCCTCCCCCATCGACCCGCGGCCCCGCTTCATCGGTCCCCAACCAGATTCCAAAGAGGTTATCCGTCGTGACCGAGCGCAAGGAATACCGTTTCTCCGAAATCGAAGCCCGCTGGCAGAAGAGCTGGGACGAGCACGGCCGGTTCTGCGTCGAGCGCCACCCCGACAAGCCCAAATGCTTCGTCCTCGTCATGTTCCCGTACCCGTCGGGCCGGATCCACATGGGCCACGTCCGCAACTACACCATCGGCGACGTCGTCGCCCGCTACAAGACCATGAAGGGCTTCAACGTCCTTCACCCCATGGGCTGGGATGCTCTGGGAATGCCCGCCGAGACCGCTGCCATCGAGCGCGGCATCCACCCCGCCGACTGGACCTGGAACAACATCGCCACCATGAAGCGCCAGCTTCGAGCACTCGGGTTTTCCTACGACTGGCGCCGGGAAGTCGCCACGTGCGACCCCGACTATTACCGCTGGGAGCAGAAGGTCTTCATCGAGGCATTCCGGAAGGGCATCGCCTACCGCAAGACCTCCCTCGTCAACTGGTGCCGGGAGCACGGGGTGCTCGCCAACGAGCAGGCCGAAGGCGGTATCTGCTGGCGCTGCTCCGGTCCCGTCGTCCAGAAGGAGATGCCTGCCTGGTATCTCAAGATCACCGACTACGCGGACGAGCTCCTCGACGGTCTCAAGACCCTCTCCCAGGGATGGCCCGACTACGTCATCCGCCAGCAGGAAAACTGGATCGGCCGCAGCGTCGGGGCCCAGGTGCGCTTCCCGCTGGAGAAGGGCGGAGAGCCCCTCACCATCTTCACCACCCGCCCCGATACCCTCTACGGCGTCACCTTCATGAGCATCGCACCCGAGCACCCCCGCCTCGCCGAGCTCACCACGCCCGAGCGCAGGGACGAGGTCGCACGGTTCGTCGAGAAGGCCGCCCGCACCGGCGTCCGCCGGGTCGAGCAGGAAGGGCTGGCCAAAGAAGGCGTCTTCCTCGGAAGCTACGCGGTCAACCCGCTCAACGGCCGCAAGGTCCCCATCTTCGCGGCCAACTTCGTCCTCATGGAGTACGGAACGGGAGCCATCATGGCCGTCCCCGCGCATGACCAGCGGGACTTCGAGTTCGCCAAAACCTGCGACCTCCCCATCGAGGTCGTCATCAACCCCCCCGGACAGGAGCTCGACCCCGCCTCCATGACCTCGGCCTACGTCGAGGAGGGAGTGCTCGTCCGCTCCGCCGCCTTCTCCGGCATGAACAACCGCTCCGCCATCGAGGCCATCGTCGACCACCTGGAGAAGGAGGGCATTGGCAGCCGCACCATCCACTACCGCCTCCGTGACTGGGGAATCTCCCGGCAGCGCTATTGGGGCTGCCCCATCCCCATGATCCACTGCGACCAGTGCGGCGTCGTCCCCGTCCCCGACGACCAGCTCCCGGTCAAGCTGCCCTACGAGGCTTCCTTCGACGGAAAGGGAAACCCGCTCGACAAGCTCGAGAGCTTCCGGCGCACCACCTGCCCGACCTGCGGTGGCGAGGCCCGCCGCGAAACCGATACCATGGATACCTTCGTCGAAAGCTCCTGGTACCAGTTCCGCTACGCCAGCACCGACCGGGCCAACGCCATGTTCCACCGCTCCGACGTCGATTACTGGTGCCCCGTCGACCAGTACATCGGAGGGGTCGAGCACGCCATCATGCACCTCCTCTACGCCCGCTTCTTCACCCGAGTGCTTCGCGACCTCGGGTACGTCGGCGTCGATGAGCCGTTCACCCGACTCCTCACTCAGGGAATGGTCTGCATGGAGACCTACTACCACACCGAGGACGTCGGTGACGGCACCCGGGTCAAGCGCTTCCATTTCCCGGAGGACTGCATCCAGGAAGACGGCCGCTGGCATCTCAAGGACCACGCCGATTCCCCGGTCACCGTCGGCCCCGTCGAGAAGATGTCCAAGTCCAAGAAGAACGTCGTCGACCCCGAGCGCATCCTCGCCGACTACGGTGCCGATACCGCCCGACTCTTCATCATGTCCGATTCCCCGCCCGAGGCCGGCCTCAACTGGTCCGAGCAGGGGGTCAAGGGCGCGTACCGCTTCCTCGAGCGCATCTTCGCCTTTGCAGAGGATCTGGCTGCATGGAAGGCAACCCCGCCCTCGGCCGGGCAGCCCTCGGATGACGGGTTGCCTCTCGAATGCCGCAAGCTCGCTCACAAGACCGCCAAGGCATTCACCGCCGACCTCGAACGGTTCAGCTTCAACACCGCCATCGCCCGCTCCAGGGAGCTGGGCAACTTCCTGTTCTCCAAGGGGGCGGCACTGGCAGCCGCCGGACAGCTCGACGTCGTCTCCGAGGCCTTTCTGACCCTGGTCCGGCTGCTCCATCCGTTCGTTCCCCACCTCACCTCCGAGCTGTGGGGACTCCTGGGAGGAACCGGTGAACCCTCGGATCACGGCTGGCCCACCTGGGACGAGGCCCTCTGCGTCGAGGACTCCCTCGAGCTGCCCGTGACCATCGGCGGCCGCGTCCGCGCCAAGCTCCCCGTTCCCCGCGGTACCGCGCCGGCCGAGGTCGAGAAGCTTGCGCTCGAAAGCCCCCTCGTGCTCAAATGGACCGAGGGAAAGACCGTGCTCAAGGTCATCGTCGTGCCCGACAAGATCATCAACATCGTCGTCAAGTGAGGACCGCATGAAATCAGCTTTCCTTGCACTCGTTTTCCTCCTCATGCCGGTCCCTTGCGTCTGGGCTCAGGAGCCTGAGCCCACCGGCACGGAAGAGCCTTCCGCCGAAGCCGACGAGCCAACTGCCGAAGCCGACGACCCAGCCGGGGAGGGGGACGAGGCAGTGGAGAAGGCCGCCGAAGAGGAGGGCGTCGAGGAGGTCGTCGAGTCCGAAACCGACACTCCCGTCGAGTCGGTCAACTCCCCCTCTCTCATCGACCAGGTCAGAGAGGAGGCCCGGCGCCGCGCGGCGCTCATCACTCCTCCGCTCACCCGCTATCCTGCCATCGACTGGCACGGCAGCTTCCGCTTCCGGGCCGACCTGTTCGGCGAAGCCGACCTGGGCACGTACGCCGCCACCTCGGAAACCGAGTACACTGCCACGTCGCTGTTTCTCCCGCCCCTCAAGCGTAACTACGTCAACGATCCGGGGAGCGCCACCTTCGAGGACAAGCTCTCCAAGGAAAGCGAAAAGACCCTCGGCACGGCAAATCTCCGCCTGCGCCTTTCCCCTGTTTTCCGCCTGTCCGATACCATCCGCATCGGGACCACCGTGGACCTGCTCGACAACCTGGTGCTCGGGTCAACTCCGGAGTACCTCGGAAACGTCTCGTCCTCCGGCGGGAACGGAGGCTTCTACAAGGGCTATCCCGGCCCTGCCATCCCGCTCGACACCTTCACGAATACCCAGGTCCCCCCCAGCGCCGGCATCAACGCGCTCAACGACTCCATTTCGGTCAAGGAGGCCTATGCCGAGTGGCTGATCGCGTTCGATGACCCTCTGCGCCCCGACTCGTTCAACCTGGGCACGCTCAAGGTCGGCCGCTATGCATACGACTGGGGCCTGGGCATTCTCACCAGCCGCGGCGACTACGACCGAAACGACACCGCTCTCACCACCATCGAGCGCTTCCGTGCTCTCGATGCCGAATGGGGCAACTACCTCGACCGGTTCTCCTGGCGATACGACTTCTCTCTGTTCAATGTGATGGTCGGCTATGGCTGGCTCGGTTCCGGAGCGGTCTCGTACGGCCTCCAGAACTCCTACGGCCAATCCTACGATGTCGAGCAGGAGGATGACGTTCACCAGGTCGAATTCGCTCTCTTCTCCCGCCCCGAAAGCCGGGACGACTTCATCAACCGGCGCAAGGGGTTGTTCTCCGGGAAGCCGCAGATCGACTGGGGGCTGTATGTCACCTGGCGGAGTCAGGAATCCACTACGGCCCTCAAGGACGGTTCCTCCCCGTCGGCCGTTGACCTCACGAAGGACTATGCGAGCCTGCAGCTGGTGGACCGCGCCGCCTGGCTGCTCACGCCGGACCTGTGGCTCCGCCTCGACTGGCGCCCCGACCCCAAGACCCGCTACTACGCCGCATTGGAAGGAGCCGCAGTCATCGGCTCTCTGGACAACGTCGATGCCACGGGTGCAACCACCACGGTGGACGTGATGCAGTACGGCGGGGCGCTGGAGACCAACTTCACCCTCGGCATGATCTCGTTCGGGCTGGATGCCGGCATGGCCTCGGGCGACGATGCGGAGCTGATGGCCTGGTACACCGGCCGGGAGAAGAACCCCTGGGGCACGGACAACCGCTACTCCGCGTTCTCCTTCAACCGGAATTACGCCATCGACATGCTGCTCTACCGGCAGGTGCTCGGGACGGTCAGCAACAGCGCCTACTTCCGGCCGCACTTCGATTTCGACATCATTCCCACCGAGGAAGGTGCGTTCGGCGGTCTGATCTCGGGCCTCTACGCCATGGCCCTCAATCCGGAAGCTTACCCTGGCGATTCCTCCAACCTCGGCCTCGAACTGGACGCCCACCTCTTCTACGAGGAGACCAACCGGTTCCTGGTGTCGGGTGGCTTTGGATTCCTCTACCCGTTTGCCGCCATGGACCGGCCCAAGGACTTCCTGATCGAGAATCTGCCCGGCGAAGGTGCCGAGTGGGCCTGGACCCTCCAAGGCAATATCTTCCTGGTGTTCTAAACGTGCCCCTGCCCGGGCAGGGGCCACACAGCCCCGACCACGCGGGAGGGGCCATCGGTGCGCCGGCAGATGCAGTAGGACAATCGGGCACGGGCACGGGGTAGGGCGGGAAGCTTATGTTCCTTCCGCACAGCCCACCGAATTCCCCTGCGTCGGGTCGGAGGGGTCACAAGGCGGAGCCGGTTCGCACGTGTCGTCCCCGGCCTCGCAATCGTCCCCGAAATCGAGCGGGCAGTACTTCCGGCATACCCCACCTGCAAAGTCGGCGCAGTCGAACTCGGCCCACACTCCGCTGTCCAGGCAGTAGCGGGCTTTCGTCCCGTCGCAGTAGTCCTGGTCCTTGTCCGGAGCGCACGCCTTGTCCCCCTCCGCAGTGCAGCCGCCGGTCCACTCGCCGTCCTCGCCCCGGGTCGGGTTGCTGCACTTCACCCCCTCGCCGTACCAGTCGCAATTGTACCGGCCGACTTCGGCACCGCCCTGGCACAGGACGAACACGTTGCCGTCGCAGTAGGGGACCAGGCATCCCTCCTTCACCACGCACTTGGCCTCCTGTCCCTCGTCCGTGGCGACGAGGGCGCACTTTCGCCCTCTTTCGGCACAGTCCACGCGGCGCTCGATCCCCTTGTCGCAAGATACCCGGACGTCTCCGTCGCAGTGCGGCGGCTCGTTCGTGTTCGTGCACGTGCCGCTACCACACTGGATGTTCCCGTCTGCATCCTGGAGGCACTTGGGATTGCCGGACGACCAGGCGCAGTCCCATCTCCTGGCCATGTGCCGACCATCGGCAAGGGACCACCATTCGATCCGGACCGACCCCTCGCAGCGCCCCTTCCCAAACTCCACGTCCTCGGATGCCACGGGGCTCTCCGCCGAGTTGACACCCCAGCAGCAGCGCACTTCATCGCAGTCCTTGGCGGCCAGGATGCACTCCATGGAGGGGGCATCGACCTCGGGCAATTCGTAGGACAGGCAAGTGCCCATCCCGCAGACCCAGTGCCAGGGGAGGTTTGAACCATCGATGGACACGCACTGGCTCCATCTCAGCGCCAACTGGTAGGCGCTTTCCTCCGTCATCGGCGGGTAGCTCTGAGGCCACTCCTGTCCGATGTGGTAGCATTGGCTCGTGTCCCCGCCGGCGCCGGGGTCGAGCACCGTCTTGTGGTCCTCCCCTCCCCCGCATCCCCAGCCGACCATCGCAATCATCGCCAGTGCCGTCAGTGTCCGCAAGACTGCCCTGTTGGCCATGTCTTCCCCTCCGAGCTTGCCATCATGCTACTCCAATCCTCCACCCTGGACAACCTCTGCTCCATTGGAGCACCGCTCCCCTCCTCCGCGGGGTAGAGGGCCTGTCCCTCCTTCGTGCTGCTGACCGGCCTCCCAGGCGGTTCAAACCGCCCTTCCCTGGTGTTGGCACGTGCCCTGCAATCACCGCCGTGCGATGGTCCGGTCGACGACAGAAACGGGGGGCAGGCCATGACATACATTCGCTGCATCCTGGTAGCCGCACTTGCGGGGTGGGTCGGGGTTCCCGTTGCCGGGACGACGACGGTGTGGGCTGCTCCTCCGGAAGGGGCGCTGGGGGTTCCGCGGGGCGAGGCCGTGGTGCTGGCCGTCGAGAACGGCGAGATCCTGATCGACATGGGTGTCCGAGACGGCCTGGCCCAGGAGATGGCCGGTCTCCTCTACACTCGAGTCAGGCTCGTGCATCCTCTGACCGGGGCCGCAGTCGAAGACCTCGTGCCGCTTGCCAAGGTCAAGGTCAAGAACGCGGGGGCCGTCGTCTCCTCCACGGTCATCGAGGACGGACTGCTGTCCCGGGTTCGGCCCGGCGACACCGTCCGTTTCGAGGGGCTGGCTCCGCCCCCTCCCACCGTCTCCGCCTCCTGCCCCGACTGCCCCCACTGCGACGACGACCCCGATGCCCGGATCGTCCACTCCGCCTGGCAGGCCGCCTCGGGCGCTTCGCTGGAAATGCGGGAGGCAATCTGGAAGAAGGTCATTGAGCAGTACCCCGGCAATCAGTACATCGCCGCGGTCGAAGCGGAGCTCGAGCGACTCAACGAGTTCCGCCGGGAGCTCCAGACCGCCTACGACGCCGCCCTTGAAGCGACGAAGCGTAAGACGTCCCGCCCCGTGGCCCACCACCGGCCCCCGGAGAAGGTTCCGGAGAACTCGGTCCTGTCCCCCACGCTCTTCCTCTATTCACGCGAGGGGGTCGCCGTCGCCCGGCTCTACGTGCGCCGCCACGGAGACAGCGAGTACCGCCCCCTGGTCATGAAGGCTTGCGGCGATGCCCACTATCAGGCCACGGTGCCTGCCGAGATGGTCACCCCGCCCGGCCTGGAGTACTACATGGATGCCCAGGACGGTCTCGGGCGTCGCATCCCGGCCCATGCGTCGGGAGAAAGCCCGACCTACGTGGCCGTCTCCGCAGCGGTCAAGCCGGCCCCCGATGTCCGGGGCCGCTCCAGTGCCCAGTTCAACGTCGAGTGGACCGACTTCTTCCTCGAGTCCGCGGGCAGGGACTACTTCTGGAGAGCCGAGGGAGACTTCTCCTATCGCCTCCGTTTCGGCTTCTTCCATTCATTCCGGATGGGCTTCGGCATCTTCGAAGGTGCCGGCGGGCCAGCCGGCGACATCGAGAAGTCCTCTGCCGTTCCCCCGGTCACCGGTTCCGCACCCGATTCCGAGCGTCTCTCCTTCAGCTACTCTTATTTCGAGCCCGAGTTCGCACTGGGCCGCTACGTCCACATCATGCCTCGCCTGGTCGTCGGCGGAATCCGGGAGCAGGCCTTCCCCGGCGAGGAGGAGATCCAGCGAGGGGACAACATCTTCGGCGCTCACGCCTACCTCCGTATCGGCAGGGAGGAGGGAACCAACCTGCTCCTGGGTGGAAGCCTCACCCAGGACATGGGCATCGAGGCCCTCGTCACCATGAGCCTGGCCGTCTTCGAGCACTTCCCGCTGGGGGTCTCCGTGGCTGCCACCAATCTGCCGGTGGCCGAGGACTACGCCGCCCGCATGGTCCTGAGGCTCGGCTGGCGTCAGCTCGATTGGATGAGCATCGATGCCCTCGTGGGCCTCAACATGCGCAACATCCGTCACATCGGGATGGGCACCGGCCTCGGGCTGACCTTCAACTGGTAGGGGGATGACCATGAGAACAGGAAGCGTCCTTCGTCACATGTCTGCAGCGTGGGCAATCCCCCTGGCCGTCCTCTGCTGGTCGGCCTCGGCCGCGGCCCAGACCGAGGAGCCCGGAATCCTCATGCACGTGCCCCCTCCCAGGTTGACCACCGGGGACGATGACTATCCCATCACGGCCCGATTCCAGGGCAAATGGACCGGAACCGCCCTCGAGCTCTGCCTCAGGCCCGCTGGAGCCTCGCAGTACAGCGTCACCCCCTTCCTGGCCGACGACGGAAACGGCCTCATCGCTCACATCAGCCCCTCCCTGGTCTCCCCTCCGGGCATCGAGTACTACATCCGCTCGGTCGAAGCGGACGGCACCGGCCGCATCCGCTTTGCAGGCCCCGAGGCCCCCCACTTCCTGGCCGTGGACCCGAGCCGCTCGCTCCTCTACCGGGAGGCCCGCAAGGCCCGTCACGGGAACCGCCCTACCGAGTTCATGGCCTCCTTCCAGCGCTTTGATCTCGGCGAAACCCGGCAGCTGCCCGAGCAGACCCTCGAAAAGACCGAGCTCGGCCTGCTCCAGGATAGCTACAACCAGCTCGAAGTGGGGGTCCGCTACGCCTTCCTCCAGAGCGCCATCTATCACATTTCGTTCGGGTACGGCATGCTGGGCGGAGTGCTGGGAACCCAGTCCCCGGACATGGCTGCCTACGAGGCCCCCAACGCCAGCAAGCTCGTCCTCGAAGAGGGGCGTCCCATTCGCCCTGGCCTCTACTACGGCTTTGGAACCGCCTACTGGGAGATCTTCGACGTCGTCGGCCTGGAGGCCAAGGTGACCATGGGCGCAAGCTACCGCGGGTTCGAGGCCGGCGGTGGCGCGCTGGCACGCCTCGGAACCCTTCGGGGCACCAACTTCGCAGTCGGCTTCGAAGGGGTCACCCACGTAGGATACCGCTTCACCACCGAGTTCCAGTGGAGCACGCTGCCCCACTTCCGCATGTCGCTCAAGAACGAAGTGACGACCTACCCATTTGGCGAGGAGACTGCGGTGATCCCCTCGTACAACATCTCGCTCCTCCTCGACTTCCTGGAGATCAACGGGACGCTCGGCTACGGCGTTCGGAAGGGCTACGAGCACGGCGGCTTCTGCGGCGGCGGCGGACTGACGCTGCGCCTGTAAGGCTCATCACCGGGGGGGGCGCGGAGGTGCCACCGGTACTGCGACCTCCCCCGGTGGAGCAGGCCAGGTGGAGGCACCTCGCCGGAACTGCTACTCACACGGAGGGATCACGCACTGGGCCTGGGGGAAATCCGGCCTGGGCATCTCGGTGCCGCCGCACTTGTCGCCGACGGCGAGCGCGGGCGACCAAGCCCACTCGTTAAAGGTGAGGCTGCCCATCAGCTCACGCACGCCGCACAGATTGTAGGAGTACACCTGCGCCTGGCGTACGTAGCGGGTCGTCTGTCGATACCACACGCCGTACCGACCCACCGGGATCTTGCCCGTGTAGGACATCAGGGTGGAATCCTCTTCGGTCGTCGACCAGGTCTCCTCCCAGCTCTCCTCTTCGCCAACGGCCACAACGTCCTCCATCGACGTGGCCCCGCCGAAGTCATACACCTTGGTCGTGCCCGACGTCTCGGACATGGAGGTGCTCTGGCCCACTTCGTCCTGGCTGGTGAGCGCGTACCCCTTGGTCAGACTCTCTCCGGACGAGTCGGTGGTCGTGCTGCCGAACGACTGGCCTTCGCTGTGGCTGCCGCCCATGCTGGCACCTTCGCTGGAGTTGACCCCCACGGTCTGACCGACGACGGTCCCCTTGCTCCCGCCGACGGTCGTACCCACGGAGGTACCCACCTTGCCGCCCACCTTAGCGAAGCCGGGGATGCTGCCTTCGGCATTCACTTCGGTCTCGACGCCGACCGAAACTTCACCGTACACCTCGGTGCAATCCTGCTGCATCTGCTCGTTCGAGGTTCCCTTGTTGAAGTTCCAGCCCCACTCCTCGCCGTCCTCGGTGTGGTACTCCGCGTTCTGGCTTTCCGAGTGCTCGTAGTCCACGCCGTACGATTCTTCCAGCGACTCCGATTCCGAGTGGCTCCAGCTCTCCCCCTGCTCGTTGGTGACGGAGCTGCTCTCCTGGATCCCCTGCGACCAGGTCTGCGACGTGCCGACGCCGTGGCTCTGATTCCACGACTTGGCCACCGCCACAGACACTGCGTTCTGGCGCGACTCCGAGTGGCTCTCCTGGTAGGTCACCGAGTTGCCGAGCGATCCAGGCATGCACCCGCTGACCGCCACCGGCTCATAGTATTCGGCCGGCTGGCTCTGCGCCTGGCCCAGGTAGAACTCCATCGGACGATGGACCGAGATCGGCAGGGCCGTTTCGACGAAGTCTCCGTCCTTCCCCTTGACCGTGGCGGTCACCCGGATCGAGGCATAGTAGAACGTCATGTCCTCGGGGACCTCGTTGAAGACCAGGATCTGCTGGCTCTCGGGGTCTCCGATGCTGTCGATTCGGGCCGATGCCTTGTGGCTGAGCTTCAGCGTCCCCGTGGTCTTGCCGTTGACTCCCTGGAACTCGTACACGAAGAAGTCGGGCTCGAACCCGACGGCCTCCACTTCCAGCACGTACGGAAGATTCTGCAGGGCCCGAAGTGCCGGCATGCCGCACTCGGCAAAGATCGGGGTCCCGTCCGGATTGAAGCCGACGAACGGCTCGAGCCGCCGGATCGCGATGGACGGCTTGACCTTCACGGTCACGTGGGTCGGGTCAGACTCGTCGAGCACGGTCCCCTCGGAATCGAGGCTCCTCACCGTGAGCGTCCCTTTGAACGTCCCGGTCTGGTTGCCGGTCTTGGTGAAGGGCACCTTGAAGGGCCCGAACCGCGACATCCGGAGCACCTGCGTTCCAGCCGGCACCGGGATTCCCGCCACTTCCCCGTCGGACGTGAGCTGGGCATCGAGCACGGCGGCGACCGAGAACTTGGTTCCCTCGATGATGCCGTCCATCCGCTCGAAATTGCCGTCGAACACCAGCTCGACCCGTCCATCCCCCTCGGCCGGGAAGTTCTCGCCGAGGACGTACACCGTTTCTCCCAGCGAGAGCTCCATGGGAGCCCCGGGGCCGGCAGCGGCCATCGCCGTCGTCGTCATGCCCGAGACTCGGGGCGCAAGCGACTGGGCGCCATCCTCGCCCGAGCATCCGGCTGCCACCAGCGCAACCACCAAGACCAGCCCTGCCAACAGCTGCTTCATTCGTACCCTCCTGGCGCTCGATCTGCCGCATGGTTCGCTGAGACTCTTGCCACGGCAAATCCTCCGCATCGCAAGAGAATACTCCTGTTTCCCCCGCACACGCAAGCAAAACCTCGTTCCGAACCGAGAGATCCCGGGTTGGCCCCCAACTTGTAGCGTGGCACGACTATTGCTATACTGCCGCCGAGTCGTCGTTTCGGTGTGAGGTGTCCAATGCTACGCCCATCTGCCCTCCGTTACTCAGCCGCTCCCTCCTTCCCCTCTGTTTGCGGGGGTCGCCGTTCCACCGGTTCCCCCGAGCCTTTGTCGCTGCTCGGGCGGTTCGTCCTGGCCTGCGCGCTTCTGCTGCCGGCACCGGCCCTTGCTCTCCCCGACCTGACCGGAACGGTCGACATCGTAGTCAACCCCCCGTCCGGCGACCCGCCCGAGTGCAAAGTCGACTGGGAGGTCACGCTCATCAACATCGGCACCGAGCAGTGCCCGGGCAACTGGTGGGCCGACTTCTGGGCCAACTATCCCTGCATGTGCGAAGAGCACCCGTACGAGTGCAACCCGGTCGGGGGGGAATCCTGGGACAGCCTGAAGTTCGGCAATGTCAAGCCGGGCCAGGCCAAGACGTTCCAGGGATCCACGACGGTCCCCGTCAATGTGCTTCCGTATCATTATATGCTGTTTGTGGATTCGGTATTCAACGGGTGCAAGGAGGCGAAGGAGGATAATAACCTGATCTGCGACGAGTTCTTCTGTCTGGCCGATCCCTCCGACCTGGTGGTGAGCTGCACGGTCGAGGTCGACCCCGAGAACTCGGACGGGGTGCTGGTCTCCGCTACCGTCACCAACCAGGGAAAGACCCCGACCGACCTGCCCGTGTTCGTCGACGCGTTCATGGACAAGGTGTCGGACCAGTGCGAGGACCACTTCTCCCCCCTGCCGGACGGTGTTCTGCCCAGCGGGTTCGGAACGGTGGGCACTGGTCTGGCCCCGGGGGAGAGTGAGACCATCGTGATCCCCATTTCTCTGGTCGAAGTCGGCCCTCACAAGCCGGTTTGCGTCGTCGACGGCGACAAGGCGGTCAAGGAGAAGACCTACGCGAACAACTGCCATTTCCTCGAGCCGTTCGTCATGCCGGACAACCCGGACAAGCCGGACCTGCTGGTCGAGGAGTGCAAGATCTCCCTGGAGGGGAACATCCCTGTCTACGAGGGCGCAATCTCCAACCGGGGGTTCACGGACGTCCTGACCGGTGAGCAGCACAAGCTCTGCATCTACTTCGACAGCCCGGACAAGCCGGGCCTCGGCGAGGTGCCCGACGTCGCGACCGGCAAGGGGCTCGTGCTTGCCTACGACCAGCCGCTGCCGGTTGACGGCCAGATCTTCTTTGCCAAGAGCGGCCCTTCCCTCCAGAACGGCTTTTACAAGGCGTGGTTCCGGGCCGATTGCGATTCCGAGATCTTCGAGATGGACGAGAAGAACAACGACTGCAGCGCGGACGTCATGGTCGATCTCCCCGGCCCCGACCTCTACTGCCAGGAAGTCACCTGGGTGCAGGAAGAGGAGAACGACCTCGCACTGATCCGTTACACCGTCCTCGTCTCGAACAAGGGCTCAGACCCCTCGTTTCCATTCGACGTGGACCTCTTCTTCAACGCAGACGAAGCGCCGACCTGGGAGAATGCCGGCGAGTTCGAGGGGCTCCTCGAACCGTTCACCGAGAACCTCGATCCGGGGGCCCTGGCCCCCATTGAGTTCGTCTGGCAACCTCCGGAAGGAATCCCGGCCGGCACCTACAAATCCTGGATCGTCCTTGATATCGCCGGAATGCTGAATAAGTACGAAACGAACACGAAAAATAATACATGTGGACCTGTAGAAGTCCAGGTGGAGCCCATCGTGCCCGGCCGCCCCAACCTCGAAATCACGACTTTCAAGGCCAAGCCGACCACCGGAATCCAATATACCGTCGTCGTCACGAACTCCGGTCCCAAGCCCGTCAAGGGGAAGTTCCGCATCGACCTGTTCCGCGACCGGGAGAAGGCCCCCATGGCCGGCGACATCGGCGACTACTTCCAGGAGGTCGACGGGCTCGAATCGGGCAAGTCGATTGAGTGGAATCCCGTCTGGGAGAACCCCATCGACGGCGAGTACCACGCCTATGTCTATGTCGATATCCAATCCGTCATCGAAGAGAGCTTCGAGGGGGACAACGTCGCAGGCCCCCGGATCAGCGTGGTGTGCCACGACTGCGCTCAGTGCGAGGAGGGGGTCTACCTCTCGGCCCCCTGCTACTGCGGAGAGGAGTCGGTCCAGTACGGCTTCTGCTGTGACGGCGGATGGTATGCCGTGGGATGTCCCGACGACCCTGAGGCTGTCGAGGCCGTCGAGACGGAGCTCGACGTGTCCACGGTCGAGTTTGATACCCCGGGATTCAAGAAGGACCCGTCCTGCGGCTGCCGTGTCGCCGACGTGCCCCGAGTTCCCTCCTCCGTCCCGCTTCTGCTCCTGGCGGCAGCAGCCATGTTCCTCGCTCTGAGGCGCTCGCGGTCGTAAAGCTTGCACCCCTACGCAAGTTTTTCATAGGCGGAACGAGCCGACCCTGCCATCGCTGTCTCTCCCTGCGGGGCGTCCCCCCCCCGATCTACCCGTCCGCCGGACCCGAAATGGGCGGGCCGCAGCGCCCCCACGGTGCCGCCGACCTGCGGCAGCGACGCCCGCAGCCGAGCGGCCTGTCCCAACAATTCCTTGCGCGCCCGCACGTCTTTTAGTACATTCCGACCCAGGCTCTCTGAGGAGGATGAGATGTAGTCACTGCCGCGTTTTGTCACCCTTCCTGCCCGCCCGGGGCAGGTCGACGCTGCACAGCGTCATGTTGAAGCCCGGGCCCGACGGGATGAAAGGTAATGATTCCGGCAGGTTCCGAATTGAGCAAGCGTCGTAGCGGAGGGGATAGTGGTTTGCCGTGATAATGGCACGATAACTGCATGTCGGCTCGCCGGGTCTTTGCGCATACTCTGCGCACTGCCCCGAAGGGGCTCACACGCGTGTGAGCCGCTTGCCAATGGGCGTTGAAGCCGTTGCTGGGGGAAATCGGGTGGTTGACGGAATCTTCACGAGTCAGGTTGAATGCCGCCGGAACGATCGGGGCCGGATGGCTTTGGTTTCTGTCCGATGCGAGGAAACTACAGGGGTGTTTCCGGGCATCGTCTCAGGAGGTCACATGAAAACTGGGGCTTGCAGTATGCGCAATCTGGTTGTGCTGGGGGTGGTCCTGGCCCTTGCCGGTCAGGCCTGCACCGAGACGCCAAACGCCGGGTTCTCCACCGCGGAGACCGTGGACGGAATCCTGGAGATTCTGGATGCGGCTCCGGCCCAGGTGGTGCTGCCCGCGGCGACGGATCCCACGCTGACCATCGTGGATCCGACCGACGGGAAGTACTTCAACATCGGCACGCCGGTGACGCCGGTCACGGTGACGTTCACCGTCACCAACTGGGCACCGTATCCCTCGGCCGGCAAGTCCGTGACCTGCTACATCGACGGCGACTACGACGGCACGTCCACGGGGACGACGTACATGTTCGCCGACGTTCCCGCCGGCCAGCACGTCCTGACGTGCGAGTTGTTCGATGCGGGCATCGGACTCAAGTTCTGCGAGGCCTCGGATTCCGTCACGGTGAAGGTGGCCAAGCCGTGCGCAGGTCCTGGTGACCCGACCTGCGACGACGGCAACCCCTGCTCGCTCGAAGCGTGCACCTCCATCGGCGGCGGCTTGTACGAGTGCCACTTCGGTCCCAGCACCGACCCCGACTGCTGCATGAGCAAGTACGACTGCGCCTGTTCCACCGGCGGCAAGTGGGAGTACTGCGACGCGGCCACCAGCCAGTGCACCCCCTGCCTGGTCGACGGCGACTGCGAAGACGGCAACCCCTGCACCACCGATGCCTGCGACAAGGCGGCCGGAACCTGCAAGAACGACTGGATCGTCACCGCACAGGGCAAGTGCTGCTCCGTGGCACTGACCAACCCCGACGCCCCCTGCGACGACGGCAAGTTCTGCACCATCGACTCCTGCAACCTCGGTGGCGGCTACTGCGTCAACACCGCCAACCCGGACCCCATCTGCTGTGAGACCGAGCCCGACACCAAGTGCGACGACAACGACGTCTGCACGCTGGACAAGTGCATCGCACACGAGTGCCGCCACGGACCGGTCGCAGACCCCAACTGCTGCAACAATACCAGCGAGTGCAACGACGGCAACCCCTGCACCGACGATGCCTGCGTCGGCAACACGTGCGTGTACACCTCGAACAACTCCCCCAACTGCTGCACGCTGCACGTCGAGTGCGGATTTGGCGGCAAGTGGGACGATGGGGACGTCTGCACCATCGACTACTGCAAGGACTACCAGTGCCAGCACGTGTTCGACCCCGAGTGCTGCGACGACACGGGCCTGTACCCCTGCCTGCCCGATACCAGCAACTGCACCACGGACGCCTGCATCAACAACAAATGCGAGCACACGATCATCAAGGGGTGCTGTCTGAAGTCCGGCGACTGCAATGACAGCAACGTCTGTACCACCGACTCCTGCCTCAACAACCAGTGCGTCAATGCGCCCGTCGCCAAGTGCTGCAACCTCGACATCGAGTGCAAGGACACCAACCCGTGCAACCTCGACAAGTGCGTCAACCACGTCTGCCGTTACGGGCCCAACCCCGCACTGCCCGATTGCTGCAAGGCGGACGCGGATTGCTCCGACGGCATCACCTGCACCAGCGAGTACTGCGACACCGGCGCCCAGACCTGCATCAAGAGCCTGGTCCCCAACATGTCGCCCAAGTGCTGCTGGACTGACGTGGAATGCGCCGACAGTGATCCGTTCACCCTGGACAAGTGCCTCAAGAACCAGTGCAGCAACAAGGCCGACACGACGATCTGCGACGCCACGCACCCGTGCAACGACAACAACCCCTGCACCAGTGACGTCTGCGACGCCAACAAGAAGTGCCAGTACACCGCAATCAACGGCTGTTGCACCGCGGACGCCGGCTGCACCGTGGCACCGCTGACCGACGGCAACATCTGCACCACCGACAAGTGCGTGAACAACAAGTGCGTGTTCACTCCGGTCACCGAGTGCTGCACGAAGACCGCGGACTGCGCCGCCGGCGGCCAGTGGGACGACAAGAACTCGTGCACGACCGATTCCTGCGTCAGCTACTCGTGCAAGCATGTCAAGACCGACCCCACCTGCTGTATCGTGGCGCTCGACTGCAACGACAACCTGAATTGCACGATCGACAGCTGCGATGCGAACAAGTGCACCCACACCGTCGATGCCCTCAACGACGAGTGCTGCACCATCTCGGCCGAGTGCGACGACGGGTTGAGCTACACGCTAGACAGCTGCGTGAACTACGCCTGCGTGCACACCGACATCGCCAACGTCTGCACCGTGGCCACCCAGGCGACCGACTGTGACGACTTGAACGCGTGCACGTGCGACCGGTGCGTGTTCGGCAAGTGCCGCAATCTCACCTCGGACATCGCTCCTGCCGACTGCGGCCTTCCCGAGACCTGCTGCCAGAACGTGGACGACTGCCAGGCCAGCAACGACCCCTGCATCCTCGTTTCCTGCGATGGAGGCAAGTGCGTCTACGAGAAGCAGGTGCCCTGCGCCGTCGAGCTGCCCTACACGCAGAAGTTCAACACCTGCGCCGCTCTTTCCGAGATCAACTGGTCCATCGTGGACAAGCAGGCCGCCTCGACCAACAACTGGAAGTGTGTGGCCACGGGCCCGCTGGGACCGGACAACCACATGCGGTTCAACTGGTCTCCCCAGATCGCCAAGCTGTTCGACTCCTACCTGGTCACTCCGTCCCTCGACGCGGACCCGGCCAAGGTCAGCGCGGTCACGGTCCAGTTCGACCGCTACCTTGATCTTTATGAGAACAGCGTCGATCTCGGCCTGTTCGTGATTCAGGACAAGACGGGAACTCCCACCGGTCCGGACAAGACGGACACGTTCGTGCCGGTCTGGGCCGAGACCTCGACGACCGATCTTGACGCGGAGATGCCGGTCTACCAGATTCCGTCCCAGTACCTGTCCGGCTTCCTGTACCTCGGCTTCAAGGTCTCCGCGACCAACTCCTACAATCTCAATGCCTATGACCTGGACAACGTGAAGGTGTGTCCCGGGTACGCCCCGTCCTACAAGTCGGTCCCGACGCAGATCAACTCGCTGTGGAACAGCAGCGCGTTCGAGTACATCACGGTGACCGAGCCGGATGCCACGGACAAGATCTCGCTGTCCGTCGTCTCCGGCCCCTCGTTCGTCACCATTGGCCCGGTGGCCTACTCGAGCCTGTACAAGCACTGGTACGCCAAGGTCATCGTCGACCCGACCAGCGATGCCGACATCGGCGACTACACCGTCGTCGTCCGGGCCACCGACGGCTGCATCGAGCGCGACACGGAAATCCCCATCCACGTGCTCGTGTCGGGCGGCTACATCGTGTGGCAGCCGGACGGAGTTCCGGACAGCCACGGCGAGGCCCTGCGTGACGCCATCAAGGCCAATGGCAAGACCGTCCAGCTCGTCAACAAGCTCGACGTGTTCGCCAACTTCGACGGGATCAAGGGCATCTTCGTGGCCACCGGCGTGTACGGCTCCAAGGTCGTGCTCACCAACTCCGACGTGACCAAGCTGACCGCCTACCTCGATGCCGGCGGCAAGGTGTACCTGGAAGGCGGCGACACGTGGGCCTTCGACTCGTGGACCAACCTCCACCCGTACTTCAAGATCGAAGCCGTCGACGACGGCGACCAGCTCTACGCTGGACCGGTCGAGGGACGTCACTTCTGCTACAAGCAGGACTTCGACGTCAGCCCCGACTACATGGTCAACAACTTCCTCGACATGATCGATGCCAAGCTGCTGTCCGGCGCGGTTCCCGTGGTCTGGGACGGAAGCGGCCAGGACTACGGCTTTGCCGTGGCGTACGAGGACGGCACCGCCAAGTACCGGACCATCGGTGCCTCGATCCCGTTTGCCGCATACGTGCCCAAGGCAGGCGGCGGAACGGTCAACGCCCTGATGGGCAAGTGGCTCTACTTCTTCGAGAACGGCTTCCCGCCCTGCACCGTCGATGCCGAGTGCAACGACAGCGTCCAGTGCACCTCGGACAAGTGCGAGGCCTCCAAGTGCACCAACACCAACCAGGAAGACTGCATCCCGTGCATCGATGACCAGGACTGCCCGGAGCACAGCGCCTGCGTGCTGGCCAGCAACATCTGTGCGGCCATCCCCGGCTCCAGCTACCCGTCCATCGATACCCCGATCTCCATTGGCTCGCTGACGCCGAAGGACTACGTCAGCACCATCAACGTGGACGGAACCGAGCTCGCCCAGGAAGTGAACGTGAAGCTGTACCTCCAGCATGCCTACCGCGGTGATCTGGAAGTCAAGCTCGAGCACGCGGGCAAGACCGTCAAGCTCGTCTGCGCGAACCCCGCCGATTCCACGGCGAACTACTACATCACCTATGACCTCGGCTCTCCGATCTGCCAGGGTGCTCTGGACCTCACCGCGTTCGAGAACCAGGGCATGGCCGGTGACTGGACCCTGACCGTCAGCGACAAGGCTTTCACCAACGGCGGCAAGCTGCTCAGGTGGACCTTGTACATCAAGCACAGCGTGCCCGCCTGCCTCACGGACCCGCAGTGCAATGATGGAAACCCCTGTACGACTGAGAAGTGCGTCAACAAGCTGTGCGAATTCAAGGAGAACACGTGCGACGATCAGAACGCGTGCACCGCGGACTCCTGCAACGCACAGACAGGTTGCGCCCACGCCATGAAGGACTGCGACGACGGCAATCCTTGCACCACCGACTCGTGCAACCCGGTGACCGCGGACTGCATCAACAGCAAGATGCCCAACTGCAATGCCGCATGCACGACGCACAATGATTGTGGTTTGAATGATTACTGCGATCCGAACACTAAGACCTGCAAGCCGATTCCGGGCGACGTGTATGCCCCGTCCGACGCATTCCCGACCTCCATTCCGGACAATGTTCCGACCGACGTGGTGAGCCAGGTCGTCGTGACTGCCTCCGGCAAGATCATCGAGGCCAACGTCAAGGTCCTCATCACGCATCCGTTCAGCGGCGACCTGACCGTCACTCTGACCAACGGCACCAAGACGCTCAAGCTGCACAAGCAGAGCGGTGGCGCTGCCGACAACGTGTACCGCGTTTACGACCTCGTCGAGAAGCCGGATGACGGGCTCGACATGAGCGCGTACCACGGCATGCTTGCGGCCGGCACCTGGACCCTCACCGTTCACGACTGGGTCACCGGCGACTCGGGCACGCTGGACGGTTGGCGGCTCTTCCTGGTTCGGGCCGTCTGCGTCAATGCCAACGACTGCGACGACAACAACGCCTGCACCATCGATGCCTGCAATGGCGCGCAGTGCGCTTACACGCCCATCGAGTGCGACGACGGCTCGTGGTGCAACGGCGAGGAAGTCTGCGACCCGGTCGCCGGCTGCATCGCCGGCGTTCCCGTCAAGATCGACGACGGCGTTTCCTGTACTGCGGACCTGTGCAGCGAAGCAGGCCAGACCGTGACCCACACGCCGCAGGATCTGCTGTGCGACAACAGTGCCTGGTGCGATGGCGAAGAGAGCTGTGACGCCGTGCTCGGCTGCATCGCGGGCACGCCTCAGCCCGTCAGTGACGGAATCGCCTGCACGCAGGACTCCTGCGACGAGAAGGGCGACACCATCCAGCACGCTCCCATGAACGGCGTGTGCGACGACGGCCTGTACTGCAACGGCACCGAGAAGTGCGATGTGGCCAAGGGGTGCACGGCGGGCAGCATCGTGAACCTCAGCGACGGAATCGACTGCACTACGGACAGCTGCGATGAGCCGACCGACACCATCGTTCACACCGTGAACCACACCGCCTGCGACAACGGCAAGTGGTGCGACGGCTTCGAGCTGTGCGACAGCGAGAAGGGCTGCATCGCGGGTTCGGCGCCGTTTGGTGGCGACGACGGTATCGCGTGCACGGTGGACACGTGCGACGAAGGCACCAAGAAGTTCGCGCACCTGCCGGACGACCTGTTCTGCAACGACGGCCTGTACTGCAACGGCGTCGAGACCTGCGTGGCTGACGTCGGCTGCGTGGCCGGTCTCCAGCCCGTGCTGACGGACGGTGTGTCCTGCACCGCGGATACCTGCAACGAGGCGCTCGACACGGTCGTGCATACGCCCGACTCCTCCAAGTGCACGTACGTGGGCAACAAGCACAAGGACTGTGTAAAGAAGACCTGCGACGCGGTCCTGGACTGCCAGTACAGCGACCTCGTGGGCACGGCGTGCGACGAAGGCGAGCTCTGCCTGGTCAACTCGGTCTGCCAGCCTGACGGGAGCTGCGCCGGCGGTCAGCCCAACCTGGCGGATCCGCTGTGCAACAACTGCTGCGAAGTCGGCTGCCAGTTCGATGGCAACTACTGCAACGGCGTCCTCCAGTGCAACACCGATCCGGGCAAGTGCTATTGCGAGCTCAAGCCCGGCACGGTCGTGACGTGCACCCCGCACCCCGACCAGTGCATGGTCAACGAGTGCGATCCGGCCACGGGCAAGTGCGTGACCAAGGCCAAGGCCGCTGGCTCTCCCTGCAATGACGGCCAGGTGTGCACCGTGGCCGACCAGTGCAACGGCGCCGGTGTCTGCATCGGCACCGAGAACAAGTGCTCCGACGGCCTCTTCTGCAACGGCCAGGAGCAGTGTAACCCGGCAACGGGCGCCTGTTCTCCCGGAACCCCGCCGGTGCTGACCGACAACGTGGGCTGTACCGCGGACATCTGTGACGAGCCCACCAAGGCCGTCAAGCACGTCCCCAACCACGCCTACTGCGCGGACGCCACTTACTGCAACGGCCAGGAGCAGTGCGACCCGACCCTCGGCTGCATCGCGGGCAAGCTCCCGCTCGACGACAGCATCGGCTGTACCACGGACACGTGCGACGAGGTCCTCAAGGCCATCATCCACACCCCCAACAACGCCATGTGTGACGACAAGACCTACTGCAATGGCCCGGAGATCTGCTCCAAGACCCTGGGCTGCCAGTCGGTGGGTCTCGAGACCAGCGACGGCATCGCGTGTACCAAGGACAGCTGCGACGAAGTCAACGACGTTCTCCTGCACACGCCGGACCACGACTTCTGCTCGGATTCCAATGCCTGCAACGGCACCGAGTACTGCGACGTGGGTGCTGGCTGCAAGAACGGAGTGGCACCGGATGTCAGCGACGGCATCGACTGCACCCTCGACAGCTGCAGCAACGGCGTCATGATCCACCTGCCCAGTGACGACCTCTGCAACGACGGCAAGTGGTGCAATGGCACGGAATCGTGCAATGCAAAGGCCGGCTGTACCTCGCAGAATGCCCCTGCGCTCGACGACGGCATCGTCTGCACCGTCGATTACTGCGACGAGACCCTCGACAAGGTCGTGCACCAGGCCAACGACACGCTCTGCGACGACGGCAAGTACTGCAACGGCGCCGAGTTCTGCAGCTCCGAGCTCGGCTGCACGGCAGGCAGCGTCCCGGCCTGCAGCGATGGCGACCCCTGCACCGTGGACTCCTGCAATGCCGGTCTCAACGGCGGCGTGGGCGCGTGCGACAACACCCAGAAGGTCCAGTACTGCACCAGCAAGTGCGGCGGAACCCACATCTACGACGCCGGCGACAACGACTGCGGTTACGATGACGCTTGCGTCGGCGGGCTCGCTGGTGAGGGGCTCGGAACCTGCACGCCAATCTGCAACGGAGCCGCCTGTTCCAAGGGCGAGTCCGGGGCCATCAACGCCCCCATCAACGACGTGGCCTGCATCACGAAGACCGTCAACGTCCAGGCCCTCTATCCCTACATTGCGGACCTGGATGTCAAGGTCGAGGTTCTCCACTCCCGTATCGGCGACCTCAAGCTCACGCTCAAGGCGCCGGACGGAACCGCCGTGGCACTCTGGGCCAAGGGCACCGGCGGCACGAAGGCGAACTTCTACAATACCTTCACGGCATCGTACCCGAACATCCCGGGCAGCATCTGCTCCCTCCAGGGCAAGCAGGCCAGCGGGAACTGGACGCTCGAAATCTGTGACGAGGCAGCGGGCCAGGTCGGTACGCTGTCCCAGTGGAAGGTGTTCGTCGAGTCGTCCCCCAACGACCTCTCGAAGGGCAACACCTGCGAGGCTCCTATCACGCTGGTGTCCACCGACGGAACCAAGGACCTCTCCGGCACCACCGTGTGCGCCACCAACGGGTACAGCGATACCTGCGGCGGCGGCTCCGCTGCCGACCGCGTCTACAAGTTCACCCTGGACGTGGCCAAGAAGGTCAGCTTCGATCTCTCTTCCGGGTTCGACGCCATCATCTACCTGCGTGGCGCATCCGGTGGCACCTGCGCCGGCAGCCCGGGCCTCATCTGCAAGGACACCTGCGCCGGCTTTGCCTGCAACGAGTCCTTGAGCGCACGGCTCACCACCCCGGGGGTCTACTACTTCTTCGTCGACGGTACGGCCGGCAAGACCGGGTCTTACAGCTTCAAGGCCACGTTCAAGACCCTGGTTCCCAATGGCCAGGCCTGCGCCGCCAGCGACGAGTGCATCTCCAACTACTGCAACAACGGCTACTGCTGCGACGCCAACGTCTGCTGCAACGTGGCGGGCTCCTGCCCGGCCCAGTTCAAGACCGTGCCCACCTGCGACACCCCCGGCACCTGCCAGGGCCACCGCGTGGACGCAGTCTGCGGCGCAAACTTCCAGTGCAGCAGCAACACCGTCGAGGACGACAGCGGGTGCCAGGGCGAGACGGCCAACCTTTGCGGCTGCTACCCGTCGCTCATCTGCACCAACGCGGTCTCCCAGCCCATCCCGTCGTGCCCGACCTCGTGCTCGGACAACAGCGACCTGTGGTGCGACACCGAATGCCACTGCGACCTCGTCTGCGAGCCGGACTATCCGGACGGACAGCCTTGCGACGAGGACTCGGACTGCGTCTCCGAGCACTGCCAGAACGGGTTCTGCTGCTCGGGCGGAAGCTGCTGCGTCACCGCCGATGACTGCCCCGAGGACTTCTTCAGCCCGCCGGTCTGCGACAACCCCGGCACCTGCCAGGGTCACAAGTCCGAGAAGATCTGCGCCAACAGCTCGTGCGGCAAGCTCGACATCGAGGACGACACCGCGTGCTACCTCGGCCTCGAGGCCGACCCGTGCGGCTACTACAAGTCGATCTACTGCTCGGGCGGTCTGAACCAGACTGCGCCCGAGTGCCCGACCTCGTGCCTGCTCGATTCCGAGTGCGACGAGGACGGCCACTGCGACGGCACCTGCGTGGGCGACCTGCCCAACGGCGACGCCTGCGACGAGAATTCGGACTGCATTTCGGCCCACTGCGAGAACGGCTACTGCTGCACCAAGGGCGTCTGCTGCAACAACGACGTCGCGTGCCCGCCCGTGTACTCGGGTGACGCGGTCTGCGACAACAGCAAGACCTGCCAGGGCCACAAGAAGAGCGCTGCCTGCCTGAACTTCGAGTGCGCCTCCTCGAATGCCAACAACGACTCCGCCTGCGGCGTGGGCCTGCTGGCCGATGAGTGCGGCCTGTTCAAGTCAATCTACTGCAACGGTGAGGTCGACCAGCCGGTGGCCGCCTGCCCGACCAAGTGCACGGGTGACGCGGACTGCGATGACATCGCGCACTGCGATGCCACGTGCGAGCTCGACTACCCGAACGGCACGGCCTGCGACGAGAATTCGGACTGCATCTCCGACCACTGCCAGAACGGCTTCTGCTGCGATAGCGGCGACTGCTGTATCGTGGCCTCCAACTGCCCGGCCAAGTACAAGCTGGATCCGACCTGCGACGATCCGAGCACGTGCCAGGGCCACCGCCTCGACAAGCGGTGCGACAACTACATCTGCAACAACGAGCCGATCCTGGACGACTCGGGCTGCACCGCCCAGACCGTATCCGACGACTGCTCCTGCTACGCTCCCGTGATGTGCAACGGCCAGAAGGAGCAGGGCGACCCGACCTGTCCGGCCGCCTGTGCATCCGATGCCGAGTGCGACACGACCTGCCACTGCGACGGAACCTGCGAGCCCGACCTGCCCAACGGAGCGGGCTGCGACGAGAGTGCGGACTGCCTCTCCGGATTCTGCGTGGACGGCGTCTGCTGCGACACGGCCTGCGACAAGAACTGCCAGGCCTGCAACAAGGATGGGTTCATTGGAACGTGCACCCCGCACGCGGCCGACACCGACCCCGAGAACAACTGCGGTCTCTGCTCGGTGTGCAACGGGGCCAGCGCCTGCGCCATCGTGACGGCCGGCCTTGATCCTCTTAATGAATGTCCGCTCCAGGCCGAGGCGACCTGCCTCAACGACGGCTCGTGCGATGGCAAGGGAGCGTGCCGCCAGTGGGTGGCCGGGACCCTGTGTGTGCCTCAGTCGTGCCTGGGCACAACCAAGTACGTGGCCGACCACTGCGACGGCGCCGGCATGTGCGTCGACGAGGGTACGGTCAGCTGCGTTCCGTACCAGTGCGATGCTCTGGGCAAGAACTGCATGACCTCTTGCGATGAGGATGCGGACTGTGCAGGCGGCTACTGGTGCAATGCATCGGGCAAGTGCGTCGCGAAGAAGTCCAACGGTCAGGAGTGCGGGCCGCAGCTCCAGTTCGGCGGGACCGGAAACGGCACCAACCAGTGCATCTCCGGATTCTGTGCCGACGGCTACTGCTGCAACCTGGACTGCACCTCCGACTGCCGGGCCTGCAACGTGGCCGGTATCGAAGGTACCTGCACCTTCCACGCTCCGTTGTCCGACCCCGAGGACGACTGCACCTCGTGCAGGGTTTGCAACGGCGCCGGCACCTGCGTGGTGGCCGTGGCCGGTGAAGACCCCGTGGGCGACTGCGACGAGACCCCGCAGAACGGCTGCGGCCTCGACGGCAACTGCGACGGTGCCGGTGCCTGCCGCTACTGGCTGCCGGGTACCACCTGTGCGGACCAGAGCTGCGTGGTGAAGAACGGCGGCATGGAGGACTTCCAGTACAATGCCGATACCTGCGACGGAAGCGGCCTGTGCGTCGAGAACAACACCAAGATGTGCTACCCGTACATCTGCAACGGCGACTGGGGCTGTTACACCAACTGCTTCACGGACGCCGAGTGCGCACCGGACACCTGGTGCAAGGGGACCGAGTGCGTCCTGAAGAAGGACAACGGAGAGACCTGCTCCGGCCCGACCGCTGGCAATGAGTGCAAGAGCGGCTTCTGCGTCGACGGCGTGTGCTGCGAGAACTCCTGCGTCGGCGCCTGCCGCGCCTGCAACATCGAGGGCTCGCTGGGTACCTGCACGGGCCACGCCAAGGACACGGACCCCGAAGAAGAGTGCGGGCTGTGCCTGGTGTGCGACGGCAACAAGGCCTGTGGATTTGCCTCGGTCGGAACCGACCCGACCAGCGACTGTGCGTCGGACCTCCAGTCCACCTGTCAGAAGGACGGCCTCTGCACGGGTGCGGGCGCCTGCCGCCTCTGGATTGACGGCACCGTGTGCGTGCCCCAGTCGTGCCAGGGCTCGACCCTGCACAAGGCCGATACCTGCAACGGTGCCGGTACCTGCGTGGACAAGGGCACCCTGCCGTGCGCACCGTACGTCTGCAACGCGACGCAGACCGACTGCCTCACGCTCTGCCAGTCCGATGCCGACTGCTTCACCGGCTACTGGTGCAACGCGGAGAAGACCTGCGTCAGCAAGAAGGAGCTTGGCGATCCGTGCGTCGGCGCCAACGAGTGCAAGAGCAACTTCTGCGTCGACGGATACTGCTGCAACAACGCCTGCAACGGCGGTTGCGCCACCTGCGGCCCGGCCACTCCGCCCGACCCGCTCAAGCCGGCCGGTATCTGCCGTCCGCATGACCTCGGGACCGACCCGGAGAACGACTGCCCGACCTGCAAGGCGTGCTCCGGTATCGACGTCTGCTCCAACGTGCCCAACGGCGTGGACAACCTCAACGACTGCGCATTGGAAGGGGAGTTCACCTGTGGCAAGGACGGCTTCTGCGACGGCGGCGGTGCCTGCCGCCTGTGGGCCAATGGGACTACGTGCGTGGCGCAGTACTGTGCCGACCACGTCAAGCACCTCGACGACAAGTGCAACGGCTCCGGCGTCTGCAGCGACGGCGGCAACGTGGACTGCACGCCGTACCAGTGCGCCGTCGACGGTCTCGAGTGCCGGACGTCCTGCTCGGAAGACCCGCACTGCGTGACCACTCACTGGTGCGACACGTTCGTGCTGAAGACCAACACCTGCAAGCCCAAGCTCGACAACGGTGCGGCCTGCGTCCAGGGCAACCAGTGCAAGTCGAGCTTCTGCATCGACGGCGTCTGCTGCGAGACCGACTGCTCCGGCGCCTGCCGCAACTGCGCGATCGAAGGCAAGGAGGGTCTGTGCTCCTGGTTCAACAACGACACCGATCCGGAGAACGACTGCACGCTGTGCCAGGTCTGTAACGGGGCCGGAGCCTGCAAGAAGGCAGAGCTCGGCACCGACCCGCTGTCGGAGTGCACGCAGGACGCGACGTCGACCTGCGGCAAGGACGGCACCTGCGACGGCAACGGCGCCTGTGCGTTCTGGAACACTCAGACCGTGTGCGTCCAGCAGTCGTGCGTGGGGATCCTCAAGTTCCCGAACGACTATTGCGACGGCAAGGGCCTGTGCTCCGATTCCGGCGAGGTCGACTGCGTTCCGTACGTCTGCAACGACGTCGGGACCGACTGCCGCTCCAACTGCTTCCAGGATGCTCACTGCCAGAGCGCGTACTACTGCAATACCTCGAACCTTTGCGCGGAGAAGAAGGTCAACGGCGAGGTGTGCGCCGCGGGCAACGAGTGCAAGAGCGGCTTCTGCGTCGACGGCTACTGCTGCGACGACGCGTGCAACACCACCTGCCTCACGTGCAGCAAGACCTGGAAGGCCCCGGTCACCATCACGGTGGACGGGAACATGGCCGACTGGGACAACCCGGGTCACCGCCTCGGCACTGGCACCGGCGGTGTCGTCCAGTACTTCCTGACGTGGGACAATGACTACGTTTATGTTGCATGGAAGGGCGTCAACCAGGCAACCGACAAGCTGGCCATCGCCTTTGACGAGGACGTGGCTCCTCTGCAGACCCACGGTGCGGACGACCTGTTCGCCGGGGTCACGTTCAGTGGAACCCGTCGCCCCGAATATGCCATCGTCTTCAACGGAGCCGGCGACATCTGGTACGTGCCTGCCAATGCCCAGGGCAACTGGGACGCGGCACAGAACGTGTCCACCTGGTTCCACTACGCCGGACACGCCGGCAACCTGATATCCGAGCTGAGGATTCCGCGGGCCTATCTGGGCCTGCTCAACACCGACAACGGATTCGCCGTCTGGATGTGGGCCGCCAACAAGGCGGAGAGCAACGTGTGGAGCATCTGGCCCAAGACCAACCCGACCGGCAACGCTCCGATCGCGGCCCCCTACGCTCAGTTCGCACGCAAGGGACCGGGCATGTGCCAGAATCACACCAGCTACAGCGACCCCGAGTTCGAGTGCGGCACGTGCAAGCTGTGCAACGGCCAGGGCGGCTGCCTCAACGCCAACAACGGCGAGGACCCCAAGGACGAGTGCGTCCAGGAAGACCAGACCTCGTGCAAGAAGGACGGCATGTGCGACGGCGGCGGCGCCTGCCGGTTCTGGAATGCCTCGACGGTGTGCGTGGCACAGACCTGCATCAACTACACGCTCTTCCCGGCCGATTTCTGCAGCGGCAGCGGCACGTGCGTGGATTCCCCGTCTGTGGACTGCAAGCCGTACATCTGCGATGTCGACGCAGTGAACTGCAGGACCGGGTGCGAGAACGACTCGCACTGCCAGAGCGTGTACTACTGCTCGGGCAATGCCTGCCTGCCCAAGAAGGCGAACGGTGAGGCCTGCGGTGCCACTAACGAGTGCCTTTCCGGGTACTGCGTGGACGGCGTCTGTTGCGACACGGCCTGCGACAAGATCTGCGAGGCCTGCAACAAGGCCGGCAAGCTCGGTCTGTGCACGTTCCACGAACAGAACACCGACCCGGAGGACAACTGCACGTTCTGCTCGGCCTGCACCGGCTCGGGCAACAAGTGCTCGGCCGTAGCCGCGGGAACCGACCCGGTCAACGACTGCGAGGAGCAGACCAAGGCGCAGTGCCAGCAGGATGGTACCTGCGAGACCACCGGCAAGTGTCGGCTCTGGCAGTCCGGCACGGTGTGCCTGGCCCAGTACTGCAGCAACTACGTGGTCTACTGGCAGGACACCTGCGACGGTGTCGGCGTGTGCAGCGATGGCGGCAGCGCCTTCTGCGCTCCGTACGCGTGCGATGACGCCGGATTTGCCTGCCGGACCTTCTGCCAGGTGGACGCCCACTGCGTCCCGTCCCACTTCTGCAACAACTCCAACGTCTGCCAGGTGAAGCAGGACAACGGAGCGCCGTGCGGCGGTGCCAACCAGTGCAAGTCCGGATACTGCGTGGACGGCGTGTGCTGCAACACGCAGTGTGCGGACAAGTGCGCAAGCTGCAAGATCGCTGGCAGCTGGGGTACCTGCTCGTACTCGGCCAACAACACCGACCCCGACCTGGACTGCGCTCTGTGCAGCGTGTGCAACGGAACGGGCGACTGCAAGGCGGCGGCCATGGGAACCGACCCGAAGCAGGAATGCCTGCTGAGCCAGCCGTTCTCGTGCGGCCTCGACGGAGAGTGCGACGGCAACGCCAAGTGCCGCTTCTGGAATCCGACGACCGAGTGCACCGCTCAGACCTGTGCGGGGCACATCAAGTCGCCCAAGGACTACTGTGACGGCGGCGGCAAGTGCAAGGACAGCGGTACGGTCGACTGCGAGCCGTACCTGTGCAACCCCGAGGCAACCGAGTGCCTCTTCTCCTGCCAGGACGACACCGACTGCATGCCGGTCTACTGGTGCGAAGGCCAGGTCTGCGTGCCCAAGAAGCAGAACGGCGAGTCGTGCGGCGGAGGCAACGAGTGCCTGTCGTCCTTCTGTGTGGACGGCTACTGCTGCAACAGCTCGTGCGGCGCCACGTGCGAGAGCTGCGCCATCGACGGGTTCGTCGGTACCTGTGCACTGTACGCCCAGGGGACCGACCCGCAGTCGGAGTGCGGTACCTGCAAGCAGTGCTCGGGAGCCAACTCGTGCGAGTCGGTGCCCGACGGCGAGGATCCGTTCTCGCACTGCCAGCCCGACGACGTCAGCACGTGCGACCTCGACGGTGTCTGCAATGGCGCGGGTGCATGCCGGAAGTGGGCCGAAGGGTCTGTCTGCGTGGAGCAGTACTGTGCCGTGTCCACGCAGTTCGAGGCCGACCTCTGCGATGGCAAGGGAGGCTGCATCGACTACGGCAGCGTGGACTGCTCTCCGTACATGTGCGACGCGGACGGGATCAACTGCCGGACGCACTGCACACTGGACGAGCACTGCGTGCCGGTCCACTGGTGCAACGGCAACGTGTGTGAGCCCAAGAAGGACAACGGCGACACCTGCAGCGCAGCGAACCAGTGCAAGTCCAACAACTGTGCGGACGGCTACTGCTGCAACACGCCTTGCAACCTGACGTGCAACTCGTGCGCAGTCCTGCCGGGCACGTGCGTGCCGCATCCGCCGGGAACCGATCCGGACGACGACTGCCCGACGTGCTACACCTGCAACGGCGGTGACGAGTGCTCGCTGGCCGACGAAGGGACCGACCCGGTCAATGACTGTGTCGAGGAGCCGGTGTCGACCTGCCAGCTCGACGGAACCTGCGACGGCAACGGTGCCTGCCGGTTCTGGGTGGAGTTCTCGGTCTGCATGGAGCAGTACTGCGAGAACGGCTTCCAGCACAATGCCGATCTGTGCGACGGGCTGGGCGTCTGCAGCGACGAGGGCACGGTCAAGTGTTCGCCGTACGTCTGCGACGGAGACGGATACGCCTGCCTCGACATGTGCGTGACGAGCGCGGATTGCGTGGGTACCCACTGGTGCGACGTGCCCGTGTGCGTGCCCAAGAAGGAAATCGGCGACCTGTGCGTCGAGGACGATGAGTGCAAGTCCAACCACTGCGCCGACGGCTACTGCTGCAACACGGCCTGCGACGGGCTGTGCGAGGCATGCAACATCGTCGACCAGGAAGGCACATGCGCCTTCTTCGGCAACCTGACCGACCCGGAGGACGACTGCGGGACCTGCAAGCTGTGCAACGGCGGCGGCGCCTGCGCCAATGTGCTCGAAGGGCTCGATGCCAAGGGCGACTGCCCGGCATTTGCCAAGTCGACCTGCCAGCTCAACGGCTGGTGCGACGGCAACGGTGCCTGCCAGATGTGGGAGAACGACACCATCTGTGTCGCCCAGTCGTGCGTTGGCACCCAGCTCAACAAGCCCGACTACTGCAACGGCACCGGCACCTGCATCGACTTCGGGACGCAGAGCTGCTGCCCGTACAAGTGCTGGGGCACCGGCTGCCGGAGCTCCTGCTCGTCCGACTTCCACTGCTGCACCGGCTACTACTGCAACGGCTCCGCCTGTGTGGCGAAGAAGGCCGACGGCCAGGCCTGCATCTCGGCCACCGAGTGCCAGAGCAACTACTGCGTGGACGGCTACTGCTGCAATGAGGCCTGCACCGGTTCCTGCCGCTCGTGTGGCATTGCCGGCAAGGAGGGCTCCTGCTCGGTCCACGCGGCCAACACCGACCCGGAATTCGAGTGCGGCCTGTGCAAGGTGTGCAACGGCGCCGGCGCGTGCAAGAAGACCGAGAGTGGACAGGACTACAAGAGTGAGTGCTCGCAGAGCGTCCAGCAGTCGTGCGGCTACGACGGCACGTGCAACGGCAACGCGGCCTGCAAGTACTGGGATGTGACCACGGTTTGCAAGCAGCAGGCCTGCCAGGGGACCGACCTGGTCCTGCCGAGCTACTGCAGCGGCGCAGGGCAGTGTGTGACCGGTGCGACCGAGAGCTGCTGTCCATACGCCTGCAACGCTCAGGGGACGGGCTGCCGTACCGGCTGCACCGTGGACTTCGACTGCTGCGGCGATCACTACTGCTTCAATGGAGCGTGCGTCCCGCGCAAGGCGGACGGCGAGACCTGCTCGTCTGCCAGCGAGTGTGATTCGGGCTACTGCGTGGATGGCTTCTGCTGCAACTCCCCGTGCCAGTCGCTGTGCGAGTCGTGCGGCATAGCGGGCCAGGAGGGAACGTGCAGCAAGTACTCGGCCAACACCGATCCCGAGAACAACTGCCCGCCGTGCACCCTGTGCGACGGCGTAGGCAACTCGTGCATCCCGGCCGTCGCGGGCCTTGACCCGGCCGATGACTGCTCGCAGATGAGCCAGAGCTCGTGCGGTTACGACGGCGTCTGTGATGGAGCGGGTTCCTGCTCCTTCTGGGATGCCGGCATCGAGTGCTTCCCGCAGTACTGCGTCGGCGGCTACGTGTTCAACCCCGACCAGTGCAGCGGCACCGGCGTGTGCGCCGACGGCGGATTCTCCGGCTGCAACGGCTACATCTGTGACGACGCGGGCTTCGCTTGTCGGACCTCGTGCACGCAGCAGTATCATTGCTCCTACGGGTTCTATTGCGATGCCAACAGCAAGTGCGTGCCCAAGAAGGGCAACGGCCAGCCGTGCGGCGACAACAACGAGTGCTCGAGCTGGTACTGCGTGGACGGCTACTGCTGCTCCTCGCCGTGCGCTGGCCAGTGCCAGGCCTGCAACGTGGCGGGCTCTCTCGGCACGTGCGTCAACATCGCCAACGATACCGACCCCGCCAACGAGTGCGGGCCGTGCAAGGTGTGCTCCGGCGGCGGCATGTGCAAGAGCGCCACGAAGAACACCGACCCGAAGAGCAACTGCACCGCCATGCCGGAGTGGGGCTGCGGTTACGACGGCCTCTGCAACGGCAACGGTGCCTGCCAGTACTGGGCCTCGGGAACTCAGTGCGTTTCCCAGTCGTGCGTGGGGTCGACCCTCTACATGACCGACTACTGCAACGGCCTCGGCCTGTGTCTCGACTCCGGGACTGCAAGCTGCTCGCCGTACAAGTGCGGGACCAACAACAACTGCCTCAACTCGTGCACCACGGACGCGGACTGCGTGACCGGCTTCTACTGCAGCGGCCAGCTGTGCGTGGCCAAGAAGAGCAACGGCGCTCCGTGCAGTACGGCCAACGAGTGCAACTCCGGCTACTGCGTGGACGGCTACTGCTGCAACAGCACGTGCACCGGCTCCTGCCGCGCCTGCAACAAGGCGGGGTCCGAGGGCGTGTGCACGTTCCACCAGCCTTCCTCCGATCCGGAGGCCGAGTGCGGCGTGTGCAAGGTGTGCGACGGCGCCGGTGCCTGCGGCAACGCTGCCGAGGGAGCCGACCCGAAGAACGACTGTATCCAGCTTGCCCCGTCCTCGTGCGACGAGGACGGCGTCTGCAACGGCAAGGGCGCCTGCCGCCAGTGGGCTGCGGGTACCATCGCGACCGACGAGTCGTGCGCGGGCTCCACGTTCACTGCCACCACGTTCTGCGACGGCAGCGGCAAGACGGTGTACGAGGGGGTCGCGAAGAAGACGTGCGAGGACCTCGAAGCCAACTTCAACTGGAAGGACACGCTCGGGTCGGCCTGGGTCTGCACCAGCGCCGAGCCGTGCGGCGGCGAGGTCGGCTGGGCCCAGGCCCTGTCCGCCTGCCAGTCTCGAGGCGGCCGACTCTGCACCTACTCCGAGCTGACCGCCCGCGATGCCCAGGGCGGTGGCTGCACCATCGAGAGCAAACGAATCTGGACCCTGTCCGAGTGCGGCGAAGGCAAGTTCTGGACCGGCCCGGGCAACCCGGACAACCTCGGCGCCATTCCCAAGGAGTGCCGTGACGGCACCACGCAGACCGCCTACGTGGCCTGCTGCGGTGACGAGGGCGACTGCTGCCCGTACAAGTGCTCGGGCACCGGTTGCGGCACCTTCTGTGGCGGAGACAGCGACTGCTGCGACGGCTACTACTGCGAAGGCGGCCAGTGCAAGAAGCAGAAGGATCTGGGGCAGACGTGCGTGAGCGCGGACCAGTGCCCGAGCGGCTTCTGCGTGGACGGCTACTGCTGTGACAAGGCGTGCACCGGCGGCTGCGAGGCCTGCAACATCAACCCCGGCATCTGCACGGCGCAGCCGGTCAACACCGACCCGGAGAACTTCTGCGGAACGTGCAAGGTGTGCGACGGCACGGGCGGGTGCAAGTTCAGCGCACCCGGCACCGACCCGGGCAACGACTGTGCACAGCAGGCCCAGTCTTCGTGCGGCTTCGACGGCAACTGCGACGGCAGCGGCACCTGCCGAGTCTGGCCTGCGGCCACGAAGTGCTCGAATCTGACCTGCGTGGACAGCACCCTGTTCAAGGCGGACGAATGCGACGGCGTATTCCCCGGCTCCTGCGTGGACAAGGGGACGACGGCCTGCTGCCCGTACCTTTGCGATGCGGTCGGGTCGGGCTGCCGCACCACGTGCACCAACGACGGCCAGTGCTGCACCACGGCCTGGTGCGACACCGGGCAGAGCAAGTGCTCGTCCAAGAAGGCCAACGGCACCACCTGTGCCGGCGGCAACGAGTGTCTGTCCGGCTACTGCGTGGACGGCGTGTGCTGCAATACGTCGTGCAGCGGCTCGTGCCAGGCCTGCAACGTGGCCGGCGTCAACGGTATCTGCACCAACTACGGCAACGACACCGACCCGGGTTCCGAGTGCGGCCTGTGCAAGGTGTGCAACGGTGCCGGCGCGTGCAAGAACGTGACCAACGGAACCGACCCGAAGAACGACTGCACGCAGCAGCCTTCGGTGTCGTGCGGTTATGACGGCATGTGCAACGGCTCCGGTGCCTGCCGTCAGTGGGACAACACCACCGAGTGCGTGGCGCAGTCGTGCGGCGGCTCCACGTTCTACCCGGCCGACAAGTGCAACGGCTCCGGCCAGTGCTCCGATGCCGGCCAGACTTCGTGCTGCCCGTACAAGTGCAGCGCTGACCAGTGCAAGGCCTCCTGCCTCACGGCCAACGATTGCTGCGACGGTTACACATGCCAGGGCGCACTGTGCAAGCCCAAGAAGGCAGACGGCACGGCCTGCTCCAACAACGCGGAATGTACCAGCGGCAAGTGCGTCGACGGCTACTGCTGCGACAGTTGGTGCGCAGGTACCTGCCAGGCCTGCAACCTGACCGGCAAGCTGGGCATCTGTACCAACTACACGGCGACCACGGATCCGGAAGACGAGTGCGGTACCTGCAAGGTCTGCAACGGTTCCGGGGCCTGCGCCAACGTCGTGGCCGGGCTTGACCCGCTGGGTGACTGCGACCAGTCCGACCCGACCACGTGCAACTTCAACGGCGTGTGCGACGGCGGCGGCGGCTGCCAGTACTGGCCCGCCAGCCAGATCTGTTCGGCACAGGCTTGCGTCGGCTTCACCAAGACCGCGACCAAGTACTGCAACGGGACCGGCTCGTGCCTGTCCGGCGGTTCCACGAACTGCTGCCCGTACACCTGTACCGGCAACGACTGCCGCACCACGTGCAGCGACAATTCGCATTGCTGCTCGGGCTACTTCTGCATCAGCGGCTCGTGCCTGGCGACGAAGCCCAACGGCTCGACCTGCACCTCGAACTCGGAGTGCACGAGCGGCTTCTGTGTTGACGGCTACTGCTGCGATACGGGCTGCACCGGTACTTGCCAGTCGTGCAACCAGACCGGCAAGCTCGGTACCTGCACCAACTTCGGTGCCAATACCGACCCGGACAACGAGTGCGGCCTGTGCAAGGTGTGCAACGGCTCCGGCTCCTGCGTCAACGTCCCGAACGGGTCCGACCCGGTCAACGACTGTACGCAGGAAGCGCCGTGCGCCCAGGACGGAAACTGCGACGGCAATGCCAAGTGTCGTCTCTGGAACAACACCACCTCGTGCAACGCACAGACGTGTTCCGGTTCCACGCTGTACAAGACCGACTACTGCGACGGCGTGGGGGTCTGCATCGACAGCGGCACGACCAACTGTGCGCCGTACAAGTGCGCCGGCAATGCCTGCGCCACGAACTGCGCCACCGATACCGACTGTGTGGTCGGGTACTACTGCTCGGCCAGCGTCTGCGTGGCCAAGAAGGCACTCGGGGAGAACTGCGGCGGAAACGGCCAGTGCCTCTCCGGCTTCTGCGTGGACGGCGTCTGCTGCGACGGTGCCTGCACCGGTACCTGCCGGGCGTGCAACCTGACCGGCACGGTGGGTCTGTGCACCTTCATCGGCAACAACACTGATTCCGGCAACGAGTGCGGCTCGTGCAAGGCCTGCGACGGTGCGGGTGCGTGCAAGAACGTCCCGGCCGGCCAGGATCCGAAGAACAACTGCACGCAGTCGGCGCAGAACAGCTGCGGCGACGACGGTGCCTGCGACGGCAACGGCCTGTGCCGCAAGTGGCCTGCGACCACCGAGTGCGGGTCGGCCACCTGCGTGGGTGACACCCTGAGCCCGACCGACTACTGCAGCGGTACGGGTTCCTGTACCAACACGCCCAACGCGAGCTGCTGTCCGTTCCTCTGCAGCACGGGCGGGGCCTGCAAGACGAGCTGTACCAGCAATGCGGACTGCTGCACCACCGCCTACTGCAATGGCTCGTCCTGCGTGTCCAAGAAGACAAACGGCCAGGCCTGCGCCAATGCCGGCGAGTGCTCGTCCGGCTTCTGCGTGGACGGCTACTGCTGTGACAACGCGTGCACCGGTACCTGCAAGGGCTGCAACGTTGCGGGCAGTGTGGGTACCTGCTCCAACCGCCTGGTCAACACTGACCCGGAGAACGAATGCGGTCTCTGCCAGGGCTGCAACGGCAGCGGCGCTTGCGCTGCGGTCACGGCCGGAACCGACCCGTTCGGCGACTGCAACCAGACCGACCCCACCACGTGCGGCCAGTCCGGTAACTGCAACGGTGCCAGCGGCTGCGAGATGTGGCCGAACAGCACCGTCTGTGTCGTGCAGACCTGCTCCGACGCCACGCTGTCCGCTGCTGACTACTGTAACGGCAACGGCGTGTGCTCCGACTCCGGCTCGTCCTCCTGCTGCCCGTACAAGTGCACCGGGAACTCGTGCCGGACGACCTGCTCCGACAACACCCACTGCTGCACCGGCTACTGGTGCACCGGCGGTCAGTGCAAGACCAAGAAGGCCAATGGCGAGACCTGCACCAACGGTGCCGAGTGCGTCAGCGGCTACTGCGTGGACGGCGTCTGCTGCGACAAGGCCTGCAACACGGCCTGCATGGCGTGCAACCTGACCGGCTTCGTGGGCCAGTGCACGTTCCACTCTTACCTGACCGACCCGGACAACGACTGCCCGGCGTGCGTGGTCTGCAACGGCTCGGGGGCCTGCACCAATGCGGCAGCGGGTACCGACCCGTTCAACGACTGCGCCCAGGAATCGCTGGCATCGTGCGGCAACGACGGCGTGTGCAGCGGCTCGGGGGCCTGCCGCAAGTGGCCGGCTTCGACCATCTGCAACGCACAGAGCTGCAGCGACCACAACCTGACCGCCACCGACTACTGCAACGGCAGCGGCACGTGCGTGGATTCCGGTTCGACCGACTGCTGCCCGTACGACTGCCTCGGCGATTCCTGCAGCACGTCGTGCACTTCGGACAACGGATGCTGCGACTCGGCCCTCTGCAAGAACGGCGGCCTGTGCCAGAATTGCAGCACGGCCAATCCGTGTCCGTCCGGTCAGTGGTGCTGCAAGGGCGACTCGTGCGATCCGTACATCAACTTGAAGTCGCCGCCCAACTCCAACGACGTGGACCAGGCGGACGGCACGTACTACAGTTCGACCTACGGCTCGAGCAACCAGTTCGACTACTCGTGCTGCTCCAACGCCAACGGCTCGTACGCCACCGACCGCGTCTTCCACTTCGACACGAAGAACGACAGCGTCGGCGTGGAAGTGACCGTCAAGGTCTGGGGCAACTTCGACACCGTGCTCTACATGCGTTCCGGCACGTGCGGCCAGACCGGCTCGAACTTCCAGTACAATGACAACTGCAGCTCGCCGCTGCCCAACGGCGGCTCCTGCTTCACGGCCAAGCTGACCCCGGGGCAGGACTGGTGGATCTACGTCGACGGCATGGGCACTGCCCGTGGCGACTTCACCCTTCAGGTGGACTTCAAGTCGCTGTGCATGAACTGCACCTGCGATACCTCCTACGGCGAGAACCAGGACAACAACCCGGTCGAGTGCTACCACACCGGTGACTACTGCGGAAACTACATCAACGTGAACGTCACGTCCCGGCCCCAGAAGTTCACCTTCGACGACAACCTCGAAGGGGACCACAACGACTTCAGCCACCAGTGGGGAACCGGCAGCTACAACTACAACTCGTGCTCGGACTGCTCCTGGTGCCACGGCCAGGCCGACAAGATCTACCGGCTGCACCTGCCCTGGGACAGCAACTACGTCATCTTCCGCATGTACAGGACCGGTGGCTGGTCGCCAGACAACTACCCGCGGCTCTTCATGTGGAAGTCCGCGAACTACGGCACGACCGAGTGCGACTTCGGGACATCTCAACCTTCCCGAGTCTTCTGCCTCGGCCCCGGAGCCGTCAACGAGGTCCAGGTGGGGTGGGTCGACAGCGGCTACGTGCTCAACGCAGGTACCTACTGGCTCATGCCGGACATGTGGTACGGCGGTGAGACCACCTACGGTCAGTCGCCCTACCGCCTCGAGATCACGATCGGCACTCAGACCAGCTACCAGTTGTAGCCCCCCCCCGAAAGCTCAAGGAACAGTGCGCCTCCCCGGCTCCGGCCGGGGAGGCTTGATTCCTTGCGTGGACGCGTCTATGGTTCGAAGTCGCAAGGAGGTTGCTGCATGAGCCATTCCGGGAAGACTCCGTTCGAGCAGTCGGTCAACGCCCGCCGCAACATGGAGGGCATTGCGCACAAGATCCTCGTCATGAGCGGCAAGGGGGGCGTCGGCAAGACGACTCTGGCCGTCAATCTGGCCGCCGCCTTCTCGCAAATGGGATACTCGGTCGGGCTCCTCGACGTGGACATCCACGGGCCCAACGTTCCCAAGATGACCGGGACCGAGGGGGTGCAGGCCGGGTTCGAGGAAGGCCGGATCGTTCCGGTAAAGACCCAGGGGGGGATGAAGGTGCTGTCGATCTCCTCGTTCCTGCCGGAGGGGAACTCGGCCGTCATCTGGAGGGGTCCGATGAAGATCTCCGCCATCCGACAGTTTCTTGGAGACGCGGATTGGAGCGGGACGGAGGTGCTCGTCGTCGACTGCCCGCCCGGGACGGGAGACGAGCCGTTGACCGTGGCCCAGCTCCTGCCCGATGCGGATGGGGCCGTCATCGTGACTTCGCCACAGGAGGTGGCGCTGCTCGACTCGGCCCGCAGCGTCGACTTTGCCCAGCGCGTGAAGCTGAACGTGCTGGGGGTGGTCGAGAACCTCAGCGGGTTTGTCTGCCCACACTGCGGGAAGACCACGGACCTGTTCAAGACGGGCGGCGGAGAAGACGTTGCCCGCAAGCTCGGGGTGCCA
The DNA here is from genome assembly GCA_903895725.1 of uncultured Myxococcales bacterium. GTDB lineage: Bacteria > Myxococcota_A > UBA9042 > CAIXZC01 > CAIXZC01 > CAITUV01. Next base: position 25,044 of record CAITUV010000053.1, on the reverse strand, counting down.
TTCCTGGGCCGAGTGCCCATCAGCCCGGCCATGGTGCTGGCGGGCGATTCGGGCACACCGCTGCTCGATGTCTCTCCCGACGACCTCGCGGCCAAGGCCCTGGCACAGGTGGCCGAGCGTCTGGCCACCGGTTGGGCCCGGCCGGGGGGGGCGGCCTGACATGAGCTCGACGCTGCGGTGACCCAACCATGAGGCACTCGATGAACCGGGGCAACGGGAGGGGGGGAGCGTGAAGACCGTGGCAACTACTCTGCCCGTTCCCCGGAGGCTGGCGCTGCGACACGGAGTCCGGCCGGTCGTGCTGCGGGCCGAGCTCCACGCTGCAGCGGAGGCCCGGGTCTACGAGGAGCGCGGGGAGCGGGTGCTCGGACTTCGCAATGCCCCTCCCTCGGTCAAAGGAGCGGTCGGCCTGGTGGAGCTGCGCGGCATTCCTGCGGTCCTGTGCGCCACGGCCGGGGACATTGTCGACTTCTCAGCTGCCCTGTCCTGCCTGGAACCTGGGTGCAGCGTGGTGCCCCTGTCGGTCGTTCCCTCCGATGTCAGCCTGACTTCGGCCGGGGTCGATGCCGCCATGGCCTCGGCGGGAGGCCCGGCGAGGGAGGATTCGGCGCTCGACGTTGTCGCCCCCCGGCTTGCGGAGCTCCAGCGCAGGCAGGCGCAGGGGGCGTTCCCCTCGGGCGAGTGGCATCGCTTTCTGCTGGACCTGGTGCGGGGCACTCTGCCCCCGCTGCCCGTGGCGGACGAGTCGGGGGCGGACAAGACCCGAGTCGCGGTCATGGGGCACCTGGCCGGGTTTCCAGACCTTCCCCTGATGCTGGAATCGCTGGGCGCCCGGGTGGTGTACGACGAGTGGCTCCAACTGGCAGCGGAGCTGGTGCTTGCAGCGGAGCCGGCCCGTGCCCTTGCCGAGTCTCCCCTGTGCATCGGGTTCGGGGCCCGGAGCCGTCGCCTGCACGAGATCCTCGACGACGTCGATGCGGTGATCCTCGTCACCGAGCCATTCTGCTCGCTGGCGATGGAGGAGGTGTGGCTCAGGGATGCCGTCCGCCGCCCGCTGCTGGTGCTCGAGTCCGAGTCGCTGGCCTTCCTCGATGCCACGCGCCGTCTGCGCCTGGAGAACTTCGCATCCATGGCGTTCCGGCGCCGGGCCGGGAGGGGCTCATGAAGCGCCGTGACAACCGTATCGGCATCTTCTCGACCGTTCCCATTGAGGCAATTCTTGCTGCCGGGTTGATCCCCGTGGACGTCAACAACCTGTTCGTGCAGCAGCTCGACTCGAGGGAGATCCTCTCGCAGTCCGACGCGGCGGGGCTTCCCCGGAACCTGTGCGCCTGGACCCGGGGGCTCTACGCTTCGACGCTGGCCGCGGGGTTGCGCCAGGTGGTGATCGTGCCCGAGGGGGACTGCACCAACAACGTCACCATGGCCCGCCTTCTCGATCGACGCGGCATCGACGTCATCGAGTTCCGCTACCCGGTCGGAGCGGCGGACCGGCGCCAGGCGCTGACCGATGAGCTCGACCGGTTCTGCAGGAGGCTCGGAACCACCCTGGCGAGGGCAAGGCAGGTTCTTGAGGAGCTTGAGCCGGTACGCACTCTGCTGGCAGAAGTCGACCGGCTCTGCTGGGCCGAGCGCCGTATCCCGGGGAGCGAGGCCAGAGTCTTCCTCCTCGAATCCACCGACATGAGAGGCAACCCGCAGCTGTTCGCCCGACGCCTGGAGAGAGCCGTGGACGAGGGCAGGAAGAGGCCCCAGGCTTCCGGTCTTCCCGTGGCCGTCTTTGGCGTCCCCACGGGGCTCTCCGACCTCCAGTTGCGCATCGAGGCGGCTGGCGGAGTCGTGTTGTTCAGCGAGACCGAGCACGATTTCGCCATGCTGCCCCGGGCCGCCGGGCTGGAGGAGCAGTATCTCGCGTACGCGTATCCCTATGGAATTGGTCCCCGGCTTGCGAGGTTCAGAAGGCTGGCCGAGGAGCGAGGTGTGAGGGGGGTGGTCGTCCATGCTCAGACGTTCTGCCATCACAACCTCGAGCTTCCCCGGATCGAGCGGGCGCTGGCTCCGTGGCCGCTCCTGGTCGTGGAGGCGGACGTGCCGTCGGCGTTGCCGGCAAGGGATCGCATCCGGCTGGAGGCATTTCTCTCGCTGGTTCGCTCGTCGGCTCCGGTCGTGCGCCCTGAGGGAGCCGCCGTCACAACGTCAGGCAGCGAGGGAGCCGTCGTCACGGCGTCAGGCAGCGAGGGAGCCGCCGTCACGGCGTCAGGCAGCGAGGGAGCCGTCGTGACATCGCCGGGGGGGGCCGAATTGCCCGCCCTGGTCGCCTCTCCAGCCTCGGCCTCACAGCGGATTCGGATCGGACTGGACCTCGGCAGCCGGTTCGCCAAGATCCTGGTTCGGGGGCCGGCCGGACAAAGCCGGCATTTCCAGGACACAGTGGAGTTCTACCGTCACCAGGCGCACCGGGATGGTGGGGGCAGGCTCCGCATCGACGCGGCCAGGCTGCTCCAGGGCCTGGGGATTGTGCCCGAGGTCCCCGGGCTTCCCGTCCAGGTCACGGCCACCGGGTACGGTCGTCACCTCGTGGACTTCGAGAACGTACAGGTCTTTCCCGAGATCGATGCCCATGCCGCCGGTGCCAGGGCGCAGGTGACGGAAGAGCGGTTCGCTCTGCTGGACCTGGGAGGACAGGATACCAAGGCCATTGTGGTGGGGCCGGCCGGCGTCGAGGCCTTCCTGATGAACGACAAGTGTGCGGCCGGCAGCGGGCGGTACGTAGAAAACATGGCCCGGCTCCTGGGGCTCCCCGTGGAGGAGATCGTGGGGCACCATCTGGAGCCCGTGGAGCTGACGAACGTCTGTGCCACGTTCGGGGAGTCCGAGGTCATCGGCCGGATCGTCGAGGGAGTCCCGGTCGAGCGGATCGCTGCGGGCATCATGGCGTCCGTGGCGCAGCGAAGCGCCCAGCTCGTGCACCGGCTTCCCGGGGTCGCTGGGCTGCCCCTGTATCTCTCGGGCGGCTTGGCCGAGTCGTCGGCGCTCGGCCGTCTGCTCTCGAAGCTCCTTCCGGTGCGCAGCGTGTCCGCTCTGCCCGAGCCGAGGTTCAACGGTGCGTTGGGCTGCCTGGCTTTGTCGGCGCGCACAGAAGTTTGAACCGACCCCGAGAGGCCCTCGTATATCGGGGCCCCTCATCGGAAACCCGCCTGGCAGGCGGGCGGAAATCAGGAGGTGGACCATGGGACGGCGGCATGTTGTCACGGTATCGGTGCTGCTGCTGGCGGTAGGGTTCGTGCCCGAGACCGCTCAGGCAGCGCAGTCATGGTGGCGGCTGTGGCTGAGGCCAGGCCAGACCGCGGCGGCTGGGCGTGACGCCCGGTTGGAGCAGGACTCGATCTTCGTTCGGGAGCGCAAGGGAGCTGCCGAGGTCGTCCTGCCGTTCACCAGCGATGCTCCGGTATCCCTCCCGCTGAGCTGGCAGGTCACCCTGTCCGACCTCAACGGGAAGAAGCTCGCCTCCTCCCGGGGGGAGGACGATCTGGCCACGGGAAGCAGCGAGATCCCGGTCGGGCTGCTCGGGTATCGCCTCCCCTCGGAGGCAGGCGACGAGATGGGGCTCGTGGTCTCCTGGCGGGTCCAGGTGGGCGACGAGCTCTTCCGGGGGCGTCGCAGCCTGTACCACATCCACCCCAAGGCCGCGGTCACGCTGGCGGTTCCGGATCGGTTCCTGGCCGGCATTCCGCTCCAGGTTCCGGCCTATCTGACCGACGCGCTCACGGGCAAGCCCCTGGCGCAGACCGAGCTCGAGCTGGTCATCGAGAGCGCAGCGGGAAAGAGCAAGGTGACGGCCCGTTCGGATCTGCTGGGGGCCGCGCTGCTGAAGCTGCCGCCCCAGGTAGAGGGGAAGGTCAAGCTGCTGGCGACTGCACGGATCGCTGCGGGCAGCTCGAAGCTGTCCGCCGAGTCGGAGGTCGTAGAGGAGAGCCGTGTGTTCCTCTCCACCGACAAGCCACTCTACCAGCCCGGGCAGAGCATCCACATCCGGGCCCTGGTGATGGACCGGGGGACGCGTCGACCCGCCGAGGACGAGTCTGCCCTGGTGGAGGTCCTCGATGCCAAGGGGAACAAGGTGTTCAAGCAGGTCGGACAGACCAACCGGTACGGGGTCGTCTCGGCCCGATTCGACCTGGCGACCCAGGTGAATCTGGGGAAGTACACGGTGGCCATGACCGCGGGGGACACGAGGGTCGAGAAGGCCGTCACCGTGGACCGCTATGTGCTGCCCAAGTTCAAGCTGGACCTCCAGCTGGACCGGGAGTTCTACCTCCCGTCACAGGTGGTGGAAGGCACCATCGATGCCCACTACTTCTTCGGAAAGCCCGTGGCGCAGGGGCAGGTTCGGGCCGTCTTCCACGACTACCAGGGGGAATGGGTTCCGGATGCGGTCATCGAGGGGCACACGGATGACGGCGGTATTTTCCATTTCAAGCATACCCTTCCGTCGCAGCTCGTGGGGCAACCGGTGGCCGGGGGCAATGCCCTGGTGCTGCTCGAGGTCGAGGTGACCGACGGAGCGGACCAGAAGCAGAAGAGCGTCCGGCAGCTCGTCGTGGCCGCATCGCCGGTCCAGTTCCGCCTGATTCCCGAGAGCGGGAGCGTGGTGCCCGGCGTGGAAAACCGGTTCTTTGCCGTGCTGGCGGATCCCGCCGGATCGCCGCTGGACGGAACGGTCGACACGACGGCGTACTTCTCGGATGGCAGCAACCGTCAGGTTGCCGTGCCCGTGGACAGGAGCGGATTGGGGATCCTGCGGCTGAACGTACCGTCAGCGGTCTACAGCCTGTCGGTGCAGTGGACCGCCAGCGGTGGCGGGGGCAGCGCGTCCGGGCAGGAGAACTTCGCCGTGAACCAGGCCGAGGCCAACGTGCTGCTTCGGACCGGCAAGGCCGTGTACAGCGCCGGGGAGACGCTGGAAGTCGAGGTGCTCGCTGCAGGGGCCGTGTCGGATGCATTCCTGGACGTGACGAGGGACAACCAGACGGTTGCCCTGGCTTCCGTGGCGCTCAAGGGGGGGCGGGGGGGATTCTCTCTGCCGCTCGATTCGTCCCTTGCCGGTACGCTGGCCGTTTCCGCATGGGTGCTTTCGGAGCGGGGCGAGTACACCCGGGACTCGAGGGCCGTATTCGTGCACCAGGCATCGGACCTGCAGGTGAAGGTGGCGGCGGATCGGTCGAGGTACAAGCCGGGGGAGACGGCCCGCATCGACTTCCAGGTGACGGATCCTCAGCAGAAGGGAGTGCAGTCTGCACTCGGGGTCCACGTGGTGGACGAGGCGGTGTTTGCCCTGAGCGAGGCCCGCCCCGGCCTGCTCAAGCTCTTCTTCGCCCTGGAGGAGGAGCTGCTCAAGCCGAGCTGGCAGATCGGTCCCGGAATCGGGCTCACGCTGGGGCAGCTCATCCTGGGGAGCGAGCAGCCGGAGGGCGATGACGGTGACCGGCCTCAGGGGACCCGGGACGGCCGGGATGCCGGGGCTGCCTCGACGGCCGAGGCCGCGATCGCGGCACAGGGCGACGTGCAGGTCAAGAGGCAGGCGGTTTCCTCGTCGGCCGGGCAGAAGGAGCGGGCCCGCCAGAAGCTGGACGAGTATGCCGTGTCCCTGAACCAGAAGGTCAAGAAGGCCATTGTGGGCAAGGCGGTCTGTTCGGAGGAGGGGTGGAGCCAGTTCCCGTCCGGATGGAAGAAGGGGGTGGCCTCGTTCAAGACGGACCCGTGGGGTCACTCCTGGAGAAAGGAGATGGACGAGACGTCTTTCCGGCTGGATTCCGCCGGCCCGGATGGTACGTTTGGGAACTGGGACGACGTTGCCGTGCAGGTCGGTCCATGGGACGTCTGCCCGGAGTCGGTGCGTTTCCAGCAGATGCGGTGGGCCGAGAGGCCCATGGCCGGCGCCGGTGGCTGGGTGGAGGAGGGGGCGATCCCGGTTGCCATGCCGGCCGGGGCACCCGCTGACATGGATATGGTGAAGACGGAGACTGGCGCACCGCGCAAGGAACAGACCGAGAAGAAGGGCGGGGCCGGAGCGGGCAAGGGGGAGGGGGGGGAAGTTCGGGTGCGCCAGTGGTTCCCCGAGACCCTCTTCGTCGAGAATTTCCTGGTCACGGACGAGCAGGGGAAGGCATCCCTCGACATCCCCCTGGCCGATTCGATCACGACCTGGAGACTTTCCGCAATTGCCTCGGACCGGAACGGAAACATCGGGGGCAAGGATGCCCCCATCACCGTCTTCCAGGACTTCTTCGTGGACGTCGATTTCCCGGTCTTCCTGACCCGGAACGACACGGTGGAGTTCCCGGTTGCGGTCTACAACTACCTGGAGCGGGACCAGGAGATCGAGGTGAAGGTGGACCCGGCCGACTGGTTCCAGCTCCTGGGCAAGGACAGCGCCCGCGTGAAGCTGGCGGCCGGGCAGGTCTCCTCGGTCCGATTCCCCGTGAAGGTGACGCGGGTGGGGCACCACGCCCTGACCGTGTACGGCAGCACCGTGGGCAGCCAGAATGCGGATGCGGTCCGTCGGGTGGTCCAGGTTCGGCCGGATGGTCGGGAGGCCGTGGCCACCAAGAGCGGACGGTTCCGGACGAAGGAGGACCAGGGGGTAGAGCCGGTGACCTTCGACCTGGCGATTCCTCCGGATGCGATCGAGGGGTCTGCCGGGATCGTGGTGCAGGTGCTGCCGGGGCTTACCTCTCACGTCGTGCAGGGGATGGACAGCATGCTCCGTCTCCCGGGTGGGTGATTTGAGCAGACCACGTCGTCGGCGTGGCCCAATGTTCTGGCGCTCAAGTACATGAAGGATACCGAGCAGTCCACTCCGGAAATCGAGATGAAGGCCCTGCAGTACGTCAACGTCGGCTACCAGCGCATCCTCACATTCGAGTGTGCGTCGGGTGGGTTCAACTGGTGGGAGGGGGACAACCCCGGCAACCCGATCCTGTCGGCCCTTGCGGTTCAGATGCTGTCCGACACGAAGCAGGTATACCCGGCCGTGGATGAGAAGGTCATCGAGCGGGCAGTCCAGTACCTGGAGAAGATCCAGCAGGGGGATGGATCCTGGGGGGCCGAGTCGCACCTGCATGCGGGCAACGAGAACCTGGGGCAGGGAGGATTGCGCTCCACCTGCTATATCTCCTGGTCGCTCAACGTGGGCGGGTTCGGGAAGAGCAAGGTGGCGACCCGGGCGCTGGAGTACATCCGGAAGAATCTCAAGGGGAACAAGGATACCTATACCCTGGCCATGTGTGCCAACGCCCTGGCCTCGGCCGGGGACGACTCCCCGGTCCTGGATGAAGCGCTGGAGACGCTCTCGAAGGCGGCCATCCGGGATCGGGAGACGGTGCACTGGGAGCAGCAGGGAGAGACGCTCGTCAATTCCGGCGGCATTGCGGGGCAGGTCGAGGTGACCGCCCTGGCCGCACTGGCGTTCATGGCGGCCCGGTACGAGAGTGGCGTGGTCCCGATGGTGGTCAATTGGCTGGCAGCGACCAAGGACCCGAACGGCAACTGGGGCTACAACACTCAGGCCTCGGTCCTGGCGCTCAAGACCTTCCTGGCTGCTGCCACCCTGGAGCCCGGGGAGACCGATGCCAACGTCACGGTGTCGCTCAACGGGAAGAAGCTGGCCACCCGCCACTTCGACAACTTCAACCGGGACGTGCTCTGGCAGGTCGAGGTGGGACCGGAGAAGCTGTCTGCTGCCAACCGGGTGGAACTGGTGCTGGAAGGGAAGGGGAACCTCGGATACCAGGTGGTGGCCACCCTCTCCGTTCCCTGGAAGGAAGGGGAGAAGGAGCAGGCTCAGCCGCTGGTCATCGACGTGGGGTACGACCGCACTCGCCTCAAGTCGAACGAGACGGTCGGGGTCACGGTCAAGCTGCGCAAGAACGCTCAGGATGCCAACGGCATGATCCTGGCCACGCTTGGCGTGCCGCCGGGCTTCGATGTGGTGACGGAAGACCTGGAGAAGCTCAAGGCGGCCAAGGTGATCCGGACCTACGAGCTCACGGGCCGGCAGCTTCTTCTGTATCTGGATGATCTGCCCGTGGGAAAGACCAGCGTCCTGACCTATCGGCTTTCGGCCCGCTACCCGGTCAAGGCCGCCACGGGGGACTCGGAAGTCCGCCTCTACTACCGCAGCGACCTGAAGGCCAGGCAGGCTCCTCAGCAGATCGAAGTCCAGTAGCCTCGTTCCGGCCGAAGCTCCCTTCGGGAGGCGCCCCCCACTTTTTCCTTTTACTCCCCCCGGTGGCCTCACTATAATCGGGCCGGTTGGAGCGAGGAGGATCCGAATGGTTGAGAAGAAGTCTGGCGGTAGCGTGAAGTTGCGCAGGCCGGTTCCGGACAAGACCGGCAGCATCGACTCGCGTGATGGGGTCCTGATCGTGATCACGCAGGCATTCTGTCCCAATGGCCACAACCTGGTTCGGAGTGAGGATGCGCACTTCGACGGGTACCCGGGGATCACGCTGTTCGTCGAGTGCGGCGGATGGTCCGGTGAGATCACGCTGAGTCCGATTCACGGGGACCATGCCCGCGTGGGCATCCCCCGCAACATCCCGAACGGGACGCGTTGCATCGTGCGTTGTCCCGAGTGCGAAGTGGAGCTGCCACGGCTTGCCAGCTGCGGCTGCGAGCATGGAGGAGAGCTGCTGGGAATCTACCTGCGCTCCGACCTGTCCGAGGGGGACATGGTCGGCATCTGCAACATCCTGGGGTGTTACCGTTCCCGAGTCATGGACAAGTGGGAGATCCTGTCGGAGTTCACCGAGGAACAGGAATCCTGAGCGGTTTTCCCGATTCGAGGCTGACAGCTATGCGTGGAATCCTGGTGGCGGCGACGGCGGTGTGTGTGCTCTCGGGTTGTGTGACCCCGAAGTTCATCGCGAACAACATGAGCGGCTCGGTCAAGGACATGCGGGAGGCGTTCTACGCGGAAAGGAGCCCGCAGCACGCCTATGCCGCTGCACCCGGAATGCTGATGCAGCTGGACGGCTTCCTGGTGAGCTCTCCGGACAACGAGGAGCTGCTGTACCGGGCCGCCGAGCTCAACTGCAGCTTTGCCATGACGTTCCTCGACATGCGGGACCGGGAGTGGGCCGCTGCCGAGTACCTCAAGGGGCGTGATTATGCGCTTCGAGGGCTGTCCAACCTGTCTCCGGAGATGGGGGAGGCCATCCGCTCGGGCGATGAGGCCAAGGTCAAGGCGGCTGCCGCGAAGCTGGGGGTCAAGGAGTTGCCGCTGCTGTTCTTCACGGGCCTCTGTTGGGGCGGGTACATCAATGCCACCATGGATGCCGGCAACGCAGCCGAGCTGCCCGTGGTCGAGGCCCTCATGGCCAGGGCGCTGGAGATTGACGAGACGTTCTATTTCGGGGCCGGGCACGTGTTCTTCGGGATGCTCAATGCCGGCCGCTCCGAGCTGCTCGGCGGGAACCTGGAGAAGGGGCGCGAGCATTTTGAGAGGGCCCTCGAGCTGACGGGCGGGCATCTGCTGCCCGTGAAGGTGCATTTTGCACGCTCCTACGCGGTCCAGAAGCAGGACCCGGAGCTTTTCGTGCGACTGCTCAACGAAGTGCTCGACGATCCCACCCCCTCCCCTCGGGAGTGGATCGTCGGCAATGCCGCAGCCAGGCAGGATGCGGCGCTCCTTCTCGAGAAGATCTCCGACCTGTTCTCGGGCTTCGGTGCTGCGGGCTCGGAACCGGCGGAGGAGGAGGTCGAGGATCTCGACCTCGACTGAGTGGACAAGCGGGTGCGCAAGGGGGGCCGAGCGGTCCCTACCTCGCCCCGGGGCGGAATGGACGGCAGCAGCAACTCTCTGGAGGTGGTGGATATGCTGAAGAGGATTCTGGCAGTGGCGGCTTGTCTGGCAATCGGGCTTGTGTCGGTGGCGGCCCTTGCCGAGGACTTCGAGATCACCCTGGCAACCGTGGCACCGGAAGGCTCTCTCTGGATGAAGGAGATGCACAAGCTGGACGAGAAGATCCGGGAGAAGACCGATGGACACGTCCGGCTCAAGTTCTATGCGGGTGGCGTGGCCGGCGACGACAAGACCGTGCTCGAGAAGATCAAGGGCGGGCAGTTCGTCGGCGCCGGGTTGACCGGCGTCGGCCTGGGCGAGATCGTGCCCGATTTCCGCGTCATGGAGATCCCCTTCCACTTCCGCAGCTACGCCGAGGTGGACTATGTCCTGAAGAAGCTCTCCAAGTGGTTCAAGCAGAAGTTCGAGGAGAAGGGCTACAAGGTCCTCGGCTGGACCGACCAGGGCTTCGTCTATGTGATGAGCAAGAAGAAGATCGGCAGCGTCGCGGACATGAAGGCCGCTAAGCCGTGGGTCTGGGATGTGGACCCGCTGGCCCACGCTGCCTTTGCTGCCTTCGGAATCAATCCCATCCCGCTCTCCATCGAGAACGTGGCCACGTCGCTCGACAGCGGCATGATCGATACCATCTACATTTCGCCCGAGGCCGCCATTGCCCTCCAGTGGTACCGCAAGGTCCAGTACATCGTGAACATCCCGATCGTGGACGGGGCCGGCGCCATCGTGATGTCGAAGGCCTACTTCGACAAGATGCCCAAGGAGTACCAGGTGGTCGTGGAGACCCTGTCGGCCTCCTACCTGCAGAACCTGACCAGCAAGAACCGCAAGTCCAATGAGGAGGCGATGAAGACCCTGGCCGGCAAGGGGATCGCCTCCATCCAGCCGACGGCAGCCGACCTGGCCAAGTTCGAGGAAGTGGGGGTCAAGGCGGCGGACAATCTGGTCGGGAAGCTCTACTCCAAGAAACTGCTCGACAAGGTGAGAAGCCTGCTCGATGAGTACCGAAAGAACCACAAGTAGCGAAGGAGTCGTCCGGTCCCAGGGAATCGTGGACCGGATCGATTCCGGGTTGCAGCGCGGTCAGGAGTGGTCGGTTTTCGCCCTGCTGCTGCTGCTGGTCGCCATGACGTTTGTGCAGGTGGTCCTGCGCAACCTTCCGGGGAATCCGTCGCTCCCCTGGATCGACCTGGCGAGCCGCCTGCTCGTCCTCTGGGTCGGCCTGCTCGGGGCAAGCCTTGCCGTGGCCCGGGAGAAGCACATCAACGTGGACATCGCGGGTCGTGTGCTTCCACCCACGTTGGCTCGATGGGTCCGCGCGGCGACGGGAGCCATGTCGCTCGTGGTGCTCCTGGTCCTGGTGCATGCGTCGCTGGACTTCACACTGGTCAAGCACCAGTCCGCGTCGCTGCCGCTGTTCACCATCGAATCGCTCGACTTGAAGGTCTACGAGTACGTGTTCACCGATCTGGTGCCCGTGCTGTTCCTTCTGATGCTGTGGCACACGTGGGTGCTGTGGCTTCGCGGCCTGGGCGACTCCCGGGCGGTGCGGGTCGGCGGACTCGCAGCGGGAGCTCTGCTTGCGGTCCTGGTGGTCCTGGTGGCCGTGGTCGACATCGGCGGCGGGATGCGGGGAGTGGTTGACCTGGCCGAGTCGACGCTGGGGATCCTGCTCAAGCAGTCCCCCTACCTGTTCCTGGCTCTTTCCGGAGTGCTGGCGCTCCTGGGCGCCCCGCTGTACGTCGTCATCGCAGCGGTGGCACTCATCGGGCACTACTCCATCGAGTCGATTCCGGTCCAGAACTTCGTCTCGGACGGCATCGGGGGGTTCCGAAAGAGCACCATCTTCCTGGCGATCCCGCTGTTCACTCTGGCCGGGTACCTGATGGCCGAGGGGAACACGGCCAAACGTCTCGTGGGGCTCTTTCGGGGATTTCTCGGATGGATGCCGGGCGGCGCGGCCATCGTGTCGCTGATTGCGTGCTCGTTCTTCACCGCGTTCACCGGAGCCTCGGGGGTGACCATTATCGCCCTGGGCGGGCTCTTGTATCCAATCCTGCGCGAGGACCGGTACTCGGAGAAGTTCGTCCTCGGGCTCCTGACGACCGGTGGAAGCCGCGGCCTGATCTTCCCTCCGTCCATTCCCGTCTTCCTGCTGGCCATGATTGTGGGGCTTTCCTGGGATGCCGTCACGGCGACGGGGCCGTTCGGGAGTGCGGTGATGCCGCAGGAGCAGCGGGCCGAGCTCCACCAGCGGGAAGTCGCTCGGATGCGCGAGCAGATCGCCCTGGACGAGAAGCTGTCCGCCGGGGATGGGCAGATGGAAGAGGAGCTCGACCGCCTTCTGGAAGAGAAGCTGGAGAAGGCGGGAGTCGCACCGGCAGCGGAGCCTGCGGCCGCGCCTCGGGACGAGTTCGAGCTCGGAGACGACGAGGCGGTCGGGCGAGACGACGAGGGAGGTACCGATCCCGGTGCTTCGGAGGCCGGGGCCGAGGCTCCACCGGCTGAAGGTCGGGACGAGTTCGAGCTCGGAGACGACGAGGCGGTCGGGGGAGACGAGGAAGCCGGCGGAACGACCGGTACGGCCGAGGCTGGTGCCGAGGGGGCCGCCGTTGCCGGCTCCGAGGAGGCGCCGGCGGAAGGCCGGGACGAGTTCGAGCTCGGAGACGACGAGGCGGTCGGCGGGGACGAGGCCGTTGCCAATGCAGCAGGAGCGGGCACTCCGGAGGGCGCCAGCGAGGGTGCGGACGGAACGGCCGGGGGAGACGATGGTGCGGGAGCATCCGGCAGCCCGCCCGAATCGGACCGACAGGGCGCTTCCGACACGGCAGCGGGGGAGATTCGCCGGGAGCAGGTACCTCCGCCGGCAGGTGAGGCCGCATCCGATGCCCTTGCGGTCCCGAGCAGCACGCAGATTTTCACCGCGGGGCTGATTCCGGGCATCCTGATGGTGTTGGCGATTGCCGTCTACTGCGTGATCGCCGGTTTCTCCGGCAACGTGGTGAGGACCCCTTTCCGGCTGAAGAGCGCGGGCAGGGCGCTGCTGGATTCCCGCTGGGAGCTTCCGATTCCGATCCTCATTGGCGTGGGGATCTTCGGCGGGTTCTTCACTCCTGCCGAGGCGGCCTCGGCAACTGCGGTCTACACCTTGCTGATGCAGTTGGTGCTGTACCGCGATTTCGGGTTCGACACGATGCGCAAGGCATTTGTTGACAGCATCGTGCTGGTGGGCGGCATCCTGGTGATCCTGGTGGCTGCCATGGGGATGTTGAACTTCCTCGTAGTGGCCAAGGTGCCGGACCTGATCCTGTCATTCATCGAGAACCTGGTGCCCGAGGAGCTGCCGGTGCTGGGGCTGTTCTCGATTCCGCGACAGGTCACGTTCCTGCTGATGCTCAACATCTTCCTGCTCATCGTCGGCTGCCTGATGGACATCTTCTCCGCGATCCTGGTGGTGCTGCCGCTGTTGCTGCCCATCTCGTATCGATTCGGGATCCATCCGGCACACCTGGCCGTGATCTTCCTGGTGAACCTGGAGATCGGCTACTCGACGCCACCGGTTGGAATCAACCTGTTCGTGGCCTCGTTGAGGTTTGACAAGCCGGTGGTGAAGCTGTATGCGGCATCGATGGCTTACCTGGGGATCATGCTTGCCGGGCTCCTGGTCATCACGTACTGGCCCGACCTCAGCCTGTGGCTGGTATCCGTGACGGGCGTGCAGTAGGAGGAGCGTGTGATGGCGGAATCAGCCGAGAAGAAGAAGGAATTGCCGGCGGGGCGGAGGATTCCCGTGGCGCGGTGGGTGGGGCTCCTCGTGGCATTGCTGGGGCTGTGGCAGATGTTCGAGGCCATGTCCGGAGACGAGCCCCGGACCGTAGCCCGCCTGTTCTTTCCTTCCGACAAGGTAGAGTCGCTCGTTCGGGATGCCGTCGCTCTGTCGGCCCCGTTTGCCCAGGCCTGCGCGGATGAGAGTTTGAAGGCCGTGTTCGACAGCGTCTCGGTGCGCCGATTCGAGCGGTGGTGCAAGGCCGTCAACCGGTTCGCCGGGGAACCGGCCCCCGCTGCTGCCACGGCGTTGCTGCGGGCCGGCAACGTGCACCTCGGCCGAATCGTCGAGAAGCTGGCCGGCAGCGGCGGTCCCGCCGCGCGCCGTGGTGTGGACCTCTTCGAGGCGAGCGGCGTCATCCGTCCGACTCTGGAGCAGATCAACAGTCAACTGGCCGGGGCTGCCTTCTCACAGGGGCTCATCGGAGCGCTGCTGGCAACGGTCGGCGGATTCCTGCTCTTCCGGCGCAAGGCCGCCCGCGTTGCTTCAACCGCTTCCTGACCTCGGCGCGACCTCTCTGTCCGTCGGGGAAGGCGAGGGAAGGAGGGACTTGCGCATGGTTCAGTCGATACGCCACATCTCGTTGTGTCTGGTTCTGGCGGTCATGACCGTGCTCTTCACCGGCGGGTGCCGGGACAAGCCCGCCGGCGAGTCGTCCGGGGCGGGGGCGTCGAGAGAGCCGGCCGGGGCAGCAGGAACGGCCGGGGCAGCGGGAACGGCCGGGGCAGCAGGAACGGCCAGGGCAGCAGGAACGGCCGGGGCAGCAGGAACGGCCGGGGCAGCAGCAACGGCCGGGGCAGCAGGAACGGCCGGGGCAGCAGGAACGGCCGGGGCAGCGGGAACGGCCGGGGCAGCAGGAACGGCCGGGGCAGCGGGAACGGCCGGGGCAGCGGGGGAGGTGGCGCAGGCCGAGAAGACGGCCGAAGGCGGCGTGGCCGCTCCTGCGCCCGTCGCCGAGGTCGTCCGCCCCTCAGCGCTGGCCGGGAGTTGGTATGAAGGGGACTCTGAGCGACTGGCAGCGGAAGTCGACTCATTCCTCGACCGGGCCGGGACGACCTCTTCGGGCTATCCGATTGCGCTGATCGCACCTCATGCCGGATACCGGTTTTCAGGGGGAATCGCTGGAAAGGCCTACTCCGTTCTGAGGGGACGTACCTACGGCCGGGTCTTCCTCATCGGTCCCTCGCATCGCGTTCCGTTTCACGGAGTCGCGCTCACGGAGGAGACGCATTTCCAGACCCCGCTGGGCAAGATCCCGGTGGACACGCGGACCATCCATTCCCTCCTGGGCGAGAAGCTGTTCTTCAGCAACTCGGCAGCTCACGCGGAGGAGCACTCGCTGGAGATCCATCTGCCCTTCCTGCAACGGGTGTTGCCCGCCTTCCAACTGGTGCCGATGATGGTATCGGGGTTGTCGGACGACGAGGTCCTGGAGGTCGCTGCTGTGCTGCGGCGGACCGTCCGGCCGGGCGATCTGGTGGTGGCCTCGTCGGACTTCACGCACTACGGGCCCCGTTTCGGCTACCTGGGACCTCCGGGCAAGCCGATTGCGGCTGACAAGGCGGAGGAGGGGCTCAAAGAGCTTCTCCTCCAGGCGTGGCGGCGTATCGAAGCCCGTGAAGCGCTGGCGTTCTTGCGGTACATTCAGGAGTCGGAGGATACCGTCTGTGGAGCGCTTCCGATTGCGCTGCTGCTGGCTGCGCTGCCCCCGGAGGCCGTGGCGCATCAACTCGGCACGGACACGTCGGGGGCCATCACGGGGGACTTCACGGATTCCGTCAGCTACCTGGCAGCCGAGTTCACTGGGCTTTGGCCGTACGACTCGGTCGACGGTGCCGGTGCGCTCAGTGAGGACGAGAAGACGGGGCTTCTCAAGCTCGCCCGGTACACCGTGGAGTCGGTGGTCCACGGAGGGCGTCGGCCCACGGCGGAGGATGCCGGTGTGACCGTGACGGCCCGCATGCGGGAGGATTCGGGGGTGTTCGTGACCCTGAAGAAGGATGGGGAGCTTCGAGGGTGCATCGGCAATATCGCACCGGTCAAGCCCCTGGTGGACGGGGTGATCGACAATGCGATCAATGCGGCGCGAAACGATCGGCGGTTCCAGCCGGTCCAGCCGGAGGAGCTGTCGAGCATCGAGGTGGAGGTTTCGGTCCTGACGCCGCCTGCCCGGGCGGCGGGCTACGAGGACATCGTGCTCGGCCGGCACGGAGTCATTCTGGAGAAGGGGGAGAGTGCTGCGGTCTTTCTTCCTCAGGTGGCACCGGAGCAGGGCTGGACCGTGGAGCAGATGCTCGGGCATCTGTCGATGAAGGCGGGATTGCCGGCGGATGCATGGCGTGACGGGGCCGTGTTCGAGCTGTTCGAAGCCATCGTATTCCATGAGGGAGAGTAGGTGAAGGGGCGGGCCCCATTCCTGTTCCTGGGCCTGCTCGTCGGGTTCTTCTCGCTATCCGCACAGGCACTGCTGTTCCGCGAGCACCTGCTCGCCTACGCCGGCAACGAGATCGGCATTGCCGTGTTCCTGTCCGCCTGGATGGTCTGGGTGGCGTTAGGCGGGGCGCTTGGCAGGCTTCCCAGGGACACGTCTCGGCTCGCGTTTCGACTGCCGTGGGAGTTGGCGGTCTATCCGGTCGCTCTCATCGGCCAGCTCCTCCTGTTCTGGTCCCTGCGGAGGCTGTCGGGGGCAGGGGCAACGGAGCCGCTCCCCCTGGCCGCACTCGTGGGATGGACCGTGCCGCTGTCGGCACCCGTGAGCCTGGTCACCGGCTTCCTGTTCACTCGGGTTGCCCGGGCCCGGGAGGCTGATGTCGCCGAGGGGGCCGGCGTTACGTCCGCCCGGCTGTATGGAACCGAGGCCCTCGGGGGGGTGGCGGGCGGTCTTGCGACCACATCTGCCGCCCTGGGCGGCGTTCCAGTCCTCACCAGCGTCCTGGCGCTCCTGACGGTCTGGCTCGCGGGGGCCTGCTGGTTTGCCTTCCGCAGCGGCAGTATGCGGGCTTGCGGGCTTCACGCCGCAGTCGCCGTGGCGCTGGTGGCGGCCTTCCTGGGTGGCGGACGGGAGGCGATTGATCGGCAGCGGTTCGCCGCGTTGCCGGTTCCCCCGGGGCTCGAGGTCGTAGAATCGACGGACACCGCCTACCAGCACGTGCTCGTGGCCGCCTGGGGAATGAGCCGCTCAGTCTTCTCCAACGGCGAGCTGACCGCCACCATGCCCGGGGATGGAGAGGCCACCGAGGAGGCGGCTCTGCTGCTCTCGCAGGTGCCCGAAGCCCGGAACATCCTGGTTCTCGGCAGCGGGGCGGAATCGCTCGTCTGCCAGCTCCTGCGGGTTCCGGGTGCCCGGGTTACCCAGGTCGCACACGACGGGCGGATGGTCGACATCACGGCCCGCCACATGCCCGGGGAGCTGACCTCCTGTCTCGCGTCCGCCGCAGTCCAGCCGGTCGTGGACGATCCTCGCCGCTTCCTGGCAGCGGGGGGCCCCCGGTTCGACCTGGTTGTGGCCCGATTCGGGGACCCCCGGACCGCCCAGGCTGCCCGTTTCTACACGCTCGAGTTCTTCCGCCTCGTGAAGGACTCGCTGGTGCAGAAGGGGGTTTTCTCCGTTTCTATTTCCACTGCGGAGAACGTGCTGGCCGACGCCGGATTGGCCTATGCGGCCAGCGTCCATACCACGTTGGCCGCGGCCTTCGAGCGGGTCGTGTTCACGTCGGGCGGACAGATGACCCTGTTCGGGGCCCGGGAGATGGACGTCCTCACCGATGACGCAAGTCGTCTCGACGAGCGGTTCAGGCCGCTCCGGTCCTACTTCCCGGAAGTGGAGCCCGGCTTCCTGGCCACCCGCTTCGAGAAGGGGCGGATTGACGCCATCGCCCGGGCGTTCCTGCAGGCCCCCGGTGGAGCGGCAGCCACCGACGAGAGCCCCTCCGTCTTCCTCCTGAACCTCATGGTCGAGTACCGGACCGCCCGGCTCTACGAGGCATTCCGCTCCATTCGCCCGAGGCTCCTTCCCGGGCTGTTCCTTGCGTTGGCCTGCCTGACTGCCGCCCTCCTCCTCGGGCATGGAGCACGGAGAGGAGGAGGCAACGGCGGGCCCTCGGGAACCGGGGGACGTTGGAGCGGATGGTCCCTCATCGGCCTGACGGGGTTCTCGGGCATGCTCGGGCACATCGTGCTGCTGCTCGGCTACCAGATCCGGTTCGGGTCGCTCCTGGCCGAGTTCGGCCTACTGAATGCGCTGTATATGCTGGGGTTGTTCGTCGGGACGCTCACCGCAGGCAGGCTGCGTTCGGCCTGTGGAGGGGGCCGCATCTTCTCGATGCTTGCGCTGTCGGCTCTTTCGGCCGCCATCGTGCTGGTCTTCCTGCTCGTCGGGAGCGGGCTTGCGGGGGCGGTGAACGCGGTTGCACTCCGTTGCCTCTACCTGACGGTGTGTCTGGCCGCAGGCGGTGCGGCCGCGTGGGTGATCGTGGCCGGCTCCATGTCGTTGGAGGGGGTTGGAATGCCGGTGGGAGGGGTCGCGGCATCCATCCAGGTGGCGGACAATTTCGGGGCGGTAGTCGGTGCGCTGGGCGGAGGTCTGATCGTCCTGCCCGCCTCCGGGCTGCCCGGGTGTGCCTTGCTGGCCGCTGCGTTGCCGTGCGTCCCGCTGGTGCTGGCCCTGTTCGGGCCCTCGAAAGGAGCTCCCTCCGCCCGCGGGTTGCCCGCAGCTCCCCGGCTGGCCCTCCGGCGCCTCCTCCTGTTCTCCTGGCTGCTCCTGGGGGCGTTCGGTTGGCTGCTGCCGCTTCTGGCCCCCGCAACGAGTCCAGGACCCTCGGCCGTGGCGGCCTCGGTGGACATGACCGCTGCCGGCAGGGATCCCGGGGGCACGGGGGCGGCAGCCGGCATGGTGGAGCTGTCGTCCGCTCAGGTGGCCCCGGCCATGGGTGGCTATGGCGGCCCCATGGACGTCGTCGTCGCGCTGGACCCGCAAGAGCGAGTCACGTCGGTCCGACTGGCTCATCACCAGGAGACGCCGGAGTACGTCTGGGACCTGGACGAGTGGATGTCCGGGCTTCTCGGCAAGGAGGCCCCCCTGCTGAGGTACGGCGTGCCCGGGGACGACAATGGAGTCGAAGCGCTGACCGGGGCAACGGTGACCGCCCGGGCGGTGGTGGACATCGTCCGCGTGCTGGGAACGCATCAGCGGGCCTCCCGGACCGGCGAGATCCCTGCCCCGCCTGCCTCCGGAGCGGCCGGCGAACGTGGGCGGGAACCGGAGATGGCCTCTGCTGAGGCACAGGGGCGGGGGCGGCCCCTCCTGGCGCTCGTGCGGGGCATCCTGGAGCCGAACGCCGGCTGGCTCCTGCTGTCTGCGACGGTCGTGGGGATCGCCCTGTACGTCTGGGGACGCCGCCGGCCGCAATTGGTGTTTCTCGGGATCGTGGCGCTGCTCATCGGCGTGGGGTTGAACCGGCAGCTTGCCCTGGACCACCTGGCCCTGGTGGCGGGCGGGACGTTGCCACCCGCATCCCACCTGGCTCTCTGGATCATGCTGGGGGTGCTGTTGACGGTCCCGGTGCTCGGTCCGGTGTTCTGCGGCTACCTGTGCCCGTTGGGGGCAATGACCGAGCTCGTGTCGCTCGTGGGCCTCCGGTGGACGGTTTCCCCCGCGCTCGACCGGACTCTGAGACAGGCCAAGTACCTCCTGGCATCAGGACTGGCCCTGGCTCTAGCCCTGGGGGCATCGCGGGCGCTTCTGGCCTTCGACCCCCTCTCCTTCGCCTTCCGGCTGGAGTGGGATGCGCTTGCCGCCGCCATCCTGGCGCTCCTGCTCCTGGCATCGCTGGTCTGGTACCGCCCCTGGTGTCGCTACCTCTGTCCGCTCGGGGCGTGTCTTTCGGCCGGAGAGGCGATTGCAGTCGCTCGCAAGCCGTTGCCCTTGCGACGCTCGACGGAGTGTCACCTGGGGGTGCAGGTCGGCCGCGATTGGGATTGCATCCGGTGCAATCGGTGCGTGAGCAGGCAGCGGCCCATTCCCCGCTGGCCGAGAGAGCGATGGTCCCACTGGGGGCTGGTGCTGGTCCTCCTCGGTCTCGTGGCGCTGGGGGGCGTGCGGGTCGCCGGGCGCCTCGACGCCCAGGCTGCCGTGGCCTCCTCGCCCGCCACGGCCGGTGCGTTGCGGCGGGAGACCGAGAGCCGGTCCAACGAGGCGGAGCGGGCCCCTGAGCCGGTTGCGCCATCCGCCTCCGGCGTGCCCGCTGCCCTGCCTCCGGAGGAACCGCGACTCCAGCGCAAGGACAACGATCCGTACCCGGAGCAGAGGCGGTTCGATCGGCCCAAGGTGCTGGAGAAGATCGAGGACGGCTCCATGTCCGCCCATGAGGCCGATTTCTATCTTCTCGTTCCATGAAAGTGGCTCGGTTGACACCCGGCCGTGTTGTGAGATAGGCTCTCAGGCGGTGGAGCGGGTGGGGAAAGATGGTTTCTGCAGACAAGCTGCCGACCGGAATGGACAGTGGTGGCAGGGACCCCGACTTCGAGTTGAAGGGGTTGCTGGCGCAGTTCACACTGAACTTCCTCAAGGGGCTCATGATGTGCGGCATCTACCCGCCAGACCACCCGGCCATCGAGGGGGTGGCGGAGGAGCCGTACGTCCTTCTCAAGCGTCTGGCGCCGGATTCCAACGAAATCACGTTCATGGCAGCCTCGGCTGCGGCCGGCGACGAGATCATGGTGGAGGGGGTCCTTTCCGAGGGAATCCCGTTCACCACCCTCATGTCGAGCTCCATGGGGGAGATTTTTGCTCGGAAGTTCATCGCCTACTTCGAGCGTAACCAGCTCGTCTCGTTCAGCGTCAAGACCCGAATCGGCAAGGAGGAGTTCCGGAAGCTCGTCTCGGTCTTTGCGGAACGCCGCGTGCGGGAGGAGGAAGGGGGGGGCGCACCGATCATCCCGTTCTCCGACCTGCTGATCGAGCGGGGGATCCTCCATGTGACCGCCATGGCCCGCTCCGAGATGGTGGGAGGCGAGCGGCCTCTTCCCTGGCGGGTCAAGATGGCCATCAGCCGTTTGCGCAAGGATCTGAGAGTCGTTCCGCTTTACTCAGAGGCCACGGCCCAGGAACTGGCCCAGGCCAAGACGATGCTGGTGCAGGACATCACTCGCCCCCTGCGGCGACCGCAGTTCCTCAAGGAGCTCCTGGCCAACTCGGACCTGATCACGACGGGGCTGGAAGAGCTCAAGGATGTCGACATCGAGCGGGAGATCATCTGGTGCCAGCATCCCGGCATGCTGGTCAACGTGTGCTGGGACATCGTGTCCGATCTGGAGCGGGCTTCGTGGGGCGAGATCCGCCAGCGCGTCGGGCAGGTGGACCGCCGGCTGGACAGCATCTACCGGAACCTGCTCAAGGTGATTGCGCTGCGACTGAGGGAAATCCAACCGGAGACCATCGGCGATCTGCTGAGCCACCTGTTCGCCAAGAAGATCCTCAGTTTCAAGGAGCTTCCGGCGATGCTCCAGGAGCAGCTCGTCACCGAGAAGTGGACCAATCAGTTCCTGGCCAACTCCGAGGCGGCCATCGAGCGGTTCTCGAGCCTGATGGAGGAGAAGACTTACAAGGACTACTCCAACACGTTCCAGGTGGTGTTCCCCGAGTTGGTGCGCCGGGGTCACGTGGAAGGGGCCGCCGCCATGGCACAAGCGCTCCGCAGCCACATTTCCGAGCCTTGCCCGTCCTTCGCCGAACGTCCGCGATTTGCTCTCGCGACCCTGGCACGCTTCACGGAGCCGCAAGTCCTGGACGAGCTGACCTCCAAGCTCGACTCCAACGACAAGGAGGTGCGGCGCCTGGTGCTGGCGGCGCTCACCGCCCTGGGGGAGAAGAGTATCGGTCGGCTTCTCCTGGTGCTGGCGACATCGGACAAGGCCGGGGTACGACGCGACATCGCCCACGCCCTCGAGCAGATGGGGGAGGACGTCGTCGTCCCGCTCATGGAGCGACTGGTCACCCGTGGGCTCGATTGGTTCGTCTACCGCAACGTGATCATGATGTTGACCAACCTGCGGTGCGTGGCGGCTGCGGACGACGTGCGGAAATTCCTCTCGCATCCCCATCCTCGGGTTCGGGAGGAAGCGGCCCGCAGCCTCCACCTCCTGTTGGGGGAGGATGCCTGCCCCCTGCTGGTGTCGGCGCTGAGCGATTCGGACGCCGGTGTCGCACGGCGGGCCACCACGAGCCTGGCACAGCTCAAGTGCCGCATCCCGGCCTTCCTGGACTTCCTGGGGGCCACGCTCAAGACGCGTGAGCCCAGAGACCCGCCCCAATCCGAGGAGCTCGTCCTGGCGGCACTGGATGCCGTCGTCCAGATCGGCCCGTTTGCTTCCCAGGGCAGCGACATACGGCAGACGATCCTCAACCGGCTCCAGGGGGACGGCTCCCTCCTGGATCGTCTCCTCCGCAAGAAGCAGGTGGCGGATGGGGAACGCATCCGGTCGGCCTTCTGTGCGACGCTGGGCCAGATCGGGGACGAGGCGACCCTCGCTGCCCTGGAGAACCTCTCGGGCGATTCATCCGCAGTCGTCCGCCAGCGGACCGGGGAGGCGATCACCGCGCTCCGGCGTCGGTTGCGCAAGAAGGGCTGACAGTTTATTGGATCACGGGTGCACATCCGTAGTAAGCTTGCCGGGTGAGGTAGTCTGGAGGGTCCCATGTCTGTTCTTTCCCCCCGAGTAGTCCTGGTCGACGATGAGCCGGCAGTTCTCGAGCTGTGCAAGCGGGTCCTGACCCGTTACGACCTCCAGCCCCTCCCGCTGGACGCCGGGTGGGATTCCGTCGTGAAGGATGGCCCCCCGGTTGCCCTCGTCGTCGGGACTCACGCAGTCCATTGGAACGAGCTCCTCCGCCAGGCCGCTGCCTACCCGACTCCGATCCGGCTGCTCCTCGTGGTGCACGATGGCGATCAGGAGGCTTTTCTCGAGGGAACCGGAATCCCCAGGGACCTCCATATCTACGAAGGCGTCGTCAAGACCGACGCCCTTTGCACGATGATGGCGACGCTGCTCGAAGGTACCGCTCTGGCAGCGGAGGCATCCCCGGCAAGCGATCAGGAGCTCACCCTCGAAGGCGTGCAGCTCCTGTCCGACGGCGATGAGCCCGAATCTCGCCCCGAGGCCGCTCGAGGCGCCGACCGGGGCGAAGTCACCCGACTCACCCGGGAGGTCGAGAAGCTCAAAGGCCAGGTGACCCAGCTCAAAGGCAAGCTGGATGAGGCCCTCAAGCGCCAGAAGGAAGCACTCGGCAAGGCCCGTCCCGACTCTGGCACCAACGAGGCGGCCCTGGCCGGAGAGAGGCAGCGCTTCGAGCGTGAAACAACACGGCTCCAGACCGACCTGAGACATCTCAAGGAGCTGCTCGAGGCCAAGCGCAAGGAAGTGGAAGCGCTCCAGGACGAGCGCAAGCACTGCCGGGTCCAGACGGAGGAGCTCGAGCGCCAGATCGCCGAGCTCACGGCCCAGAAGGCCGCACTGGCGCAGGACATGGAGGATTCGGGTACTCGGGAGCAGGGACTTGCGTCCCGCCTCGAGCACATGCAGATCCAGCTCAACGATGCCCGAACGACGACAGCAGACCTTACCGCCAACCTGGCCGGCAAGGATGCCGCCATCCAGGAGCTCGAGGGCGAAGTCGCCGAAGCCCAGGCGGAATCCGAATCGCTGCTCAAGGACCGACAGGGGCTGCAGGCCGACGTCGCTCTGCTCCGCCAGCAGCTTCGCACGGTCGAGTCCCGCCTGAAGGAAGCCGAGTCGGTCCGGGAGGAGCTGCTCAACGACCTCAAGGAAACGCGGGATCTGCTGGCCGTTTCCGGACAGGAGAATACCGGGCTCTCGGAGCAGGTGGACCAGGCTGCCCAGGATCTTGCAGGCCGAGACAAGACCATCGAGGAGATGGTGGCCAAGCAGGAAGTGACGCTCACGGCCCTCACCCGCGCCCTCCAGGCTCAGGAGGTCCTCCGCCAGGAGAAGCAGGAGGTCGAAGCGGAGCTGACGGCCGCCCGGGAGGAATCGAGAAGACACCAGGAGGAGATCGGCCGGCAACAGGATGAGCTCGCCCGGCAGCAACAGGAGGCCGGAAAGCAACAGGAAGAGGCCCGAAAGCAACAGGAAGAGGCCCGAAAGCAACGGGACGACCTCGAATTCCGCTGCCTCGAGCTCGAAACCGAGGCGCAGGAGAAGTCAAAGGCTGCGGCCGAGGCCCTGGCGAAGCTGGAAGAGCAACGGGCGCACGAGGTCGCCGAGCTTGCCGCCCGCATCGAAGACCTTACCGCCCGCATCGCCCAGCTCACCGCACATTCCGAGGAGCTGACCGCTCGTTCTCAGGAGCTGGCCACCCGCTCCGAGGAGCTTTCCGCCCGCTCGGAGGAGCTGTCTGCCAAAGTGGTCGAGCTGACTTCGAAGCTCCAGGAGAGCAACGGCCAGGTCGATGAGCTCCTCGAACGGACCGTCCAGCTGGAGGAGGAGAAGAAGACCGAGCTTGCCGAAGCGGCCAAGGTCAGGTCTCAGCTCGAGGCCGAGCTCAAGGAGCAGCTGGCAGCCCTCGAAGAGCAGCTCGCGGCGAAGAACGGAGTCATCGAGCAGCGCGACGCTCAGACCGCTGAGCTGCTGGATCGTGTGTCGTCCCTCGAATCGGACAAGGGAAAGGATGCCAAGGCTACGGCCAAGCTCAAGGCTAGGCTGGAGGAGGCCGAGGCGCAGGTCGAAGAGCTCCTCGAGCACGCAGCCACGCTGGAGGCGCAGAAGAAGACCGAGGCCGAGGCTGCGGCAGAGGCTCTGTCGAAGCTGGGGGCCGAGCTGCAGCAGCAGCTCTCGCAGCGGGATGCGGCCCTGGCGGACCGGGATGCGGCGCTGTCCGACAAGGACGCTGAGCTGTCGAAGCGGGATGCGGCCCTGGCGGACCGGGATGCGGCGCTGTCCGACAAGGACGCTGAGCTGTCGAAGCGGGATGCGGCCCTGGCCGAGCGGGACCGTCAGGTTGAGGAGCTGCTGGAACAGGCCGCAGCGCTCGAGACGCAGGGCAAGAAGCAGGCCAAGGCAGCGGACGCCGCGCTGGCGAAGCTGGAGGCGAAGCTGCAGGAGCAGATCGCCGAGCGGGATGCGGCGCTGTCCGACAAGGACGCAGAGCTGTCGAAGCGGGATGCGGCCCTGGCGGAGCGGGATGCGGCGCTGGCCGACAAGGACGCTGAGCTGTCGAAGCGGGATGCGGCACTGGCGGAGCGGGATGCGGCGCTGTCCGACAAGGACGCAGAGCTGTCGAAGCGGGATGCGGCCCTGGCGGAGCGGGATGCGGCGCTGGCCGCCAAGGACGCAGAGCTGT
>CAITUV010000052.1 GCA_903895725.1 uncultured Myxococcales bacterium | reverse complement strand
CTGGTAGCGGTCGAAGAGCGTGCGCACATCGTCGTCGTGGAAGATGCTGCCGCCGTCGTGCTTGATGACCAGCGGGGGACCGTGGCGGAGGAAGGCTTCTTCCAGGTAGGAGACGACGTCCTTCGCATTGGCGGGGCCATCGACGAGACGGTCGTTCACCTTGTAGCGGGCGTGCTCGTCCTGGAGGGCCAGCAGTTCGCGTTTCTCGCCGTGTTCGCGGAAGGAGGCCCCATCCTCGGCCCACATGACGTTGGAAGCGGTCACCTCGCAGCGAAGGGGCCGCGGTTTCGGGGCCGGCTTGACCTTGATGTCGGCAATCACGCTGTCGATGTTGCCGACGCTGTAAAGGCCGAGCCCTTGCCTCATGGCCCAGGGGCGAAGCACCGTGGGGCCCCACTGACCGAAGTGGTCCAGGTAGCACTTGCGGATGGCGTCGCGTACAGGCCCGGACATTACCGGGGGGCGTCCCCGCCGCTTTGAGGCGGCCGGCCTTGAGGCGGAGTGGGCCTTGACCCACTTGCGCCAGGCATCCACGGTAATGCCCAGGGCCTGCGCGATCACGTCGCCTCCCCATCGCTGCTGGACGGCGTGCCGGTGCAGCTCTCCCCGGAGCCAGTCGGCGCGCCGGGTTCCTTCTTCTCCGGCGGCCGTTTTTTTTCCTCCTGCGGAGCCACCTCACGGTCATACTTGAGGTACAGGTCCAGCAGGGTCCGGGTCACCTCGTAGCGGGCCTTCCACTTGTCCCGGTCCTTCTCCGCATCGGCCCGCTGGCTCTCCAGTTCCTTGCGCTGGACCTCGCTGGCTGGGGTCGGTTTGCGCCCCGGCGCCTTGGGCTCCAGCGCCTCGGCTGCGGCCTTGCGCACCGTCTCCATGGCCCGGGACAGCGTCTGACGGCTGACGCCGAAGGCCTCGCAGATGTCCTTCATCTTCATGTGACCGTCGAGCGCCATCTCGATGATCCGGTAGCGGGCTTCCCCGTCCAGTTCTTCCCATTTCACGGTTCCTCCGGCCCGGGGTGCGGACTTCGTCGCCGGCATCTCCGGGATGACGCTGATGGTATCCTGGTTGGCTTCGGATTTCATTCTCCTTCCTCCTCCCACTCGTACCAGTGGCCGGGGTTCCCGGCAGCGGTCGGATCCTCCACAGCCGGGGAGACCTCGCACGCACCCCCTGGCTGCGGGGCAGACGTCTCCGCCCCGACGGCCGGTGCCACGGCGCCGTCCGGCACGGACTCGGATGCGTCGACCGGGGGCGCTTCCTCGGCGGGCTCCGGCGTTCCGTCGCCGCCTTCGGTCTCGGCAGCCTCCTCCTCGACACGGTAAGGCTCGCCCAGCCGGATCCGCTCCTTGACCGTGTCGCCGATCTGCACCTGCACCTCGTCGCCCTGTCGCACCACCTTCACGTCCGTCGTGCCCAGGCGGCCCAGCAGGTACAGCGGCGGCTTCGGCGCCTGGCCGAGCGCCATCTGCAACGCGTTCTCCTTGCACCCCTGCCGGCGCATCTCTTCCACGTCGTCGGCCACGCCGTAGAAGCGCTCCGCAGGCGGCACACCGTCGATCCCCTGATGAGGGCGCCGGTGATTGTACCAGTCGACCCAGTACCCGATCCGCTGGCTCGCATCGGCAAAGGAAGCAAACGTCATCTCCTCCAGGAACTCGGTCCAGATGGTCTTCCAGAAACGCTCGATCTTCCCCAGCGTCATCGGGTGGTGAGGCGCGCTCCGCACATGCTGGATCCCCTGCTGCGTCAGCACCTTCTGGAACCGGCTCTTCCCCTGCCACGCCACAAACTGCCGGCCGTTGTCCGACAGCAGCTCACGGGGCGCACCCCACTGTCCCACGGCGACCCGCAGAACCTCGAGCACCGCCTCCGCCGTCTGCTGCCGGAACAGCCCCCAGCCCACGATGTACCGGGAGTGGTCGTCGATGATCCCGACCAGGTACACAGGGTACAGGCGCTTCAGCTGGAAGGTCATGATATCCATCTGCCACATCAGATTCGGCATCGGCCGCTCGAATCGCCGCGGCTCGTGCTCCCGGGCATTCGACTTGGGCGGCGGATTGCCCAGCCCGGCCTCGTTGACCACCTGTCGCACCGTTTCCGCACTCACCGGGATGCACTCCTGCTTCAGCTCGTCCCGGATCCGTCGCACCCCGGCGTCCGGATGCTCCCTGCGGTACGCCAGGATCTTCTCCTCCAGCGCCGCACACCGTTTCCTCAGTGCGGGACTTGCCGGCGCTCGCCGCAGCGCATCCACACCGCCCATTTCGTGCAGCTTCCGCCACTTGTGCACCGACTTCTCCGTCACCCCCACCAGCTCTCCGACCTCGGCCGCCTTCAGCCCCGCCGCCAGCGCCTCCACAGCCAGAAGCTTCACCTCCAGCGGCACAGCCGGCCCACGATTGATGCTCCGTCCTTCCCGAGCGGCCTCGACACCGTCGACCTTCACCTCCGAATTGCCGGGCACTTCCTTCTTCTTCGTCTTCCAGAACAGCATGGCGTCCCTCCTTCTCCGTTGCGTTGTCCGCCCCGGAATCGAGGAACGTGTCAACCGATTTCACGGCCGATCAGCAGAAAGGAATTGTTGGACGCTGCAAAGATAGCCGCCTTGGCGCCCGGTCGTCCAGGACTATCGGCGGCCGTCTGTCTGACCAACTGCTACTGGGGGTACCTGCACGCCTCCGATCAACGTTGCCTTGCCGGTCGCTGGGGTGGCTCCCATTTCCCCGTCTGCACCCGGTACTTCCCTTCCTCGTAGGCTCGGTTGGGCACGACGCAGAGAAACTCCATCGGCTGTCCCTCGTCTGCAACGAACCCGTGCCATTCGTCGGGGTGGACAAGAACAGCGGCTCCCGGGGACAGCCCGGATCTGCCCTCCACGCCCAGGATGCCTCCTCGTCCGGAAAGCACGTAGACCTCGTGCTCGTAGTCGTGCCGGTGGTAGGGGGTCCTCCCACCGGCATCAAGGGCGAAGACCCTCATGGTGAAACCGGGAGCCCGGTCTTCTCGGCCAAGAACGACACGTACGTGGGCACCTTCGGCCCCCTCCATGAGCACCGGGACTGGCTCGACTTCTTCGAGAACTCGCATCTTCATCGGCGGCTCCTCCGCTGGAGTCTCTGTTCCTGTGGGTTCAATCTGTACCACAGTCGCAGAAACACGCAAGAGCCAAGGCGTCGGCAGGGCGACGGGCGGAGCACCAGGCAGTTGAAGTCCTGCGTTGGCGACAGCCCTCGCTTGGGAGACCATTGACTTGAGAACCCTGTGCTCCGGCACTCAAGCAGAGTTGCGAAGGGGTGACATTGATGTCACCAGGCCGAACAAGAGAGGAGTGACTGTTGTTGTCACCACGGGGGGACTGCATGGCTCTCTGCCAGGACGGCCCCTCGGGTGCAGCCACTGCCAGATGGTGTCTCGATTGTCACGCAGAGCCCTCGAACACGGAAGCCCCACCACGCGCGGATACAGCTGCAGCCGGGGCTCGGCGTGCCCGCTCCGTCCCATGCCAGTGAGGATGGCAACGATGGCCCATGAGAAGGTTGCAAAGCAAACCGTCCCTGCTGTTCTCGGGACGCCGGGAGATTGCGACGACAGGGGTGACATCAATGTCACCCCGGACCGCCGGGGGATCGGCAACACACACTTCCTTGCCCAGCAGTCTCTCTCCGGCCGAGAACCACAAGGGAGGTCCGCAAATGGATTCTTCTTGTGCATTTGTTTTCTTGACACGGGAGAGGTTGTTCCGGATTCTTACGCTTGGACAGACTGGAAGTAAGCGCATTTTGGACGTGGCAAACATGGGCTGAGGTGAGGCATGGTCTCCGGTGTGGGCGGTGCTGTCGGCAAGCGTCCGTTGGTGACGGCTTGCCTCATGGTGCGCAACGAGGAGAAGAATCTTGAGCGTTGCCTCGGATCGTTGTCCCCCCTGGTTGACGAGATCGTGGTCGTCGACACCGGCTCCACGGACCGGACGATCGAGATTGCCCGGTCGTTCGGAGCCACGGTCCAGTGCACTGAGTGGAAGAACGATTTCTCCTTCCACCGCAACCAGGCCATCGAGATGGCACACGGCGTATGGGTTCTCATCGTGGATGCCGACGAGGAGTTGCTTCCGCTGGACTTCCAGGATGCCCGAACTCAGTTGGAGAACGCTTCCCTGCCGGAGATTCTGCTGGTTCAGCAGATGCTTCGATATCCGGGGGGAAAGGAGATTCGAGTCCTGACGGCCCGTATGTTTCGGAAGGACACGGGGATCCGGTTCATCCATCCCATTCACGAGCAGTTGAACGTGGCCGACGGTCGAGCGCTCCTGTCTCCATTCGTGCTGGTCCACCACGGGTATGTGACGGAAGAAGGTCTCATCCAGAAAGAGAGACGCAATCTGGCCATCGCCAAGGGGATGTCGCCGGACGATATCCACGGCCTGCATTGCCGTGCCCGCTCCGCCATGTCGCTTTCAGACTGGCCGGAGATGCTCGAGGCGTCCTCGCGGATCCTGGAATTGGGAGCAGCTCCAATGCTGGAGGTGGAGGCATCCGTGTACGCCGGCATGGCCGCCTTCAATCTGGACCGGCTGGACGAGGTCGAGCGGTACGTGGAGAAGGGGATGCGGATAGCCCCCGATCTTCCGGACCTGTTCTTCCTCCGGTTCTTGTCGGCGGGGAAGCGCTATGAGCGAAGCCTGGAGGGCGGCGATTCGAGATCGGGGGACACGTTTGCACGTCCGTGGACGTTCTGGCATGACCGGCAACAGGTGGAGCTGGTGCTGGATGTCCTGACGGGGAAGAGGCGCATTGGCGGGGGGAGCATCCCACCGGGGCAGACCGGTGAAACTCTTGAGAAGGCGACGGGGAAGCAATCGGGCCAAATCGAAACGTCATGTGAGGGAGGTGACTGATGGGAAGGACCGTGGAGTTGCAGCCGTGGATCACGTTGCGGGGAGCGACGGGATGGCCGGAACTGATGCAGGAGGTGGACGACTGGCTGGACGTGTCGAACTACAAGACCGCCTCGGTCCGCATCGAGCTTCGGCAGATCTATGGGGCGGTGACGGGATGCACGCTCTATCTGGAAGGGTGTGACCAGTCGGGCGGATTGTTCACCACCCACAAGTCGCTGGGAAGCGCCAACGTGGGGACGACGATGGTCTACCTGCTGCGCCAGGCGCCGTACGGGGCCGCGGAACGCCTCAACAACCTGCTGCGTTGGAAGGTGGTGGGCCCGGGCAACAACGGGGAATGGGTGGCGTGTTTCCGCATCACCGCCGTGTTCAAGTAGGAAGGAGGACGACCATGGCAGAACTGACGAATCAGCCAGTCAGCAGCACCTTGCAGACGACCAACCCGACGCCGACGGACCTGGAACGCCGGTTGAGAATGAACATGGGGGGCGGGGCGATGCCGTCGCCGAATCCCGGCTTCTCTCCGAACATGATGATGCAGCAGAAGGAGACGATCCGGTTCCAACCGTGGCTTTCTCTGGAGACGGCCGCATCGTGGGGGGAGATCGTCCAGCCGGCATCGCAGTGGCTGGCCGGGGCCCAGGTCCCGACCTATCAGATGCAGGTGCAGATCATGTACCTTGCCGGGGCCACGCTCCTTCTGGAATCGTCCCCGACCGCGGAAGGTCCCTGGGCCACGGTGGTCTCGTACACCGCCCAGACGAACACGATGATCATGCTCGCATCCGAGGGGGGCGGGTTTGCCGGGTACATCCGTTGGCGGGTGGAAGGGACTGCTGCATGGCAGATCTGTTTCCAGCTCCGGGCGACTCCAGGGGCCAGCGTGATGCAGCAGATGGGAACGCCGAAGCGGGTGTAGTCGGGGAGAAGACAACCGGAATGAACTGACCAGCGAGGGAAGGTCATGGGAAAGACAATTGCGATGCAGCCGTGGATCACGCTCAAGGGGAGCCCGGCGTATACGGCGGTGCTCATTCAGCCCGTCGAGGGATGGGTCAACGGGGAGAACTTCACCGAGGCGGCGTTGAACATCGCCCTGGCCGGCAGCCTGACTACCTCCGGGAGTACGTTGTGCTCGTTGGTGATCGAGACGGCCAGTGCCCCTGAGGGGCCCTGGAGTGCCGTCGCCACCGTCAACGCCGCCTCCCTACAGACGACGATGTACTTTACCAGTCGGGCCAGCGAGAACACGGACAAGTTCGAGCGCTTCCTCCGTTGGAAGCTCGACCCGTCGCTCGTCACGGCCTCCGACTGGACCATGACGTTCAAGATCTGTGCGACGATGAAGTAGGAAGGGGGGGGAGGGAAGGAGACGAAGTTGGGTTCTGGCGGTCACGGACGGGCAATAAAGAAACGACCGCCGACCGCGACACCCTGTGCCGCTAGCTGCGCGTGGAGCGACACGAAACGGAGGTGTTCAATGTCCGCTCGGAAGCCAAACGGCCCTCCCCCCGACTCCTGGTTGTCGGAGATCGCCGCTCCAACGCTGCTGGGGCCACCCAATTTCGACTTCTTCGGCCAGCCCCCCGGCCAACTCCCACACAATGCCAGAGCACCCGACCCAACCCGTCAGACGGAGTACTGGCGCCAGGAATTCCGCCGGGGAATGGCAGAGAAGCAATCGAAGGCCGTGGCTGGCCTTCACCCCGATTACATCTCCCCCAGTTGTGTCGTCCCTGCCCAGTGCAAGTACGTGGTTGCGTCCCCCAACGCGACCGCAGAGGCAGCTATGTTTTGTGCCAATCAACTACTCACTAAGTTGCTCGATACGCACGAGCCAGGTTGGTCACCGGCAGCTTCCTTCTCCTGGACTGACCCCGGAACACAAGTCGTCTGGGGGCCGTGCGTCTGGCAACAGCCGGCGGAGCCACATCGCATTCGAATTTCATCTGTCGCGCTAAAGACCGCATCAACCCCCTCAGCCCCCGACTACTGCTGGCAGCATACAATACATGACATAGAAACGGATGATAATGAGACAATCCAGTGCATCGTATTCTACAAGCTTGCATGTGCTAAATTGTCAACCATTAAAGCCGATGAGTGGATCGAGTTTGCAAAGTCTGCCAATAAGCCGCTGGCTTCAGGATCAACATATGGGCTTTGGCAGTATGCGACAACGGAGTGGGTAACCACAACTCCGGAGTGTGAGTCTGACCTTGGCATCGTGTGCGACAGGGTATATCGTAAGCTGCTTGATGATGTTCCGCAATATTGTGATATCTCAAATATACGCGGAGCCAACCACGCAGCAATGCTGGCGTCACTCATGCTTTCGTCTCATGTATACCTAACGTACGGATTGCCGAAGCCGTATGAGAATTGCGCCTTCGACATTACCAAAGATATCACTAAAGGTGGCACGTTGAGCTCCTACTGGAAATTGCATATTGCTCCGATTCCAGGAATTCCAGTAGACAACAAACTTGAAGACTTCTATTTTTCAGTAAAAGTAATGGCAATGGCAAACCAATATACATATCCGCAGGGCACTGAAGGTCCAAAATGTGAGCTTGGTGGTACTTCTTGCGAGATTTTTTCATATAAAGACACATGGATCACAAAGCCAAGTGACTACGGATGGGGACGTAATGGCAATCAGGTATTGTGTCATCCATTCTTTGATCTTGCATATTTTAGTGATGGAATTGCCAAATACGTGAAGCTGTGCGAACTGATGTCGACGATGCCTTGGGGAGACCATGCGGATCCATTCGGTGCATACGGCGCCAGCTATGACAGCTGGCGCTCGGATTCAAGTAATATCGTATTTGTGCAGATTCACGATGACAAGCTCGGAGTATTTAATATAGCTGAGCAAAACTGTTATTTTGCAAATTGTCCTCCAAGGGATAAGCCAACGTGCCCAACACTGTAGATGACTTGAAAGTTGGTTACGTGACGACTTTGCGGTTCAACTCCGTCGTTCTTAGTTGCACGGTTGTTCTTTGTTTGTCGTGCAACGGCCAAGGGGCCCACGCTGGCGGCCTTCTGTGTCCTTGTGGGAACGGGCACCGGTGTGTGAACTCCGTCTGCCGCGCGAGCTGTGAGAGTGGCGAGTGCTCCGACGAAAGTCGATGCGTTTTGTTCGACGAAGTCGACTTGGCCGTCTGCCTGCCGTTGGGTGAGCCCCTTGGGTTGCAGATGGACGGGCCGAAACTGCCTATGCCGGTGGACTTGCTTTGGTCTATCGAGGATTCCTCCTGCTTCGTGGCCCCCCGAAACGAGGTTGCGCAGTCTTTCCTGCAGTTCCTCGACGCCCTTGGAGGGCGGGCCCAGGTAGCGCTGCGGACCGCGGTAGTAACCAGCGAGGTGGCTGGCTTGCGCGCGGACCCAGCGCAGACTACCTCGGCCGGTTGTTATGAGGAGAGAATCCGACTGTGTACTGCGGATGACGACTGCGACAGGGAACTCCAGAGCGCCGGCTGGACGTGCAATCACTTGGCTGTCGGCCAGGCGACAGGCCAAAACGGCAGCATCAATTCCTGGTGCCTTTTTCCGTGTAAGGGGGATTCTGACTGCTTCGGAGAGTTCTGCTCTGCAGACGAGGATGGATTGGATGGCGCTTGTGGCTCCTCCGCCTGCGCGGTTGCGGGCCCGGGGGAATGCGCATCTCTTTGCTCCCTGAGTTCATCAGGGTGCGTCATGCCGCCGGCTTCTGCCGGCTGCCTAGTCTCGGTGGGGCCAATCCTCGAAGGAGAGTCCCTCGACATGTTCCGTTGTCTGGCGGTCCCCGCACCCGTGTCTGGGGGGATCGACCAGAATCTGGGGCACCTCTGGCATGTTGTGGACCCGTCTGGGCCGAATGCACGGGTGGCTGAACAATTCCTTCGGCCATGGGCGGACCTTGCCGTTGTGTTCCTGGCGAAAGAAGATGACTGCAGTGTCGATCCCGGCTTCTCGTCCCCCAGTTTCACCTGCGACGAGGACAAGGACTGTCCAGCGGGGCCGAATGGCGCATCGGTTTGCAAGGTCGATCCGTACTTTTCTCAGATGTCAGGGAAGGAGATCAAGCTGTGCCACGGGGTCATCAAGAAGGACTACTACAACAAGTCGTGCAACCTGCTCGGCGAATACCGAGGCGTGGAGCACCACAACTGCGCCTACGACGCGGACTGCGAGGACTGCCAGACTGATGCCGACTGTCAGGAATGGTGGGCGTGCGACGCCAACGGCAAGTGCCGGCCCCGTGCATTCGGGCTCCTCCCCTCTATCTCGACCTTCCAGCACCCGGCGGGTAACCCGATCTTCTCGCTCGCTCCCATTGCCCCGTTCCGGGAGAAACTTCTGTCGCTCAAGGAGGAGCCGCTCCAGGTGTTCGTAGCAGGCATCCTCGGCGACGGCCTTGCCCTGCCCCCGGACGAGGACGGCACAGAGCTCCCATCCCTTATTAGCCAGGGGTGTCTGGAGAAGGAGAATCTGGTCGCGTGCCAGGCGTTTGCGAAGGCAAGAGAGAAGGCCACGCCTGAGTGCGTCCAGGAGCCTATGACGCCTGGGTGTGAGACTTACAGGTCCGTCAAGCTGGACTGCATTCGGGAGTGCTATGTGGCCTCCTTCGGCGATCCCGAGAATCCAGTGCTCGGAGGGAACACGTACATCAGTTACACGGACGGGTTCGGCAAGGCCTATCTCTCGCACCGCCTCATCCGTTTCGTCCAGTTGTTCGGGCCCGCAGGTGCAGTCTACAATCTGAATGCCCCCGGAGGCATCCGGGCTGCCCTGCTCGACATCGCCGACCGTCTCAACAAGCGCATCTATCGGGCGTGCCTTCCCGACGGGTACTCGCCCGAGGTGACAGTCTTGCTCCTGCGGCACCTGCCGGGGGAGGATGCACGAACGGCCGACGGCGTTTCGCCAGATGCTGCTTCCGGCAACGACGCCGGTGCCGGAGTGGATGAAGGGGCGCAGTCGACAGCTTCGTACCCAGGCGAGTTGCTCACGCAAGGACCGGACGGCGACTACGAGATCCTTCCGTCGTGGTACGCGTGCTGCCCCGAGGGCGATCCCGATTGCTCCAACTCCGGGCCGGCAATCCAGTTCCATGCGATGGTCAAGGCGGGAACCACGTTCGAGGTGGTGTATGTGCAGTAGCCCTTTCGCCGCTGAGTTCCTGGAGACGTTGAGCGGGGAGGACTGGAGTCCTGCCCAAGCGGAGTCCTGGGAGAACCAGGCTCCAGGCGAGACCAACGTAGGCAGTCATTCCGAGCCTGAGGCCGTGCTAAACAGGATCTTGCCGTCGGTCAATCATCCGCGGTTTGAAATGGGCGTTGACAAGGCGGGGGTACGAGATCAGGCTGGGGTGATCTCTCGAAGGGAGGGGGGTCATGCCCACGAGGAAGAAGCGTTCGAAGACGGGTCAGGCGCTCAGCGCCGAACGGACGAGCCCGGAAGCCGTGGCGGCCCTGGAGGCATTCGTGCTGAGTGCGAAGGCACGCAACGCCCTGGACGAGTGGCGCCGGGGGATTGCGATGCGGGAGTATATTGCGGGGCGGCCAGTGGTGGAGATCGCGAAGCAACTGCAAGTGGTCTTCATCTCTCACCGTAGGTAGACCAGGGATTCTCAGCTCAGGTGTACCACCTGACATTCAGTGGTCGTGATTGCGGAAGCGATTCCTGGACATGAAACGGCGACTGGCCCTGTGGGGACTGCGGTCGGGCCGTGGCGTG
>CAITUV010000051.1 GCA_903895725.1 uncultured Myxococcales bacterium | reverse complement strand
GCTCACTCCCGTCTGAGGCGTGCTCACTCCCGCCTGAGGCGTGCTCACTCCCGACTGAGGCGTGCTCACTCCCGACTGAGGCGTGCTCACTCCCGACTGAGGCGTGCTCACTCCCGACTGAGGCGTGCTCACTCCCGCCTGAGGCGTGCTCACTCCCGCCTGAGAGGCGGTCGCAAGCGACATCTCCTCGGGAGTACCTGAGGGGCCGATACCGGCGTCGGGTGGGCCCGCATTGCATCCAACGAGGCACACGCCGACGGCAAGAATGACCAGGGCGAGAGCGGCACGTAGACCAGCCCCTCCCTGTCCTGGCACAAGCGACCGGGCTGTCGAGAGCATATCGACCTCCTCCAGACTCGTAACCTCCTTCATGCTAGCGGAACAGGGGCCAGCACACAAGAGATCTGATCGCTCCGCAATCTTATCGCTCCGTGACCTGAACGGGCCGGGTTTCTCGGGACGACAGTGCCACGCTGCTCCGGGCGTCATAAGTCGGCCGGTGTCGCATCATCTCGGGAGTTGTGACGCTTCGGGCGTCATAAGTCGGCCGGTGTTGCATCATCTCGGGAGTTGTGACGCTTCGGGCGTCATAAGTCGGCCGGTGTTGCATCATCTCGGGAGTTGTGACGCTTTGGGCGTCATAAGTCGGCCGGTGTTGCATCATCTCGGGAGTTGTGACGCTTTGGGCGTCATAAGTCGGCCGGTGTTGCATCATCTCGGGAGTTGTGACGCTGGCCAACCTCAGTTGGCGGCCGGTCTTGCCAGTGGGTCGGCACGGTCGAGCGCACCGAATGCGGAACGGGCGCTTTCCCGGCAGCCTCCCCCGCAGGCCGCGGCCTGGCCGCAGCCCAGACACTCCGAAGGCAGCTCCGCGACCTCCCGGAAGTAGCCGCTTCGGGCCCGCTCCTGGATGACCTCGAACGGCTCGGAGCGCAAGTCCCCGAGGATGATCGGGGATACGGAGCAGGCCCGGAGCCTGCCCCAGGGGTCGATCGTGTAGCCCGGAGAGCGGGTTGCCAGCGCGCAACGACCGAACTTCAGAAAGCGCTGGTGCCGAGGTCCGGGCAGGCAGAGGGGCAACGAAATGGCAATGTTCACACGGATCCCCAGGTTGCTGCGGGCCCACGATGCGACGTCGAGGTCTTCTGCAACCATGTCCGGCGACGGAGTGAGCTCGAGAGCGGGGCCGCTCCCGGCTCCGGCATTGCAGAACCGGCTGTAGGCCACGGTCGTCACGCCGAGGGCGAAGCAGAGCTCGACGACATCCCGGAAATGTCCATGGTTGAGGCGGGTGGAGACGAACGAGACCGCGACCGGGATTCCGGCCCGTTGCAGTCGGGATATGGCCGAAACCGTGGCATCGAACGATGGGATGCCCTTGATCCGGTCGTGGACCTCACGCCGGGCGGCCAGCAGGGTGGGTTGAACCGGGCCGACGCCGAGCTTGCGGAGGCGGCTGGCCACGTCGTCGTCGACGAGCCCGCCGTCGGTGACCAGCGAGATCGTGCGGCCCGGGGCGCGCAGCCTCTCTATGAACTCAAACAGATCCGCCCGCAGAAGGGGTTCGCCTCCGGAAAGCTGCACGACCCGTCGCCCGGTTGCTTCGAGAGCCTGGTTGACCAGGGGAACCATCTCGTCAGCGTTCAGTTCGGCTTCGGTAGAAGGCGGTTCGGTGCGCCAGGAGTTGTAGCAGTAGAGGCAGGCACGGTTGCATCGGGCGGTGACCTCGACGGCCAGCGGTGCCCCCGACGAGGCGGCGCGGGGGGAAGCCGTAGCTCCGGTCAATGTCGTTCCGTTCGTTTCGGCGGGGGGCTGCATGGGCCAGGATTCCTCCTCACGTACCGGGCGTGCGGTGCAACGCCCCGAGGTCACCGGAAAATCGACTCGTCATTCTCTTGGCCGCCGGTTCCGGCACGGGTCAGGCCGACATCGTCGGCGGCAGGACCCCCTGACGCTGGAAACGGCTCCGCAGCGCACTCGCCAGTGCTGTCCGGCCTTCCGAAGTGCATCCTGGATACGCATGGAGGAACGTCGAAGCATCGATGGCACCGCGAGTCAGGAGCCCCGCAAGCACCTGGCGTCGCTTTCCGTCCGGGTCGGTCGGCAGCGGCGAGCTCTTCCGCTCGGGCTCGAGTCCCCGCGTCGCCAGGTCCTCGCCGTCGCAGGCATCACCGATCCCGTCGCCGTTGACGTCCCACTGGGTCGGATTGACCGTTTCAGGGCAGTTGTCACAGGCATCGCCGATGCCGTCCAGATCGGCATCCTCCTGGTCCGGGTTGGGGGCAAAGGGGCAGTTGTCCTCCTCGGTTCCCATGGAGGGGCACCCCATGGTTCCCGGAGGAATGAAGCCCCCCGGAAGGCCGTCGCCGTCTGCGTCGTAGCAGCACCATTCGCCGCAGGGTGACAGGCACTCGGGCTGCGGGCAGAGGTCGCAGGCATCGCCGTGGATGTCGCAGCCGGTCCCTTCGTCGTCCGAGTTGGTCTGGTCCGGGTTCTTGACTCGGGGGCAGTTGTCGTCGATGTCGGGCACGCCGTCCTTGTCGAAGTCGTCCGTCGAGTCGCACAGGTCGCCGACGCCATCGCCGTCCGAGTCGTCGTTGCCCTCGACCCCCAGCGGGTCCGGAACCCAGGGGCAGAGGTCGAGCACATCCGGGATGTCGTCTCCATCGCTGTCGAGCATGCACTCGGGTCCGCAGCAAGGGCTGACGAAAGCCGGGAACTCGCATGCGTCCCCGTATCCGCTGTTGTCGGCATCGAGCTGGTCCGGATTGGGCACGAGCGGGCAGTTGTCGTCCGCATCGAGAACTCCGTCACCATCCAGATCACCGGGGGGAGGGGGTTCGAGATCCGGTGCCGACTCGTCTGGGGGGGCCGCCTCGTCAGGGTCCGTCGAGGCGTCCTTCACCGCCGAATCGGGGGCTGTCGAGGCGTCCTTCACCGCCGAATCGGGGGCTGTCGAGGCGTCCTCTTCCGCCAGGTCGGCGGCCGGCAGCGAGTCCTCCCCTTCCACCACCTCGGACAGGGAGGCCGAATCCCCCTGCGGGAGCTCCTTGTCCGCAGCTTCCCGGCCCGTCCCACAACCGGCCAGCCAGAGCCCCAGCAGCGCCAGCAGCGGCACGACCCACCCCACGGGCGACCAGCCCAGGAATCCGCATCCGGCCATTGGAAGGCAGAGGACAAGCACCAGCAGAAGAAGAAGCGAGTGCCTGCGCAAGCTCGACTTCGAACCGCCGTCATTCCAGGACATGTCTCCCTCCCTGACTGTGGGCACGCGAGCGGACAATTCAGCAGACGACTCAGGGGAGGATACCCAGCGGAAGGGGCGATGTAAAGCCCACCGCCGATCCGTGTGGTAGCCGAGTGAAAGTGGCAGCGGATCCTGCCCACTGCGGATCTTGCCACCCGCCCGTCTCAGGCGGTATCCTCGGACTGCTCAACGCGGAGCCGACATCATGCGAAACTCGACCTCCACACTGTTGCTATGTCTGATCCTGGCCTCTTGCGGCGGTGGGGCAACCATCGTGACCCTCGATGTTTCACCGGGGGAAGTCCCGGGAGCCGATTCCCCGGATGTGCCTGCCGGGGGGGACGTTGGCATCGATCTGCAGGGGGAGGAGGCGCTCGCTCCGGACGACGGGCAGTGGGATTCGGACGGGAAGGCGGTCGACGTCCCGTGGACACCCGAGCCGGGAAAGCCGGGATACCCGTGCAGCAGCGGTTCCATGTGCGACTCCGGTTTCTGCATCCAGACTCCGGACGGCAAACAGTGCACCCAGGCCTGCGAGGAGGAATGTCCATTCGGCTGGGTCTGTGCGCTCTACACGCCGAGCCTGCCGGACCAGGTCTTCCTATGCGTACCCCCCGCCATGGACCTGTGCCGACCCTGCGATCTGAACGCGGACTGCTGGGGAAACGGGGCGGACGCCGGCCAGAAGTGCATCCGCTACGGGGATGCCGGCAGCTTCTGCGGAATCCCGTGCGGCGATGCCGACTGCCCCGCCGGGTACGAGTGTGCGGAGGGGCATGATGTGACCGGTGCCGAGGTGACCCAGTGTGTGCTCTCCGACGGCGAGTGCCCGTGCCTTCAATGGTTCGTGGATACCGGAGCGGAGACCACCTGCTTTGCGACGAACGAAGTCGGTTCCTGTTCCGGGCTTCGCCAGTGTGCAGCCGACGGGTTGACCGATTGCTCCGCCCCCCTGCCGGCGACGGAGACCTGCAACGGCCTCGACGACGACTGTGACGCTGCCGTGGATGAAGATACCGGGGGAGCGGAATGCCTGGTCATCAGCCCGTTCGGCGCCTGCCCGGGAACCGAGGAGTGCACGGCCGGCAAGAGTGTGTGCGTGGGGCCGGCCGCGGAGACGGAGGCGTGCAACGGCAAGGACGACGATTGCGACGGCGAGACCGACGAGGGGTTCGCAGATACCGACGCCAACGGGATTGCCGATTGCATGACCGATGACAAGGATGGCGACGCGGTCCCCGATGCTCTCGACAACTGCCCGGCCGCGTACAATCCGGGCCAGCAGGACTTCGACTCCGACAACTTCGGCGATGCGTGTGACAAGGACGACGACAACGACCTGGTCCCGGACGGGGACGATTGCGCCCCCAAGGACCCCGAAGCGTTCCCCGGTGGCGACGAGGTCTGCGACGGGAAGGACAACGACTGCGACAACCAGGTGGACGAGGGATTCGCAGATCTGGACCAGGACGCAATCCCGGACTGCATGGACGGCGACGACGACGGCGACGGCCTCCTGGACGGGGCGGACAACTGCCCCGTGGCGGCAAACCCGGACCAGGTGGACGCAGACAAGGACGGGCTGGGCGACGCCTGCGACCCGGATGCGGATGGAGATTCCATCCCGGACGCTGTGGACAACTGCCCGGGCCTCAAGAACACGCTCCAGGGCGATCTCGACAAGGACGGGCTCGGAGACGCCTGCGACGCGGACGACGACGGCGACGGCCTCGGTGACGAAGCGGACAACTGCCCCGTGGTGGCGAACAAGGACCAGAAGGACGCGGACAAGGACGGTACCGGTGACGCCTGCGAGGATGATTCGGACGGAGACGGCAGCCTGGACAACAACGACTGTGCACCGCTCGACCCTGCCGTGCACCCGGGAGCGGTCGAGGCCTGCGACGGGGCAGACAACAACTGCAATCTTGCGGTGGATGAGGGCTTCCCCGATCAGGACTCGGACGGCATCAAGAGCTGCGTCGACGGGGATGACGACGGCGACTCGGACCCGGACGACGCAGACTGCAAGCCGCTCGACCCGGCCATCCACCACTCGGCCAAGGAGGCCTGCGACGGAGTCGACAACGACTGCGACGGACAGGTAGACGAGGAACTCGGGATGTTCTACTGCGGCAAAGGCGTGTGCGGGCACGCAGTCGAGGCGTGCGCCGCAGGCAAGCCGCAGACCTGCGACCCGTACGAGGGGGCCGAGCCCGAAGCCTGCGACGGCAAGGACAACGACTGCGACGGCATGACCGACGAAGACCTCGGCTGGACACTGTGCGGCGTCGGTCAATGCCAGCACGCACAGTACCCGTGCAAGGGCGGAGCGCCCGCCAAGTGCGATCCCCTGGAGGGGGCCGCAGCGGAGATGTGCGACGGCCTCGACAACGACTGCGACGGCAAGTTGGACGAGGGGCTGGGCCAGGTCCAGTGCGGCCTCGGTAGCTGCCTTCACTCGGTGCCCGCGTGCAACGGCGGCGTGCCTGCCGAGTGCGACCCGATGCTCGGAGCGGTTCCGGAGGGGTGCGACGGCAAGGACAACGACTGCGACGGCCTGGCCGACGAGGATCTCGGTACGACGACCTGCGGCCTGGGGGCGTGCAGCCACACGGTTGCCAACTGCGTTGCCGGCGTGCCGCAGCTCTGCAACCCGCTCCAGGGGCTTGCCCCGGAAGCGTGCGACGGGCTCGACAACGACTGCGACGGCAGCGTGGACGACGGCCTGGGAATCCTCAAATGCGGCAAGGGGGAGTGCGAGCACGAGGTTCCGGCCTGCAAGGACGGAGCGCCCCAGCAGTGCGACCCGCTTGAAGGGGCCTCGGACGAGACGTGCGACGGTCTGGACAACGACTGCGACGGCAAGGTCGACCAGGAAGGGGCAGCGGGCTGCGTGGAGTACTTCGGCGACGGCGACGGCGACGGCTACGGGGACGGGCCACCACGATGCCTGTGCGGACCGGAGAAGCCTTACTCGGCTTTGCTGGCGGGCGATTGTGCGGACGGGGATCCCAACGTGAATCCCGGCAAGGCCGAGGTCTGCGGCAATGGCAAGGACGACGACTGCAATGACGGAGCGGACGAGGACTGCCCACTGGCAAGCTGCAAGGCGTTCCTCGATGCAGGCAAGTCCAAGGGGAACGGCACCTACGCTGTCGACCCGGACGGTGCAGGTCCTGGCGTGCCCTTCACCGCCTACTGCGACATGACCACGGACGGAGGCGGCTGGACTCTGGTCGCACGCGTGAACGGAGCCGACGCATCCAACCTTCTCTACGATGCGTGGTACTCCAACTCCACGCTTGGGAGCACGGCGGATTTCAGCCTCACCACTGGCTCCGACGTGCTGTACGAAACCTACTCGACAGTGTCCGGCAGCGAGCTCCTTTTCTTCGATGCCACGACCCCGTGCGGGACCGACAACCGCCTGGTTCAGACCGGCTCGTGGATGGGCGGCAAGACGCTCAAGGGGTTTCTGGCTGGGTTGGCAACGCTCGAGGTCACGTACTTCGTGGGGGATCCGCCGGTGGGGCCGAATGTGAACACGGCCAAGTTCCGCAACAAGGGGTGCATCCACCCGTTCAACGCGGCCTGGCACGGGGGCATGTGCAACCTGTTCTCCAACGACAAGATCGGTGCCAACATCTCCATGCACGGGACCGACGAGCTTCTCCGCTTCACCAACTCCCCCAACGATTTCGACGTGGGCATCGGCAGCAAGTCGGCTCCTGAATCGGGGTACAACTCGGGCGACGTGGACAGCGAAGGGGATGCCCACACCGGCTGGCCGGGCCACATCGTGACGATCTTCGTGAGGTAGCGCGTCGGACCGCGCCAGTCGGACCCGCCTCCAGAGGGGGCGGTACGGTTCGGGCCGGCCAGCACAGCCCTTGTTCCACGCCCGCATCTGAGATACCCTGAACGGGTCGGCCGAGGCCGATCGGATTCGAACGAGATTCTTGCATGAACGAGAGGCTGCCATGAGCACGAAGACGAGGATTCCCCTGGCTTTCAGGCTGCTGTCGCTGGGTGCGCTGCTGAGCGCTGCCTGCCTGTCTCCTGCGTGTGGGGGCGGGGGCAGCGTGACCGAGACTCCGGACCAGGGTGTGGAGCCGGCCGCCGATGTGCCGGCTGTTGAAGCCGAGGCCGAGGTCGCCCAGCCGGAGGCGGCCTTCGAGCTGGTGCCGTACGAGGCCGTGTCCGAGATCGCACTGCCCGAAACGACAGGAGAGATTCCGTTTCTTCCCGGCCAGGCAGGGGACCCGTGCAAGACCGGCGACGACTGCATCGAG
Organism: uncultured Myxococcales bacterium; assembly: GCA_903895725.1. Classification (GTDB taxonomy): domain Bacteria; phylum Myxococcota_A; class UBA9042; order CAIXZC01; family CAIXZC01; genus CAITUV01. Next base: position 38,808 of record CAITUV010000051.1, on the reverse strand, counting down.
GGATACTGCATCCAGACCCCAGACGGCCTCAAGTGCACGTCGACCTGCCAGGACGAGTGCCCGTTCGGATGGGAGTGCGTCTACTACCAGCCCAGCGGCCAAGACCAGATCTATATCTGTGCGCCGAAGTTCATGGACCTGTGCCGTCCGTGTCTGGCCAACGCGGATTGCCACGGCAACGGCGTGGATTCCGGGGCCGCGTGCATGCCGTACGGAGGGGCCGGCTCTTTCTGTGGCGGGCCATGCGAGGGCAATGAGGACTGTCCTGCCGGCTACTTGTGCAAGGTGGCCGTGGACGTCGCAGGCAGCCCCGCGACCCAGTGCATTCGGGACGCAGCGGAGTGCGAGTGCAACACGTGGTTTGCAAACCTGGCGGCCCAGACCGACTGCTTCGTCGAGAACGAGTGGGGAAAGTGCGTGGGGACCCGCAAGTGCGTGGCCGCAGGGTTGACTACCTGCTCGGCCGCAGATCCCGGGGAGGAAACGTGCAACGGCCTCGACGACGACTGCAACGGCAGCGTGGACGACGGAACCTCCGGTGCCGCCTGCTTCGTGACCAACCAGTACGGCAACTGCCCGGGGACGCTGTCCTGCGTGGACGGCAAGTCCGCCTGCCAGGGGGACGAGGCGGAGAAGGAGCAGTGCAACGGGAAGGACGACGACTGCGACGGTGAGGTCGACGAGGACTTCTCCGATACTGACGACGACGGAGTCGCCGACTGCCTCGAGAACGACAAGGACGGAGACGGGATTCCCGACGGGCTCGACAACTGTCCCATGGATTTCAACCCGCAGCAGAAGGACTTCGACCTGGACAAGATCGGCGACCCGTGCGATCCGGATGACGACAACGACCTCGTGATGGACGAGGAGGATTGCGGCCCGCACGACCCCGAAGTGAAGCCGGAGGGCACCGAGAAGTGCGACGGCAAGGACAACGACTGCAACGCCCTGGTGGATGAGGGCTTCCCCGATTCCGACTTTGACGGCTGGAAGGATTGCACGGACGACGACGACGACAACGACGGCACGACGGACTCGCTCGATTGCATGCCGCTCGATGCGACGGTGAATCCCAAGGCCCAGGAGCAGTGTGACGGCAAGGACAACGACTGCGACTTCCAGGTGGATGAGGGCTTCCCGGATGCGGACGGCGATCTCGTGGCCGACTGTGCCGACCCGGACAAGGACGGCGACGGAGTGAAGAACGAGGTCGACAACTGTCCGACCGTGAAGAACGAGGAGCAGGCCGACCTGGACGGCGACCTCGTGGGCGATGCATGCGACCCGGACAAGGACGGCGATGCCGTACCCGACCTGGCCGATAACTGCCCGCTGCTCAAGAATCCGGCCCAGACCGATCCGGACAAGGACGGAAAGGGCGACGCGTGTGACGATGACGACGACGGCGACGGCTACGCCGATGGCAACGACAACTGCCCCCTTGTGGCCAACCCCACGCAGTCCGACCAGGACAAGGACGGAATCGGCGATGCGTGCGAGGGGGACCTGGACGGCGATGGCACTCTGGACGCGCTCGACTGCGCTCCGCTGGACCCGGCGGTGCACCCCAAGGCCCAGGAAGCGTGCGACGGGGTGGACAACGACTGCGACGGGATGCAGGACGAAGGCTTCCCGGACTTCGACCTGGACGGGCTCAAGGACTGCGTGGACCTCGACGACGACAACGATGCGGACCCGGATGACTCGGATTGCGGTCCGCTCGACCCCGGCGCAAACCACCTGGCGGTCGAGAAGTGCGACGGCAAGGACAACAACTGCGACGATGCCATCGACGAAGGGCTCGGCGTCGTGTCCTGCGGCAAGGGAGCCTGCACTCACAAGGTTCCGGCCTGCCTCGGCGGGAAGCTCCAGACGTGTGATCCGCTGGAAGGGGCCAAGGTGGAGGCCTGCGACGGCATCGACAACGACTGCGATGGAATGACCGACGAGGAGCTGGGCAGCACGACATGCGGCCTGGGCAACTGCACGCATTCGGTCGCCAACTGTGCGCAAGGCAAGCCTCAGGTGTGTGACCCGCTCGACGGGGCGGATACCGAGATCTGCGACGGCATCGACAATGACTGCGACGCGAAGACCGACGAGGAGTTGGGCCAGCTCGCATGCGGCAAGGGGGCCTGCTTCCACACGGTCAAAGCCTGCATCGGCGGGGAAGAACAGGTGTGCGATCCGTTCCAGGGAGCCGGCAAGGAGACCTGCGACGGGGTGGACAACGACTGCGACGGTCAGACCGACGAGGAGCTGGGCACGGTCACCTGCGGCAAGGGCATCTGCGAGCACGAGCAGGACTACTGTGTGAACGGCAAGGTGGCGGTCTGCGACCCGTTGCTCGGGGTCAAGCCGGAAACCTGCGACGGTCTGGACAACGACTGCGACGGGCTTTCTGACGAGGACCTGTTCCCGGTCACGTGCGGCAAGGGCGTATGCATGCACTCGGTGGAGGCCTGCCTGGGCGGCGTTCCACAAGTCTGCGACCCGCTGGATGGGGCGGGGACCGAGACCTGCAACGGGCTGGACGACGACTGCGACGGCCAGATCGACGAGGCGCTCGGATTCACGACGTGCGGGGTGGGCGAGTGTCTGCACACCGTGGCCAACTGCGTGGACGGCGATCCGCAGACGTGCGACCCGCTCGAAGGTGCAACTCCCGAGTGGTGCGACGGCGTCGACAATGACTGCGACGGGTCAGCCGACCCCAAAGACTCTGGTGGCTGCAAAGCCTATTTCGTCGACGGGGACAAGGACGGATTCGGAAAGGTCGGTGACTTCCAGTGCCTCTGCTCGCCGGGGGAAACCTACACCGCCATCACCGGTGGGGATTGCGACGACCTCGACGCCAACGTCGGGCCGGGTGTCGCCGAGGTTTGCAACAATGCCAAGGACGACAACTGCAACGACAAGGTCAACGACGGCTGTGTCTACAAGAGCTGCAAGGAGGCCCTCCAGTACAACGCAGGAGCCCTGTCCGGGGTCTACGACATCGACCCCCTGGCGGACGGCTCCAAGATCAAGGTGTACTGCGACATGACCTCGGACGGCGGCGGCTGGACCCTGGTCATGAAGCAGGCCTCGAACTCGGGATACGGTTCCCCCCTCGCGGTCAGCGTCTGGGCAGGTTGGGGCCAGGCCGATGTGACCCTCAATCCCACCGACGCCACCATGGACGACGCAAACATGGTGAACCTCGCCTACTCCAAGCTGAGCGGCGAGAAGCTCCGCATGACCGCATCCAAGACCTGGACTTCCATCGCCAACGGAGGCTGGGCCAGGACCATCAACGCCACCGCTTACAAGGCACTGAGCAACGCCGAGGGGAACAAGACGGGAAACGAGGGGGGAAGCTACAACGTTCCCTGGCCCGCCGCAGCCTTCACCGACAACACCTGGACCTCCACCACGACCGGCAACGGCCTGTGCTGGCGAAGCGGCCCGTACTTCAACCTGACCAGCTTCGAGTACACCTACGGCGGTATCAAGTGGGGCTATGTCTTCAACAACGAGTGCGGCCAGTCGACCACGGATACCGGTGAGGGGCTGGGGTGCTGCGGAAACGCAGACTGGTATCGCAAGAGTCCCTGGGCATTGTATGTATGGGTGAAGTAGGGTGGGGTTCGGGGCTCGGGGGAAGGTCCGTTCGGCATCGGCATCGCAATCGTAATCCCCATCGGCATCGGCATCGGCATCGCAATCCCCATCGGTATCGGCATCGTAGCCGCAATCGCAATCGTATTCGCTGTCGCCCCCAGCCCGCGCCCGGCGAATCACGTTGACAGGATCGGCGGCGGCAGATAGGTTCTGGCCAGGCAACCCACCAGGAGATTGGCCCATGCCGCTGCCTCCGTTGCAACCGCCCCGCCGACGTCTCGTCGCACTGATGTCGATGATTCGGACCGTGCCTGCGATGGTGATCCTCGGACCGGCGCTGCTCCTCGGAAACCTGATCCAGATGCTGTCCGTAGTCGTGCTGCCGTTATCGAGGCGGCTCTTCCGCCTCATCAATCGGAACGTCGCCGCAGCCTGGTGGGGCGGGTGCGTTCACCTGGCGCGCTGGCTGCACGGAGTCAAGGTGGTTGTGACCGGGGATGCCCTGCCCGAGGGGGAGAACACGGTTGTCATGGCCAACCACCAGTCCATGTCCGACATCCCCGTGATCCTGGATGTGGCCAGCCGCAATGGCCGTCTCGGGGATCTGAAATGGTACGTGAAGGACGTCCTCAAGTGGGTTCCGGGCATCGGCTGGGGGATGGTGTTCCTGGACTGCCTGTTCATCAAGCGGGATTGGACCGAAGACAAGGACAAGATCGAGCGGGTATTCCGCAGCATCGTGAGCGGGAATGTTCCTGTGTGGATCGTGTCGTTCCTCGAAGGGACGCGGATTCGACCGGCCAAGCTCCAGGCCAGCCAGGAATTCGCCCGAACCCGGCAGCTCCCGGTCCTCCGGCATCTTCTCATCCCCCGCACCAAGGGGTTTGTAGCGACGATGGAGGGACTCCGCGGGCACGCACACGCCGTGTACGACTTCACCATCGGCTACGTCGATGCCGTACCCAGTCTATCCCAGTGGGCCCTCGGCTATGTTCGCACGGTGAATGTTCACATCCGGCGAACGCCGGTCGCCGCGTTGCCGACCGGGGCGGAGGAGTTGGCTGCCTGGGTGATGGAGCAGTATGCTGCCAAGGACGAGCGGCTTGAACGGTACTATCGGACCGGCGAGATGGAAGCGTAGGGACGGTTGATGGTGGATGGTCGATGGTCGATGGTCGATGGTCGATGGTGGATGGTGGATGGTCGATGGTCGATGGTCGATGGTCGATGGTGCGTTGGCCGATGCCGGGTAGATGGGCAGCGACCCCAGCCCCGACCACGCGGGAGGGGCCCCGTGGATGTGCAGTGGGCAGCGGGTCCTGGCACAGGGAGGTGAGCTCGTGAGCAGGATGAAGGGACATACGGGGTTCTGCAGGCTGGACTGGATGGCTGTCTGCGGGGTGCTGGTCCTTGCGGTGGGCTGCAGCGGCGAGACGACGAAGGAGCCGGATTCGGGCAAGTCGGATGTCCAGGAGGATTCCCCGGTGGTCTGGCCGCCCGAGGGAGATGCGGCAGAGCTCGTCTGCCAGGGGACGCCGTGCAAGACCATCGCCGATTGTGGCGAGGTGGGGCCGTGCATGGACGGAATCGCCTGCGTGGACGGGTGCTGCGAGCCCAAGTTCAAGGAAGCCGGGACGGCGTGCACGGCCACGTGCCTTCTCGAGGCCACGTGCGACGGAGGGGGCAACTGCGGGGGCGGGGAGGCTCTCGTGTGCGCCGAAGATGACGGGAACCCCTGTACCGCCCCGGTCTGCAACACGACCAACGGCCAGTGCGAGGAGGTCCCGCTCGAGGACGGGGCCATTGCGCTCACCTCGAACTGCTACGACAACATCCTGTGCCAGGGAGGGAAGCCGGACTACGAGAACGCCGTGCCCACCGAGCTTGCGGGGCAGTGCAAGGCGGAGAACGACTCCCTCTCCCCCATGGGTTGCATCGTGTCGGTCATCTGTGTCGACAGCGAGGCCGTGTGTCAGAAGGTGCTCAAGGACGACGGCACGCAGTGTTTCGGAGACGGGGAGGATGCCGAGGGAGCCGACTGCTTCGGGCGTTCCTGCAAGGCCGGTGAGTGCGTGCTCGACCCCGCTCTTGACCAGGCTTGCGGGGCCGGGGAATACCCGGATTCCTGCAAGGAGGAATGCCAGGCATGCACCAACCTGACCTGTCACTGGATTCCAGACCCCGCCAACCCGGGAGCGCCCAAGAAGAAGGTGCGTTACTGTCAGCCCGCTGCCGGTGTGGGCGCAGCGTGTGACGACGGTAACGCCTGCACCGCTGGCGACGCGTGCGTGCTGGCCGGAGTGGGCGACGGGCCGCTTGGCAAGGAGAGCATGGGCCAGTGCGAGGGGGCCGGCACGACCAAGGAAGACTGCCTAGCCCAGATGGAGCTGCCGGCGCTGCCCTGCCTCAAGGCCGGAGTTTCGTGCACCGAGGAATCGGGATGCGCCATCGACCAGCAGGCGGCCAACCAGTGGTGCTACCCGCCGGAGGGGGTCTGCTACAACAAGGACAACACCTACTGCACCCACATCGACGTGGGGGACGGCAAGTGGAACTCGGAGACCGGATGTCACCTCGACATGGCCGGAGCCGGGAGCTGTGACGACGCCAACCCCTGCACCGAGGATTCCTGCGTTCCGGGGGGCGGCTGTGAGCATGCCCCCGTGTCGGGGCTTGCCTGCTTTGACCCCGGGGTTTGCCTGGGGCTTTGCCAGAACGGGCAGTGTGTCGAGGTGGCAGTCGAAGTGTGCAACGGCCAGGATGATGACTGCGACGGGCAGGTGGACGACGGGGTCAAAAATGCCTGCGGCGGTTGCGGGGCCGTTCCTCCCGAGGTATGCAACGGCCAGGACGACAACTGCAACGGCCAGGTGGACGAGGGCAGCCTGTGCCAGCCCGGCTTCCTCTGCCAGAATGGACAGTGCGTTCAGAACTGTGCGCCGGTCGACGGCGGGTGGAGCGACTGGGATTGCCCGGCCTGCAGCGGCTGCCAGAACGAGGTGACCTGCTCCCGGTCGTGCACCAACCCTGTGCCATACTGCGGCGGGGCGGAGTGCGTCGGACCGAGCAGCCAGGCGCTGCCGTGCGGAGGCCAGTCAGGACCCCTCACCTTCGGTGCGGGCACCAAGGTGTTTGACCAGTGCGGGCAGAACATGAGCGGCACGGTACCGGCCGGGGTGACCAAGCTCCAGGTCAAGCTCTGGGGCGGCGGTGGCGGCGGCGGTGCGCCGGGCGGCGGCGGTGGCGGAGCCTTCGTGTCGGGCACCCTCGCGGTCCAGACCGGGGACACGGTCGAGGTCCGGGTCGGCTGCTCCGGGGCCGATGAGGGCAGTGGCGGAGGTGCCAGCTACGTCTTCCTCAACTCCGTTCCGGTCATGGTGGCCGCAGGGGGCGGCGGGGGCGGTGCGGATGGTTGCAGCGGCTGCTCCAACACGTGGAATCCGCTGGCCGGACAGGGGGGCGGCGGCGGACCGGCCGGAGGCATGGGCCAGCAGGGACGGGAGAACAACAAGTACGATTGCGGCACGGCTGGCGGCGAGGGCGGCACGCAGAATGCCGGAGGAGCCGGCGGCGGAGTCAACGACAAGTCGATCTATGAGCAGTGCACGCTCCCGGGGTTCCCGGGCAGCGCACACACCGGCGGGTACAACCAGACCAACCAGTGCATGCAGGGAAACGCGGCCAGCTACCAGAAGGGCGGCTGCCAGAGTGGCGGAAACGGCCATGGCGGCGGCGGAGGTGCCGGCTGGTACGGCGGTGGCGGCGGTGCCGGCAAGTGGACCTACACCGGCGGCGGTGGGGGCGGAGGCTCGTCCTACACGGCGGCGGGCAAGGTCACCGCCGTATCGACCGAGGGGGGCAACAACCGCACTCCGGGCGGCACGGGTGACCCCTCCTACAAGGGCAATGCCGGCTGGGGCGGCCAGGGGCAGACCGAGCCGTTCAAGCCCGAGCTCGATTCCACCCCCGGTACCACCGGCCTTGTCATCGTGACCCTCTAATCGGGCACGCCCTTCTCCCTGCGGCCACCCCGTTGCTTTCCCTGCCATCCTGAGGCATCCTGTCCGAGGGCTCAGGAGTTGCAGGAGGGAAGCATGAGACTGACAGGGTTGGGAATCATCGCGGCGCTTGCCATTGGCTGCGGGAGCCAGTCGCCGGCAACCATGGTGAAGGACATACTGGATGCGCAAGTCGCCGCCGAGGTGGTGGAGGATTCCGGCCCGGTGGAGCTGGCTGCAGAGGGGCTTGTTCCCGGTGACTCGAGCATGGCCGAGCTTCCCGACATCGACGCGGGCCCGGCGCAGGGGGAGCTCGGCTACCCGTGCGAAACCGGAGCCCAGTGCAACTCCGGTTTCTGCATCCAGACCGCCGAGGGGAAGCAATGCACCCACACCTGCGTGGAGGACTGCCCGCAGGGGTACACCTGCTCCCTGCACGAGCCCTCCCTGCCCGATACCGTCTACATCTGCGTCCCCGGAAGTGTCAGCCTCTGCCGCCCCTGTGAGACCAACACCGACTGCCATCTGAACGGCGTGGATCTCGGCGACGTGTGCCTGTCGTTCGGTCCGGCCGGAAGCTTCTGCACGCATCCGTGTGCGTCCGACGGCGACTGCCCCGACGGATACGACTGCCGTCCGCCCGATGGGTCTCCGGCCGGAACCAAGGATCACTGCATCCCCAAGCAGGGAGAGTGCAAGTGCGAGTCCTGGTTCGTGGACTCGCAGGCTACCACCAAGTGCTTCAACGTCAACCAGTGGGGGACCTGCCAGGGGATCCGGGGTTGTGGCACCCTCGGGCTGACGGCCTGCTCGGCCGCAGTGCCGGCTGAGGAGGCCTGCAATGACGCCGACGACGACTGCGACGGCAACTCGGACGAAGGCGCCGGCGGCGCTGACTGCACGCAGGCAAACGAATGGGGCAAGTGCAGCGGAACGCAGGCCTGCGACGCAGGCAAGCTCATCTGCGATGCTCCGGAGCCCGAGCCCGAGGCCTGCGACGGCAAGGATAACGACTGCGACGGGACCACCGACGAGCAGTTCCCGGATACCGATGATGATGGCCTAAAGGACTGCCTCGAGATCGACAAGGACGACGACGGACTGCTGGACGGCGAGGACAACTGCCCCGGCGCGGCCAACCCCGAGCAGGCCGATTTCGACCTGGACAACGACGGAGATGCCTGCGACCTGGACGACGACAACGACCTGTCCGCCGATACCGCGGATTGCGCTCCGTACGATGCTTCGGTGCACCCCGGCGCGGCCGAAGGGTGCAACGGAATGGACGATGATTGCGACGACCTGATCGACGAGGGCTTCCCCGACACGGACGCGGACAAGATCGCCGACTGCGGTGACGACGACGACGACAACGACGGGACTCCCGACTCGGCGGACTGCCTGCCGCTCGATCCCCTCTCCTTTCCCGGCTCGAAGGAGATCTGCGACGGCAAGGACAACGATTGCGATCAGGCCGCGGACGAGGATTTCACCGATACCGATCTGGACGGTACTGCCGACTGCCTCGAGACGGACAAGGACGGCGACGGCATTCCGGATGCAATCGACAATTGCCCGCTGCTTCCCAACGCGGATCAGGCCGACTTCGACAAGGACAAGCTAGGCGACGCGTGCGACAGCGACGGCGATGGCGATGGAATCCCGGACGAGCTCGACAACTGCCTGGGCCTGTTCAATCCGCTCCAGGCGGACCTGGATTCGGACGGGTTCGGGGATGCCTGCGACCTCGACGACGACGCTGACGGCCACGGCGACGCCGACGACAACTGCCCCGTGCTCGCCAATGCCGGGCAGGAGGATCTGGACCAGGATGCCATGGGCGATTCCTGCGACGACGACGACGACGGCGACGGCGTGGGCGACCTGCTCGACAACTGCCCCTACACGGTCAACCCCGACCAGGCCGATACGGACAAGGACAGCGTGGGAGACTCCTGCGAGCAGGACAAGGACGGGGACAAGGTTCCCGACGCGGCGGACAACTGCCCGCTGATTCCCAACCCGGACCAGAAGGACTGTGACGACGACGGCGTGGGTGCCGCATGCGATGATGACGATGACGCGGATGGCGTGGCTGAGAACGTCGACAACTGCCTGTGCCTGGCCAACCCGAAGCAGGAAGACCTCGATCAGGACGGCATTGGCGACGCGTGTGATGCCGACAGGGATGGGGACGGCGTTCCCAATGGGCTGGACAACTGCGCAGACCTCTTCAACGCAGGGCAGGCGGACCTGGACAAAGACGGACTGGGCGACGCGTGCGACGGCGACGACGACGGAGACGGCCACGGCGACGGGGGAGACAATTGCCCGCTGCTGGCCAATCCGGCTCAGACCGATTTGGACAAGGATGGCCTCGGAGACGCCTGTGACGAGGACGACGACGGTGACACCGACCCGGATTCCACGGACTGTGCGCCGCTCGATTCGTCCGTGCATCATGCGGGGGACGAGGCCTGCAACGGTCTGGACGACGACTGCGACACGCTGATCGACGAGGGCTTTGCAGACCTTGACCTGGACGGCCTGAAGGACTGCGTGGACTCAGACGACGACGGCGACAACGACCCGGACATCGCAGACTGCGCCCCGGCCAATCCCCTGGTCCACCATGGGATGGCGGAGGTCTGCAACGCGGTCGACGACGACTGCAACGGCCTGGTGGACGACGGATTCCCGGTCGTCGAGTGTGGGCTGGGAGCGTGCAAGCACAAGGTTGCCTCCTGCAAGGACGGCAAGCCGCAGTTCTGCAACCCGTTCGAGGGGGCGGCTGTGGAGAGCTGCGACGGCAAGGACAACGACTGCGACGGGAGCGCCGACGAGGATCTCGGCATGCTCACCTGTGGCCTCGGGCTCTGCCTGCATTCGGTGCCCGCATGCGTCAACGGAGTTCCTGGCGTGTGCGACCCCAAAGAGGGTGCCGCCGTGGAAAGCTGCGACGGCAAGGACAACGACTGCAACGGCCTGGTGGACGATGGGCTCGGAACCACCTCCTGCGGTCTCGGCGTCTGCCAGCACACCGTGCCCGCGTGCGAAGACGGGACCCCGGTCCAATGTGACCCGATGCAGGGAGCGGGCATCGAGAGCTGCGACGGCAAGGACAACGACTGCAACGGCCTGGTGGACGATGGGCTCGGAACCTCCACATGCGGAGTCGGGGTCTGCCAGCACACGGTGGACAATTGCAAGGACGGGGCTCCCGTGGTGTGCGACCCGAAGCAGGGGGCCGGCAGCGAGGTGTGCAAGGACTCGCTCGACAACGATTGCGATGGGAAGGCGGACGAGTCGTGCACGGCTTCGTGCAAGGAGCTCAAGACCGCCAATCCTCAGGCGACCAGCGGATTCTACCCCATCGACGTGGACGGCGAGGCTGGACCGGCTCCCGAGTTCGAGGCCTGGTGCGAGATGACCATCGACGGCGGAGGATGGACCCGGTTCAACTGGCTCAAGGCTCCCTTCCCCTATGGTCAGGATCCGTTCCAGTACGACGTTTGGCTGTGCGGAAAGGACGACTCCAACTGCCATGGAGGCATCCCCAAGACCGTCACGCCTGCGGACCTGCTGATCAAGGACCTGACGGACAACGAGCATGCAGCCTGGCACTTCAACGCGAACAACAATGTGTCCAAGGCGGTGCTGGCCGCCATGCGCGACCGTCAGAAGCAGTGCATGCTGGACGGCACGGCGTTCCAACCCTACCTGAGCACGTCCCCGGACGCGTGGTGCGGCAACGGGGTCGAGGGAGGGTGCGACACGTTCTACTACACCGACGGTGTCTGCAGCACCAAGACCGAGAACGGCAAGTGGGGCGTCAACTGGGACGGCGACACCTGCTGTTGCAGCGCTGCCCTGAAGTTCGGCAACGTGGACTGCTCGGGCGGCGCATGCTGCGGCTGTCCCGTGGGCGCATCGGACTGGGGATTCATGGAAGCCTGCAACGTCAAGTCCGGCTGGGGCGAGCTCTACTGGAGGTAGACCGGAGGACCGGAGACACTGGCCGGCGCTGCCATCCCGGCCTGGTCGCTGCGGAGACGTGAAACGGAGGAGACGAAGTTGCTGCGCACGCTTCTAGCATATGTCCTCGATCCGCCCCCGTGCATTCGACCGGAGGAGTTCCGCTCCTACAGGCTATTCAGTGTAGGGACGCTGTCGGGGTTCCTGATCCACGTCTTCTACTCCACTCTGTTCGCTGTGTACGGGGTGCACGAGATGCTCCTGGCCAATACGGTCAGCCTGCCCACGTATGCCCTCGCCTTCCTGCTCAACCGACGGGGACATCCGTTTGTCGCCATGGCGATGTGCACGGTCGAGCTTTGCGCTCACCAGATTCTGGCCCTGCGGTATCTCGGTTGGGAGGCCGGTTTCCAGTACTTCCTGCTTCTGGTCCCCGTGGTCGTGTTCTACCTGCCCGGCTCGAGAAACTGGGCCAAGCTCGCCATGGCGGCTCTGGCGGTGGGCACGTTCTTCGGCCTGAAGGCGTGGTCCATGCAGCTCGCACCCGTGTACACCGTGGACCCGGCCGTGCTGTCGGCCGCAACCTACATGGCGATCGTCGGGACGCTCGGCCTGCTGGCATTCCTGGCGCATTTCTACAACCGGGCAGCAGAAACGGCAGAGCAGAAGCTGAGGGAGGAATACAACCGAGCCGAAGACCTGCTTCACAACATCCTCCCGGTCCCTATCGCCAGGCGTCTGAAGGACGGCCCGGGCACGATTGCGGACGGGTTTTCCGATGCGTCGGTCCTCTTTGCGGACATCGTCGGATTCACCGGCCTCTCGGAGAAGGTCTCGCCGCAGCGGCTGGTTGCGCTCCTCAATGAGCTCTTCTCCGAGTTCGACGACCTCGTGGTTCGCCGCGGGCTGGAAAAGATCAAGACCATCGGCGACGCATACATGGTCGCGGCCGGTATCCCGGAACCCCGGCCGGATCACGCCGAAGCCATCGTGGAGCTGGCATTCGACATGCTCGAAGCGGCCGCCAGGCACGGAGATCGTCTCGGCTGTCCCTTCAACATGCGCGTCGGCGTGAACTCAGGGCCGGTCGTGGCCGGGGTGATCGGACGGCGCAAGTTCATCTACGACCTCTGGGGAGACAGCGTGAACACGGCCGCCCGCATGGAATCCCATGGCATTCCGGGTGCCGTCCAGGTATCGCAGGAGACGCTCGACAGGCTGGGCGGACGCTATCTGTTCGAGGCCCGGGGTGAAATCTCGATCAAGGGGAAGGGAACGATGCCGGTGTACCTGGTCAAGGCGCGCCGGAAGGACGGTGCTCCCGGGCAGGCGTGAGGGAGCGGAGGACCGGACGATCCGGTCACCGGGGAGGGAATCACGTGCGGATTCGCGACTATCTGGATGCGGAGTGGCGGCCAGCGCTCGGATGCACCGAGCCGGCATCCATTGCCTATGCTGCTGCGACGGCCGGTGCCCTGTCCGAGGGGGAGCTGAGAAGCGCACACCTCCTGTGCGACCCTCGGATCTACAAGAACTGCTATGCGGTCGGGATTCCGCACTCGGGCGGGAGGACCGGGATCCTCTGGGCCCTGGCTCTGGGCGCAGCGCTGAACGATGCCTCTCATGGGCTCGAGTGCTTTCGGGACGTGACCCCGGCTGCCCTCGAACAGGCGCAGCGCCTCGTGGATGCCGGGCTCGTGACCGTCGAAGTGGATTCCGGGCGGACCGACCTGCTGGTCGACTGCCGGGTGCACCGGGCAGGCGGTGTCGGGCGTACGGTCATCGAAGGCGAGCACACCCGCATCGTCCGCCTCGAGCGCGACGGCAAGGCCGTGCCGCTCCCGGAGCGCGTCGCAGGGCCTGGCACGACCGATGCTCCGGCCCGGGTTCGGGAGGATCTGGCGCAAAGGTCGTTTGCCGAGCTGGTGGCGTTGGCCCGCACGGTGGAGACTGCCGACGTCGAGCGGCTCCAGGAAGGCATCCGACTGAACCAGACCATTGCGCATCACGGACTTTCCCTCTTTCCGAGGTCGTTCTTCCACATGATGGGCAATGACTCGGTCACGCGGCTCTCGAGGCTGGTGTGCGCCGGAGTTTTTGCACGCATGTCGGGCGAGGACTTCTCGGTCATGACGCTGGCCGGCTCGGGCAACAAGGGAATCACGACCTCAGTGCCGCTCACGCTGTGGGGGGAAGACAACGGGCATCCTCAGCGCAGAATCATGGAGGCACTCGTCCTCTCCCTGCTCGTCACCTCGGCCACGACGCATAGCCTGGGGGCCCTGTCCGCCGTGTGCGGCTGCTCCAATGCCGCTGGCATCGGGCTTGCTGCCGGGCTGGTTCTGCTCGAGGGGGGCGACGACCAGCACATCTCCCTGGCCATGAACAACATGGTCGGAAACGTGACCGGCATGATCTGTGATGGCGCCAAGATCGGCTGTGCCATGAAGACCATGACGTCGGTCGATGCCGCATTCCGTGCCGTCGCCCTCGCCATGTCCGGCATCGGAATTCCCGAGAGCGACGGAATCATCGGCCGGGACGGCCTGGAATCGCTTCAGAATCTCGGACGCATCGCACGCAGGGGGATGATCGCCACCGATGCGGAGATACTGCGGATCATGCAGGAGAAGCTGCGACGAGGATCAGACCCTGTCTAGGAGGAGGACTGGCATGAATCGACTTGCACTGGCGTTCGTGGTTGCTGCAAGCACCGGGAGCTTCGCGTGGGCGGACGAACCTGGCAGGAGCGCAAGCAGCCTTCAGAACGAGGGGGGAGCGGCATCCGGGGCCTCCGGACCGAGTCTGCTCGTCGGAGTGCTCACGCAGCAGTTCCGGGAGGTGTGCAAGGGGGAGATGAGCAGCGAGTGGGTCGATCCCTTCTGGGAGGTGGGGTTTGCCCGCGTGTCGCTCCCCGACGATGCAAAGCCCGAGGTGCTCAAGGGACAACCGGTGGTGGTCTCGGGCAAAGTGCCTCCCGACGTGAAGTATGGGCCGCGTCACCCCGACGGTACCGGCTGCGTGATGATGCAGGCCCGCAGTGATTGGGTCGTGGGCAAGGAAGGGATCCGCATGGTCCGCGGCTATCCCGAGGGAGCGGTCCTCGTGTCCTCGTTCTCGGCCGATACGTTGAAACCGTTCTCGGGGCTGGAAGCCAGCCTCGTGGTGAACTCGATGAAGCCGGTGGCAAGCCTCGGCAATCATCCCGACCCGGAGGAGATCGTGGTGACGTTCACGAACACCCTGGACCGCCCCCTCGAGAAGGTACAGATGTGGGTGCACTACGAGGGGTGCTACGGCAAGCCCGGCAGCGAGCTGAAGAGCCACGATGCCGGTACGGTGGCCCCCGGCGGGAAGGTCACGGCCCGGTTCCCGGTCATCGTCCTGGCCGAGCGCGTGCGGGGCGAAGCCTCCCCCCAGGCTCATCTGGCCTGGTCAGTCCAGGTCACCACGTCATCGACCGACACGGTCATGGACCTGGACGTGGGCCTTCCTTCTCTCGGTGTGACCGTGACCTGTCCGGATGAGGGGGGCAGGAAGTAGGTTCGGCCCCCCATCCGACGGCGGAGATTCCTGCACCGGCGGGGGCCGTTCTGTCGAAGCGGTTCTACGCTTCCCGACGCTTCAGGAGCACCAGGCACGCCAGCGCAGCCAGCAGGACGACGAGTGCGGAGGTCTGGGGGGCCATCGACGCCGCGGTGCAGCCGCCGTCATCCTTCTTCCCCGGCTTGTCGTTGGGCACGCACTTGCCGAACTCCAGGTGTTCCCACTCGTCGCACTCACCTGCCGCATCGCCTTCGTTCACGTCGCCCTCGGTCACGTCTCCCTCGGGCTGCCCGCCGGTGCAGATGCCCTTGTCGGAGCACTGGCTGCCCTGGCCGCACGTTCCACAGGTGCCGCCGCAGCCGTCGTTGCCGCAGTCCCGATTGATGCAGTTGGGGTGGCACTCGGTCTGGGGGACGCAGGCGAACTTCACCTGGTCGCAGACCAGGCCGTAAGGACAGGTACCGCAGGAACCGCCGCAGCCGTCGTTGCCGCACGCCTTGTCGCCGCACTTGGGCTCACAACCTGCCACGCAGTGCCCCTGGGCATTGCAGTACAGGCCGTCGGAGCAGTTGCCGCAGAGGCCTCCGCACCCGTCATTGCCACACTGTTTGCCGGTGCAGTTGGGCAGGCAGCTCTGGGCGCAGTGGCCCGGTGCGTTGCACTGGTAGCCGGGCTGGCAGGCCCCGCAGGAGCCACCGCAGCCGTCGTCGCCGCACTGCTTGCCGTTGCAGTCCGGCACGCACTGGGGGGTGCACTTTCCGTTGGTGCAGAAGAACGCACCGCCGCAGTTGCCGCACGAGCCGCCGCACCCGTCGTCGCCGCACTGCTTGCCGGTGCAGTTGGGGGTGCACTTGGAAGCGCAGTGTCCCTGGTCGCAGAAGAAGCCTGCAGGGCAGCTGCCGCAGGTACCGCCGCAGCCATCGGGGCCGCACGGCTTCTGGAAGCAGTCGGGCTTGCACACCGGCACACACTGGTTCTTGTCGCACAT
Organism: uncultured Myxococcales bacterium; assembly: GCA_903895725.1. Taxonomy (GTDB): domain Bacteria; phylum Myxococcota_A; class UBA9042; order CAIXZC01; family CAIXZC01; genus CAITUV01. The sequence goes on along the minus strand of CAITUV010000051.1, from coordinate 22,695 downwards.
GTAGCCGGCCTTGCATCCGCCGCAGGTTCCGCCGCAGCCGTCCGGTCCGCAGGGCTTCTGGAAGCAGTCGGGCTTGCAGCCGCCGACACACTTGCCGTTCTGGCAGCTCTGGTCCGCCGGGCAATCCCCGCACTTGCCGCCGCAGCCGTCCGGTCCGCATGTCTTGTCCTTGCACTCCGGCTTGCACGCAGTGCAGTAGCCGCACATCAGGCCCTCGACTGCCGCAGCGCACCACTTGTCCCACTTGGTGGTGCAGCAGTAGGAATCCTGCTTGCAGACGCACCCCTGGACGATGGGGTCCTTGCAGCCGAAGGAATCCTGGGCCTGGCAGCAGTCACCCTGGCTCGGGCACTTGCCGCAATCGGCCTCGCACACGATGCAGTTCTCGCCGGCCTCACACTTCCCGTTGCCGCACTTGAGGCCCAGCTCGCAGTTGCCGCAGCCCAGCGAAGTCACTTCTCCGACGCACCACTTGTCCCAGGAGCTCTTGCAGCACCAGGGATCCTGCTTGCACACGCAGTCCGCCACCATGGCGTCGGAGCAGCCGGCAGTCTCCTGGGGGTTGCAGCAGCTTCCGCCCGAGCAGGTGCCGCAGTCGAGCGGGCAGCTCAGGCAGCTCTCATCCGACGCACAGGTGCCGTCTCCGCAGGGGTCGGCCGCCTCGCACCAGCCGCACTCGTTGGCCTCGACGAGCGAGGCGCAGGTGCTGTCCCACGCATAGTCGCAGCAGAACGAGTCGAAGTAGCACACGCAGGCCTGGACCGAGGAATCCTTGCAGCCGGGTCCGGAATGGGCCTCGCAGCAGTCCCCCGTGCCGCCGCACTGCCCGCAGTCCTCGGGGCAATCCTTGCAGGTCTCGCTTCCCCAGCACCAGCCGTCGCCGCAGTAGTCGAAGCCGCTTGCGCAATCGCCGCAGCCGAACTTCTCCACCTCTTCCGCACAGGAGGAGTCCCACAGGGTCTGGCAGCAGAACAGATCCTTGGCGCAGACGCAGGTCTGGATCCAGAGATCCTCACAGCCGGCACCTTCCTGAGCCTCGCAGCAATCGCCGATGCCGTTGCACGCGCCGCAGTCCTGGGGACACGAGTCGCAATCCTCGGTCGCTGCCTCGCAGTCGCCGTCTCCGCACCAGCCCCACCACGAGCCGCAGTCGGTCTCGCATGACCAGGAATCCTCTCCAGGGCCGCAAAGACCGTCTCCACACCAGCCCGGGCACTCGCCGCAGTCCGGAGGACAGAAGTAGCAGTCCTCGTCTTCATCGCAGGTGCCGTCGCCGCAATAGCTCCCCTCGCACTTGCCGCAGCCGTAGGTCTCCACGCCGGTCACGCACGTGTAGTCCCAGCCGGTCTGGCAGCAGTAGTTGTCCTTGGCGCACACGCACGTCAGCACGGCCTCGTCCCAGCACCCGGGCCCCGAGTGGATCTGGCAGCAGTCGCCCGTGCAGGTGCCGCAGTCCTCCCAGCAGTCGTAGCACCCTTCGTCCCCCGTGCAGAGCCCGTCCCCGCAATACTCCGGGCAGGCTCCGCAATCGGACGGGCACCACGTGCAGTCCTCACTGCCGTTGCACTCGCCGTCGCCGCAGTACGGAAGGCACTCGCCGCAATCGGTCGGGCAGCTCTCGCAGTCTTCGTCCCACGCGCACTTCCAGTCGCCGCAGTAGTCGGGGCAGACTCCACAATCAAGCGAGCAGGTCTCGCAGCTCTCGTCCCCGTTGCACTCCGAGTCTCCGCACCACGGGAGGCACTCCCCGCAGTCGTCCGGGCACGATTCGCAGTCCTCGTTCCAGTCGCAATTGAAATCGCCGCAGCCCGGCTCACACTGGCCGCAGTCCTGGGGGCAGCTCTCACAGTCCTCCCACGGGGAATCACACTTGAAATCACCGCAGCCCGAAGGACAGACGCCGCAGTCCTCCTCGCAGGTCGAGCACTCCTCGTCTTCGCCGCAGATGCCGTTGCCACACCAGTCCGGCTCGTCGCACGTGCCGCACCCGAGAGACTCCACCTTGCCCACGCAGTATGCGTCCCACTGGGTCTCGCAGCAGAACGGGTCGTCGTTGCAGACGCATGACTCGATGTACCAGTCCTCGGAGCAGCCCGGAGAGTTCGAGGGAACGCAGCAGGGCTGCGCCGCCACGACGTGCGCAAACCCGAGTGCCACGAGGAGAATCGTTGCTGAGGAGACAAGAATCCTGTTCACGGTACACCTCCTGTGATTCCGTGGAGTTCCAGCCATTCAGTCGCACGCCCGGCCTCCTCTGTCAAGAATATTGGGACGCACTGGCGCGGGCGCCGACACGATGGTACTATCTCGCCCCGGATGAATGAGGAGGTGGAGCATGGGATTCTCCATTGGCCGGAAGCTACTTGCACTGCTCGTCGTTATGGCCGTGTGCCCGGGATGCTTCGGTGGCGGCGGCACGAGCTTCAACCTGACTCCTGAGGTGGAGGCCGCCATGGAGCAGGCAAGCGACCCGGCCCAGACCTTTCCAGTCGCCTCAGCGTCGGGCAGTCTCTCCGGAATCCGGGATGCGCTTCCCCTCCTGTTCCCGCAGGTCGCGGACCTCCAGGGAGGCACGGGCGACACCGTGGCTGCGCTTGCCGACGCTTTCAAGGATCCGTCGGGGCTCGACCAGGACCTGGAGTTGGCCATCTTCGCCTACGCCCTGGAGCTTGTCGGGGACGTGTCGGCCGTCCCGACGCTCAAGGAGTTCCTGTCCAAGAACATCAGCGGTGAGTACATCCTGGCCCCCCATTTCGTGACTCGGGCCATCCTGGTGCTGGAGGGGAAGCCCGACCCGTCGGACCAGACCTACTGGTACTCGGCCGACGAGATGCAGCAGGCCGCGGGAATCGCCACGGAGACCCAGGGGCAGGCCCTCAAAGGGGACGACCTCGGCGGGGGGCGCAAGAGCTGCTCCCGGCAGTTCGTGCTGGTCGGAGAGTCGGGGGAGCCTCTGTACTACTATGACTACGATGGGGTCAAGCGCAAGGCCATCGTCGACGGCCGGCGGCATGCCTCGGACTATGTCCCTCCCGCCATGGCTCAGAACTGGAAGGACAAGGTCAGTACTGGCGGTGGCGTCTACGTCAACGACGATCCCAAGTTTCCGGGAAGCCCGACGGCCCAGTTCAATTGCGCCGGGTACGCATTTCGTGATTTCAACGGGGGGGACACCTGGACCGCTGACCCGCACCGGTGGTTTCGCGTCCTGATGGGAACAGGTGCCATCGTCCCGGTCCCTTCGGATGACCAGATTCAGCCCGGAGACATCGTGTTCTACTTCGGCAAGGGAGCCAAGGGCCCCGGCCACGTGGCCATCGTCCAGCCGTCCGTGAAGTCCCTGCCTCTCATCCGAAACGGGTACGGCCAGTCCGGACTCTGGGAGGCCAGCATCGATGCTCCCATCTTCGTCGGAAAGGGACCTCCCTATTCGCAGGTCGTCGGCGACTACGAGCGCCGCGAAGTCTGGCGGTACAAGGACGGGAAGGCACCTGCCTTCGTGCCCAACGTGGATTTCGAGAAGAACCCGGACAACTGTGACTACGTTCCCCCGGCCCCGCCCTGCGACGACTGCTCGGGCGGGCAGTACGGAAAGATCTACCTCGGCGCGGCACCGTTCGGTGCGTTGGCGTCCCTCAACGCCGGCCTGTACTCGATCTGGGCCGACGACGGGCAGTATGACCTCATCACCCCGCAGGCCGTCGACGGCATCGCCGTATCCCGCGACGGGCGCCTCCTGGCTGCCGGCGTCATGTCGGGCACAGGTGCCATGTCCGGTGACCCCGGAATGCGGCTCTTCGACATCTCCGGGGATTCCCCCAAGGGCCTCGATACGATCTACGTCCTGTGGGAGGAGCAGACCGGCCCGATGGAGTTCTCGAACCCCACCTGGCTCACGGACAACAAGACCCTCATCTTCAGCCGGGTCGGCGACCTGCACATGTACAACACCGTCGACAAGATCGGCTCGCGCAAGATCTGGGGCGGCTGGTACTCGACCGCAGCACCGGACAGCACTCAGCTCGTGGTGGAGGATTCCGATGGGCTCAAGGGGCTCGTCGACGCCACCATCAGCGCATACGCCGACTACGACGTGTGGGACGTACCGGCCAGCTTCCAGGTCGGGCGACCCGAGAACACGGGCAACCAGTTCAAGATCAGCGGCTCCACCGGCGACGACATCCGTCCGAAGTTCTGCAAGGGCGGTGATTCTCCCGAGATCATTCACCTGAACAAGGCCGACCGCGAGTCGGTGTTCTTCGTGACGATGTCCGGGGCCGGCGGCGGCGGGAAGAAGCCGCTCAAGGGCCCGGGGGGGAAGATCGGGGCCGCTGCCTGCTCCCCGGACGGTGCCAACGTGGTCGTTGCAATCACGGAAACCTCCAGCAATCACGGAGGGATCTGGATTATTCGAAGGGACAAGCCCGATGTCCCCGTGTGGCTTGTCGAAAGCGACCTCTCCGCAATCTGGCACATCGACCTCGCATGGACCTACGGCAGCCCATGACCGAATCACGACCGCCCGCTCCGACAGCGGACGGTCGGACCGGCCCGACGCACCGCACCTTCCGCAGCATGTTGTTCGGGCTGGCCGTGGGGGTCGTCTTCCTGGTCCTGACCTCCTGGAGCGTGGACTGGCAACGCGTCGCTGAGAGCCTGGCCGCAGCCCGACTCGAGCTGCTCGTGCCCGTTGCCCTCCTGCTGGTCCTGCACTACTTCATCAAGGCCCTTCGCTGGCGCGTGCTCCTGTCCGGGACCGTGTCTGTAGGCCCCTTGCTCGCCATGCGCCTGACCATGGTCGGGTTCTTCATGAACAACATCCTCCCGGCCCGGATCGGAGAGCTCGGTCGGCCCTACCTGCTCTCGGCCAACCGGCCCGAAGTGTCGTTCCCCTTCGCCCTGGCCACCGTGGTCGGAGACAAGCTGTTCGACCTGCTGCTCAACATCCTGACGCTGCTGTGCCTCTCCTTTCTCCTTCCTCTGCCCCCCCATGCCCGATGGGGCATCCTGGCACTCGTGGCAGCGGGTGCCGGCCTTATCGCCGCGAGCCTGGCTGCCGCGGTGCTCGAGAAGAGGGAGCGGGAAGGGGACTCGAGCCGTCTCCTCGAGCGTCTGCTGGCGCCGTTGGGAACCCGCCGGGAGGGCGCCCGGGCCGCTCTGCTCGGGTTTGCCCGCGGGCTTGCCACTGCATCATCAGCATCCAGGGCCTTTGCTGCACTGGGGTTGTCCGCTGTGGCATTTGCCGCGCTCGGGGGGGCCGTTTATCTCATGCTCGACATGATGAACCTGGCTCCCTCGCTGTTGACCACGGCCGCCGTGATTGGACTGGGCGGGATCGGGTTCATGTTGCCGGCTCCCCCCACCAACGCCGGGAACTTCCACTTCTTCGCCGCCGCGGCCCTCACCGTCTCGAAGACCGCCGGAGCGGACGATGCATTCTCGTTTGCCGTCATGGCCCACGCAACCCAGGTGGTGGTGGTGACCGCACTGGGAGCCGTCTCGCTCGTCGGGCTGGACTGGAGGCGGCTCTCCCGGCTCAGGGAGCTCCGGAACCCGGAATAGCCCCCGGGGAAGTCCCTCGGCGAAGAACTGGCCCGGAACGGAAATTGACGGTACAATCCCGCCAGCAACAGTGAGGGACGGAACCATGCGGAAGAAGTGCTACCACACGGGCCACCGGGTCCTGTTCGCGATTGTCGCAGCCGTGACGTTTGCCTCCTGCGGCGAGAAGGGAAGCAACGTAGGCACTGGAGATCTGACGGACGGCAGGCCTGGCGAGACCTCCGACGAGAGATCGGCCCTCGACCAGCGCGATCCTCAGGATCTGGATGCGGCCGACATCCCGGAGCCCGCTGACGTCGATGCCCCGGATTCCATCGCGCCCCAGGATTCGACGGTCCCTGCGGATGCCGATGCAGCGGAGGCGCTGGCTCCCGATGCGGACCTGCTCGACTCCCCGAGCCCGGAAGACGCCGATGCGGACACCGGATCAGATGCCGATGGAGCGCTGGACTTCGAAGGCACGGACATGCCCGACGCCGGCCAGGATCAGCAGGGGGATGGCTGGACCGACGCCTCCAATCCAGCCGATGCGGTCGAGACGGCCGACGATGCGGACGCCGACGGTGAGCAGGATTCCCCCGAAGTGACCGACCTGGCCGACGACTCGGAGGTCCAGACGGTCGCATTCTGTGGCGACGGGGTGTGCCAGCCCGAAGTCGGAGAGACCGCCCAGGCCTGCCTGTTCGACTGTGGTTCCTGCGGCGATGGGGTCTGCGGGGCGGGAGAGAAGGATGCCGGCTGCGATGCGGATTGCGCTCCCTTCTGCGGGAACGGAACCTGCGATACCGCTGAGTCGGGCGACCCGGGCGACGTCGGCTTCTGCCCCGTCGATTGCGGCTCGTGCGGCGACGGCATCTGCGGGTTCATCGATTTCGTGCTCGGCTGCCAGTCTCAGGACTGCCCGCCGACCTGCGGCGACGGAGCCTGCGGAGAGGGCGAGACTCCCTTCTCGTGCCCGAAGGACTGCGGGGCCCCCTGCGGAAACGGACTATGCGAGCTGGGAGAAACATCGGGTGGATGTCCGGTGGACTGCGGCACGTGCGGTGACGGTATCTGCGGCAAGGTCGGGGCCGACTTCGAGCTCTGCCCGAAGGACTGCGTGGCCCCTTGCGGAGACGGGAAGTGCTCCTGGGGTGAGTCCGGCATCGTCTGCCCGCTCGACTGTGGCGGCTGCGGGGACTTCATCTGCTCCTTCGCTGAGCTGGCGGCCGGCTCCTGCGCCGGCGACTGCGGCGGCTGCGGCGACACCGTCTGCTCCCCCGGGGAGACGGAGACTTCGTGCGCAGCCGACTGCGCAGTCTGCCTCCCGCTGTGTGAGCCTGGCTGGGAATGCGGCGATGCCGGCTGCGGGCAGGCTTGCGGCATGTGCGGGGATGGGGAGGTCTGCTTCGAGCATTTCTGCTGCGTTCCGGACTGCACGAACAAGGAATGCGGGAGCGACGGGTGTGGCGGAAGCTGCGGGGGATGCGAGGCATGGGAGGAGTGCGGTGAAGGTCAGTGCCTCTGTTCCGATGATGGCGGCCTGGAGGACAACAACGACTGCGTCAAGGCCAGCAAGATCGAGCCTGGAAGCTTCTCCGGGCTGGCGATCTGCCCGGCATCCGACGAGGACTGGTTCACCATCTTCGTCGATGAGGGAAAGACTCTGACCCTCGAGCTGTCCTACGAGCACGACCTGGGGGACCTGGACCTGTTCCTGTTCAAGCCGTGGAACTGCGGCGGGCCCATCGTCTCCTCCATGTTGAACGGTGATTTCGAGACGATCACGTTCACGGCACCGCAGGGCGACTACTACCTCATCCGGGTGTCCGGGGTCGGCGGTTTTGCCGGGAACCTCTACGACCTGACCGCCTCCATCGGGCTTCCCGTGTGCGGCGACGGCGAGTGCAACGGCGGGGAAACGTGCGAGAGCTGTGGCAAGGACTGCGGGGTCTGCTGCCTGGACTGTGACTACTGGGAGGTCTGTGTCGACGGTCAGTGCGCCTGCCGGGACGATGTGGGCATGGAGCCCAACGAGGCATGCACGTCGGCCGTCGCACTCGTGCCCGACACGCTCGAAGACCTCAGCATCTGCGACGGCGGAGATCAGGACTGGTACACGGTCAAGGTCCAGGGCGGCGAAACACTGGCCGTCACCGCGAAGTTCAGCCACAACATCGGCAACCTCGACTTGTACCTGTACCCCCACGGCAATTGCGTCGGTTGGGTCGCCAAGTCGACCGGGCTGTCGGACGGCGAGACGATCGTCTATCCGTCGCCGTTCACCAGCTGGTACTACATCCTGATCAAGGGGGCCGGACCGGCCATCGGGAATGTCTACGACCTGGACATCGTGGCCTATCCTCCCACGTGCGGGAACGGCATGTGCGACCCGGGGGAGGCCTGCGGAAGCTGCCCCAAGGACTGCAAGTGCGGTTGTGGAGAAACCTGTATCAAGAACCAGTGCCTGTTCACCGCCTGTGTCGGCCTCGCGTGCGGGGATGACGGCTGCGGCGGTCAGTGCGGGCAGTGCCCGGCAGGCAGCAAGTGCGAGGGGCACACCTGCATCTGCGACCCGTCCTGCGCCGGCAAGGAATGCGGCGGCGACGGCTGTGGCGGCTCGTGCGGCTCGTGCAACCTCCAGCACGAGTGCCTCGACGGTTTGTGTGTCTGCGTCCCCGTGACGTGCGACTCGATCGACTACCAGTGCGGCCAGTTCGACGATGGCTGCGGAGGCAAGATCGGCTGCTATGCGGAGTGCCCGGACAAGGAGCCGGTGGACATCTTCCTCGTCATCGGCCAATCCAACGCCCGCGGACGCGGCACGGGACAGGCCGCCGTCTCCGTCGAGCCCGGGACGGCCTTCGACTACGACCCGGTCGCCAACGGCCTGTTCAACCTCCAGTACCCGACGGGGCTGCCCGTGGGGAACTACTGGACCAGCGATCAGACCAGCTTCGTCGTGGCCTTTGCCAAGACGTGGTACACGCTCTCGGGTCGCCGCCCCGTGTTCGTCTGCCGGGCCAAGGGAGGGACCGCCCTGGTCGAGGCCGCTGACATGGGGCAGGGGGACTGGACCGACGTCACGGACAGCGACGGCGTGTACGGAACCGCAGTCGCAGCCTACCTTGCTGCGCTCGATCACGTCGAGTCCCACCCCGACTTCATGATCGGCCACAAGTACGTGATCTGGCATCAGGGGGAAACCGATGCCGACCAGGGGATCTCCTGGACCGAGTACCGCACCACGCTCAAGGCCCTGTTCGAAAAGCTTGACGCCGAGGTCGGATTCGACGCCTTCTTCGTCAGCGAGATCGGATATCGCCTCCCCTACAACTTCGTGCTCACGTCCCAGTACCTCGAGGTGATCAAGGGGCTCCAATACGTCCAGCAGACCCTGGCAAAGGCCGTGCTCGTGAGCAAGCTGCCACGGCAGCTCACCATGCCATGTCTGGGAAACCAGGAGGATCCGGCATGTGCGCTGTGGGACAACTATCACTATGAGACGTGGGCCTACGAGCAGCTCGGCACGGACATGTCGACCAACGCATGGGCATTCGTGTCGACCGGCAAGAAGCCGCTCACGCCCGACCTGTAGTTCTCCGACGGAAGAAGGGGGAGACCCAATGGCGGCCGAAATCAGGGGAACCGTCAGCAACGGCCGGCTCGTGATCAACGAGCGGCTCTCGATCCCGGAGGAGGAGCTCGACTTCTCCTTTGCCCGAAGCGGAGGGCCGGGAGGGCAGAACGTCAACAAGGTGAGCACCAAGGTCGTTCTCCGGTTCGACCTGGCGGGATCTCCGGAGTTGACCGACGGGCAGAAGGAGCGGATCCGGGCGAAGCTGGGCAACCGGATCGACGGGGATGGAATCCTGATGGTCACCGCGCAGGAGCATCGCTCCCAGCCTCTCAACCGTGAAGCCGCCCTGGCTCGCCTCGCCATGCTGCTGGACCAGGCACTGAAGGTACCCCGAAAGCGAGTCAAGACCCGCGTGCCGAAAGGCGCCGTCGAACGACGACTCGAGGGCAAGCGGAGCCAGTCCAGGAAGAAGGTGGATCGTCACTGGCGGGGGGACGAATAGGGGAGGCACGATACCATGCGCACAGCAGGAACCCTGGTCGTGATTCTGTCGGTCGTCGCGGTCCATGCGGGACTCCCTGCATGCGGAGCGTCATCCGGGGCCAGGCCCCCCGATGCAAAGGACTCTGCGGTGGAGCCGAGCGTCGACCTCCCCTCAGTGCCGGACACGGTGGAGCAAGTCTCTCCAACGGACCTGCAAGAAGGCAAAACGCCCCCCCCGGCGGACGCCAGCGGCGAGGCGGCGGCCGATGGTGCCATTGAAGCGTCTCCCGATGAGGTGACGCCGGACGGGAAGCCCGGCCCGTGCTCGGAGGTCATGTTCGAAGACGTCATGATTCCCATGCGGGACGGCAAGAGCCTGTCCGCATTTGTGCGGCGTCCCATGGATCCCGGATGCAAGCTCCCTGCCGTGCTCATCCAGACCCCCTACGACAAGGAGAATGCCCGCAAAACCTGGTTCCAGAGCGACTCCCCGCAGCCGCTGTTCGACAGCAGGGACTACGCGTTCGTGGTGCTCGACTGGCGCGGATTCTGGGGTTCCAAGGCCGCTGCCGTGCCTGCCCCGGTTCCATACGGAGAGGATGGCTTCGACGCAGTCGAGTGGATCGCGACCCAACCCTGGAGCGATGGCAAGGTGGGGCTGTGGGGGGTTTCCGCTCTCTGCCGCGTCCAGTACATGACCGCGGTGGAGAAGCCGCCGCACCTGGCCGCTGCCGTCCCCATCTTCTGCGGCATGAACCAGACCTACCGTCAGTACTACCCGGGGGGCGTGCTTCGACGGGAGTACTTCACCTTCCTGCAGAGCTACTTCGGGGCCGGGGATGTCGTCCTGGAGCACCCCTACTACGATGCCACATGGAAGTTCATCGAGAAGGCGGTGAACCCGGCCGATGTCCAGGTTCCCATGCTCGTGATTGCAGGATGGTTCGACCTGGACAACTACAGCACGCTGCGTGATTTCGAGAGGCTGCGCAACGAGACTGCCAAGCCGGTCAAGGACGAGCACCGGCTGCTCATCGGCCCCTGGATCCACTTCGCCACCGGGGGGGAGACGGCGGGCGGAGTCCCCCTGGACGAGCAGGAGCTGAAGTTCGTCGACAAGGACAAGCTCGTTCAGACGAGCGCACTGGGGTTCTTCGACCTGCATCTGCGAGCTCTCCCGGGTACGGGGCCGTTCCCGGACTTCGTGCACTACAGTCGGGGGCTTGATCAGGAGTATGCGGATGCACCGTACTGGCCTCCGGCAGGGGCTATGGAGACGGCCTGGTACCTTGCCCCGGAAGGCAAGCTCCAGGACGAGTTGCCGGCCGCCGGTCAGATCGTGATTCCGTACGATCCGGACGACCCGTCGCCGACCCAGGGGGGCCAGACCCTGCTTTCCAAACACGATCACGGGCCGCAGCTCCAGGGAATGGTCACCGGTCGACCGGACGCTGCCGCGTTCCAGACCGACTGGCTCGCTCAGGATCTCCACCTCTCAGGACCGATCCGCGTCGAGTTGGATGTGGCCACCACCGGCCTGGATACCGACTTTGCGATCCGCTTCACCGATGTGCAGCCCGACGGAGCGCACCTCCTCGTCGGGGAGGGGATCACCCGCCTCAAGCTCAAGGACAGCCTGACCAAGCCCTCGCCCCTCGCCCCGGGGGAGCGATACTCCGTGGTCGTCGAGATGACCAATGAGCTCGCATGGACCTTTGTTGCCGGCCACGCGGTCGGAATCATCGTGACGTCGAGCAACTACGATCGGTTCGACCGGAATCCGAACAACGGCGAAGACTTCTACTCCACGGCGGACACCTCCGTCGCCGTGGACAACACGCTCTTCCTGGACGGAAGCAGTCGGCTGGTGGTGCGCATCGAATAGGCCGACATGCCGGGAGCGATGCGGTGCGCATCCGCCCCCGTACACGCGAGAAGTTGCGGGATTTCATCCCTGGCGCAGAATCTGTACCATGTCTCCTCGGGGGGAGCGCAGTCCGGAGGTCGTCCACATGCTCTCGATCGGTCAGAAAGCGTGCAGTCCAGGGATGTGGAAGGCGGTCGTGCGAGTGCTGCTCTTTGGAGCTTTGTCCTCATACGTCATCGGGGCGGGCGGGACGGCCCGAGCCGACACCTGGACAACACCCCATCCGGGAGTGAAGCACCTCTTCAAGAAGACCAACGCGGGCGGGCCGCTGGAGGTGTTCGGCCTCGTCGTCGACCTGTGCGAGCCTGGTGTCACTCCACGGGCGACGGCCCCGTCCGAGAAGAAGCGTACCACCTCCTCGTTCGGCAAGCTGATTGGCGCACAAGCTGCCATCAACGGTGACTTCTTCTCGTACGAGAACTACATGACCACGGGCTACTCCGTAGGGAACGGGGAGGTCTGGTCCGGGACCGGAGACAGCGGCTGGCAGTCGGTCGTAGCGTTTGGGAAGTACCACGCCTACTTCTCCGACGACGCCGAGGTATTCAAGGCCCAGTGGTGGACGACCGAGGCCGTGTCCGGGTTCGCCCAGATCATGAAGGACGGAGAGGCGATCACGAACTACAGTTGTGCAGGGCATTTCTGCCAGAAGCATCCCCGGACAGCGGTCGGGCTCTCCAGGGACCGCCGGACGCTCTACCTGCTGGTCGTGGACGGACGCACCGACATCAGCGTGGGGGTCACGCTCAAAGAGCTGGCCTCGATCATGAAGGACTTCGGGGCCTATGATGCGGTCAATCTGGACGGCGGCGGCTCCAGCACCATGTGGGCCCAGAACGGGGGCGTCCTGAACAACCCGTCCGACGGCTCGGAGCGGGTCGTCGCAAACCACCTGGCCGTGTTCGCCTCGGGCAGCGGACAACCGGGAGCCTGCGGAGAATGGCCTCCGGAACAGGTCATGATTGACTCCGCTCTGTTCGACGCGGCAGCATCCACGGACATCGACGGGGACGGCCTGGGAGACTTCTGCGCCCGCGCCGCAGCCGGGCTCCTGTGTGCTATGAGCGGGAAGGCAGGCCTTTCCACGGTGGTAGAGGGCCCCCACCCCGAGCTGTCCGACGAGACGGGGTGGAATCATCCCTCTCACTACGGGACCATTCACATGGGAGATCTGGACGGCGACACGCTGGCCGATGTCTGCGCCCGGGGCAACTCGGGCATCCGTTGCTGGCGGTCGAACGGAAGCGGATTCGACGTCGAGCCGATCGTGGGCCCCGCCTGGTCCGACGAGGCCGGGTGGGAGGACGAGAAGTACTACTCCACCATCCGCATGATGGACGTGGACGGAGACGGGCTCGCCGACCTGTGCGGCCGCGGGCCGGATGGGGTCGACTGCTACAGGTCTACCGGCAACGGCTTCGACGACGGCTTTGCCGGCCCGGAGCTCTCCGATGCTCAGGGGTGGGGGAAGCCGGAGTACTTCGGAACGATTCGCTCCGGGGACATCGACGGGGATGGCCGGGACGACCTTTGTGCCCGGGGAGCCGCCGGGTTCATGTGCTGGAGATCGACCGGCAACGGCTTCTCCGAGGCCGTGGGCGGCCCAACCTGGAACGATGCAGGCGGTTGGAGCGAGATGCGCTACTGGGAGACCATTCGCCTGGCGGACATCAACGGGGACGGTCGGGACGACCTCTGCGCACGGGGCCCGGCCGGGATCGAATGCTATGCCTCCACAGCCGAAGGCTTCTCCGCAGCAATCCCGGGGCCGGGGCTCGCCGATGACAACGGCTGGCACGATCAGACGAACTACCTTCCCGTCCGCTTCGGAGACATCAACGGGGACGGCATGGCCGATTTGTGCGCTCGTGCCAATGCGGGCATTCGCTGCTGGACCTCGCTCGGGGATGGATTTGGACCTCAGCTCGACGGCCCGGAGCTTTCCGATGGGAACGGGTGGTTCGCGGCCCGCTACTACAACTCGATCCGGCTGGCCGACTTGGATGGCGACGGCATGTCCGACTTGTGCGCCCGGACCCCGCAGGGCGTCAGTTGCTGGATTTCGGACGGCAGCGGGTTCCCGACATCGTGGACGGGCCCGACATGGGGGGATGGCTCCGGCTGGGGAAACATCGAGTACTGGAGCACCGTGCGGATGGCCGATCCTCGGCCGCATGATCCCTGCAAGGCCACCGGGGCCTGCGCCCCTGGTACGTCGGAGCTCCAGCCGTGCGGAGAGTGCGGCACTTCCGTCCGCACGTGTGACGAGATGTGCGGGTGGAGCGACTGGGGGCCCTGCCAGGGGGGCGACGGAATCGAGGGAGGGGACGGCGGCCCTGACGGCGAGGGCCTGCCGTGCGATGATGAGAACGAGTGCACCGATGACTTGTGCGGGTCGACCGGTGACTGTACGAACGTGCCGAACACCGCCGCATGCGAGGTAGGCAGCCTGTGCGCCAAGGGGACGTGCGTGGACGGCGTCTGCCTGGCGCAGGAGCCGGAAGACGGGTGCTGCGAGGCGCACGATGATTGCGAGATCCCATTCGAACGATGCGCAGTCGACTTCCACGTCTGCCTCCCGGTCCTCTGCTCCCCCTGCAAGACCAACGATGATTGTGGCCCTGCCGGGAACCTGTGCCTGACTTTCGGCGCCGGCGAGCTTGCATGCGGTGCGTGGTGCGACGCAGGCGTCGCACAGTGTCCAGAGGGTTTCGACTGCATGGCGATTCCCGGGATGCCCTCGCAGTGCGTTCCGGAGGACCAGACGTGTGAAGCGCCTCCCGGGCAGCCGGAGGTCGTGGAGCAGGATATCTCCGGAGATGGGGACGTCGTGACTGGCGAGATCGTCGGCGGAGACGCCCTGGGGGGAGACACTGCCGGGGGCTCCGGCCATGCCTCAGGAGGCTGCTCGATTGGTCCGTCAGGCAACGCAGGTGCAGGCAGTTCTTCGAGCCCGCACGCGATCCTGCTGGCGTTGGCGGTCGCTGTTCTGCTATGGATCGGGCATCGCACCGGCCGCGCGCAACGCGGCCACTGCGGAGGAAGCATGAGCCCTACAGGAAGCATGAGTCATGCGGGAATCACGAGCCCAGCGGGAAGAATCGAACGGGCAGGAAGCACGGGCCGGGTCGGAGGCAGTGGATCTGGCAGGATCGGGAGCCCTCCGGGAGCTCTGAGACGGCGGGGACTGCCGGGCGTGTGCGGGCTGCTCCTGCTTTTCTGGGGCAGCTTCGTGGCCGGCTGCGGCAGTCAGGGGAGCGGGGGGGCGGATGGGGCCGTCCATTTCGAGCAGCACTCCGCCGGGGACGGGATCGAGGCGACCACCCAACCTCCGGCCGAGGTTCTGTGCATGGACGGGGTCGGGTGCATTGGCGAGCCCTGTGGCGGACCCGAGGATTGCCTTTCCGGCTGGTGCATCGATCACCTCGGTGAGCAAGTTTGCACCTTGCCCTGTGACGGGACCTGTCCGCCCGGCTTCGTGTGCGGGCCGGTTGCCGTGGGGAGCCCGGCCGAGATGAAGGTCTGCCTGTCCCTTCACCCGACCTTGTGCCGACCGTGCAACTCCTCCTTCGACTGTCTTCGAGTGGACGGAATGCTCGGGCAATGCCTTTCGTTCGGAGAGGAGGGGAGTTTCTGCGGTGCACCGTGTGGAGCCGACAAACCCTGCCCCGACGAGTACGAGTGCAAGAGCGCAACCACGGTGGAAGGGCAGGTCATGGACGAGTGCCTGCCTCTATCCGGGGAGTGCAAGTGCACCAAGGCTTCAGCGGATCTCGGCCTGTGGACTGCCTGCGAGGTCACGAGCGAGGCGGGAACCTGCCCGGGAAAGCGTTCCTGCGGGGCTGGAGGCCTCTCCTCGTGCCTGGGCCCGGTCCCCCAGTTCGAGACGTGCAACAAGGTCGACGACGACTGTGACGGGAAGACGGACGAAGAGGCGTGCTCCGAGGATCTCTGCGGCAAGCCTGAGGCCTGCCCGGCGGGTGAGGTGCAGGAGGAAACCGAGTCGTGCGGTCCATGTGCGGTTCACAAGCGCACGCGGAGCTGTTCGCAGACGTGCGAGTGGGGCCCCTGGAGCGAATGGGGCATCTGCGACGAATCGGGGGTAACGTGCCTGCCGGGAGAGCTCGAGACCGAGACCGGTTCCTGCGGCAAGTGCGGCAGCAACGAGCGGAAGCGGACCTGCACGGCCGAGTGCGTGTGGGGGGAGTGGGAAGCGTGGGGCCCCTGCGCGGGAGAGGGGCCGTGCTCACCCGGGCAGTCCGACACGGCCAGCGAAGGGTGCGGGAACTGTGGAACCCACACCCGCAGCCGAGTCTGCGCAGACAACTGTCAGTGGGGGGACTGGGGGGCCTGGGGGGCTTGCGCCGGTTCCGGTCCTTGCGCCCCCGGCCAGACCGACGGCGGTGGGTGCGATGCCTGTGCCCAGAAGACCTGCCAGGCCAACTGCCAGTGGGGCGCTTGCGGGCTCAAGCCCGGTGCCACCTGCCTGTGGGAGGAAGGGAAGAACTGGAAGTGCTGTGCGTCGGGCAAGTGGCACTTCTGCCTGCCTCCCGTGTATGGCTGCGTCTGGTCGGGACAGTGCAATCCATGCAGCGGCTGCGGCTGCTAGCCAAACGTCATCCTGGGCCATCTGCGGCGTTGCTCGGTCGCTCGCTCACTGCGACGTGGCTTGGGCCACGCCTCATTCGCTTGCTCGGTCGCGCCTTGCACCTGGCCCAAGCTGACGCTCGGCTCTTCCCTCTGACGAGCGCCATCTTGGGCCCCTCTCACCTGGTGCTTCAAACTGAAGCGGGGACGTGGTATTCTCTGTCCCTGGTGCCAGGGGTTGGCCCTGGCAATCTCAATGAAGCGAACTAGAGGCCCCCATGAATCGCAAACTGCTTGCGTTCCTCGTCCTGACTGCCGCAATCCTGTTGGCCGTGGTCTTTCTGATTGGCCGCTCGAAGTACAAGGGGCCGCAAGGAGCGGCAACCGGTGGCGCCGGCGGCTGTGGCGGAGAGGCCGTGGACTCGCCCGATTCTGCAGTCGTGTTTGCCTCCGACGTCGTGTCGGACACGTCGGCCGGAGATGAAGCTCCGGCCCAGGTCATCTACCGTCAACTCGTGGACGGGAAGGAGTGTGTGTCTGTAACCGTGGAGCCACTGGACCGGATTGCCACCGTGGACGACCTCTGCGGGACCGAGCCGGCAACCCGCGTCATCGACCTGGATAAAGCCACTGCAGCCGCCGTGCTCGACGGGTACTACCAGCTCCACATGCAACCGTGCGGCGAGGGGCAATGCCCCCCAGGCGAGAGGGTCGAGGTCCTCACGGTCAAAGAGGAGAAGCTGGTCCTTCCCTACCAGTCACCGCTCCGAGACAGCATCGATGCGATCCTCAAGAGCCAGGGGACGCAGGAGGGGGCTGCTGCGACGCAGCCGGAAGAGCCCGCAGCCGACAAGCCCGCTTCGTCCAAGCTGACCCTGAGCCCCGAGCAGGGGGCCGTGTTCGCCAACGTAGCGGCACTTCCGGCCGCGTCGCCCATGAAAGTTGACCTGATCTGCTATGCTTCGTCCAAGACCGTGGACCTCCAGGCCGGTGCCGGTCCGACCATGGCCAATCAGAAGCACTTGAAGCTTTTCCGGACGCCGGGAGGGACCGTGGCCAAGTTCGGCTCTCTGGCCGAGATACCCCCGGATCTGCCGGGACCGGACGACCGGGACATGGTGCATCACGCGGCCCCGGGTAACGGGTTCGTCGTCGAGAACAACGTGTCCCCGGGGTACACCCGCGTCCTCGTGAAGGAAGCCTCGCAGGACAAGGTGGTCATCGAGTACGAGCTCGTGAAGTAGCGCTCAGAAATGCTGGAATCCTGACGGCAGCTCCTCCTCCCGGCCATCGCCGTAGCGCACCCGCAACCCGTCTTCTGCTCGAACCACTCGGCCAATCACGGTCAGGTCCGGAAGCGATGACTGGACGTTGACCAGAGCCTCGGGCGGAAGCGTACAGAGGAGCTCATAGTCCTCGCCTCCGGACAAGGCGAGGACAGAGGGATGGACCCCAAGCACCCCTGCTGCCTCACACGTATCGGCAGCGATCGGCAGCCGGGAGACCTCGACGATTGCACCGACTCGGCTACGGTTGCAGATATGCCGTACCTCCGAGGCGACACCGTCGCTGACGTCAATCATGGCCGATGCGGCAGGCCCCAGAATGCGGGAAGCATCGAGCCGACTACGGGGCTCGGCGTGTCGATGCTGAAGTCGGGCGAACCTGTCCGGCAGCGCCAGGGGAACGGTCGAATCCCAGGACCCGGCCAGCAGCCTCACCGCCGCCTCCGCTGCCCCCACGTCGCCGGTGAGACACAGGATGTCTCCCTCCTTTGCCCCCGACCTCAGCACCGGTCGCTTCGTCCTCCCGGTCAGCGTCGCGGACAGCATCAGGACCGGACCCCTCGTCGTGTCCCCTCCCAGCAGCGTGATACCGTATCGGTCGCACCCTTCCCGGATGCCCCGGTAGACTTCCCGGACATCCTCGACCGAAAGCCCGTCACGAATGATCAGGTTCAGCAGAAGAAACTCGGGGATGGCCCCCATGGCCGCAATGTCGCTGACGTTGCATTCGAGCGTCTTGACTCCGACCTGGAACGGAGTGCTCCAGTCGAGACGGAAGTGCTCCCCCTCCACCAGAGCGTCGGTCGTGAGCACCCGGAAGTCCCCCTCGCCCGTCGGCACAACCGCCGCATCGTCGCCGACCGTGACCGGCACTCCGTGATGATTGCGGAAGCCTGCGACGATGTCGTCGATCAGCCTGAATTCTCCGCCAAAGGCCCGGATGTCCATGCCGCCCCCGTACTCACGAGGCACATCCTACCGCCGCACCCCGACGAGCGCAACGTCGCGAGCCCAAATGCCTGCAAAGCGATGCGGGCACGGGGGTTGCCGCGAGCCCCAAGTGAAGGTACCATGATGGCCTGAACTCCGGGGGGAATTCCCATGTGTACCTTGAGAAGCCTTGCGACTGCCGGTGTGTCTCTGCTCGTGGTCGCATCGTGCGGTGGGACTGGTGTACAGATATCGCTGGACACAGGACTCGATGTCGCGCAAGAGGCCGAGACGGATGGAACGGTCCACATCGAGATGCGAGAAATCGGTCCAGATCTGGCCGTACCCGACCTGTTGACGGATCTGGCGGATGATGCGGCCGACATCCAACAGTGCCTGGCTAAGCCCTACGAGACACTCTGCCCGTGCCAGTCCGACGCGGAGTGCGCATCCGGCTACTGCATCCAGGTGTCTGCTGCCATGGGAGGGGGCAAGGTCTGCACCATGGCCTGCGTGGAGGATTGCCCGGACGGGTGGCAGTGTGCCCTGGTCGCTGGGTCGTGCCCCGACTGCGCCTATGTCTGCATCCCATGGGGGGCAATGCTCTGCCATCCGTGCGAGAACCACTCCGACTGCGGAGACCCGAAGACGGAGAGCCCGGACCTGTGCGTGCCATACGGACCGGAGGGACGGTTCTGCGGCGCTGACTGCGCTGGCGGCAAGAAGTGCCCGGACGGGTATGTCTGCCAGAATGTGCAGCTCGACGGCGGAGCCGGTGCCACTCAGTGCGTGCTCGAGGATGGCGAATGCTCCTGCTCGGACGAGGATGTCGCCAACGAGGCATCCACGGTCTGCTTCAGAGCCGACCCGATGGGCAACAAATGCTTCGGAAAGCGGGTGTGCACCGCAGAGGGGCTGGCCGAGTGTGACGCCCAGGAACCGCTCCAGGAAGCCTGCAATGGAAACGACGATGACTGCAACGGCGTGGCCGATGACGGCATCGCGCCGGTCGAGTGCTCCAAGAGCAACGAGCACGGCACCTGCATGGGAACCGAGCTGTGCGCTGGCGGGACGAAGGTCTGCGATGCACAGGAGCCTGCCGCAGAGCTGTGCGACGGCACGGACAACGACTGCGACGGCCAGGTGGACGAGGACAGCAAGGACACGGATCAGGACGGGCTCGCCAATTGCGTCGACGAGGATGACGACAACGACGGCGTGCCCGATGACGCGGACCTCTGCCCGCTCGTCCAGGACCCCGTCCAGGAAGACCATGACTACGACACCATCGGGGATGCCTGCGACCCGGATGACGACAACGACCAGTTCCCCGACGATGGGGACTGCGGAGCAAAGGACAAGAGCGTGTACCCCGGAGCGACGGAGACCTGCAACGGCAAGGACGATGATTGCGACGGGTGGCTGGACGAGGCCACTTGCGACGACGGCAACCCCTGCACGGATGACGTGTGCGACCCGGTCGACGGATGCAAGTTTCCGGCCAACTCACTGGCATGTGAGGACGGTGACCCGTGTACGTCCGGAGATCAGTGCAAGCAGGGGATGTGCGAAGGTGGAATCAACGTGTGCCCTTGCATGCTGGACGAGGATTGCCCCGGGCTCGGCTTCGTCGGCGGGTGCGTCGGAAAGCTCTATTGCGACACGTCGGCGATCCCACACGGCTGCAAGGTGGATCCTGCTGGGGCAACTCCCTGCCCACTTCCCTCAGGCCAGTGCCGCAAGGTGGCGTGCAACGTCGCTACGGGCGCATGCGACGAAGGGAATCTCCCCGACAAGACTCCCTGCGACGATGGGAATGCCTGCACGCTTTTCGACCAATGCGAGGCAGGGGGGTGCTCGTCAGGAAAGCCGCAGTCCTGCGACGACGGGAATCTGTGCACAGACGACTCATGCGACCCGTCGGGCGGGTGCCAGCATGCCTTCAACCAGCTCTCGTGCGACGATGGCAACGCGTGCACCCTGGACGATGTATGCTCGGCCGGCTGGTGCACCAGCAAGACGCTCCTGAAGTGCGACGACGGCAACTCGTGCACCGACGACGTCTGCAATCCAGCGGTCGGCTGCGTGTCCAACGTGAACACCGTGCCCTGCAGCGACGGGAATGCCTGCACGACCGGTGACCAGTGCAAGAACGGCGTGTGCCAGGCCGGAGGCCCGATCAACTGTGACGATGGCAACCTCTGCACCGCGGACCAGTGTGCCGACCCCGTGCTCGGCGGGTGCATCCACGAGGAGAAGAGCTGCAAGGACGGCAACTGCTGCACCTACGACGCGTGCGATCCGCTCACCGGACAGTGCAAGCACGAGCCCTGCGATTGCAGCGACGGGGACCCGTGCACGGTCGACATCCAGCTCGGTTGTCCGGACAACGGCACGCCGATCCAGTGCAAGCATGTGCCGTTGAACTGCGACGACGGCAACCCATGCACGCACGACGAGTGCGACAAGGCCACGGGCGATTGCCATTATGCCGCCGTAGACTGCGACGACCAGAACAATTGCACTCTGGATTCGTGCAACCAGGCCACTGGCTCGTGTGTGCACGTTGTCAAGACATCGGACGACGCCGACCTATGTACCGACGACTCGTGCGACTGGCAGACCGGCAACCTGATCCACGTGCCGAAGAATTGCGGGGACGACGACGCATGTACGCTCGACTACTGCGACCCGTCGAGCGGCCAGTGCCTCCATCCGCCCAAGGCCTGCGACGATGGCAACAAGTGCACCGTGGACTCTTGCGCACTGCCCGAGGGGAAGTGCGTGTTCGCAGAGAAGTGTGACGATGCCGACGCATGCACCGTGGACTCCTGCCAGCCAGCGTCGGGTGATTGTACCAACGCCACCGTTGACTGCGACGACGGAAACGCATGCACCGAAGATTCCTGCGACCCGGACACGGGGTGCATCAACACCCCCAACACGGCTCCATGCGACGACGGGGACCCGTGTAACGGGCAGGACACGTGTGGCGGCGGCGTGTGTCAGCCGGGCCCGGGGCCTTCGTGCGACGACAAGGACCCGTGCACCGCCGACGGGTGTCAGGGCGGCGTGTGCACTCACACGGCGAACCTGGCGGCGCAGGGATGCTCCGACTGGGTGTTCACACCTGCGGTGAGCTGCCTGAGCGGGTCTGCGCCCGCACTGGACGAGAGCGGCACGCTCTGGGCAATCGGGACTGCGACGCCCTGCGACCAGGGGGATGCGTACAATAACGACCGGATTGTCGGCGTGAGCTCGCTTACCGGTGCGCAGGTGAGTCTCTTCACCATCGCATCGCCGGCCAGCCAGCCGGTCTACCGCCAGCAACGAATCACGCTGTCGCTGGACTGGAACTGGAATTCGACGTGCGGCGGCTGCCAGATCGGGTACAACCTGCCGGGCGGAGGCATTGCATGGCAGGGCGGACAGGGACCGCATCCGCGCGGAGGCATCTCGATGTCCGCGGACGGAACCATGTACTCGTCGTACAACAGCATCCTGGCAATCGGATGGGGCGGAAGCACGGTCTGGTCCGCTTCCGGCAACTCCGGGAGCCAGGGGGCAGGCTCCTGGATCATGGGCGACGGCGGAATCATCGGGTGCGCAAACGGAGGTACCTGTCGCAAGGTCAGCTCGGGCGGTGCCAGCCAATGGCAGCAGGCTTTGGGCTGCAATGGACCGCAGTTGGCCACCGACTCCCAGGGCCGCGTCGTCGCGTCGTGCTGGGATTCCGGAGTACGCGTGTACCCGGCCGGAGGCGGCAATCCCGTCTGGACCGTCGACCCGACGCCGAGCCTATCCTCAGCCCTGGTCGCTTCGGAAGACCGCGTGATTGTTGGAACAAGTGAAGGGCACGTCGTTGTGCTATCGAGTAGCGGTGCCACCCTGGGAGACCACGCACTCTGCGGGGAGGCCCAGCTCACGCCGTGGATGGTCACCTCAGATGATCGGGTATGGGGGGTATGCGGAAACGCCAAGGTTGTAGCCGCAGGCCTCGACGGGACCAACCTCTACACGCTGGATACTGGCAAGACGGCCAATTGGGTCGCTCTGGCCAAGGACGGCGTGCCGCTGGTCAGCGTGGGGGCCTCGGTCTATCGATTGAAGAAGGCCCCGGTCACGCTTGCTGCTGCTCCATGGCCGACCGTGGATCACGACCTTCAGCGTACGAGGAACGGGAAGCCGTAGCCACGGGTTGACCCGTGAGGGGCGCAGACGTTGGTTCCCTAGCCGCCGGGGTGCCAGGGGACATCCTGAGAGTCGTGCCGCTCCCGGCGTCATAAGTCGGGGGAGGTTGGATCATCGGGGGAGTTGTGACGCTCCCGGCGTCAGAGGTCGGGGGAGGTTGGAGCATCGGG
>CAITUV010000050.1 GCA_903895725.1 uncultured Myxococcales bacterium | reverse complement strand
TATGACGCCGGGAGCGTCACAACTCCCACGATGATGCAACATCCCCCGACTTATGACGCCGGGAGCGTCACAACTCCCACGATGATGCAACATCCCTCGACTTATGACGCCGGGAGCGTCACAACTCCCACGATGATGCAACATCCCCCGACTTATGACGCCGGGAACGTCACAACTCCCACGATGATGCAACATCCCCCAACTCATGACGCCGGGAGCGGTGCCAGCAGACGCACCAGCTCGGCCTCCTGCGGCCACCCGGCGGCCAGGGCTTCGGCCTGCCCCAGCTCGAAGTCGGCATACTCGAACCCCGGGCTGACCGTTGTGCCGAGCAGGGCGCAGCCGCCTCCGGGTACCAGCCTTGCCCCTTGCCAGACTCCGTGGGGGACCACGACCTGGGGGCGCTGCCCGGCCGCAAGATCCGTCCCCAGCACGACCCGCTCGCCCCTTCCTCCCGGGTGCAGCAGAAGAAGCTCCACCGGATCCCCTCGGTAGAAGTGAAATACTTCGTCCGATTTCACGCGGTGCATCAGCGACCGGGTCTGCTCGGTCAGGAGGTAGTAGATCGCCGTGCCGAACGAACGGTCCGCACCGTACCGGGCCGGCAGGGCACCGGCCGCCATCGTCTCCGGGCTGCGCCAGGTCTCGACGAAATACCCGCCTTCCACTGGAAGTGGCTTGAGGCCCAGCAGCCGTATCAATGCAGGAGCATCCACGTCAGTCCCCCCCTCTGTCGCTGCCGGCGATCATCCTTCGCCTTCCATCGGCAGTCAACTGCCGTCGTGCGGACCCGCACAGCTCTCGTCCTCTGCACTCCGCCCCTGCACTCCGCCCCTGCACTCGTCCTCTGCATTCCGCCCCCTCCGTCCTTCCCCAGCGCTCTTCCTCTGCACTCCGCCCCCGCGCTCTTCCTCTGCATTCCGCCCCCTCCGTCCTTCCCCAGCGCTCTTCCTCTGCTTCCCCCTTTCGCTTGCGACCACAAGTCGCTATCATCCCGAGCATCACGTCTTGAGACATTCGTCCGTGGAGAATGCGCATGCGATTGGTGCCGGCAAACCGTGGGGAATGGAAGAAGGCGGTCATCCGGTTGACGATCGTCCTGGCGGCGATCCTCATCCTGCCCCTGGCCGGGGCTTCCTGGAGCGCCTCCATGCCGGGCAGCTCCCATGAAGGGGACATGCCGGAAATCGAGGCGCTCCATGCTCCTCTGAAGGACGCGCTGAAGCGCCACGTGGAGGAGCTCTCCGGGCGGATCGGAGTGCGCAACCGGATGTACGGCGACTCGCTTGCGGATGCACAACGGTACATCGTTGCCGAGCTCGAGGGGGCTGGATACGCGACGGCAGTCCTTCCCTACTCCACCGGGGACGGGGAGGTTGCAAACATCGTCGCTTCCCTGCCCGGAACGAGTGCGGCAGCCGAAATCGTCGTGGTCGGAGCTCACTACGACACGGTGGTCACCACACCCGGTGCCGACGACAACGCAAGTGGAGTTGCCGTGCTCCTGGAGGTGGCCCGGGCGATGGCCGGACGACAGTATCCCCGCACGGTCCGGTTCGTAGCGTTTCCCAACGAGGAGCCCCCCTACTTCAAGACGAGCGAGATGGGCAGCAGGCAGTATGCCCGCCACTGTCGGGAGGCGGGGGACGATGTCGTGGCCATGCTGTCGCTCGAGAGCCTGGGCTACTTCGAGGACGAGCCGGGAAGCCAGATGTATCCGCCACCGTTCTCGCTGCTCTATCCGGCGGAAGGCAACTTTGTCGGCTTCGTCGGGGATTTGGCATCCCGGGGTCTCGTCCACCGGGCCATCGCTCTCTTCCGGGAAGCGATTCCGGTGCCCTCGGAAGGACTGGCCGGCCCATCGTGGATTCCGGGTGCGGACCTGTCCGACCATTGGGCCTTCTGGCAGGAGGATTACCCTGCGCTGATGATCACCGACACGGCGCTCTTCCGGAACCCCTACTACCACAAGCCGGGAGACCTTCCGTCCGTCCTGGACTTCGACCGCATGACGTGGGTGACGCTCGGCGTGATCCGGATCGTGGAGGATGCCACCCAGGGAGAGTAGGCTCCGGGTCTGCCGAGTCGTCTCCGTCCCTTCCGGGCTCCCGGGCAATGATGCACAGAACGCGCTCGATGGCTCGCCGTGCTACCGCTCCTTGGAATCCTCCAGCTCTGCCGTGGCAGACTCCTTGAGAATGTCCCCGGAAGTCCCGCAATTGGCCGACGAGGCCGCCTGGCACTTGTCGTAGTAGGCCTTGATTGCCTTGCGATAGGCATCCCGCTGGTGATAGCTCGTGAAGGCACTGACCAGGGCGCTCAGGGAATCGACCTCAATTCGCGCCTCGATCTTGTCGGTCGGGACGAGCTTCCCGTCCGGGTAGAGCGGAAGCAGGCGGCCGACGTGCTCGTACCGCGATTCGCCCACGATGGTAGTGACCCCCGGAATCCGGGGAACCGGGTCGTCCCGCAGCGTGATCCGAAACACGTTCGACAGCTCGGCATTGATCGCATTGCGGAAATCCTCGCCGCCCACCCGAGGGGCAGCGAGGAAATACCCCACCACGGGCCGCTTCTCGTTGACCTTGATGTCGAGGGCACACAGAGCGGCAAGCGCCCCGCCCAGGCTGAACCCGACCACGTAGACCTTCATGTCCGGGTGCTTGCGGACCCGCTCCAGGATCACGTCCCGGACCGCCTCGTAGTCATCATAAAATCCACGGTGAACCTTGATCTTATCGTATTTTTCAATGAATTTCAGCTTCTTCATTATGACAAATTGCGCATCTGTAATTATGTTATATACAGTCTCCCAGGCATCATTGGACAGGGTCCCCCGGAAAGAAACGACGACTGCGTCGGCCGGTCCGTTCCAGGCCACGTACGCCTGGAGTCCGCTCTTGCCCGGTCCGTGGATGATGCCCCCTTCCTGGTTCCAGCCGTTGGCCTTGAGCTTGTCGGCAACCTCTTTGTCAGTGTTCTGCGACACCCATTCGGTGTGTCGCTGCAGGCTGAGCGCGGTGCGCAGCCAGTCGAGGTTCAGCTTGTTGGCGGCATGAAGGTCTTTGCCCTCGTCATACGCTTCCGCAGCTCCTGCCCGAGGGCCCCCGAAGGTCATGAGCACCGGGACGGTCACGAAAGCCGTCAGCGCCGGGACCAAGGCAGCCGAGGCGCCCACCGGCACGGACACTGCCGACGTGCCCACCCATGCGGGTGATGCCGAAGCGAAGAGCGGCAGAGCCAGTCGGGCATACAGGGACAGGAGCGTTCGCTTCGTTGTCAGCGCCATGGGCAATTCCCCTTTTCAGTTGCACATCACCCCGAACACCACGCCGGAGTTGTTGGTTTCGTCGCACTCGGACAGCTTCAGGCTCGGGTCGAGCACCACGTACACATCGACCGGACCGACGATGCCGGCCATGGGCATCTTGAACTCGATCATCGCCTCGCCGCCCGGCTCGAGGTCCACGCCGAGCTGGACCGTTCCGGCGAGCGTGCCTCCCTGGTCCGGCGGGCCTGCGAAGAATCCGATCTCGGTCCCCTTCAGCATGGGGAGGGTGCCGATGTTCCGGACCAGCACGGACAGCAGCACGTACTCCGGACAGCCCATGGTGTCGATGGGCCAGGTCTTGACGGTTCCGTCGGGCGATGCCAGCGGGTCGTAGGCCATCTGGAGGTTGCACCGGTAGGTGTTGTGCTCGGTCCAGGACGGTGACTCCTGGACTGGAATGGTGCCGTCCTCGTTGACGTTGCTGATGTGGTAGGTGTGCTGGTTCCAGATGCGCCGGGTGGAGACCCAGTGATCGGAGGCATCCCCGAGCACCCGGATGCCGTGGTGGCTTCCGAATGCATAGTCGTTGGAGGCGACGACGATCTCGGCGTTGTTGTCCGCGTCGACGTCGGCGATGACCGGATACTCGAACAGGGTACCGCTGCCGTTGGGGATGGAGAACACCACGTCGCCCGTGGGACCGGAGTAGACGCGCAGGTTGAGCTCGTCGTTGTAAACCACTTCGGCCACCCCGTCCCCTTCGAAGTCAAAGACCGACGAGCCGGTCATGGACGACGAGTAGTCCTGGGTGGACTTGGACCAGAGGATGCTGCCGTCCTCGCCGTTGAAGACCGTGTAGGCAGCCATTCCTGCGATGCCGATCTCGGCCAGCTTGTCGCCGTCGAAGTCGGCCACGTTGGGGGCACCGCCGCCGGTACCGGGGACGGACTTGGACCACAGTTGAGCCCCGGTAGCTCCGGTGCGTGCGGTCAGCATGCTGCCCGCGGCCACGACCACCTCGGGTGCGTTGTCGCCGTGCAGGTTGGCGACGGCTGGGAAGCCCCCTGCGCTCCCCGAATCCCACAGCAGTTTGCCGCAGGGGACGTCCGGGCAACCGGCGTGGAAGGGAGACACGGCCCGCCCGCCGAGCGTCAGGTCGTCGAACCCGTCGCCATCCAGGTCCGCCACGGCCACCTTGTTGTAGCTGTAGGCCGGTTCCTGCGATCCGCTCCACAGGACGTTTCCCTTGGCGTCGAGCACCTTGTACTCGTGGACGATTTCAGGCGTGCCGTCATGGTTGAGGTCCGCGATGGCCGGGTCGCCCAGGCCGCTGCTGGCGCTCCACAGGTAGGTCCCATCGCTGTCCCAGCAGTGAATTCCGCCCCCGTCCGCGGTGACCAGGATTTCGGGCAGCTGGTCGCCGTCGATGTCTCCCAGCGCGGGCATGGCACCTCCGTACACGGCGTGCCCGGTCAGGGTGAACAGCTCACCGCTCCCGTCTCCGTGGACGGCTCGGACGATGCAACCGTTGTTGTAGCTCGAACCGGTGAACACGGCAAAGACCACTTCCGGGACGCCGTCGCCGGTGAGATCGGCGACTGCCGGAGTTGCCATGACCTGGTTGTATGCGGGGGCCACAGGACTTCCGGTCCATGCCCACTCCTGCACCGGTTCGAAGTTCCCCGTCTCCAGCTTGGACAGGCAGGTCAGGTTGAAACAGATTCCGGTGTTCTGGTTGCACTTCCAGTCGGGCAGGCAATCCCCGTCGTTCTTGCAGTCCGTGAAGCACACTCCGTCGTCCACGAGCCCGTTGCAGTTGTCGTCCAGTCCGTTGCACTTCTCCTGGAGAAGCGGGCTGATCATCGGGTCTTCGTCGTCGCAGTCGAGCGCATGCTTGCTCGAGTTCAGCGGCGTCGGACCGCACTGGCAGATGCCCTGCGCATCGACGGCACCGAAGCCGTCCTGATCCTTGTCAAAGTAGTAGGGAACGCACCCGACCGAGTCGGGACCGTCCACCACCGAGTCGCAGTTGTCGTCCAGTCCGTTGCAGACTTCAGGGAGATCGGGGCTGACGTCCGGATTCAGGGGCTCGCAATCCGCCGAGTCGTACGAGCCGTCGTTGTCATCGTCCGGGTCGGCGCAGTCCAGGATGTCGTCCTTGTCGAAGTCCCCTTCGTCCTCGTCCACGGCACCATCGCAATCATCGTCCTGGCCGTTGCAGCCGTCCTGGGCTCCCGGGTGAACGGCATCGTCGAGCGGCCCGCAGTCCGACGCGTCGGGAGTGCCGTCGTCATCGTCATCGAGGTCCACGCAGTCCGCTGCGCCGTCCCCATCCGCGTCCGGAAAGCCCTCATCGGCCTCACCGTCGCAATCATCGTCCTGGCCGTTGCAGATCTCCCCGGCAGCGTCGCACCCCGGAGGCAGATCGCCCGTGGACGACTCGGGTTCGGGAGCGTCCACCGCCCCGGTATCGCCGAGCTCGATGTCTGCGGCACGTGCCTCTTCGGGGACAACATCTCCGGCCAGATCGTCCGGTGTCGTGGTGGTCTCGGTGCCCCCAAGACCGTCGCTTCCACCGCCGTTCCACGGAAGCTCGGCCAGACCCGATTCGTCCCCGCCTGCACGATGAGTTCCGCTGCCGCCGCAGCCCGCAGCCAGCAGCAGGACGGCAGCAGCAATTGCCAGACTTCGGAGCCCTTGCCTCATGTCGACCTCCCGGGGAAACGTCACGGCCTTCTTTCTAGCGCAGAATCCCGTGGGTGTCGAGAGGGGGAGGGGTGGGGCAATGGGACAATAGGACGCATAGGACATATGGGACGCATGGAAGACATAGGACGGGGGGAACGAGGGGGGGCCTCTGACTGACGGCCGATGGGGCTACTCGGTCGGCCGGGCCCAACGGCCCTGGAATTCCCCGTTGCCCGGTAGTATCTTGCGTGAAGTTGCCGTGTGCGGGGGAGGAGGACGTGTCGGTCGCAGAGCGAGAGCCATTCTGGCTGGAGGTGGTGCACAGCACCTTCTCTGCGCTGAAGTTCCGGAACTACCGGCTCTGGTTCATCGGGCAGCTCGTGTCCCTGTTCGGGACATGGATGCAGGTGAGCGCCCAGGGCTTCCTCGTGTTCGAGCTGACCGGGTCCAGTGCCTACCTCGGCTATGTGGCATTTGCCGCCGGCCTCCCGACCTGGTTGTTCATGCTGTGGGGCGGCGTCGTGGCGGACCGGGTGCCGAGACGCCTCCTGCTGATGATCACCCAGAGTGCCCTGATGCTGCTGGCGGCGATCCTGGCACTCCTGACCTTCCTGGACCTGGTGCAGCCCTGGCACATCCTCGTGCTGGCTGCCTGTGCCGGAGCGGCGGGGGCCTTCGATGCGCCGGCTCGGCTGGCGTTCGTGCTCGAGATGGTGGATCGGGAGGAGATGACCAACGCCATCGCTCTCAACTCGACGATGTTCAACACGGCCACGACGCTCGGGCCCGCTGTGGCGGGGGTCGTCTACGCCGCGGCCGGCCCGGAATGGTGCTTCCTGGCCAATGCGGTCTCCTACCTCGCTGTGCTGGCCGCGCTGGCCATGATGCGGCTCGACGGCCGCCGGGCCGGTCCGTTGCCTTCCCCGGAAGGCGGGGCCGAGCCCGTTCCCATGCACAGACCTTCCGCACTGGCCGACATGAAGGAGGGGCTCGTCTTCGTCGCGTCCGACCGGACCGTGCGCTTCCTGATCCTGCTGGTGGTGGTCATGAGCCTGTTTGGCGTCTCCTTCGTGACGCTGATGCCCGCGTGGGCATCCCGCGTGCTGCATGGCGATGCGACGACGAATGGATTCCTCCAGTCGGCCCGGGGAATCGGAGCGCTGGGGGGAGCTCTGTTCCTGGCCTGGCTGGGGAGACGGGCAGCCCGGGGCCGGATGATCCTGCGGGCAGTCTTCCTGATGCCGGCCGCGGTGCTGGCCTTCTCCTTCGTCCGGTGGCTTCCCGTGTCCCTGCTCTTCCTGGCCGTGGCCGGCGTGGGGCTGATCGTTGCGCTCAATGCGACCAACTCGCTGCTGCAGACTCTGGCCCCCGACACGCTCCGGGGACGGGTCATGAGCGTCTACACGCTGGCCTTCTTCGGCTTCGTGCCGCTGGGAGGGCTGATGATCGGGACTCTGGCCGAAAGCTGGAGCGAGCCGGCCGCCGTGGCCTTCAATGCAGGGCTCAGCCTGGCATTCGCCGCGGCCGCACCGTTCGTGGTTCCCCACATCGGCCGACTGCGCTGAACGCACCTGCCTGAACTCTGCCCCCTCTCTACCGGAATCGACAGGGCCCCCGCCCCGACTCAGCTCGCCGACCCGCCCACCGGATACCACAGCCGCTCTGCGGGCAAGCCCCCGTCGGCCCGCGGGAGGAATCTCACGACGTCCTCGATCATCTCCTCCTCGGTACCAAACACCGTGGACAGCTGTGAGCGGTAGACGCGCATGGCCCGAACGCGCACGGCCGGATTGAACGGCACCAGGACGGGGCGAATGGCGTCGGTCCTCACCCCCAGGCGCCGGGCAACCCACCGGGCCGCCGGCCGAAGGTCCCCGCAAGCCAGGGCCGGCATCGAGCCGACATAGGGGAAGTCCTCGTACCACACGGGGCTGAGCCCGGACCGTCGCACCGCCTGCCGGACGAGCTGGTGATCCACGTGGTTCCCCAGCGCCAATGGAGCATAGACGGTCCAGGTCGCTCCGCCGGGCGCTCTGCCATGGGCCGCCTTCCCGTCGCCGGCCGCCTGGCCGCCGAGACAGGCCGCATCGGACCACCGTCCCCGTGCACACTCGGACAGGCGCTCCGCCAGCCTCGCCACGAGCGGGCGCTCCCGTCGCCATCCCCCTCCGGGGAACAGGCTGTCCCGCGTCGGATACAGGAAGCGGCCACGGATGTCGCTGCGGTAGATGGCATCGAGGAAGTCGAGGTGCACCGGGGCAAAACCGAGCAGGGATGCGGCGCTGAGGTCTTCCTCGCGGCGGGCGGCCACCACGTCTCCGGACAACCCCCACAGGGAATGGAGCCTGCGGGCCGAATACGGAAGCCTGGCCAGGTGTGCGGAACCTGCCGTCACGGTCACGACCTTCACGCTGTGCCCTGCGGCCACGAGCGCGGCGATCGTCCCCCCGCACGAAAACACCGCATCGTCGAGGTGCGGAGACAGGAAGATGTGGGTCGCACACATGACAAGGAACCTCTCAGGCCCGATGGTAGCCAATGGACGGGAGAGGTCAAGGGTGCCCCGCCCCCCGGCAGAGACAGGTTGTGCAAGCACATCCGGTTTCCCTTGCCCCGCCCCGGGCCTCCGGATATCCTGGTGCTGCAACCTGAGGAGGTTCCACCATGAAGAAAGTGGTCGTCGGCGTGGCAGTCGCTGTGGTGGTGGCAGGGGCCGTGTATGCCGTCCTGAACTGGCCCCCGACCCCGTCGGGACAGGCCACG
Organism: uncultured Myxococcales bacterium; assembly: GCA_903895725.1. Lineage (GTDB taxonomy): Bacteria > Myxococcota_A > UBA9042 > CAIXZC01 > CAIXZC01 > CAITUV01. Next base: position 27,269 of record CAITUV010000050.1, on the reverse strand, counting down.
GGCAGCTCCATCCGCCCCGGATCGGACGCTGCGCTTCAAAACGCCATGTGGGAGGCGCTGGCTGCCCACGAATCAACCTACCTCAAAGCCTATTCCGAGCAGTTCCAGGCCAGGCCCGATGACCCGCTCGAGGTGCTGGCCGCGTTCAACGAGCTTGCCTACAACGTCACCGGCCGGGGCGGCTTGTGGCGAAAAACCGTACCGGACAAGTACTTCGGATGTGCGGCCAACGAGGAGCTTCCCATCTGCGGCCAGTTCCGCAAGCTCGAGCCGGAGCTGTCGAAGTGGGACGGTCTCCAGGAGCAGATGATGAGCATCGAGTCTCCCAAGGAGGCACGCAAGTTCCTCCGAGAGCACGGCCGGGAGATGGAGGAGTACCTGAAGACCTACGTGCCTCAGGACGAGAGCTTCACCGCGGTGCAGGCGACGCCCTGGTTCTCGAGGAACCTCGCCTCTTCGATGTAGGGGAGAGGCTCCGGGGCTCGGGGCTTACCCCACGTGCCCTGGGAAGGCTGCACCGGATCCGGATCGGTTGAGTTGACCCCATGTACCTGTTCGATCGATTCTACCGCAACCCTGCATTCGGCAACGGTCTCGTGCTGGCCGAGTCGGTCCTGGCATCGTTCCTCGGAATCGGGTGCGGCTTCCTGCTGTTTCCCGCTGAGGCGAGTCTCATCGGCGTCTTCCTGGTGGCCTTTGCCCAGGCGCGGACAGTGGAGCTGCTCCTCGAGAGGAACCGGGACGAAATCTGGGGAGGGGGCAGCAAGGCTTCGACCGCCAACCTGCGGCTGGCGATCTCGCTCCTGACGATGTTCCTGTCCATCATGGGGACCTACGCCGTGGCCACCCTCTTCGTGCCTGAGACGAAGCTCCTGGCTCTGTTCGAACGCCAGATCGGCGACTATGGCGGCCACTCCATCACCGACGTCCGGTTCGACGATCTGTCCGGCGTGCTCGGCCACAACCTCGTCGTACTGGCCGCGTGCTTCCTCTTCTCCCTGCTCTACCGGCATGGCGGGATGCTCCTGGTGCTGGCGTGGAACGCATCGGTCTGGGGGGTGGTGTTTCCGTACATCGCCAGGACCGCTCCGGATCTGACCGACGGCGGGCCGGTGGTCTACTTCCTGAAGTCGTTCGTCTGCATCTTCCCGCACCTGCTCCTGGAAGCCTGCGGCTACGTGCTCGTGGCGATGGCCGGGGTCTTCCTCTCCAAGGGCCTTCAGAAGTACGAGGTGGGCTCTCCCCGCTTCAACCAGGTGGGGCTCGCGGTGCTTCGAATCGTGGTCCTGTCCGTCGTGTTTCTCGGCGTGGCCTCGGTGGTCGAGGCCTGGGTCGCCCCCGCCCTGATCGGCCTGCTGTTCTGAGCGGGACTGCCGGGAATCGGCTGGCCGGTATCTACTTCAGCGTCACCGTCACCGAGTAGAGCCCCTTGTCCGCCACGGTCTTGCCGTCCACGAACAGGAAGTAGGTGCCTGGAGTGGGCCAGGCCATGGTGTACGAAGTCCCCGGCGCACAGGCGATGGGGGCCGCGGTGCAGGAATCCTTCGAGATGTACAGAGCCGGCGAGAAGTCGGCCGTGAGACTGACAGCGATCTCGCTCGTCCCGGCCGGTACCTCGAACTGGTACACGTTGTCCAGGGCCCCGTCCCCGCCGCACGCTGCCTTGTAGTTGCTCGTCGAGAACAGCGTCATGCCTGATGCCTTGGCCGTCCCGTTCTCGAAGATGAGAACCTGCGGCTTGGCGCAGGTATCGTTCTCCGGTGGTCCGGGGGGAGAGGGAGTGAGCGTGAACGTGAAGTCCCCCTTCTGGAGGTTGCCGTCCCCGTCGACGAAGAAGTAGTAGGTCCCCGGCTCCAGCACACCGCTGGTCCAGCTTGCCCCTCCGCATCCGACCACGTCGCCGTCGAGGCACTTGCCCTTCTTGATGTAGGTCCTCGGCGTAAACGCGGACAGGACGTTGACCGATACCTGCCGCCACTGAGTCAGCGTGAATGCGTACACCAGGTCCGGCCCGCCGCTGCCGCCGCAGAACGGGGCCTGGTTGGCATCCGTCGCCTTGACCTTTCCCATCACGTCTTCCGTAGAGGCGGACAGTGTGACGACCTTGGACAGGTCGAGCAGCACCGGCGTGTCGCAGGTGTCGTTGACCGGTGCGCTGGACTTGGTGAACGGGTAGATCACGTAGGTGAACATCTTGAGATCGCCCCCCGATCCGCCCGTCTCCTTGAACTCCAGCCGGTGCTCGCCCAGCGTCCAGTCGGTGACGGTGGTCAGGTCGAGCGGACCGGTGCTCCAGGCATGCAGGCCGTCCGAGCCCCACTTCTTCTCCACCGCGTCCCAGTGGGGGGCCCCCTTTTGATTCGGGTCGCCCAGCGTGCCCGTGACGTTCTTCCCGTCGACGTAGATCTCGATCCCCTTGGCAAAGCTCTCGTTGATCGTTCCCGGGATGGGAGGCAGGGTAAGCTGCCATCCGGAGCCGCCCTCGCCGCCGACCCGGTTGGCATCTCCGCAGTTGCTGCCCTTGCCGCCGGCCACGGTGATCGTGCCATTGTTGACCAGCTGGCTGGTGAACAGGAAGATCGTGCCGCCCGCACCGCCGCCGCCGCCCGAGTACGACGTGCTGTTGCCACAGCAGCAGCTGCCGTCGGTTCCCCGGGCCGAGACCTCGCCGCCGCTCTCCACGATGATGGTCTCGGCTCCCAGGACCACGATACCGCCGCCGCCTCCGGCGTAGCCCGCATAGCCTGAACCACCCGACCCGCCGAAATGCAGCGTCTTGCCGGCCGCATCTCCCTTGACCGCCCCTCCCTGGCCGCCGTTTCCGCTGCCGTTCTTTCCAGCGGTCTTGTTGCCGCCTCCGCCACCGCCGCCGGTGGAGTTCCAGTTGGAGCTGCCGTTGCCGCCGCCACCGCCGGAACAGTTGGCCGTCGGACCATACTGTCCGTTCATGTTCTTGCACTCGGAGGAGGCAATCTCCCCCTTGTAGCCGCTCCAGTCGTCACCCCACTGGTACGCGCTCATGCCGTCCGCGTGGATCCGCCCACCCGTCTTGACGATGATCTTGCGGGCGCGGACGTACACGATCCCGCCGATGAGCCCGCTTTGGGCCGCCGGGTTGGTGATCGCTGGACGGATGATGCCGCCGTTCACGATCTCGAGCTGATTGTAGGACGCGGCCACCACCGCCTGAGCGAGAGCCGTCCCATCCGAGACGTAGCTGTTGTCCAGCGCCTTGGCCAGGAGCAGCGTGCTCCCTTCCACGCCGAGCACCTTGTTCAGCTCCCAGGTGCCCGCACCGGTACCGTTGCCCCCCGTCCCCACGGTCTGGTGCACCATGATGCTGGCTCCCACCGTGAAGTTGGACGGGTTGCCCACCTGGAGGACCGATTGCCCCGCCGTGCCGTTCACCGATGCGGAGTACTTGTTCGGGGCGAAGTCGTACGCAACGACCAGGTTGTTGGATGTCGAGAAGCCGGTGCTCTCCTCGCCGTAGAGCCAGGTCACCACCTTCGGCGTCGTCGGATTCATCAGGTGTAGATAGGTGGAAGCCGCCCCATACGCGGGCATTCCCCAGTTCTGCTCGAACGGGAGGACGGTGCCGTTGCCTTCCTGGAAGCCGCCGCCAGCCCCGCCTTCCACGATCTTCTCGAACGCGCCCTGGACCGTGGTCGCCCCGAGCTTGGTCTTGACGTCGCTGAAGCTGACGTACTTGGCGGCCAGCGCGGCCGGGTCGATCTCCGAGACCTGCACGCATCCGACACACGTGACGTTGGCAGCCTGGTTCGCGGTCAGCGAGTTGGTCGCCGTGTCCGCAGTCAGGGCATGCTCGGCATCACCGCCGGGCAGGACCCCCTTGGCCCAGGAGAAGCCGACCTCGTCGGCACCGATACACCCCTGGCAGGCCAGGTCGAGTGCGGAGAGCGCGGCACCGCCCTTGTCCGATCCGGCCGCAAACGGGAAGCTGACATCCGCGGCATCGACGCAGCCGCCACAGGACAGGTCCATGGCCGTGCCACCGCCTGCTGCCACCCAGGAGGTACCGTCGAACACTCGAAGCACCTTGGCGCCGGTCTCCCACCAGAGCTGTCCGGCCACCGGATTGAGCGGTGCGTTCTTGGCATTGTGGACCACGAGGTTGACCGCCTGCTTGCCCATGAAGTTGAGGTTACCCGTGACCGGGACGCTGCCGTCGGACAGCAGCACTCCCAGGGCAGCCAGCGTACCTTCCAGGTCGGTTGCCTTGACATACTGGCTCAGGTCCGGAGCCCCGACGAGGTCCGCATAGTCCCCGGAGAAGTGGGGGCCGGGCACGTAGCCCGAGGCCAGCAGGTATGCTGCCACCTGGTCATCGCCGTAGCACTGGCAGGCCAGAAAGCCGCTCTCCTGGAGGTACTTGGCCACGTCGGCATCGGTGTAATGGGGCCCGGGGACAAAGCCCAGCGCCGCGACTTGTGCCGCGAGGGAATCCGGCGTCACGCAGACTTCCCCGGCCTTCTCCACCGTCACGTAAGCCGCCGGGTCCTTGCCGCCGAGCTTGCCCGCATCCGAGGCCAGAGCGGCTGCCGACGCATGGAATGCGAACGGATTGCTCACGACCTGCTGCCTGGGCTTGAGCACCACCGGGCCCACATCGGTCTCGATGGAGAGCTCGAGCCACACCGCACCGGCAGCGAAGTCCTCGATGGAGAGCGGGTTTGCCTCCTCCTCGCCCAGCGCAGCGGAGAACAGCCCGAGCTGGGTGACGACATCGACGGTCTCCTGGTGGAACGGCTCCCCACCGGTCTTCTCGTGGTGGAACGAGAAGCTCAAGGTCCACTCACCGGTGACCGGATTCCCCACGGCATCGGTCAGGAACCCCTGGTAGGACAGGGTCAGCGGCACCTCGGCAACGGCCTGTGGAACCGCCACCACCAGGGAGCCAATCACGATCGCAGCCCACATCACTCCGTTCAACCCACGCATCTGCCACCTCCAGAATCTCAGGCCGGAATCAGAAGTTCGCGGTTGCTGCCGTTCCCACCGCACCGGTCTTGCCGGAGTTGCCGATGGACGGGCCACCTGCACCGCCGGCACCGCCCGCACCCGGAGCGCAGGAGTTGCCGGTCTTGTAGGATGCCAGGCTCGCTCCGCCCTGGCCCGAGGCAAAGAAGCAGTACGAGACGCCGCCGCAACCACCACCGCCGCCGCCGCCGTGACCGCCGTTGCCGCCGTCGCCGCCCGTGCCGGCACCCCAGCCGCACCAAGCTCCGCCGGTGGCCCCGCTGCCTCCCGAGGCCCCGGTCCCGCCTACGCCGCCCGTGCCGCCATTGCCGCCGTAGCCGCCCGCACCGCCGTTACCGCTCTCCAGCGAGTTCTTGCTGATGTTGGGCACAGTGGCAGGAGCCACGTCGTAGAACAGGAAGATGCCGAACGAGCCGCCGCCGCCGTTTCCGCCCTGGCCGGCAGTCCCCTGGCAGGCCCCGGAGCCGCCACCACCGCCGGTGGCTCCGATGTGGTCGCCGCACGTGCCGCTCGAGTTCGCACCGCCGCCGCCGCCGCCGCCGCCGCCACCGCCGCCCGCTGCCCCGTCGATACCGCTTCCGCCGGCATACGGCTGCCACACACCGCCGACCACCTGGCCGGTGGCCAGTGAGCATCCGCTGCCCCCGGTCCCGTTGGCCCCATTGGTCCCCTTGACCCCATCGAACCCCTCGAACGAGTTGTTGTTCGGAGGCACGGTGCAGTTGTAGCACATGGAGTCGAACGTCCCATCCCAGCCACCCGCACCGCCGTTGCCTCCACCGGTCCCGTTGCCCTTCTGGCCGTTCTCGGCCGCATTGGGAGCCACGGCATACGCAGGACAGTAGCTGTCACCCCCCTTGCCGCCGGCCACGTTCACGCCGCTGCACGAGAGCTGCCCGCCATTGCCGCCGTCCTTCACCTTGCCGATGGTGCAGTTGTTCGACGAGTAGATGTACGCGTTGGCACCAATGCTGCCGACCACGCCGTCCTGCCCGTCCGACCCGGCCGAGGACCCCGAGCCGTTACCGCCGTTGCCGGCGACGATGCGGTTGCCCGTCAACCGCAAGCCGTTGGTCGAGTTCTTGACGTAGACCACATAGCTCGAGCCGCTGGCCGAGTTGTTGTTCTTCCCGAAGATCGTGAAGCCGTCCACGACCGTCGTGTTCGCATTGCCACCGATGCTGACCGCGTTGACCGCTCCGGGCTGCTGAGCCGTGTAGGCCCCGCCCATGATCACGGTCTCGTACAGGACGACGTGGCGCTGGGCAAAGTCCGAGGAGTAGCCGCCGTAGACCCCCACGCCCGCCTTGAGCGTCAGCGAGCCCGAGTACACGCCCGTGGCCACGTACACGTCCCGCTTGCCCGAAGCCTTGGCCTTGTCGATGCCCGCCTGGATCGTCAGCAGAGGCTTGGACATCGTGCCCGTATTGGCGTCGTTTCCGTTCTTGGCCACGAAGATGGCGTTGTTGATCTCGCCATCCACGCCGTCGCAGTTCTGGTCCTTCTTGACCTGCGTGCAGGCCGGCGGGTCGACGCAATCGACGTCGGGCGTGTCGGTGCTCGACACATACCCGCACTCGCAACCGTCCGCCGGATTGGTGTTCACGTCGAAGAAGGTTGCCTTGCACGACATGATGCAGTCGGGAACCTGCTTCGACTTGTCGCACGTGCCCGTCGCGTTGGCGTACTGGAGGAACGTGCAGTTGTTGCCGCACTGTCCGCAGTTGGCATCCTGGACGTACTTGCCGTTGATCAGGAATCCGTCGTCCACGACGCCGTTGCAGTCGTTGTCGATGGAGTCGCACGCCTCGACCGGGAGCTGGCAGTCGGTCCAGCCGTTGACCGTGCACTTCTGCGTCCCGTAGCAGGTGACGAACGGCTCCCCCGGCCCCGGGTTCTCGGGCCAGGTGGACGAGCAGCTCTTGCTCAGGTTCGGGTTGCTGCCATCGCACGAGCAGGAGTTGGTGAGCGGCAGGCACTGCTTGGTCGCCCCGTAGGTCTTGCACGAGTAGCCGGTGGGGCAATCCCCCGCCACCTCGCAAGCCTTGGAGCAGAACTTGCCATCCGAGAGGTTGACACACTTGGCCCCTTCCAGCACGCAGTTGTCATCGGTCGAGCAGGGCTCACACAGGCTCGCCACGTTCGGGATGCACTGGTACGCATTGAGCTTGAAGTAGCCCGGGTCGCACTTGTCCACCACGCACTGCGGCGTGGGCTTGGTGTCGTCGCACTTGGCGGTGGCATGCGGGAAGCCGACCTCGCACGAGATCGTGCAGGACCCGCACTGAGTGAACTGGTTGTACTTGCCCTGTGCGTTCTTGAAATCCTCGTCCGAGCTGCCGTCGCAGTCGTTGTCCTGGTAGTCGCAGATCTCCTTGGCCGGAGTCGGGGCCTGGCAGACCCAGCCCGGGGTCCCCATGCATACCGCCTGGCCCGTGCACGTCCCGAACGCATTGCTCGAGGAGCACGGCTTGGTGGCCGGCAGCCCGTCATCCACCAGCCCGTTGCAGTCGTTGTCGATGCCGTCGCACTCCTCGGCTGCCGGGATGAGCGCATCACACGAGGACCAGCCGCTGGCCGGGTTGCAGGTCTGGAAGCCGAAGCAGGTCCCCACCGCATTGTCGATGCTGCAGCTCCGCTTGCTGCCCGACGTGAAGGAGTTGCACTCGCAGCTCCCGGAGGTGGGCTGGCACAGGTTTCCCTTTCCCGGGTACGGCGTGCACGCGGTCTCCCCGTCACAACCGGCGTTGTCCACACACGTCTTGGCGCACCGCTTCTTGCCATCGATCGTGACACACGAGGAGCCGACACAGTCCGCATCTTTCTCGCAGGCCTGGCACGTCGTGTCCGGAGGCACGATGCACTGGAACGGGCTCACCTGGAAGTAGCCGGCCGCACACTTGTCCACCACGCACTTGGGCACGAGGTAGGTCGAATCGCACTTGCCGGTGGCGTTGGCGATGGCCTTCTCACACGCGTTGTTGCACGTGCCGCAATGGTCGTCCAGGTAGTACTTCTCGCCCTGCTTGAAGTCCTCGTCCACCTGGCCGTCGCAGTCATTGTCCAGGTAGTCGCACACCTCGGCCGCAGGCTCCAGGGCCTGGCAGACCCACCCCTTGGTCCCGGAGCAGACCGACAGCCCGGAGCAAACCCCGAACCCGTTGGTCTTCTCGCACGGCTTGCTCGCAGGCAACCCGTCGTCCACGATGCCGTTGCAGTCGTTGTCCAGGCCGTCGCATGCCTCCGCGGCCGGCTCGAACGCGTCGCAGGTGCTCCAGCCGGTCTCGGGGACGCACGTCTCGAAGCCGAAACAGGTGCCGACCTCATTGGTCTTGGAGCAGCTCCGCTTGGCTCCGGCGTTGTCCTTGCTGCACTCGCACGAGTTGGAGTTGGGGATGCACACATCCCCCTTGCCCGCCACCGCCTTGCACGTGTACCCCTCGCCGCACTTCCCCCCCTCGCACAGGCTCAGGCAGTAGCTGGCGTTGTCCAGCGGGACGCACACGTCGAAGTAGCAGTCCTTGTCGCTCACGCACTGCTTGCACTGGACGTCCGGCGGGAGGATGCACTGGTACTCGTTGAGCTGGAAGTATCCCTCCAGACACTGGTCGACTTTGCACTCGGGCGTCTGCAGCGTCGAGTCGCACTTGGATACAGCGTTCGGCAGCGCCCCGATGCAGTTCTTGTCACAGCTTCCGCAGTGCTCGAGGGCCGTGTACTTCCCGCCAGCCTTGAAGTCCTCGTCGGCCACGCCGTCGCAGTCGTTGTCTTTGTAATCGCATTTCTCGAGCTCGGGCTTGTTCGCGTTGCACACCCACCCCTGGACCCCCATGCACACCTCGGTCCCCTTGCAGACGCCGACGGCAGGGTCCTCGATCTGGCAGTCCTGGAACTCGGGAAGACCGTCGTCCGGAATGCTGTTGCAGTCGTTGTCCAGGCCGTCGCACACCTCCGCCATCGCGGCCACGGCCGTGCAGCCCACCCAGCCGACCTGCGGGTCGCACGTCTCGAAGCCGAGACACGTGCCGACCTCATTGGCCACGTTGCACGGCTTCTTGGCCCCGGCATTGGCCTTGCTGCAGTCGCACGTGCCGGAGATCGGCAGACACCACTTCCCGGCAACGCCGTTCACTTCGGTGCACTCGAAGAACTCCGGGCAATCCTTGTCCAGGCAGCTCTCGGAGCAGAACTGGCCGCCACCGATCGACAGGCACGCCCCGCCCTCGCACTGGAAATCGCTGATGCACGGCTTGCACAGGGTCTGTCCCACCGGCAGGCACTGGTACTCGTTGAACTTGTAGTACCCGTCGTCACAGCTCTCCACCACGCAGATCGGCGTGGCCAGCGACGTATCGCACTTCGTGGTGGCATTCGGAATGGACCCCGTGCAGTCGTAGTTGCACGTGCCGCAGTGATTCTGAGCCCCGTACTTGCCGTCCTCCTTGAAATCCTCGTCCACGTCCCCGTCGCAGTCGTTGTCCTTGAAGTCGCACGTTTCGTTTTCCGGCTTTGCCGCATTGCAGACCCACCCCTCCGGCCCGAGGCAGATGGCGTTTCCCTTGCACGTCCCCACGTCCGGTATCGAGCTCTCGCACGGCTTGCTTTCCGGCAACCCCTCGTCGAACGCAGCATCGCAGTCGTTGTCCTTGCCGTCGCAGATCTCCTCTGCCGGCTCGGCAGCGGAGCAATCGACCCACCCCTGGGTCGGGTCGCACTTCTCGTACCCCAGACAGGTCCCGAAGTCGTTGGCCAGGCTGCACGGCCGAAGCTGTCCCGCACTCTCCGAGGTGCAGTCGCAAGCCCCGCTGTCCGGGATGCAGGCGTTGAGCTTCATCCCCTCCACATCCACCTCCTTGCAGGTAAACGTCGACGGGCAGGGCCACTTGTCGTCGCAGATGTAGGAGCAGAAATTGCCGTCGTCCAGAGGCAGGCAGAGCCCATCGCTCCCGCACTGGGTGCTCTTCTCACAGGGATAGCACAGCTTCTTCGACATGGGGACGCACAAAAAAACGAGGTCCGGTCCGAACCCGGAAACGCCCTTGCACTGCCAGTCCTCGGGGCAGTCGTCAAAGCACTCATACGTGCACATGAAGCCGAACGGACCCTCCACGCAGTAGCCGCCCTGGCAGTCTCCGTTCTGCTCGCACGGACAGCCGACCCCGAAGGGAGGCTCCTGGCACTGGTCCACGCTGTCAAACGGAATCCGGCTGTCGTACACTAGACCGTCCTCCTCCCGGGGGATGTCCAGCTTGTCCGCCCCGACGTCCTGCTCCACCCGCTGTTCGGGCTGCTCGCTGTTGTCGGTTACGATTCCGGGTCCGTTGACCGCAGTCTTCCCACCCCCCGAACACGCTCCAGTCGAGAAGGCGACCGCAAGCGTCAGGACTACCCCCAGGCAAACGGTTCGATTCATGATCGGCTCCTTTCCTCGTTCCCCCTGCCTCGTGGGCAGGGACACGCCCGCACGTGAAAAACAGTATAACTATAAGTCATGTCAGGGCCTAGCGGCAAGTTCGAGACGGAACCCGCCGCTCAGGCGGAAAAACGCTCCCGCCTGACGGCCTGGCATCCCCGGACGACGGCAGCGAACAGGAGAGCCAGGAGGGCCAGCCCGGTCCAGGGGGCCGGGTCACTGCCCTCAGCCCCGCCTCCAGTCCCGGGAAGAAGGAGCAGTCCCGCCGTATTCACGTCCGGAGCCGGCCCCGGACGACAGCGGGGATCATGCGAGTCGAGCCACTGCTCCGCAAACCCCGTTCCTGAGAACCGGGCAAGCTGGGACGCCATGGCCCCGGCCCCCGGCTTGAACGTGATGTCCTGGGCCCCGTCTTCGAATGCCCGGCCAAGCAACCGCGTCACGACGAGCTTCTTGGTGGTGATCGTGACCAGCTCTTCCGGCCATTTCTCGGGCGAGGACTCGAGAGGAGGCTCCTGCGCTCCCGAGGCCGGATCCTGCCAGTCGCCTCCGTCCGATGACTCCCCCGGGATGACGTCCGGCTCGGCCGGAATCGGCTCTTCGTACTTTCCTGGATACTCCCTCTCCCCTTCCTCCTTGTCCCGCTCCGGCGTCCACGAGGCCAGCCGATCCTCGACATCCTCCTGGGCGAGGGGCCCGTAGAACTCCACGACAGCCCGCGTCTTGCCTCCGTTGACCGGCTGGAGGATCTGGTCCAGGCGAGCCTTGTACAACTCGTAGGCATACAGCACCGCGCCGTAGTCCCCGTCACCGTCCGGATCCCCCAGATAGCCGACCCCTCCGTCCAGGAACTCGCCCAGAGCCTCGGTATCCGCACCGGCGGACGGTCCGTATCCCTCCTTGGCCGCAATGAACAGCTCGAACCGCCACGAGCTCAACGTCGACATCGGCGTCAGCAGCATCGGAAAAACCGGGCTCTCGAGCCCGTTCAATCGAAACCTCACCAACGGAAGCCGGTCCGGCGCATCCCCCTCTCGGCTGAACTTCCCGCAGAAGAAGCGCCACCCCTTGTCCACGTAAGGCTTGACCCGCTCCAGCAGCCCGTCGGGACCGGCATACCCGTTGTCGTCCAGCCAGGCCACCAGCTCACCGGCATCGGCCGCATCGACGATCACATAGTCCCACCCGGCAACCGTTCCCTCGCCCCACCGGGTCACCGCCGGGGGGGGACGCACCCCGTTCTCGTTGACGGTCTTGCCCGAGCTGCCGTCGGCCAGGGAGGTCCCGCCGCTCTTGACGTCGCACCCGGAGCTGACAAAGCGCTCCGGGCAGTACAGGCTCTCCTCGATGGCGATCTCGAACAGGGGCGACGTAGCGAACTCGAGCTGGTCCATGAGCACAGCCGGCGCTTCCGCAACGTCCTCCTCCCCGAGCTCCACCGGGACCGGCAGCACCCACGCGGCCCCGGCCACCGCCATCTTCCCGGGCTGGAGGTACAGATCCCACCCCCCGTCCCGCTGAAGGAAGAACGCCCTCTGACCATCCGACGAGAGCTGGCTGGCATTGACCGCCTCGGTCTGCGTCGTCTGGCTCGAAACCGTGTGAATGAACAGGCCGCCATCCGCCACCGCGCTCACGGGGAGCAGGCAGCAGGAAGTCAAGAGAAGAAACCGCAAAAAGAACGCTCTGGACGTCATGTTGTTACCTCCTTGCTGCTCACTGCAAGTGCATCTTCGGGTCGGGTTCCCCTCGACTTCCGCTCGGGGCAAGCCCCTCACCGCCCACTGCCCATCTCCTGGGCCCCTCCCGCGTGGTCGGGGCTGTGGGGTCACCGCCCACTGCATTTTCCCGTATCCGGAGGACACTGCGCCACCCCGAACACAGGTCCCGTCACCTCGTCCACGAACCGCCCGCTGTCTTCGGTCGCTTCCACGATGCCGACGAAATTGTAGGCATCCGCAGCACCGTTTCCATCCGAGTCCGCGTTGGCGCAGATCCCGGCGGCGTTCATGAACCAGTGAAAATTCACGGTCCCAAGCCCCGGCATTCCGATGCACAGGCTCTCGACCTCGCTCTCGGGCAGATACCCCGCCAGGTCGTCGAAGCGCAGCCGGGAGCCGTCCGGGTGAAGACTCCCCTTGCCGGTCATGCGCTTGAGGGCCAACACCTTGCTGGCCGTGGCCGCGCAGATATCCAGGTCGAACTCTCCCATCACCTCGAACGTGCATCCTTCGGTTCGAATGGTGATCGGTGTCGGCTCGAGCGCCCAGGAAAAGGAGTTGATTTCTTCCCCCCTCCCTGTGTCGGAATCGGCATCGACATCGGCATCGGCATCGCAATCGTAATCGCAATCGCCCACCACCGCCGTGGCTGCGCCGATCGTCCCATCCAGTGTCCCGGTCTCCGGATCGTAGTCGCCGAAGTGGATCACCATGACCAGCTCGAATCGGTCCGCACTCTGCTGGAAGAACTCGTTGAGCAGATCGGTGGGGTGGGAGGCTTCCAGGACATCGGCCCGAAATGTTCGACCGGACAGCCGGGACGGGTCGGTGCAGACCGTGCCGCGTGTCTCCTCACCGGGCGGAGCATCGGTCCGGGGCCGTGCGTCGGAAAGCGGGAGCGTCTCTGCGGCCGCGTCCTGGATCGTCCGATCGCCCGGGCACGGGGTCGAGTCGCATGTGGCACCAGGGTCCGGCGTCGCGGGGCCTCCTCCCGGCTCGCAGCCCGCCGCACTGCAGACGAGCGCCAGCGCAAGCGCCGCAGCCATCCTCCCGTTCCGCCTCATCCCGCCTCCAACAGCGTTTCCCGACGTGCCGAACGATACCTTGGAACTTGCTTCTTGACAACAGGTGCAAAACGTCATGTATTGATCCAAACCAGTTCCACGGAAGGTGCGCGGGCGCCCCTGCCCGGGACCTGAGGGAATGTGGGGGGGGCCATGGTCAAGCAGAAGCGGGCGAAGGGGAAGGCGGGCGGCGTGGGACCGAGCAGCGACTTCGACGTGATCATCGTCGGAGCCGGACCATCGGGGCTCTCGGTCGGAAGCGAGCTGGCGCAGACGGCCCGCGTCCTGGTCATCGATTCGAAGAAGAAGGTTTCCGATACTGCTAAAAGCTGGTTCGTTCCGAACTTTTCACTAAGAAAGAATGAAGACATACTTCCATATGTGTACCCTGGGGTGAAACGGTTCCTGACCGACACGTTCGGGGGGGCGAAACGGGCCTGGGTCGCCAAGCTCAAGGGGGGGTACAACTTCATCCGTGAGCACGAGCTGCTCGCCTACTGGGGACGAAAAATCACGCGCCGCAGGAACGGGTCGAAGCTGCTGCTGGGGACGTACTTCGAGGACTTCGAGGATCGGGGCGATTCCGTCCGCGTCAACACGACCAAGGGAATGTTCACCGGTCGTCTGCTCATCGATGCCTCAGGACATCATTCGAAGATCAAATCACAATGTGATATTCCGTACGAGGACGGATACTGGTGGTCGGTGTTCGGTGCCACGGTGAAGCACCCGAAAGGGGTGGCTCCGATGAAGGTGGGAGACTACCTGCTGTGGGGGACCTACAGGGACTCGAACGCTGACCCAGGGGCCCCATTGGCAAAGGGCAGACCGGTGTTCGAGTACGAAGTGCTGGATGAGAACACCTCATTCACCCTCGTGCTGTTCCTGAGCAAGGACAAGGTGGACGTCGACTTCATGAAGCGGCAGTTCTACCACATCCTGCGGGAGGAACCGAGGAACGCGGTCTGGCACAAGGTGGAGGTGGTCGAGGAGAAGTACGGCTGGTATCCGTCTCCCGGCGTGTCGCAGGGGTTTGCGCGTGACCGGGTCGCGTTCATCGGTGATGCCGGCAACTGGTCCACGCCCTGCGGCTGGGGGATGGCGTTCATCCTCAGCAATTACAAGAAGTATGCGGCGAACATCGCCCGGGCGCTGAAGACGGGACAGCTCGACCAGGGCTCGCTCGAGAGTTTCGTGCAGATGCGGGAGAACGAGCGGTACGAGATCCTTCTCGACCAGCTGGCCGCGCACTTCCTGTCCAGGGCACCGACCCAGCTCATCGACAAGTTCATCTACGTCTGGGACGAGGTCGATTTCCTGTACTGTGAGAAGCTGTTCACGCTGACGATCAAGCAGGCCGAAGTGTTCGAGGTGGTCAAGGCGCTGCTGTCCCGTGTGAAGGTGAGCGAGCTGTACGAAGCGTTCGACGAGGAGGAGATCCCGATTGCGGCCAAGGCTGCGATTGCGGCCCTGGAGGATCTGGCCGAGGAGAAGCTCCGCAAGTTGGCGGAGGATACCAAGGAGTGGCTCGAGAAGACGGGAGACTGGATCGACAACATGCTGGGAACGGATCTCTTCCCGGCGCCGACGCCGCAGGTGCAGACGGTGGGCGAGCTGGACAACGGCTTCGACTTCCTCGACGACAAGAGCATCTTCTTCGGCGACGACGAGGAGGACGGGAACTAGCGGATGCGGATCCTCCTGTTGAAGCCGGACTGGACCCCGACCGGCGGACGGGGTCAGGTGCGATACGCCCGGCACGTGCGTTTTGCCCCCATCGGCCTGGGGATTCTCGCCGCGCTCAGCGACGGGCACGAGGTCCGGGTGGTGGATGCCAACTGGGACCGAGTCCCGCTGGACGAACCGTTCGACCTGGTGGGGATCACGACCACGACATTTGCCTCGCAGCGGGCGTTCGAGCTGGCATGCCGCTTCCGGAGCCGCGGGGCGCAGGTGGTGCTCGGTGGTGTTCACGCGAGCCTCATGCCGGAGGAGTGCCTGCGACATGCCGATGCCGCCGTGGTGGGGGAAGGGGAGTACATCTGGAAGGATGTCCTGGCCGACGCTGCCTCGAGGAAGCTGTCCGGGGTGTACCGGGCGGACCGGATCACCGACATGAAGGACGTTCCGAGGCCTCGGCGCGACCTTCTCAACGAGTCGGGCTGGTTCACCTGCGTCGAAGCGAGCCGGGGCTGCCTGTATCGCTGCAGGTACTGCTACCTGCCTTCGGTGCCCTGGCGGGAGCATCGGACCCGACCGCTGGGCGCGGTCGTGGACGAGATTGCCTCGCTGCGGCAGGGGGCATTCATCTTCGTGGACGAGAATCTGCTCCAGGCCCGGGACTACGCCCTGGAGCTGTTCCGGGAGATCGCTCCGCTGCGGAAGATCTGGCTGGTCCAGGCCCCGACCAGCATTGCAGGGGACGACGAGCTGCTGGATGCCCTGGCGCGGGGGGGATGTTTCAACGTGCAGATGGGATTCCAGAGCTTCTCCGACGCGTCGCTCAAGGACGCGGGGGTGGACCACGGCAGGGTGGAGAAATACCGGGGGCTCGTCCGCTCGCTCCAGGACCGGGGGATCATCGTGAGCGGCTTCTTCATGTTCGGCTTCGACACGGACGGGCCGGACGTGTTCGACCGCACGGTCGAGGCCATCCAGGACATCGGCGTGGACGATGCCAACCTGTTCGTGTCGACCCCGTTTCCGGGGACCGAGTATCACGCCCGGTACGAGCGGGAGGGGCGCCTCCTGCCGGGGCGGCTGAGAGAGCAGTTCGGCTGGAGCCACGCGGTCTTCCAGCCGGTGCACATGTCGCCCGAGGAGCTGGAGGCCGGGGTGCAGCGGGCCTACGACCGGCTGCACGGGCACTTCCGCCGGCGGCTGCGGGAGGTAATCGTGCGCCAGTGGGGCAACCTGGCCCGCAATCCCCGGTTCCTGGCCGCCATGATCCGGGGGAATCTCAGCACCACGAGGGTGGGGGGGACCTCCGTTCCATTCGAGGCTTGAGGAAAAACTTGGCAGTCTGCCCGCGCACGTGCTAGATATACCCCGTTTTCTGCGTGCGGGGGAGCGTGTGAAAGGGACGCAACTCGGGTCCTACCTTGTCATGGGCAAGCTGGCCAGCGGCGGTATGGCCACCGTGTACGTGGCATCGCACACCCGGCTCGGCCACGTGGTGGCGCTGAAGATCCTCCACCCGCACTTCCAGCAGGACGAGAGCGTCCGCTCCCGCTTCGTCGACGAGGCCCGGATTCAGGCCAACATGCGGCACGAGAACATCCTGCGGGTCCAGGACATCCTGGAGCTGCCGGATGCAAGCTGCATGGTCATGGAGCTGCTGTCCGGCTGCACGCTGGCGACTTACTACGGGGCAGCCGGCCTGCCGTTGCCCGTGCCCAGAGTCGTGACGATCTTTTCGTCGCTTGCCGGGGCGCTTCACCACGCGCACCAGCAGCGGGTGATCCACCGGGACCTCAAGCCGTCCAACGTCTACCTGCACTGCACGGGGGGCGATGCGATTCCCAAGCTCATGGACTTCGGGATCGCCAAGATGAGCCACAGCATGCAGGCCAAGATGACGGCCACGGGGACCATCCTAGGGACTCCTCACTACATGGCACCGGAGCAGTTCGAGGATTCGAGCGGGGTCGACGGTCGAGCCGACCTTTTCTCCCTGGGCGTCATGATGTACGAAGCCTGCACCGGCCAGCTCCCCTTTGAGGGGACCACGGTCACGCAGCTCATGAAGGTGATCCTCACGCAGGAGCCGAAACGTCCGACTGCGCTCCGGCCCGATTGCCCCGATGTGATGGAGCAGGTGATCCTCCGTTGTCTGGCCAAGCGCCGGGAGGACCGCTTCGAGTCGGCCCTGGAGCTGAAGGCAGCTCTTGACGAGATCGGCCGGAAGATCGGAGGGGAGACCGTCCCCTCTTCGCTGGTACCGAGGAACGTCCCGGAAGACCGCGAGCTCGACATGAGCACGCTGCTCACTCAGACCGGGAGCGCCACGCAGACGGCGGAGGGTACCCGGCCTCCCACGCTCCTGGTGCCTTCGACCGGAGAGTCGGTCCCGGACGAGGTTTCCTGGGCACGTGCTTCCTTTCCCGGTGCTCACGGCAACGAGGATCCTCTCCCGGGATACCGCATCCTGCGAAAGATCTACGACGGCAGCGAGACCTTCGTGTACCGGGCGATCCAGACCTCGACCCGGACCCCCGTGGTGATCAAGGTCCCGGCCAGGGAGTATCCGCTCCCGTCGGTGCTGGCCCGTCTCAAGCATGAGTTCAAGCTGCTGTCGTCGCTCGACGTGGAAGGAATCATCAAGGTCCTCGCCCTCGAGAAGTTCGGCAACGGCCTGGCCCTCGTCATCGAGGACTTTGGCGGCACGGCGCTCAAGGAGCTGCTGGCCGAAGGCCCCATGGACCTCGAGGAATTCCTCAACATGGCGGTCCGCATCACGAGCATCCTGGGCAAGCTGCATGCCCGGGATGTGATCCACAAGGACATCAACCCCAAGAACGTCCTGGTCAACCGGGCCACCGGCGGGGTGAAGATCATCGACTTCGGCCTCGCTTCGCAGGTCTCCGGGCAGGTGGAAGAGCTCAACACCCCGAACGACCTGATCGGGACGCTCGCCTACATCTCGCCCGAGCAGACCGGGCGCATGAATCGGCCGGTCGACTACCGCTCGGACTTCTATTCGCTGGGCGTGACCTTCTACGAGATGCTCACTGGCCAGCAGCCGTTCCGAACCTCGGACCGGGCGGAGCTGGTGCATTGCCACCTGGCCCGGCGGCCAACGGTCCCCTCCGACCTCGACGGCCGGATCCCCAAGGTGCTGTCCGACCTGATCATGCGCCTGCTGGCCAAGACTGCGGAAGAGCGCTACCAGAGCTCGGCCGGCCTGGAAGCCGACCTCCGCACCTGCCTGGAGCAGCTCCGCTCATCCGGGAAGATCACCGACTTCCCGCTGGGAACTCAGGACCACAGCGACCGGTTCCAGGTATCGCAGCGACTCTACGGCCGTGACGAGCAGGTGGAGCAGCTCCTGACCTCCTTCAAGCGGGCATCTCAGGGCTACAAGGAGATGCTCCTGGTGGCGGGCTTTGCCGGCATCGGCAAGACCTCGCTCGTGCGGGAGCTGTACCGTCCGGTCACCGAGCGGCGCGCATTCTTCATCTCCGGCAAGTTCGACCAGTACAAGAGGGACATCCCCTACGGTGCGCTAATCGATGCGTTCCAGGGGCTCGTGCGGGAGCTTCTCGGGCAGGAAGAGGATGCGCTGACCCGCTGGCGCGACGAGCTCCTGAAGGTGCTCGGCCCCAACGGCCAGGTCCTCATCGATGTGATCCCCGAGATCGAGCTGCTCATCGGCAAGCAGCCGCCGGTCCCCCCGCTGCCGCCGGCCGAGTCCTACAACCGACTCAACCTGGCGTTCAACAACTTCGTCTCGGTGTTCACGCAGAAGGAACACCCCATGGTCATCTTCCTGGATGACCTGCAGTGGGCGGACAACGCATCCCTCAACCTGGTGCGGATGCTCATGACCGGCGCCGAGAGCCAGTACCTGCTCGTGGTCGGTGCATACCGGGACAACGAGGTCGATGCGGCGCACCCGCTCCTGGTGACCCTGGGCGAGATCCGGGAAGCCGGCACCGTGGTCCACGAGCTGACTCTCCAGCCGCTGGCCCCGCCCCACATCTGCCAGCTCCTGGCGGACACGCTCAAGTCCACGCCGGACAAGGTGCTGCCGCTGGCCGAGCTGATCCAGATCAAGACCAGCGGCAACCCCTTCTTCATGAGCGAGTTCCTCAAGTCGCTCCATGCCCACCGACTGGTGCAGTTCCAGCGGGACAGCGGGAGCTGGTCCTGGGACCTCCCGGGAATCCAGGCCCTCGGCGTGACCGAGAACGTCGTGGATCTCATGGCCGCCAAAATCCGGAAGATGCGCCCGGCGACCCAGCAGGCACTCAAGCTGGCGGCCATCATCGGCAACCAGTTCGACCTCCAGACACTGGCACTGGCATCAAGCAAGGGGGCCGGTGAGATCCTGGCCGCGCTCAAGGAAGCCGTGATCGAAGGACTCATCCTGCTCATCGGAGAGGCCTACAAGTACGTGGAGTTCGAGAAGCAGGAGCTCGCCGACGGGCTGCTCGATGCGGTGCTGCTGCACACGGTCAAGTACCGGTTCGCCCACGACAAGATCCAGCAGGCGGCCTATTCGCTGGTGGCCGTCGACGCCGCCCGCCGGGTCCACCGGCAGGTCGGGACGATCCTGCTGGCCAACACGACGCCGGAGAAGCTGGAGCAGCGCATCTTCGACATCGTGAACCAGTTCAATTCCTCGCTCGAGCTCATCGACAACACGCCGGACGCGGACGAGGCCGTGAGGCTCAATCTCATTGCCGGCCGACGGGCCCGGGCATCGGCCGCGTATCAGTCTGCGCTGCACTATTTCGAGGTGGGAATCGGGCTGCTGCGGGACGACCCCTGGAACCGCTGCTACGACGTCGCTCTGGCCCTCTATTCCGAGGCCGCCGAGGCCGCCCGGCTCTGTAACCGGCGGGAAGAGATGGACCGGCACGTGCAGGAGGTCATCGACCGTGCGGTCCGCCTCGAAGACCAGATCCCGGTGTTCGAGGTCCGCATCCACGGGTACATTGCCCAGGCCCGCAAGCTCGAGGCCCTTGCCATCGGCCTCGACGTCCTTGCCCGCCTGGGGGTCAGCATCCCCCGCCGTCCCAGGATGGCCAACGTGGCGGTCCAGCTCGTCCGGACCATGGTTTCACTGGTCGGAAAGCCCCCGGAGAAGCTGCTCGGGCAGCCTGCCATGTCGCAGGCCAACCTGCTGACCGCCATGCGGATCTCGACGAGCCTCTCCTCCACCGCCTACGTCGTGTATCCCAACCTGTTCCCGGTCCTGGTCTGCCGGCAGGTCGAGCTGTCGGCGCGGCACGGAAACACGGCCACCTCACCGTTTGCCTACGCTCTGTACGGGACGATCCAGTGCGGAGTCCTCCATCGCATCGAGTCCGGATACCGGTTCGGCCGGCTCGCCGTGGAGCTGCAGGATCGCCTGCCCGACTCGCAGCCGCTGGCCCCCCGGTGCACGTTCACCTTTGCGGCCACGGTGCAGCACTTCCGGGAGCCGCTGGTCGACACGTTCCGCAATATTCGGGGGGCCTACAAGCAGTCGCTCGAGCAGGGCGATTTCGAGTTCGCTGCGGCCAATGCCGGGGTGCTCGTCTACCACCTGTTCCATTCGGGCCAGAACCTCCGCGAGGTGGAGCCCGAGGTGGCCAACTACGCGGACGTCATCGAGCAGCTCAAGCAGGAGGCCTACCTCAACTACGTCCGCCTCTACCTCCAGGCGATCCGGGAGCTCATGTCCCCCGAGAATACCCCCCCCTCGGTTTCGGGGGGAGTGTTCGACGCCGAGACCGCCCTGGCCCACCTCCAGGAGCGCTCGGACGCCCACGGAATCTTCAACGTCTGGCATGTCCGAGGCATCCTGGCGTTCCTGTTCGGAGATGCCCGTCGGGCCGTCGAATGCTTCGACATCGCCCGGCCGCTCGTCTTCAGTGCGGTCGGCATGTTCGTGACCCTGGTCTTCCGGTTCTGGGATTCGCTGGCCCGCCTGGCGGCCAGCGCCGAGTCACCGCCCGAGGAGCGGCGGCGACTCCTGAAGCAGGTGGCCGCCAATCAGAAATTCATGGCACGATGGGCACGGAACTGCCCCTCCAGCCACCTCCACAAGTGGCACCTGGTGGAGGCCGAGCTGGCCCGTCTCCGGGGGGATGTCACCGGTGCCATGCAGAACTACGACCAGGCCGTGGACCTGGCCCGCAAGAACGGCTTCCTCCACGAGGAGGCCCTGGCCAACGAGCTGGCAGCGAGGTTCTACCTGGCGCAGGGCAAGATGCGCATCGCCCGCACCTTCATGACCGACGCCCTGTACACCTTCGACAAGTGGGGGGCCGCAGCCAAGGTCGCCCAGATCGAGACGCTCTACCCCGACCTGGTCATGCGGGTGGCCATCGCGGCCCCCGAGCTCTCCGAATCGGCCAGCAGCCACTCGTCCACCCACTCGGGCAGCACCAGCACCGGACGCAGCGGGCTCGACCTCATCGCAGTTCTCAAGGCCTCCCAGGTCATCTCCGGCGAGATCCGGCTGGCGGCCCTCCTCGAACGCATGATGGCCATCGTGGTCGAAAACGCCGGTGCCCAGCGGGGCCTGCTCGTCCTCGAAACCGACGGCAAGCTGTACGTCGAGGCCGAAAGCGCACCCGATGCTCCGGCAGTCGACGTGCTCCGGCACCTCCCGATGAGAGAGCTCGACAACGCAGCCCAGTCGGTGCTCAACTACGTCATGCGTCTCCAGGAGCCGGTGGTCCTGGCCGATGCGGCAGCGGAAGGGAGCTTCTCCAAGGACTCCTACATCTCGACGAACAAGCCCCGCTCCATCCTGTGCCTCCCCCTCATGCACCAGGGCAAGCTCACCGGTCTCCTCTACCTCGAGAACAATCTCGCCACCGGGGCCTTCACGCCCAGCCGCGTCGAGGTCCTCAAGATCCTGGCCTCGGAGATCGTCATCTCCCTGGAGAACGCCCGCCTCTACCGCCGCCTCGAGGAGCACAACGCCATCCTGGAGCGCAAGGTCCGTGAGCGCACCCAGGAGCTCCGGGATGCCAACGAGCTCCTGGCCCAGGAGAAGCGAAAGTCCGAGAACCTCCTCCTCAACGTCCTCCCGGCCAAGATCGCATCGCAGCTCAAGGAATCGGGCAAAGCCGAGCCCGAGAGCTTCGAGAACGTGACCGTCTACCTCTCCGACTTCGTGGATTTCACCCGCAAGTCCACCACGCTCGAGCCCCGTGTCCTCATCGAGGAGCTCAACGACCTGTTCACCGAGTTCGACAACATCGTCTCCCGACACGGCTGCGAACGGATAAAGACCATCGGTGATGCCTACCTGTGCGTCGCCGGCATGCCGGACGAGCAGCCCGACCATGCGGACCGCATCCTCAAGGTCGCGGCCGACGTGCTGCGCTACCTCGATGAGCGGAACTCGAAGTCCCCCATCCCGTGGCGGGTCCGGATCGGCGTCCATTCGGGCCGGGTCGTGGGAGGCGTGGTCGGCGTGAAGAAGTACATCTACGACGTCTTTGGCGATACCATCAACACGGCCTCGCGGATGGAACAGCTGTCGGAGCCGATGCGAATCAACGTGTCCCATGCCACTTTCACCCTGGCGCGGGAGCGCTTCCAGTTCGAAGAGCGGCCCGCGGTGGAGGTCAAGGGAAAGGGGACCATGCGCATGTACTATCTCAGGACCCCATGACCATGATGCCGCTGCTCTACGCCATTGCTGCATCCATAGCGATCAGCCTCCTGTCGTTGGCTGGAATCGGCTTCGTCGCCGTGGGCCGAAAGGCCCGGGGCACCGTGCTCTTCGTCATGGTGGCGTTTGCCGCCGGGGCCATGATGGCGGCCAGCTTCTTCCACCTGCTCCCCGAGGCCACTGAAGGGATCGGCAGCTTCCGGGCCGGCATGGTGACCCTTTCCGGCTTCTCGTTCTTCTTCATCCTCGAGCGGTTCCTCCACTGGAGGCACTGTCACAAGGGGGGGCACTGCGACGTCCACCCCTACACCACCTTGAGCGTCGTGGGCGACGCCCTCCACAATTTCCTGGACGGCATCGTCATCGGCAGTGCGTTCCTGGCCGACACAACCCTCGGGATTTCCACCACCTTCGTCATCGCCGCGCATGAGCTGCCCCAGGAGCTGGGGGACTACGCCATCCTGGTGCACGGCGGGCACAGCCACAGGAAGGCCCTGGGCATGAACTTCGCCTCGGCCTTGACCTCCGTTGCCGGTGCCGTCCTGGCCTGGGTGGGGCTTGCCGACCACCACGAGCTCATCCCCTACGTCATGGCCTTTGCTGCCGGAAACTTCATCTACGTGTCCAGCTCCGACCTGGTACCCGAGCTGCACAAGGAGCAGGATCTCCGCCGGGCGGGGCTCGCGTTCGCCTTCTTCATCGCAGCCGTGGTCCTGATGGGCCTGACCGCCGGAGGCGGGGCAGGGCACGCACACTGAGGACGCCATGTTTGCAGCCATCAAAGAGTTCCTGCTCCTGCCGGCACTGCTGACCGTCGGCCTCCTGGTGCTGCCGGCGCTCCTGGCGGCCTGGTGGGCCCGCCGATCGCTCCAGAATGCTAAGGCCACAACGGCCGGAGGCGAGACTCCGGGAAGGGGAACCGCCCGTGCGGTGGCCGCCTGCATCGCGGGTCTTGCTCTCACGCTGGTGGGCATCCTGCTGTGGTACTCGCTCGCCGTGGTCCGGGGGATCGACTGGCTTCGGCTCCTGGCCTGGCCGACGGTCTTTGCCGGATGGCTCCTGGCCTTCGGCCTGGCCCGCGTCGGCTGGCGACGGACCGCCCTGCTCGCCCTTCTGCTCTGTCTGGCCGCCTACCTGCTTGACACGCAGGTAACCGACCGCCTTCTTTTCGAGTGAGGTACCCGTTCATGAAGCTCCCCCTGGCCAGTCGCGTGTCCCTCCTGCTCCTGGCAATCCTGGCTGCCGGGCCTGCCCTGGCTCAAACCACGATGAAGGACGTGATCGGCCAGCTCTCCTGGAAGAACGCCGTGGTCTCCCTCGACTTCTACGTGCGCCGCGGGGATGGCCCGGAGCTTCACAAGAAGATGAAGGTCTACGTGGCCGACAGCGCCGCAGGACAGGACCTGCACGCCGTATTCACCTGGCCCGCGAACATGAAGGGGACGGCATTCCTCGCCCTGACCCGGGACGACCGCTCGGACGAGTACTACCTGTACCTGCGCACTCTGCGACGTGTCAAACGGGTACCCAACTCGACCGAGAACTTCATGCTGCGCGACTTCCTGTCGCTCTACTTCCTCAAGCCGAGGCCCGAGCTGTGGAGCTTCTCCGCCGCAACCCCGGTCACGCTCGACGGACAGTCGCTCCTGAAGTTCGAGTCCACGGCCCGGGATTCCAAGACGACGAGCCTCTCCGGGTATACCCGACTCATCCACTATGTCGACCCCGAGAAGAAGGCCATCGTCAAGACCGAGTTCTACGATGGGGACAAGCTCATCCGGCTCCAGAAGGTCGACGAGTTCCTCAAGATCAAGGGCACCTGGTTCCCCACCGTGTTCTCCACCGAAGACCGCTCCGAGGGGGTCTCGGCCCGCATCGAGGCCGGCCAGGTGGACCTCGATGCCACCGTACCGGACGACATCTTCACCGTCCGCCACCTCAAGCAGCTGTGAATCGGGGACCGATGGAACGAATAGCCGCTCCTGCACCGTTGGCGTTGCGTTTCCAGGCACCTCCTGCAACCCGGACGACGCTCGTCTGGCCTGCTCTGGTGACCCTGGCGGCCCTCCTCCCGGCGGCTCCGGCCGCTCGGGCCGAGGAGGCGGCATCCCCCTTCTCGGGCTACTTCATGCTCTACGACTACGTGGATCTGACCCGGGCCCTGGACGAGGCCGGGTTCCTGGCCCACGAATACCCGGACAAGGAATGGTTCGCCACCGACCGCGCCGGGCTTCGGCTCCAGCTCCGGGCAAACGGCGAGCTCTCGGAAAAGGCCTCCTTCGATGCCACGGTGCAGTTCGACTACGACGTGAGGGATGCGCTCCGGCAACCGACTTCATCGGTCACCGATGGAATGAGCTTCCAGCTCAAGGAGGGCTTTCTCGCGTTCTCCCGCGTGCTCCCCGTGCTCGATTTGAAGCTCGGCCGGCAGTACGTGTTCTGGGGCCGGTTCGAGTGGGGCGGGGTCCTCGACGGAATCTCCGGCTGGGACTACAACAGCATGGGGGCCGAGAAGGAAAACTTCCGGCTCGCAGTCGATGCCGCCCGAGTCCTGATCGACCTCAGTCCCGTGACCATCGAGGGGATCTGGCTGCCCTGGTTTGCTCCCAACCGCACACCGCTTGCCCTTCCCGACAAGCTCGGGCCGCTGCCGGTGGAGCAGCGCCCGGCAGACGTCCCGTCACTGGCTCCCGAGAACTCCGAAGGTGGGGCCAGGGTCCTGCTCGACATGTGGGGATACGGCGAGGTGGCCCTGTCCTATTTCAACGGCTTCCAACGGACATTCTACCTCGAGCCGACGACGATCAACGACCCCGATACCGGGTTCGTCCAGGGACTCGCTTTTACCCCGAAGTACCAGCGCCAGCATACCCTGGGGCTCGACTTCGAGATCCCCGTTGGTCCGGTCCTCCTCCTTGGAGAAGCCGGCTGGTTCCTCACCGAAGACCGCGACGGGACCGACGTGTGGAAGAGGAACCCGTCCGCTGCCGGCGTCCTCGGATTCGAGATGGAACCCCATTCCCGCCTGATGATCCAGGCCCAGGCCGCGTACACGCGCCTGCTGGACTACAACCGCCAGTACGACTACGACACCCGGGTCGCATTCGGGGAACCCGACCCCTTCGTACCCTCCCAGGACCAGTACCAGCTCACCTACCGCCTGCGGTATCGGATCGTCTCCGAGCTCTCCTTCCACTGGCTCCATCTGTTCAACCGGCACGACCGGACCACGTGGGACATGATGATGCTCGGGTTCTTCTCCTGGGAGCCGCTCGAGGCGCTCAAGGTCTATGCGGGCGGGATCGTGTTCCGTGGAGAGGAAAACATCGGTTTCGGACGGCTCGAGGACCAGGGCCGGCTGTTCGTCGAGATTCGGCAGTACTTCTAGGAACAAGGAGAACGCATGACGCTCAGGAATCCGCCCGCTGCCTTCCGCATCGCCCCCGCCCTCCTCCTCCTTAGCCTCGGGGCCGCCTGCTCCAGCGACGACCTGGTCAAGCAGGAGAATTCCGGGGACGGAGTGATCCAGGGGCAGGTCGCGTACACCGGGCAGGCCGTCGTGAGCCGCCTGGGCATCGCTCTGTTCGACAACGACTCGAATCCGCCCCAGTCTGCACCCAAGAAGGCGCAGTTCGTTCCGGCCGAGCCGGTGGCCGGCGGAATCGACTTCCCCGTCACCTACAAGCTGGAAGGGGTGGCACCGGGCACCTACTGGGTCATGGTCTACGGTGACGTGGACCCCGACGACGGCAGCCCCATGCCCACTGCCGCGGACCCGGCCACCGAGATGGTCGGCCCGCTCGTGGTTGCCGAAGGTGCCGGGGCCGTCACCCAGAACGTCGTGCTCTCCGACGGCACGTTCAAGCCCCCGGTCGACGACGTCGTGTCCATGGACGATGCCGAGCCGGCCGATTCCCTCTCGGACGACCTTGCCGATAGCTCCAGCTCGGCCGACACGGTCCAGGGCGGCGAGGTCAAGCCCAAGCCCGGCAAGGCAGCTCTGTATGGCACGGTCTCCTACGACGGCGATCTGGACGGCAAGCTGATCCTCGTGGGTTTCCCCAACGACCCGCCCGCGAGCATGCCCAACCTCCTCATCACGGCCAGCGACCCCACCTTCCCCCACGACTACCAGAAGGCGGACGTCGACCCCGGGACCTACTACATCCTGGCCTACGTCGACGTGAACTCGGGAGACGGCATGACCAATGCTCCCGGCGACCCGGTCAGCAACGGGGGCAAGGTCGTGGAAGTCAAGCTCGAAGCCGGCGACTCATTGCGCAAGGACTTCGTGCTCGCAGTAGAGGAGTAGGTTCGCGGCCAGCGCCAACGCATCGGCCCATTCGCCCACGCCATCGGCCCATGCACTGCTCCGGCCGTTGGTGTGGCATCCCATCGGCCCATGCACCTCATCGGCCGTCGGTGCAGAACCCCATCGGCTTCCATGCTCGGCACGTCACCCTGACGCCCCCGACGCACGGCCCTTTCCCCTGGCTGTGCCCCTCTGGAGGCGGCGGAAGGGCCTCGGCCCATGCACCACCACGGCCGCAGGCGCGTGCCCCCTCGGCCCATGCACCACCACGGCCGCAGGCGCGTGCCCCCCTCGGCCCATGCACCTCATCGGCCGTCGGTGCAGAACCCCATCGGCTTCCATGCTCGGCACGTCACCCTGACGCCCCCGACGCACGGCCCTTTCCCCTGGCTGTGCCCCTCTGGAGGCGGCGGAAGGGCCT
>CAITUV010000049.1 GCA_903895725.1 uncultured Myxococcales bacterium | reverse complement strand
CTTCTCGGCAGCCCTATCCTTCTCGGCAGCCCCATCCTTCTCGGCAGCCCCATCCTTCTCGGCAGCCCCATCCTTCTCGGCAGCCCCATCCTTCTCGGCAGCCCCATCCTTCTGGGCAGCCCCATCCTTCTCGGCAGCCCCATCCTTCTCGGCAGCCCCATCCTTCTCGGCAGCCCCATCCTTCTCGGCAGCCCCATCCTTCTCGGCAGAGGCGTCCTTCGCTCCCACGTCCGACGCCGAAGCGGAGTCCGACTTCTTCTGCCCGGCATTCTTCGCTCGTGCCGGGCCTTTCCTTTTCACGTGGGCGGAGGCGATGCGCAGGGCCTCGCCGTCCGGAAGCTGCCTCGGGTGGGGCAGGGAGAAGGCCTTGAAGAGTGCGATCTGGGCTGTCGTGGCACCAGGTCCACCCGACCTCAGGGCCCGCAGGAGCTCCCTGGCGTTGGAAGGGGATGCCAGGGGGTGTTCGAGGCGGTATCCCGCTGCGGCGAGGTTCTCCAGGACGACCTCGTCCCATGGCTTGGACTTGACCTTCCCGGAATAGGCCTTCCAGGCGGAAGCATCGGTCCCTGACTTTGAACGGGGAGGCTTGTCCCGGGCAAGGAGCTGTCGCAGCGCTCGAAGGGCCTGATTGCGCACCGTCCTGTCGGAAGACTCGAGGGCAGCGGCCAGGAGCGGGGCGTTTTCCAGGTCCGCACTGTGGCCCAGGGCGCTGAGGGCCGCAACGCAGAGCGGACGCTTCTCCTCGGCAGCGCACGAGCTCTGTACGAGGCGACCGGCCGTCCTGTAGACGGAGGTATGTCTCAGGTCCACGACCGTGTCGAACAGGAACGCTGCTGCCCCAGCATCGGGCGCGCAGTCGATGGCGGCAAGGACGGCCTCTGGGATCCGCTTCGGTGCCGTTCGTCGGAGAAGACGCAGCGCCCGCTCCCGGAAGCCGGGATCGGAGTCGCACAACAGCTCCTCGAGCAAGGCGGGGGTCGGTTCCACGGGCTGCAGTCGGGCGAGCTGATCCATGGCCACGAGCCTCTCGCGGGGCAACCCCTTCCTCACCCGCCGGGACAGGGTCTCCAGACGCTCTCGCATGAGTCGGTCGTTGCGCACGACACCGGGCCGGACCGGGCCGTAGTCCTCGCAGCCGTGGAGTCGATCCCAGTCGGAGCAGTGGATGCGAATGTGGAAGTGGTCGTCATGGGGGGTGGAGTCGGACGGCTGCTTGAGGGCCTCTTCAGCCCGGCGGATCAGAGCCGGGTCGACCTTTCGAGAACGGGCATGATCGAGGAGGAGCTCTCGAATCGGCCCGGAGACGAACATCCACTGGACTACCGGCTCCTCGGACTGGAGCATGAGCGCCACGAAGTCCCAGGTCCGCTCCACGTCCAGCAGCAGCCCGTTCTCACCCCGGCCGTTGCCCCGGAACGAGACGAACCGGTTGAGCCGCAAGGCCTTCCCCTTCCGGTCCTTTGCGAAGAGGGCAACGTCGACGTCACGCCCCGCCTGGTGAGACTTGCTCTGGACAATCTTGCCCCCCTCGGCCAGTCCGATGTTGCCGACCTCGACAAGGCTGCCGGGATGAAGCTCGGCCAGCCCGTCCGCTGTCCTCTGCAACAGGCCGATGAGGGCCTCGACGCCGTGGTTGGTGTTTCTCCCTCGGGCCGAGGCGATCACACGCCAGGTGCGACCGTCCAGTGGCAGCTCTGCGGAGTTGCGTACCGTCCCGGAATTGGCCTTGCCTTCGGAGTGGCTGCGGGTTGCCTCACGAGCGGCATATACCCAGTCGTCCAGGAGAAAGTTTGGGGTCGCTGAAGACGACAGGGGGGGTTGAGAGGCCTTGCCCGTGCCCGTGCCCTTGCCCTTACCCTTGCCCTTACCCTTGCCCTTGCCCTCCTTGCCGGGCTTCCCCTGGGCGACCTCACGCCTGGAGGACTCGGCTCTTATCCCCTCGGCGGGCTTCCCCCCTGCTTGAGGCGTCTTGTCCGGACCGAGCTCGCTCCCGGCCGCCAAGGGCGTGAACACCAGTGCCGCGGCCAGGAAGATGGCCGACATTGTCCACACACTCTGCGAGAAGACGCTGCCTCCCGGACCGAACCGGGCTGTGTGGGGGGATACGTAGCCGTCCATGGAGCGGCGTTGGACCATCGTTCCCCTATCGGCTGCGCAGGACCACTCGGGGCTTGCCCGCTGCCTCCTGCGGCCCGACGAGCCCGTCCTTCTCCATGCGGGACATGAGGAGGGCGGCTTTGTTGTAACCAACCCCCAGCTCACGCTGGAGGGCGGAGGTGGAGATCTTTCCCCTGGAGACGGCGATGGCGACGGCCTGCTCGTAGAGGTCGTCCCCGTTCCCGCCGCTGATTCCCGAGTCATCCCCGAGCTCCTCGTCGGCACCGGCAGCGGAGCTTTCCATGATCCCGTAGTCGTACTCGGGGGCCCCTTGCGAGCGGAGGAACTCGACCACTCGCATGCGCTCCTCGGTGGAGACGAATGCCCCGTGGATTCGCTGGAGCTTGGAGCTTCCGGGGCCGAGGAAAAGCATGTCACCCCAGCCGAGCAGGTCGTCGGCACCGTTCTGGTCGAGGACGACGCGGGAATCCTGCATGGTGCGCACCTTGAACGAGATGCGCGACGGCATGTTGGCCTTGATGATACCCGTGACGACCTTGATGGTCGGATTCTGGGTCGCGATGATCATGTGGATGCCCGCTGCCCGGGCCATCTGCGCCAGGCGGGCGATGGAGGTTTCGACGTGCTTGCCTGCGACCATCATCAGGTCGGCCAGCTCGTCGATGACCACCACGATGTACGGCATCTCCTCGAGCTCCTCGCCCGTGCCTTCGACCGGCTCTTCGATGCGCTCCCCATCCGGTCCTTTGGTGACCTTGCGGATCGCGGCCCGACGGTCCGGGGATTCCCTCATCTTCTGGACGAGCTGATTGTACTCGGAGATGTTCGGGACGCTGGCAGCCGACATGAGGCGGTTGCGCCGCTCCATCTCTCCGACGGCCCACCGGAGGGCCACGGCTGCATCCCGTGCTTCGGTCACCACCGGAAGCAGCAGGTGCGGGATCTCCGCATAGGCCGTCAGCTCGAGCATCTTCGTGTCGACCAGGAGCAGCTTGACCTGCTTGGGAGTCAGGCGGTACAGCACGCTCAGGATGAATGCGTGCAGTGCGACGCTCTTGCCCGACCCGGTGGTTCCGGCCACCAGGAGGTGGGGCATCTTGGTCAGGTCGGTGAACGTGGGCTTGCCGCTGATGTCCTTGCCGAGGACCAGCGGGAGCTTGTGCTTCCCTTCCTTGTAGCGCAGGTCCGCGAGCAGGTCCCGCAGGTAGACGACCTCGCGCACCTTGTTGGGGATTTCGATGCCGACCACGTCACGGCCCGGGATCGGAGCGATGACGCGGACCTGTTCGGCAGCGAGGGCCATGGCAAGGTCCTTCGAGAGGTTGGCAACGGTGCTCACTTTGATCCCGCGTCCCGGCCGGAACTCGTACAGGGCGATGACCGGGCCCGGGTGGATGTCCCCCACGGCCCCCTCGACCTTGAAGTCCTTGAGCTTCTGCTCCAGGATACCGGCCGAATCCCGCAGGGCGTCGTCGTCCACCGTGCGGCCGCTGGGCGGGTGGAAGTCGAGCAGGTTGATGTCAGGAAGCTCGTAGTGACGTTCCGGCTCGCGGCGATGGATGCGGGCAACCGGCACATGGCCTTCCTTGCCCGCATCCTCGACCGCTTCGTCCTCGTCATCCTCGTCGTCTGCCGGTATCTCGACCGACGGATCCGGGCGGACGACCGACGGACCGGCCAGCTTTCCGGCCCGGGTGGAATCGCCCGCTGCAGCCCCGGAAGCCCCCGTGCCATCCCCCTCCGCCGCGTCCGGAACAACATCCCGGGCACCGTCGTCGCCGAGCCCCCCGTTTCGTTCTCCCGCCTTAGGCCCTGCCCCCGAGGGTCTGGCCGGCCGGCCGGCGCGCGTGGCGTCCTTCTCGTCCGCTGCTGGCTGGAGAGCTGCTGCGTCGGAAGGCTTGACCTTCGGCACAGCGGGGCGGGTGGCCCCGTCGCCATCCGAGCTGCTTCGTATGACACGAGCGCTCCCCCCGGCCTCGCCGCGGGCCACCCCATTGGAGGGCAACGGAGGGAGCGGTCCCCCTCCGGCCCGACGGACCGGGGCCGTAGGATCCTCGCTCCCGGTCTCCCCTCCGTCGAAGGTGACGGCACCGCTCCCGTCCGTGTGGAACAGCCGCACCACGAAGCGCCAGGGGACCAGGAACCAGGTCCGCACGTGGATCCGCATCAGAATGGACAGCCCTGCCAGCATGCAGGCAACGGAGATCACGAGAGCCCCGGTTCGATGCAGCAGGGCCTCGAGCACGGTATCGAGCCCCTGCCCGACGAGCCCTCCGCCGCCCCTCGGCAGGTAGGGTCCTGCCGGCAGCACGATCTGCAGCAGTATCGTGGCCGGCAGCACCAGCACCGAAAGGCCCACGATCTGGAAACGACGCAGCGAGAGCGTGCGCTGACCGATCAACAGGACGCCGAATGCCAGCGCAAAGAAGCCCAGAGTGTGAGCCGCCAGCCCGACCGAGGTAAACAGGATGTGGGCCAGCCAATGGCCGACGGGGCCGACCAGGTTGTCCACCATCGCTCCACCCGCACCGTCCCCGACCCGGTACGTGAGCAGCGCAAGCTCCATCAGCATCCCCAGGGCCACGATGAGCAGCCCCCACACGCCGGTCTCCATCTTCTCGAGGAAGCTTCGCTCCCCGCCGCTCACCGTGGGGTATGGTGCCCCCGCGGCTCCACCTCCGGTGGTGGCTCCCTTCCTCGCTCCGGTCGCTCGCGTCTTGTCTCTGGCCCTGGCCATGCGCACTCCTGCTCCGGTCTATCATAGGCCAGAACCGGGACCCGTCAATTTCCCCCAATCCGGACAGGCTGTCACACCTGGACCACTTCCGCACACCGAGATCCGCAGGCCGCACCTCAATTCGGAATAATCTCTGGTCCCCTCGCAAGGGTGGAGCTATAGTGCGTTTGTGACAGGGGCTTGCCCAGGGAGGTGCTCTGCATGTCCGACGATCCCACTCTTCTCCCGAATCCCGACGGTGTCGAGAACAGCGCCCGCCCCAGAATTCTCGTGGTGGACGACGAGCCGGCGGTCCGTCGTTTCCTCAAGATCGTCCTCGACCGGCTCAACTTCGAGGTGGACACGGCCTCCGGTGGGGCCGAGGCCATCCAGGCAGCCCGAACGAGCAGCTACGACGTGGTGCTGACCGACCTCATCATGCCCCGCGTGGACGGCCTCGAGGTCATCCGCTCGGTCAAGCAGAGCTCTCCCGATACCGAGGTCGTCATCATCACGGGCTACCCCAGCTCGGAAACCATCGTGGCAGCCACTCAGGCCGGAGCGGTGGACTACCTGCCCAAGTCACCCGACCCGGCACACCTGGAAGTCATGTTGCGCAAGGCCCTCGAAATCCGGAACCTCCGGCGCAAGGCCCGCGAGAGGGACTTCTACCTCCGAATGGCCCAGATGGATGGCCTCACCGAGCTCTTCAACCACTCGGCGTTCAACGGCTTCCTGGAACGAGAGCTCCTGCGTGCGCGGCGCAGCGGCAAGCCGTTGTCTCTTCTCTTCCTCGATGTCGACGACTTCAAGGACTTTAACACCCGCAGAGGGCACCTCTTCGGCGACCAGGTGCTTCGCAGCATTGCCCATCAGCTCAAGAAGCAATGCCGCGGGTATGACATCGTGGCACGGTACGGCGGCGATGAGTTCGCCGTGCTGGCACCGGAAACCGATGCGGACGGCGGACGGACGCTCGGGGAACGGTTCGTCCGGTCTGTCGCCGAAGACCCCGAGTCCACCTCGCCGGAAGCGATCCGCGTCAGCATCGGCGTGGCCAGCTTCCCCGTCCATGCCGAAGGACCCGATGATCTCCTCCGTGTGGCGGACGAGGCCATGTATGCAGCCAAGCGGGCCGGCGGAGGCACGGTCACCGTCGCCTGACGGGGCAGCCCCGATCGAGATGTCCTAGCAGAAGCCCTGATGCCTGCGGAGAGATACGTAGAACCCGTTCCCACGATATCCGGGGATCTTCCATTGCTCGACGGCGCATCCGAAGCGCCGCAGGTACGGCTGTTCCTGGGGACCCACCAGGAAGGTGATCCCGTCGAGGTCGACCTGTACGTCCCCATTGGCCGGTTCATCCAGAACCAGTTCCAGGTGCGGTCCACCTCAGCCGAACCCGGCGATGGCCAGTCTTGCTGCCCGCCCCGGGTTCGCTGCAAGCTTCTCCCGCAGCACGTCCATGGCTCCCTGAGTCGCCTTGATGAGGTTTTCCTGGTCACTGACGTAACGGCTCGGTTCTCGCATGAACACCTCCATCACCTCCCTCATACACCGTCAAGAAAGAGCCCGACAAGCAGAAAAGGTTACAGGGAGGGCGGATATCTTTTGTTCAGCCGGCGCTCCTGGACCCGCCCCCCTCCAATTGCTATAGTTCCTTCGCGTGCAAGGGGAAACCGGCCCGGCACTCGACCGGATCGCTCGGACCGTGTCGCCCCCGTGCCGAGGTGGAGCTACGATGGTCGGTGAGTTCGGACGTCAGTTCCTGCTCCTTTCCCAGCAGATGGCCCCCTACCTCTTCCTGGGGTTCCTGGTTGCCGGGCTACTGCATGTCTTCATTCCTCAGCGCTGGATCTTCCGCCAGCTCGGCCGCCGCTCTGCCTGGTCGGTGGTCAAGGCAGCGCTGCTGGGAGCGCCGCTCCCGCTGTGCTCCTGCGGAGTCCTTCCTGTGGCAGCGTCGCTTCGCAAGAGCGGTGCCAGCCCCCCCGCTGTTCTGTCGTTCCTGATTGCGACCCCGGTCACGGGGATCGATTCGATGCTGGCCACCTATGCATTGATGGGGGGATTCCTGGCCGTGGTGCGTCCGTTGGCAAGCGTCGCCCTAGCCCTGGCAGCGGGCCTTGCTCTGCTGCTCCTGAGCCGCCGGGACGAGTCGGTCACCCCGGACGGGGGGGCCCTGGACGAGGAATCCCGCTCCGGGTCCCTGGTATCCCGGCTGGTGGCTGCGCTCCGGTATGCGCTGATCGATCTGTTTTCGGGCATTGCGGTACCGGTGCTCGTCGGACTTGCGGTTGGTGCGGCGATCTCCGTGTTCGTTCCGGCCGACCTGGTGGTGAGCCTCGGCGTAACCGGGTTTGCGTCCTACCTGCTCATGGTGGCCATCGGAACCCCTCTCTACGTCTGTGCGACCGGCTCGATTCCCATTGCGGCCGCGCTCATGGCCAAGGGGCTCTCGCCCGGGGCAGCGCTGGCCTTCCTGCTGGCCGGGCCGGCCACCAACACCGTTGCCATTGCCGTCAGCCGCTCGCTCGTCGGTCGCCGCGGCACCGCGATCTACCTTGCCGTCATCGTGGGCGGCTCCATCCTGGCTGCCGCCGGAACCGACGCTCTGGCCGTCCTGGTCGGCTACGATTGGCAGGCCGCCCATGCGCTCCACCATCATGCGGCGGACGCCGGGCCGGGGCTTCTCTTCCAGGTCTTCGGGTATCTGCTGCTGGCCCTCTCGGCATGGCACGTGGCTGCCCCGAGGATCACGGCCTGGCGGCTCGCGCTGCGGCAGCGACGGACCCCCACGGCCACCGTCACCCTGGAGGTCCCCAAGGCCTCCTGCCAGCGCTGTGCGACCACCATTGCGAACGCGCTGACCTCCGAACCCTCGGTTCGATCGGTCGACGTGGATCTTCGAACGAAGCTGGTCAAAGTCGACCTGAGTGGTACAGTAGACCCGGGCCGGCTGGTGGAGGTCCTCGCACGAGCAGGATACCCGGCGCACGTCGCAGGGCCACCGTCCGCCCCGGAGCCGATGGCCGGCGTCTGAGCCGCCATACCGGAGGTGCGTGTGGCATCAAGGTTCCTCTCCCGAAAGCTCATCGACCTCTTCCTGGAACCGCCCAACGCCGGTACCGCGGATCCTTGCCATGCCGTCGGACGCGCAACCAACCCGGCCTGTAACGACGTGGCCGAAATCTCACTGTGTGTGCATGGGGATCGCATCGTCCAGGCCCGCTTCCGGACGCAGGGTTGTGTCTCTGCGGTCGCCGGCACCGCCGCCGCAGCGCTCCTTGCCGAAGGAAAGACCGTTGCCGAGGCCCGTGACCTCACGGTGGCGGAGATCGTCGCGTTCCTGGACGGAGTCCCGGATGCCAAGCTGGCCTGCGTAGCCACCGGTCCGCTGGCGCTCGCTCAGGCACTGGACTCACTCGCCGGCAGGAGGCAGCCATGAAGACGCCGCCCGTCCTGGACATCGACCTGAACGAGCGCCTCCACGTCGACGTCGGGGCCTTCTGCAACAATAACTGCATCTTCTGCATGGAAGACGACCGCCAGGGGCGGTTCGATCGCGTATCGGGGATTACCCCGGAGCAGGTCAAGGCGATTCTGGAGGCGAACAGCCGCCGACGGGAGGTGATGTTCGTCTCCGGCGAGCCGACCCTGAACTCCGAGTTTCTCCGGTACGTGCGATGGGCCCGGGAGGCGGGCTTCGAGAGCATCGGTGTCATCTCCAACGGTCGCCGTTTCTCGTACGCCCCGTTTGCCGAGAAGGCCGTCGATGCCGGGCTCAACCTCGTCATCGTCTCGGTGCACGGACCCGATGCCCGTACGCACGACGGCCTCACCCGCACACCGGGAGCTTTCGAACAGGCCGTCGCCGGGTTGCGCAACCTCTCCGCTTTGGCCCGCAAGACCCCCCTGCGCATCAACACCAGCACGGTCCTGAACCGCCGCAATGCCACCCCCGACCGGCTCGACGCGCTGCTGGCCCTGCTCCGTCCCCTGGTCCGCCAGATGGTGTTCAACGTGATGCAGCCTTTCGGCCGGGGTCGTACCCACTTCGACTCGCTCATGATGCCCTATCGCGAAGTCTCGGCCGCTCTGGGAGCCTTCTTTGCCCGACATGCCGGGGAAGACCTCCCCGTCTACCTGGTGGACATCCCCTACTGCACTACCGAGGGGAGCGGCATTCCCGACAGCGCCCGCGGCTATGTCGAGCGGTATGTCCACTTCGAGAAGGAAAGCGGAGACTCCGGGGCCCTGGGGCGACGGCCGGAGGGGCAGCCCGTCCGGTCGGGGGGAGCGGAAGTCAAGCTGCAGGCACTGTCCCCGGCAACTGGAGTCACGCCAGCCCCCGACGGCCTCGTGGTGCGACACCGGGACCTGCTGGAGCAGGCCCGCAAGTCCAAGGGACCCGAGTGCGCCCGCTGCGCCTACGACCGCATCTGTGACGGCGTCTGGAACCACTACATCGAGCACTTCGGCTTCGGGGAGTTCGTGCCGGTTGAGCCGGCAGGCGCGGGAATCAGGCGGCCGGAGCGGTAATCTCCTTGCCCGTGGCATCATAAACCTTGGTAGCCTTGAGCGTTCCGTCCTCGCCGTACTCGAACATGGTGGTCTTGGTCTTGAGGCCGGTCGCATCGAACCAGGCGTCCGACTTGATCTTGCCGTCCTCGTCGTACGTCTTGACCTGCTTGTGGAAGCCCTCGGGACCGACCTGGGGGGTGGTTCCGTCTTCCAGGTAGTAGGCCGTCTCCATGAGCTGCCCGTCGGCATTGTGCTGAAGCACACCCACGGCCACCACCTTGTCCTGCGGGTCGAGGAGGAACTTCTTTTCCGGAATCCCTTCCTTGTTGAAGGTGGTCTTGGTCGACCCGGTCAACGTCGGACCATCGAACTTGCGCTCGATGCGGTGCACCAGGAGCCCATCCTTGTCCAGGTACTCCTCGAACACCTTGTTCCCGAGCCCGTCCACCTTGATCGAGGTCGCGGACTCGTACTCGCCTTCCTTGTCGTAGGTGTTGCTCAGCAACGCCCAGCCGTCCAGTGCGTTGACGAGCTGGTAGTCCTGCTTGCCGTCCTTGTCCACGACCTGAGTGGTCCCGTGGCGGCTCTCCTTGAGCAGCTTGCCCTTGTCCGTGTACTCGAAGCGGTAGAGGGCCACGCCGTTCAAGTCGATCTTGAGCTTGCCGATCTGGGCATCGCCCTCGTACACGGCGAGCTCGGTGCGGGCACCCTTCTTGTTGTAGGTGGACCGGAAGGTGGTCAGCAGCGTGCCCTGCCCGTCCAGCACCTTGTGGGTCTCCACCTGGTTGTACTTGGCGTACGTGTACTCATTGGCCTCGATGACCTTGTCCGTGATGTCCTTGCGGACCTCCCGGGTCACCCGACCGCGCTTGTCGCGCTCGTACTCATACACCGAGACGCCAAAGTAGTCCGCAGCCTTCTGCCCTTCGGCCGTCAGGGCGCTCTTGCGGGTCACGTTGCCCTTTTCGTCGTGCTCGTACACGTACTTGGCCAGCATCTCATCGGCAGAGAACATGGCTTCCTGGGTGATGAGGCCGTTTTCCCAGGTCATCTCACGCTTGGCCACGCCGTTGATGTCCTCGACCAGGGCCCCCTTGAGGTCATAGCGGGCGCTCAGCCCGAGGTTGCCGTCCGCATCGAAGTTGTAGACTTCCTTGGCCATGCCGAACGGAGACTGGTAGGGGACGGCCTTCTCCTGCCAGTCGGTCACGTCCTTGCACTCCGGCCACACATCGAGCTCACCCTTGGCATTGTGCCCGTCGCGGTACTCCACGGTCATCGAGTTGTCGAGCGTGACGATCTTGCGGATGAACGGGGCGTGAACGCGGAAGGTGCTCAGGTCGTGCACGTACATGTCCGTCTCGCCCTTGCAGAAGAGGTGCATGGCGAGCATCCGGTCGTCGTAGGATTTCTCGACGCAGCCGTAAACGTTGAAATCATTGTCCCAGAGGTAGGCAATGATGTAGAGATGATTACCCATATCGTCATAGATATCGGCATTCTCAGGAATATCGTTGTACTTGACCAGTTTTACGTATTCCTTTCCCTTGATCTGGTCCTCGGTGAGCTTCTTCTTGAGAGCTTCCGGGCGGAATCCGGTGGCGGAGTAGGCTTCGGTGAGGAGGTAGTACTCGGTGGTCAACGGCGGCTTGGTGACCTCTTCCTTGACCAGCGATCCCTGGGCCGTCTTGGCCGCTTCGTCGAGCTTGGCCTGGATCTTCTGGCCGTCTTCCGTTGCCTCACCCTTGGTGGCCGCTGCGGCCTTGAAGCCTTCTCGGGCAACCTGCTCACCCTTGCCGCAAGCCACGAACACAAGCGCCAATGCTACTCCGATCACCAATCGCTGAACCATCGGAAATCCTCCTTCCGTCGGCTGTCAAGGCACGTCAATGGGCGGAGTATAAGGTACGCAGGCGGGAGGTGTCAATCGCGAAACGGAGCCTTGAGGC
The DNA here is from genome assembly GCA_903895725.1 of uncultured Myxococcales bacterium. GTDB lineage: Bacteria > Myxococcota_A > UBA9042 > CAIXZC01 > CAIXZC01 > CAITUV01. Next base: position 18,684 of record CAITUV010000049.1, on the reverse strand, counting down.
CCGGGGGAGTATGTGCTAGAAGTGGGCCGCCTTCCGAGAGGAAGGGAGGAGGAGAGAATGGACGAAAAGTCGGCGAAGAAACGGAAGATCCTGGTCACGAGCGCCCTGCCCTATGCCAACGGCAGCATCCATATCGGGCACCTGGTCGAGTACATCCAGACGGACATCTGGGTGCGATTCCAGAAGCTGCGGGGGAACGAGTGCCGTTACATGTGTGCAGACGACACTCATGGCACCCCCATCATGATCTCGGCCAACCGGCAGGGGATCACGCCCGAGGAGCTGGTGGGCCGCATGCATGCGGAACATTCCCGGGACTTCTCCGATTTCCTGGTAGAGTTCGACAACTACTACACGACGAACTCGGAGGAGAACCGGTATTTTGCGGAGCTCATCTACAACCGTCTCAAGGACCGGGGACACATCGACGTCCGTGAGATCGAGCAGGCCTGGTGCCCGCATGACAAGATGTTTCTTCCGGACCGAATGATCCGGGGGACGTGCCCCCGTTGCCAGGCAGCGGATCAGTACGGAGACTCATGCGAAGTCTGCTCCGCCACCTACAATCCCACCGATCTCAAGGATGCCCGCTGCTCGCTGTGCGGTACGGCACCGTTGACGAAGAGCTCGCAGCACTACTTCTTCAAGCTGGGCGACTTTGCGGGCCGGTTGCAGGAGTGGCTCGCCGAAGGCCCGGTGCAGGAGGAGATGCGCAACAAGCTGGGCGAGTGGTTTGCCTCGGGTCTCCAGGACTGGGACATTTCCCGCGATGCCCCCTACTTCGGCTTCCGTATCCCGGGAACCGAGGACAAGTACTTCTACGTGTGGCTCGATGCCCCCATCGGCTACATGGCATCGACCCGGAACTGGTGCGAGCGCAACGGGAGATCGTTCGACGAGTTCTGGCTGGACCCCGGCTCCGAGATCGTGCACTTCATCGGCAAGGATATCGTGTACTTCCATACCCTTTTCTGGCCGGCCATGCTGATGGGAGCGGACTTCCGGCCGCCCAACCGGGTCTATGTGCACGGCTTCCTGACCGTCAACGGCCAGAAAATGTCCAAGAGCCGCGGGACCTTCCTCTCCGCCCGGCAGTATCTCCAGCACCTGGACCCGGAGTACCTGCGCTACTACTATGCCTGCAAGCTGACCGCCCGGGTCGAGGACATCGACCTCAACCTGTCCGACTTCGTAGCCCGCGTGAATGCGGACCTCGGCAACCAGTTCGCCAACCTCGGCTCCCGGGTCATCGCGTTCCTGCACAAGAAGCTCGACGGCAGGCTGGGCAAGCTCACGGGCGATGGATTGGCCCTGGTCGAGTCGCTCGAGAAGGCGGCCGACGAGATTGCCGAGCTGTACGAAGGGCGGGAGTATTCAAGGGCCATGAAGCGCATCACCGCCCTGGCCCACGACGCCAACCAGTACGTGGCCAACGCGGCCCCCTGGTCCGCAGTCAAGGACAACCCCGAGGAGGCCCGCAACATCCTCACCGCCGCGGTCAACGCGTTTGCGCTCCTCAACGTGTTCCTCACTCCGGTCATGCCCAGGATGAGCCAGCGCGTCGAGAAGCTTTTGGGCCGCACCGCACTGTCCTGGGACTCCGTGCACGAGCGACTCGAAGACCGGCCGATCCTCCCCTTCGAGTCGGTGTTCACCAAGGCTGCGGACGAGGCGGTCGAGGCCCTGCTCCAGTCGGGAATGCAGACCGCAGCCCCGGCCGGTCCGGCCGCTCCGGCAACGCCGGAAGAACCCCCGGTGGTCGTCCCGCCCCAGTCCGAGGAGATCCCGTTCGACCAATTCGCCAAGGTCGACCTGCGCGTGGCGAAGATCGTCGAGGCCAAGGGAGTCGATGGTGCGGACAAGCTGGTCGAGCTTCTCATCGACCTCGGTCAGCTCGGCCGCCGCACCATCTTTGCGGGCATCAAGAAGACCCACAAGCCGGAAGACCTCGTCGGCCGGCAGATCATCGTGGTAGCCAACCTCGCTCCCCGCAAGATGAAGTTCGGCACGTCGCATGGCATGCTGCTGGCTGCCAGCTCCGAGGGCACAGGCGTCTACCTCGCCGGGCTCGAGACCGGGGCCAGGCCGGGGCAGAGGATCTCGTAGCTACTCCCACACCGCAGGCAGGTACAACGCGGCCCTCAGACCGAGGAAGTAGACTCCCTCCAGGGCACCGCCCAGAGGGAACATGGAGTACTGTCCACAGGCCCCGACCGACCAGGTCCGGGCCGTGCGACGGTCGAGGCAGGCCGAGGCACCAACGTAGAGCCCTCCTTCCAGACCCGGAGTCGGTGCCTGGTGGAACAGCCATCCCACGACAGGGCCGACCGACGGAATCCACTCGGTGGCATCGATGAGCAGCCGGAAGGCCAGATCCGCGGAAGCAAGATGGTGGAGCTCGGCGTCGTGTCCCGTGGCGCCGTAGGTGAGCCCGGCTTCGAACAGGGCGAAATCCCCCACGAAGTACCCGCCCCCCACCGTCAGGGCCCCGGCATCGAGCCGGTAGTCGAGGTGCGACACGGGCATCCAGGAAAGCTGGCCGTGGAGGTATCCCTCGCCGGCAAAGCCCGTGGACGGAAGGAGCAACAGGAGGAGGGGGATGTATCTACCCACGTCTCCCTCCCTCGGTGAAGAAGCGTCCCGCCTCCTCGAGCTCGGCAACGCTGCCGATGTCGAACCACGTCCCGGCCGCCTCATGGGTGGTCACCGGCTCCCGCGCAGACAGCCAACGCACGAAATCCCCTGCCCGATCGGGGTCGTTGCCCTCGGCCAGGAACTGCTCCAGCCGGCCCACCGTGCGGCGCGGGAACAGGTACATGCAGGTGGCAAACAGCGGCGACCAGGGTTCCCTGGGCTTCTCCACGAACTCCGTGATCCACCCTTCCGGCGAAAGACGGATGTTGTTGTACTGCCGGGTCATCTCAGGGGAACCCAACCGGTAGGTGACGACCAGGGGGGTTCCGTTTCCCGCTTCGAAGCGGGCCACGGCGCCGGTCAGCTCGAAGTCGAACAGGTTGTCGCCTGCCAGCACCCAGAAGGGTCCCCGACCATCCAGATTCCGGGCCCCCCAGGCCATGTCGCCGACGGCCCCGAGCTTCTGCTCCAGCGTCATGGCACCGTTGCTTGCGATGCGGACCGGGACGGGCCACGGACCGGCCAGGGAGCGCCGGAAGTCCTCGGCAAACTTCTCCGACGTCACCACCACGATCCCGGACAACCCTTGCTCTCTCAGGGGGAACAGGCGGTCCAGGATGTGCCCGATTGCCGGCTTTCCGGCCACGTCCAGCAAGGGCTTGGCCGTGTTCAACGTCAGCGGGTAGAGGCGGGTGGCAAACCCGCCGGCCAGGATTACGGCCTCCATGTCTCGACCCCTCCGGAGAAACGCTCGATGGGATGCACGCTGCCATCGGGCGAGAGGTTCTCCCGCACGAACGTGAGGATACGTTCGCCGGCCTGCCCGGCCGAGTCCTCCCGAACCAGGGCGATGAGGCTGCCCCCCATGCCCGCGCCGGTCAGCCGCATCCCGACCACGCCGGTCACGGTGGCCGCATAGCCCACCAGAGCATCCAGCTGCGGGGTCGATACCCCGAAAAGCCTGGACAGGCTCCGGTGACCGAGCTGAAGCAGAAGCCCGACGGCCCTGGCATCGCCTCCCTCGAGCGCATGGCGCATGGCGTGAACCCGGGCATTCTCGGCGCAGACGTGTCGCATGAGGTCGGTATCCTGCGCAGAAAGAGAGGCCCTCCCGGCCAGCTCGGCCACGTCCCCCTGGGTATGGTAGCGCAGGAAGTCCGCCGTCATTCCGGTGCGCTGCACGACCATCTCCACGGCCCCCTTGAGCGCAACCACCCGGGCCTTGTAGCCGCCCGATGCCAGCTCCCGCCGCACCCCGGAATACACCACCAGCCAGCGGTGCCCCGGCACCACGGCCGGGACTTCGATGAACCGGTTGTCGCGGCAATCCAGCAGGAGCGCCCGATCCTCCCGGCCGCAGGCCACGGCGAACTGGTCCATGAACCCGCACGGAACGCCGATGAACTCGTTCTCCACCCGTCGGGCAGCAAGGGCGACGTCCATGGGCCTCCACGACTTCTGCTGGAGCTCCGCCAGGGCAGCCAGCGCTGCCACGAGCAGAGACGCGCTCGAGGAGAGCCCGGCCTGAGGAGGCAGCGTGTTGTGGACCAGAAGATCGACCGGCCTGCCCGTCAGCCCGGCCTCCCGCACCGCCCCCGCCACATAGTCGTCGAAGGTCCCCCGTCGGACGATCTCATCGGTCGGAAACGTCGTCTTGCCGAACGTGCTGGACGACAGCCGGTTGACCGCCTCCTGCCCTTCCCCGACCGCCACGACCGTGTAGAACGGGATTGCGGCCGGCAGGACGTACCCGCCGCTGTAGTCCGTGTGCTCTCCGATGAGGTTCACGCGGCCCGGGGCGCAACCGACGGCCCCTGGAGGCACCCCGTACTCCTGGCGATATCGCTGAACCGTGGTCTCGACAAGCCCCGCCGCAACGTCGTTCATTCTCACCCCTCCAGGCTCCGCCTCTCCCCTCCAGGCTCCGCCGGAATCACGCCTCGGAAGGACGTTTGCGGGCACCCCCGGTCAAGGACAGCACGAGGAGCATACCCGACAGCACCAGGTAGGACAAGGTCAACCGATAGACCGGTCCGGCATCCGGAAGGAGCCACGGCAGGTAGATGTCCCCGGTCGGAACGACGGAGTGGACGAACCCGAACAGGGTCAGCAGCGCCAGGACGCCGAACCAGGCGGAAGCGGCCACGACGGCGCGGTCGATCAGCCTCGCTGCAGCCGCGGCCCACAGCATGGACGAGATGATGAACCCGTGCCCCAGGATCACCGAGACATCGAACATCGAGCGGGCATCCTCCCCCTTGAGCATCCCACCGGACATGCCGGGGTCGAACATCACGGTCACCAGGCCGATGCGCAGCAGCTCCCCGACCACCGGCAGCAGCGCCAGGAAGATGGCCGGATAGTGCTTCTTCGGGCACACTTCGAACGCCTGCCCCGTGATCTCCAGCCCGACGAACATCAGCAGCGGTGCCACCGCAGCCGCCGGAATCGCGGCCACGATCCACGACACGTACCCCAGCATGCCGCCGAGCCCGACGAACAGAGCCGTCGCCAGCGTGTAGGCCGCCCTCCCCCCCATTGACTTGTACGCCGGATGTCCGATGTACGGCGTGGACTGCACCACTCCGCCGCACGTTCCCGCCACGAGCGTGGCAAACGCCTCGGTCAACAGGATGTCGCGAGTCTTGAAGTCATCCCCCGCACACCGGGCGCTCTCCGTAACGTTGATTCCACCCACGATGGTCAACAGCCCGAACGGAACCGCAAACGGCAGGTACTTCAGTGCCTCCCCCGCCTGCTCCGTCCAGGTCAGGGTGGGCAGGGGGAACGCCAGCGACAACCCTCCGGACGGCGGAGCGAACTCCACGCCGAGCCACCCGAGAGGCCCTGCAATGTAGTACAGCGCCGTCCCCATCAGCACCGCGGCAAACGCCCCGGGAATCTTGCCCGGCAGCTCGATCTTCGCCACCAGCGTGTACACCATCAGCCCGAGCGCCACCATCCCCACGATGGGCATGTGGTAGATATGCTTGAAGGGCAGGAATCCCAGCAGCGCCACGCCCACTCCCGCCAGCGACCCCAGCAGCCCCGCCTGCGGGACTACCTTCTGGATGAACCCCCCGGCAAACGAGGCGATGACCTTCACGATCCCCATGAACACCATCGTCGCCATCCCCACCTGCCACGTCACCATGCCCGCATCGTGGGGCGACAACCCGTTCTCCGTCCCGGCCAGATAGCAGGGAATCAGCACGGCCACCGCCACACCGATCGTGGAGGGAGTATCCAAGCCCAACGGCATCGCAGTCACGTCCGGATTCCCCGACTTGCGGGCCAGCCGGAATGCCATCCAGGTGTAGATCAGGTCTCCGACCATCACGCCCAGGGCCGTGCCCGGCACCATGCGGGAGAAATAGATGTCCTGCGGGAACCCCACCAACGCCAGAAGCCCCCACAGCAGTACCAGGTTGGTCAGGTTGTCCAGCATCAATCCGAAGAATGCGTTCAGGTCACCCCAGGTGGCCCAGCGATACGGCACGGAAGCTCGACTCACGGTTGCCTCCACCATGAAATCTACCGGGAGGCGAGATTACGCGACTACCGACCGTGGAAGCAAGAAGAAGCAGTGGGCCGAAGGATTCCGGTGCACCGGCCAATGCAGCCGGTACGGACCGCAACACAGCCCCGACCACGCGGGAGGGGCCCGCTTCGCACCGGCAGAGAACGGCAGAGACCGGCAAAGGGTTACATCGCGAACGGGGGGAACTACAGGGTTCCGCAGGTGCCTTCCTTCTTGCCCGGCTTGGCCTTGCACTTCAAGCCGTTGGCACAATCGGCATCCGACTTGCAGCAGTTTTCCTTGGCCTGGCAGGCGTTGTTCACACAGGCGAGGCAGGCGCCCTTGGCCGAGCAATCCTTGTTGCTGCCGCACTCCTTGCACATGCCGTCCACGCACACTTCGCCCTTCTCAGAGCAGTTCGCCGTCGAGTCGCAAGCGGGATACACCGGGGCCTTCTTGGTCTGCTTGTCACCGCCGCAGGACACGGCAAGGAACGCCACGGCCAGGATCGCCACCACCATCGCAAACAGTCTCTTCATCGTCTCCTCCTCCAATTGTGGTTCCTGAAAATCAGGCAGCTTTCAGTGGCCCGGAATATAGCAGCGGGGATTTCGCGATTCAAGGAGATTCGGCAGGCTTCCCCGCCTCGGCATCCGGATCGGACAGCGGGACCGGGTCGCAGGCGGCGATGGAGGCGGGCCAGTCGCCGGCCAAAGGTTCGGGCGTCCCCTCGCCCCGCCGCACAATCTCGCCCTTGAGCGCGTCGATGCGGGCATCCGTATCCGGGTGCGTGGACAGGAACGACGGCAGAGTGATACCACGCTTGGCCTCTTCGTCCTTCATCTTCACGAAGAAATCGGGCATCCCCTCGGGGCGGAACCTGGCCTGGTAGACCAGGTCGAGCCCGAGGCGGTCGGCCTCCTCTTCCTGCTCCCGGGAAAACGACAGGGCCGCCAGCTCCGAGGCCAGCCCGGCAGCCAGGCCGCCGACCCCCTGCACGTCCCCTACCGCCAGCCCTACGATGATCGCAATGCTGGCCCGCCCCACCACGTTCCTCAGCCCGTGCCGCTTCAAGGCATGCTGGATCTCGTGGGCGAGCACCCCCGCCACCTCGTCCGGAGTTGCCGCCTTCTGAAGCAGCCCGTAGTTCACGAACACATACCCCCCGGGAAGCGCAAAGGCGTTCACGTCCGGAGAGTCGATGATCTTGAACCGGAACGTGTACGGGGGAGCCTCCACTGCAGCCACGAGCCGACTCCCGATGTCGTTCACCGCCCGGTTGACGGCCACATTCGAGCACACCCGCTGCTGCGTAAGCGTCTCGGTCGCCGCCTGCTTGCCCAACTCGGTCTCCCACTCCGGCGGCACGTGCTCGACGGCCATGTCCACCGCCTTGCCGAACCCCCAGGCACCGACCCAGTACAGCCCATACCCAAGCCCGGCCAGCACGAGCACGAGCATCAGGATCCACTTGCCCTTGCCGCCCCCCCCCGCCCCGGAAAGCTGCGATGCCAACAGCGGCGGCAGACGATACCCCGAAAGCCCCCGAACGATGCCACGGTCCGCAAAGTACATCATCACCGGCCCTTGCGGCCCCGGCCCGCTCAGCACCAGCATCGAGTCGTTGTAGCCCCCCCTGGATGCCTGCACCTGGTGGAACGGAACCTCAAACGTGCCCCCCTCGTGCCGAACCTCGAACCCGTTCACCCGAATGGTCGCCGTCGCAGGCTTGCCCTCAGAGTTTCCGGAAAGAAAAAGCGTACAGCTGAACTCTCCCTGCATGCGTCCTCCGCGGTTGCGCCTGTCGGCGAGCCTCATGCTACATCAGCCGTCTCGGGCGGGCAACCGGGAACGGGGTTGCTCCCCTTGACGTCGCCTCTGCAGGTACCCATCGTTGCCGGTGACGCCTCGCACGACGGCATGGGCCGTTCCGAAGCGATACGAAACCCAGTAACCCCAACAGGGAGGAAGTCATGTTGAGATACGCCATGGTTCTGTCTGCAGTCGCGACGCTGTCCTTCATCGCCCCCTCGGCCGCACGGGCGCAAACCTACGACTTCGGCGTGGAGTCGAAGTTCGTCAACATCACCTTCGAGTCCAAGGCCGACGTCGAGGACATCCTCGGCACGTCGGCGTCCATCTCGGGCACGGTCCGACTCGATCCCAAGGGGAGTGGCTCCTTCCGCCTGGTGGTCCCCGTGGCCTCCATGAAGACCGGCATCGACCTCCGGGACGAGCACCTTCGCTCCGCATACTGGCTCGATGCCGAGAAATACCCCAACATCGTCTTCGAGGGGGAGAAGCTCCGCAAGCTGGCCGAAGGGAAATGGGAGGTTGCGGGCAAGTTCAGCCTTCACGGTGTGACCAAGCCCCTGACCGTGACGGTGGACACCTCCGTGATTCCCAAGGAGCGGGCTGCCAAGGCGAACATGGGAGAAGTCGAGTGGCTCCGTGTCCGAGGGGAATTCTCGGTCAGGCTCTCCGACTTCGGCGTGAAGATCCCGGATGGAGTGGTGGGCAAGGTCAATGACTCCTGGACGGTCCGGGTCAGCCTCTTCGGGAAGAAGCAATGACCCGCCGAATCCTGCTTGCGGCAGGGGCCTCTTTCCTGGCGCTGGCCCTTCTGGGCCTGGGCGGAGCCTGGGCGATCGACTTGTTCCTCGGCCGCGACGTAAGGTTCATCGTGCCGCATGCTCCCGAAGTAGTCGAGCTCCAGAGAACCCTCTGGTTCGAAGGGGATCCGGTACCTGACCTCTACGGGATCCCGGCCGGGGAGACCGTCCGAATCGTGGCGCCAGACGCTGCCAGGCTGCTGACTCCGTCCGAGGATCCTTCGCTCACGCTGATGCGAGTCGACAAGGAGAAGGGGGAGAACCCCCTCCAGGTCAAGACCGTCTGGTTCGCAGCGCAATGGGGGGCAGCGGGGCTTGGTCTGGCCGGTGCCCTCCTGCTGCTCTGGGCCCTGGCCCTGCGCCGGCGGCCCGTTCAAGCAACCGGCACGGTGGCCGGCACTCCAGCGGCTCCCAGTAGCCAGTCCAGTGGCAGCTGACCGCGTCAGGCACGAGACGACGGGTCACTGCCAGCAGTGAACGGATCGCTCCCGGCGTCAGAACTCGGCCGATGTGAGATCATCCCGGCAGTTGTGACGCTCCCGGCGTCATAACTCGGCCGATGTTGCATCATCCCGGCAGTTGTGACGCTCCCGGCGTCATAACTCGGCCGATGTTGTATCATCCCGGCAGTTGTGACGCTCCCGGCGTCATAACTCGGCCGATGTGGGATCATCCCGGCAGTTGTGACGCTCCCGGCGTCATAACTCGGCCGATGTTGCATCATCCCGGCAGTTGTGACGCTCCCCCCCAAGCCCCGGGGTTCTACAGGTTCACCCGAAGATTCAGCCCTGCCGAGAAGGCCTGGTAGAACTCCGGCGAGGTTCCGTCGACGTAGGGAAGCGCCCCCTCTTCGAAGCCGAAGCGGAACTCCCCCCCTTTGTGGCCGAGGTTCACCGCCCCCCAGGCCTGGAGCGAAAGCCAGGTCAGCACGGTGACCGAGTAGTCGAGGCGTACCAGGACGCTCTCGTCCGAGAGGTTGCCGACGCCTGACAGCGAGAACGAGGTGAAATCCCAGTTGCCCGGCGACGGGAGCAACGCATATAGCGCTGCGTAGTGCTGCCCCAGGTAAAACGGCGTGTATGCCCCCGACTGGGTGGCCGAGCCGCTGGGTGCGCCTCCCGTCCCCGTGCCCCCACCCGCTTCGGAACCCGCTCCACCGTCGGTTCCAAGACTCGCAGCGATTCCCTCCATGAGCAGCTTCGGGTAGATGTCCGAGTCGGAGTACCCCTCGGGATTGAAGAAGTACTCGCCGCCCACGATGAGATAGTCTTCGGTGGAGTACTTGATCGTGTAGCTGGCACCGACGGCAGCCTGGAGGATGGCCTTCCGGTCCCCGGCCTCGAACAGAGGGTCGTTGCGGGAGCTGTCGGCGAACCGCAGCCCCGCCTCCGCAGTCAGGTCGATGTCCCAGATGCCGGCCGACAGATCCAGGCCGACCTGGGGAAGCACGTAGTCATCATCTGAATCGGTCGCTCCGGTCGACATCTCTCGACGGACCAGTCCCGTCAGGCCCAGCTCCACGGAGGAGAACGCCGCCTCCAGGCGCAACGCCCCGCCCAGGTGCCGGACCGAGTCGGCATCATCCAGCAGAAGCAGGCCGACCACGTTCCAGGCCAGCGACTCGATGGGCAGATGGATCTTCAGGGCCGTGACCCCCGTGCGCTCGTCGAAGAGCGCCAGCGGTTCCCGGCGGGAGCGGTTGACCAGGTCGGTCGGGTTCCAGAGGCGAGTGGTCCCCCACTGGATTGGCTGTCGGCCGGCGGTGACGAACAGGGTGCGGGCGACATCGAACTTCAACCAGAACTGGTCGAGCAGGACATCCGTCCCGTCCCGAGCCGGGATTTCCTGGCCGAGAGACTTTGCCAGGGCCTCCATCTCCTTTCCCACGTCCCGGGGGAAGCCGGGCACCGGGGGCTGAGGAAGCGGGTCGAACTTGAGCCGTCCACGAACGAAGGCGCGCACCCGCTCGCCGGGGCGCCCGTCCAGGTACACGTCCAGGAGGTTGGGCATCGCGAACGAGGGATCGTCCAGAAACCCGGTGTAGAACTGCCCCATGGTGCGCATGTACATCATGCCGCCCAGCTGCAGCTTGTCCTCCTCGAGCAGCGCCCGATGCCCTTCACTGACCGTGGTCTCCTGAGGCTCACCGCCGAACATGTCCGTTTCGCGGTCCGTGCCTTCCCCCTTACCGTCCGTCCGGGGGGCCGTGACCGTTCCCTCCGGGTTGGCGTTCTCGTCCTGCGTCGGGGCGGCCTCGTCGGTCGACTCCTCCCCGAACATCTCGGACTCCCGGTCGGGGACCTGAGCTACGATCGGCTGGGCCACCACCAACTGCAGGGCCAAGACGCCGGCGACCATCGACCATCGACCCACGGCACATCCACCGGGCCCCTCCCGCGTGGTCGGGGCTGGGATTTCACCGTCCATTTCCGTGGCATCGGCCACCTCACCGGCGACCATCGACCAAAGCCTGCCCCGAGCGGAGTCGCGGGGACCATCGAACATGTCCTTCATCGGCTCTTGCTCTCCAACCACGCCTTCGTAAAGATGTTCTCCTGCAGCGGACGGAGGTCCACTTCCTGGATCAGCACGATGGTGGAGTTGTCCTTCTCCACCTCGTCGTAGATGCGGATCTCGGCCGGATACCAGACGTCCTCCTTCTTCGACTCGCTGAAGATCTTCTTCCACTTCGGGGTGTAGACGGTCCGCATGAGCTTGCCGCTGGCCGCTACGTCCTGCCGCTTGAGCACGTTGTTGGTCTCCTTGTCGACCCACAGCTCGGTGACGGGATAGGGGACGTCTGCCCCGGGCTTCTCGGTGAGCTTGATGTGGTGGACCGCGAACTTCCCGAGCTTCTCCTCGCCCTTGTATTCGGCGGTGTACTCCTCGGCCAGGCGGGACTCGTCGAAGTCGGCACGGCGGGAATCGGAGCCTGCAATGCGTTCCCGCTCGGTGCGACGGTCCCAGCGCCCGACGGTGGGATCGTACATCCAGAGGTTCTTGTCGATCTTGAGGTAGCCCTTGCCCCTTTCCGCCTTGGGCTTGAGGAGGAGGATCATGAACTGGTCGCTGGCATCCCGGCGGTAGACGACGGCCTCCATGACCACGTCTTCCCGGTTCTTCTCCTTGGTCTGGATGTAGACGAGCGACTTGTGGTCGCCCGTGTTGCGCTGGCGGTCGTCAATGGTCTGGAGGACCTTCTTGACTCCGTCTGCGTCGAGGGCGAAGGCCGGGGCTGCGGGCGTGGCGACGGCCAGGAAAGTTGCCACGAACGACAGTGCGGCCAGGGTTGGAGCGGCGGCGACGAATGGAGCGGCAGTGGATGCGAGCAGGTGAACGCGCATGGAAACCCTCCTCATCCGGCATGTTGCATGGCGGTGACAGGCTTGAGACGTGCGGCCCGGGACGCAGGGAACAGGGCACCGAACGTGGTCAGGAGCGGCACGACCACCACCGCCATGACCAGGCTGTAGGGAGCGACCACGAGCCGGAGCGTGTCCGACATCAGGAAAATCTGGAATCCCGGCGACACCGGGATCTGCAGCCAGTTGAGCAGCCCTGCGATGGCGGCCCCGAGCGACACCCCGAGGAGGGCCGACACGGTCGACAGGATCACGGTCTCGAGCAGGAACATCACCAGCACCCGCAGGCGCCCCATGCCGATGGCCCGCAACGTTCCGATCTCGCGGGTCCGGTCCCTCACGGTGATCCACATGGTGTTCATGACACCGATGATCACGATGACGAGGAGGACGCCGATGAGCAGCGACGTGATGGTGTCGAAGGTCTTCATGGTCCACTGGACGTTGGCCAGCTCGTCCTCCCAGGTGGTCACATCGAGCTTCATGCCGGTCCAGTCCTCGCCTGCGACCTGCTGGAACTTGTGATAGAACGCGTCGGGCTCATCCTCCATCAGCCGATGGTTCCTCTGGAGCAGCCCTTCCCGGAGCTTGGCCTTGACGGTCGCGGCCTGGTCCGGGTCGTCCAGGTAGACCATGATCACGCCGGTCGTATCCGGGTCGAGCTGGTACAGGTCGCGCAGCACGTTCTTGGACACGTAGCTGCTCATGATCGAGATGAGCCCCATGTCCTTGGCGATGGCCCCGACGCGGACCTTGAGCGCATTGGTCTGGCCCCGGACGACCTGGGAGGAGAGCGTGACGTCGTCGCCAACGGATACCTTGAGGCGTTCAGCCTGCTTCTGGAACAGGAGGATCGAGAGGTCCTCCCCGCCGAGGCTGTCGAGGCTGCCCTCCACGATTCGCAGCACCCCCCGCAGCGCATCCTCGTTGGTGGCATCGATTCCGGTCAACGCCCCCTGGACGGTATCCGACTCGCTCACGATCTTGCCAAACCCGCGGCGACGGTCGACGATCTGGGCGGACTCAGGGACCAGCTCCCGCACGTCCTTGAGAGTGCGCTCGGCCTCGACCAGGATGGGAGAGCCCATGCCGCTCGTGATCTTGTAGAACCCCCCCACGTTCACGTGGCCGGTGAGCATGGCGGTCCCGGCCTCGAGCAGCGTCGCCTGGATGCCATTCCCCAGCGAGCCGAGCAGCACCAGCAGCATCGTCACCGCCACGATGGCTGCGGACAGCAGGGCGGTCCGACGTCGATTCTGCATCAGGTTCCGGGCCGCAATCAGCAGGAGCCGCCCCATGTCAGTCCTCCTTGCCCATGGCCTTGACCGGCTGGATCCGGGCTGCCAGCCGGGCGGGATAGAGCGTGGATGCCAGGCTCACCACGAACACCACGACGAACGCCGTGATCAGGTGCCCCGGCAACAGCACCGGATACAGGTGTGAACCTGCGAACAGGAAGTACAGCTCGTCGGAGACCGCCGGGATTCCCACCCGCCCGAGGAAGACGATGAGCATGCTCCCCAGCAGCGTCCCCAGAATCCCGAACCCGACACCCAGCACCGTGGACTCGATGAGGAACATCTTGAGCACGTAGCTGCGCTGCGCTCCGATGGCCCGCATGGTCCCGATCTCCCGCGTCCGATCGAGCGTGGCCATGACCATCGAGTTGTTGATGATCACCAGGGCCACCAGGAAGATGATCAGGATGGCGCTGAACAGGACGATCCACACCACACCGAGGAACTGGCCGACCAGCCCGCTGGCCTGCCTCCAGTCCACCACGTTGAGCGGGAGACCGGCCTCCTTGAGCACCTTCTCCACCGCGGCCCGGCCCACCTCGAGATCCACTCCGTCGGCCAGTCGCACCGCAGCGTTAGTGACCACGCCGGAGTCGATTTCCGACTGAGGGTACACCCGATTGAGGAGCTCTGCCCCGTACCGCTGCCCTCCCTCGGACATGTCGACGTCGGCGAACTCGTCGAGCGCCGTGGAGGGGCGTTCGCTTCCGGACTCGGCTGGCGGCGCGGCAACTTCACTTGTCGGGCCCTGCTCCGAGTCGGCCGACGGGGCGGCCTCCTCCCCCCCTTCATCGGAGCCGAACATGGAATCCTCCGCCTCGGAGCGGGGGATGTACTTGACTCCCTTCTCGGCCTTGAGCGCTTCGTTTTCCGCCCTTCGGTCCGGGGACATGTACCCGTACAGGTCCCGGTAGGTCATCATGTCCATCAGGCTGTACACCCCGGCCAGAGCGGACTTCTCCATCCCGCGGAACCGGAACGTACCGTACACCGGGACATTGACCGCGGTCGCAGACCCGCTCCGGGTGTAGGACTGGATCGTGAGCACGTCCCCGATCCGGACCTGGTAGAGCACGATGAGCGGAGCGATCTCGTCGTAGAAGAACTGGTAGCGAGCCGAGAAGTTCTCGTCGTTCATGTCGAGGAACTGCTCGAGCAGCTTTTCCGGTTCCTTCTCGTCCACCGAGAGGAACTCCCGCAGTCTGGCACAGAGCTGCTCGGTCTGCCGGGCATCCATCTGGTACAGGATCTCCTTGTACTGCCTCATGTTCTGCTGGATGCGGCTGGCAACCTTCGGGTCCTCCTTGATCTTCCGGCCCGAGTCGAGGTTCTCCTTGATGAAGTCGAGCCGCATGGCCACCTGGTTCTTGACCTGGCGCTCGTAGATGAACTCGGAAAACAGGAAGCCGCGCTTGCCCGGGGGGATCATCTGCCCCTTCACCACCTCGAACAGCTCGAAGTTCTTCCGGAAGGCCTCCGTATCCGTCCCGATGTAGCGGAGGAACAACATCTTGGCATCCATGGCCAGGCGAGCGATCTTGTTCTCGAGGAACACCACCTTCTCGGCCGGGGCATCCAGGAAGTCGGCCCAGAAGGCATCGGATGCGGCCGTCGCGAGATTGGCGAGATCCTCTTCCCGCTCTTCCCGGTTGAAGTCGAGGTTCACGAAGCCATCCAGCCCCTTGAGGCTCTCCTGGAGCAGCTTGATGTTCTTGCGCACGTGCTCGGCAAGCGTCTTTGCCCGCTCCCGGTCTCCCTTCTCGATGGCCTGTGCGAGCTCGGCGATCTTGACGTCCATGATGTTGCCGGAGAACACCATGGCAAAGTCGCTTCCCATGGGAATCACCGAGTCCACCTCGGGCAATGCCTCCAGCATTGCCTTGACCTTCGGGAAGTCGGCAATCTGCCCGAGGTCCGGAGTGCCCGTGGGCGGTGAGAAGAACTCGAGGGCGTCCCTCGCCCCGGAATCGTAGATCTGGAGGTGGCCCGACACGCTGCCGATGATGCTGCGGGCCATGCTGCGATCGAGCGTGGACAGCAGCGACCCGCCCACCACGACCAGCATCGTGCCGAACGTAATCAGCAATCCGATGATCAGAGTCCGGACCTTGGTCGCCGCAATGTTGCGAAGCGCAATCCGCAGGAGGATCATGGGCTACTCTCCTGCCAGGTAGGGGGCCGGGCCTTCCTGGACCGACAGCTCGGGTCGGCTGCCTGCTGCCCCGTTGGGAGCAATGTCCCCGCTGCTCACGATCCGTCCGTCCTCCAGCCGGATGACGCGGTCCGCATGCTTCATGACACGGGCGTCGTGCGTCGAGAAGATGAACGTGGTGCCCTGGGTCTCGTTGATCGACTTCATCAAGTCGATGATGGCCCCGCCGGTCCCGGTATCCAGGTTGGCGGTCGGCTCGTCGGCGAGCACGATCCGGGGCCGCGTCACCAGCGCCCGGGCGATGGCCACGCGCTGACGCTGGCCGCCCGACAGCTCGTTGGGGCGGTGGTGATGGTGCTTGTCCAGTCCGACGCGCTCGAGCAGCTCCGACACCACCTCACGCCGCTCCTTGCGCGACTGCTTGCCCTGGAGCAGCAGCGGGAACTCCACGTTCTGGAATGTATCGAGCACCGCGATGAGGTTGAACGACTGGAAGATGAAGCCGAGCTTCTCCAGGCGGAGCCGGGTGAGGTCCCGCTCCGACAGGCGGGCGGTATCGAGGCCGTCGACGATGACGGCCCCCGACGTCGGCGTGTCCACGCACCCCACGAGGTTGAGCAGCGTGGTCTTCCCGCTTCCGGACGGTCCGGCGATGGAGACGAACTCCCCGGCTCCGATCGACAACGAGACCTCTTTGAGCGCCGGCACCACCAGCTTGCCCAGGGGATACTCCTTGCTCACGTTCGACAGCACCACGACATCGCTCATCGGCCCCTCCGCGTTCACTCACATCGGTGGGGGAGTATACGCGGATGCGCGGTTCAGAGCAAACAGGCAGTCATGCGAACAGCGAGGAACCAGGGGAACGCTACTCGGCGGGAGCGGGGGTCGGGGCAGCGGCGCCGGTCTTGACGGCCCGCTTGGCCTCCTGGGCGGCCTTCTCGTCGATGCGGGTCTGGAGCAGCGTGACGAACGCCTGGAACTCCTCGGTCCGCTCCATCTGGCCCCGCTCGACGGCCCCCTGGCGAAGCGACTTCAGCCACGACTCGAACGTCGGGATCGACCGGGTGAGGAACAGGTTCTCACGCTCGGTCTCGATCTCCTCGGCAGACAGCTTCGCCTCGGGCTGGACCTTCTCCATCAGCTTCACGACGTAGGCGCGGTTGGTGTCGGGCTGCACGTAGACCTTTCCGGCCAGCGGCTTCTCGGCGGTGAACCTGAACGCGTCCTTGAACAGCTCATCGAACTTGCCGATGCCGGGAATCGAGGCTCCCGGGGTGGCCAGATGGAACTTGCCGGAGCGCTTCACGTTGAGGAGGATCGCATCGATTCCGGGCTCCTTGCCTTCCACCGGAGCCTTGAAGGCCTCGAGCGCCTTCTCCATGTCGGTCCCTTCCACGGCCTGGACGGCCTTGAGGAACTCCTCGGCCCGTGCCTTGGCCATCTCGGGAGCCTTCTTCTGCTGCAGCAGGATCCGGCCGATCTCGGTGCGGGCCTGCTCCAGCGACTGGTCCTTGCGCTCCTTCTTGTCCGTCACGAACAGGAGCCACGCTCCGTCTTCGGTTTCGAACGGTCCCACGACTGCGTCCTTGGCGGCCCCGGCGAGTGCCGTTGCCCCTTCGGCTCCGAACGGTGCCTCCTCCATGTCGGCCAGCGACATCCACCCGGCAAACAGGCCGGAACGGTCGCGGCTCTCGGCATGGTCCGATTCCCGCTTGGCGACTTCCTTGAACCGAGCAAGCGGCTCGGCCGGGCTCTCCGGCTTGGGCGGCTGCGTGCCGTCGGCCGCGGGCGGGGGAGTGGGGAACAGGTCGCCCTTCCCCTGGATCCGCTCGAGCATCGCCTTGGCCCTGGCCAGGGCCGCTTCCTTCTCCTCCTTGGTCGGAGGAACGGGGGCTGCCTTCTCCTCACCGTGGGCCGGAGCGGCCTCTGCCTTGGCCGCAGCAAAAATCCCCGCCACCTGGAACTGCTCGTCCGCGTGGTAGACCGTCGGGTGGGCATCGTAGTAGCCCGATACCTCGGCCTCGTGCTCCGCGGCGTACTTGGTGGCTTCCGCGTCCGATACCGTGGCGGTCAGCTCATAGAAGTCGGGGCGGAACTCGACATAGCCCAGGTCCACCTTGGTGTTCTTGGCCCGGACGGCCAGCTCGGCCTCCATCGGCTCCACCTTGACCACGCCCGCCAGGAATGCCTGGAGCTTGAAGGCCAGCAGGACGCGGTTGACGAAATCCTCGTACTCCTGCGGCGAGCTGTGCAGCCCGTACACGATCCAGTTGTTGAAGCCCCGGGAATCGAAGACCTTCTTGGTCGTCGGCAGACCGTCGTCCCCGGTGACCTCTTCTTCCTTGTAGAAGCTCTCCGGGTACATGGCCTTGGCCAGCTCCTTCTCGCCGATCTTGAAGCCCAGCCGGACCGCTTCGTCGCTCGCCAGATAGATCATTTCCGTAATCTGAAGGATCGCGGAGGCCTGCTTGGGCGTGAGCTCCTCGACATCCTGGCGGTAGAGCTCGGCCGCGTCGGCGCCGGCCGCCAACGTGAAGCTCATCCCCGCTGGCGTGCTCAGGAAGCCGGGCAGCAGGTTCATGGCCATCACCAGGTGATCCTGAGTGATCGTGTGCCCCCCGACCTTGGCATACGAGGGGACATCCTCGGACATGCAACCGCCGCCACGCCCCATGCCCGTGTTGAACGTGAACACGAACACCACGATGATCATGCCGAACAGCAGGTAGATCAGGAACGACTTGGAATGCCTTCTCATTGCACCGAGCATCTGCAACCCCTTTCCGTGCTTGCCAATCCCATCTGCGGCCGGCCCCCGGCGCCCCTGCTGCCGCCTCGTGCGCCAGCCGCTGCCGAACACCTGCCTCGCCCGCTTCGGGGAACGCTCTGGGCAGTCCCCACCCCGCGGGCCGGCGCATCATAATCGAACCCCCCGGGGTTTGCAATATCGTTTCCACCCCCTCCAAGGGCAATCGCATCTTGCCCCAGGCCTCGGCCGGATGTTGCGAGGGAGTGGGTCGGCAGGTTGTCAAGTCTCGCTGGCCTGGGGTGCTGCTCACGCAGGCTCATCTGGATTGCGACTCTATTCCGGGGGCAAGTCTGG
>CAITUV010000048.1 GCA_903895725.1 uncultured Myxococcales bacterium | reverse complement strand
CCAGACTTGCCCCCGGAATAGAGTCGCAATCCAGATGAGCCTGCGTGAGCAGCACCCCAGGCCAGCGAGACTTGACAACCTGCCGACCCACTCCCTCGCAACATCCGGCCGAGGCCTGGGGCAAGATGCGATTGCCCTTGGGGCGGCGCTTTCCGGTCTTGACAGCCGACCGGTTCACAGGGCAACATGATGTTGCACCAGGCATTCCAGGGCCGCGGGCTCCTCCCTTCGGGAGGGTCCGGGGCAGATCGAGTCGGTGCTCAACGAAGGGGAACGCAGATGATGAGTAGGATGCTACCGGCAGTGGCAGCTGTGACCTTCCTCGTGCTGAGCGGATGCGAGGGCGCTGATCCGGTCCTGACGACCCTGGATGGGGGGATGGACTCGAGAACGGACGGGCGGTCGGGAGACGTCGCCCTGGCCGACACCGTTCCTCCCGACTCGGGCGAGACCGACGGAACAGTCTGGCCGGACGGCACGGTCCCCGGCGACAAGCTCGTGCCGGACGCCATCCAGATGCTCCCCTGCCTGTCGGCCAAGGATTGCGAAAGCGGATACTGCGTCCCGGGACCGGACGGCAAGGTCTGCACGATTCCGTGCGTCGAGGAGTGCCCGACCGGCTGGCTTTGCAAGCCGTTGGCCTCGCAGCCGGACCAGGTCGCGATCTGCGTGTTTCCGCACCTGGACCTCTGCCGGCCATGCAAGGGGCACGAGGATTGCGCACCCGGGGAATGGGAATCCAACGATCTGTGCGTTCCATACGGTCCCCAGGGGAGCTTCTGCGGCGTCGAGTGCGGCCCGTCCGAGCCATGTCCTGCCGACTACGAGTGCAAGTCGGTCGAGGTGGGCGGGGGCCAGATGATGGACCAGTGCGTCCGCAAGGAGGGGGAGTGCGGGTGCACCCAGGCCTTCATTGCAGAGGAAGCTGCCACGGGATGCAGTCTCACGAATGATTCGGGCACATGTCTGGGCGAGCGCGTCTGTGCGGAGGGCGGGCTGACCGCTTGCGATGCGGCCACTGCGCAGGCCGAGTCGTGCAACGGAGGCGACGACGACTGCGATGGAGAGTTGGACGAGGGAACCGGCGGAGAGGCGTGCGAGCGTTCCAACGAGTTTGGCACGTGCAAGGGGTCCTACGCGTGCGTTGCCGGCCAGCTTGCCTGCGACGCCATCGAGCCGGCGGAGGATGTCTGCGACGGCATGGACAACGACTGCGACGGCACGGCGGACCTGGGCTTCCCGGACAAAGACCTCGACGGCAAGGCCAATTGCATCGACCAGGATGACGACGGGGACACGGTCCTCGACGAAGAGGACAACTGCCCTCTGAACGACAACCCGGGCCAGGAGAACTTCGACCTCGATTCCCTGGGGGATGCGTGCGATCCGGACGACGACAACGACATGACGCCGGACGAGGGGGACTGCGGGCCGCTCGATCCTGCCATCAAGCCCGGAGGTGACGAGACGTGCGACCAACAGGACAATGATTGCGACGGCGAGGTCGATGAGAACGGAGTCTGCGGCACCGGCCCCTGCGCCGGCAAGAAGGACGGAACGGCCTGCAGCGATGGCGATTCCTGCACGGTCCTGGACGAGTGCCAGGACGGCGTCTGCGGCGGATCGCCCAAGGACTGCTCGTTCCTGGACGGGAGCTGCTCCATGGGCGTGTGCGAGATGGGTGCCTGCCAGCAGGTGCTGCTCGAAGGAAACTGCGATGACCAGGACTCGTGCACCAAGGCGGATTCGTGCCTGAATGGCGTCTGCCTCGGGACACCCCTCGATTGCAGCCAGTTCGACGGCTCCTGCTCCTACGGCGTCTGCCAGGCCGGAGCGTGCGTGGCCAAGAACCTGTTCGGGGCCTGCAACGACGGTGACCCATGCACCCTGACCGACCTGTGCAAGGACGGAGTGTGCACCGGCACGCCCAAGGACTGCAGTTGGATGGACGGAGCCTGCACGCAGGGGGTATGCGCCAACGGAGCGTGCTCGCAGAAGCTCCTCGACGGACTTCCGTGCACGGTGCAGGGGGGATGCGCCGGCACGTGCCAGACGGGGCAGTGCGTCGTGAACCAGGCGGGCGAGCTCTGCAATGGCGTGGACGACAACTGCGATGGAGTCATCGACGAGGGGTTCCCGCTCAAGGGTGGTGCCTGCGATACCGAGGATTCCGACCTGTGTGCGTTCGGTGTCTGGACGTGCAAGCCTGACGGAAGCGGCCTCGCCTGCCCGTCGGAGATCTTCGCCAACCTGGTGGAAACGTGCAATGCCCAGGATGATGACTGCGACGGCATCGTGGACGATGGGACGCTTTGCCCTGCGGGCCAGATGTGCTCCAACGGCTCCTGTGTTCCCGAGTGCCAGCCGGTCAATGGCGGCTGGACCGACTGGTCGTGCGGTGCCTGCTCGGTACAGTGCGGCGATGGGACAAAGCTGTGTACCCGGTCGTGCGGCAACCCGACCCCGTCGTGCGGCGGGAACACGTGCGTCGGCGAGACGATCTCGTCGCAGTCATGCAGCGGAAGCTGTGGGTTTGGAATGATGTGCTCGGCCGGGGTCTGCGTGGATGACCCGTGCAAGCCCGACCCGTGCAACAATCACGGGTGGTGCGTTCCGGCAACCGGTGCCTGCATCTGCGACCCCGGCTACACGGGGTCCGGCTGCTCGAGCTGCCTGTCCCCCTGGTACTGGAGCCCTCCCGACGGCCTCTGCCGCCCCGCCAATTCCATCGACGGGACAGCGAACGGGGAGACCGTCACCGGCAGCGCCGCCGCCGACTTCATCCGCGGCCTGGCCGGGAACGACACGGTCCAGGGCATGGAAGACAACGACTTCGTCAACGGGAACCAGGGGAATGACCAGGTCAACGGAAACATGGGCCGGGACGAGGCACGTGGCGGCAGCGAGGACGACATCGTCTACGGCGGAGCGGAAGACGACTTCGTCTCCGGGGATCTCGGCAATGATACCGTCAGCGGTGACCTGGGCAACGACCGCATGGTCGGCGGCAGCGGGGATGACCTCGTGCAGGGTGGTAAGGGAAATGACTACTACATGATCGACGGGCTCGGCAACGACACCTTCGACGACAGCGAGGGCAACGATGCCGCGCGCTGCATGGACGGTGTGACCGCCGTCTCCGACACCATGGTCGGCCCGAACCGGGTGCTGGTCCTCACCACCGGCGGCAAGGTGACCATCCTCAACAACAGCGTGGAATCCGTGTACGGCTGCAAGTGAGTCGCCGGACGGCGCACTCCCCCCCCTCCCTGGCCAACCTTTCCCCGTCAGAATCGCTGCCTCAAGACCTTGCGCCGAGCCGACGAATAGAGCACTATGTCGCGGTCCGGGCTGACCGGGCACTCGGGGGTGGCGAAAGTGGATCCGATACGGCGTTTGACGATAGGCAATGCAGGGGTCGGTCTGACATCGGAGCTTCGGAGCCTGCTTCTCGTAGTCGCGCTCCTCGCCGGCGCCGCCGCATGCTCCGGCAAGAGTGACGACGGTGGACTTCCGGACGGTCGGGGACAGGGGGATGCACGGGACGTGCGGGCTTCGGACTCCGGGGAGGATGCCCTCGCTCGGGATTCCGCCGTGGATGTCCTGGAACCGGATCTGCCGACCGTTCCCCTGCAGGGGCTGGGGGGACAGTGCGTTTCCCTCCGGTCCGGCGATCAGTGGCTCTCGAGGACGACGGACGATTCGTTCGGGTTCACCCCATCCGCCGACGGAGCCGAGCGGTTCTACCTCCAGGCTGCCGACCTCGACACCTACGTTCTCTACGATGTCGACCGGGGATATCTCATCGACTCCGCAGGGAAGATCGGACGGGCGCTCGAAGTGCAGTCCGACGTCACCCTGGTCGACGACGACTACATCTCCGAGGCGGAGTGGGCCTTCGAAGTCCATTCCGAATCCGCCTCCGCCTACCAGCTTCGAAACCGGCAGAGCGAGGCTCTGCTGGGACTGGAAGGAACCGGAGACAGCATCGGGGCTCCCGTCACGCTGGAGCCGGCGGAGGGCTGCACCCCCTACCCCGAGTTGTCCCTCGACGCCTCGGGCATCGTGACGAAGACCACGTTCGAGGACGGCACGCTGTACGGGATTGCGGACATCCACGAGCACATCATGTCCAACCTCGGCTTCGGCGGCGGAATCTACCACGGAGCAGCGTTCCACAGGCTGGGCGTTCCGCACGCACTCCCCGATTGCTCCGTGATTCATGGCGAGGACGGTCGCAAGGACATCTTCGGCTACGTGAACGACTACGTCGGAATCGGCGGGGAGGCGTTCAAGGCCGTGCTCGACGCGTTCATGGCGGGACAGCTCAAGGAGAAGAACCATGAGACCGCGGGCTGGCCCGACTTCACCGACTGGCCCGATGCGCGTCACTGGTCCACTCACCAGACGATGTATTATCGATGGATCGAGCGGGCCTGGATGGCCGGCCTGCGGCTCACGGTGCAGCTTGCCACCACCGACTACGTGATTTGCGGAATCATGGTCGGGGGCGGCCTCAATCCGAGCCGCTTCGACTGCGAGGACATGACCTCCATCGACCGAATCATCGACGAAACCTGGGCCATGCAGCGGTACATCGATGCCCAATGGGGCGGCGAGGGCAAGGGCTGGTTCCGAATCGTGACCAGCCCGGCCGAAGCCAGGAAGGTCATCGCAGCCGGCAAGCTGGCGGTGGTGCTGGGCATCGAGACCTCGAATCCGTTCCGCTGCTATCTCACGCCCAGAGAAGGGGGGCCGACCTGCGACGAAGCCTGGGTGGAGGCACAGCTCGATGAATACTATGCCCGGGGGATTCGGACGGTCTTCCCGGTGCACAAGTTCGACAACCGCTTCTCCCCGGGGGATGGCAGCCGCGGCTTCCTCCAGGCCGGCAACTTCCTGATCACGGGGCATTGGCTGAATTACACGCAGGAGTGCGTAACCGACGACATGCCCACGGGGTGGGACTCCGGCGGGATCACCTACGGAGGCCTTCTGAAGCCCCGTGACGAATACCTTTCGCCCGCTCCGGAAGACACGCTGGGCTTCGAGAAGGACCCGTTGCCCGTAGCCCTGAAGTATCTCGACAAGCTCATGGCCCCGCCGCTCGAAGGCGAGTGGTGCCAGAACGCCACCATCACGCCGATCGGCGAAGCCCTGTTTTCCGGCCTGATGGCCAGGGGGATGATTATCGAGATCGACCACTTCCCGCAATGGTCATACCGCCGCGCCTACGAGATCCTCGAGGCCAATGATTACCCCGGAGCCGGTACCCACGGACGGCATTGGAACGGCCGACTGTTCGCCACCGGCGGTGTGGCCACGTTCGGCCTGGACCGTTGCCAGGACCCCGACAACCCGGGCTCGACGCTCAAGTCGCTGGCGGACCGGGCAGCCCTCATCGAGTCCAAGGGGCAATATCCGGGTGTCAGCCTCGGCATCGACTTCAACGGCATCGCGGGGGCGCCGGGGCCCCGATTTGCGCAGGGTGCCTGCGGCAAGCCTCAGCCCAATCCGATGACCTACCCGTTCACCTCCTATGCAGGGGACGTGGAGTTCACTCAGCCCTATGTCGGAAACCGGGCCATCGACTTCGACCAGGAGGGGATGGTGCACATCGGTCTCCTGCCCGAGCTCATCCAGGATGCGGTCGCCGACGCACCCGATGACAAGGCGTTGGAGCCTCTCTTCCGCTCGGCGGAGGCTTACATCCGCATGTGGGAGAAAGCCGAGAAGAGAGGCCAGGAGATCCGGGCAGCCCGGAGCCGATGATTGGGGATCGCCCCCGCTCATGGATACCGCTTCATCGCCCGTCCGGCCGGATCACGGCTCGTCGTCGCCGTTCCCGCGGCCGACGGCCTGGAAGACCTCGGAAAAACGCCGGTCCCTGAGGATCTCGCTGACCGCCGCATTCACCATCCGATAGGCAGCGGCCTCCAGCTCGGCGGGCTGGGCGCCCTGGGGCGGATCCCCCGGAATGGCGAACTTGTCGGAGAAGACCTCCTCGGTCTCCCTCAGCAATGCGACCTCCAGCACCATCTCCCGGTCGGTCCATGAGAGGATGCGGAGCTGAAGCTCCGGTGCATAGACCGGGCCCCCTTCGGAGTAGACGCGCATTCCCGCCTTCCGGAAGGCCTTCTCAAAGCAGTACCAGAGGTACGACTGAATCGACGGAGCCCCCTCGTACTTCACGGTCCGGTCCGGGCTGTAGTAGTAGAACATCGACGTGTCGTCGGCCCGGTTCTCGAAACCCGGCATGAAGATCGGCTTTCCCCTGTAGTCCCCAGCTTCCTGCGGCAGCTCAGCAACGAAACGGTCCTGACTGACCCAGACGTACGTTCCTCCGGCGCAGGATGCTGCCAGGCAGCCGGCCAGCAGAGGCAGAAGCACATTCATGGACGCTCTCGACACGACGGACCTCCCTGGAGCGGGCCTCCGGTCCATTGGATTCCCCGCCCTCCCGGGCTCCGGGTCTGCCCGATGGCCAGCCAGATGTCAAGAAAGTTGTCCGCAACCGATGATCCGCTGCGGCAGAAGGAACTGCTTGCATTCCCGCGTCGATTGCTCTATCAGTCCGTGCGGTGGCGACGGAACAGGAGGAGGATGCCATGAAGACGACGATGATCGTTTCCCTGATGATTCTCGGTTTGGCCGCGCTGAGCGGCTGCGACAGCGACAACGGGAAGAAGGAGAGCGAGCCCCAGGACACCCGCGCGCCTCGGCAGGAAGACGTGGCCAGTGTGCCTGAAACAACGGCCGATGCGCCGCTTCCGGTCTGTCCGGACGAAGTGATCCTGACGGGCCTTCTGCCCTGCGATTGCTACGGCATGATTGCGACCGACCCCGACGCCCAGGTGCCCGGATGCAAGACGCAGGTGGTGTGCTGCCCGAAGATCGGGGGGCTGCGCTGCGAAGACCACGAGCTGCTCGAGAAGGATCCCGAGGTGGTCGGTCAGGACGTTGTCCCGGAGCAGGATCTCGTGGTTCCGCCCGAGGTGGCTGAAGATGTCCCCGAGACGCCCGAGGAAGTGGTCGATGTGCCGACCTGCCCCTTCGAGGTCGACCTTTCCGACTACACCCCCTGCATGTGCAAGGACACCCTCGTCGAACACGTCCACACGGCGATGCCGGACTGCGACAAGAAGGTGGTCTGCTGTCCCATCTCAGGGGTCAAGTGCGAGTAGCCGCGGCGGGGCTGATGTTGCCCTCCGGGGTGACTGCCGGGGACCCGACAAACCTCAGTTCCTGCAGTTGCACCCGCCCATGTGGCAATCCGAGTAGTAGACCTGCACCGCCGGGATATTGAGCACTTCTTTGGGCGGTGTTCCCTCGCCCATCGCCTTGCCAAGCAGGTCGGTCCAGTAGTCCACGCGGCTGTCGCCCCGGGAGGCGTCCATCGAGGTCAGGGTCGCCTCCACCTCGTTGAGCGTGCACCCGATCTCGCAGCTGGAAAAACAGCCGCTCGAAAGCTTGGCATAGGTCTGGTCCAGCCGCTGCTGGATCCCGGTCGGAGCCTTGGCCCCCCGCGTCCCCAGATCGAGGACCCAGGCCGTCAGCACCGCCCACCGGACCCCCATCTTCTCCAACACCAGGCGCTCCTGCTTGTCCGTTGCCATGGCTCTCCCTCCTAAGTCAGCGTACGCACCATTCATACACCCATCTGTCCATATACAGTATCCACGTTTCCCCCAGCGGAGGCAAGAGCCAAGAAAGTGTCAGCGGCCATGGACGCCACTGTCCTTGCCGCAGGGACGCTCAGACCGGCTGACTATCGGGTGGAAGTGCGAGCACTCAGCTGCAACAGCTTGCGGCCTGCAACGACGACGAGCGCGCCGGAAAGCCCGATCAAGGCCAGATCGGCCGCAAACAGGGCATACTGCCCCCCGTCGAGGTAGCGTGGGGCCAGAAGTGCGAGGGCCCCCAGCGTGGTGACCAGCATCGCTCCGGCCGGAAGGAGCGTGAACAGCGGCCTCTTCCCCATGGACATGAGCCACGCGGACACGGCCACGAGGGCCAGGGCCGCAAGCAACTGGTTCGCCGATCCGAAGACCGGCCAGATGGCCTGGAACGCATTCGTATAGGCCAGGATCCACATCAGGACCACGGACAATCCAGAATTGAACCAGTGATGCCTGAGGAGACCCGGCTGCTTCTCCTTGAACAGGATGGTCCAGAGCTCCTCGAACAGGTAGCGGTTGATTCGCACCGCGGCATCGAGCGTGGTCACCACGAACCCCTCGACCAGGAGGATTCCGAACACGGTCCCGCCGGCCGTGGGAATCCCGAAGGCCTTCTGCAGGAGTCCCCCGACCGACAGAGAGAACGCGAGAATGGGGTTCGACTTGGCCCCTGGTGCCGCCGGATGAACGATGGACACGTAGTCCTGTGTGGACAGCACCGCCCCGACCACCACGATGACGCACAGGGCCAGGAGGCTCTCCAGCAGCATTCCATCGTAGCCCAGCCTCTTGAGATCCTTCTCAGTGGAGGCCTGCTTGGCCGTGGTTCCCGTCGCAATCATCGAATGGAATCCGGAGATCGCACCGCAGGCAATCGTGGTGAACAGGAAGGGCCAGACCGGTCCCAGAAGCACGGACTCCTGCGCCCTCTCCAGGGCAAACGCCGGAGCACTCATCTCGAGCCCTCCCAGCCCGGCCACGACGATCCCCACCACCAGGGCGGCAATGCCGACATAGAGGATCTGGACGTTGATGAAATCACGAGGCTGGAGAATGAGCCAAACCGGCAGCCCTGCGGCGAAAAGAACATAGATGGACAGCACCACCATCCAGACGTTGGGGTCGAGCCGGATCGGGAAGTAGACTCCCGCCACGATGGACAGGAGGCAGACGGCCGACGCAAGAACGTAGGCGAGCCACGTCTTCAGCCCTCTCCTGTAAATGAGCCAGCCCAGGAACGGCGATGCCAACGTGATGATCACGACCGACATCGACGCAATGCCGCCGATGACCACGAGGCTGCCGCCCTCTCCCTGAACCGTGCGCATGATCGTGTTGGCCGGATCCACGCCGAGCTTGGCCGCTGGCCACATCGAGGTCAGCGAGACCGCGGTGGCAGCGAGGAAGGCCGACGTCACCAGCACGATGAGAACAAGCGTGAAGAGAATGAACAGGGCAAACCCGGCATTGCCCAGGGAATTGCGGGCCACCTCGGCCATCGAGCGGCCCCCCTGTCGGACCGACGCAAACAGCGCGGCAAAATCATGGGCCGCACCGAAGAACACGCCGCCCAGCACGACCCAGAGCCAGGCCGGTGCGAACCCGAAGAGCACGGCAATCGTGGGCCCCAGGATCGGCCCGGCCCCCGCAATCGCCGAAAAGTGGTGCGCAAACAGGACCGCCGTGCGAGTCGGCACGAAGTCGCGGCCATCCGAGTGCTCCACCGCCGGTGTCTTTCGGGACGGTTCGATCCCGAGACGCCTCGCCAGATATCGTCCGTAGAACCGGCTGCCCAGCAGCAAGACCCCCGCCCCCACCAGCACCGGAATCAGCACATTCATGGGTGCTCCCCCCTCCCCTGGAAAAAACTCAACTTCAGTTGGTCGTGCAGGTTCCCACCCGTCCGTCTCGAATAAGAAGGACCTGCGTGTAGCAGTGTGTGGTGTACGCGGTGCAGCCGCCGGTCGGACAGGTGTAGTGCAGCATGCTGCACCCCGCGGTCAGCTCCCCGCCGCTTCCGTACCAGTAAGAGCCGCAGATTCCGTAGGCAGCGCACGATCCGAAGGACAGCTTCTTGGTGAGATGAGCTACCTCCTCCTTGGTCGCGATGTGCCACCCCGCCGGAATCACGGTCGGCGTGTCCTCACAAAGGCTCTGGCACGAGCTCTGCTTCCACTTGTCCGGGGTCTGCTCGAGCGTTCGGACATCAACGCCCATGGTCACGCACAACGGCCCTTCCGTCGTGCAGGTGGCGGAGCAGCCGTCACCGCCGACATTGTTGCCGTCGTCGCACGATTCCCCCCCCTCCACAACGCTATTGCCGCAGCAGGGGGCGATGGGTGGGTAGATGCACCCGATCGCCGGATCGCAGAGATCCTGCGTGCACGGCTTGCCGTCGCTGCAAAGCACCATGGGTCCGCCCTTGCAGGTACCGTTGGAGCAGGCATCGCCCGACGTGCAGGCACTGCCGTCGTCGCACGGCTGGCTGTTGTTCGAATTCATGCACCCCTTGGCGGGGTCGCACGAGTCCATCGTGCAGATGTTCCCGTCATCGCACGTGGCGGTGATGTCCACGTGGCCGCACCCCTTGGTCTTGTCGCACGAGTCCGTCGTGCAGGCGTTCGAATCATTGCAGTCCACGGCCTCGTAGGTGCAGCCGGTCGCCTTGTTGCAGACCTCGTCGGTGCAGGCATTCCCATCGTTGCAGTCGACGACAGGCCCGGAAGCACACTTGCCTCCTGCACACATATCGCCCGACGTGCAGGCATTTCCGTCGTCGCAGGGCAACGAGTTGTTCTCGTACACGCATCCGACTCCAAGCTTGCAGGTATCCGTCGTGCAGGGGTTGCTGTCGTCGCAGGTCAGACTCGACGTGCCCTTGCACCACCCCTGGCTGCAGGTGTCCCCCAGCGTGCACGCATTCCCGTCGTCACAAGGAGCCGAGTTGGCCTTGAACACGCACCCCACCTTTGCCTCGCACGAATCATCGGTGCACGGATTCGAGTCGTTGCAGAGCAGAGGGGATCCGCCGATGCAGCCCCCCAGATGGCAGTGGTCCCCGGACGTGCACAGATTGCCGTCGTCGCAGGGCAGCTCATTGAGCTTGAACAGGCAGCCGCTCTCGGGCAGACAGCTGTCCGTGGTGCACGGATTCCCGTCCGAGCAGACCAGGGCTTCCTTGGTCACGCACGCCCCTCCCTGGCACGAATCGCCCAGGGTGCATGCGTTCTGGTCGGTGCACACTGCGGCATCATCGGCCACGTGCGTGCAGCCTGCCTGGACGTCGCAGCCGTCCTGGGTGCACGGGTTCGAATCATCGCAGAGCAGGAGCCCGGACGTGGAGCAGACCCCTGACTTGCACACGTCACCGGTGGTGCATGCGTTGTTGTCGCTGCACGGGCCGCTGTTGAAGGTGAACATGCACCCCGCCTGCGCGTTGCACGCATCATCGGTGCACGGGTTGTTATCCGCACAGACCATGGGGGCCCCCGGCTGGCACTTCCCTGCGGCACACACGTCTCCGACCGTGCACGCATTTCCGTCCGAGCAGGCAAAGCCTTCATGATCCGGGACGAGGCTGCATTTCCCGGACAGCGGATCGCACGATGCCTCCAGGCAGATGGCATCCACGCCCTCCGGCGCCGGGCAGTTGATGACACTTCCAGGTACCAGGACGCACTCGTGGGGAACCACCGACGTATCGCACGTCAGCGTGCCGTTGCACAGGTCGCCGTCCTCGAAGGCCAGGCAGTCGCCGTCCGCCTTGCAGTCGCAGTTGATGGGAACGCCGGTGCACTCTCCCCCCTTGCAGACATCGGCCACGGTGCACGGATCCTTGTCGTCACACGCCGCCGAATTGTCGACCGAGGAGCAGCCTCCCTTCCCGTCGCAGCTGTCGTCGGTGCAGGGGTTCGAGTCATCGCACACCACCGGGAGCCCCACGCACTGGCCATTCTCGCAGTGGTCCCCCACCGTGCAGGAATCCCCGTCCATGCACTCGACCGAATCGAGCGGCGTCTGCTGGCATCCGTCCGCCCCCAGGCACGCATCACTGGTGCAGCCGTTGCCGTCGTCGCACAGGTTCACGTAGTTTCCGTTCACCACGTCCGGCTCATCTGCAACACCGTCGCAATCGTCGTCCACCCCGTTGCATCCTTCCTGGGCCGGTGCTGCCGCATCACACGGCGACAGGCCGCCCTTGGTGCACACCCGCTTCCCGCCGCATGTGCCCCACTCGTTCGCCGACGCGCACGGCGTCCACAGGCCGAGCTGTACCGACTTGGCCGTGCAGGGGCACGTCCCTGCATCGGCCAGGCACTGGTTCACAACGACTCCGTCCACGGTCTTCGACGTCTTGCACGAGAACCCCTGGGGACAGTCCGCATTGGTAGTGCAGGTGCCTCCGCAGAACGCACCTTCCGCTCCGTAGTCGAGGCAGGCATCCTCGAGTCCGCCGGGGCTGGTGCAGTCCGCTGCAGTCGCACACGGCTTGCACAGGTTGCTGAACGGGGAAATGCATACCCAAGCGACATCGGGGCCGGTCGACTGCACCTGCTTGCATTCCCACCCAGCCGGGCATTCCTCCTGGCACTCGGACGTGCAGACCCCCTCTCCCAGGTGCTCCACGCACCAGCCGGACTGGCACTGGCTGTTGTTGGTGCAAGGGTCGAGGAAACATCCTGTGCCTGGAGCGCAGGCGGGTCCCCCCGGGTCGCCCCCGAATTCGTAGGCAAGCTCGGGCACCCCATCCAGACTCGAAGAATCCTTGAAGTGAATCTCGGAGAGCCCGCTGTCCAACGCCGCATCCTGCACGGCGGTCTCGAGTGCGGCCGCATCCCCGGAATCCGAGCCGCGTAGCGTGGTCGTCCCCGGGTTGCCGCAAGCGGACAGCACCAGCAAGGCCGGCAATCCGATCCCACGAGCCAACACCGCACAAGAAGAGAGTCGCCGGCGCATTCCATCCCCCCACGTGAGTCACGGCGCCACCAGCGCCGTCTGCGCATTCTACTCCATTGCCGGGTCGGAGTCGATTCGATAGAATCGAGAACGTCTGCCAGGCGTTTCGAGCCGCAAAACGAGCTCAGGAGGGGCACGTCAATGAACGACACGACATTTGTGGCACGCAGGCCCGGGTTCAGGTACTGGGTCTTCCCGCTGGTGTTTGCGGCCCTCCTCACGGGAACCGGCCCCTGCTACGACGACGAGTGCTCGAACCCCGGCGAAGGGTGGTGCGAAGGGACCGAGGCGGTCTCCTGCGAGGGGGCCGGCCAGAACATGGCCTACTACCTGCGGAATCGGGACTGTGCGGTGGAGAACCTGACTTGCGTGGAGGGGCTCGGGGTCGGCTACTACGGCTCGGGGACTCCCCTGTCCTGGTGCCTGAACGTGCAGAGCTGTGACAAGGCCGGAACCTACCAGTGCGGAGTCTCCCCTTCGGATGGTACCCACCAGTTGATGAAGTGCAGCAACGTGTCCCAAACCGCCTGGTACATGGAGAACTCGGTGGAGGAGATCGTGTCGCCGGCCGGCGTGCAGCTCATTCTCGAGCCGCCGTCCATTCCTGACTTCAACTATCCCGTCGAGCCCGTGCCCTGCGTGAAGTGCTCGAGCACCTGCGGCTGCCAGGCGGGCTCGGTCTGCAGGGATGGGCTCTGCGTTCCCGAACAGATTGCAGGACAGACCGATGACGGCATCGTGTGCTGCGGCAGGGAGCGGGGGACTTCCTGCCTCAAGGGGACTTCCTGCGAGAACCTGGACGGAACTGCGGGCACGTGCAAGAAGGGGGCCCGGTGCGACTTGTGCGAAGCCTCGGTCGACTGTGAATCGGACTTCCTGGAGTGCGCAGACGTGGGCGGCGATCTCCCGTCGGTCTGCTTGAGCCCCGCCGAGGCGAAGCAGACCCTCTACGATTGCCGGGAGGATCTCGGTGAAGCCTGGCGGGTCGACGCCTGCGGCAGGTGGGTTGAGCTGGCCCAGGACGTCGCGATCAGCCATTCCTGCAAGGATGGAACGGACCAGAGCTGGAGCCTGAACGCGTGCGATCAGTGGATCGCCATGGCCAAGGATTGCGGCCCCGGATTTCGTTGCGAGGCCAATGAGTGCATCCTGCGGGTGCCGGAAATCGAGGTGAGCCCTACCCTGCTCAACTTCGGACAGGTCGCGGTCTCCGCCAGCCAGATCCTCCCCCTGGACATCGGGAACCTGGGCGATGCGCCGTTGACGGTCACCGAGATCCTGGTCCAGCCCGTCTCGACCACGTCCGTGATGGCATCCGCCACGTCCTTCGAGGTGGCACCGGGCCAGATCGTTTCGCTCGAGGTCTCCTTCGCTCCCCAGGAGGCCGGCCCGGTACAGGCAAAAGTCCTGATCCATTCGAGTGATTCCGATGAGCCGGAGGTTGCCGTCCTGGTGAACGGGACCGGCATCTAGGCTTGCAGCCGCCCCCGCTGAATTGAAGTGTGCGTCAGGGTGGAATCGTTGTACTGTGGAGGGTGTAGGAGGTTTCCATGCGCCCGGTGGGTGCGGCATTGGTGGTTGTCTGCCTGCTCCTGCCAGCCAGGGCCTGGGCCGTCTACTGGTGTGGGGGGGTTGCGGATTCCTGCAAGTGCGGTGCCGACAACCCGTACCCCTGCTGTGAGAACGGCGGAGGCAAGTCGGGCAACTGCACGTGGGGGGCCTGGCACATGGCCTGCTGCAACTGGGGAGTCGGGTTGCCTCCCCCGTGGCAGGATGCCAAGAAATGGGCAGGGAACTACGCGGCACATCCGGACTACGAGGTGCTCCCCTACCCGGTCGTGAACAGCATCGGCTGCCGTGTCTCGAGCACCTATGGACACGTAGCCTACGTCACGGGGGTGGGAGACGGCAAGGTCTGGGTCCATGAGCAGGGTTGCTGCTCCGGATGCTGGAACGGCTTTCAGGACTCGGTCGACGGTGCCGGGTACTACGACGGCGGCTACATCGTTCGAAAAGGACAGGTCTGGGTCTGCGATCCGGGACAGGTGGATTCGGCAGGCTGCGGCAACTGCGGAACGAAGCACCGGACCTGCGGAGGCAACGGCCAGTGGGAAGGCTGGGGTGGGTGCGAAGGGCAAGGGCCGTGCGCCCCAGGGCAGGCCAACACCCAGAAGTGCGGCGATTGCGGCGCCCAGACGGCAACCTGCAACGGCTCGTGTCAGTGGGATCCCTTCGGTGACTGTGCCGGGCCCGACCCCGGGAATGGCAACCTGTCGTGCGATTCGGGCGAGCCGGGGGTCTGTGCCGAAGGCCGTCTCCGCTGTGCGGCCGGTTGGGTGACATGCCTGGCTCTCAACGAGCCGACCGGCGAGCAGTGCGACGGCCTCGACAACGACTGCAACGGAAAGGTGGACGACGGCAATCCCCAGGTCATCGGAGCCACCCCTCCCGAGTTCGCAGCGGCCTTTTACGACGGCTCATACCCCGCGGCAATCCGGGAAGGCGAGATGGCGGCCGGCTGGGTGGAGTTCCGAAACGTCGGGACGCAGACCTGGAAGCAGGGCTCAATCTGGCTCAAGGCGGCAGGCGGCTCACAGGCGGCCGTGGAGATGGACGTGCCCGGAGTGTGGCCGGCATGGGATACTCCTGCAGTGCTCCTCTCGACGGTCCCGCCCGGAGACATCGGGCGCCTCGAGTTCGTGCTCCGGCCCCGCAATACCGTCGGACACGACCTGCTCTGTCGACTGTACCTGGTTGCCCCGGACGGAGTCCCGCTGGCCTGTCCCACCCCGGACATCGAGATGCACATCCAGGTCCTGGCCCCTCCGCTCACGGCCGACGCCGGCCCCCTGGCTCCCGATGTGCTGCCGGCAGACGGCGGAGTATCGCCCGACGACGGTGAGCCCGCCCAGGCCCCGGGCGGGGGCTGCAGCACGACCACGTTCCCGGCTTCGACCGGCCCCCTATCCCTGCTCATACTGCTGGTGGCACTCTTCGTCGCCCGGGCCGCTGCCGGCCGGGTTCGTGTCGGCGGGAACTGAATTCCGCAGTTGCGAAGCGGGCTTGGATACGGTTACTATCCGTGCCGGATATCTGCTGTCTTTCAGCGAGGGTGGTCATGTTGGTCGGAAGGTCGCAGGCGCTTCAGATCTTGTTGGCGTCGTTCCTTGGCCTGGCGTCCTGCTCGAGCGGTTCGACTGGATCCGATGGTGCGGGAGACTCGGTGCAGCCGGATGGAGCCTCGGACACCATCTGGATAGCCCCGCGGGAGGATGCCGTGGAGGTCTGGGACTTCCAGGCGCAGGACGGGATGCTCGGGGATTACCGGTGCGAGCCGGGTCAGGGCTGCTTCGGAAGCCCGTGTACCGACAACGGTCAGTGCTCCGGCGGCTGGTGCGTGGACCACCTCGGAGAAGGTCGCTGCACCTCGGTCTGCCAGGAGGACTGCCCGGCCGGGTGGACCTGCCAGGAAGTCTCGTGGAGCTACCCGGACATCCTGTTCATCTGCCTGTCCGACTTTGCCAACCTGTGCAAGCCGTGCACCACGAGCCAGGACTGCTCGGGGGTCGGTGCCACCCAGGACGTGTGCGTGGACTACGGTGATGAGGGGAGATTCTGCGGCGGAAACTGTGGAGCGGACAAGCCCTGTCCGGAAGGCTATCAGTGCAAGGCTGACGCAGTCACCGCCGAAGGAGTCGAGTCCAGTCAGTGCGTGCGGATCGAGGGGACATGCCCGTGCTCCGGCAAGTCCATTGCGCTCGCTTCGAGCACCCCCTGCGCGGTTGAGAACGAGCACGGGCGCTGTGAAGGGCTCCGGACCTGCAAGGAAGAGTTCCTCGGCGAATGCTCCGCTCCCGTTCCCGCTGCCGAGGTGTGTGACGGCATCGACAACGACTGTGACGGAGAGCTGGACGAGTCGACGTGCCAGGACGACGATCCCTGCACGGACGACTCGTGTGTGGAGGGCGTCTGCCAGTTCGTTCCCAATGTGGCGTCGTGCGACGACGGCAATCCGTGCACCATCGACGACAAGTGCGCCGAAGGAGAGTGCGCCGGCGTTCCCGGAGGCTGCGATTGCCAGGCCGACGAGGACTGCGCCCAGTTCGAAGACGGTGACGTCTGTAACGGTACGCTGATCTGCAACCTGGAGCAGTTCCCCTACCAGTGCGAGGTCGCCTCGGAAAGCCCGGTCATCTGCCCGCCTCCGGAAGGCATCCATGCCCCCTGCCTCTCGGTCACCTGCGACCCGGATACCGGGGAATGCGGACTTGCTCCGTCCGGAGACGGAAAACCCTGCGATGACGAGAATGCCTGCACCGTAGGAGACCAATGCCTGGAGGGGCAGTGCGTCGGCGGCGTGCCGGCCAACTGCAACGACGGCAACCCCTGCACCGACGACTCCTGCGACGCACCCGTCGGCTGTGTGAGCACCCCCAATCAGCTTCCCTGTCAGGACGGCAACGCCTGCACCGTGGATGACCAGTGCTTCGAGGGAGCGTGCAAGCCGGGAGCTCCCCTCGATTGCGACGACGGCAACGTCTGCTCCAACGATTTCTGTCTGCCCGAGACCGGTTGCAGCAACGCGGCCAACACCCTGCCCTGCGACGACGGCAACGCATGCACCACGGGCGATGTCTGTGCCGCAAAGTCCTGCAAGTCCGGCGCTCCTGTGGTCTGCGACGACTCGAACCCGTGCACGACCGATTCCTGTGCGCCTGCGACCGGCTGCAGCAACCTGCCCAACACGCTCGCCTGCGACGACGGCAATCCCTGCACGGTCTCGGACAAGTGTGCTGCCAGCAAGTGCGTCTCGGGCCCTCCCCTGGACTGCAACGACAGCAATGTCTGCACCGATGATTCCTGCGTCTCGACTCAGCAGGGCACTCCCAAGTGCATTCACGAGCCGAACACGGCCCCCTGCGGAGCAGGCTACCTGTGCAGCGGCGGAACCTGCAACTGCGTCCCCAACTGCACCGGCAAAGTGTGCGGACCGGACGGTTGCGGAGGCTTCTGCACCCAGGGCGGAATGCCGCTGTGCGAGAAACAGAAGGGAGTGTGTGCCGGGGCCAAGAAGGCGGAGGCCCTGTGCAAGGACGGCCAGTGGCTTGCCTGCACAAAGAACGAGTACTTCTTCCATCACAACGCGTACCAGGATGCCCCGGAGACCGTGTGCGACCTTCTCGACAACGACTGCGACGGCCTGGCAGACGAGGAGCTCGGCCAGCTCACCTGCGGGCTCGGCGCTTGTCTGCACACGGTGGCTGCCTGTGTCAACGGTCTTCTCCAGAGCTGTGACCCGCTACAGGGAAAGACGGCGGAGAAATGCGACGGAATCGACAACGACTGCAACGGAATTGCCGACGATGGTCTGGGCGCCACGTCGTGCGGCCTGGGGCCCTGCTTCCACAGCCAGCCGAACTGCGAAGCGGGCAAGCCGGTCACGTGCGACCCGCTCAAGGGGGCGACTCAGGAGAAGCTCGACGGCATCGACAATGACTGCGACGGACAGACCGACGAGGGATTCCCGGTCCCGGGGACCATCATCATCACCGAGCTCATGGTCAACCCGAACTGCGTCGTCGATGCATCCGGCGAGTGGGTCGAGCTGTACAACACCACGGACCAGGCGTGGGATATCAACGGCTGGGCTCTCAAGGACGTGGATACCGACAACATCACGCTGGGCTCCGGGGCCCCGCTCGTCGTCCCGGCCAAGGGCTACCTGGTTGTCGGCCGCAACGGAGACATGGCCACCAACGGCAACGTCAAGATCGACTACATCTATTCCGGCAACAATTTCACTCTGGGCAACAGTGCGGAGGGCGACGAAGTTCTGCTCATCGGCCCGGGCAACGTCGAGGTGGACAAGGTCGTGTACGGCACGGCTCTGGGCTTCCCGGACCAGAATGCGGGTGCGGGCCGCTCGATGTCACTCAAGGCCACCGCCTACGACCCCGTCAAGAATGACACCGGGGGCAACTGGTTCCAGGCCAACGTCGCCATATCGGGCGGTTGCGGGGACAAGGGCACTCCGGCAGCAGTCAACCAGTAGATGAGCGTACGCCGGGGCCGGCGCAGGCCCTCATCCGACTAGCCGCAGCCTCCCTTCACCGCCGCCTTCTTCCGGAGCTTGACTTTGTGGGGGAACTCCTCTGGCCTGGCCTCGGCAGCCCGGGTCGCCGACTGAGCGTTGGCCCCTGGATTCACGGCCAGGAAGCAGTCCCCGGGCAGCTTCTTTCCCGGAGGCTCGGGGCGTGCGGTGTTGCAGCAGTCGCCGACGGCCAGCCGGAAGACGAAGGCCAGCTCCTCGTCCTCCCGGCTCTGCCAGTCCGGAATCGGAGTGGCGAGACAGGGGGGCGGGGCGAAGCGCTTCAGCCAGCCGTTCATACCCCCTTCAACGATGTAGACGTTGGGAACACCGTGTGCCACGAGCCGCTTCCACCCCTCGGTGGCCTCGGTCTCGTCGTTGGAGACGACGAAGATCACCGTGTTGGTCGGCACCCCTCCCAGCTCCCGGAGGAATGCCGGATCGGAGAGCTCGCTCACCGGTCTGCGCACCGCCCCGTAGAGGTGGAACAGGTTGTAGTCCGTCTCGCTGCGAACATCGATGAACCGGGTGTACACGGAGGTATCCTCGGCAAGCTCCGCAACCTCCCGAGGGTCGACGAAGGCATCACGGCCGGTCAGCGCGGCGCCCGCCTCGGCCGATACCCGCTCCCAGCGCTCCTCCGGCGTCGGGTCACCAATCACGAGCGTGGCCGCTGCCAGCGCCACCAGAGCCCCCGAGGCCGCAAGCCGGACGCCGCGTCGGGGTAGCCAGGTCCGCAGGCGCATCGGCTCCGAGCGACCGATGACCGCCTCCGCCACTTCCGCGGCTACGAACATACCCAGCGCCATGAGCACGACGGCAAGCACGACCCCACCGGTCGGCAGCCCGAGCAGCTCCGGTAGAACGAATCTGCCCAGGCTCGAGCTGTACCAGAAATCCTCGAACAGATGCACGGTCTCCCCGAACACGCCGATCCCGACGGCCACTCCCAGCGCAAAAAGGATTCCGTCGAGCTTGAGGGTGGATGCCGACACGACGGAGGTCCCCGGGCAGAAGCCGCCGACGATGAACCCGACCCCCATCACAAGCCCTCCGACGATTCCCGGTACCAGGAAGGTCGGGGGCACGAACACCCGCTGCATGTCCACGAGCCCCAGCGCACTGAACAGTGCCATCAGTGCGGCCGCCACCACGATGGCGGTGAACATGACCTTCAGCACCGTCAGGTCCTTCAGGTAGAACTGGGCCGCCAGCTTGCGGGAATCACCAAAGCCGCTCTGCTCCAGGACGGCTCCGAAGCCGATGCCGACCAGCATCGAGGCGGCGTAGGGTGCCCAGCCGCCAAGGCTCTCGGCGAGGTTCAAAGGTAGCATGGTTCCCCTCCCTCAGTTCCAGACCCGGCGAAGAAACCAGGCAAGGGCGTAGGCACCTGCGAACACGGCAAACATGAATGCCCAGCTCCCCACGGAGAGGAGGGCCCCGCCGCTCAATGCCTGGCCGGACGTACAGCCCCGGGCCATCCGGGCACCGAACCCCATGATGGCTCCGCCCAGCAGGGCCAGTGCCACTCGAGTCCCCCCCGAGATCCGAGGCCCCTTGCGCAGCTCCACCTTGACCCGACGGCCGAACAGGCCGGACAGGAAGCCGCCCAGCACGGTTCCGGCGAGCATGAACACCGGCGGCGTCAGGAGCGGATTCCGGTCCCCCCCTGCTTTCTCGGCCAGGTAGGCCACACGGTCGACGTGGGACGGGGCCACGGCATCCACGACCGCTATGTCCACGTGCTCGATGGCCCCCGACGCTCCCAGCCCCGCTCCCGTGAGCACATAGGCCAGGAAGAGGACGATACCGAGCAGTGCCCCGCCAAGATACGGGTTGATGTAGGGACGAGCGGCCTTTGGCTGTTTCTGACTCATGAGCTTGCTCCTGCCGACAGTCGGACCTGTTGCCCTTTCCCCTCGAGCTCCTCTGCCTCGTACCCGGTCACCATGGCCCGGATGTGCGCAGATAGCGTGTGGCCGGTCGTGGTCAGGTAGACATGCGCCAGCAGAAAGGAGAGGAACAGCCACGAGCCGAGGTTGTGCACCGAAGCGACCCAGCCGAAGGCCCAGGATGCACCGACCCATTCCGGCTTCCAACCGGCAACCCATAGCCAGGTGCCGGTCACGATCTGCGCTGGGAACAGGACGTTGAGCAGGGCCACGTAGGTCACCTGCTGGAGGGGATTCAGCTTCCCGTCCCGGGTCTTGCGGAACGGCCTCGATGCTCCCTCGAAGATCCCCCGGGCATAGTACTTCGCCATCTCCGCAAGCCGAGGGAGGAACCTTGTCCGCTGTGGGATGAACTGCCGAATCTCGCTGGTCGCCAGGTGATAGAACAGGGCCAGAAACGCATTGATGACCAGAATCGCAGCGGCCACGCTGTGCACGCTCACGGAGCGGGGGAACTGGAGCATCGGGAAAACCTTGGGGTAATGAATCCCGAGCCCGGTCAGGAGCAGGGCCAGGACGCTTGCGGCCATAGTCCAGTGCCAGATGCGCTCGTACAGGGAATACATGAGCACCGGCTCGCCCAGGAGCGGCTCCGGCATCTCCCCCGACCCTTCATGCAATCCGTTGACCGCCCGCATGCGACGTCGGGAGGACAGGATACGGAACGCTGCGTGCGCTCCGAGCGCAACGAGGGTCATCCCGAGAAGAGTGAACCCCACCGTATCACTCCATAGCTGGTGGCTGCGGCCGGGGACATAGACCGACCCCGACACGCCGGTCCGCTCCAGCACGAGCCCACCCGCCTCCGTCTGTACGATGGCACCGCTGATCTCTGCGGTGTCCGCCATCTCCGGCGACGTGGGGGCTCCATACGGGACCCAGGCAGCCAGAGGAATCGTGCCGTCCAGTCGGCCGTTGGGAGAGTGGCAGGCCGAGCAATCATGAGTGGCAAATCCCTTCCCAACCACTCCGTGACTGACGGGCTGCACTGCCACGCGCCCTGCAACAGTCGGGTCGGCCACCCCCTGCGAGGCCAGGGCTGCCGTCAGGGCCTCCCGCTTCTCCGGGGTGTCCATGCGCAGCTCCGAGCCGACAATCTGCCCGTCGCCGTTCCGATCGAACACAGCGAGAACCTCGGGTCTGAACTTCCCCGACCGGTCCATCAGCGCGGCCTCGAGCGTCTCCCGCCCCACTTCGATGCCTGCTGCGTCCACCCAATACCAATAAGTGACCAGGTTGAACGGGGAGAGGCGGACCTGGTCACCATCCAGAGCGGGGAACAGGAAAGGCTGGTATCCCCTCGTGAGCCTCACGGTCGGAGTGCCCTCGCCCTCGTCGATCCCCCGGTACGCCACCTGCGGGCTCCGCTGGCTGTCGAGCATCGTGAGATCGATGGTGGAGGCCGCAGGACCGGGTACCGTGGGCACGTGGCACGACTGGCAGGCCAGCACCTCCATGTGCCTTTCCCGGAACGGAAGATCCCCATGCACCGCCAGAGGATCGTGGCAGGTCTGGCAACGGGCCGTCTCCAGGCGATGATCCGGGCGACGCAGATACTCCGCCGTGCTCAGTGCCCTGGGGTCCCGCTTCAGGTGCAGAAGCTCGCGACGGACGGTCCGGTCCGCCTTGCCCGGGTTGTTCGACACGTAATGGCACGAGGTGCAGCCGACGCCGGTCGCAGCGTGTACGTCCCAATATCGGGTCTGGGCCGACTTGTCCGGGATGTTCATGAACGACTCGGAAACCCGGTGCGGAGAGAAGATCGTCCCGGTCAGCCGCGACATCGAGTAGCGGTCAGAGCGTTCCACTGTGTCGAAGTCCGCGGGCAGCTCCAGCGGAAGTGGACCTTCGTGGACCAACCCGTGACAGTGCCCGCAATTCCCGTTGGAGGGGGCCTGGATCGCCAGCTTGTCCGCCGGGACGCGCCCCTCGGCATCGAGTAGCCCGGCTGTGGAATCGGGCAGCGCTCCCCGCGTGTGGCACGCCATGCAGCCCACCTTGCGACTGCCGCTGAAATGGTCATTGTGAGCACTGATCCAGCCGACGTCGTGGCAGCTCCCGCAACTCCTGCCCGTGTCGATCGAAGACAGCCTGGAGGGCACTGCCCCCGTGGCATCGCGCACCGGTACCGGCGGGTGCATGCCAAACCGTGCTTCCACGGCTCCATCTGAGCCGCCGGCAGGCTTCAAAGGCTCTGTTCCAGCGTTCTCGCCGGCCAGCAGAGGAAGGGAGAGTGTCACCAGCACCAGGAAGACCGTGCGTTTCATCGCTCCCTACCTCCTGTCCCGGCGGGGTCCGCCCCATAGCCGAGGGCCGACCAGTCCATGCGCCCCTGCGGTCCGTGGCAATCCACGCATCTCAGCGCCTTGTCAGCCGGAGCGACCATGTGGGACAGAGGCCAGTACATCTCGGTCTCCACGAACTCGTACTGGCCGGAGTAGGGGATGCCCGTGAGCTCGGCCCCGAGGCGGAACGCCTTGTCCCAGTCGAAGTTGTGCCAGTACCCCCCCTCCCCCGCGGTCACCGGCTGGAGCAGCACCCGGTTCTTCCTGTCGGCAGGTTGGCGGCCCCGGTGCACCTTGAAGGGCCAGATGCGGGCCTCCTTGTCCTCCATCGATCCGTGGGGCTGGTTGAGGACCGTCGGCCCCTGCTCCGCGATTCGGTCCCCGGCCAGGTAGCGATCCCCCTCTCCGTTGAACCAGCGGTACTCGGGAACCAGGTTCTGACCGTACACGAACTCCCCCTTGATCTTCAGGTACTTGTGCACGTTGTCCGAACGGGAATCATCGCCCGCCTTCGACCAGTCCCAATTTGTCTTCGTGGGGTTCCTGCGGGCGTAGGTGGGGATGTGGCACGTCTGGCAGGCGACGGCATCCGTGTGCGAGTCGAGCCGGTCGTCCGCGTGAGGTCGCTCACGATGGCAGCCGGTGCAGCCGATTCCGCCCGCGTCCTCGACTCCCACCGAGAGCGAGCGCCCCTTGATGTCGTGCCCGGCCCCACCATGGCAGTCGATGCACAGCATGCCTTGGCGCCCCATGTGGACGTCATCCCCCTCGGTCGGTGAATCCAGGCTGCTGTCCAGATCGCCATGCTTGACCCCCAGCCCGCCACCTCCGTAGTTGTGGCACACTCCGCAGTTGTCGCGTCGGGGGAAACCCACGCTGCGGGCCGCTGCTGCAAGGTCCACCCCGCTCTCGGGCACTCCCCCCGCCCCCTTCCGGTACTGGCCCGACCGGTCGTGACAGACCAGGCAATCCACCCGGGAAGAGTCTTCAAAGTCGAACTGCGAGTCGGTCCACCCGTAGCCTGCGTGGCAGCGGGTGCAGGATGCCCAGTTCCCCGAGACGGAGATGCAGAAGTTGTTGATGAGGTTCTTCTTGCCGATGCGGGTGCTCCCCTCATGCCCGGGAACCTCGACCTCGGCCCCCAGCCACGTCCAATGCGCCGTATTCATCAGGTCTGCGGCTGCCCCCTCGTGGCACGAGAGGCAGGCCCGGGTCACGTCCTGACCGGACTCGAACCTGTCGGGGAAGAAGGCGGAATGATCAAGATGGGCCCGATGCTCCGGCGGCGCCGCCCCTTCCTTGAGCGCAGCGTTGCCGTTCGAGGAGCACGCGGTCGACAGTACGGTCAACACTGCGGCCAGGCCTGTGAGCAGACTTGGCCCCCTGGTCCTTGCAGCGGAAATCATGGTCGGGCGCACCTCCTTGAAATCCCGCTCGACAGCGGTACGGAGCGTTCCCCAGCGTTAGAGGCACCGTTTCGAAGAAGGTTACAGAGGTATTCTGCAGGCAAGCCGGGCGGCCCCGTGCGGCTCAGGCACCTCGACTCAGACCGCGCTCGGCACCCGGCGTCGGAGCAGCTCGAAGTTGCAGATTCGGACTTCCGGAGCTCCCAGGGCATCCCTCAGAAGAGTCCCGGCCGAGTCGAGCGAGAGCATGAGGTGATTTCCCCGGAGGTTGAGATCCTCGACTCCAGCAATGTCCAGGCGCCTGCGCATCTCGGCCACGAGAGCCAGATACTCGTCCTGCGACAGCATCCCCTCCCGGTAGGCACGCAGCGCATCGATGGCTTCATAGTAGTTGGC
Organism: uncultured Myxococcales bacterium; assembly: GCA_903895725.1. Taxonomy (GTDB): domain Bacteria; phylum Myxococcota_A; class UBA9042; order CAIXZC01; family CAIXZC01; genus CAITUV01. The sequence goes on along the minus strand of CAITUV010000048.1, from coordinate 132,724 downwards.
ATCGCAGGCGGCCAGCTTCTCGTCCGGGCCGTTCCAGTAGCCCCAGATGGTGATGTAATCGAGTGACTCGCTGAGAACGGGAAGACCGTCGGGAGTGGAGAGCCCGGCGTGGGAAGCGTACCGACGCCCGTCGACCAGGTAGCCCGACGGCCTCGATTGCGTTTCAACGGCATAGACTGCCCGCGGGTAGGTGGTGGCCACGCCGTTGTTGCGAAGATAGAGAGCAAGGGCAAACTCCTCGAACGGGCTGTTGAACCCGTAGCGAAGGATCTCCCGCTCGCCAGGATTGCTCGGGTCCAGGTCGGGCTCGAGTCCCACCCGGGAGACGGACCACACCAGGTTGATGGAGTCCTTGGTCAGCGTGTGGTAGACCGCGTTGAAGGCCGAGAGCCGGGTCCGCTCCATGCTCTCCCAGCGTTCAGGAAGGAAGTAGTCGAACAGGAATGGGTCGCGGCCGACCACCCACAAGCGGCCTCCGGTGCATTCGGCATGGCCGTAAACATAGTCGACGCCCATGACGTCGACGAGCTTGAGGTGAGGCGGGTACACGACTCCTTCCCGGTGCACGAACCGGTCGCGCTGGCGCTCGAGGTAGCTCATCCGCCGGCTCTTGCGCAGGCCGGCCTCGCGCTCCTCGGTGCGCTCGAGCAGCTCGAAATCGATGAGCCCGAACTTGATGTTCCCCTCCGGCGTCCGGGCGACGGAACGGCTCCCGTCCGGCTGCACGATCACATGGTGCGGCTTGCTGTCCCGAACGACGAACCCGAGGTTGAGAAGCTCATCTCGGGTACGCAGAGTCAGGTCCTCGACACCGCGTGTGTCCAGTCGCCCCTCCCGCCAGGCAGCGGATGCATCGATACCGGGCATCCACAGGTAGAGCACGGCATAAGGGCGCATCATGTCGAGATGCACGTCCTTGTGGACCGCAATCTTGGCATGCATTCTGTCCCGACGACGGCCGCTGCGGTCCAGCTCGACTCGTTCTGAAGACACATAGATGGCCAGCGGGATCTGGGTATCGAACCCCCGCCGGGATGCCTGCGCTGCCTCGCGCAGCTCGGTCACCAGAGCGAACTCCTCAAAGGGGCTGTTGAACTCCGCGGTGCGCAGATCCTCGCCGTCCCCCATGCAGGGGACCTCCTGTCCCACGCGGTTCCACTTCAGGACCACGTCCCGGGGCTCTCCCCCCAAACCGCGGGTGCGGACTCGGTAGAGCATGCTCGTGCCCGGAAGCCGGATCGAGTTGGCGCGAAACCAGGCACCGTCGACGTTGAAGGTCTCGGGCCCGATGTCCGAGGCCAGGGCGAGCCCGGACTCGGTCAGGTAGAGGTCTCCCCCGTCGGAGAGCCTGGAGTGGATGTATCGAACGCCAAAGACGGCAATCGGCACGCCGCCGTCTGCGGAGGGAGGCTGATAGCCGCTCAGTTTGGTTTGATCGCTCATTCCCCGACCCGCAGGCCCCCTAACCTCCAAGCGCTGCGAGCAGGATGCCCGCGGCCACGGCCGAGCCGATCACGCCCGACACGTTGGGTCCCATCGCGTGCATGAGGAGGTAGTTGTCCGGGTTGGCCTCGAGGCCAACCTTGTTCACCACCCGGGCGGCCATCGGCACGGCGGACACCCCGGCAGCGCCGATGAGCGGGTTGATCCGCCCCCGGGAGATCCAGTTCATGACGCGGCCGAGCAGCACGCCCGACGCGGTCCCCACCGAGAAGGCAAACAGGCCCAGAGCCAGAATCCCCAGGGTCTCCTTCTGCAGGAACCGATCCGCCGAAAGCTTCGAGCCAACCGTCAGCCCGAGCAGCATGGTCACGATGTTGATCATCTCGTTTTGCGCAGTGGACGAGAGACGCTCTACCACACCGGTCTCCCGCAGCAGGTTGCCGAACATCAGCATGCCCACGAGCGGAGTCGCATCGGGCAGCAGCAGGATGCAGAGCCCCAGGGTCAGCAGGGGGAAGAGCACCTTCTCGGTCTGCGACACTTCGCGTAGCTGGCTCATCACGACGCGCCGCTCGGCAACGGTCGTGCAAAGACGCATGATGGGCGGCTGGATGAGAGGTACCAGCGCCATGTAGGAATACGCGGCCACGGCGATGGCACCGAGCAGATCCGGGGCCAGCCTCGTGGTGAGGAAGATTGCCGTCGGTCCGTCGGCCCCACCGATGATGCCAATGGATGCAGCCTCCTTCAGGCCGAAGTCGAACCCGAAATACTCGCCCAGCACGATGGCACCGACGAACGTCACGAATATCCCCATCTGGGCCGCGGCACCCATGAGAATGGTGATGGGGTTGGCAATCATGGGTCCGAAGTCGGTCATCGCACCGATGCCCAGAAAGATCAGCAGGGGAAACAGGCCTGTCTCGAGGCCGGCCGAATAGAGAACCCCGAGGATCCCGGTGGGGCCTGTGATGTCCACGATGGGAATGTTGGCCAGCACGCCCCCGAATCCGATCGGAATCAGCAGCAGCGGCTCGAAACCTCGCTTGACCGCAAGCCAGATGAGCAGCAGGCTGACACAAGTCATCAATGCCTGCCCGGGAGTCATGGTGGCGATACCAGTGAATGAATAGAGCTTGTCGAGCATGACCCGTCGCTCCTTGTCCGCCGTCTCAGTGAACCGTGGCCAGCCGTTGGCCCGTCTTGACGTGGTCGCCGTTGCGCACGAACAGCGTCACCGTGCCGGCTGCCGGTGCCTTCACCTCGGTCTCCATCTTCATTGCCTCGAGCACGAGCACCGTCTGGCCGGCCTTCACGTGCTGCTTGTCCGTCACCGCCAGCCGGAGGATCTGTCCGGGCAACGGGGAGAGGATATCCCGGGTGGGCCCGGGCGGAAGCTCCGTCCCCTTGGGCAGCGGCTCCGGCTCGACCGAGCAGGGAGTTTCCTGTCCGTCCACGACGACGCGCCCCTTGTCGACCAGGACGTGGAAAGTCCGTCCCCCGAGGGTGACTGCATAGGCACCGGGAGGCGCATCTCCATTGACCCGGGGAGGCGTCGGCTCCTGGCTCCTGGCCGGCTCGTCCTTCCGAACCATGGTCTTGCCCGCCCCCTTGAGGAACTCCACTCCCTTCTCCCGGCACGTCGCGGCGATGAAAAGGTTCTCATCCGTCACGGGAAGCCCTTCGGCCTCCAGCATCTTGCGGGCCGCAGCGATTCCCTTCTTGGGGTCCCCGTCGTTGAGCTCGAGCGGATGCTTGGTCGTGGGGGCCAGTCCAAGCTGCTCCGAAGCCAGCTTGACGATCTCGGGGTCGGGAGCCGCCGGGGTCCTGCCAAAATACCCCAGAACCATCTTGCCATAGCCGTCGGCAACCTTCTTCCACGGCCCGAGCAGCACGTTGTTGAACGCCTGCTGGAAGTAGAACTGGGACACGGGAGTCACGGACGTTCCGAAGCCTCCTCGTGCCACCACCTCGGCCATGGCCTCGATGACGTCCGACAGCGAATCCAGCACCCCGTTGTCCCGCATCATCTGCGAATTCGCAGCCAGCGCACCGCCCGGGACCGGGGAATACGGGATGAGCGGCTCCACCACCCGGGACTCGGGCGGGGTGAAGTAGCTCTTCATGCACTCCTTGAACACCTTCTCGGCCTCGATGACCTTGTGAACGTCCACTCCCAGGTCGTAGTGGGTCCCCCGAAGTGCGTGCCACATCGTCACGATGTCGGGCTGGCTCGTTCCGCCCGATACGGGGGCCATCGCCAGATCGATGCCGTCCGCCCCCGAGTCGAGCGCGGCCTTGTAGGCCATGACGCTGATTCCGGCACTCTCGTGCGTGTGGAACCGGATGCTCGTGCCGGCAGGCAGGAAGCGTCTCGCCGCACGGATGGTCCGGTACACCTTGTCGGGCGTCGACGTGCCCGAAGCATCCTTGAAGCAGATGGAGTGGAACGGAATGTCCGCATCCAGGATCTGCCGGAGCACACCGACATAGTACTCGGGGGAATGAACCTGACTCTCCGCTCCCGGAGGCAGCTCCATCATGGTCACCGTGACCTCGTGACGAAGCCCGGCCTCGACGATGCAGCGACCACTGAAGATCAGGTTGTCCACGTCGTTGAGCGCGTCGAAATTACGCACCGTCGTGATTCCGTGCTTCCGGAACAACCGGGCGTGGAGCTGGATGATTTCGCTGCTCTGGCTCTCGAGCCCGACGACATTGACTCCCCGGGCCAACGACTGGAGGTTGACGTTGGGACCGGTGAGATTCCGGAAAGTGTCCATCACCTCGAACGGATTCTCGTTGCAGTAGAACACGAGCGACTGGAACCGCGCTCCGCCCCCCGTTTCGAAGTGCTCGATGCCCGCGGCACGCGCGGCCTCGACGGCCGGCAGGAAGTCCTTCGTGAAAACCCGCGCCCCGTAGACCGACTGGAAGCCGTCCCGGAACGAGGTGTTCATCACCTCGACTCGTTTCCTCCCCATGGTCTTCCTCCGTGCTCCTGGCTGAAGCGGGCCACCGCAACGGCAGCGGCCACCAGCGCCAGATCATCCTGTTCAGAAGCCTTCGGCTCCGGCAGGGCCCGCTCGGCCGCCGGCCGCCCGAATCGTCGGACCAGCTTCTCCAATAGCTGCATCGCCAGGATCTGGAGACCAAGGAAGAAGAAGACAAAAGCCATTCCTGTGAAAAGAAGCTCTAGGCTCGTGAGCAACATGGCCCCCCCTTCCCACGCCTCCGGGCCGGCCCTCCTTCCCCCGGAAAGGGAGGAATGGCATCCAGGCCGTTCGGGGCGGACTATGGATCTCCTTTCGATGGATTGCAAGCGGTTCCAGCGGGCACAGCAGGTCTGCCCCAGTCGGAGCGAAGGCTTCAGTCCGCCAAGGCGGTCACTTCTTCGCCGCGGCCTGCGGCTTGCGCAGACGAGCAAGTGCAAGCGATACCGTCACAATCACGACGAGAGACGCAAGCCCCAGGACTCCCGGGACCGCGGGCTGCAGGCCAGCATGGCGAGCGGCGACCCAACACCCGCCCCCCCCTTTCTCTGTCGACGGACCGCCACCATCCGAGACGTCCCCGAAACCCGTTCCGTCCGGGCCGCCACCGCCCCCTCCCTCAATGCCTCGGTCTCCTCCCGTATCCGTGGGCCCACGCAAGTCGGCCCCATCGAGAATGTCCGGAGCCTCTCCCCCTCCATCGGCAAGAGCGCCGCCGTCCGCATCGCTCCCGCCCTCCTCGCCTCCAGCCGGCTCGTCCGGCAGGATCCCGGCCAGGTGCGCGGCGACCGCGAGATAGCTCCTCGTAACCTGAGCGTAGAACGCCCAATCGAGCTTGTCCACCGTGTCTTCGCCGGAGTGCCAGTACGGGTTGGAGTGCTCAAGCTCCTCCGCAATCAGCATGACCGCTGGGTACCCGTTGTTCCAGAAGCTCCCGTGATCGCTCCAGTTGTCGCTGATCGCTACGTTGACCGAAACCAGCCCCCCGATGCCGTACACATCGATGGTCTCCTGCCACAGCTCGACAATCGCCAGGTCGGCACCGTCCGCGTCATCCCCTGGCTCACGCGTGTTCATCTCGACAATCGGTTCATCCGTCTCCGGAGGGTCAAAGGCAATGGAATCCGCCTCGATCATGGCCACGATCTTCTCCCCCGCTGCCTTGCACTTGCCGGCGTAACCTGCCGACCCGATCTTCTCGCACTCCCAGGGGGCGTTCTCCTCATCCCCGAAAAAGGCAAACCGGATGGTCCGCTCGAAGCTCCTTCCCGCAAACGAATGCGCCAGCAGAAGCGTTGCGGAAACTCCCGACGCGTCGTCGTCCGCACCGGGAGCGTCCACGTCCCACGGGTAGCTGTCCAGGTGGGCACCGACCACGACGATCTCGTCGGCCCTGGTAGTCCCCTTGATCTCTCCGATGACGTTCCGCCCCGGGGGCGCTCCATCCTCGCCCGGGAACTCCTGGTAGACAACCGAATCGAGCCCGTACGATTGCAGGTGCTCGAACACGTACTGCTCGGCCTTGTCGATGGACTCACCCGAGAATGACGAACGGGTCGTGAACGTGTAGGGAGCTCCCCCCACGAGAGCCGGAGCCGCACCGCTCAGCTCCCCGACCACCACAGAAAGCTCCTCCTCGGTCACCGCCTCAATCATGGACGCCACCGCCGGCTCCCAGGTCACTTCGGCAACCGCCGACGCCGGGCTGTGCAGGAGACTGGCCAGTAGCGCTGCCAGTGCCACCGACGACGCCACCGACGCCCGACTCATCCCACGTGCCGAATCCATGGCCACCTCCCAAACGGATGCATCAATCTACGGGAAGGGACGCTCGAGTTCAAATGGAAGCACCTCCGGGGCCGGAGTCGCTCGGATTACTTCCCTGCCATCAGAAAAGGCCGAATCTGCTTGATCTGGAGCTGCAAGGTCACCTTCTCCACCTTGAACTCCAGGTCCAGGAGAATCAAGGCCGGGTCGTGTTCACCCGCATCGATTGGATACTGCTGGCGGATGTCGTACATGAGCGCCCCCAGCTCCCGGAGCTGTTCGTCAGACATCACCGGCACCCCAGGCTCGGCAAGCACGGAGCTCCGGATGCGGAAGATCTTCGTGACCAGGCCGTCGGTGAGCTGGAGAAGGTCCTTCTCCGGAATCATGGCCGGGTCCGCGCTCACGACCTTCTCGTCTCCAAGCTGCACATTGACCAGGTAGCGCTTCTCCTCAGGATCTGAAGGGTCGCCAGTGAATGCGACGCCGTTGGCCTGCTCATCCGGGAAGGCGAGCGTGACCAGGATGGCCATGCTCGCCGCATCCTGGGGCACCTGGTACCAGTCCCGCTCGTCCCAGGCCTTGTCGTTGTATAGGCTCGACCAGACCCGGAGCACCCCTCGCTCGATGGAACGCTCCTCGGGCTCCGCTGGGTTGCAGTGACTCGGGCCCAGGGAATCCGAGTCCAGCGTGTCGTCCGCACAGACCGTGGTCGACGAATAGAGCCCGGCCCCGGAGAACTCGAGAGCGTCCTCGATGTTCGAAGACGAGCGGAAGCGTACAGGAACGTGAGTCCCTCCGAACACTGCATCGATGCGCTCGGCCAGCTTGGTCACGAGAGCGGGCGAAACGGTGCCGGAGTCCTCGATGTGTGCCCGAAGGCCGGCCAGCAGCGAATGCCGCAGCTTGGCGTCTTCCGCAAGGGCCGGATTCGTGGCAAGGCGATGGACATACTCCCTCAGGCTGACGTTCTCGGGCGGCTCGACCTGCGAGTCCAGGATCATCGTTTCGTCCAGGAATGCCTCGAAGTAGTGGAACGGAATTCCAAAGCCCGGTACCTGGTACTTCGGGTCGAGAAAGGCGTAGAGAAGGGCCAGGTTGGCGCCCTTCCCCCCGAATCGCGACACCAGCGGGAGCTGCGCGTCCGGTGCCGTGTCCATCTCGGTCACGCGGTCGAGCTCCGCATACTCGGAATCGACCCCGGGAATGTCCTCAAGCTTGGGCTGATGCCCGGCCCACCAGGCCTCGGCCTCTTCGACTGTTGCCTCGGCAATCGTGTAGCTGTCCTCGGTCTCGGGCGGAACCTTCTTGCGGGCCTCGATTCGGACGAGCTTGCCCTCCCACTGAGAGAGCGCAGCAAGCGCATCCTTGACGTAGAAGTTCGGGGTCCCCCGACGTGCCATCCGCACGTTGATGTGACTGAGCTCCCACTGCCGCCCTCCGGTCACGACCGCGGCCACCACCGCCTCGATGTCGAACGGCACGGATTCGATGACCACGATATCGCGAAATCCGAAGAGCCACTCCTTGGAAGCCGTTTCGAACTGGGCGAGCGTGTAGAGCCGCACGTAGCCGTAGTTCACTCCCGGCGTGTAGACCTCGACCGTCACGTCGTCGTGCTTCGGGTAGTAGATCCGAAACCCTGGGTTGATCCACGCCTTGGCCTTTGCGGGCCCGGCCGCGTCATAGGGCTCGAAGGTGAATGCGAGCTCACCTGCGCCGAACACGGAGGACAGCTCGTCGATCACGCGCTTCACCTCGACCGGCTCGAGCTGCTCCGCCATGCTCGCCGCGGTATAGACCGTGAACCCGTAGAAGCGCCCTTCGACCGGGTCGTCGATACGCACGAGGTTGCCCGCAAAGTAGACCCGAGTGGCCCGCTTCGTGACGATCTCCATGTACTTGCTCTGGGTCAGGTCGGGCATGAAGAGTGCGGTCAGGAATTCCATGTGCAGCGGATAGCGGTTGGCATTCTGCACCAGCGGTGGAATGACCGACTCGTCGTCCTTTGCGGGCACCATGAACTTGGTCGCCCTCTCCCAGTACTGGATGCCCGTGGGCGAAAGCGAAAGCGCATCGAAGTCTTCGTCCGTGGCCACGTTCTGCGAGCAGGCGGGGCCCTTGGGATGGGGATCATCCGGGTCGCAGACGGGAGGGGGGGAAACGGCATCAGCCGAATCATCGGGCAGAATGTCGGCAGGCGCATCCGCCGCAATGTCAGGAGTGGCATCGCGCTCCGGCGTGCTCATGCCGCCGCATCCGGCAAGGAGCGCCAGCGTAGCGAGCGCCAACAGCCCCGATCCGCACTCCCCGATCCTGCCCGGGCCTGAAGCCCGCTTCATGGCCTGCTCCACCCTACCCTCCTCACTCCATCAGCAACTGCACGTTACGCGCGCTGCCCACGAACAGCTCGACCTCCTTGCCTCCGACGCTCATGGCATTCCGGCTGTAGCGGGTGATTCGACTGCACTTCTGCATCCATTGTCCCTGGCACGCCAGCGTGACGAGCTGCTTCAACAGCCCCTGGTCCACCTCGATCTTCCCCTGGGAGTCGGGCACGTCGCACAGGATGGCCGCAGCCAGCGGGTTGGGGTCGTGGGAGCCGACGGCAAGGTAGAGCTGGATGCGCGCGTCCGGATCCGCTGGCACCCACGAAATCTCGGCAGCCGGCGGCATCGAAGAGATCTCAGCCACCGAATCCACAACCTCGAGCGGGGCTACGCCCTTGGCCTCGAATGACATCGGCTTGAGGTCGCCCCCCGAGGTCGTTGCGCTGATCACGTCCCCCACGTCGAACAGGTCGTTCGGGTCGGGCAGCTTGGCCATGAGGTAACGGTCCATCTCGTCCGGCTCCATGGATACGGGGGTCTTGAGCCCCTCGATCTTCACCGTGCCGGCGCTGTAGTGCTCGGGGAGCGGCTCGCAGTGACCATGCGTGAACTCCCATGGCTCGATATCGTCCACGACGCAGATCTCGTCCTCCTCGCACCAACGCTCGGTCTCGTCCTCGTTGTAACATTCCACGCCCTTGTCGAGGCACGGGCACGACATCTCCACCGGGCAGTTCTCTCCCATCACCTGGGGGTCAAAAAGCGTGCAATCACCGACGGTTGCGACGGGCTTCATGTGGCTCAGATGATGCGGAAGGGCACGGGGAAATGACGGCTCGGTCGCAAAGTAGGCGCGCAAACCGCCGTTCCACTCGGTCTTCAGGTACCACTGGTCGCACACGTCGTTCCACTCGATGACCGAGATCCAGCCCCAGGTGGGAGTTGGAGCCGGGCCGGTTTCCGTGTCCGACGCCGAATCGGGAACGGAGAGATCGCCCTGAGCAACATCGGGCGACGAGAAATCTGACACATCCGGCACGTCGTGTGCCGGCCCCACGCCCTCGGTCACTGCCTCGGGTACGGGCACATCGAGGGCTGCATCCCCCGCAGCAGCCGAATCCTGCCCGCCGCTTCCGGCATCGACAGGCACCTCCGACTTGTACGAGCAGGCAGAGGCTCCGGCCAGAACGGCGACTACCAACAGCTGCGTCAGGCATCGGCACGTGCGATCAGAGTTCGGGTCCATGACGATTCTCCCTGGGGTCCGGCCCTTCCGACCGTACGTAGGAGACCCCGCCCTGTCAAGGCGATCAGCGGCCGCAGACGGGTGTGAAAACGAACGGGAAGAACCGCTATGCCTTCCGGCACCACTGGAGGCGGATCATCAGGGCACATGCGGCAAGCATCGAAAGCCCGCCCACCATGGCGATGATCTCGGTGAACGGAGCTCCCTGGGTCACCCCGCGAAGCCCCGTGCCCAACGGCAGGCAAAGGGAAAGCGCCGTCAGGACCGACGCCGCCTTCTTTACACCGCTCGAACACTCAGCTCGGGCCAGCAACAGTCCGAACACGATGTTGATGAGGCCAAACGGCATGCTGTGGGTGTGGCCGGCCGAGGCCAGGTGTCTCCACAGGGGAATCTGGGCATAGCCGCTGACATAGTACTGCTCCATGGACTGCCCCAGCGCCACTCCGATGAACGCAGATGCAACCATCACTACAAGACCGAGCACGATGTTGAAACGCCCCGATTCCATGTGGCTCCTCCGTTGCAGGGTTCGGCACGGGCCGCGAGTGTAGATCCTGCAACGGGTTCCGGTCAAGCAGCACGGCGCCGTCCGAAAGGCCGGAACCGCCGTCGGGAGCGGGCCATGTGCGAGCCGCACGGACTACCAGGAAAGGGTCACCTCGCCGCTCCCGGAACGGACTCCCTGGGTGTGGACGATGTTGTAGCTGCCCACTGCGGCAAAGCTGCTTCCCCCGCCACCGCCGGCGTAGCTTGCACCGCCTCCGCCGTAGTAGCCGCCTCCACCGCCGCCGCCCTGGGTGTAAGTGCCGTTTCCCCCGGCCCCGAGCGTCCCACCCGAGCTTCCTCCGGCATTCTGGCTGCCTCCGGTACCGACAGACGCCCCGGAGTAGGATTTCGACCCGTTCTGCCCGGTGCTTCCGCCGCCGCCTCCCCCGTTGTTGCCGGGTTGCGTCCCGTCGCGCCCTGCGCCGCCGCCTCCCCCCGCCACGAGAATGCGGTCAGCCAGGGCCTGCCCGCCGGCACGGATGTCACTGGCCCCGCCACCGCCACCGCCGTAGAGGAGGAAGGCCCCCTGTCCATCTCCCGAGCCGTTGCCTCCGCCGTTGTATCCGCCGCTCTGCCCCGAGGCCTCTCCCCCCACCAGAACGTAGAGCGTGGTCCCGGGCGTGACCGGCACCACGGCCTGGATCTTGCCCCCCTTGCCTGGCAGGCTGGGGTTCGATTTGGGATACCCGCCCTGCGCACCATAGGCCTCGACCGTCAGCTTCGTCGCGCATTCGGGCACGACCCAGCTCTGCGCCGAGCCCGTGTAGGTGAAGCTCTTGACGCCGTGAGATGCGGGAAGGACCACGACATCCACCGTGGCCTTCGGCCCCGGGCATCCGTTGACGATCACCTGCACCTGGTAAGTGCCGGCATTGGCGGCCGAGATTCCGGCCAGGGTGGGATTCCGCAGGCTCGAGATGAACCCGTTCGGCCCCTTCCACAGGTATTCCGCGCCAGCAACTTCATCGGTCACGAGCTGGATGTCTCCCCCTTCGCAGGCGGGGCTGTTGGAGCTGGCCACGGGCGGCGGCCCCATGTCGACCGGTGCGAAGTCGCAGCCCAGCTCCGGATCGCACGAATCAACCGTGCACTGGTTGCCGTCGTCACACTTGAGCGTGCTCTTGCTGACGCACTTTCCCTGGTCGCACCCGTCGTCCACGGTACAGACGTCGTTGTCGTTGCAGGGGGCCTCGTTGAAGACGACCGAGCAACCGACATCCGGCGCACAGAGATCCGTCGTACAGATATTCTTGTCGTCGCAGAGAACGAGCGCAGACGACGTGCAGACCCCGAGGCTGCAATGGTCGAGGGTCGTGCACGCGTTCTGGTCGTCGCAAGGACCGTCCGTGATCATGAACAGGCACCCGACCCCCGCCTGGCAGGCATCCACCGTGCAGGGATTCCCGTCGTCGCAGTCGACATCCGCCCCCCCGACACACGCCCCTTTCGTGCACAAATCGTTGACGGTGCAGGGATTGCCGTCCTCGCATGGTGCTTCGTTGGTCTCGTTCAGGCAACCGCCCGAAGGGTCGCACGAATCGTCGGTGCACGGGTTGTTGTCCGCACAGTTCACGGCAATCCCCGCCACACAGCTCCCCTGGACACAGGCATCACCGAGCGTGCAATCGTCGCCGTCATCGCATGCCCCCGGTGTGGGATCGTTCTGGCAATCGCCTTGAGGGTCGCACGAATCGCTGGTGCAGGGGTTGTTGTCGTCGCAGGTGACCGCAAACCCCTTGCACACTCCGGACTGGCACTCGTCGGACTGGGTGCACGGGTCGCCGTCGCTGCATTCCGCCCCGTCCTGAGGAACGCTCGTGCAGCCGCCCGCCCCCAGACAGGAATCGGTCGTGCATTCATTCCCATCGTCGCAAAGAGCCGGCGCACCTCCACCTTCCCCCTCGTCCAGGTTGCCGTCGCAATCATCGTCGATTCCATTGCAGACTTCGGCCTGCGGAACCGGGGCATCACAGTCGGACAACCCGGTGTCGCTGCACATCCGCTGACCTTTGCAGGTGCCCCACTCGCTGCTCCTCTCACACGAGGTCCATGCCGCCAGCTCGACCGAGTGCGAGGCGCACGGGCATTGTCCCGTGGCCGAAACGCACTGCTGCGAACCCACGCCGTCGACCGTCACCACCTCCTCGCACACGAAACCCCAGGGGCAGTCGCCGTCGGCCTTGCACGCTCCGCCGCAATAGTCTCCGTCCGGGCCGTAGTCCACGCAGACTCCCGGCTCACCGGCTCCGCTGATGCAGTCCGAAGACGCAGCGCACGGCCGGCACAAAACCGGAAAGTCGGAGATGCAGATGAAAACCGCATCGGGTTGGGTACCCGATACGAGCTTGCAGGTGAAGCCTGCAGGGCAGTCCAGCACACAGGTCTTGGTGCAGAGGCTCTCCCCCATGTGCCCGACACACCATCCGGAAAGACAGTCCGCATTCTGGCTGCACCGGTCGAACAGGCAGCCCTCGCCCGGTTCGCACTCGGGAGTCAGCACCTCGTTCCCGGGGTCATCGGACTCGTCCGGTGCCCCCCCGAAGTCCAGGCTGAGCAGGTCCGGCTCCGTCTGGTCGGCAAACCGGATGTCGGGCCATCGGGTCGAGTCGCCGCGGATTTCAGCCGGGGCCAGAGCGTCGTCCGGTGCGTAGTCCACCGGCTCCCCTCCGCATCCCCAGCCCGCCGTCACGAATGCCGCAGCGATCAGTCCAGTCAGTGTCCTCATGACCCGCCTCCCCCTCACAGTCCATCACGCCGGGGCTCGCCCAGCCGCTTCCCTTTGGGCAAAGCCCCTCGCCCGCGACATCCCGCTCCTCGGATGGCGCTCGGAATCTCCACAACAGCGGCCCGAAATCCCTGCAATCATGAGGACTTCGATCTTCCCCAGGTTTCGACTCCGAGAGTACTGTAGATGCCCCTCAAGGTTCAGTCAAGGCGCAACTTCCCGCCCTGCGGGTCATGGAGGCGAGGGTGTAGCCAGAGCAGCAGGAGTATGGTAGACCGCATTCCGCTGCTCTCGGGCCGGCGGCGGTTGCCGGCCTCCAGTCGGACGATTCGCTTGCATGGGGTGACGATGAAGCAGGCTTCCTTCTTCCTGAGGTCAATGCTGGCCGCTCTCGCCATGTACGGATGCGGGCAGAATCCGGCGGCGACACAATTGGATGTCGACGCGGCGCCTCGGCTTCCGGATGCTCGCTCGCAAGTCGACGTGCGAGCGGATGGGATGGCCTCACAGGATGTGTCTGAGTCGGGCGATTCCTCGCTTGCCGACGGGACGACACGCCTCCCCGATGCACTCCGGGAGGACGGGACGCCCACCGACGCAGCGCCGGCCGAGACCCTCGACGCGTTCCAGGACTCCGGACAACCGGGCGATGCCGATGCCGCCATCCCACCGGCCGATGTGCTCCAGGACTCCGGACAACCGGACGATGCCGATGCCGCTATCCCACCGGCCGATGTACTCCAGGACTCCGGACAACCGGGCGATGCCGATGCCGTCCTACCGTCCGACACTCTCCAGGACTCCGGAGAGGCTGACGGCGCCGACTCGGCCGCTCTGCCCGACGCGGGCAACGAGGAGCCCCCCTGCGTGCCTGATTGCCTCGGCAAGCAGTGCGGTCCGGACGGGTGCGGCAACGTCTGTGGGGAGTGCGATGATGGAGACGGCTGCACCGTGGACTCTTGCGGTGAGGGCGGAGACTGCACGCATTCCCCCATGACGTGCGACGGCAGCCCCTGCGACGACCAGTGTAACCCGTTCCCGGTGGTCGACGACACGGCCGTCAAGATCGTCGCGAGCTTCGAGGAAGGCGTGGACGAGCCTTGGCAGCCGGGCGCCCCGGACAACGCCCCGCACTACTGGACCTCGCTCCAGCCAGCCTATTCCTATGCGCATGCCGCCATCCCGAACGGTCTCGGGTGGTGGGGCACGATCAATCCGGCCTGGGAGCCACCTGCGGCCGACAACGTGAACTGGTGGCACACGCTGCCCCCGAAGAACGCCGGGTTTGGCTACACGGACTGCGACTACCGTCTCGTCGTCGACAACGGAGGGCCGGGCTGGACGACCAACTACCAGGACTGGAGCTTCTTCGACACCCTGCAGGTGCGGTGGATGGCCGGCAACCCGGACAACGAGCAGGTGCACCTGGAGGTGTTCGCTCACCACGCGGGCACCGGCCAGTGGACGTCCCTCTTCTCCCAGTGGCGCAAACGGGACGTGGTCCACGACGAGCTGCTCAACCTCGGTTCCATATCGGGCGGCAAGAACGGCATCGACATGCTCAAGTTCCGGGTCTTCAACGAGAAGCTGCCTGCCGGGGCGGACCATAACCACTTCCAGCGAACCCACCTGTACCGGGTGCGGGTGGCCAGGTCCGGCCCGCCCGAGACTGCATTCTCGATTGGGGGTCGCACGGTACGGACCCGCTTCCTCGGCAGTGTGCTGCACAAGCGCTACGGAGCTTACTCAGCCAGCGGCTTCTACGATCATCAGGACGGCAAGTACAAGCTCTGGTTCGGAGGCGGGATTCCCGAGGCCGATTCCTGCGACAACGTGTGGTACGTCGAATCGGCCTCCATGGGAGCCGAAGGCGAAGACCTGCGGGCCACCCGCATCCTCCTGGAGACCAACGGCGTGCTGTGGCCGTCCAAGGGCCCCAAGTACGGCTATGGCGGAGATCCGTCGGTGATTCGCCTCCAGGGAGAGGCGGGGCAGACCGGCTACGTGATGTATTTCTCCGGGCTGCCCATGAAGGATCCGAGCTGGAACGAGATCTACCGGGCCGTCTCTCCGGACGGTGTCAGCTGGACGCTGGAGCCGAAGTGGCCGGTGGTGGCGGCGCCGACATCCGGCGTGGCCGGATACGGGACCGGCTCGCCCAGCGTGATCTTCCGGGACGGCGTGTTCCACCTCTACTACTACAGCCAGTCCGAGCAGTGGGGGGGCAAGCTGTCGCCGGGCTCCTACCGGCGCACCTCGAGCAACGGGATCGATTTTTCCATCACCACTCTCCAGAAGGTCAACATCGATACGGCCATCGACGTCACCTGGGTGGATGCGCTCCAGAGATGGGTGGGCACATACTACTGGCACGCGGGCGGAAGCAGTTGCCTGGCCTCGGACGGGGTGGGAATCGCCATTTCCCAGGACGGAATCAACTTCGCCTACGACCCCGGGCAGCAGATTGCCCAGGATGCCCCCATGTGCCTGTGCCACAATCCCGGCTTCGTTCGGGGCCGGCTGGGCAACGGCTATCGCGACATGTACGTGACCTTCGGTGCCAGTGAGAATCCACTGGGCCTGACGGAGTACTTCACTCGCCAGCTGGAGTATTCTTCGATGCGAATCGAGTGACCCCTCCGGCGATCTGCACCTGCGACTCCATCCGTTCCGGCACGATCTCGAGCCAGAACGTCGTTCCCGCTCCCTCTCTCGACTCGAAGCCCACCTTCCCACCCAGCAGCTTCTCTCCCAGCAGCTTCATCGAGTAAGTCCCGAGCCCGCGGCCGGTCGCTCCCTTGGTGGAGAAGTTGCGTTGGAAGATCCGCCGCGCCACCGATTCCTCGATCACGGCCGAGTTCCACACCTCGAAACGCACCGTGCCGTTCGACTTCGAAACAGCCAGGCGGATCACTCCCCCTTCCCTCGTTGCTTCCATTGCGTTCGTCAGCATGTTGCCCACGACTCGAAGAACGAGATCGCGGTCGGTCACGATTCGAGCCTCTCCCACTTCACCGTCCACCTGGAGCGTGCGGTTGCGTCCCCCCTCCTGGGTGTTGAAGGAGCGCACCAGCTCCTCGACGATGGATTGCAGCGGCACGTCAGCATGGACAGGAGCCAAGGCAAAGTCCTGATGAGACAGGAAGGCGCGCTGCATGTCGAGCTCCCGTGCCAGTCGAATGCCGATCTGCTTGAGCTCGTCCAGGTGAGCGTCGCGCTCGGGCCTCATGCCCCTCAGCCCAAGCTCGATGGAGCCCAACAGGCAGCTGACTACGTTTCTCAAGTCGTGGTGGAAGACCCGCTCCATGGTGAAGAGCTCGTGCTCGCGGCTGACGTCCTCGACGAACAGCATCACGAAGCGCCGGCCTCCGATCTCGACTGCGGCAGCCCGCACGCGGAAGACCAGATTCTGCCCTCCGGCGGAGGCCTGCCTCTCGATGATGCAGGTGCGATCGACCGGCTCTTCTCGCGCCAGCGCAGCGACAATCGCCAATGCGGCCCCGCAGTCGGCGCAGAATCGTGACGTCCCGCAGCCGGCAGGCATGTCGGTCGCGTGGGTGCACCGCACGGCCTCTCCCGGACGTAGCCCGAACGCGTCCATCTCGCTCTGGAGCCCCAATGCGTCCAGATAGGCACGGTTGATACCGACGATCTGTCGGTTCTCGTCCAGGATCGCTACGGCCCCCCGCACCAGGCGGAGCATCGCGGTCGACAACAGATCATCCGAGATGGCGAGGACTTCCTTCTGCAGCTCAGACGGGGTGGAGCGCTCCGGCGAGGCGAACCAGGTCGCTCTCTCTTCGCCCAAGCCCTTGGATTCGTGAATCGAGCCCAGGCCCTCTTGATCCGTCCGCGTCATGGTGTTCCTCCGGAGTGTTCCCACTCGCATTCAACCATGCCCGGGCACCGAGGTTCAACAAGAATCTGAAAGATGAGGAAGGCTCACATGGGGGTTCGGTCTCGATGCTGCCCCCGGAGCCACCTACAAGGTTCGGGCAAGCCTGAAGCCGTTGCTCGAGGACGGAAGGCTCGGGGTGATTCCGCCCCGGTTCGCATTCCGGCAATACCGGGAGTAGGACTCCCAGGAGCCCCCTCTCCGCACGCGATACCCTTCCGCCCCGTTGGCAGAGTTGTCCGGATCGGTAAACGGGGGAGCGTAGGTGCCCTTCCAGTCCCAGCACATCTCCCACACGTTGCCGCTCATGTCCTTGAGCTCCCAGGCATTGGCGTTCTTGCCGCCGACCGGCTTGGTGTTGGTGGTGTTGCCGCAATACCACGCGATGTTGGTCAGGTGGAACGGGACCTCGCAGTAGGAGTGACCGGAATCAATCCCCTGTCCATCATGGAACGGTGCCACGGTCCCGGCCCGGGCCGCATACTCCCACTCCGCCTCCATGGGCAGCCGATACCCCTTGCAGTCGTAGGGATGCGCCGCCCCGGCAGCCAGGCCGACGGTGGCACTGTAGACGCCGCCGTACGCGGCGCTCATGCAGAGGGCAGCATTGGTCCCGACCGACGTGTTGTTGCCGCAGACCACGTTGGAGAGGACGTAGCACGGTGCGAGACCGGCCTGCGCGGACATCCAGTTGGCGTAGACCAGTGCGCTGTACCACGTCATGTTCTCGACCGGGCAGTTGTCCCCGCAGGAGGAGAATGCGCTGGGATTCCAACCTCCGAAGGCCGCCTTCCATTGGCCCTGCGTGACCGGGACCGCCATGATTTCGTAGTTCCGGGTCAGGGTCGCCACATGGAGTGTCTCGTCGCCATCACGGCCGAGCTCAGGCTGAGTGGCGTTGGATCCGCCTCCTCCGCACCCGCAGCCGGTGTACCCGGCCGGACAGGCCTCGCCGGCCGGGCTGCCCATCCAGAAGCTCCCGGCCTTGATCATCTTGAATCCGGGGGTGACGGGGCACTGCCCGCAGTCCCCGGGGCACGTCAGGCACGTCTCGCCCCCTTCCACCGAGCACACCAGGTCACCACACACGAACGAACACTTCTGGTTCTGGCAGGCCGTGCCGACCGGGCAGGGTGCGCAGGCAGCACCGCTGATGCCGCAAGCGGTGTTCGCCGTCCCGGCCAGGCACTCCTGGTTCGAGCAGCAGCCCGTGCACGTACCGCAGTCGGCAGGGCAGTTGCACCGGGATTCCGGCTCGATGCAGAAGCCATCCCCGCACACCACTCCACAGGTCCCGTCCACGCACGCAAACCCGGGATTGCACGTACCGCACTCTCCGCCGCATCCGTTCGGGCCGCATTCCTTCCCCGCACAGTTCGGGACGCAGGCGCACTTCCCGTTGAAGCACACGAACCCCGGCAGCGGGCAGGTGCCGCAGTCCATGGTGTCGCCGCAACCGTCCGCAGCGGTACCGCACTCCACCCCCGCATCCGTGCACGACTGGGGAATGCAGACGCACTCGCCGGCCACGCACGACTTGCCGGCCGGGCAGCTCCCGCAGGTTCCGTCGCAGCCATCGCTCCCGCAGACCTTGCCGGTGCAGTCGGGGATACAGACGCACTGCCCCGCCACACACGTGAGCCCCTTGCCGCACACCCCGCATTCCAGCGGATTGCCGCACCCGTCCTCGAAGCTCCCGCACACTGCGCCCAGAGAGTCGCAGGAATCGGGAATGCAGACGCAGTACCCGTTGATGCACACTTCGTCTTTCGCTGTGCAGTCCACCGTCTCGCCGACAGGCCCGCTCCCGAGCTCGTCGCACACCAGGACGACGTCCCCCTGGCAATACGGGAGCGACGGCTCACAAACCTTGGCATGGCAGGCCCCGTCCAGGCAGTACTCAGCGGGGGAGCACAGCTGAACCACGACGAGCCCCGAGCCGTTGGTCGAGCAGCCCCAGACCGCCCCCCCCTCACACTTGAGGTCCCCCTGCTGGCAGACATCGGGGGCACAGGTCTGCTCCAGGCAGAACTTCTCGTCCGGGCAATCCGGATCGGTCAGGCACTCCACGCAAACGCCCTTCTCCTTGTTGCACACGAGGCCCAGGTCCTTGCAGGTCTTGTCGGACTCACACGGGATGGCCGGTACGCACTCGCCCAGCGCGGTGCACATCTGGTCCGCCCCGCAGTCGTCGTCCACGATGCACTCGACGCAGATCCCCTTCTCCTTGTCGCAGACCTCGTCCAGGTCGCAGTCCTTCGAGGAATTGCATGGGGTGGCCAGCTCGATGCACTTGCCGTCCTGACACTCCCAGCCGTCGAGGCAGTCGCCGCAGCTTCCGCCGCAGCCGTCCGGACCGCACTCGCCGGGACATTCCGGAACGCAGACGTCCGGGGTCCCCACGTCCTCGGTCAGCTCCGCAGGAAGGTCCACTGCAGCGAGGTCTTCCTCCCGGATTTCGATTGCCGGACCCTCCCCCTCCCCGAGGTCGACGCTCCGATCGTCCTGGGGCGGTACGTCCACGGGAGAAAGGTCCCCGACGGCATCAGGGGGAACGGTCGATGATTCCGCTGCGGAGTCACCGGCCGTGGCTTCGGGCAGGAGGTCGCCCTGCAAAGCCCCGTCGACGGTCAGGCCACTTCCGGAAGGCCCGGATGAGCACCCTGTGCCGAGAAGCGGAAGCGCCAGCAACATCAAGAAGCAAAGAGAACACACGAAGGGCCTGAAATCGCGAAAAACCTGCATGGGAAGTACCTCCACGTGCCCAGCCGTTGAGGGGATTCTACTCACGTTCCGAAATCCTGTCCAGGGAGCGGTCGGATGGGGGGAGGAGAGAGATGGATTCTGCGGAAACCCACTACGGCTCGTCGTACCCGTAGTCGTCGTAGGTGTAGCACTGGAAGACGTCGCCGTAGAGCTCCTGGAGGGTCGTCACATCCTGGAACGCGACCTCGGCAAGCGGGCCCGCCTTGATGTCCTCGGTGTCGTGGACCTGGACCCCGCCCTTGGAGACGGAGTAGAGGAAGTTCTCCATGAACACTCCCCGCCTGATCTGGGTGAGATCACTATAGTTCCAGTTCATGTAGCAGTACGTATTGTCCTTCTTCTCCGGGGGGGTGAACTCGGGCATCATGGACCCATGGCTGACCGAACCGACCGGCTGGATGCCCTCGGTGACGGAGACCTTGTAGAGGTCGAGCCTCGAGTAGAAGGCATCGAAGTACCAGTCCCAGTCGCCGTTGTAGTCAGAGTCCCAGTTGTAGCCGGTGACCGGGATGGCGAGCAGCCCGAGGTGGGCGAAGTAGACGAACGCGTGGTGGTCCCATTGGGCTTCGCTCCAGGAGTAGCCGTTCTGGTCTTCTTCGAGCGTGGTCTTGGCCACCTGCTTGGGGTTGTGCGCGTCGCTGACGTCGAAGATCTGGAAGGAGAGCCCGAGCACCTGTCCTTCCTCGGTTCCATCGCGGCCGATGGTGAGAAGGTGCTTGTCGTCCAGCGGATGCATGTAGGATGAGAAGCCCGGAACCTTGAGCTCACCTGCGACCTCGGGCTTGGCCGGCTTGGCGAGGTCGATGACGTACAGGGGGTCGGTCTGGCGGAAGGTGACGACGTACCCCTTGTCCTTGATGAACCGCACCGACTGGATGGTCTCCCCCTTGCCCAGACCGCCGACCTGGCCGACGGTGACCAGGGAGGCCCCCTTCTGCTCCAGCGTGGTGACGAAGCTCTCGCTCGTGTTCTCGTCGTCGTTCCACCAGCCCCAGTCGGGAAGCGTCGTGGCCACCCGGAGGATCCCGTCGAACTCGTCGAAGGAGAACTGGTTGATGGCATACCCGGTCACGGTTCCGGAGGCCACATAGCGGGCCTCACCGGTCTCGTCGTCGAACTCGAATTTGTGGATGTGCGTGTTGATGTCGACCTCGTCCTCGTCGTCGGTCTCCCACCACCACGACCAGGCCCAGTTGGTCGAGGCCGCGTACAGAGCCTCGGTGCTGGCATACACGTTGCCCCAGTCTCCCATGACTGCAGTGCCGGACGGGGCCAGCTTACCGGACAGATCCACGGTCACGACGGTGAGGTTTCCCGACCCGGAGTACACGTTCGAGGAGTACATGTCGGTGCATTCGACCACCGGGACCCCGGCCTCCGTGTCGATGGTGCCGTCATCGGCCAGATCGAAGCGGCTGGGAACGTAGTCGTCGAGGTCGAGCGAGTCGATGATGCCGACGTTCTTCTCCGCCAGCTTGAGGTACGCGGCGTTGACGTCCGCCACCGTGGCGTTTTCCGGAAGGTCGGCCCAGTACTGGACCCCCTTGTTCCAGAGGTCGATGTAGCTCTGCTGCACGAGGTACATCCGGTCGCCGATGCGGCGGCTGTCGACCAGGTACCCTTCGAACACCTGGGCGCTCTTCACCACCGGCTTCTCGGGGGCGGAGGCGTCGACGATGGTCACCAGGGTGGCCGGCTGCCAGTACCCATAGTACATCTCCCCGTCCTTGGTCTTCTCCTGCGCCTGCGGGTCCAGCTCGGACATCGAGGTGCTGGACAGCACCGCAACCCGGCTCCCGTCGAGGAACATGGAGAAGGGGTAGCCCTTGAGCGTGACCCGTCCGACCTCGTGAGCCTGCTCAGCCGGCCACGCATCGACGATGACCAGCTCGTTGCCGGAGAGGGTGTACAGGAGGTTTCCATCGGTCTTGACCAGGTCGGCCTCGTCGACCCCCTCGGTCTGGACGTTGGTCTCACTGTAGTTCTCGGCACTCTGCTTGCCGGTATCCTGTCCGGCTCCGCCCGCGTTCTCCTCCGACGCGGACGGGGCGGCCGCACCGTCCTCGGCCATGCCGTACCACCCCTTGTCCGGGTTGGTGATCCACTCGACCTGCCAGCGACGCTGCTGCTCGAGCTGCATCAGCATCTGAGTCTTGAGCATGCCCCGGAACTCGGCCTCGGCCTCCTCGCAGCTCTTGGCCACGGTGAGTGCGGAGTAGGAAGTCTGGAGCGTGCCCTCGCCGTCGGTCAGGTCCATCAGGGGCGAGTAGTTGCTGCTGCCGTCCTGGCAGCCGGCCGCGAGTGCCAGCCCGAGAACCCCTGCCGCCACCATCGTCAGCCTCGTCATCGTCTTCATCGTCGTCCTCCATCAGTCAACGCCGTTTCCGGCGTGGTGGTTCCAAAGACGCAAATCCGATAAGCAACTCCCGTGCCAACCTCACGACAAGTCTGTTATTTCAGCATGTTCCGAAGAAGTGCCCTCTGCAGAACTGCTGGCCGTCCCACCGCCAAAGGGTACTATATCTACACTATCGGCAATTTGGTTACACACCAGGGGGCGCAGCGGGGAGAATCCCTGCAATCGCCATCCGATTTCTTCGTTGACCCGTGGGCTTGGCCAGTGCACTATCGGTCATGCTGGCTCTGATGGCATTGGGGGATCGCATGCGGATGGCATTTCTTGCCTTGGCAGTACTATTGGTGGCTGCGGGGTGCGACGGCGGGGACGACGAGGGCAACCCATGCCGGCTGGGCGGCAACACCGGCGCCGAGTTCTGGCGTGACGGCCAGAAGGTCGAGGTGCTTGCCAGCGCAACGGCCAGCAAGGTTATGGGGATGAAGGACTCTCAGCCCGTGTGGGTGGAGAAGGTGACCGTCGCCCTCGAAATCGCCAAGTACCCGACTCCCACCGACAAGGACGAATGCGTCCAGAAGCTGACGATTGCGGTCAGCAACCCAGTCGTGGGTAAGGCCGAGGTTGACGGTATGCCCGAAAACGGAGAGATGACCGTCACGGCCACCTATGGCTGGGACAACGCCAATCAAGACTCCTGGCTCGACAACGTGCATAGCCACTTGAGCAATGAGTCCGAGGTCGTCATCAAGGAGTACGCAGACGGATACATTTCCGGGACATTCCGCCTGGTCTGGAAGGCCGACCCGCTGACGAAGACCGAAGGTGTGGTGCTCGAGGACGGCTCGTTCAAACACGTTCCGGTGACCGGCCCGTGAGATCGGCAGCTCGTTTCGTCGCTTGAAATCCGCCGTTGATTGCTGAGAGGTGAAGCAATGGTCCTGGAATCCAGGCTGGCTCGACCGCTTGCGGCATTCTTCCTCCTGTCCTCGCTCCTGCCTCTTGCCGCGTGCGGGGACAGGACCGAGCTGGTGTCGTGCGGGGCCGGCGGGCACATGGTCGAGCGCCCCGTGGAGAGCGGCACGGAGATCTACTGCCGGCTGGATACCAAGGTGGCCCACGGCGAGTACCGGTTCGAGGACGTGAAGGGAGTGGCGCTCATCACCGGCTTCTTCGACCAGGGGCGGGCCCATGGCGAGTGGACCTGGTGGTACCCGGACGGCAAGCAGATCGAGAAGAAGGGCACCTACGAATATGGAGAGGCCCACGGATTATGGGAAGGCTTCGACCAGAACGGCACACGACGCTGGGAGCACCATTTCGACACGGGGATCGGCTGCGGCACCTGGCTCGACTGGGATGAGCAGGGCGAGCAGGTCGCCACCACAACCTATGCCGCGTGCGACGGCGGCGGCAGCACGACCCCCGAGGGAATCACGATGGCCCCGCTGGATCTGGAACCCGAGTGGGACTGCATTCAGTGCCCCCCGGGTACCGGCATGGATCCGACGACCGTCAACCAGGACGAGCGATGGTGCATCGATTACGTCGGAGCCAAGTCCGGCCCGTTCTGCAGGTACTTCCCCGGACAGGTGCAGCCGCAGGAGATCGGCAGCTTCGATAAAGGCTTGAAAGCCGGCACCTGGACTACCTGGAATCAAGACGGAAGTGTTCTGTCCGTCGGCAGCTACAAGGAGGGCGAGCGGGACGGCGAATGGTGGTCCTGGCGTGCCGACGGAACGCCGGTTGAGTCGGGCCAGTACTCGGCCGGCAAACGCACGGGCAAGTGGACCGCCTGGTACGGAACCTGCCTCAAGAAGTGGGAGGGCAGCTACGTCGACGGCCTCGAGGACGGAGCCTGGAGCACCTGGTGGCCCAGCGGAATCCAGAGCGAGACCTCCACCTGGAAGGCCGGGCAGCTCGACGGTGCGTCGAAGAGCTTCTGGGCGAGTGGGAACCCAAACGAGCAGGGGGACTATCAGGACGGCCGAAAAGAGGGAACGTGGAAGGGGTTCTGGCCCAACGGAAATCCTTACTGGGAAGGGCCCTTCAAGAGCGGCTGGCGGGACGGCCAGTGGCAGTGGTGGAAGGAGAAGGGAGGCCCGGACATGGAGGGCTCCTACGACATGCAGGTGCCCATCGGCGACTGGACCACGTGGGCGACCGATACCGCCACCGGGAAGTTGCTCGTGGGCACGGGCCCCTTCGACGGCGGCCATCGCAACGGCATCTGGAAGTGGACCTGGGAGGAGGAGGGGACGCCGGAATCGGAGATTCTGTACGTGGACGACCTGAGGGAAGGACCCTTTCTCAGCTACTGGCCCGACGGCCTCAAGCGAATCGACGGCTACTTCCTGGCCGGGGTGGGCCAATACCTGTGGACTTTCTACCATCCCAACGGACAGATGTCGCTCCAGCAGACCCTGAACAAGGGGCTGCCCACGGGGCTCAGCACCGAGTGGTGGCCGGACGGCTCCAAGAAGGCCGAGGGGTCGTACGGTGCCTATGGCAACGAGGGGAGAAAGATCGGCGTCTGGACCTACTGGGATGAGCAGGGGAACATGACCACCGAGACGTTCGATGAATGGGGGAACCCGAAATGAAGACCGCACGACAGCTCGAATTGGCGTGGGTCGTGACGGCCCCCCTGGCCGCCATCCTGGCGGCCCCCCTGGCGGCCATCGTGCTTCCCCCGGGATCTGCCGCGGCCCAGGATCTCTACTCCATGCGGGCCGTCACGTGGGAGACCATTCCGGGCTCGAAGACCGCGGTCCCCGTCGGAGTGGACCAGGCCGGCGCCATCTACGAGGACTTGAAGAGCATCGACGAGACGAAGACCCCGTTTGCGTGCTACCACCCGTCGGACCCGGACGGGACGGCGGCCAAGCCGGAGGTCGACCAGGGTGGCTACCGCGTGGCGATGACGCAGGATCTCAGTGCCATCGCTGCGTTCCGGTACTGTCCCGGCCCCGTTCAGCTCTACCACTGCCAGTGTGCCGGGGGGGGCACGTGTGAGAAGAAGTGGGAATATGCAACGACCCTTCCCAACCTTGGCGAGCACGAGACCGACAAATGGCCGGGCCGCCTGGTCATGTCTCCGGATGGAGTCCCATGTTTCGTCACGTTCCAGGGGCTTCTGTGCGCAGTGCCGAACCCGGGAAAGACCGCTGTGGAGTGGATGCTCCGAATCGACTTCTCCTGGCTCGACGCCAACCTTCCGATGGACCCGGGGCAGGCCTGGCACGCCACGGCCCCTGGCCTGACACAGGCCGACATGAAGAGCCAGTGGGACCTGCTTTCGGTCACCTGGCATCCGGATGGCCGCATGTTTGCGCTGGTCGCTGTCCAGTACTACACGACGGAGGCCAACAGCGACTGGATTCCTCTCGTGATTGAGCAGCACGACGACGGCACGGCCGAGGTGGTGATGCGCCCCCCCCGGCCGCCGGTTCCGGGTGAAATGTGGTTCTACGGGGACATCCACACCGTCCCGTACAACCCCATCCAGTATGCCACCCAGCTCTTCTACGAACCGACGCTCGACGCCCTGGTTGCGTGGCCATCGGCCCTCATGGAGTTCAACCACACACCGATGTGGGACCCCAAGTGGGGCGAGTACGCGGCTGGAAGCGGTGGCGAGGGGCTGTACGTGATCCCGATGAAGGGGGGCGACACCGGCTACCTGAGCCTGCTGCACGGCCGGGTCGATGGGATGGGCCGTGCCCCGCTACCCGATGCCCTCGGATTCCCGCTTCCCGGCGGGGGAATCGGCTTCCCGGTCCCGAAGGTCGAGGCCGGGCTTCTGCATCGGCTCGTGCTGGATCTGGATTGGCTCGACATGGACTGCGACGGCCTGCCTTACAGCCAGGAGAAGGAGCTGGGCACGAGCGACTACACGATCGAGTCCGACTGGGGAACCACCTTCGACTCGGTCGAAATCGCCGCGCTCGGAACGGACCCGACTTCCTCCTCGGATGACCCGTCTCCCCTGATGAACGAGCGAATCGTCTACGTCGAGAGCGGCCTCATCTGGGGCTACTTCGACCGGCTCGGGCTCACGGAGCAGGTGAAGAGCAGCCTGGTGTTCGGGACCTCCGGAGTCGGGCCGCTGTGCCTCCAGGTGGATGACGAGCGGATCGAGTGCATCCAGGAGGCGGACCGGACCTCACGCATCTCCTTCCCTCACAAGGACGAACACTCGCTACGATTCTCCGCCGACGGGACCTTCGCCCTGGTGGGGACTGAGCAAGGGCTCCTGAGGGTGATGCTCGATACCGGTCACGCGGAGCCTGTGCTCGACTGGGGGACGGTTCTGCAGGCCTGCAACGCTGAGGTTCTGGAGGACATCTCGATCGACTTCTTCCCCGCGACGAGAACGCTGACTTTCGTGACGTGCGGCCGGCTCATCAGTGAGGGGGACAAGGCCTGGGACGAATTCTACGCGCTTGCGTTCCAGGGCAGTGATCCCGGGAAGGTCATCTACGATCACCAGAAGGCCCGCTGCGACAGCGGCCTGGGCCCGTGCGATCCGTCGCTCGACGAATGGAAGGCGGTCAAGGACGGGACTCCGGGCAAGCTGTTTCCGCACGACCTCCTGTTCAACGGGGTGAAGGCGGCGGGGTATGTTCCCGAGATCGACCGTCTTGTCCTGAACGTGGCGGGAAGCTGGGGACGGTACTACGTGGGGTTGTCGCCCGACCACGATCCGGCGGTTCTCGTGGGGCCGAAGTACCTGCAAGGGGGCATGAACGTCGACTACATGGCGGAGCGCTTCCAGCCGACCGGATACGGTGACTACTACACGTCCTTTGGCATCATGGACGGCTGGCTGAACCCCCATCCGGATGCCTGGCTCCAGTTCGGGAATCCCCCCGCTATGTTCTGGGGCGGCCTTGCCGTCGGGACCGCTGGAGACGGATGGATGTGGGAGTACGTGCGTTACGATGGCCTTGGTGAGCCGGGGGACGTGCTGTTGCTGGCCCAGGCCAAACTGGGCTCGATGATCTACCGGAGCGGCCCCAGGGGAGGGCTGGCTCACGCATGGATTGAGCCTTACCCGTTCTACTCGCCGGATACCCCATGGGGGATGGAGGTCGGAGCGAACGGGCTGCTGTGCATCGCCCATCGCAAGGGCCTGTACAACAGCGGAGCCGTATCGGTGCTCGAAGGCTACGCTCCGTTCGACGTTCCCTCGGGCAGTCTCGTGGAAGTGGGGGATCTGGGCGACGTGACCGACTGTCACTGGGGCGATGACGGGAGCCTCTACTGGCTCAACGCGGACCCCCCGCGAATCGAGCGGCTACCGCAGATGTGGGTCGAGGAGAGCGAGGTCGTCCAGGAGCTGCCGGAGGAGTCCGAGCCGGTCGATCTCGTGATCCGCCCCGACGGGACCTTCGAGTACCTCGATGCCAACGGAGCGCTGCGGGGGCTGTACTACCTGTCCGACGGCCGCCGCCTCGAAGTGCCCATGTCCGACTTCATCGTGCGCATCGACGGCGAGCCGTCCGTGAATCTCAACCCCATCATCTTCGCTGAGTATGGAGTGCCGGTCGCGGATGCGGCGCACACTTTCATCCGGTTCCAGGAGCGGGCCGACGGACTCGTTGTGGTCGTGCCGTTCGGGAGCAAGGCACCACCTCCGATGGGGGGGACCGCGTTCGTGTTCGACCCGGACACGGACGAGATGTGGCAGCTTTCCACGATCCCGCTGAACCCGGCAACCGGAAACGGTCTTGCGATTATGCCTGGGGGCGTGGACGTGGACCCCTGGGAGCAGGCCTCGGGAGCGGGGGGGGAGCCGGAGGGGCCGGAAGGCCCGGCCCCGGTGGAGGCGCCCACGTACGGGTATCCGATGACGCGGGATGCCGGAGGATGCAGCACGGGTAGCGCTCTCGGCGCCCGGGGTGGTTGGGGTGGCCTGTTCTGCCTGGGGCTGGGGTTGTTGCTGCTCGCCGCTTTGAGGGTGCGGCAGGCCGCCTTGGGCAACGGCTGCCTGGTCGTCCTGGTGGTGGCATTGCTCGTTTCAGGCTGCGGAGGGGGGGGGACCGGAGACGGAGGCACGGAGCCGGGAGGCGATGATCCCGGCGAGGGACCGACCAACGAGGAATCGCTCATGCCGCTGGAGCCGGGAACCCGCTTCGTGATTCAGAAGGGCGAGACGCGGTCCCACGTCGTCGTGACCTCGGGCGAAGCGCCAGACAGCCGCCGGGAGGAGTGGAGCGACGGGTCCGTGGTCGAGTGGGTGAAGACGTCGCAGGGCTGGGCGTTGGCCGGAGACAACAACGGGAAGATCGACCCGCCGCTACTCATGGTGCCTGACCAGGTGAGAGTCGGGATGGCGTGGAGCTCGGGGCCGTTCCAGTTCAAGGTGCTCTCCCGGAGCCTCCAGAGGACCCCGTGGGGCGAGCGGATGACCTGGGCCATTCACGCAGTCGGGACGTCTGGACCGGTCGTCAGCTACTACGTGGAGGGACGGGGCTGGTGGAAGAACGCTGGCCTGGACGACCGGGTGATTGCGTCGTTTCGGGCGCTGGACGCAACCGATGGAGAGGGGCCCCAGGGGCCGAAGGTGACGCTCGAGCCGCTGCGGGGAGCCGATGGCCAGCAGCTCGTGCTCGGCATGGAGTCGAACCCGGTCCTCGCCGTCGAAGACGAGCCGGGAACGATGGCCGTCGGGCTCAAGGGGGTTGGCTGGGCGTTTCTCGACGGCGTATGGATTCTGGTGGGCAAGCGAGCCTGCCTTCGCTTTGCCGATGACGGCTTCCAGACACTGACGACAACGAAGGCTGACGGAGATTTCGCCAAGGAGGGAAACGCCATCTGCCTGGGGCCCGATGCGCCGGACGCTTACAACGAGGAGCTGAGTCACTACTCCATTGCCCCCTGGATGTCCCCGGACGGAGCCGACTACTTCTACCTGAATTACTCGGAGAACCCCCGGAAGGAATTCGGCTACCTGGTCGCAGGAGAAGACGACAAGCTGCCGACGTTCCTGACCTACCACCTGGGGTTCGTGCGTGAAGCGAGCTGGGGCAATACGGCATTCGACCTCATGGCCGAGCTCCCGTACACCAATGATCCTCAAGAGGCCCTGGTCCACTTCGATTACGAGGCCGGCGTAGCGTTTGCCCCCATGAGACCGCAGGGCGGGACGTTTCCCCTGGGAGTGTTCACACGCTCTGGAGTCCTCCTGCGCAGCGAATGGGTCCAAGGGAAGGTGGTCACGCAGCCGGTCCCAATCGGGTATGCGGGCTTCGGTGCGCTCGTCCAGGTGTCGCGGTCCGGTCGGACGGCGATGCTGGCTCACCCGGGCTGGGCCGACGAGGTCCGGTGGGTCGACGGCCAGGCGCAGTTCGAGCGTCTGGCATCCTACACGCTGGGGGAGAATCACTTCGTCACGGGGGCATTCCGCCAGGGGGCCAACCTCATCGTGACCACGGGAAACCGGGTGGAGGGAGCCGACCTGAGCAACGGCCTCGATGCCCGAAAGACCTGGTTCTGGCGGGTGAAAGCGCAGCAGGGAACCGGGGTTGAGGTTGCTCCTCCTCCTTCGCTGGCAGTCGGTGCGGCCGTCAGCGGCGTGGACGTCGTGGTGTGCTGGCCGCCAAACGATGAGCCGCTGAACCCCGAGGGGTGGAAGCTGGGCGGGGCCCCGGTCCTGAAGGTGGGCTTGGCCTGGGAGCAAGGCAACTGTGCGCTGGCCGTCCGGGATCTGGAGCGTGCGCTGGACATCTGGCTCGACGGAGGCGGGCTGCTGGAGGCGGACATTCCCGGCGTGGGCCCTATGGAGATCGTCGTCCCGCCGGCCTCGACCGCGTTCCGGGAGGACGCACTGACCAACATCAACTATGCCCCCCACGAGGTCTGGAACCTGGCGGACGGAGGCTTGGCGGGCATGGGCAAGTGGTATGATTCCCAAGGCCTGCCTCTGGGAACCGGGCCGACGGGGCTCGACGGCTGGTTCGGAACCCAGGACGGTGCCGGGAACGGGTTCTGGCATTCCAACGGCGCCCGTGTCGAGCTGATCAGCGGCCGGGGAGAGGTTGTTGAGTCGGACAAGGAATGGCCAAACCCCAATGGAGCGGGCTATCCGGCACACAAGATCCTCGGCACGGCAGCAACGGGCGGGTGCATCGTGGTTGCGGTCCAGGGTGGCAAGGGGGAGAGCTGGCTCGTAGAGACCGACGGCAGCCTGGAGCCGCTGCCGGAGAAGCTCGACTACTCGGCCTCCAGCGCCGCCATTTCATCGCAGGGCCTGCTGTGTGCGGACATCGGGACGACCGGGCTCTCGTGCTTCGACGAGGAGGGAAACACCAAGCAGGTTTCCCTCGAAGAACCGGTTTCGGGGCCGATGACCGTCCGGCCGTTCGGGGACGGGAAGATCCTGGCCACGGCAATCTACTCGGGGACCTCCTGGACGCTCGATCCGGCCACCGCAAAGGCCACTCCGTATGGGGATGGGCTTCCGCTCCAGGGCAACTTCAGCTATGGTCCCGACTCGACCCTCTACGTCGTTCCGACGCATGACAATCAGCCGGCCCGGGGTGGCGGTTACACGGGAAACTTCGGGCCAGACTCCATCCCATACGAGCTGACGCCCGAAGGGCCGGTGGAGATGCCGTTGCCACCGTTCGGTGGTCATGCCGGTTTCCAGGAGGACATCTGGGCCTTCATCCCGGCCGCCGAGTATTCCTTCGTCGTGTTTGCGAACGGCCAGTTCATCCGGGTGGTGCCATGATGCCCGCAACGATTTCGAGGAATTTCCTCGGGGCCGGCGCATCGCTGGCTGCCTTCTGTCTTTTGGCATGCTCGTCCGAACCAGCGGGTTCCGGCGAGCCGCCTCCGCCGGCCACCGTCGGGACGCTGTCCTTTGAAATCACGGCGCCGGGCGAGGGCGAGCCGAACGAGGCCTCCCTGGTTCGCCTTTCCTCCGGGCAGCTCCTGTTCACTCCCGGGGTGGCCCGGGCATACCGGGTCGTGGCAGGCCCGGTCCGCTTCGGAGACCGGGAGCTGGTGGAGGTCTGGTACGGCACGGGGAAAGCCACCTGGGAGGCCGTCACGGAGGACGGACTGGTCCGCTTCGGGGACAGCGAGGCCGGCCTCTACGACCAGGCGGTCTTGACGGTACCCCCCACGGTCAGGCTCGGCATGGAGTGGACATCCGGTGGAAGCCGGTTCGAAGTCACCAACCGGTCCGTGACGTCGACCACCTGGGGAGAGCTTCCCGTCTGGCAGATCGAGGAATTCACGTCTCCCGACTCCCTGGGGTGTCACCGCCGCTACGCCGAGGGGTTCGGGCTCATCCGGGACCGCTGTGACGGCGCTGCCGACGACTTCTCGGCAGGAATCGAGCTGGTCGAGGCCACGCCGTTCGAGCCCGACACGCCGGTAACGCTGGAACCGGTCGAGAATGCCGGGACACAGGCCGAGGTGACGATTGGAGCGAGAACGGTCTGGGGCATCGATCTCGTTCCGGGGACGCGCCCGCTGGTCATGACGGTCGATGGCCCGCCGGGGTACTTTGACGCCTCGGACGGACCGCTCGCCCGGCGATGTCTGGACGTGACCCCCGAACGGGCTGTCCTGGAGAGACTCCCCTTGCCGCTGTTCGGCAAAGCGGGGGGGATCGTGCCCATCGGACAGCTCCCACTCATCCAGGGACCGCCCACCTGCCCGTACGGTGAGTTTCACAAGGACGTCATCGAGAATCTCTTCAACCGTCACGCCCTGGCCGCCGGGATGAGAGCGGACGGCAGCGGCGGGATCTGGTACGGACAGACCTCTCCGGACGGCTCGTTCGACCAGGATCCAATGAACCACGTGTCACTGGAGACTCCGCTCGTTGCCGTGGCCGACTTCGGCGGACCCGAGCCTACCGCCGTTCCCTGGAACACGATCGGGAACTTCAACCTCGACTTCTCCCGGGGGATGCTGACTGCGGGCTCCAATGCAAGCCCGTTGATGACCATCCCCGGCTCACTGCCGGTCGACGACTTGCTCGCTGTGGGGTTCGTCGGACCGTCCGGCCAGCTCTTCGGCTCGTCGGTGGATGCGACTGGAGCGTTCTCTCCTTTCGTCCCCGCTTCGTTTTCGGGGCCGTTCCTGACGGTCCGGGCCTCTCCGACAGTGCGGGATGTGCTGCATGCTGCTCCGGGCGGACGCATCGACAGGCTGGTCCTGGAAAAGGATGGATGGCGGCGAATGCCGCTGGTGACCGTGGCGCTTCCGACTGGCGAGGCCGCCGTCGCCGGTGCGTTCATGACGCAGGGGACCATGCCTGGCGAGGAACGGCTGCTCGTGCTCACTCGGGGCCGTGACGAGATGGTTCTCCCGGTTGGGGGTGGGCAGGTCAACGACATCCGGTGGGAGCACACGCTGTTCTGGACCGCACCGTTGCCACCGAATGCAGCGTCGGCTCCACCGTGGCTCTCGGCCCTCTCCGTGACGGCGGAGAAGCTCGGCGCAGACATGCGCATCTGTTGGCCGCCGGCGGCCAAACCGGACCCGACGGGATGGGAGATTGGCGGAGCCCCTGCGGCCGGCGTGGTTCCGCACTACGAGGATGAGCACTGCGTCGCGGTGTTCCGCTCCGCCTCCGCCCCGTCAGGCCCCGATGCCCCGTCGGGTACGACGGCCGAAGGGCCGGTGCCGGGCATCGGAAGAGTGCGGGTTTCGCTGCCTCCAGGTGCAGCGGATCCCCCTTTCAGGTTCGAGGGGGGGGGAGCGCTCAAAGGGGGCGGCTTTGCAGGCCCGGCGTCCAACTGCGGGGCGGTGGTGTTCGGGGAGGGTGCCGTTCCCCTCTTTCCAACGGTTCTGTTTGACCCGTACGTCAAGACCCTTCCCGACATCGGCGGCGCCGGGCTGTGGGCCGTCATGAAAGGGGACCCGGGAGTGGACCTGTATCTTGTCGGCAAGGAAGGAATCAAGCTGCTTCGCAAGCAGGTGTCCCCGGAAATCACTGCGGTGGGAGGCGGAGGCGTCGTCACGTTCAACTACCCGGACCCGGGTCTGCTCATCGTTCGGCCCGACGGCAGTGAGAAGGTGATTTCGAGCAACGACCTGGTGTCCCTGAGTCACTACGTCGTCTTCTCCGACGGCACGGCCTGCGGTCACCGTCCGTCGCAGCAGCGGGTGGGCTGGACTCAGTACCGATGCGTCGACCCGGACGGCACGGTGCGGGAGGCGGAGTGGGAAGTCGACTCGCTCAATCTCCCCACCAAGGAATACCCGATGGAGTGGCCGCTGCCCTCAGGCCACCATGTGGTCGTGAGCGACCAGGGCCAGCAGAGCACCTGGCTGGTCGACTCGAAGTCCATGACTTTCTCGGTGCTCACTCCGGGCCTGCTCCAGATGCCCACATTCGACTCGTCCGGAAGGCTCTTCGCCAGCCTGAACGGAACCTGGAACGAGGTCACGGAGGACGGGCTGGTCGCGCTCGATCTGGGAGGCATCGCTCCCGGAAGCTCCCAGGTGTGGGTGGACGAGAAGTACTACGTGATCGGAGATACCCGAGTGCCCCGGTGAGGACCTGGACGGGTCCCCCTACCCGACTACCGTTTCCCGGATGGTGACGTTGCGGGCTTTCAGGCCGGCCATGATTCCGTTGAAGAGGCGTGTGTCCCGGGCAATGTGCTCGGGCGGGATGATCCCGGCTCCCTGGACCTCGCCCCGGGCAAGCATCCGGGCCATGATGGCGGCCGGGAATCCTGTGGTGCGGGCCATGGACGACATGCCGGTGAATGGGTCGTTCCGGTCGTACAGGTCCCACGTGTAGTGCCTCTGGCGCCCCCCGGCGGTGCCCATCACTTCGACCCGCATGACGGTGAGCTCGTCCTCGCCGGGTTCGAGCTTCCAGGCCTTGAAGAGGAGCCTGGCCGTCAGATCCAGCGGCCGCATCTTGAGCCCGCCGATGTCGATTTCCTCCGAGTCCAGGAAGCCGGCATCGCGTAGCAGCTTCATCTTCTCGGCGTAGCCGGGGTAGCGCAACGTTCGCTCCCGCATGTGCGGCGCATCGATGGTGCGCAGCAGCGTGCGCAGTCCATCGGTGTTGAATGCTTCGAGGGTACCGACGATGGGCAGGTCGATGAGCTCGATCTCGGAGAGCGCCGGACGCTCGACCACCTGGCCGTATTCGACGAGGCGGGCGACCCGGGTGTACTCCTCGAGCACGTCCACGGGGGAAAATGGGGCCTTGTACTCCCAGGGCTTGACGCGGCGAACGGGCAGACCGCCCACGACGATCTCGCACCTGTCGGTGGTATCGAGGAGCGAAGCACCGCGACCCACCAGGAGGTTCGAGACTCCCGGGGCCACGCCGAAGTCGACCACCGCCGGAACGCCCCTGCTGCGGGCCAGCTCATCCAGCCCGAAAAAATCCTCCGGCATGAATGCGATGTCCACGACCGGAATCCCGGCCTCGATGATCTTCTGAAGCGTCCGATATCCAAGGAATCCGGGCACTGCGTTGACTGCGACTCTGGCGCCCCGCAGGGCCTCGTGCAGCGCAGCCGAATCGGTCACATCCACTCGCCGGGTCGTGACGCCGTGCCGACCGACGCGATCGAGGGCCTCGACGCTGGCGTCGATGGAGAGGACCTCGCTCCCCTCGTCCTCGGCAAGATCTCGAGCGATCACGCCGCCCACCATACCTGCTCCCACAACCACGATCTTCATGAGCTTACTCCCAGGGTTCCTGCGGGCCCGCCAAAGGCCCGGGGAGGTGCGTTGGTAGCACAGCAGAGCGCCGAGGTAAAGCGCAATGGGCCGGCCCCCCGCGGCACGAGGTCGGGACAGGAGTTCCGATTGACTTGCGGACGGGCTTTGGATATCAACGCGGCATGGCACAGCGCGGGTCGGAATGAGCGACCTTTGGAGGTGGCGATGAGGCGGGGGATGGCATGCGTGCCGTTGATCATCGTATTGCCGCTGGTCCTGGCGGAGGGTTGCCAGGAGGAGCTCTCTGTCGAGGAGCAGGCGCAGGCTGGTCTCGCATGGGATCTTCCGCCCGACGCCGGGACGATGGCGGGGGCCGCGATGCTCGTCGCTTCGTCGAGCAACGCTGGCAGCCCTGCGAACCGGCATGAGCGGCATGCGCTGGTTCCCAGAGAACGGCTGGAGCTGTCGCTGCTCTTGACCGACGGGACGGACCTGACGGCCCAGGCCACGTTCACCTCGTCCCAGCCGAAGGCGGCAACGGTCGAGGGGAACGGTCTGACGGGCGTGGCCGATGGAATCACCCGGGTCTGCGGGGAAAGCGGCAAGCACAGAGCGTGCGAAGACTTCCCGGTGGCTGCCTACATCACGACCAAATTCTATGGCAGCGACCAGAACCAGGTCTGGCGGGTGCGGGGTGCTGACGGCCACGTGGCGCTGGACGAAGCAGGGAACGAGCTCTACCCGATGATCGGGCACCTGTACACCGACTCGCAGTTTTCAGGGCACTTCGGGGTCGACTTTGTGGCCTGGACCGTCTACGACTTTCGCGACGGTGCCGAGGTCAGCCTCCCGGAGTGGCTCCCTTCCGGCCCGACCAACGAGCTGCGCCCCTACGAGGTGCAGGACCACCTGCTGGTGGTCTACAACGACGAGTCGGCGGGCCTGTTCCGGTGGGGCTTTGCGCAACAGCCGGGCCAGGAAGCCACGGGGCCGACCTCCGTTCCCATGCCGCCCGGGTTCAAGACGCTCCCCTGGGACGTCCACCTGTTGTTGCCCGCCGACGGGGCCTTCGGCGTCTTCGTCGCACAGGATGCGGACGGCAACCTCTCCAACGTGTACACCCCGTTTCCCGACGGTCAGGCGATGGTGCTGCCGGACGGATTCTCCCAGACGCGTCCGGCCGTGGCATCGAAGACCGGGCGGTTCGCCGTCGTTGCCGGCGGCCAGGAGCAGCCGACCTGGCTGAGGGTGTACCAGGGCGGCGCCAAGACGCCGGAGCTGCTGTTCGAGAAGGAAGTCCTCCCCTACCCTCTGGAAGCATTCGGGGTAACGTTCTCGCCGGACGAGTCCCAGCTCCTGCTCCGATTCGCCCTGTGCTACGGCGACCAGCAGGGGTTCTGCGGTCAGGCGTGGCTAATCGACATTGCGACCCAGGAGGAAACCTACCTGCCTGCAGGCGCTCAGTTCGGGCCGGCGGGAAGCGTGCTGTTCCCGAGCGACGACGGCTGCTTCTGGAAGCTCGACCCGAAGACCGGCGAGTTCGGAGAGACCCGAATCTGGGCCGGCCGCCTGCCCCTGCACCCGTCGGGTGAGGTCACACCCTTTGGAGGCGTGGACGTGCCGGTGGGGATTTCGGACGACGCGTACACCGCTCAGGAAGAGGGAGTCGAGCAGATCTTCCTCCGATGGCTCCCAATCGGGGAATGGTCCTCGCCGCCCGCACCGGCGGTTCCGGACGATCCGGGCAGCATCGTGGTCGCACCCTACGGGGCAACAGGGGATCCAGCCATCCTCCCCGGCGAGCTCTCCTCCGCCGCACTGGCAGTCACCGACCGGGACGGAGCGAATCCGCACCTGGTGGATGCGGGAAACGAAGGGATCGTGCGATACATCCTGACCGACAACGGACAGATCTTTCTGCACACGATGAGCGGCCGGATCCTGGTCACCGACTCCACCGGCACCGCTCGCCACACTCTGGCGGCCAACACGTCCGACCTTCTGGCTGCAGCGCCGGACGGACGTCGTGTCGCATACTCGGCGGGGAGGGACTGGTCGTCTCCCGTCACAAGAATCCTGGAGGTGGCCACGGGGGATACCCTCTTCAGTGCCGAGGACATGCTCTATGTGTGCATTCCTCCCGGCGACGCCCCGATATTCGCAGTCACGACGAGCGGACAGGCGCTGCGCATCGACACGACCGCCGGGACGGTCAAGCCGCTGTGCTCGCTGGCCGACAGGCTCGATGTGCTGGGCCACACGCCGCTGGTGAGCATTCCGGACCGCATCACCTGTTCGCTGGACGCAAAGCGGGTGGCGTACGTGGATGCCGACAAGCGTCTCTTCCTGCTCGACGGGGAGACCGGTGTGAGCACTCAGGTCAAGGGCGCCGAGCAGCTCGACGTCCTTCGAGTCGGACTGTCCGGGGACGGAGACACGCTGGCCGCCACGGTGTCGGGAACAAAGATCAACAACATCGGCAGCGAGGTTCCGAGGATCCAGCTCTGGGTCGGACGGGCTCCGGATTTCAAGCTCTCCCGCCGGCTGGACTACGTGAGCCAGGTCGGGGAGCACTCCTACCACCTCACGAAACCGTACGTGTCGAAGGGAGGGGCTGAAGTCTCCCTGATCTTCATCGATCAGCTCACTCACCTGGTGTCGGGCGACGGGGGACAGATGCTAACCATCAAGCTGATCTCCAACCTTCTGCGCTACGACGTCGGAGCGCGCAGCCTGACCAACCTGTTCGAAGTGTCCAATGGGCACTCGGCGCTGCGCTGAGGAGGAGGCCATGAAGAATCGGATGACATGGCTGGCGGCCCTTCTTTCGGCGGTTGCGGCGCAGTGTGCAGCCTGTGGCGGCGGCGGCGAATCGCTGACCGATCCCGAGGCGCTCCAGGCCCCGGACAGCCTCTCTGCCTACGGGACGGAAAGCACGGTTCTCGGCACGACAGCGGGACCGCTCCGTTTCACTTTCTCGGGTCGGCTGGTCCCCCGGACCGACCTGTCGCTGGTGTGGGTCGTGGAGGCCACGGGTGACGGCGAGGAAGACCTGCTGGCTTACGACCCGACCTACCCCGCATCCTACGTCCTGATGCAGCGCGTACCGGGCGGTGCGTTCGAAGCTCCCCAGGTCATGGAGGTCGACGAGACCGCCTGCGTCCCGCTTCAAGCCATCGCAGCGGGGGAGGCCGACGGGGCCCAGTCCCCCGGCGTGATTGTGGCGGGGAAGGACTGCATCTCCTTCGTGCGCTTCGAGGACAAGGGCGACAGTCAGCCCGTCGAGATGGTGACCGAGCGCACCCTTCTCCTGCAGGACGTGATCCCCGGCTTCATCACCGGGAGCACCGGCACCCCGGTCGTCGGCAACTTCCAGTTCGACGAGGTGAGGGAGATCCTGTATCCCGAGCTGAAGGTGCTGGTTCCGCTCCCGCTCGTGACCGACGACGTGTCCACGGCCAAGGTGGCCAAGGTCGAGGGTATCCAGCCTGCGGCGCTCATGGGGGCGCTCGACGCCTGGGAGCCGGGCTTCTCTTCGCTTCTGACTGCGGTCGGGACCACCGTGAGCCTGCAGTCCATGTGGAACGACGGCGAGTTCGAGCAGGATTGCTGGGTCGAGCTGACGACCGGGGTCGCAACACTCGGCCCCCTCATTGCCGGAAACGTCTTCGTGGCCGGTGTTGCGCAGGGACCGACGCTCGGTGCACTGCCCACCGACCACGGCTCCCGCGTCGTGGGGCTGAAGCTGGAGAACGAGGCTTTCTCCGTCGAGCAGGCGCTGTCGGTGCTGGGCAAAGTGACGTGCCTGGCCGCTGGCGACATGGACGGCGACGGCGCTCTCGAAGCGGTGGTCGGAGGCGAAATCAAGCCTGCGGCCAAGGTGAATACGCCGTTCGAGAACAACCCGTCGCTGGGCTACCTGGCCGTGGTCGGTTTCCCCCGCATCTCGGACTCCGAGCCTCAGACCTTCATCGTCTCGCCGTTCGTTCCGGCGCATGTCGTGATCGACGACCTCGATGGCAATGGCAAGCCCGACCTGCTGGCTGCCGGAGTTGGCGGGGTCGTGTGGTGGACGCAGGAGTGAACCCGGGTTAACGGGGAGCGCAGTCGGTCAGATAGGCCTCCTCGCCCAGGATGTCGCATTTTAACCTGGGCATCATGAACTTCCCCATGCCGATGTCGCAGCAGACCGGAGCGCACAGGGCCGGGTCGTCCAGCTCGACTCCACCCCGCGCGATGCACTGGCTCGCCGGCATGTTGCGGGCATCCCCGTTCTTCTCGTCCCCGATGCGGCAGCAGACGGACAGGCACTCAGAAGCGGAAACCGACTCGGCCTGGGGGGGCACGCAGCTGATCGCTGGAAGGTCGAACGTCATCTGGAGGTTGAGCCCGTATGTCCTGCAGCAGGACGGCCCGCAGCCAGTCCAGTCCCCGCCGCTCGTTCCGGAGCTCGAAGAACAGGCGCCCTCCGTCATGGCGAGGGGAAGCGGCGCCAGGGGATTCCCTGCTTCCGGAATGCAGCACGTCCGACCGCACTCCGCACCGTCCACTTTCTGCCCCCCGGCCGTGGCGCATTCCACCTGGGGCAGCATCGTCGGGGCAGGGAACGATGTGGCCTGGCAGCACACATCACTGCAATCCTCTTCGAGGCCGCCCTGTCCGCCGATGTCTGCGCACAGCACGGCCGAATCCAGGACGTGCGGTCCCACGTCGCAGCATACGGTGGCGGTGTCACCCGGCTGAGGCATCACACCGCCTCCCGTCTCACAGTCCGGTTGCCAGGTGGTGGCGAACGTCTTCTTCGAGCCCAGCTCGACCATACACGCGGCAACCAGGTTGCACGCACTAGGGTCAGAGGCCACCGTCCCACCCAGGTGGTCGCACAGGACCGCCGGCTGCGGGACCGAAAGCGCCTTCCCGGCCACCGAGAGGGTGCAACAGACGGGCTCGCAATCCCCGGCGCACGGGGTCTTGCAGTCCGAGTCGGGCTTCTCGACCCCCTGGAGAAACTGGCACTGGATCTTCGTCACGGTGAGCGGCCCGGGAAGCTCCGCTGAGGCCGGATCACAGCAGACATCCTTGCAAAGCGAAGAATCCTCCGTAGCCATGCCGGGCAAGCCGTCCCCGAGGAACGGAGGCAAGGTGACTCCCACCACGGAATCGTCCGCGACGGTGACCGTATGGCACAGGAAGGGCCAGCAGCGGGAGAGGTCTTCAGCCGGCAGCCCGGCAGCGTCGCACGCCACCTTGGAGGCCAACGCCCCTCCCGGAATCCCAAGCCCCTCGGTGCGGCAGCAGACCGGTTCGCAGTCCGCCGCGAATAGAGAGGCCTCGCTGCCTCCGTATGCCGCGCAGTCGGCTCTGGCAACCTTGAGATGCGCCTTGCTGTCGTTGGGCCCCAGTGCGCAGCAGACCTCCTCGCACTGAGACCACTCGACCACTTCGGCGCCGCTGCTCTCGCACTCGCGGCGCGTGACCTGGACCGTGACCGGCGCTCCACCCGCCTCGGCATGGCAGCACACGGAATCACACTGCGCCAGGTCGA
Source organism: uncultured Myxococcales bacterium (assembly GCA_903895725.1). Taxonomy (GTDB): domain Bacteria; phylum Myxococcota_A; class UBA9042; order CAIXZC01; family CAIXZC01; genus CAITUV01. Next base: position 92,458 of record CAITUV010000048.1, on the reverse strand, counting down.
AGACCGCTTCGCCCTTCACCTCCGCACATCGGCCTGCGGGCATCACGGTGGGAATGATCTTGGGGCCGTCCTTACCCGCGACGCAGCACACGGTGTCGCACTGGTCGACCGGGAGGCTCTCGTTGCCAAACGCGTTGCACTCGGCCCAAGGAGCGGGTGCGTAGAAGCGCGGCAGGACCCCGTTGTCGATGGCGCAGCAGACATCCTTGCAGCGGGAGAAGTCCTGATCCACGACCAGGGGAGTCGTCCCTGAGCCGTAGAACGAGCACTGGTCCCCTGGGGCAATGGTCCACCAGGGGTTGCCCCCGCCGCCCGTGCAGCAGCTCGGCTGGCACGCCGCGGCGAAGGCGCCGCTCAGTACCTTTCCCCCTCCGTCGAAGCAGAGCAGAAGCGGCTTCTCGGATGCTGCTCCGGCGGTATCACAGCACACCACCTCGCACAATTCCTCGTTCTCCTCCAGATCCCCACCCTTCTGACGGCACTCTCCAGCGGTCATGGCCAGCGCCGTGTGTCCCACGCCGGCCTTCTTCACGCGACAACAGACGGGCCGGGTCGAGTATCGCACCTTGGGACCGCCTCCGGTGAGCACGGCGACCTCGGCGGTGATCGTGCCGGCCGCTTCGTCCACGGTGGCAGGCGACTCGCCCCAGTTGAGCACGAGCCCCTGCCATGCCAGCATCATCGTGGGCAGGTCGAGGTCCTTGACCGTGCCGTCGTTGATGTAGGGAACGGTGACGATGGCGTGCTTGTGAATCTCCACCGGCATCGGGCTGAGATTGTGGAACTTGCCCACCACCGCATACTCGTCCACCAGGGTTGGCGGCTCGATTTCCTGGACGGTGAAGCAGATGGACTTGTCCAGGGCTCCGGGAGGGATCTCCACCTTGCCCCCGTCCGGGAAGGGGATCGTTCCGCCGTTCGGCCCGACCTTCGTTCCGTCGCACGGCGCCTCCCCGCCGGCCCCACAGCCCAGGAGCAGCATGACCAGAGTGGCAAGTATGGATGATTTAAGACGCCGCAACCCGTGCGACGAGCCTCCCCGCATGCGGCGCTCCCCTCCAGTTCTGGTGCGATGGCTCGTCTTCATTTGCCTTCCAACAGCTTGCGAACCTCGGGGACATGCGGGTCGTCGGCCGGGGCCAGCTCGAGGAACTTCTTGAAATCTGCGATGGCCTCCCTCTTTGCTTCCTTCTTGCTATACATGGTACCACGCATGTAGTAGTGGACGGCCTTGTCCGGTGCAGCGGCAACCGCCTTGTCCAGCCAGAGCAGCGCCGCTCCGGCAGCCAGGCTCTGCACGTTCGACAGGTGGGCCCATTTGCGCTCGGTTGTCCGGAAAGCCACGTCCGCGTGCCGGACATAGGCGTCAGCATCCTTGGGCACGATTTCATGGAGCTCCGCAAGCGCCTTGTCCGCCAGGTCCAGAGCCTTCATCAGGCCTTCGTAGCTGGTGTCTTTGCTGTAACGGGCAATCCTGTCCCCCGCTGCCCTGGCGGCCGGGAGCGCTCCGATGGCCTGCGCTGCGCATCCCTCGACAAGATCCTTGTTCTGCGAGCATTCGCCCCCGGTCGCTTTGCAGACAGCCGACATGCCTGCGTACCACTGGATGGCCTGGAGTCCGCAGTCGACCGCAAGCATGGCCAGCCCGTAGTCGGGAGCATCCGGCTTCCCCTCCAGGAGGGCGAAGGCCCATGCCAGCTGGAGACCCGTGTATGCTGCAGTGATCTCGGCCTCCGCCAATGGCCCGAACGCTACCCGGGCCTGCTCGAGCAGCCGCTTGACCTCCTCTCCCCCCTCGAGAGGTGCTATGAGGGGCATCTCCTTGGCGACGCCGGCGAGCGCGCTCAGCGCTGCCATACGGTGAGCGGCCCTGGTCGCCAGAGCGCCTGCCGCAAGGATGTGAAGCTTTGCTGCCTCCACGCCCATGCCGGGATCCGCCTTGCGTTTCCCGTGGGGGTCCGGCCGGTCGTCTTCTTTGAAGCCGTTGAGGCTCCTGTATTCGCTCGCATGGAAGCGGGCAGCCGACTCGTAGTAGACGGCCGCCTCCCTGGAAAAGCCCTTCTTCAGCAGTTGTTCCGCCTTCCTAGCCAGTGCGGAAGCGTCCTCCTTCGTCTCTGGGCTCTTGGGCGGGTCCTTTATGCCTGCCTCGGTAAGTGCCTTTTCGAGAGGCACGTCCCATTTCAGTTCAATCCAGGCCAGGTGTGAAAGGAATAGCTGGTCGAGATCATCCAGCCCCCCTCCCTTGAGCAGCGCCTCTTCCGCTGCGGCGAACGCATCGGCCGCCTCGACCGTCTTCCCGGCGTCAGCCAGCTTCAGCCCTTCGTCCACGGACTTCAGGATTGCCGAGTACTTCGGCCGCTCGGCCACCAGCTGACGGGCCAGCCCAAGTGCGTCACGGTACTTGCTCATCCTGAGGGCCGCCCGGATGGGCGCGGTCGGATCGGCGGGGGCCGGCGGGGCCTCCTGCGCAAGCACGACTCCCCCCGCCAGCAACATGGCGACCATCGATGTGACCGAGAGAACACGCATCGCAAGGAAACGGGTACCCGACATGTATTCCTCCCTGGACGATTCGCCCCAGTGGGTTGGGTTCATCACTCCGCCCTTCCCCTCATCCAACTCCGCCCGACATCCAACTCGCCCCTCAAGACCCGACGCATAGCCCACCTGCGCAGTGGTCGTCGTTGGTCATAGGGTCGCCGTCGTCGCAAGTTGCCTCGTCATCGATGTCGTGCACGCAGCCCGCACCCGAATCACACCCGTCCTTCGTGCACGGATTCGAGTCGTCGCACCCGGCGGCGCTCCACATCTTCACGTGGCACCCCGTCGAGACATCCCACAGCGGATCAGCGGGGTCATTCTCCTGGCAGCGGACGTCGCTCGGGTCGAAGCATGCCGGATCGGCAGGCACGCACCAGGCATCCGCTGCGGCCTGGTCGAACACGCACCCGCCCGTATCTGCGCTGCACGAAGAGCCGGCCTTGAAGCACGGCAGATCCACCTGCCCGAGCTCCTCCCAACAGGCCAGCGGTTCCTTCCACTGGGCCCCTGGCGCGCATGCGGCCTTCACTTCGCTGCCGACCGGTCCGTTCCAGTTCCCGACGTCGACACACTCGTCGCCCTGAGTGCAATCGTTCCCGTCGCTGCAGGTCCACTCCGGGTCCCGGATGACCCGGCAGTATGCGATTTTCGCTGTGGCGCTGTCCCCCTCTGCGGGGTCTGGAATCCAATGGCAGGAGACATCGGTGCACTCCTGACACAGGCTGTCGCACCCCTCGGGGAGGTCGTCGGGGCCACACTCGACCGAGAGTGACGGGTCGACGACACACCCTGAAGACCCGTTGCACGATGTCCCTTCGCAAATGTGCCCCTTGGAGTCGGATCCGAGCCAGCACGGTGTGCCGACCTGCTTGTACGTCTTGACGCAGTACTGCTCGGACTCAGTACAGAGGACATGCTCGATGCATCCAAAGGGGTCGACCTTGGCGTCCTCTTCCTCGCAGGTCTTCTCAAAGCTGGACGGCAGGGATGTCTCTGGATCCACCTGCCCGCCCTTGCAGTGGAGCACGCTCCAGCACTGGGAGATGGCGAAGGGCGGGACCCGCCCGTCGGGGACGGGGGCCTCCACCGGTCCACAGGCTCCCGTGGCATCGTCACATCCGGCCCGAGTGCAGGGGTTGTAATCGAGATCCGGACAGACGACCGGGAGATTGCCCTCGCATTTGCCTGCGCCATCGCACTTCCCGCCAGCCATGCATCCCTGGCTGCAGTTCTTCCCCGCTGGCGAGAATTCCACGACGCAGCAGCCCTGCTCGCATGCCACGCCCTCGACGCACAAGCCTGGCGGAACCCCGCAATCGGCCGGAGCGTCGCACGAGGCGACGCTGCACTGCAGGGCATCGGGTGCCACCGACGTGTCAGCAGCGTCCTTCGTCGTTCCTCCGCATCCGGCTTGGGCGACGAGAAAGATGCCAAACGACAGGGCCTTCCACTGAATGTACAAATACCGGTCGGAGCGTGCGGACACCGATACCCTCCCCATCCCAGCCCACGATTCCATGGTTCGCCGCAGCCAACGCCCCGATTCATACTCCTGTAGAGACCTCTCTGCAAGACCGGGCTGCGGCCGTCTCGGTCAGTCTGAGAGGGGCTGTTCCAACAGCTCCGGCTCCTCGATGTAGCGCTGGAACCGCTCGAGGCTTCGAGCGCAGTAGTACCCGTCCGCAATGCGCTCATCGAACGTGTATCGGAGCGTGACGACACGGCCCACGGCGAGCATGCCTTCCCGGGTGACCACCGGCTCGTCGTGGATGCGGCCGATGGCCACGAAGATGGGCACGGTGCCATACTCGTACAGGTGGTGGAAGGGAGCATCGACGCCGATGCTGCCGAGGTTGGCCAGGAAAACACTGGCATACAGCGGGTCGTTACGAATCATCGCTGCCGGTAGCAGACCCCAGTAGTCGAGCACCCGCTGCGCCCACATCACGAATCGGACCAGAAAGCGGGGCAGGAGGCCGACGACCGACATCTCCCTCTCCGAGGTCGTCATCGATTGTCCCCGCCCTTCGGCAATGGCCCTGTCCACCAGCCCGGGAATGTCGCTCAGCGCAACTCCTGCAGGAAACCGCACCTTGACCGTGGTCATCACGGCCTCGTCCGCCATGGACTTCTTGACCGCGAACGACATCTCCAGGTGTCTGCGGGCATAGGTCCGCCGTCCGACCACGAAGCGATGCAGCTTGGGTCGTTCCTCCAGGACCCTGGCCACGGCAGCGAGCACGACATGGAAAAAAGAGACCTTCGGCAGCCCCCGCTCGAGCCGCGTCGACAGGTAGGTGAGGGTCCCTTCGACCCGCAGCTTCTGCTCGAAGAAGACGGCGGACTCGTTGCGCCCCGGCATGACGAATGGAAGGAACCCCCTCAGCAGCGGAAGCCCTCGTACCCTGGTTCCGTCGCTTCTCTCCAGGATGCCCATGTCGCCCTCCTCTCCGTAATACCCGTTCCGTCCGTCCCGTGATTGACCTCTTTCCGTGACCGTGATGCTAGCACGTAGGAGCAGGCCTGAACAACGGCCAACACGATTCATCGCACTCCCGGCGTCACAACTCCCGGGATGACGCAACATCGGCCGACTTATGACGCTCCCGGCGTCACAACTCCCGGGATGACGCAACATCGGCCGACTTATGACGCTCCCGGCGTCACAACTCCCGGGATGACGCAACATCGGCCGACTTGTGACGCTCCAGGCGTCACAACTCCCGGGATGATGCAACATCGCCCGACTTATGACGCTCCCCGTTCTCCGCTCTGGGCAGGGCTGGCAGTTGACTTGCCTCGCCGCTTCCGATATCACCGCTTTGGACATGTTGCGCTACGGGGCAAGCCCTGGAAGGGGGAAACGATGAGTCGGTGGTTGGCATTCTTGCCGTTGCTGGTTCTGTGCGCTGCCTGTGGCAGCGATCCGGTGAGCACGGCCGACGTGCCGGATGTCCAGGAGAAGGACGAGCAGATTGCCTGCCTGGGCAACCCGTGCACGACGGTGGACGAGTGCCAGGTGTCCGGACCTTGCCTGACCGCAGTGACTTGTGCGGACGGCTGCTGCCTCTACCAGTTCAGACCTGAGGGAACCGAGTGCGCCGACGGCTGCAGCGTAGGTGGCAAGTGTGCCGCCAACGGAGAGTGCGTGGACACGACGCCGGTCCTGTGCGAGGAGGAAGACGGGAATCCGTGCACGGCACCGGTGTGCGACCCGAAGTCCGGGGAATGCGGCAAGGAAACGCCTCTGCCGGATGGCCCGGCGCCAGTGGAATCGTCCTGCTGGGACAACATGCTGTGCAAAGCTGGAGAGGTCGACGATGCCCAGGCGGTTCCGTCGGCTCTCGCACAACAGTGCCAGGCCCAGGACGCTGCGCTCGACCCGTTCGGGTGCGTCGAGGCCGTCGTATGCGTGGACAGCCAGGAGGAATGCGTAGTGCAGCTCAAGGCGGAGGGCACCCAATGTTGGGTCGGAAGCAACGGAGGCAAGGGCGACACCTGCCCGGGCCGCTCGTGCGACTCGAAGGGTGAGTGCGCCGACGACGTCGCCTTCGACGTGGCGTGCGCAGATTCCTCCTACCCTGCCGAATGCGGTGAAGACTGCCGTGTGTGCACGGATCTCGTCTGCTTCTGGATTCCGGATCCTGATGCCGGAACGACCCCGACCAAGAAGGTGCAGTACTGCCGGCCCGAGGCACTTCCGGGCCAGACGTGTGATGATGGTAACGATTGCACCGTGGCTGACCAATGCGTGCTCGCTGGCCAGGCGAACGGCCCGATGGGGAAGGAGACACTGGGCGGGTGCAAGCCCGGTGAAGGCAAGACCAAGGAGGAATGCCTCGAGGACATGGACAAGGCCGCCCTTCCCTGCCTCAAGGCAGGTGTAACGTGCGACGAAGCCAATGGTTGTGCGTTCAACCAGGCAGCGGCCGATGCATGGTGCTATCCGCCCGCGCCGGTTTGCTACAACCAGACTCAGACCTACTGCACTCAGGTCGACATCGGGGACGGCAAGTGGAACTCCGAGACCGGCTGCCACCTGATCGTATTCAGCCAGGAAGGGTGCGATGACGGGAACCCCTGCACGCAGGATTCGTGTGACACGGCAGCGGGCTGCAAGCATGGCCCGCAGGATGGCTCCGCGTGCGACGATGGCTCCGACATCACGGTGGATGATTCCTGCAAATCGGGAGCATGCGTCGGTCTTCCCGACCCGGACGTGGACGGTGTGGCAAACAGCGGCTACCCGCAGCTCTGCGGGAAGGGAGTGACTCAAGGCTGCAACGACAACTGCCCGGCTGTGGCCAACGCCGACCAGGTGGACGGCGACGGCGACGGAACCGGTGATGCGTGCGAGTGCGCGACGCAGTGCGCTGGCAAGAGCTGTGGTGATGACGGATGCGGCGGGAGCTGTGGGACTTGTCCGCCCCTCCACGTTTGTCTGGCGGACGGCAAGTGCCAGTGCATCCCTGACTGCGTTGCCAAACAATGCGGTCCGGATGGGTGCGGCGGCAATTGCGGGACCTGTCCGAACAACAATGTGTGCCTGGCCGACGGCACCTGCCTCTGCATCGCCCAGTGCACGAACAAGCAGTGCGGCGACAACGGCTGCGGCGGCACGTGCGGAAGCTGTCCCGGCGGGTACCAGTGCGTCGCCAGCCAGTGCGTGTGCACTCCCAACTGTGCGGGCAAGCAGTGTGGCGACAACGGCTGCGGCGGCAGCTGCGGAAGCTGTGCGGCCGGCCAGTTCTGCGACGGCGGGACGTGCGTCACCAACTGCACTCCGGTCAACGGCGGATGGTCCGGGTGGTCGTGCGGCGTGTGTGACAAGCAGTGCGGCGGGGGAAAGAGGACGTGCAACCGGTCCTGCGACAGTCCGGCGCCGTCCTGTGGCGGTGCGTGGTGCGTGGGTGCTTCGTCTCAAAGCGAGGACTGCAACACCCAGCCCTGCAAGCCGACGGTCTGCGGCAACATGACGCAGTGGCAGGAGTGCAAGGTGGCGGAGTACGTGCCGGCAGTCCACGGCGATGATTCCAGCAAGGAGGCGTGCGCCCTGTCGTGCGGGCAGATGCAGGCCCTCTGCGCCAAATACATCTGGTACAGCGATGATCCCGATACGGGTGCCGTCTGCGTCTGCCACTCGGCGCACGGGATCGGCGCTTCGTCCTTCCCGTTCGAGCAGAACAACCAGTTCGGGTGGAAGATCTGGGCAGCGGAATGCTATTGAGTCGAACCGCCTGCCGATCGGTGGGCGATGCTTCATCCTGGCGGGTTGGAAGAGTGAGGTGGTCGGCCATGCAGGCGCTTTCCATGACAGTGCGGATTGCGATGGTGTGCGGGGTGCTCTCTCTGGCGGCATGCGGCGGCACCACCACGGCCCCCGCAGCCGACGTCCGCTCCGAGACTCCCTCCGATACGGGTGCGGAAGCCGCCATCTGCCTCGGAACCGCCTGCACTACGGCAGGGGATTGCGGCCAGGTGGATGCGTGCGTGGCTGCCGTCTCCTGCGAGGCGGGATGCTGCGTGGTCGAGTACGAGCCTAAGGGCACGGACTGCGTTTCGCCGTGCCACGTTGGAGGACGGTGCGACGGGGCCGGCGTATGTGAGGATCTCGAGCCGATTGAATGTCCCGAGCTGGATGGCAACCCCTGCACCCGAGGGGAGTGCAACCCCAAGGACGGGCTGTGTGGCGAAGAGGAAGTCCCACTGGCGGACGGGGTACCGCCGTTCAAGTCCCTCTGCTGGACCGGCATCGTGTGCAAGGATGGCGAGCCGGACACTTCGGCGGCGGAGCCGACTGAGCTGCAGTTGGAATGCGAGGAGCTGGACTCCGGCATCGACCCGTTCGGATGCACGGAGCAGGTGAAGTGTGTCGACAGCCAGGAGGAGTGCCTGGTCGTGCTCAAGCCGGAGGGGACCGCCTGCTGGCTGGCCGCTGGAGGGGGAACCGACCAGACGTGCAACGGGCGGTCCTGCAATGCGAAGGGAGACTGCGTTCCGGACTCGGGGCTGGACGAGTACTGCGACTCTTCGGCGTTTCCCAAAGACTGCGGTGTGGATTGCCAGGCCTGCACCGAACTGACCTGTCACTGGATCCCGGACCCGTCGGCACCGGGAACGGCAACGACCAAGGTGCGCTACTGCAGGGCGCAGGCGGTTGTAGGGGATAACTGCGAGGACGGCAGCGAATGCACGTCGGGTGACGTCTGCGTCCTCGACCTCTCAATGGACGGTCCACTGGGCAAGGAGACCATCGGCCTGTGCAAGCCGGGCGAAGGCACGACCAAGGAGGACTGCCTTGCCGAGCTTCTCAAGCCGGCGTTGACCTGCCTCCTGGCCGGGGTGGAGTGCAACGCCGACACGGGCTGCGCACTCGACCAGCAGAAGGCGGACGAGTGGTGCTACCCGCCTCCTTCGGTGTGCTTCGACAAGGCGAAGACGTTCTGTACGCACATCGACCTGGGGGACGGCCTGTGGGATCCGCAGACGGGTTGCCATCTCAAGCTCGTGGATGAGGAATCGTGTGATGACGGCAACCCTTGCACGGAAGACGTCTGCGACGGAACGCAGGGGTGCAGCAACCCGCCCAACAAGGATGCGTGCGACGACGGCAGCGTGTGCACCGTGGGCGACCTCTGTGCGGACGGATTGTGCCAGGCGGGCCCGGTGGCGCTCGACTGTGCGGACAAGGATCCGTGCACGGTGGATTCGTGCGACCCGCTCGATGGCTGCCTTCATGCGCCTCAAAACGGCGGCCCGTGCGATGACGGCGACGGCTGCACCAGCGGCGAGTCGTGCCTGGGAGGCCTCTGCACCGGCGGCCAGGCCAAAGGATGCGACGACAAGAACCCCTGCACCAAGGACTGGTGCGACCCCCTGCTCGACTGTCAGCATGAGCCACAAAGCGGCCCCTGTGACGACAACAATCCCTGCACCCAGACCGATGCGTGCAGCGCTGGTGCGTGCGTCGGTGCGTTCAAGCCGGGCTGCTGCGGGAACGGGGCGTGCGAGGCCGGCGAAGCCTGCCTGTGCGTCGAGGACTGCCTCGGACAGAGCTGCCAGACGGACCCTTGCCTCCAGGGGGAGAGCTGCCAACCCGACGGGATTTGCGGAGGCGGACAGCCCAAGCCCACCTGCTGCGGAGACGGAAAATGCGCTGCCGCCGAGAAGTGCGGATGTATCGATGATTGCAAGGGAACTGTCTGCGACGACGGGAATGCCGAGACCTACGACGACCTGTGCACGGCCGGGGGCAAGTGCGAGGGGAAGACCCCCAACTGCATGGACAAGCTCGAGAACGGCAAGGAGACTGATGTGGACTGCGGCGGGCCGCTCTGCCCCAAGTGCGCAAACGGCCTGGATTGCATCGAGGACAACGACTGCCAGTCCGGCATGTGCGAGAACGGCAAGTGCGTGTCCCCGGTGTCGTGCGGCCCCGTCGGGAAGGCCTCGTCGGGGGCACTGGGCAGTCTCGTCCTGTCGGGCAGCGTGTCCATCAACACGGAGTCGGGCCAGATCGTGGTCGGGGGAAACACCGTCGTGGTCGGCAACGAGGTCGGAGTGGAGCTCCTCTCCCAGGCCGGTCAGGCCAACGGCTTTGCGGCGCCCAAACTGCGTGTCTTCCACTTCGTGGACCTGCAGATTGACGCGGGGGCTGTCGTCACGGTAACGGGCAAGAACGGCCTTGCCCTGCTGACGACGGGTGACCTGACGGTGGCAGGCAAGATCGACCTCGGTGGAGGGGACGGCACGTCCGGAGCCACGAACACGGCGGGCACGGGCGGCATCGCGGGCCCGGGCGGCTGGGCCGGCGGCCAGTGGGTAAGCGGACCGGGTTGCGCTGCGGGAAACGGCATGGCGACGGGCCCCGGCGCCGGGCAGGAGGGTGCGTGCGGAGGTGGCGGCGGCAAGGGGGCCGACGGGACATCAGGAGGTGGTGCCGGGGGCGGCGGTGGCGGGTGCGGTGCTTCGGGTGGAGCGGGCGGAAGCCATGCGACGCAGGGGGCTTCCGGCCTCGGTGGAGACCCGGCCACGGCGGGGACTGCCGGGTCGGCACCGGGCTCACCCGGTTTGGGAGGCTCCGGTTGTCTGGGCGTCGGTTCCCCGTCGAATCCCGGAAGCCTGTATGGAGATCAGGCTCTGGCCGTGCTGTTCGGCGGTACCGGCGGCAGCGGAGGCGGTTTTGGAGGTTTTGCCGGCTTCGGAGGATGGGGACAGGGAACGGGAGGCACGGGCTATGGCGGAACGGCCGGGTTCTCCGGGGGTTCCGGCGGGGGCGGCGGCGGGGGCGGTGCGCTCCTCGTCTGCGCCGGAGGAATCCTGGAGGTCAAGGCCGGAGCGGAGCTCGATGTGTCGGGCGGCCTGGGGGGAGTCGGGGGCGGCTCGGGGATATCGGAAAACGGAAAGCAGGCCCAGTTCGGGACCGGCCCGATCGGCGGTGGCGGAGGTGGGGGGCGCAGCGGTGGCGGCGGAGGCGGTGGCGGCGGTTCGGGCGGGGCCCTCTACATCGAAGCCTCGACGGTCCAGGTCTTTGGCGGCCTCAAGGCGGGTGGTGGGCTGGGCGGCTCCGGCGGCTGGTCTGGCGGCGGAGCCTTTGGCGGCAGCGGGAAGAACGGCGGCGGCTCCGGTGGGAAGGGCGGGGACGGCGGGAAGGGCGCTGCCGGCGGAAAGGGTGGAGACGGCTTCATCCGCGTCAAAGGGGGAACGGTGATCCTGCAGGGGCAGGTCACGGGCAAGCTCACCCAGGGTTGAGGACAAGAATCACTTCGGGGTGTCGAAGGCCTCTGCCAGGGCATCTCGGGCCGCATCGAAATGCGATTCCGGCACGAGGGCGCAAAGAGACGAAATGGACGAGGCCACGCCGAGCACGGGGGCCGAAGACTTTCCCAGGGCGGTCAGGAACGTGCTCAGGATTCCCGGCTTCTCGCGGAAATGTGGGCCGTACACTCCCAGCATCGCCACCCCGGCGGCAACCTCGAGCACTCCCCCTTCCCGAAGCACAGACTCGTCCCGGGCTCGAAGCGGGGGTCCCCCAGGGACGGTGGCTCGCACCCCGAGGACTACGTCCGTGCTGCCATCGCTGCGCTGGAGGATGCAGACGAACTCCGCAGTGGCGTCGTCCGCCAGGATCCGCTCGATGAGCTCGCCCAGACCGGTACGAACGCCACTTACTGTGACCCGGGTCAACCCTCGAGTCTCCACGATTGCGCTAGCCTGGATGCGTCTGTGCATCGAAAATCCTACCGGGGCGGCAGTGAGGTGCCCCGCAACAGCCGGGCACTGAATGGAGCATGGAATCTCAAGCGAGTCAAGTTCCCAGATGCTGCCTCACCTTGTCCACGAGCTTGCGTGGGTCGATGGGCTTCTCCAGGAACTCACTGACCGGCAGGAAGTCGGAATCCTGGTTCTTGTCGAACTTGTATCCCGTCTGCTGGGTGACAGCGCTGAGCATGATGATCGGGACATCCTTGGTCCCGGGCTCACTGCGGAGCTGGTAGGCCACGTGGAACCCTTCGTCCTGGGTGTCCATCATCACGTCCAGGATGATCAGGTCCGGCTTCTCGGAGCGGGCCTTGGCGAGCCCGCTGGTTCCGTCCTGAGCGTCCACGACGTCGAATCCGGCATTCTCGAGCGTGATTCGCATCGCCTCGACCAGGTCGACATCATCGTCAACGACGAGAATCTTCTTCTTCATGTCCAAGCACCTCATTGCAGGTGGTTTCAACGTACTGATCAAGCCGCCCCCGGACCTCCGGGGACAGCCCCTGCCCCTCGAACGAGAGGGGCTGGATACCGACGATCCGGGTACGCTCAGGCAGGATACCAATTTCCTGAGCGATGGAAAGAACATCTTTGAGCCCGAACCCGTGACACAGGAGAGGGTCCGTGCGCACGGCCCTCACCGCGTCTCTTGCGCACAGCGCCATGATGGCCCCGGGTTCCTCACCCATGTCTGCGGCATCCACGATGACGGCTGCATCGGTCCTCTCGAGCTCAGCAAGCAGAGCCAGGGGATCGGCACCGATTTCGAGGTACTCGACATCGTGGGCAGACAGCCGTTGCGCCGCTGCGCGTGCGACCACCAGGCCGACTCCGTCGTCCCCTCTCAGCTCGTTGCCGACTCCGAAGATCCGTTGCCGCATCCGCTACTCCACGAACGTCACGTCGAGGAGGTGGACCGAGCAGGAGATGCACGGGTCGTAGGCCCTCACCAGCATCTCGAGACGGTGCGTGATCTGCTCCTTGGTCAGGTCGAGGATTTCCGGCACGTACTTCTTCATGTCGTCATCGATGTTGGCGAAGTTCTGGTTCGTCGGGATGATGCAGTTGGCCGCGACGATGGTGCCCTTGCGGTCGTAGGTGTAATCGTGGAAGAGCACGCCGCGAGGCACTTCCGTTGCCCCGACTCCCCGTCCGTAGCGGGTCGGGGACTGGTTCGCCTTCTCATCCTTGAGGCCGCGGGTGAGGAGGGTGTCGATGATCTGCATGGCGTCCTGCACGCAGTGCCCCGTCTCGATGAGCTGAGCGACGGTGATGTGGTGCGGGTTGTCGCTCGGGCCCGTGAAGCCGAGCTGTCTGGCAATTGCCTGCCCGGTCTGGTTGATCTGCTTGTAGTTGTTGTTCCAGCGGGACAATGCGCCGACCATGTAGGAGCTGCGCTTGTTGCGCGTGTGCTTGGCCGTGGAGTGCGGCTTGATGTGCTCGTTGGTCACGCTGAGGTACTGGTCGACCGGGGATGCCCCCGCGTCGGAGCTGAACACTACGCCGTCGTACAGGGCATACTCCGCATCGGACTTGAGGCTGATGTACTCGGTGGGACGGTGGAAGTCGGGGATGTTCCCGGCCACCGAAAGCACCACTTCGAGCGCCAGCTTCAAGTCGGGCAGCGCCTCGGATTCCAGCCGCTGGCGGATGGAGCGAAGGGCACCGGCATCCGGAATCTGCGTGAAGCCGCCCGGGATGCAGGTGATCGGGTGTACGGCCCGGCCGCTCACCACGTCGCCGATGTCGTTGGCCAGGCGCTTCAGGCGCAGGGCGGCCTTCACCACCTCGGGGTGCGACTGGACCAGCGGGAACACGCTCCCCACTCCGATGAAGTCCGGTGCGGCCAGGAACAGCGTGTGAAGCACGTTGCTCTGGAACGTGGCTCCGTCCACCAGCAGCCGCCTCAGAGCCAGCGTCTGCTCAGAGACCTCGAGCCCGAGCGCGGCCTCCGTTGCCTTGAGCGACGCCATCTGGTGTCCGAGAGAACAGATGCCGCAGATTCTCGAGGTGATGATGGCGGCCTCGTGGAAGCTCCGGCCCCGGAGGAATGCCTCGAAGTACCGGGGAGCCTCGATGACGTTGAGCTGCGCCTTCTCCAGCACCCCATCCTTGACGTTCACCACGATGTTCCCGTGGCCCTCGACCCGGGTGACGTGGTGGACGTTGATATCCAATGTCTTTCCCATGGCATTTCTCCTTATCGGTCGGCCCAGCGGAACGCGTTGAACATGGTCATCTTCTTGCGGGCCTCTTCCATGGAGAGGCCGTGCTGACGGAAGATCTCCAGCGCCGCATTCTTCTCGGGCTGGTCAACGAACCCACGGCAGCCGACGCAATACTGGCCGACCCCGGGGCAGAGCGCATCGCACCCACCTCGGGTCACCGGTCCCATGCAGACCATCCCCTTGGCGAAGACGCACTCGTTCTCGTTGCGCTTGCACTCCACGCACACCGCATGATTGATCTTGATCGGCTTCTTGCCCATGAGCAGTGACGTGAGGACGTGGAGGTACTCCTGGGTGGTCATGGGGCATCCGTCCACCTCGTAGTCCACCTTCACGACCGCACTGACGGGCTGCGCCGGCAGCGTCGGGAACAGGTACTTGTCCTTCCCGTACACGGCCTCGCGGACGACATCGATGGGCATCAGGTTCTTCATCGCGTTGACGCCGCCTCGAACCGCACACGACCCGATGGCAACCAGGATCGTGGATCGCCGGCGAATGTCGTTGATCCGCTCGACGCAGGTGGGAGTCGAGATGGATCCTTCGATGAATGCGATGTCGTAGTGGTCGGCCCTCCCGTCCATGGCCTCGCGGAACTCGACGATGTCGACGAGCTCGAGGACATCCAGGAGATGGTTTTCGAGGTTGAGCTTGTTGAGCTGGCACCCCTCACAGCTGGTGAAGTCGAAGAATGCTACCTTCGGTTTGGTCTTCTGGCTCATCAGAATGCCTCCTTGCGGGATGCCACCTTCGGGTAGTGGAACACCGGCCCGTCCTGGCAGCAGTAGAGGTCGTTGATCTGGCAATGACCGCACTTGCCGACGCCGCACTTCATGCGGCGCTCGAGCGACACGTACACGTTCTCGTCCGGCAGCTTCTTCCCCTTGAGGGACATGAGGACGAACTTGTACATGATGGGTGGGCCGCAGATGGCCGCCACGGTGTTCTCGAGGTCGAGCTCGAGCGGCGGCAGGAGGGTCGTGATCACGCCCACGTTCCCCTTCCACCCCTCGGCTTCCCGGTCCACCGTGACCTTGTACTCGACGTCCGGGGACGACATCCAGCGCTCCCGCTCTTCCGGGAATAGCAGATCGGTCGGAGTCTTGGCGCCGTGCACGATGATGAACCGGCGGAAGTCCTTCCGGTTGTCCAGCACGTAGTTGATGAGCGACCGCAGCGGAACGATTCCGATGCCACCACCGATGATCAGCACGTCCTTCCCCTTGAAGGCCCCGGGCTCGAACGCGGTCCCGAACGGCCCCCGGATCCCGACCTTGTCGCCCGGCTGCATCCGGGACATCACCTCGGTCAGCATTCCGACCTGGCGCACCACGAGGTCGAACGTCCCCTTCTGCGTCGGCGAAGACGAAATCGAAATCGGGGCTTCCCCGACTCCGAGAATCGATACCATCACGAACTGCCCCGGCTTGTGCCCCAGCTCCCGCCCCTCGGGCAGCCGGATCCGGTAGAACGTCTCGAACTCGGTGAACCTCCGCACCTCCAGGATTTCGGACTGCATGGGGAAGTACGGCGCCTGCTTCTCAATCTGCGAAAACAAAGTTGCCATGTCGCCACCTCCCTCCTAGTTGCCCGGCTTTCGGATCTCTTCTCCGGACTGTTCCCGGTAGAGCTCGTTGACGATCTCGGTCACGTCGATGTGGGCCGAGCATTGCTCCGCGCACCGCCCGCAGCCGACGCAGAACGGGACATCGGTTCCTCCCGCCTGGTACTTGAACTTGCGGTACAGCCGGTGGCGCTGTCGGCTGAAGAGGTGCTCCCGGAAATTCTCCCCGCCCGCCACGGCGGCAAACGGCTCGCTCATGCAGGCGTCCCAGACCCTGACCCGTTCGCCGCCGGCAGCGTTGACCGCAACCTCGTCCTTCACGTCGAAGCAGTAGCACGTCGGGCAGACCAGGTTGCACGACCCGCAACCGACACAACGCTTGGAAACCTCGCCCCAGACCTTCGATTCATAGGCCTTGGCAAACAGATCCGGGAGCCGGTTGTGGTGGACCCGGAGGTTGTTGGCAAATGACGGCTCGTCAGAAGCCTTGTGCCCATCGGCAGAAGGGAAGCCGGCCCCGGCCATCAGCCCCGCTCCAGCCTGAGTCAGCTCTTCCACCACGTACCCGCCATCCACCTTGTGCAGGAACAGGTCGAACCCGTCGGTCTTGTAGACCGGAATTCCGACCGAGCGGCTGAAATGGAACTTGTCCGGCTGGTAGCCCACGCCGACGAACAGGCAGTTCTCCCGACGCTTGAGGTAGTTGGCCTCGGGAACCCCCTTCACGAATGCCTGGTCCAGCCGCAACAGCCCCTGAAGATCATAGGAGTGCACGCCCACGAAGATCCGGGCCGGGCTCTCCACGGCTGCCGTCGTGTACTGGTTCTTCGTCAGGTCGAACGAGAGGAGCGTCTCCCTTGCCGGCAGAAAGTACTTCTTGAGTGGCACGATCGTTCGACTGTACTCCAGGACAACCGCCGCCGGATCAGCCATCTCCTGGAACGTGAAGGACTTCACCCCCTTCTTGTGAGGTGCGATCACCTTCCCGCTCCGAGACAGATGAGCCAGCAAGGCACCAACCTGCTCCTGCCTCACCAGATGTCTCGCCATTTCCCACCCTCCTGGTCTGGGTCCGCAAATGCCGGACGCATCACGCATGGCCGCTGAGTTCACACGGTAGGTTGCTTATCGGACCGGAGTCGCTCGCGCAACGATAGCCGGCCTGTCCGGCCTCCCGCCTCCCCAACAGCACGGTTGACCGAATACCGGAAGTGAAGCGCCGCGTCAAGCCCCGGTAATCGGGAAATAATTTCCTAGGAAGGCAAGCGTCATTGAGGTATTCCGGAAGCAGGCAAAATGGCCTTGAACGTCGTTGACGCGTCGCACCATCCACACGGCCCACTCGACACCGGCCGCCTCGTGCGATACCCTCGTCTGGGGTTCGACTGGACGTCCCCCGGAGGACTCTGATGAACCGGTCGCATGCTGCCGCTGCGAGCACTGTGCCTCTCATCCTGCATCCGGCGCCGCGCATTCGCCTGCTCCTGCTTCTTGCAGCATCGCTTGCTGGCTGTGCGGGCGCATCGGACAACACCCCGGGCGCAGACGACCTCATCCTCTTTCCCGACGGGAACGCCGACTCGGCCGACGCAAGCGGGCCGGGCGACCTCCTTCCCGGTCCGGAGAATCGGCCGGGCGACGATGCCTCCTCCCCTTGGGGCGCAGGCTCGTCCGATGCCTCGAGCGATGGTGCGTTCGTCGAAGCCTCGTGGCCGGATTCGCCTGTCGACTCGACCGTCCAGGACTCGGCCGATTCCTCCTCGGACCATTCGTCTTTGGATTCCTCGCCCCTGGATGCTTCGGCCGACACACCGGACATGCAGGTCGACTCGGGCCAGCCCGATGTCTGCACCCCCTCCTGTGCGGGCAAACAGTGCGGTGATGACGGCTGCGGAGGAAGCTGCGGTGCCTGCCCTGGCGGACAGAGCTGCGAGAGCGGAGGGTGCAAGCCGGATCCGTGCGTGCCTCAGTGTGCGGGCAAACAGTGCGGTGATGACGGCTGCGGAGGAATCTGTGGCGGCTGCGGCAGCAACGCACAATGCCAGGCTGGGACATGCACCTGCTCCTTCGCCTCGTGCGGAAGTCTTTGCTGTGCCGCCAACGGCATCTGCCTGGACGATGCCTGCAGGGACTGCAGCCATCTCGTTTCCCTCGGCGATGCCGGCAAGAACGTGGCGATGCTGGAGAGCTGTCTGTCCAAGTGGGCGATTGCGGCCCTCGACAGCGGGACCTTTCCCGTGGCTCACGGAGTTATGCTTCCTCCCGGGGGCCAGCTCCTCGGCAACGGCCCGAGCCACCCGGTCCTGGAGCTCGCCCTTCCCAATCAGACCAATCATCTCGTGACGGTTGCCGACAACGGCTATCTGGCCCATCTTACCCTGGACGGCATGAACAGCGTGCTCGACGCCAATGGTGCCGTGGTCCACGTGACCGGCTCCAATGCGCTGGTGGAAGACAACATCATCCGGAACAAGAACCCGACGCCGGCCGGCGTGCACACGACCGGAATCTACTTCATCGGATCCCAGGGCAAGGATAGCAAGGCCGTCGCAAACGAGATCTACAACTGCTTCTACGGCGTCATCTTCGCCTGGATGCTCGATGCTGCCCACCCCAACACGGTGGAAAAGAACGTGATCCGGGACATCCGCTGTGATTCCATCACGCTGGCCGGGTACGGCAGGGCCGTGGGAAACACCATCCACAACAACGGCTGGGACTGCGAGAACGGCCCCATTCCGGGCGGAGGTATCTACTGCCTCCAGAACGTGAACGGGGGCGAGATTCTCGACAACGACATCTACGACAACTGCGGCATGAACATCGACATCGACCGCTGCTCCGGGCTCGTGATCAAGGGCAATCATGCGTGGAATCCGGGCTACCAGTGGGAAGGCTGGACCCCCTGGTGTCACGGCCCCGCCAGCATCTCCCTGGTCGATTCAAGCAACTTCGTCGTGGAGGGCAACGTGGCGGAGAACAACGACCGCCCTTCCAACAGCTTCGTCGGAGTACCGGACTGGAACGGCGTCTTTGCCAAGACGGGCGCTTCCGCCTACTCCGACCTCCCGTCCGGCTCGAAGCAGACCATAGCGTTCGTCCTGGCCCGCAGGCCCGGGGCACAGGCGACGGCCGTCGGCTCCACCATCAAGAACAACGAGTTCCGCTCCTCCTGCACTCCGGCCAGCAAGTGCGTCGGGCTGGGCTACTTCGCCAGCAGGAACACCGGGTATTCGTCCGGCGGCGATTACCTGCCCAACTTCTACACGGGCAACAACCCGTTTGGTTCGCAGATCGGCTCCAGGAGGTGCGGCGGCAACTGGTACGCTGCCGACAGCGTCTGCAATCAGGGCTCTCCCGCTCCGTGCAACGGGGATGACTACCAGCACAACCCGCCAGTCGGAGACTGGGCCAGGAACGACTTCTGCAACTGGTATTGAGACCGGAGGTCTTCGGAATGAGGATTTCACAACTGGTTGCGATTTCCGCAGCGCTTGCGCTCACGGCTCCGGCATGGGCCGCCCTACCCCCCGCTCCGGGCCCGTACATCGCACCAGGATGGAACGACTTCTCCGGTTCCGGCGTGGACGAGCAGGACTGGCAGGTCGGGACCTTCTACTTCTTCTGGTACAACACGAAGAATGGGATGCACATCGTCGACTCCGACGGTACCGATGCGTGCACGACCCATTACTACAAGTGGATTCCGGGAACGACGAGCTATGCTCAGCCGCCGATCCTGGCCTGGGACGAACCGGCCTGGGTCGAGGAACAGCTCGAAGACATGCTCGCCGCTGGGATCGATTTCCTCATGCCGGTCTACTGGGGAGTGCCCGGCACCAAGGACTGGAACACGGAAGGTGTCACGACGCTTGCCCAGGTTCTCCTCGACCGTGAGTCCAAGGGCAAGCCGTCTCCCCGAGTCGGACTGTTCTACGACACGTCCACGCTGGACAAGGTCGACCTGTCTTCGCAGAGCGGCAAGGAGAAATTCTACGGCACCATCCGGGATTTTTACTCCATGGTGCCTCCCCGCTTCTGGAACCGCCGGGACGGCAAGGTGCTGGCATGGCTCTATCATAGCGCCTTCCCCTCCAAGAAGGACGACGCTGCTTTCACTTACGCCAGGAATCAGTTCGCAGCCGACTTCGGCGGGACACCGCTCTCGTTCGTCGCAGACCAGGGGTGGAAGGATGCAGGCTGCTCCGTCGACCGGGTTTACTCCTGGGGCGGAGCGCTGGCGGACGGCCCCAAGCTCTTTGATTACTGCGAGGTCGGTCCGGGATTCGACAACACGGCGGTGCCCTGGGGCAGCGCATCGCTCACGCAGCCCCGCAATGGAGGAGCATTCTACTCGTCGGGCTGGCAGAAGGCGGTCGCCCACCCCTGCCGCGTGACCGCGGTCGAAACCTGGAACGAGTGGCACGAGAGCACCGACATCGCACACAGCTTCGAGTACGGGACGCAGTACATCCAGCTCACCGCCTCCTGGGCCATCAAGTTCCGGTTCAAGGGTTCGTACCTCAATGCGGCGTACCGCTACGTCATGGGGAGGCTTCCCGACAAGAGCGGAAAGCAGAGCTACGGAGACATGCTTGCCGGCAATCCGCCCTCCGCGGTGAGAGATGACATCCTGGAGAGTCCCGAGGCCAAGGACGTCCTTTCCAACGACGGGTACATTGCCTTCCTCTACAAGCACTACCTCCATCGGGACCCGGATGCCGGTGGTGTGAAGAACTACCAGGACTTCCTGAACGGAGGCGGCACCAGGGCGCAGGCCCGCGACGAATTCATCAACTCACCGGAAGCCATGTCCAAGGTCTCCGACAATCAGTTCGTGACCGAGCTCTACTGGCAGATCCTGTTTCGAAAGCCGGACGACGAAGGATTTGCAACGTACATGGGAATGCTGGCCCAGGGTACGTTGCGCAGCACGGTGCGCGACAACTTCCTGAACTCCGGGGAATTCACCGAGAAGCAGGTCGGCCAGAAGGGACTGGCTGACCTGGCCGGGGTGTTCGACTTCGCCGGATGGCCCAAGCAGGGGACCTGGTGCACGCCCTACTACAAGGATGCAGACGGCGACGGTGCCGGAGGCAGCGACACGGGCAAGTGCCTCTACGAGCCGCTCGCTCCGTTCACCAAGACCACGGGCGGTGACTGCAACGATGCCAACCCGCAGGTGAAGCCCGGCGCGCAGGAGGTATGCAACGCAGCGGACGACAACTGCAACGGGCAGGCCGACGAGGGATTGTTCAACGCCTGCGGCACGTGCGGTCCGGCGCCGGACGAGGTCTGCGACGGACAGGACAACGACTGCGACGGGCAGGTCGACGAGGGATTGGTCAACGCCTGCGGTAAGTGCGGTCCTCCACCGGACGAGGTCTGCGACGGAAAAGACAACGACTGTGACGGGCAGGTCGACGAGGGGCTGCTCAACGCCTGCGGCAAGTGCGGTCCTCCACCGGACGAGGTCTGCGACGGACAGGACAACGACTGCGACGGAAAGGTCGACGAGGGGCTGCTCAACGCCTGCGGCACGTGCGGTCCCGCACCGGACGAGGTCTGCGACGGGCAGGATAACGACTGTGACGGGCAGGTCGACGAGGGGTGCCCCGCTTGCCCCAACGGTCAGATTCAGGCCTGCATTCCACCAGGAGGTGATTGCGCCAACGGCCTGCAGCTCTGCACCGACGGGAGCTGGGGAGAGTGCGTCTCGACCTGCCCTCCGCCGGATGTCGTAGAGGAGGAGGACTGGATGCCGCAGGACGTCGAGGCCCCGGATGGTGCGGGCCAGCCCGACCTTGTCGCCGACCTGCCGGGGCCGGCCCCGGATTCCGGACCGGGTCCGGAAATCCCGGCGCTGGATTCCGCCGCGGGGGAGGTGCTCCCGGCAGATGGCATGGCCGGCAAGTCGGAACTCGAGAATCAGGATGGCACCGCGGAAATCGGGGGCGCAGGCGACGGATGGTTCACGGTTCCAGCCGATGGGCACAGCGGCGACGGCGGCTCTGGCAAGAAGAGCGGCGGCTGCTCGGCGGCACCTGGGCCCTCCGAGGGCGCGTCGGTTTGGATCCTGCTCCTCCTCGGGGGGGCAATGCTCGGCGTGATTCGTCGCTTTCGTGCTCCTGTGGCAGGAGGTTCGGGCATTGGTGGTCCAGGCTCGGGAAGTCGGGCCCGCTGTGGTCGGGGGGCACAAGCCGGGACAGGCTGCGGTCACTGGAGAGGGGGATTTGGCCTTCTCCTCGCGGCCCTGTTCCTTGCGGCCTGCGGAAGCGTGTCCGGGGGCAGCTCGGCGGATGCCGATGTCCTGCTCTTCCCCGGCGCCGACGTGCCCTCCCACGTCCCGGATGGGAGCGGAGACCGGCAGCCAGAGCCCGAGGCCATGGTTCCGGATGATTCATACGAACCGAAGGATCAGGTCAACACGTCGTTCGACTCTGCGGCTGCGGACGCCCCTGGCGATATCAAGCTGCTTGACGCCCCCGAGCCCGACGCCGGGCCGGACGGCAGCCCCAAGGATGAAACGCCAGGACCGACCGACACCCTCATCACGGATACACTGCCAGCGGACGTTGAGGACAGCCAGTCACCCGATGCGGCGGCCGACCTGGCTGCGGACACCTGCACACCGCTGTGTGAGGGGAAGCAGTGCGGTGACGACGGCTGCGGAGGCTTCTGCGGCGCATGTCCACCGGGCCTGGATTGCGAGGGCGGCACGTGCAAGCAGGCCCCCTGCGTTCCCCAGTGCGGAGGCAAGCAGTGCGGAGATGACGGGTGCGCAGGCTCGTGCGGCGCCTGCCCTCCCGACTACGTGTGCCAGGAAGGAGCCTGCATCTTTGCGGCAGGCTGCATCGACGTTCCCAAGCCCGAGCCCGTGTCCGAAGATCCCCTTGGGGCACTGTCGCCAGCGGGCCCTGCCGAAACGGTCAAGGAGGGCGGCTTCACCGATGACTATGTCCACGACCCGACTTCCTACATCAAGGTGGGCACGCGGCGGGAATGGGGTTCCACGATCGTCTTCTTCGGCCTGGCCAAGGGGAAGCCGGGAATGAACACGACCAACACCATCGACGCCAACGATACCGGCCGCGAAGTCCAGATCGCCCTTTATGATCCGCTTCGTGCGATGCAGGGGTGCGCCTGGAATGCCACTTGCCAATCGAATCCGGGGGCGGCGTGCCCGTCCAGCATCACCTACCTCGGGTGGGATCCCGTCCAGGGGGGCAACGAGTGCAACATCGGCTCCGGCACCGAGTGGATCAACGTCGCCCCCGGCATCCTGGAAGCCGGCGTACGCCCGCTCTTCTGGAACCCCGACTGGAAAGAGCCGACCTGTGCGAATGGCGGCTGCTCGGACCCGGGCAAGAAGGCGATGAAGAGCGACGTCTCCTACACCCAGCGGCTCCGATTCGTGGCCACCCACGTGGTCGAGATGAAGATGACGGTGGAAAACCTGTCCGACCTGGACCACCCGGCCACGGGACAGGAGTTCCCAACGCTCTATGCCGTCTACGGAGCCGGTGGAACGGCGGACCTCAAGGTGCTGCTCGATTCCAACGGCCAGCAGATCATCGTCGACGGGCCGGGCAACGATGGCTTCTACTTCAAGAACTTCACCAGCCCCGGCGGCTGGGTTGCGCTGCAGAACGCGTCCAAGGACTACGGCGTAGGCATCTACTATGAGAACCGGCTGACCGGCTTCCAGGGCTGGCAGAAGCTCGGGGTGTTCAACAACGTTCGCTCGCAGTTCTCGTTCGCTCTGCCTGCGTTCGGCAAGGTCAAGGCCAGGGCCTACCTGATCCTGGGTGCGTTCGGAACGATTGCGTCCGAGGCCGCTGCACTTGATGCCAAGCTGCCCCCGTTCGGTGCCCTGGACGCGCCCAAGATGGATGCGGCCGTCTCCGGGACGCTGCACGTGACCGGCTGGGCGTTGGACAACAAGGGAATCGCTTCGCTGGCACTGCGCAGGGACGGTGTGCAGGTCGCCTCGCTTCCGCTCAATACCCAGCGGCCCGATGTCTGCCAGGTCTACCCCGGGTACACGATGTGCAACCAGGTGGGGTTCGAGGCGGACGTGCCGCTCGGAGACTGGTCCCCCTGCCCTCACCTGCTGGAAATTGCCGCCTCCGATACCGATGGGAACGTGCGCGTGGTTGCCCGCGTGCGCGTGTTCGCCAACGGGGCGCCAGGATGTGGAAAGGACGCTGACTGCGACGACGGCGATCCGTGCACCATGGATACCTGCGCCGGTGCAGCCGGGTGCCAGCACGAGAAGCTGCCATGTCTGCCCGGGACGCACCCCATCTATCGCTTCTACGGCAACAAGGGCGGCGACTCGGACCACATGTTCAAGTCCGACACGACTGCGCCTGCCGGGTACGCCTTCGAGGGACAGCACTTCACACTGTTCGACGGACCGGCCCCGGGGCTCGTGGCGCTGCATCAGCTCTACTGCAGCGGCTGCTTCGATCACCTCCAGAGCCTGGACGGCAACGAAGGCGCTCCCGCCTACCAGGACGAGGGGGTGCTGGGCTATTGCGCGGCCAACCCGATTCCCGAGGCATCCAAGGAGCTGCGCCGCCTATACAGTGTTGCAGCCTCCGACCACTTCGTGTCCACCAGCCAGCAGGAGTGGAGCGAAGCGCAGGCGCTTGGATACGTGCCCGAAGGAACCCTCTGCTACGTCCCGTGATCGCGGGACTCTTCTCAGATGCGATTGATGGTCACGCTGCCGTGCCCCGAATTGGCGCCAGCTGAGTTGGACGGGTTGGCACCGTTGTTGTAGGAGCCGCCGCCACCGCCCGGGCCGTTGCAGTTCGTTGCGCCGCCGCCGCCGCCCGAGTAGCCTCCGCCGCCGCTGCCGCCGTGTGGCGATGCGCCGCAGCCGTAGATGAACTGGTCCGAGCCGCCGCCGCCGCCGAATCCTCCGGTCGTGGAGCCGCCCACGCCTCCGTTCACGAAGGCCTTCCCGCCATTGGCATGTCCGATGCTCCCGCCGTCCCCGTAGAAGCCGCCGCCACCGCCGGCGTTGGGAACGCCCTGGGTGGTCAGCCCGTATCCGCCGCCCTGTCCGTTCACTCCGCCCAGCCCGGCGGTCTCGTACTTGCCCTTGATTCCATCGATGCCGGTGACTCCGCTCATGTCGTAGTCCGCGTAGCAATCGTGCCCCGTTCCTCCACCGCCGCCCGCAACGATGATGGGGGCATTGTCGGCCTTCGCCACGTACGTCCCACCGCCACCTCCGTTGCCCACGCTTGCGGGGGCAGCCGATCCCTGCTGTCCGACCAGAATCTTGAGCTGGGTGCCCTGAGTCAGGGCGAAATCGCCCCGCATCCGCGCACCGTTGCCGCCGTTGCAGCCGCCCCTGGCTCCGAAAGCCTCGATCCGGTAGGTCCCGGTGTACGGCACGGTCCAGAACTGGATGCCGGCAGTGACGGTCACCTTGCCGTTGAGGAGCGGGTTGCCCGAGTAGGCGCTGTTGCACTGGCTCTGGTTTGGCCCCGACGGGCCCGTCTGCCCACAGTTGTTGAACGTCACGCTGACCGGGGTGAACTGCTTGCAGTCAGGCTCGCATCCGTCCCCGCCCACGATGTTTCCGTCGTCGCACTCCTCGCCCGCCTCGAGCTTGGCATTCCCGCAGCACGGGACAGTGTCGATGTGTCCGCACCCCAGGAGGGGGTCGCACGAGTCGGTCGTGCACGGCTTCCCATCGTTGCAGTCCAGGGGGGTGCCCCCCTTGCAGACGCCCGCCTGGCAGGCCTCTCCCGTCGTACACGCGTTGCTGTCGTCGCAGTTGCCGGCCTTCGGGCTGTTCACGCACAGCTTGGCCGGGTCGCAGGTGTCCGTAGTGCACTGGTTGTCGTCGTTGCAGTCCTTGGGCAA
Source organism: uncultured Myxococcales bacterium (assembly GCA_903895725.1). Lineage (GTDB taxonomy): Bacteria > Myxococcota_A > UBA9042 > CAIXZC01 > CAIXZC01 > CAITUV01. The sequence continues at coordinate 66,979 of CAITUV010000048.1, read as the reverse complement.
CCCGGGTGCGCAGACCGTGCCCTGACACACATCCACCAGGGTGCACGGGTTTCCGTCGTCGCAGCCTCCCACGAATGCCTTGTACACGCACCCCAGCTTGGGGTCGCAGACGTCGACGGTGCACTGGTTCCCATCGTCGCAGGCGAGCGGTGGCCCGGCCACGCACACTCCGTTCTGGCAGGTATCCCCGACGCTGCACTCGGTCCCGTCCTCACACGGCCCGGCCAGAGGGCTGTGCCCGCAGCCGGTCAACGGGGAGCAGAAGTCCTTCGTGCAGACATTGTCGTCGTCGCAGCTCACCACGTCCGGCCCGAGGCACTGGCCCTTGGTGCAGGCATCGCCCGAGGTGCACGCATTGCCGTCGTCGCACGCGGCCGAGGTGGGCACGAACTGGCAGCCGGCTCCGGGGGTGCACGAGTCGGCCGTGCACGGATTCCCGTCGTTGCAGGTCAGCTTCCCCGACGAGATGCAGGCCCCCAGGGAGCAATGGTCCCCGGTCGTGCACAAGTCGCCGTCGTCGCACGGGACCGTGTTGAGCAGGAACATGCATCCCTTGGCCGGCACGCAGGTGTCGGTCGTGCAGAGATTGCCGTCGTTGCAGCTTGTCGCCTCACCGGCGAGGCAGCTTCCTGCCGAGCACTTGTCCCCCGTGGTGCAGGCGTTGCCGTCGTCACAGGCGGCGGTATTCCCCTTGTGAACGCACCCCGACAGAGGGTCGCACGAGTCGTCGGTACATGGGTTCAAGTCGTCACAAACCGGAGGGATTCCGGCCAGGCACCCCTTGGCCGGGTGGCAGCTCTCCTTTCCGTTGCAGGCGTCCTGATCATCGCACACGAGGGAGAGGCCCGCTTTGCAGCCGACGGAAGGATCGCAGGTCTCCGTGCCGGTGCACACCGAGCCGTCGTCGCAGGCCAGAAGCGCTCCGCCGACGCATACAGTGGCCGAGCACATGTCGTCCGTCGTGCACACGTTCCCGTCGCTGCACGGTGCAGCGTTCGCCTTGTGGATGCACCCGACGCCAGGCTCGCACGAGTCGTCCGTGCAGGGATTGTCGTCCTGGCATCCGAGCCCGGCCCCCTGGCCGCAGGTTCCGGAGGCGCAGTGCTCACCGATGGTGCAGGCATCCCCGTCATCACAGGCGAAACCCTCGTGAGCCGGGACGATTGAGCACTTCCCGGTCCCGCTGTCGCACGCAGTGGCCTGGCAGAACGCATCCTTCCCGGCCGGCGGCAGCGGGCACGTGATTTCGGTTCCCGGCTCGACCGCACAAAGATACGGCCACTTCCCCTTGTCGCAGAACAGTGTCCCGTTGCAGACATCGCCATCCTCGAGTGACAGGCAATCGGAATCCGCCTGGCACTCACAAGGGACGGCAACGCCGCCGCACACCCCCTCGACGCAGCCATCCGCGACCGTGCACGCATCTCCGTCGTCGCACGCAGCGGTGTTGAACTCGGTCTTGCAGCCTCCCAGTCCGTCGCACAGGTCGTCGGTGCAGGGGTCACCGTCATCGCAGGCGACAGGGAGCCCCACGCACGTCCCTTCCTGGCAATGGTCCCCCACGGTGCACGCATCTCCGTCCATGCACTCGCCCTCGTTGAGCGCCGTGTTAGTGCAGCCGTCAACGCCCGCGCACTGATCCTTCGTGCACGAATTCCCGTCCGAGCAGAGCGAAATATACTCTCCGCCCACCTGCTGCGGCTCGTCGACCTCCCCGTCGCAATCATCGTCGATGCCGTTGCACGATTCCTGTGCGGGCACAGCCGCGTCACACGCGGACAGCCCGGCCTCGGTACACACCCTCTGCCCCTGGCACACGCCGTGCTCGTTGCTGCTCTGGCAAGGGGTCCACAATGCCAGGCTCACGGACTTTTCGGTACACGGGCAGACTCCCGCATCGGCCACGCATTGCTTCACTTCGATTCCATCCACCGTGGAGGCTTCGATGCACGAGAAACCCCAGGGGCAATCCTCGTCGCTGTTGCAGGTTCCCCCGCAGAAGCTGCCCTCCGCACCGTAGTCCACGCACACGTCCTCCGCACCCCCCGGGCTCTTGCAGTTGTCCCCGCTGCCGCAAGGCCGGCAAAGGTTTGCGTGGTTCGAGATGCAGACGTAGTTCACGTCGGGACCCGAGCCGATCTGCTGGCACGACCAGCCGGGAGGGCACTCCTCCTCGCAGGCAATGGTGCAGACTCCGGCCCCCATGTGGTCCACGCACCAGCCCGATTGGCAGGAATCGTTCTCCTGGCATGGGTCCAGGAAGCACCCTTCGCCCGGTGCGCACTTCGGGCCACCCGATTCCTCCACGGCCTCAACGAGCAACTCGACCTGAGGCACCTCGGGCTCGACTTCCATGGCATCCGGGGGTACGACTTCCGGAGCGACGCTGGAGTCGACGACCTCGATGCCGAGATCCGGCTCCGGTTTCTCCACCGTGTTGCCTGAAGTGCTGCATCCGACGGCCGGAACGAGAACGCTCAGGAGCGTAATCCGAAACAGCTTGCGAGTGGTCATGACGGCATCTCCCGGTTGAAAGACTGTCACCTTCTGCTCAGCGCACGTAGATCATCACGGTCATCTGCACGTGAGTGCTCGAGGGGGCGATGTTTCCCGGCAGACCGCAGTTCTCCCAGCGGCAATCCGAGCCCCCTCCGTACCGATCCGTATCGCAATTGGACACATAGTCGTTGGGGGTCGCCTTGTCGAACGTGATGCCGGGCATCGCATGCCCTCCCACCTCGGGCTCCGGGGCCACTCCCACGTTGTTGACGCACTTGTCGACCAGGCTGGTTGCGTTCTTGAGTATGGCGCCTTCCCAGCTCGAGTCGATCTTGGGATTCAAGTCCCCCTTGTAAGCGTAAACGGTCGTCCCCTGGTAGGTGGCGATGACGAGCTGCTGCGTCTTGCCAACGGACAGCTTGCCCGGCACATTGCACCATCCGGCCGTCGTGTCCTTGCACTCCTTTGCGCTGGTGCTGTAGAAGCGCATGGTGTCCGTCGGTGCCCCCACTTCGTAGTAGGAGTGCTTCCAGACCAGGGTCCAGCCCCCTCCGTCCAGCGCCATCTCGCACCACGCGGCGAACGAGGGCTTCCCGCCCCCGCCGTCCGGGTCAATCGTGTAGGTCCCCGACGGCAGTGCGGGGTTCGAGGCCAGGAGCTCGGCGCAGCTCTTGAGAATGCACTCCGGATCGTCGTCGGTGCTTCCGTCGCAGTCGTTGTCCTTGCCGTCGAAGCACTTCTCCTTCTGGTTGGAGCCGATGGTCGGATCGAGCGGTGCACAGTCCGTCCCATCCGGATCCGCGTCGCCATCGTCGTCGAGATCGACGCAGTCTGCCTGGCCGTCGCCGTCCTGGTCGGCGAAGGACTCGTCCGTCTGACCGTCGCAATCGTTGTCCTTGCCGTCGCACGCCTCGGGGGATTCCCCCTCGAGCGGATCACAGCTGTTCTGCTTGCCCTCCTTGCAGACGGGAACCGTGTGGACGCACTCCCCCAGGCCGCAGGTGATGTCGCCCAACCCGTCATCGGCGATGCCATCGCAGTCGTTGTCCACGCCGTCGCACGCCTCCCCGGCAGCGCCCTCCAGCGGATCGCACACCTGGAGCACCCCGCCGGAGCAGAGCTTGACGATGTGGAAGCAGACGCCCAGACCGCAGCTCGCAAACCCCATGTCCTCGTCGACCAGCCCGTCGCAGTCGTTGTCCACGCTGTCGCAGGCCTCGACGGCAGCGCCCTCGAACGCGTTGCACTGCTGCACCTTGCCCCCGGCACAGTAGGGGACCGTGTGCTCGCAGGGACCCAGGCCGCAGGATGTCTCCCCCAGATTCTCGTCGACGCTTCCGTCGCAGTCGTTGTCCAGCCCGTCACAGGCTTCGGGCAAAGCTCCCTGGAACGGTTCGCATGGCTGAGGCTCTCCGCCGATGCAGGCTTTGACCGTATGGAAGCAGACGCCCTTGCCGCAGGCGAGCTGTCCCAGCTCCTCGTCCACCGCCCCATCGCAGTCGTTGTCCTTGCCGTCACACACTTCCTGGACGGCACCGGCTGCGGGGTCGCACACGTTGTCCTTCCCCTCCTGGCAGGCGGGTACGGTGTGCACGCACGTCCCGAGGCCGCACGTCAGCTTGCCCTGGTCCTCGTCCGTCAACCCATCGCAATCGTTGTCCTTGCCGTCGCACACTTCTTCCTGGATTCCCTGGAATGGATCGCAAGTCTGCTGCTTGCCGTCGAGACAGGCGGGAATCTTGTGAGCGCACACGCCCTTCCCGCACGAAAGTGCCCCGAGCCCCTCGTCGATCTGGCCGTCGCAATCATCGTCGATGGCGTTGCAGCTCTCGACCGCAGCGTGGTGCACCGCAAGGTTGAGCGGCGCACAGTCCGCGTCATCCGGGTCGCCGTCCCCATCATCGTCCGGGTCGACACAGTTCTTGAAACCGTCGAAGTCCGTGTCCGGTGCCCCCTCGTCCACGGTTCCATTGCAGTTGTCGTCCGCGCCGTTACAGGCCTCGAATGCCCCGGGGTGCACGGTGGCGTTCAGCGGCGCACAGTCGAGGGAATCCGGAGTACCGTCACCGTCCAGATCCCCCTCGCACGCGTCTCCGACGCCATCCTGGTCGAGGTCGGCCTGGGACGGGTTCTTGGCAAGCGGGCAGTTGTCGGCGCCGTCGCCGTAGCCGTCGCCGTCGTCGTCATCGTCGCAGGCATCGCCCTGTCCATCCTGGTCGGTATCGGCCTGGGCCGGGTTCTTGGTAAGCGGGCAGTTGTCCGCAAGCTCGGGGATGGCGTCGCCGTCCTTGTCCGGGTCGCAGGCATCGCCTACCTGGTCGCCGTCGAGGTCGGTCTGATCCGCGTTGGCGACCTGGGGGCAGTTGTCGTCGCCGTTGCCGAGACCGTCGCCGTCGACGTCGCTGTCCACGCAGTCCGCCTGTCCGTCGCCATCCAGATCGGGAAAGGTCTCGTCGATGGCAAAGTCGCAGTCGTCGTCCTTGCCATTGCAGGTCTCGACTGCACCGGGGTGAGCCTCCGCGTCAAGCGGCATACAGTCTGCAGCATCCGCGCTGCCGTCGTTGTCGTCGTCCGGGTCGGTGCAGTCCTTCCAGCCGTCGACGTCGGCATCCGGGAACCCTTCGTCCACAACGTAGTTGCAGTCGTTGTCCTTGCCGTCGCAGGTCTCGGTCGCACCGGGGTACACCTTGTCGTCGAGCGGGGCACAATCCGTTGCATCCCCGGTCTTGTCGCCGTCGTCGTCGGGATCGCACGCATCGCCCAGGGTATCCAGGTCGAAGTCTTTCTGCTCCGAGTTGGCCACCGACGGGCAGTTGTCGAGGTAGTCCGGCACCAGGTCGTTGTCCTTGTCGTTCTCCAGGCAATCTGCGGTCCCGTCCCCGTCTGCATCGGGGAACCCCTCGTCCTTGGTACCGTTACAGTTGTTGTCCAACCCGTCGCACTGCTCCGGGGCCGCGGCAGCGCCCTGGCAGGTCTCGGTTCCGTCCAGGCAGAGCGTGGTGCCCGGGCAGGTGCCGAGCTCGTTGACGACGGGGCAGGTTCCGCCTGCAGTCTCCTCGTCGTCCTGGCCGTCGCAGTCATCGTCGAGCCCGTTGCAGCTCTCCTTGGCCGGGACCGCTGCCGTGCACGCCGCCAGCCCCGCTGCCGTGCAGGCCCGCGTACCGGAGCACGTTCCCCACTCGTTCTCCACGAAGCACGAGGTCGAAGCCCCCTCGTCCGCAAACCACTGCGGGCATTCGCACTCGCCCTCGGCCAGCACGCACTGGAGCGACGATGCCCCGCTTGAATCCACGGTCTCCTCGCAGAGGTAGCCTGCCGGACAGTCGTCCACCTGCGCACACGGCATGGAGCAGAAGCTGCCGGCAGCACCGTAGGACGCACACCGCTCCCCCGCCCACGCATCCTCGTTGCCCTGGCAGTCCGCATTGGTCGAGCAGGGACGGCACAGGGTCAGGAACGGATCGACGCACACGAACATGATGTCCGGCCCGCCTCCCTCGTACGAAACGCACTTGAACCCCTGCGGGCACTCGTCGACGCACGGCCCCGTGCACTGCATGCCGGCCGTCGTCCGGATGCAGAGCCCTGAGGCACAATCGGTCCCGCCAAAGCACGGGGCTCCAAACGCGCCGGGCTCGACCCAGCCGTCCGGCAGCGTGGCATCGACTGCTGCTTCGGGTGTCGCATCCGGGATGGGGACGAGGTCCGCCGCGGCCTCGGAGACCTCGGGAGCCATGACCGCGTCCGCAGTCTCTCCCGCCTGGTCCAGCGCAACATCCTCGATCGAGATGATCTCTCCCCCGCCGCCGCATCCGGCAGAAAACAGGAGCGAAGCAACGAGCCAGAAGTGCTTCCGTGCGATCATGCCGACCTCCACCGTCAACCTTCCTGCCAGCAAACCACACGCGCAAGCCCGTTGTCAATCCGCTCCACCAGCGCCGCAAGGCCTTCGTCTCAGGATGATCGCGATGAGCAGCATGGCCAGAGCAAGGAGCGCGACCGGTCCGCTGTCTGGGCGTCGATGGACCGCAGCACTGCAGCTGCCCGCCGAATCGCCATTCGATTCCGGAGCCGGCTCGACCGACGGGGCCACTTCCCACGGCTCCTCAAAGGACGCGCTGTCACCATGCACGGGGCAGGCATCGCCGGCGCAAAGGACCTCGGCTTCCGGGAGGGTCTCCGGCACCAGCTCGGGCTCGCTTTGAATGTCGCTCTCGGGCCGTGCTTCCTGAACGTCCGGAACGCAGGAGCCGCAATCCTTCGGACAGGTTCCGCAGTTCTCCCACTCGTCGCACAGGCCGTCGCCGCAGGTATCGGGACAGTTGCCGCACTCGGCCGGACAGGTGGCGCAGCTCTCCCACGCGTCGCACAGACCGTTCCCGCACGAGCCGGAGCACTCCCCGCAGTCCTCGGGGCAGCTCTCGCAGCTCTCCCCCGAGGCGCAGCTCCCGTTGCCGCATGTTTCCGGGCACTCCCCGCAATCAGCCGGGCAGCTGCTGCAGCTCTCCTCCGCCCCACACGACCCGTCGCCGCAGCTCTCGGGGCAGTCTCCGCAGTCGGCGGGGCACGTTTCGCAGCTCTCGCCCTCCTTGCATTCGCTGTTGCCGCAAGGCTCGGGGCACTCCCCGCAGTCCTCGACGCACGAGCCGCACTCCTCGGTCCCGTCGCACTGCCCGTTCCCACACCACGGATCCAGGCGGACCAGTCGGATGGCATCCGCCACGATGTGCTGGTCATCCGCAACGGTTGCCGGCGTGTCATCGAAGACGGACACCCATTGCCCCCCGCCTGCCGAGAAGTCGAACTCCCCCAGCTCGGTCCAACCGTCGGCAATCGACTGATCCACGGAGAGCTTCGTCAAGGTTCCCGACGCCCTTACCTCGTAGTGGGTCTTCTTGAACACGGCGAACTCAGGGACCGCATAGTAGTCGACCCGATACTTACCCCCCTCGGCCAGGTGGACCTGCCACCAGGCCCAGTTGTCGGGGACCGTCGTCTTCCAGGCATTGGTCCAGTGCAGGCCCCCCTCGAAGCCAGCAGCCTCGGTTCGCCAGTACTCCGGCGTCCCAAACGCAGCAAAACACGGTCCGGAGTCGTCCAGCGTACCGCCTTCCGGAGGCAGCACGGCGCATGCCGGGCTCGACACGCAATGGCCAGGTCGCTTGGCCTTCCCGCTCGCGGGCCCTGCAAAAACGCCCCAATGATTGAGCACGGGGCGAAGGCCTCCGCCGTTGTTGTTGCCGTTGGCATCGTTGACCGTCCCCTTGCCCTTCACCCAGAGCTGGCTCGACCCGCCACCGTCCAGGTTGAAGGCCTGGTGCGCCCCCAGCTTGTGCATCACGTCGGCCAGCTCGGTCCCGTACATGCCGATGGAAACATCGGTCCGACCGTCGACCACGAACAGGATGAAGGTCTTTCGATCTTCCGTGATTCCCATGGCGGTGCGAGGGTGACGATCCCGCATGTCGGAGCGGTCCGGGAAACAGCTGCTGGCCGTCGGGTCCGGGCAGGTCACCGGCTCCCCATCAATCACAAGCTGGGAGAACCCGCTGACCAGCGCCAGCGTTCCAGCCGGAATCGACGTCACCACGTCGGTCGGCTCCCAGCCAGAGGTCAGCCCGGCGACGTTCTGCTTGACCCATTTCGTGTGGTTGTGCTCGACCAGGTCGTGTCCGAATGCGAGCCAGCCGTACTTCATGAAAAACCACTCGCCGGAGTAGCTCGGGTCAAAGCCCTGCTTGACCGACGGCCACTGAATCCCTCCCCCGACAGCGGCGCCGTATACGTGGGCCGGTGGCGACTTGTAGAAGTCCCCGTTGACCGCCACCTGGACGCCCGAGTCCTGTCCGAACTGCGCCACGGTCTTGGGTCCGGAAGGATCCGGCGTCGCATCCACGTGGACGTAGTCGGCGCACAGGTCGACGAGCACCGCCCAACAGTTGGTCTTGGGCGAGGTCGTCTTGTACTGCTTCAGCGTGATTCCGGGGAACGGCTGGCTCTCACTGACGAGGCTCATCGTCACAGCCTCCGCCGTTGCCGGAATCGCGAGAGCCGCCACGATGCACAAAACCGCAGCAAGCCGACTCATGGGCCCTTCCCCTCTCTGCCGCCGCTGCGCTCCAGCACATCCCGTATCACGAGACTCGCCAGGGACATCCCGAACGTCGCCACGACCGGCATGATTGAACCGTTGATGTACGCTTTGGAGCTGCACCATTCGTGCCCCTCCACCTCTTCGCCCGATTCAGCGATGGCCCGCCGTGGACAGTGGCAGGCAGGAGTCCCGCAATCCGAGGTTTCCAGGCTCTCCATCGGCAGCTCTTCGCTGTATACCACCGTGAGAGCAGTCGTGATTCCGTGCTTCCTGAGCCGCTTGCGAACCCGCATGGCGAGCGGGCAATCTCGGGTCTTCCAGAGGGACCCGACCCTCACCTTCGTCGGGTCGAGCCGTGCCGAAGCGCCCATGGACGAGTACAGCCGACACCCGAGCGACAATGCCTTCCGGATGAGCCCCAGCTTGTGACTCAGGGAATCGATGGCATCGAGCACATAGTCGTAGCGCTCGAGTCCGAACGAGTCCGAAGTGCTCTCGTCATAGGCAATCGGGAAGACCACGATCTCCGCGTCGGGGCTTATCTCCCTCAGTCGTCGGGCCAGCACCTCCACCTTGATGCGGCCTACCGTCGCCGGCGTCGCCTGGAGCTGCCGGTTCACGTTTGTGATACAGACGCTGTCCGAGTCCACGATCGCCAGGTGACCAACACCGCTCCTTACCAGCGCCTCAGCGCACCAGCTCCCGACCCCGCCGACGCCGAACAGAATCACCCGGGTGCCCCAGAGTGCCTTCACGGTCGTCGGACCGAGCAGCAGCTCGCTTCGCTGAAACATCGGTGTGCCAGTCCGCCCTTCGATCGCCACCTGCCTCCCTCCCGCCAGGTCGGCCGTATCGTCCCCCAGGCGCACGCACACGTCAAGCCGACTGCAGTTTCGGGCAGCTCGATAGCGGTTGCGCCCGCCTGCGGCGTCCCGCACGGCCTGCCGCACGGGAGACGCTCCCTCGGAATTGACAGCTCGGCCCGGAACAGTACCATCTGCCGGATTGAAGGAGGTGACTTCCATGAACATTGCCAAGACCGTTCTCCTGTTGAGCGTGAGTGCTCTCCTCGCCATTTCCGGCACCGGCTGCGACTGGCTCTTCGAAGGCTCCGACGTCTTCGAGAACACGTACGACGTGGTCGGAGAGCCCGATTCCCTGGTCGTTCCGCCCGGGGTCGACGTAGTGGGAACCGCGGACACTTCGTTCACTCCTCCCGAGGGGGTGACGCTGCCCGAGGTCCAGGTGCCGCAGACCGGCTCCCTGCCCGAGCTCGTGACCGCCTACCAGACTGCTGCCGGACAGGTCCTGTCCTCCAACAAGGACTTCATCGAGGCGTACCAGGTGTTTGCCATGGCCGACACGTCCGACGTCGCCACGTTCATCGAGAAGACCAAGGCGGTCAACGCCGCCGGCGACCAGTGGCTGGTTTCGGTCCTGACCCTCAACGGCTATGCCAAGCAGTTTGCCGGGTACAAGGGCGACTCCATGGGCAAGGCGGACGGCCCCATCCTGACCGTGCCGGGCGTGCCAGTGACCCTTCCCTTCAACGTCGGCCAGCTCATCGGAACGACCAAGGAGAAGATTGCCAAGCTCGAAAAGGCGCATGACGAAGGGCGGATCGACGACGATCAGTACTACCAGGCGGTCAACGAGCTGAAGAAGACGCAGACGCTCGACGCAGTCGGGACCGGTCTGGCTGCCGGCTCTACGGTGGCGGGCGGATTCGTGGTCAAGGCCGGCCTCGTGCTTGCCGGTGCATCCGGAGGCGTGCTGGTCGGAGGTACCATCCTGGGCGCTGCGGCGATCGGCCTGGGCGTGAAATTCCTGTGGAGCTACTGCAGCGGTGGCAAGAGCGACAGCGTCGACGGCGGCTACTGCACGATGCAGACCCACGAAGGGAAGGTCGGTGAGGTCGTGCCTCTCCAGTTCCCGGGAAAGGGGACGCTGATCATCCAGGTCGAGGGGAAGGAGCCCATCGTGATCGAGGACTTCGGCGTGGATGGCGGCCAGGTCGTCGTGGTCGACTTCGAGCCGGGTGATCCGAACACCGGAACTCCCCCTGGACCGCCGACGGTCACTCCGGCCGATCCCTCCCAGTTCGGCACGTGCGAGCAGGTTTCCGGCGTCAGTGCGACCCCCAACCCGGTCGACCCGGGCCCGGGCGAAGGAGTCACGGTCACGGCCTCAACGATTCCCCCGATCCCGGGCTGCACCATCAATTTCAGCATCGTCGGGACCGACGGCTACACCAAGAGCGAGTCTCCGCTGTCCGATGCCACGGGCACAGCAAGCTTCTACATTCCGGGCGGTGCCGAAGGGGTCGTGGACAACGTGACCATCTCCGTCGGCTCGCACACGACCACCGTGGTCTACACGTTCTAATCGCCTGCTGCTCGTTTCGGGCCACGGCCTCCCCGTGGCGGACCACGTCTCGCCCCCGTGTGACCTTGAAGTTTCCTGCTCCTGGAGTTAATCTGCGACCATGATGAAGATCCGTCGAGCCTTGATCAGTGTCTGGGACAAGTCGGGCCTCCTCGAGCTGGCGGAGGTGCTGGTGCGCCATGGGTGCGAGCTCTTCTCGACCGGAGGGACGGCCCGCCATCTACGCAGTGCCGGGTACCCGGTGGCGGACATCGGTGCGCTCACGGGCCACTCAGAGGCCTTCGGGGGCCGAATGAAGAGCCTCTCATTTGCCCTGGCCGCATCCCTCCTCTTCCACCGGGAGCGGGACGCGGAGGAGGCAACGGCGCTCGGCGTTCTGCCCATCGACCTCGTGGTCTGCAACTTCTACCCGTTCGAGGCGGCGGCGGCACGGGGAGACGATCTGGCTGCGCTGGTCGAGCAGGTCGACATCGGGGGCCCGATGATGGTGCGGGCCGCGGCCAAGAACCACGAGTTCGTTGCGGTTGCCACGTCCCCCGCCCAGTATGCGCCGTTGGCCTCGGAGCTGGACTCGTCCGGAGGTGCCCTGTCTCGCCGCACGCGGGACCGGCTCATGCTCGAAGCCTTCCACCGAGTAGCCGACTATGACGCGAGCATTGCCTCAGCATTTGACGCGCGTCATGGCGTGCGTTCCCTCCGTCTGTCCTTCGAGCGGGGGAGCACGCTTCGGTACGGCGAGAATGCGCACCAGGAGGCATGGCTCTTCCGGGAGCGGAACGCGGCCACCTCGGTGGCCGACATCGAGCTTCTCGGAGGCAAACCTCTGTCCTACAACAACATGACCGATCTCCAGGCAGCGCTTGACGCGGTCAAGGATCTTCCGGCCCCCGGATGTGCCGTGGTCAAGCACCAGAACCCGTGCGGCCTGGCCATGGGACGAAGCGCCTCGTCTCTTCTCGCCGCTGCCTGGGACGGTGACCCGCTCTCGGCGTTCGGGGGAATCGTGGCATGGAACCGTCCGGTGGACCGGGAGTGCGTTGCGGCTTTCCGTCTCGACTCGCCGGACAAGTCGCAGCGGCGGCTCGTCGAAGTGGTCTGCGCACCCGATTTCACTCCGGATGCCGCTGCCTGGCTCAGAGGGCTCGAATCCTTGAGGATCGTGCGGTTCGACTGTGCCTCCCTGCGGGCGCCCACCGTGCGAAGGCATCTCCATGGAGCGCTGCTCGCCCAGCAGACGGACTCGGTGCTCTGGGAACGCTTGGAGCTGGTGACTCGAGCCCGGCTCGATTCCCTGGACGAGGAGCTGCTGGCCTTCGGCGTCATCGCGGCCCGTCAGCTCCGCTCCAACGCCATCGCCCTGGTCCGCCGACGACCTGACGGAGTGTGCCAGCTCCTGGGAATGGGGTGCGGTCAGCCCAACCGGGTGGATTCCACGAAGCTGGCGCTGGGCAAGGCCGCCGAAAACCTCCGACGAGAAGGGGATGAGGCCTACGTGTCTGCCCGACTCTCGGAATCCTACCTCGTATCCGACGGGTTCTTCCCGTTCGCGGACAGCATCGAGCAATGTGCCATGGCCGGGGTTCGCAACGTGTTCCAGCCCGGGGGGTCCATCCGGGACAAGGCAGTGATCCGCCGCTGTGACGAGCTGGACATTCGCATGGTCTTCATTGGCACCAGGCACTTCAGTCACTGAGGCCGGGGCCCCTTCCGGCGGTCGGCTTGCGCACCTTCAGCTCGGGAGCCGCCTGAGCCAAGCCGCCAACGAGTGCGCCGACAGCCCCTCCAGCTTCGCCAATGCCTCTGCGTCCGCCAGCACCGGGTCCGCGGCAAGAGAATCTTCCACCCGCAACCAGGTTCGCAGCCTCAGAAAGCTGAACACCGACAGCCCTCCGGAGCGTCGGGCGGCGCCGCCTGTCGGCAGCACATGATTGGGCCCGATGCCGTAGTCCCCCAGGACTTCGCAGGCACCGTCCCCCAGGAAGAGCGCCCCGTAGTGACGCAACAGGGATCGGAGGCCCGCCGGATCCGCCATGGAGAGCTGCAGATGCTCCGGTGCCAGAGCATTGCAGACGGAGGCAGCCTGCTCCATCGAGTCGGCCAGCACCCAGAACCCCCTGGCGATGGAGGCCGATGCAGTCTCCCGAGTGTCGAGCTCCGCAAGGGCCTCGGCCAATGCCCGCTCGACTTCCATGGCAACCCGCTCATCGAACACAACCAGCACCGGCAGGGCATCCGGATCGTGCTCGGCCTGGGCCAACAGATCCATCGCGATCACGTCAGGCCGGGCACTCCCGTCGGCCACCACGACCAGCTCCGAAGGTCCTGCCAGCATGTCGATTCCCGCATAGGCGGAAACCAGGTACTTGGCGGCGGTCACGTACGCGTTTCCCGGACCCACGATCACGTCGCAGCGGGGCACGGGGCCGCCGCCGAGAGCCAGCAGGGCGACGGCCTGAGCCCCTCCGAACGTCACGAGCCCGTCGGCCTGCGCCACGGCGCACGCGGCCATCGTGACGGCAGTCGGCTTCGGGGAAGCCACCCACACCTTCTCCACCCCGGCGACCCGTGCGGTCACTGCGGTCATCAGCACCGACGAAGGCAGCGGAAACCGCCCCCCCGGTGCGTAGCAGCCTGCGGTCTCGACCGGAACGGCCTCGTGTCCGGCGGTACCGCCCGGCACGCTCACGGACATGGAAATCAACGCTCTGCGCTGCGCTGACGCAAACTCCCGGATCCTAGAGGCGGTTCGTTCCAGGAGAGAGCGCTGCTCCCCTGGCAGCGCCAGCAGTGCGGCCCTGCAGGCGGCGGCATCGAGGATCGGCGGAGCACCGTCCGGGAGGTCCCCAAGGCGGCGAGCCTCGAGAACGGCGGCTTCGAACCCACCACGCTCCACCCTCAACACGATCTCGGAGGCAATGGCAAGCGCCCGCGGATCCACGGCATTTCTTCGAAGCGCTTCGACCTCGCCAGCCCCTACCCTGCGCAGCACCGAGCCGCTCATGTACCTGCCTCCCGATGACTACTTCAAAGCCGGGCCGGACCGGAACGCTCTCGTCCGGCCCCCATCACGCGTCCCTGAGCTCAGCCAGCGTCGTCAGGCCGAGGCTTGGCATCCCCTCGCCGTCGGCTGACCTTCAGGGCCCGGCGATCGAGGATCTTCTCCACGTCTGCAACCCCAATCCCTGCCCGCGACATGGCTGCCAGAGCGAAGAACAGGAGGTCGGCCGCCTCTTCCCCGACGTGGGCCGGGTCGGAGGCTTCGGCAAGCTCCCCCGCTTCCTCGATCAGCTTCGCCTTGAGGAGCTGCGGGTCCGAGAACAACCGAGCCGAATAGGACCCGGCCGGAGCCGACGACAGGCGCTCACGCAGCGTGGCCGCGAGCCGGTCGAGGCCCCGTTCGGGCCCGAAGCAGGACCACCGCTCCTCGTGGCAGAAGCCTGGAGGTGCCTGGACCACCGTGAACCGCAAGGCATCCCGGTCGCAGTCGGGGGCGATTTCCAACAGACGCTGCACGGCCCCCGAGGACTCCCCTTTCACCCACACCCCCCGCCGCCGGGAATGGTACACTCCCCGGCGGGTCTCGATCGCGTTGGCCAGGCTCTCCCGACTCGACCATGCTAGCCCCAGAGCCCCGCCCCGCGGATCGCACACGACCGTAGCAAAGAGCCCGTCGGGCCTGTCCGAAGTCAGTGGTGCCATGAACGCGTCGGCCAATGTCAGGCGACCGGTGTACAGGGCCATTCCGACCTGGGCATCCGCACCGAGTCGGTCGAGCTCGGCAACTTCCTCGGCCGTCGTGATTCCTCCGGCGATCGTGACACGGGCCTTCCCGGCGGCCCGCACGATGGCCTGCACCCGGTCCATGGCCGTCCCGCCCAGCCGCCCCTCCAGCTCGACGAACGTGACCAGGAAGCCGCTCACATAGGGAGCCAGCGCTTCGATCCGTTCCAGGATGCGGGCCCCGGTTCCCCGGGTCCAGCCCTCGACCACGACCTCTCCGTCTCGGGCATCGAGGGCCGCAATCAGGCGCTCCCGTGGCAGCTCCCGCAGCAGCTCGGGAGTTGCGGCCGTGCCGAGGATGATCTTCTCGGCCCCGCTGTCCAGCCATTTGCGGGCGACCTCCAAGCTCCGGATTCCCCCTCCGACGCGGCATCGTGCGATGCGACACACGTCCTCGATGAGCCCGGCGTTGCTTCCCTTCCCCAGGGCCGCATCGAGATCGATGACTGCAACTTCCCCCACCACGCCAAACCGTTCGGCAATGGGGCGAGGGTCCCCGGCCTCGAGTGCAAAATCACGACCGCCGACGAGCTGCACGGTCCTTCCGCCGGCCAGGTCGATGGATGGAACGATCATCGCCGAACCTCGATGTTTCGGGCAGCCAGGAAATCCTTGAGCGAGGCCACCGTCGTTTCCCCGTAGTGGAAGATGGAAGCGGCCAGGACGGCGGAGGCTCCCGCCCTCAGCCCTTCGAGCAGGTGCTCGGGAGTGCTTGCCCCCCCCGACGCAATGACGGGGACCGGCACGGCCTGGCTCACTGCGCGCACGAGCTCCAGGTCGTAGCCGAGCCTCGTTCCGTCCCTGTCCCACCCCGTCAGCAGAATCTCGCCGGCCCCGAGGGACACCGCCTTGCGGGCCCACTCGACAGCGTCGATCCCGGTGCGCCGCCGCCCCGACAGCACGACGATCTCCCAGCCGTCCCCTTCCGCACGCCTTGCAGCATCGATGGCGAGGATCGTGCATTGACGCCCAAACCGCTCCGCCAGCTCGGAAAGGAGCTCCGGCCGCTCGACGGCCGCTGTGTTCGTACCGACCTTGTCCGCACCGGCCGACAGCAGGTCTCTGGCATCGCTGACCTGCCGGACTCCGCCTCCCACGCAAAGGGGGATGGAAAGCTGGCTCCGGACGCGAGCCACGGTGTCCAGAGCGGCCCCCCGGCCTTCGGGTGTCGCCGAGACATCCAGCAGGATGAGCTCGTCGGCTCCCTGCGCTTCGTACTCGGCAGCCAGGGCGACCGGATCGCCGGCATCCCGCAGACCCTGGAACCGGATCCCTTTGACCACCCGTCCATCACGTACGTCCAGGCACGGGATGATTCGAGCGGCAAGCATCATGCACCTCCCCGGGCCGCCCTGTCGACCCACCTGCTCAGCAAGGCCTTGCCCAGCTCGCCAGAAAGCTCCGGGTGGAACTGGCAGGCAAGCACCGGACCTCGCTCCATGGCCGCCACGAACGGGCCTGCGTGATCGCTCCAGGCCACGGACCAGCCGTCCGGGGCCTCGACCAGCCGAAAGGAATTGGCAAAGTATGCCCACCCCGGTGCGAGCAGGCTGCAACCGCCATCCGGCTCGACGCGGTTCCACCCCATCTGGGGGACCCGAACTGTTTCGGGATACCGCAGGGCCATCCCTCGTACGACACGCAGTGCAGCAACGCCGGGACTCTCCTCGGATCCGTCAGCGAGAAGCTGCAGCCCCAGACAGACGCACAACGTGGGCCCCCCGGCTCGCAGCCTTTCGCGTAGAGGCTCGACCATCCCGTCGGCTTCGAGCGTCCGCATGGCGGCGGCCAATGCCCCTACTCCAGGAAGCACGACGGCGGCAGCGTCCCTGACCTCGGAGGGAGCGGAGGCCAGCACCGGGTCTGCCCCCGCACGCCGCAATCCGGCCAACACCGACGCAAGGTTGGCCGTCCCCGTCGCGACCACCACGGTCCTGAGCCCCATCAGAGCACTCCCTTGGTGCTCGGTGTCTCAGTACCCCCGTCCAGTCCGACGGCCTGCCGAAGGGCCAGAGCAAGCGCCTTGGCGGCTGCCTCGGCGCGGTGGTGGTCGTTCGTCCCGGCAATCACGGACAGGTGGAAGCAGCTTCGGGATGCCATGGCCAGGGAGTGGAAGAAATGCCCCACGTTCTCGGCGGCCACATCCCCGATGCTCGGGCGTTGCAGGCTCAGGTCAATGGCAGCGTACGATCGCCCCGAAAGGTCCACGACGGCCCGGCACAAGGCCTCGTCCAGGGGGGCGTAGGCGTGTCCGAAGCGCACAATTCCCTTCCGCTCGCCGAGCGCCTGGTCCAGAGCCTGCCCCAATGCCAGGCCGCAATCCTCCACCGAGTGGTGATCATCCACCTTCAAATCCCCGGCGCAGGTCAGCGACAGGTCGAAATGTGCGTGGCGTGCCAGAGACGTGAGCAGGTGATCCAGGAAACCCAGGCCGCTCGAAACTTCGGCCCGGCCCGTTCCGTCCAGGCCCAGGGTGACCTGCACATCCGTCTCCAGTGTCCTTCGTCGCAGCGTGACAGGCGGTCGGCTCATGCGATCATCTCCATCAAGGGTTCAAGCGATTCCATCACCTCGGCAGCCCCGGCTGCAGCCAGTCGCTCCCGGATTCCGGGTTTTGCAGCCGGAGGCAGCACGGCAAGAGGCAGCACCCCCGCGCCTCGGGCGGCGACGAGGTCGTCCGGTGTGTCCCCGACGAGCCAGGCCCGACTCACTCCCAGCCGGCTCAAGGCCAGTCGAACGGGGGCCGGATCTGGCTTCAGCGGAGCATCCTCCATGCACACAACGGTCGCAAAGAGCGACCCGATTCCCGTTCGCTCGAGGAACCGTTCTGCGTCGTAACGCGGCCGACCCGTGACGATTCCCAGTGGCATCCGCTTCGACAGCTCGACGAGCAGTTCCATGCGGGGCAGCAAGGTCTCACGCGTCCACAGCCCCGGGGCATCGAAAGTCCCCTGGTACGCGGCCTCGAAACGGTCCTTGGCCTCGTCGAGAGTGACCTGGCATCCCTGGGCAGCGAGCAGGCGCTGCGTCACGACCCAATCATTGTTCGCTCCGGGCTGCTGCTTTGCCTCGCGAATCATGGCGGAATCCACCGTGATTCCGAACGATGCGGCGGCAGCCACAATCGCCTCGTGGTAGCTGCCGGATACGTCGGCCAGCACGCCGTCCATGTCGAACAGCAGAGCCTCCGGAGTGACGACGGTCCGGAGGGCGGCCTCCAGTCTATCCATATCCTGCTCACGTCCGGGACAGGTGATGCGCAGGTAGCTCTCCATGCCTTCCCGGCCGGCAAAGTGACGAACCGAGATCCCCAGAGACATCAGGCCGGCGTGTATCCTGCGGGCACGGGGCGTGATGCAGCAGACGAAGTTGGCCTGGGATGGGAGCGGACTCAACCCCAGCTCGGCGGTCACCTCGTTCAGTCTGACCCGCTCGGCCCGGGCGGCGGAAACGTACCCCGTGGGATCCGAATTCCCGAGGCCAAGCAGGGCCTCGGTCACCCGGATGGCCGGCATGGACAATGCGTAGGGCTGGCCCGCTGCCCGCAGCACCCCGATGACCTCCTCCGGGCCAAGAGCATAGCCGCTCCTGAGCCCAGCCAGCCCACCAGCCTTGGAGAACGAGCGCAACACCACGGCATTGGGTAGGGCCAATGCCGCAGCCGTCAGGTCCTCGTCCGCAAAATCACCGTACGCGAGGTCCACGAGAAGCAGGGCCTCAGGAACCGCCGCCGACAGTGCGCTCAGGTCCGATGCCGAGGCTACCAGCCCGGTCGGGTTGTTCGGCGTCACGACGGCAAGCACGCCCGCATCGCGGCCGGCCGCCCGGATGAACCCCTCCCGGGGGAACGGGCCATCGGTCCAGGGCACCTCGCGTACCTCGGCACGAGCAAGCCGGGCGTAGCGCACCACCATTTCGAAGGTCGGCCGGGCGGCAACCACGGGGTTTCCCGGACCGGCGTAGGCCCGGAGGCAACGGTCCAGAGCATCGTCCGCCCCTGCGGTGGCCAGCACGTTCTCGGGGCGAAGCCCGTGACGCAAAGCCAGCAGCTCCTCGAGCCTCCGAGCGTTGGGGTACCGTCGCACGGCCTCGGGTCCGGCCCCGGCCAGGAGTTGCCCCAGGTCGATCGGCGGTGCCTGCCCCTCGTTACCGTCCAGCACGAGGCTCACGTGCGGTGCCCGAAACGGCGGGCGATACGAACCGGCGGCCAGTCCCGGAAGCCGTGGCCTCAACCCTTTGGAGCGCTCGACCATTCCCCCACCTCAGGCCACGAGCTGAGCCAGCGTGCTGACCACGATATCCGTCCCGCCCCGAGCTCGGATCTCCGGAATCACGGTGGCCAGCAACTCCCTGGGCACGGCCGCCTTCACCGCGTATCCGCCCTCCCCCCGAAGGGTCGAGATGGTCGGCTCCCGCATGCACGGCAGCACCGCAATCACGGCTTCGAGGCACTCCTCGCTCACGTTGACTTCCACCATGACCCGCCGACGGGCCTCGAGCACGGACCGGAGCAGCAGGACCAGTCGGTCGAGGGCCTCTTTCTTGGTGGGATTCAACGTCGCCTTGCGGCTCGCATACAGCCGGGTGCTCGACTTCATCAGCTCGTCGAAGATCACCAGGTTGTTGGCCCGCAGCGTATCACCGCTTGCGGTGTTGTCGACGATGGCATCGGCATCCTCGGGCGGAAAGACCTCGGTAGCTCCGTAAGAGCGGACGAGCGTGGCACTCAGTCCGCGCCCCGCCATCCACGTACGCGTGAGCTGCTCGTATTCCGACGCAATCACGCGAATGCCCTTCTCCACCCCCTGGTTCACGAGGTCCGGAGGCGCCGCTGCCACGATGCGGACCGGATCGAGCCCGGTATCCAGGAGCTCAACCACGTCGGCCTCGAGCTCCGCGACCCAGTCGGCAGCGGCAAACCCCACGTCGCGGGTCCCCATGTGCAGCATCTCCACGATATTCTGGGGCTTGAGGAGCTTCACCGAGAACCCGGGCAGCGAGATGCTGGGCCGGTACCCTCGGCTGGAGATTCCCCGAACCTCGATTCCGGCATCCTCCAGCAGTTTCACAACCCCCGCCTGCATGCGCCCCTTCGGGATGGCAAGGTGAATGGTATCAGATTGCGCGGTCGGTCCCATGGGGCCTCCTTCACGGTCTAGAGCCGCCTTCCAGGAGCCAAGTGTGTGCATTCGGCCCGTTTCGTGTCAAGCGGAAACGGCTGTCCACGGCAGCGTTCCCGCTTGCGCCCGGAGCGGCCGGGAAGTAGATTGCCGCTGACGAGATGCACCGCACGGAGAACGGGCAAGCCTTTGCCATCCCGTCCTCCGTCCATCGACGTGCACCGGAGGAGGCCGCCGTGAGCCGACAACTGCGCTGGGGGATTCTGGGCACCGCATCCATCTGTGAACGAATGATTCCCGCCATCGTGGGACACTCGGGCTCCTGTCTGACTGCGGTGGCGAGCCGGACTGGCGATCGAGCCCGGACATTTGCCGCCCGATACGGAATTCCGGCTGCGTTTGCCTCCTACGACGCCCTGATCTCGAGCGGTGACGTGGACGCGGTGTACATCCCCCTTCCGAACTCATTGCACCGGGAGTGGGCCGTTCGCTCCCTCGAGGCGGGACTGCATGTTCTGTGCGAGAAGCCGCTTGCCCTCGATGTTCGGGAGGCCGAGGAAATCGAAGCCGCCGCACGCCGGTCGGGTCGTGTGGTCGTCGAGGCCTTCATGTACCGACACCATCCGGTCTACACCCGCCTGTTCGAGCTGCTCGATTCGGGGCTCATCGGTTCGGTCGTCGCCATGGACAGCGTGTTCTCCTTCCTGCTGGACGAGCCGGGCTCCATCGTGGATTCGGCGGAGCTCGGAGGAGGTGCTCTTGCCGACGTGGGCTGCTACTGCATCAACCTCTCGCGACGAGTTGCCGGTTGTGAGCCAAGTCGCGTGGAGGCGGCGTCGGTCGGAGCCCAGGTGGATGATTCGATGACCGGCATCCTCCAATTCCCCAACGGAGTCCTGGCACGCTTCTTCACGAGCATCCGGAGCGCGGAGCGGCACCAGGCCGTGATTCAGGGAACCACCGGCTCTTTCGTGCTCGACAGCCCCTGGCACCCGGGGGACGATGAGGCTTCCATCCGGCTGCAGCGCCATGGCCAGGAGGACCGGTTGATCCGGGTTGCCGGCAGCAACTCTTACAGCCTCCAGGTTGCGGATTTCGTCGATGCCTGCACCGGACGTTCGAGCCCTCGCTGGCCTGTTCAGGACGCGGTGGCAAACTTGAGGGTGATGGACGCGCTGAGGCTGTCGTCGAGAAAGTCCGCTGAGTCCTGATCGGCTGGTGCGGTCCCGCCGGTGGAATCCAGAACGATAGCCTGCCTGTGATGCTACCCTCCGGGCCCCCTAACGCCCCCGCTTCCTGAAGCTCCCGGTGCGCCCGCTGCTGCGGCTGCCATCGCGCCCGCCCATGCGGCTCCCGCCCGGTCTTCCGCTCCGCCCTCCCGGACGTCCATCATCCCGGCCTCGGCGTCGCTCCCGCTCCTTCAGCGGTCGCAGCGGCGGGGGCAACGGCTCGAGCAGCTCGGCCTCATCCGGGAACGTGCGTGGCAGCGGACGGCCGATGAAGGCCTCGATGGGCTCCACGTAGAACGCGTCCGTCTCCGACGCGAAGCTGATGGACGTGCCATGCTCCCCGGCTCTCCCGGTCCGGCCGATCCGATGGACGTAGTCCTCCGGATTCTCCGGCAGGTCGTAGTTCACCACGTGGCTGATGCCGTCGACGTGAATCCCCCTGGCAGCCACGTCGGTTGCGACGAGCACCCGCACGTCCCCTTGCCGGAAGCGGCCCAGAGTCGTGACTCGGGTCTTCTGCGGCACGTCGCCGGAAATCTGCTCGGCCTCGATTCCGTAGGCCTGCAGATGATCGCAGATGCGGGCCGTCTGATCGCGTCGATTGCAGAAGACGAGCACTCGGGTCAGCTCCCGCTTCTTCACGAGGTTGACCAGCACGGTAAGCTTCTCGGCATCGGTCACGATGTAGGTCACCGGCTCGACGGTATCCACTGCGACCTGGGTCGGCTCGATGTCGATCTGGATGGGGTCTCGAGTCCACTGCGACGCCAGGCGACGCACTTCCGGTGTCAGCGTGGCGCTGAACAGCATGGTATGGCGCTGCTCCCTGGGGGCCGTGCTCCGGATGATGTTGGACACGTCGGGAAGGAACCCCATGTCGAGCATCCGGTCGGCCTCGTCGATGACGAGGGAATCCACCTCGGAGAGCTCGATGATGTGCCGTCGCTTGAAGTCGAGGAGTCGGCCGGGCGTGGCCACGAGGATGTCGACCGGGAGCGCCTTGAGCGCCTGCTCCTGGCGGTTGTAGTCCATGCCTCCGAACACGGCCAGGACGTGCTGGGGAAGGTAGGAGCCGAGTGCCAGGGCATCGGCATGGATCTGCATCACGAGCTCCCGGGTGGGGGCCAGGATCAGAGCCCTGGGCGTCCCCTTGCGCCGGCGTCCCTCGGGGGGATGCTGCAGCAGCCGGACGAGCAGCGAGATCAGGAACGCTGCGGTCTTTCCGGTACCGGTCTGAGCCCGGCCGAAGACGTCCCGTCCTGCGAGCGCCACGGGGAGCGCCGCAGCCTGGATGGGAGTGCAGTACTCGAATCCGAGGTCCGCTATGGCGTGCATCATTTCCAAGGGAAGCTCGAGGTCGTGGAAGCGCATCTTGCCCGGGGCGGGCGGCACGCGAAATTCGTCGATGTCCCAACTGTCCTGCGCCAACTCGTCGGCTGCGGCCGGGGCGTTGCCGGCAGGGGGATCGGTTGCCTGCACGGAACCGGCCTCCCCTTCCGCAGTGCGCCCCCTCCCCTTCCGGCGGCGCCGCCTGCGCCTTCCTGTTGCCGATCCCTCGTCGGCCGACGAGGCCGCTGATTCACCCCCGCTGCTCTGCGGTCCTACTCCATCGTCATCCTTGAAGCTCAACTTCTCCTCCCGGTCAATGTGAAGTCTAGCGCATCAGCTCGGCGAGACGTGACCGGTCGGACACGTCCAGGCGGTGGAACTTGCACCCACGGCGCGAGCAGAACACGACATGGCCTCCTATGATGAGCTCGAGACGAACGAGCGTCGCCTCGCATTGGGGACAGCCCTCCGGAAACAGCAACTGCCTCCTGCACGTCGGACAAGCGAACAACACCGTCTCCCCGGATGTCATCTGACGCTGGGAGCGAACCTGGAAGCTGCCGTACACGGCGGACAGTCCGATGTCACGGTTCCCCAGCGAGCTGGAGGTTGCCAGGCGAATCGACGGAACCCCGTCCATCCGGTTGTCGTTGTCCATCAGGTCGGCTCCGCAATGAGGGCATCGCACGGTCAGAACGATCATCCTCACCTCCCCCCGGCTGGCGTCCCGTCTCGTAGTGTAGCGCA
Source organism: uncultured Myxococcales bacterium (assembly GCA_903895725.1). Lineage (GTDB taxonomy): Bacteria > Myxococcota_A > UBA9042 > CAIXZC01 > CAIXZC01 > CAITUV01. The sequence continues at coordinate 43,796 of CAITUV010000048.1, read as the reverse complement.
TCGTGAAGGCGGAGGGAATCGCAATCGATGGGGCGCAATCGATGAGGCGGCCCCGCTAGCGTCCGATGTACAACCCCAGCGAAGCCGAGGCGAGCTCCGACAGCGGCTGCCAGTAGATCCCCAGCACCACGGTCGGAATCACGAGCGTGAACAGCAGAGCGACGTAGGCAGGGCTCACGGCCAGGCGAGGGCTCTGAGCCGGAGCGGATTCAAGGAACATCGCTCTCACGACGAGCGCATAGTAGTAGAGGCTTACCACGGAATTGACCACGCCGACGAGCGCCAGTGCGTAGTAGAAGAGGCCCCCCTCGTTGAGCACCGCGGCGAAGATGTAAAACTTGCCGATGAATCCGGCCAGCGGCGGGAGGCCGGTGAGGGAGAAAAGGAACACCGCCATCGAGATTGCCACAGCCGGGGAGCGGGAGGACAGGCCGCGGTAGGCCGAGAGGTCCTCCGACCCGGTGGCATCGCGGACGGCCATCACGGCGAGGAATGCCCCCAGGTTCATCACGAGGTAGAGGATCAGGTAGAGCAGGATTGCGTGCACCCCCTGGGAATTTGCCAGGGAGAAGCCCATGAGGATGTACCCGGCATGGGCCACCGAAGACCAGGCCAGCAGCCGCTTGACGTTGGTCTGCGTCAGGGCCACCAGGTTGGCCAGCGTCATGGTGGACATGGAGATGATTCCGAAGATGACCGGCCAGGGGAGCCCAGCGGCGGCACCGGCACCGCTCCGGTCCACGAACGCCACGTGGAAGAAGCGGACGAGGATGGCAAAGCCGGCAGCCTTGGGTCCCACCGAGAGGAACGCGGTGAACGGCGTGGGGGCCCCCTGGTAGACATCGGGGCACCACATGTGGAACGGGACCGCCGCAATCTTGTAGAGGAACCCGGCCAGCGTCAGCATCAGGCCGACCAGGAGCGCCGCCGAGATGGCCGGATTTGAGGCCGCCGCAAACACCACGCGGCGCAGATCCTGCACGTCCAGGGTACCGGACAACCCGTAGATCAGCGACATCCCGAAGAGCATGATTCCCGATGCCACGGCCCCGTAGATGACGTACTTCAGCGCACCTTCGCTCCCCTGGCGGTCCCCCTTGCGGAAACCGGCGAGCACGTACGACGGAATCGACACGAGCTCCAGCGACAGGTAGATCATCAGCAGATTCGAGGCGCTGGCCAGCAGGGACATTCCGAGTACGAGGCTGAGAATCAGCGCCAGGTACTCCCCGATTCGGACGGTTTCCAGCTCGGCGGAGATCAGGGCGAGCAGCACTCCCAAGATCCCCACGAGAACGAAGAAGCCCTTGAAGAAGACCGCCATGGGATCGAGCGCGATCATCCCCGAGAAGAAGGTCGTGGGGGCCTCGCACGCGACCGGACGCAGGGCGAGTCCGGCAAGCAGGAGACCGCCGATGGCCAGAACTCCGAGAACCCGCCGCTTCGAGGGCGATTCCCGGAGGAGCAGGTCCACGACCAGGAGCACGGCCATCGCGCCGGACAGGACAAGCTCCGGTGCGAAGAGGGACAGGCTCGACATCGATGTAAGCTGTGCGGGCACGGCCTTCCCTCCTAGAGGATGTTGCCGACTCTCGAAACCGTTTCCACCAGCCAGCCGAGTGTCGGGTTCATCAAGTCGAACAGGGGCATCGGGTAGAAGCCGAACAGGACGGTGAGCACAGCCAGCGGGTAAAGGGTGAAGCGCTCACGCCAGTTCATATCCCACAGCCCGGCCCACTTCTCGTTGAGCGGCCCGAGGAACATCCGGTGGATGGTCCAGAGGTAGTACGCCGCGGTGATGATGACGGCAACCACGCTCACCATGACCAGCACCTTGAAGCCGGCGATGGCCGAGCCGAACGCACCGAGAAACACCAGCACCTCGCCGACGAAGCCGGCAAGGCCCGGCAGGCCGAGCGATGCCATGAACGCCAGCCCGGTGATGCCCGCGTATTCGGGCAACTTGGACGCCAGTCCGCCAAACCCGTTGATGTCACGGGTGTGCGCCCGGTCGTACACGACCCCGGCGATGAGGAAGAGCATGGGAGAGATGATCCCGTGCGCCACCATGACGAACACCGCTCCGCTCATGGCCTGGGGCGTCATGGCTGCAAAGCCCAGCAGGCAGAAGCCCATGTGACTGACCGACGAGTAAGCAATCAGCTTCTTGAGGTCCTTCTGTGCCATGCAGACGAAGGCCGCATACACGATGTTGATCGCCCCGAACACGGCAATCCCATACGCGGCCCAGTTCGCCGCCTCGGGCAGGATCGAGAAGTTGAACCGCAGGATTCCGTAGGCTCCCGTCTTGAGGAGGATGCCCGCCAGGATCACGGAGATCGGGGTGGGAGCATCGACATGAGCATCGGGAAGCCACGTGTGGAAGGGGAACATCGGAACCTTGATGGAGAACGCAATGAAGAGGCCGACGAACACCACCTTGGAGAAGGCCATTCCCAGGATCGGTGCCGCACCTGCGAACAGCCCCTGCTGCCCCATGCGGGCCAGGTAGAGCAGGTTGAACGTATGCTGCGTGGGGGTTCCGTCGACCAGCGTGGCCGGGCCGGACGTGTAGTACAGCGCAATCATGGCCAGCAGCATGAGGACGCTCCCGGCCAGGGTGTACAGGAAGAACTTGATGGCCGCATACGGCCCGCCCCGGACGCGACCGTCAGCCTCGGTCCGCGTGGGGGCTCCCCAGATGCCGATGAGGAAATACATGGGCAGGAGCATCAGCTCCCAGAACATGTAGAACATGAAGAAGTCGAGTGCGCAGAAGGTCCCCATGATTCCGGTCTGGAGCAGGAGGAAAAGGACCATGTAGCCCGGGACCCGACGCTTCGAGAAGTGGGGGTGATGATGATCGTCCAGCTTCCCCCACCAGGGGACCGAGGCCAGCATGCCCACGAATCCCACGGCAGCGGTCAGCAGGACCATGGTGATGCTCACGCCGTCGACGCCGAGGAAGTACTCGATGTTGTACTCCCGGATCCAGACGAAGTGGTGGATGAACTGCACGGCCGTGCTCTTCCCGTCAAAGCCCAGGTAGAGAGCAATGCCCATGAGGACGACCGCAGTCATGCTGGCGACGCCCACGACGCGGGCGAAATCGTCCATCCACTTCCCTTCCAGGCGCAGCGTGCCCCGGAATGCCATGGCCAGGAGAATCGCCACGGCCCCGAGAAGGGGCGTGAAGACCATCCAACTCAACAGTGTGCTCGTGCTCTGGTATTCCATCTCGAGCTCCCCCCTAGTACAGCCACCAGGCAGCCACGACCAGGGCAATGGCCCCGCCCATGATGCCGTAGACGTACGACTGAATGCGCCCCGTCTGGGTCACCTTGAGGACACGCCCTCCGGTGACCATCAGCGTGGCAACGCCGTTGACCATGCCGTCCACCAGGCGGTAGTCGATCCACCCTTGGATGGCGGAGAAGAACCGGGACACGGTTCCGCACGCGTTCACGATGAAGTCGATGACCCCCTGGTCGAACCGGTACAGCACCCGGCTCAAATCGAGGCTTTTGCGAACGAACGCGGCCTGGTAGGCCTCGTCGACATAGTACTTGTTGAAGACCAGGCGATGAACGAAGCGAAGCGCCGGGTTGGGGCTGCTCAGCAGCCGCGCAGGCACCGGATTTGCCGCACCCTTGTAAAGCCAGCGTGCCGCCAGGAATCCGGCCAGTGCGATGCCCACCGACGCCAGCATCAGGGTCCACTCTGTCGCGTGCGTGCCCCCCGCGGACAGGATGAACGGGGCCGACGGCTCGAACACCGGCTCCAGCCAATGCTCGAACCAGTTGGGAAGGCCCCACAGGATCGGGAGGCCGACGTAACCGCCGACCACGGACAGGATGCCCAGGATCGACAGCACGAATGTGACACTCCGGGGAGATTCGTGGGGGTAACCGTGCCCACGGTAAGCTCCAGAGAACGTCAGGTAGTAGGACCGGAACATGTAGAACGACGTGCATACAGCGGCCAGGGCCCCCAGCAGCCAGAGCAGCTTGCCGCCGCCCGGAAGGAGCAGGTTGCCGGTGTCGAACACCTTCCACAGAATCTCGTCCTTCGAGAAGAAGCCGGAGAAGAACGGGAATCCTGCAATGGCAAAGCACGCCAGCAGGTACGTGATGGCGGTCACCGGCATCAGCTTCGAGAGACCGCCCATGTGCCGCATGTCCTGCTCGTGGTGACAGCCCATGATCACGCTGCCGGCCCCGAGGAAGAGGCACGCCTTGAAGAATGCATGGGTCATGAGATGGAAAATGCCGACCCAGTAGGCCCCTACCCCCACCGCCATGAACATGAAGCCGAGCTGGCTGACAGTCGAGTACGCAAGCACCTTCTTGATGTCGTACTGGAACAGGCCGATGGTCGCGGCAAAGATGGCGGTGAGCGCGCCGACCGTTGCCACCACGGTCATGGCCGCGGGGCTCAGCGCAAACAGGAAGTTCAACCGGGCCACCATGTACACGCCTGCGGTCACCATGGTGGCCGCGTGGATCAGGGCGGACACGGGCGTCGGACCGGCCATGGCATCGGGAAGCCAGACATAGAGCGGGATCTGAGCGCTCTTGCCGGTGGCACCGACGAAGAACAGGACGCAGATCAGGCTCACGAGGCCCACGCCGAATACCTCGGAGGACAGGAGGCGATCTCGAACCGCCGGGTTCGTCACGACCTCCTGCACTTCACGAAAGGACAAGCCGGTGAGGTTCTCAGGAAACAGGGCCCAGATGAGCAATGCCAGACCGATGAGGAAGCCGGCATCTCCGACCCGGTTCACCACGAAGGCCTTCATGCCGGCAGCCGCGTTCTTCGAGTCCTTGTACCAGAACGAGATGAGGAGATACGAGCACAGGCCGACCCCTTCCCATCCGACGAACATGGTCAGGAAGCTGTCCCCGAGCACCAGGACGAGCATGGCGAACATGAACAGGTTGAGGTACGCGAAAAACCGCCAATAGGACTGCTCGTCATGCATGTAGCCGGTGGAGTAAACATGGATGAGGCTGCCGACGAACGTGACGATGAGCGTCATGACTCCGCTGAGCCGGTCCATGGAGAACGCCATGTCCGCATTGAACTGCCCGATGGAGAACCAGGGCCAGAGGGACTGGTGCACCGCACTTTCGCCGCTCAGCCCCGCCAGTGTGGCAAAGGCGGTTGCGGCCACGGCGAACGAGGCCCACGGCATCGCGATGGCCAGGGCATGGACGGCATTCTTTCCCATGCGCCGCTGGAGCCGCGCTCCGAAGAGACCATTGACCACCGCCCCCAGAAGCGGGAAAAGCGGAATCAGAAACAAGTAGGGGAAGGGATGCAGTTCCACGCCTACCCTCTCAGCTTGTCGGTGTCGTTGACGTCCACGCTCCGGAACGTCCGGAACACGGCCAGCACGATTGCCAGCGCCACGCATGCTTCGGCAGCGGCCAGCACGATCCCGAACAGGGCCATCACCTGGCCGCCCACGTTCTGGGCCGTAAACCTGGAAAACGCAGCGAAGTTGACGTTGGCGGCATTCAGGATCAGCTCGACGCCCATGAGAATCGCCACGGCATTCCGCCGGGTCAGCACGGTGAACAGGCCCAGCGAGAAGAGCGCAGCGGCCACCACCAGGTAGTGCACGAGTCCTACGGTCATCTGTCCTCCTCCTTGCGCACGAGCGTCACCGCCCCGATGAGCGCGGCGATGAGCAGGACCGAGATCACCTCGAACGGGAGGACATACTCGGACAGCAGTGCATCCCCCATGGCAGCGGTCGTGGGCGAGGCCGGTCCGGGTACCGACACCGGCCAGGGGGTGTTGACGGCAAGCCCGGCCAGCAGCGCCACCATCATCACGAGCAGGAGGAGCCCCGGGACCAGGCCGGCGGAACGGTTCGTCACCTGCACGTCGCCGATCCGTCCGGTCAGCATCACCGCAAACAGGATCAGCACGAGGATACCGCCCACATACACGAGCGCCTGGACCACCGCCAGGAAGTCTGCGCTGAGGAACACGTACAGGCCGGCCACCCCGAAGAACGTCCCGAGCAGGGCAAACGCCGAATGCACGATGTTGCGGGAGAATGCGACCCAGGCAGCGCTTCCCACGGTCAGCAGAGCGAGACAGTAGAAGAGGATGTCGGCGATGCTCATTTGGGCCCTCCCCCGGCCGGAGCGCTGCCATCCGGGTGGTCTTCCTTGCGCCACGCGTGGGCGCAGAGGGCCCGGACGGCCAGGTAGGGCTGCCCCTTGGGCTGCCGCACCGGCTCCACGTCCTTTTTCGGCTTGTAGACGGGAATCGGCTCGCCCGGCACGTAGTGGAGCAACAGGTTGTCCAGCTTGTCGTTGGCAATCTCAAAGTGGGACGTGTGGTGGATGGCTCCGGTCGGGCACGCTTCGGAGCAGAGGCCGCAGAACATGCAGCGGGCGACGTAGATGTCGAAGCGCTGGAGGAAGCGCTCCGCAGTTTCCGCGTTCTTGCCCACCTCGATGCGGATGCACTGGATCGGGCAGGCCTTCATGCACGCCGTGCAGCCGGTGCAGACCCCCGTGTCCACCTCGAGGATTCCCCGGTAGCAGTCCGGCAAGGTCTCCTCGATGGGCTTCTCGATCTTGTCCGGGTACTGGATTGTCATGGGCCGCCGGAACATCCAGCTCATGGTCACCGCCATCCCTTCGAACGTCGAGAAGACCGCGTTCGAGATGTTGCGGAGGTATTGCCCTACGGCAGTCTGTACGGTGGATACCATAGCTCCTTCCCCGTCATCTTCAGGTAGTTGTCCCGGTCCGCCATGTAGTTGAACCGCACGCGCCTTGCGTAGTGGAATGCGATGCCGGCTCCAACGCAGGTCATCACCAGCCGCATTCCCAGGTCCACGAGGGACCCGACGGTCACGCCCCAGGCCCAGATCATCACGCCCAGCAGGCAGGCGAAGGAGAGGGGGACCAGGTACTTCCAGCACATCTCAAGAAGCTGGTCGATTCGTAGCCGGGGCAGCGTCCACCGAAGCTGGATCACGATGAAGACCAGTGCCGATGTCTTGGCCGCAAACACGATGAACGACAGGAGCTGCAATCCCCAGAACGACAGGCCGGTTGCCGAATCGATGGTCGCCGGGCTCACTCCGGGAATGTTCCATCCTCCCAGGAAGCAGGCCGTCGCCACGGCGGACATGATCCACAGGTTGGCCCACTCGGCAAACAGGAAGAAGAGGAACCGCATCCCCGAGTACTCGGTGTGATAGCCGGCCACGAGCTCCGATTCCGCCTCGGGCAGATCGAATGGAGTCCGGTTCCCCTCGGCAAGGGCAGAGGTGAAGAACAGGAAGAACGCAGCAAAGGTGAAGGGGGTCCGGACCACGAACCAGTCCCACGGCATTCCCCCCTGCTCCCGGATGATCCCCTGCAGCGACAGTGTCCCGGCGAACAGCACGACCGTCAGCGCCGACAGGGCACTGGGTACCTCGTACGAGATGATCTGCGCGGCCGACCGGAAGGCGCCGAACAGACCCCACTTGGAATTCGACGACCAGCCTGCGGCCAGGATCCCCACGACCACGATGGAGGAGATGGCGAAGAGGTACAGCACCCCCACGTTGAGATCCGCTGCCACCAGGTGGGCACCGAACGGGAGCACCACGAAGGTCCCGAACATGCCGCCAAACACGAGGTAGGGAGCCAGCCGGAAGAGCGGCCGGTCCGCAGCATCCGGAATGAGGTCCTCCTTCAGGAAGCACTTGAGCCCGTCGGCCAGCCACTGGATCACCCCCTGAGGGCCGACCCGGTTGGGGCCGATGCGGCTCATCATCCGGCCCGCCACCCGGCGCTCGACCACGGTCACCGGCCCGGCAAACAGGGCAACGAACGTCATGGCCAGGGCAGCCGAAGCCAGCATCACGGCGCCGTAGACGACCCACGCATACGGCCAGGTCGCCGGGTCCACGCCCAGCAGGGTGACGAGCAAAGCATCCGCCAGTTGTCTCATCGGTCGATCTCCGGTGCCACGATGTCCAGCGATCCGATGACCGCTACCAGGTCCGCCAGCATCAGCCCGGGGCTGATGGGCTCGATGAGCGCGACGGCCGTGAACGAGCCCGTCCGGATCTTCACCCGAACAGGGCGGTCACTTCCGTCGGCCACCAGGAAATACCCGATCTCGCCGCGGGCGCTCTCGACCTTGGAGTACACCTCTCCCGCAGGAACCTTGAGCGTCCGGGCCACCTTGGCCTTGAAGTCCCCTTCGGGGATCCCGGCCAGCAGCTGCCGCAGGATGCGGCACGACTCGCGCATCTCCAGGATGCGCACCCAGAACCGGTCGTAGCTGTCGCCGACCGTGCCCTGGGTTCCCTGCCCGACGGGCACGTCGAACTGGAGCTCCGGGTAGATCGAGTACGGTTCGCTCCGGCGCAGGTCGAACGGGACTCCCGAGGCCCGCAGGTTCGGACCGGACAGTGCCCAATCAATGGCCAGCTCGGCCGGAATCACGGCCACATTGGCCAGGCGGCGGATGAAAATCTCGTTGCCCGTGATGAGCCGGTTGAACTCCTCGATGATCGGCTCGAAGTGGTCCAGCCACACCAGAATCTTCTCGGACAGCCCCACGGGCCAATCCGCGCACACGCCCCCGACGCGCATGTAATTGTAGGTGAGGCGGGCACCGCAGATGTGCTCCATGAAGTCGTTGATCGACTCCCGCTCCCGAATCCAATGCGTGAATGGGGTGAAGGCGCCGAGGTCCATGGCCATGGTCCCCGTTGCCACGAGGTGGCTGGCGATTCGATTGAGCTCATCGGCAATCACGCGAAGCCACTCGGCCTTCTTCGGCACTTCCACGCCGAGGAGCTTCTCCACGGCCATCGCATACCCGTGATTGGCGAACATGGAAGCCAGATAGTCGACACGGTCGGTGTAGGGCATGAAGCCGGGATAAGACGTGATCTCGGCCATCTTCTCGACTCCCCGATGGAGGAAGCCGACGTCCGCTGTGGCCTTGCGCATGACCTCACCGTCGGTCTCGACGATGAAGCTGATCACGCCGTGAGTGGCCGGATGCTGCGGCCCCATGTTGATCCGCAACATTCCATCGATGGGTACTGCCTTGGGCTCAAGCATCCTTTCCTCCAACCGGGTCGGGCCGGGACGTCGGAATGCCGTGGTATGACTCCGCTTCCACATAGTCCTTTCGGAGCGGATGCCCCACCCAGTCCCTGGGCATCATCACGCGCTCCAGGTTCGGATGCCCCGTGTACCGGATTCCGAGCAGGTCATAGGACTCCCGCTCGAACCAGTTGGCGCTCTTCCACACCGACTCGACCGACGCGACCTCGGGAGCTGCCCGGTCCAGCACCACCTTCACGACCAGGCCGTGCCCGACCTTCATCGAGTAGAGGTGGTAGACCGATTCCATCCGGTCCTTGAGATCCACGCCGCTGACGCACCGCAGGTAGTCGAAGCCGAGCTCCGGTTCCGACTTGAGGAAACGGCAGACATCGAGGAGCAGGGCCGTCTTCACGACGACGGCGGCATCCCCCACGGCGGGAGCGGTCACGGTCACGCTGTCGCCCCCGAACTTCGCCTGGAGCCGTTCGGCAATTTCACGTGCGTCCATGGGCCAACGGCCTCCTCTTGTCGACCCAGCGCTCGGACTGGATCTTCTTCTGGATTTTGAGAATGGCGTCGGTCAACGCCTCGGGCCTCGGTGCGCACCCTGGCAGGTAGATGTCCACCGGGATGACGAGGTCCACCCCCTTCACGACCGAGTAGCTTCGGGTGAACAGCCCCCCGCAATTGGCGCAGGAGCCCATGGCGATGACGTACTTGGGCTCGGGCATCTGGTCGTACAGCAGCCGGACGCGCTCGGCCATCTTGTAGGTCACGGCGCCGGCAACGATCATGAGATCCGACTGTCGGGGAACCGCCCGTGGAACGGCACCGAACCGGTCCACATCCGCCCTCGGACCTCCGGTCTGCATGAGCTCGATTCCGCAGCAGGCCGTTCCGAAGAGCAGATACCAGAGCGAGTTCCAGCGCCCCCAGTTCAGGAGCCAGTCCACCTTGGTCGTGAGGACTCTCGCCTCGTCGTTCATCCCTTCACCTCCGGCTCGTCGATCTTCCGGTTGAAGCTCAGATTCCCCTTCCCCCAGACGAACGCCAACCCGACGAGCAGGATGAGCAGGAAGAGCAGGAGCTCGATGAGTGCCACCGTTCCGTTCCCCTCCTCGTTCCAGCTTCGGAACACGGCCGCAACCGGGTAGGTCAGGGCAATCTCGACATCGAAGAGGATGAACACCAGGGCCAGCAGGTAAAAGCGGGGATTGAAGTTGAACCAGGCCTTGCCGATGGGCCGCTCGCCGCATTCGTACACGGTGGCCTTGTCCGGATTCGGCGCCTTGGGCCGGATGAGCGATCCAACCAGCAGAGCGCCTCCGACGAAGACGCACGACACCAGGAGAAAGACGAGAACATTGGCGAAGTCGAACAGCATGGAACCTCCGCACCAAATCGGCGCGCACCAATAGCGCTTGTTCGTCCGCAAGTCAATGTATGGAGTTACTTGGGCCAGTCTGCATGCGGGTGAGCGGATCCAGTCGGGGGCGGCGGGAGCTACCCACTGCGCCAGGGTCGCGCAGCGCAGGGTGCCCCGGACGGAGGGATACGCTTTCCAGTCGGCTGCGTTGGCCACGCTCTCAGTAGTTGGCGTTGGCTGCTGCTCCGGCCTGCCCCGGATCTCCCGGGTTGCCGATCGAAGCACCACCGGCACCTCCCGGGCCTCCGGCTCCGACAACGAACGAGTTGGAATCCTTGTAGGCAGCGAGGCTGGCTCCCCCCTGGCCGGATGCGAAGATGCAGTAGGAGGCACCGCCGCAGCCGCCCCCACCGCCCTCGCCGTGTCCGCCGTTGCCACCATTGCCGCCGTTGCCGCCGGGTGCAGCGCACTTGGCGTTGGCATAGTCCTCGGCACCACCGGAGCCGCCGGCACCGCCCGGCCCGCCAGAGCCGCCGTTGCCACCGGAGCCGCCTGCGCCGCCCACGCTGCCGTCAAACCCGTTGTACATCACCTGGGGAATGGTTGCGGGCGGTGCATCCCATACGATGAACAGGCCGAACGAGCCGCCGCCCGGGGCACCGCCCGCACCGCCCGTTCCGCCGCAACCACCCGACCCTCCGCCGCCTCCGGTGCCGCCGACCTGGGTCCTTCCAGAGCATCCGGAGCCGTCCTGCGCCCCGCCCCCCGCACCGCCGCCACCGCCACCGCTGCCATTGGCGCCGTTCCCTCCGGCGAGCCCGCCACCGCCTCCCCATAGACCGCCGACCAGCTGTCCCTGGGCCGCAGCCGCCGAGCAACCGTTCCCGCTTGCCGTGTTTCCGTTCGAACCGATTCCGCCCATTGCCCCCGCGTTGCCGACTTCGTTTCCGCCGGTCGCCTGGTGGCACTCGCCCCCTGGGAAGCTGCTGCAGTACCATACCTCGCGGTCGTATCCGCCCGCACCGCCTCCTCCCGGTGCGGTACCCGAGCCGGCTGAGCCGTTCTCGTAGGCCACCGGGGCCGCATTGTAGGTGCTTGGGCAGGTGTTCCCCCCACCCTGTCCGCCGGCCGTGGCACTCCCCGCATTGCAGGTGCCGGCACCGCCACCTCCTCCCGGCCGCGGGAACGGAGGCTGCACCGAGCCGCAGTTGCCGGTGTTCACCCCGTACGCATTGCCCCCGTTGCTGCCGGCCTGACCGCTCACCCCGTTGGCACCGCTCAGACCGCCGCTGCCGTTGCCGCCGGCCCCGCTCACGACTCGATTGTCGGACACCACGAGCGCATTGGTGCAGTTGCGGACGTACAGAGCGTAGCTGCTTCCTCCGGGCGTGTTGTTGTTCTTTCCGAATACGGTGAACCCGGCCAGCACGGTCGTCCCCGGCCCGCCGCTGATGCCAATGGCATTCACCGCCCCCGGGGACTCGGCCGAATACGCACCGCCCATGATGACCGTCTCGGCCAGGATGGAGTCGTGCTTCTTGAAATCCGATGTGTATCCGCCGTAGAGGCGCACTCCGGGTTTGAGCTGGATCGAACCGCTGTAGACTCCCGTGGCCACGTAGACGTCGCTCTTCCCAGTCTGAAGGGATCTGGCGATTGCCGCGGTCAGAGTCAGCATGGGGGCATCGATGGTCCCGGGGCTCAGGTCCGACCCGTTCTTGGCAACGAAGATTGCTGCATCGATCTGGCCGTCCACGCCATCACAGTTCTGGTCGATACCGTCCGGGACGTCGGGACCCGGGAGAGGGAAGCACTCGCACCCGTCGGCCGGATTGTCGTTGACGTCCTGCCAGCCGGGCTGGCAATCCATCACGCAGTCCGGTACCGCCTTCTGGGCATCGCATACGCCGATTGCATTCGGGAACTGCAGGAACGTGCAGTTGTTGCCGCACTGGCCGCAGTTGGTATCGTCCACGTACTTTCCATCGACCAGGAAGCCGTCGTCGATGGCCCCGTTGCAGTCGTTGTCCAGGGCATCGCACACGTCGTCGGGAAGCTGACATTCGGTCCACCCCTGCGCCGTGCAGGCCTGCGTTCCGTAACATACGACAAACGACTCGCCCTCCGCAGGCTCGGGAGGCCACGTGGCAGAGCACTTCTTCGAGAGCTGAGTGTTGCTCCCGTCGCACTCGCACGAGTTGGTGAGCGGTACGCATTGCAGGCTCCCTGCGAACGGCTTGCAGCCGTACCCGGCCGGACAGTCGGCGTTGCCCTTGCAGGTCTTTCCGCAGTACTTGCCCTCTGGGAGCTGGATGCAGAGGGCACCGTCTCCGCCGCAGTTGTCGTCGATCACGCACGAGTCGCAGAGCTTGGAGGTGTTGGCCACGCACTGGTACGCGTTAATCTTGTAGTACCCGGGGTTGCAGGACTCGACGACGCACTCCGGAGCGTCGAGCTTTGCGTCGCACACGGCCGTTGCGTTGGGGAATCCGAACTTGCACGACACGTTGCAGGAACCGCAATGCTCGAAGGTGGAGTACTTGCCCATCGCATCCTTGAAGTCCTCGTCCACCAGCGTATCGCAGTCATTGTCCTTGAAATCACAAATCTCCGGCTGAGCTTCAAGCGCCTGGCAGACCCACCCCAGATTCCCGAGGCAAACGGCCATTCCCTTGCAGGAGCCCCATTGGTTTCCCTTCTCGCAGTCCTTGCTCTCGGGAAGCCCGTCGTCGACCAGCGAGTTGCAGTTGTCGTCCAGGCCGTTGCACTCCTCGGGCTTGGCCAGGGCCGCGTTGCAGTCCGACCAGCCCTTCGCTGGGTCACACGTCCTGAAGCCGACGCAGGTACCGAACTCATTGGAGCTGGAGCACCACTGCTTGCCTCCGGCGGATGCGGAGTTGCATTCGCAGCTGCCCGACATCGGCTGGCAGAGCTTGCCCAGGCCCGGGTAAGGCAGGCAGGCGTTCTCGCCTCCGCAGCCCGAATCGTCCGCACACGCGGCCGCACACCGCAAGGCTCCGTCGATGGTCACGCACTCGCCCCCGAGGCAGTCGGCATTGCTCTTGCACGCCTGGCACGTGGTGTCGAGCGGCTTCAGGCACTGGAATGGACCGGCAGCGACATACCCTGCGTCGCAAAGGTCCACGACGCACTTGGGCTGGAGATACGTCGTGTCGCATTTGGCCGTGGCGTTCGGAATCGAGCCGGTGCAGTCGTTGTTGCACACCCCGCAGTGCTCGAGCTTCGTGTACTTCCCGTCGTCGCGGAAGTCCTCGTCCACGAGCCCGTCGCAGTCATCGTCCTTGTAATTGCAGAGCTCCGCCACCGGCACGGCAGCCAGGCACTGCCACCCCTGCTGGCCAAAGCATACGGCTTCCCCCGCACAGCTTCCGAACTCATTGGAGTTGTCGCACGGCTGCGAGACGGGAAGCCCCTCGTCCACGAGCCCATCACAGTCGCTGTCCACGCCGTCGCACTCCTCTGCCGCAGGGACCGCTGCGGTGCACCCTGTCCACCCAAGCGGCGGGTCGCACGTCTCGTACCCGAAGCACACTCCGTGCTCGTTTCCGAGACTGCATCCTTTCTGAGTTCCCTTCGACGCCTCGGTGCACAGGCAGCTTCCGCTGTCCGGGACGCACGCTTCACCGATGCCCTCGATGACCTCGCACTGGAATCCCTCGGCACAGGCTCCCTCGTCGCACGGATTCAGGCAGAATGAGCCGTCCGCCAGCGGCACGCACTTGGCGAAGAAGCACTCATCGTCCCCGAGGCACTGACTGCAGGCCGTGTCCTGGGGCAGGATGCACTGCAGGTCGTTGAGCTTGTAGTAGCCCGGGTCGCACTCGAGCACCCGGCACGAGGGCACGGGGGCAAAGGTGTCGCAGTAGGCAGTGGCGTGGGGCAGCGCACCGTCGCAGCTCTTGTTGCAGGCGCCGCAGTGCTGCGCCGTGGTGTACTTGCCGTCAATCACGAACCCCTCGTCCACCTCGCCGTCACAGTCGTTGTCCAGGTAGTCGCACGTCTCGAGCGCGGGCTGCGGTGCGTCGCACACCCACCCTGGCGCTCCCGCACAGTATTTCACCCCGTCGCACGTGCCGATGCCGGGAGTGGACTTGGTGCAGGCCTCCGCGTTTCCCAGGCCGTCGTCCGGGACCCCGTCGCAGTCGTTGTCCAGCCCGTCGCAAACCTCGGCGGACGGTGGCTGGGCGCTGCATGCGGACCATCCCACCAGCGGGTCGCAGGTCTGCATGCCCGGACAGCTCCCTTCATCGCCGGTTGCGAGACAGGGGCGCTCGGTACCCGCAAGCTCGCTGAAGCAGTCGCACGTGTCGGTCACGGGCAGACACCACTGCCCCACCGCACCGTCGACCGCCTTGCACTCAAAGGTCTCGGGACAGGGGTCCGCTTCGCAGCTCTTCGAGCAGAAGCTCGCGCCAAAGACCTCCAGGCAGCTTCCCCCCTGGCATTCGATGTCGGCTGCGCAGGGCTTGCACAGCACCTGGCCCAGCGGGAGGCACTGAAATTCGTTGATCGGGAAGTAACCCTCGTCGCACGATTCCACAACGCAGACCGGAATCGACTTGCTCCCGTCGCAGGAAGCCGTGGCATGAGGCAGCGTCCCGGTACAGTCATGGTTGCACGTTCCGCAGTGGTTCAGCGCCGCGTACTTCCCGTCCGCCTTGAAGTCCTCGTCGACCTCTCCGTCGCAGTCATTGTCCTGGAAGTCACAGGTTTCCGGCGAAGGCGTGGGCGCATCGCACTTCCACCCCTCGGCACCGAGGCAGATCGACACTCCCGGGCAGCTGCCCACGTCCGGAATCTCCTGACTGCAGGCGGGAGGCGCTCCGAGTGCGTCGTCCACCTTTCCGTTGCAGTCGTTGTCGACTCCGTCACAGACCTCGGCAGCCGGAACGCCTGCGGTGCACCCGCTCCAGCCCAGCTCGGCATCGCACACCTCGACGCCTTCACAGACTCCGTCCTCGTTGACCACGTCGCATGTCCGCAGGTCGCCAGCGGTCTTGGGGATGCACGCACAATCCCCGGAGACGGGCATGCACGTGGGCTCGACGGTCCCCTCGGGGCACACGTAGCCCAGCGGGCAGGGCTTGTCCGGCCCGCACGACACGGTGCAATGCTTGCCGTCCCCGATCTTGGCGCAGACGCCCTCGCCGCACTGGTAGTCCTGCTCACACTCCAGGCACATGGGCTGGACCTTGGGGACGCACAGGAAGACCACGTCCGGGCCGAAGCCGGAGATGCCCTTGCATTCATAGGTCGGGTCCGGGCACTCCTCGACGCACTCCTGCGTGCAGATGAAGCCGAACTCACTCTGCATGCAGAACCCCCCGGCGCACTGGGCATTGGTTCCGCATGGACAGCCGAACCCGAACGGCTCCTGCATGCACAACGCCGCCGCCTCCCCGATGTCATAGGGTAGTGGAGTGCCGTCGCCGAACTGCTCGTCCTGCCCGCCCCGGTCAGCGTTTCCGTCTTCCCCCGGGACGTCTTGTTGTCCGATGTCGAAATGCGGGTTCGACCCCGGCTTCGACGACGAGCAGGAGAACGCCAGCAAGCCGCCGCCGATCCCGCAGACAAGCCAGAGATGTCGACTGAGTCTTTCCATACCGACCTCCTCTCCCCGGGAAGCTCGAGGACCGGGACCGGTTCCTCGCCTGATTGATTCTAGTCGGTCTGGGCTCCAAAGTGTAGCCCGGCGTGCCGAGGGCCCGGTGTGCGGACGTTCCCGCCAGCCGAGGGGGCCGCCCGCTCCGCCCCCGCTACTGGTGGCACGCCTCATTCCAGGCATCCCATTGGGGCAGACACTCGTCCCGCAGCTTGTCGCGGTCGCACGACTCGATGCCTGTCATGCAGGCGTCGAACGACTCCATGGACTTTCTGCAGTCGCTCCCGTGACCGAGGGCAAACAGACATCGGCCCGCTGCCAGGGTCACGCACTCTTCTCCGGAAAACAGACCGCAGTCGCACTGGTGCTCAGCAATGCCGGCGCAGAAGGACTGCTCCTCCGGTTCCGGCTCGACCGGCTGCCAGGCCTCGCATGCTTCGGCCACGGCGCCTGCCTCGTCAGCACACTCTCCGCTCCAGGCACCGCACGAGAACAGCATCCCCTCGGTGCACTCGTCCAGCGCATAGTGCGCTTCGAGACACTCGAGGTCCGCTGCGGAGGCCTTACACGCCTCCTCGCAGCCGGTGCCTCGAAAGCCGAAGAGCCCGTAGGGAAGGCAGCCGATCTCGAGCTCGACGGAGAAGTTGCGGCAGACATGCTCCCCGGGTTTCTCGAGGCACAGCTCCCGGTAACGCATGTCATCGATGCGGCAGGCATCGCCGAGCCCAGCCGAGCAGCTCTTGCCCTCGAAGCATGTGGCGAGCATTGCAGCGGCTCCCGCACAGGCCCCGCCGAGCAGCGGCTCTCCCGCTGAGCAGGCCGGCTGGCACTGGCCGAAGATGAAGTCGTAGTTCTTCTGCTCGTCGCAGTCGGGCTCCTCGTCCAGGAAGCAGGTCTTCTCGCACTCGGCGTGGAACTGGCAGATGGACTTGCAGGAAGCCTCGTGTTCAGGGCCTCCGGAGCCTTCGGACTGGCTGCTGCACGAGGCCAGCCCTGTCACCATCAGAACCGTCCATCCCAAAAGCGCAGTGCGGCCAGGCATGACCATCCCCCTTATCGGCAGCAGCGGAATCCCTTGGCGTCTTCGGACGTGAACGCACCGGGGAGGGGGTAGCGGCTCGACACCCGCGCACTGGAGGCAAAGGTGAAGACCCCGCCCCCCCGCGTGCTTCGGAACGTCGGCCAGCTTCCTCCCGGCGGGTCATTGGGATTCTTGGGCGGCCCGACCGGGTTGTTCCATGCGGCCGGCCCCCCCCACCAGGCCCCGCAGACCTGGCACGTGTCCCACGGGAAGTCGATGTCCGCATCCGGGCCCGCACAGTAGTACTCGGGGCTGTACACGTCAGCGGTCCACTCCCAGATATTCCCGACCATGTCGCACAGGCCGTAAGGGCTGTCGCCCTGGGGCGAGACGGAGCAGACGGCCACAGGATCCTTCGAGCATTCCCAGGTCACGGCGTTCTGGCAGGTCACCGGAGCGTTTCCCCACGGGTATTTGCGGCTCTGCGCCTTGCAGTTGGCCGGCCCTCCGTTGAGCTCACACCCGCCGCGGGCGCCCTTCTCCCACTGCGCCTCGGTGCACATCTTCCTTCCGGTCCAGGCGCAATACTCGTTGGCCTGGGTCCACGTGATGCAGTTGATCGGCACGTTCCCCTTGCCCGGCTTCTGCCACGTGCAGGAGGATGGGTTGTAGGCAGTTCCCGCCGGATCGGTGCAGGCCCCCATGGTGACGCAGGCAGCGTACTGGTCGACGGTGACCTCGGTCCGCTCGATCTCGTAGGCATCGAGGTAGACCTCGTGATAGGGGTGCTCGTCCGCGTCGCATTCGCCGTCGAGGACCTGTGAGTCCTCACAATTGTTGCAGCCCATCCAGAAGCTTCCCGCCGGGATGGTCACGAGCTTGGGTGCGCAGGCCCAGGAGCCGGACGAAGTCTTGGCACACGTCTCGGTGGCCGCGTTGCAGGCCGGGAAGCAGCCGTCAGGGTTCGCACAGTCCGCCGCACAGGACTGGTTCGTCTCGTTGCAGTCGCACAGGCCGTTACCGCAGCAGCCGCCGCAGTCAGCGGGACAGGTGCAGCATGTTTCACCGGCCTCGCACGAGCCGTTTGGACAGGCGGCACAGGGCTGGGAGTTGCAGGGGGTCGTCGACGTACCCGAACCGACGCAATCAAGACCACCGCAGCTCGGAGACGGGTTGTTGCAGTACCGTGTGCAGTTCTGAGTTCCGCCGCCGCACGACTTGGAGCAGACGCCGCACGTCCAGTCGCTCCACCCCCCGTCCACCGGGTCGCACGTGAACACGCACTGCCCCTTGACGCAGGTCTGGTTGACCTGGCACACACCGCACGAGCCCCCGCAGCCGTCGTTCCCGCATACCTTGCCCGTACAGTTGGCGTTGCAGATGCAGCCGTCTCCAACCCCGTTGCCATCCGCATCCTCCTGCTTGGGGTTCGGATTCCCGGGGCAGTTGTCGTTGCAGGCCTCGGTGTTGCCGGAGATGCACGGACCGTTGTAACCGCTATCCGCCACCCAGTCCATGTCCGCGTCCGGCAGTCCGATGCACATCCCCATCTGGCACGCATCGTCGGTCGTCGTCACATTTCCGTCGTCGCACAGGCCGCCGTTGAGCGGCTGATGAATGCATCCGCCACCGAGGTCGCAGCCGTCCTGAGTGCACGAATTCCCGTCATCGCACTCTCCGGCCGAAGTTGCCACGTGGCACCCCGTGGCCTCGTTCCACAGCCCGTCCCCAATGTCGATGTGAGAGCACCAGGTCTGCGCTTCATCCACGCAGGCCGCCTGGGGCGGAAGGCACCAGGCGTCCGCGGATGCCTGATCGATGCCGCACCCTGACACCGGATCGCAGGCCGTTCCTGACTTGAGACAGGGCAGCTCGGGCAGGTCCAGCTCGGACAGACAGTCCGACTTGGTCTTGGCCGGTCCCGGTTGGCAGATGGCGAGCGTCTCCTTCCCCATGGGTCCCTCGGCGGTTCCCTCCAGCACGCAGGCATCCCCCACCGTGCAGACGCTGCCGTCGTCGCACGCATCCCCCACATTGGCCGCCACCTGGCAGTACTTGATTTTCTTTCCCGCAGCTCCCTGGCCGGCCGGATCCGGGATCCAGAAGCAGGTCAGCCGGGTGCATGCCTTGCACAGCTCATTGCAGTCCTCCGGGTAGGAGGCGTCATCGCACGTGACGGTGAATGTCTCGCTCTCCACGCACTCGCCCGCTGCGCCGCATGCTCTGCCGCTGCATACCGGGCCAGTCCCCCCGACATCCTCACTCCAGCATTGCGCTCCCTCGGGCTTGAGCAGGAGCTTGCACTCCTCCATGCTGTCCACGCAGACGACCTGCTCGATGCATCCGAACGGGTCGAGCGCTGCGTTCTTCTCGTCGCACTCGATCTTCAGCGCCGTGGCCATCGCCGCCCCCTGGTCGACCTGCCCGTCCTTGCACGACAGCCCGCTCCAGCAGCTCGATTCCATGGGGGCCGCTCCGTCCGGAAGCGGTTCCTCCGCATCGCCGCACTTTCCCGTCTTGGGGTCGCAGAAGGGGACCGTGCACGGGTTGCCGTCCTTCTCTTCGCATACCAGCGTCTCCGTCCCCACGCACTCGCCGGCTCCGTTGCACTCGCCGCCCGCCATGCACGGCAGCTCGCAGGCGGTGCCCGCCTCCTTGAGGACGTAGCTGCAACACCCATCCACGCAGTTCGTTGCGGCCACGCACGGACCGGTCTTCTCGCAATCCATGCCGGTCTTGCAGACCGCCCCCAGGCAGCTGACGGGCGAGTCCTCCTGCATGAGGTCCTCAGCGAGCGCCACGTCCTCCTTCGGAGATGCCGGGTCGTTGCCGCACCCCATCGCCAGGACCACCGCCAACCCCGCCCAAACCGGCTTCCACATGGGTTCCACTCCGCTGCAAAGGGGAAAGTAACTCGGGCGCCAACTCCTGTTGATCAAAGCACATCCACTGCCGGGGTTCAAGCGCTTTTCGACCGACCGGTCGGGCTTGCGGGACCTGCCCTGTGCCGAGCGCAGTCCCTCAGTGCCCCGAGTGCCCAGCGGACGGCTCCCTCGCTGGCCCCGCCCTCTGCGGCGGTGACCCCCGGCGTCTCTGTCACAGCAACTCCGACCGGGTTGCGCCACGTGGGTCGGCAGGACAGGATTTCCATCGGGACGACACACCACGTCAGAGCGCTTCACAGCGTGCTCGAGATGCAGTATCCTCGGGGTCTCGGTTCGGCCTCCCGTCCCGACGAGGCGGCCCTGGCCTGTGGCTCTAACCTGGAGACGGCTGACCGATGAAGCTCCCCCTGTTCATCCTCCTCGCATCTGCGTGCACCGTAGCCGGCTGCCTGGACAAGGGAGTGTCCATCACGTCGACCCCGCTCGACTCGGTTGACGGCGCTGGCGATGGACGCGCTGGCGACGGAATGGCCGATAGTGTGGCTCCGCCAACCGACGCTGGCTCCGAGGTGGCCGATGCCGATGGCCGGTCGGACGGAGCCGATGCTCCCGGACCGCCTGAAGTCGCTCCGGGAGACCTGGACGTCGGTCCGAAAGACATCACGGCTGACTCGGCCCCGGACGGGTCGAACCCCGAGGATGCCTTGGCAGACCTTGAAGCGGGTGACGATGGTCCCGCAGACGCGGCGTCGGATGATTCGGATGCCGACGAGGTCGCAGACGGAGAGACGAGCTGCACTCCCCAATGCGCCGGAAAGGAGTGCGGGAGCGACGGCTGCGCAGGATTATGCGGCCTGTGCAACGACGGGCTTTTCTGCACCGAGGATTCCTGTGGCTCAGGCCTGTGCACATTCGTGGTGCAGGCGTACTTCTGCGTCATCGAACAGAAGTGTGTCCCTTCTGGAGCTGAGGCGGAGGGCAACTCCTGCCAGAAATGCAAGCCCGCCGATTCCCTGTATGCGTGGTCGCCGGTCGACAACGGGACGTCGTGTGGTACCGCCAAGGTCTGCTGGAACGGCGGATGCTGCGACCACGCAGCCAACTGCCAGGGCAAGGAGTGTGGCGACGACGGCTGCGGCGGTACCTGCGGGCAGTGCCCCTATCCGAAGTCCGTGTGTGGAGGCGGCAAGTGCCAGTGTACCCCGGATTGTTGGGGGAAGGAGTGCGGCAGCGACGGCTGCGGCGGCTACTGCGGCAGCTGCGTGAACGGTGACGTGTGCTCGGAAGGACAATGCAGCTGTCCGGGAGTCCAGTGCGGCTCGATCTGCTGCCCACCCGGTTCGGGCTGCTCAGACGGTCAGTGCATGTAGTCGCCCTACATCGACCAGGACTTGTCGAGGATGTCCCAGGTCTTGATGTTCCACGAGCCGAAGTTCTTCTCGGCCAGCTCGATCAGCCCGAACAGGTCCACCACGAAATCGGCATCGACCTTGAGCGCTGCGGACAGGTCGAGGCAGGCCTCCTGCTTCCCTCCGGTCCCGGCCTCCACCGTGATCTTCCCGGTGAACTCGGGACCGAACGCAATTTGCGGACCGGCAAGACCGTAGAATCGGAGGACCAGCTCGCACCGGCTTGATGCGTCGAGTACGGTGCGTCAAGAAGGGCGGTGGAGACCGTTGGGTCAGGGGGCCGGTGAGAAGGAGACGTTCACGGTGCCGCCATCCTGGCCGTCACCGGCCGGGTTGGCCGTTCCAGACGCTCCGGCCTTTCCGCCCACGCCTCCGGTCTTGGTTGCCTCGGCCAGAGCGAACTCGTTGGCGGTGGCATAGGGGATGTTCCACGCAGCGGGATAGTTGGCTGCCGCAATCCCGAACGAAGCGCCGCCGCAGCCTCCTCCTCCGCCACCGCCCTCGCCTCCCTGGCCTCCTCGGCCTCCCTTGCCGGCCTTGAAGTCGATCCAGTACCCCGGTGCGGTTCCGCCGTTGCCGCCGTTGCCGCCCTTGCCGCCGAGACCTCCGTACCCGCCGTTGCCGCCGCTTCCGCCGTACCCGCGCTCCACGAGGTTGGCAGCGACGACGGGGGCGCTGGTCACGGCCTGGGGCGAAGAGAACCGGACGAGAAGGGCAATGCTGGCCCCTCCGCTCTCTCCGCCGGTCCCCCCCTTGCCTCCGCATCCGCCTGCACCGCCGCCACCGCCTGTGGCACCGAGCTTGTACGAGGCCCCACCGTACGCCCCGACTCCGGGTGGCATCTCGGCAGCGGATGCCGTGTCGACGCCTCCGGAGGAACCGCCGCTACCTCCCCCCTGGCCTTCGATACCGCCGGCTCCCCCGGCTCCGGCAGCTCCCTTCCACAGCCCATTGACGAAGGCACCGGCGACCGCGGCACAGCCTGACCCCTGGAGCCCGCCAGCTCCGTCGGCCCCAGCGCTGCCGTCGCCCCCATCCATCTTCTTGATGGCAGTCGGGTAGCCGGCCTCGGTCGCGTGACCGTAGCACCCGCCCGAAGACAGGCTGTCCAGCGTCCAGCTATACCCGGGGGCTCCGTCGAGCCCTGGATTGACGGGCGTGTACGACGGCTTGTTGTACTCCGGACAGATTACGCCGCCACCGGCCGGTCCGTTGGCCACGGCGCACTGCGGGTTGGTCCCGCCGGCCCCTCCCGATGCCTTGCTGGTGGTGCACGTCCCGGCCACGCAGCTCCCCGCATTGACTCCGGCAGCGGCGTTGAGCTGGCTGCCTCCCTGCGAGAGACTGCCGAATCCGGTGGCCCCGTTGGAGCCGTTGGCCCCCGGGCCGCCTCCGCCGCCCACCAGGTTGCAGTTCCGGATCTCGAGGCTGGAATCGGAGTCGCTCACGAAGACCCCGTATGAGCTTTCGCCCGGTCCGGTCCCGGGAACCGTCAGTACGTCGTAGCCGTGAATCACGAATCCGCTCACCAACGTCGCCTTGCCGGTGATCCCCTCGGCATTCAGTGAGCCGGTCACCCCCCCGGCAAGGGCCGGCGGCAACCCCAGGATCTCGGTCGGGAACAGGACGATGTCCCGGGCCTGGAAGTCGTGCGAATACCCGCCGTGCATCCGGATTCCGGGCTCCAGCTTCACGTTCTCCTGGTAGACGCCCCCCGCTACGAGGATGTACTTCGCACCGCTGGCGGCAAATGCCTTCACCGCCTGGCCGATGGTCTTGTAGGGGGAGGCCATAGTCCCGGTACCCTGAGCCGTGCCCGCAGCGCTCACGAAGAGCGCATGAGCCATCACGCCGTCCACTCCGTCGCAGTTGGCATCCACGTACTCGGCGAGCGGGGGAGGGAAGCTCGGTGCGATGTCGCCCGGCTGGATAAACACGGTGTCGGGGTCGTCCTGCGTCAAGTTCCCCTGGATGCGCCGGCACTCGCAGCCGTCGTCCATGACCTGGTTCACGTCCACCCACTCGTAGAGCGTGCCTGCCTCCACCTCGGTCGAGCATTGCTCGATGCGGCAGGCGGGCGGGTCGATGGACGTGTTGCATTCGCCGGTGGCATGATGGACCGGCACATTGAGCTGAGCCAGACAGTTGTTGCCACATACGCCGCAGTTCTCGTCCGACACGTACTTGCCGAGCGGGTCGACGAACCCCTCGTCGACCTTAGAGTCGCAGTCGTTGTCTTTGCCGTCACATACTTCGGCGACGACCCCTTCGGCCGAGCAAGGTGAGAACTCGTAGGAGCCGCCGACCTGCTGGCAGACCTGCTGACCGATGCACGAGCCATCGGTGCAGGAGCGAGACAACCCGACGGTGTCCGGTCCGCACACGCACGTCCCGGAATCGGGGACGCACTGCTGAACCGCTCCGGCGGCGAAGCAGGAGTACCCGGCAGGGCAGACCTGGCCGTAGGGGCTCGTTGGCGAGCAGTCCCGGCCGCACACCATCTCCTGCCCCAGCACGACGCAGCGGCTGGACGGCACAAGGCAATCGGCGTCGGAGCCGCACGGCTGGCAGAGATTGTCAGGGAGCTTCATGCAGGCCTTTCCACCGCCGTAGGGGAAGTACCCGGGCTCGCACTGGCTTGCCACGCACTGCGGCTTTCCCGACGCCACGGAGCATAGCGGACCGATGCTGTGCGGGATGAGCTGGAGGCAATCGTACCCGCACGCACCGCAGTGCTGGGCGGTCTGGTACTGACCGTCGATCAGGAAGCCTTCGTCCGTCACTCCGTCGCAATCATTGTCGAGGCCGTCGCACTTCTCGGGCAAGGCGGCCAGGGCGGTGCATTGCCACTCCCCGGCCAGGCAGAGCCAGGCGCCGAGGCAGGCGGGACCCGTTGCGCAGTCGGGGGACCCGTTGGGCGTGCCAGCGAAGCCGAGCGATGGGTCCTGGCCATCGATGGCCCCGTCACAGTCGTTGTCCAACCCGTCGCACGCTTCCGGCGCAGGCGTCTGTGCGCTGCACGCGCTCCAGCCCGGGTTTGGACCGGAGGCCGAGCAGGTCGTGATTCCCATGCACTCGCCGTTCGCATTGGCGACCGTGCACGCCTTGGTCTTTCCGTCCTCGATGCACGTGCAGGTTCCGCTCACAGGGCGGCACTGGAAGCCGGTCCCCGCAGCCTGGCAGAGATACTCGTCCGGGCAGCACCCCTGCTGGCCGGGAACACCAGTGCAGACGGCCCCGTCGATTCCGTAGATGCTGTCCGGGCCGCAGTCCCGGCCGCAGAAGGAAGCGCCGTCCGGCTCGGCGATGCAGGAATCGTCCGGGCCCTGGCAATCGGAATCCCCCTGGCAAGGGGCGCACAGGTTTGCAACCGGGACAGGCAGACAGGCCACACCGAGGTAGTCGAAGTAGCCGGCATCGCACTGGTCCACGGTGCAGGCGGGAACCGCTGGAATCGGGTCGCATTTCACCGTCCCATGGGCGACCCCGGGGCATTCGTAGTTGCATGCTCCGCAGTGGCTGGGGCTCAGCCCGTACTTGAGCACCGGGGGGTCGCCTGCGAGAACGGCAAATCCCTCGTCGGTGCTCCCATCGCAGTTGTTGTCCTGGCCGTCGCACACCTCGGATGCGGGCACTGCGGCGGAGCACACGAGCCCCATCGGACCGGCGCACTGCTCGATTCCCGTGCAGGTTCCGTTCTCGTTGGCGGTCTGGCAAGGCTCGCCCAGGGTCGTATCCTCGTCCATGACGCCATCGCAGTCATTGTCGATGCCGTCGCACACCTCGGGAGACGGGGTCATTGCGGAGCACCCGGTCCATCCCAGTTCCGGCTCGCACGTCTCGGTTCCAAAGCAGATGCCGAGCCCGTTCTCCACGGAGCACCCCTTGGTCTGCCCTGCGTTCCCTTCGGAGCAGTCACAGCTCCCGTTGTCGGGCAGGCACAGCGTTCCCCCCGCCGCTTCGGTGCACGTGTATCCGCCCGGACAGGTGGGGCTGAACTCCCCATTGCCGCTGCAGTCCCGGAAGCAGAAGGTCCTGGGGTCGGTGGCACTTGCCGGCAGGCACTTGGACAACTCTCCATAGCAGTCGTCATCGCTGTTGCAGACCTGACAAAGGAAGGAATCTTCGTCCAGGCAGGTGCTCTCGTTAAACATGAAGTAGCCGGGCAGGCAGCTCAGCAGCTTGCACTTCTCCTCCCCCTCTACGAGCACGCAAGCCACCTCCGCAGCACCCACGAACTTGGCGAGGCAGGAGTTGCCGCACATGCCGCAGTTCTCGACGTCGAGGTAGGCCCCCTGGTCGTCGACGAACCCCTCGTCGACCTGGTCGTCGCAGTCGTCGTCAAGCCCGTTGCACGCTTCCTTCGCCGGAGTCGGGGCGGAGCATACCCAGCCGGCGCCCCCCTGGCACGTACGGGTTCCGACGCAGGTGCCGAGCTCGTTCTCTGAAGAACAGGGCTCCGCTGAGAATCCTTCGTCCGGCTGCCCGTTGCAGTTGTTGTCGAGGCCGTCGCAGAGCTCGGCCTCGGGCACCGCGGCCGAGCACTCGACCCAGCCCAGCAGCGCGTCGCAGTGCTCCATGCCGAAGCAGGTTCCCAGCTCATTGGTGACGAGGCAGCCCCTTACCTGTCCCACCGTA
Organism: uncultured Myxococcales bacterium; assembly: GCA_903895725.1. Lineage (GTDB taxonomy): Bacteria > Myxococcota_A > UBA9042 > CAIXZC01 > CAIXZC01 > CAITUV01. Next base: position 17,768 of record CAITUV010000048.1, on the reverse strand, counting down.
GTCGCATTGCAGTCGCAGGCTCCGGTGGACGGCACGCATTGTTTGACCGGGCCTCCGGTGGACGGCACTTCGAGGCAATCGTAGCCGCCGGGGCACGGCTCCACCGCACAGTCGCGGCCACAGAACTTTCCCCCGCCGATCTCCAGGCAGAGATCGCCGGCATCTCCGCAATGGGAGTCGATCTCACACGGCAGACAGAGTCGGGTCTTGTCCTGGACGCAGATGGAGATCGTGTCGGGATAAGTCTGGGCGACGATCTTGCACAGCCAGCCGTCGGGACACCCGTCGTCGCACGTCTTCGAGCAGTAGCCGCCATCCGGGGAATCCACGCACCAGCCGGACTCGCATTGCAGGTTGCTCGTGCAACCGTCGCCGAAGGGCAGAGGCTGGAAGACCTCCGCCTGTCCGGCGTCGACCTCGCTGCCACTCGCATCGATGCCGTCCTCACCGGCCACGTCGCCCTGCCCGAAATCGGGGAAGCCCAGGTCTCCGAAAGGATTCTCGCTGCTGCAGTACCCGTTGATGCAGTTCATGCCCTGGGGGCAGTCCGCGCCAAAAATGCAGGGACACCCCTCCCCGATGCACGGCACGTCGGGCTGCTCGACCTTGGTCCCCGACGAACAGGAGAAAGCGATGAGCAGGGCGAGGAGCAGAACGACCTGGCTGTTGAGAGTCTTCATTCTAGTACCCCCTCACGTTCTGGCTTCCGCCCTGGCTTCCCGCCTTGCCCGCTCCATTGTCGGCAGCGCTCATTCCGCCGCTGCCTGCGGGACCGCCGGTCGCCGTGGAATCGCTCAGGGTGAACGAGTTCTCCGCGAGGTAGGCTGCCGTGCTGCCGCCGACGACGGCGATTCCGATGGAGGGGCCGCCACACCCTCCTCCGCCTCCTCCTCCCGGAGCGCCGTCGCCTCCGCGACCACCGGTACCGCCCGTGCCCGCGCACCAGGCCGGCCAGCCCGAAGTGCCGCCGATGCCGCCGCTTCCACCCTTTCCGCCGCTGCCGCCGTTACCGCCGCTGCCGCCGGCCCCACCGAGCCCCCGAGTGACCAGGTTGCCCGTCACCTTGGCGAAGCTCCCTGCGGCTCCGGATGCGAGGAAGACCACCATGCTGGCACCGCCTGACTGGCCGTTGAGGCCGCCAGAGCCACCGCACCCACCCGCCCCGCCTCCGCCACCGCTTCCCCCGAGGTCGCCGGCATAGTTCCCCACGGTGCAGGTCCCGGCCTTGGTGTTCACGACCGTCGAGCCGGCCGATCCGCCTTGTCCCCCGGTCCCGGCCCCTCCCGCCGTGCCCACGGCCCCGCTCCCGGCCTGCCACTGGCCAACGGCCGCCGTTCCGAACGGGCTGGAGCATCCGCTTCCCCCGGTCCCCCCGGCGCCGCTCGTCCCGTCGCCTCCGCCGGGACCGACCATGGTCGTGCTCACCGTGCAGTCATACTTGCACAGGTTCGCCGGCCCCCCCCCGTAGGTTGCCTGCTGGCCGCCCGATGCATACGTACAGCCCGGTGCCGGCGCATCCTTCACCTGCGGGTTCTCCCCACCTTCCGCTTCCATGCCTGCACATCCGACCGAGGCGGCACATTCGGTGTTGGTTCCTCCGGCCCCGCCGGCCTTCAGGTACCCCGTGCACGTCAGGTTGTTGCACGCCCCCGTGCACAGCGGACCGGGGAGGCACTCGGCCGAGGCCGCTCCGACCGCACCGCTCCCGCCGGGGGTCCCGGAATGTCCGCTGCCTCCCGGCTTTCCCGCACCGCCCTGACCTCCGACCAGCCAGTTGTTCTGGAGCCGGAGAGCGGAGGAGGACCCTTCGATGAAGACTGCGTAGGAGGCCATTCCTGACGAGGTCCCGCCAGGCGGCACGTCGTAGCCAAGGATGGTCAACCCGGCCACCACCGTCTCCTGAGTGATTGCCGACGCATACACCGTCCCCGGCTTGACCGCACCCTGGCCGAAATCCGGTGCAGGGCCGGTAACCACGGTGGGCAGGAGCACGATGTCCCGAGTGGAGAAGTCGTCGCTGTACCCCCCGAAAATCTTCACGCCGTTCTTGAGAACGAGCCGCTCTTCATAGGCCCCGGCAGCCACCAGGATGTGGCTGTGAACGCCGACCTTGAACGCGTCGATGGCCTTCTGGATGCTGCCGAACGGAGCCCATCGGCTTCCGTCTCCGGCTCCCCCCTCGGCCACGAACAGGGCCGTTGCCACATCCCCGTCCACCCCATCGCAGTTCCGGTCCACGTAGCTGTCACCCGGGAGGGGATAGGTAAGCATCACCTCCGGCTCATCCAGAGTCAGGCCGGCCATGGCGGGGCATTCGCAACCGTTCCCGGTCCAGCCGTCCAGGTCGAAATACTGGTGCTTGGTCACGCAATGCCCCTGCTGGCAGAAGGACCACGCTCCGAACTTCGCCTGGCAGGCGGCAGTGTTCACGCATGCGGGGCTGCACCAGCCCCCGATGCAGGCCCCTCCGGCACATTCGGCATCGCCGGTGCACGTGCGGCCGCACTGGAAAAGCTGGGGTAGACAGGTCGGACCCGCCGTGTCTCCCACGCAGTCGGCATCCGAGAGACAGAGCTTCCCGCCGCCGACCAGGTCGAAGGTGCAGGAGCCGAGGACGCAGTCCGGTCCGCCGGGCAGCATCGCATCGCACTTGCCAGTGGCATGCTGCTTCTGCGCGCTCCATTTCAGAGCGCAGTTCTTGCCGCACTGCCCGCAATTGCCGTCGCCGGCATACTTTCCGTTGACCTTGAAGCCGTCATCAGCCACGCCGTCGCAGTCGTTGTCCTTGCCGTCGCAAACCTCGACGTTGGCGGACGTGTCACAAGGTCCCCAGGAGATGTCGCCTCCTCCCTTGTCCGCACACTCGGCAATACCGAAGCACGTAGTCAGGCCACCATCCGCGCTCACCGTGCAGGGACGCTGCAACCCCACGTTCGGCCCGTTGCACTGGCAGGTACCGCTCACCGGCAGGCAGTAGGCCTGGCCTTGAGGCATGCCGCCGACCTCGCTGCAAAGGAACCCGGCCGGGCAGCAGCCCTGCTTCCCCTCCTCGCCGGTACACCCAGGGAAGGGGGATCCGGCATCGCACCGCTGCAGGCAATAGGCCCCGGCATCCTCTCCGACCGAAGCACAGGCATGGCCGGCCCCCGGGCAATCGGTCGCCTGGGCGCATGGCTGGCAGCTGGCCGCCTCCAACTGGAAGCAGACCGTTGCCGCTTCCGGCGTCGGGAACAGGTAATACCCGGGCTCACAGGCCTTGGGCCGGCAGCCCTGTTGACCGCCGATGGCGGTGCACGTCACGGCTCCGGGCAGCACGCTCCCGTCCTGCCCCTTGGCCAGGTGGGCGACGGCCGAGGCGCAATCCAGGCCGCATTGTCCGCAATGGCCGAGCAGGGAGAACACACCGGCTTCGTCCTTGAAATCTTCGTCCACCGCACCGTCGCAGTCATCGTCCAGCCCGTTGCAGAGCTCATTGGAAGGCTCCGGGGCGGAGCAGACCCACTCGAACTTCCCGCCCGCCTGGAGGCAGGTCCACTTGCCCGGACAGGCCTCGCTCACATTGAAGCAGTCGGGGTAGCCGGCAAGACCGGCCACGTCGATCGATGGGTCGATCATGTCGAAGAGCCCATCACAGTCGTTGTCCTTGCCGTCGCAAACCTCGGGCTGGGGCGTGGCGGCGCTGCACGGCTGCCATCCCGCATCGGGCCCCGAGACCACGCAGGTCCTGACGCCGATGCACGTGCCCTCCGCATTGGCATTGTCGCACAGCTTCACCTTGCCGTCCGCGCTACAGTCGCACGACAGCGACTCGCGCAGGCACTGACCGGCCGTGCAGAGGTATCCCGCAGGGCAGCATCCCTGGACCCCTTCCTCTCCGGAGCAGGGACCGTCCGCATCGCCATAGATGCTGCCGACCGAGCAGTCCCTGCCGCAGAACGTACCCTCCGGGTAGGAGAGGCAATGGTCGTTCGGACCAAGGCAGTCCGTGTCCTGCTGGCAGGGAAGACAGAGGTTGGATGCCGGGATGTGGAGGCAGCTGTTGGCACTCGACGGATAGTAGCCCTCCTGGCACTCCACCACCATGCAGAGTGCATCGAGACCGTCGGCCGAGCATTCGGCCTTGGCCGCCGGCGGCACGGCCAGACACGGAATCCCGCACGCGCCGCAATGCTCGTTCGACAGGTCGTAGACCAGGGCCACGAGATCGCCGGCATCGTCCACGACGTTGGTGGCGAAATCCTCGTCGATCGCTCCGTCACAGTCGTTGTCCTTGCCGTCGCATACGTCCAGCTGGGGAGAGGGTGCCGAGCACATCAGCCCCTGCGCTCCCCCGCACACCTCGGTTCCACTGCACGTGCCGAGCTCGTTGGTGACCACGCATGGGTTCCCGCTGAGCTCCTCGTCGATCACGCCATCGCAGTCGTTGTCCTTGCCATCACACTCCTCGGCCTGAGGCGTCAGTGCCGTGCAGCCGGTCCATCCCAGCGCCGCGTCGCAGACCGCCACGCCGAAGCAGGTTCCATTCTGGTTCACGACGTTGCAGGGCTTTGCCAGCCCGGCGTTGAGCTCCGAGCAATCGCACGTTCCGTTGAGCGGAACGCACTGCTCGAATTCCTCACCGCCCGATTCGACCTTCTTGCACGAGTACCCTTCCGGACAACCGGCTCCGTACTGGTTGTCGGCAGAGCAATCCCGACCGCAGAACGTCTGCGTGTCCACGGGGCTCATGGCCATGCACTTGTCCGCCGGCCCGACGCAGGCCGAGTCGCCCACGCACGGCTCGCAGAGGTGATGGATTGCCGGCAGACAGAGCGTGTCGCTCACGAGGAGATACCCCGGTTCGCACTTCGCGATTGCACAGACCGGCAGCTCCGATTCCATCGAGCACTTGATCTCGACGGCATGGGCGAACATGCCGTTGCAGTTGACGCCGCAGCTTCCGCAGTTCTCCGTCTGGAAGTACTTTCCCTGCTCGTCTCGGAAATCCTCGTCGGTGCTGCCGTCACAGTCGTTGTCCAGCGTGTCGCAGATGTCCGGGGAAGGCTCCGCCGCCTTGCATGTTTCCCCCAGTCCGGGAAGGCAGACCTGCGAGCCCATGCACGTACCATTCTCGTTCTCCTTGGAGCACGCCACGGGCTCGATCCCCTCGTCCACGAACCCATCGCAGTCGTTGTCCTCGCCATCACATGTCTCGGGTTCCGCCGTGGCGCCATCGCAGGGGGTCAGGGACCCGTCCTCCTGACATACCTGAAGCCCGGGGCAGCTTCCGTGCTCGTTCTCCACCTCGCATTGGAACTGCTTCCCCACCGTCTCCGGAGTGCACTGGCACTGGCCGTTTGCCGGCACGCACTGCTTGCCTTCGACCCCCTCGACGCTCACCACGTCCTGGCAGACATAGCCGTTGGGACACGCCACTTCGGCGCAGTCGCGACCGCAGTTGTTCAGCCCACCGATCTCGATGCAGAGGTTCTTGGTGCCCGTGCAGCTCACGTCGGTCTTGCACGGCTGACACAGCCGGTCCTGCTTCGGCAGACAGTAGAACTGGACCACGTTGTCGTCCTGGCTCGTCCCTCGGCATTCCCAGCCGTCCGGGCAGTCGTCCACGCACGGCTGCGTGCAGACGAGGACCCCCGGTGCGATCTCGATGCAGATGCCCGAATCGCATTCCTCGTTCGTGGCACACGGCGACTTGAACGCCCCCGGCTTCAGGCCGCCATCCGATTCTGCGTCGACGCGCCCCAGATCCGTTCCCTCGACGTCCTGCGTGACCTCCGGCAAGGGCACGCAGTGCCCGTTGAAGCAGATCTCCCCCTCCGCACACTGGGCATTCTCAACGCACTCGCACAGGCCGTTCTGCTCACACACGATCTTGAATTTGGCCTTGGGATCCCCTTTGCTCGAGCAGGCTGCCACGAGCACGAGAGGCAGGATGAGCGCAAGCGCTGCACGTACCGTCTTCATGTCGGATTCTCCATTCCCGGCGGCTCTCAGCGTTCCCGGCCGGAGTCACCTGGTGGATGAGTCTACGCGTTTTTCATAGTCGCGCGCAAGGGCACAGTGTGCGGCCGCGTGCGTGACCGCTGGATGTCCGCCCGGCTCCGCCGGCGGGGAGCACCTGCCCCGCCGCAGAGGCATTGGGACCGGCCCGGGCTCGAGGGCAGGGAGCACCTGCCCCGGCCGCTACGTTGCGACGTCAGCAGACCGGTGAGCAGGGCTCCGTGATCAGCTTCCAGGCACCGGCATCGAGGGACACACAGGTCCACTGTCCGCCGGTCTTCATCTCGATCTCCTCGGCTCCGTCGGCGTCCCGGTCGCAGATGTTCACGGCGTCCCCCGGTGCCACCCCCTTCAGCACGTCGGCATACGGCGTGAACAGCGTGCGCTCGGAGCGCGCCACGTGCCAGCGCCAGGTAGCTCCGTCCTTCCACACGAGCACGAGATCGTCGTCTCCGTCTCCATCCACGTCCGCGGCCAGGTGGACCGCACCGCCCCCCCACCCTTTCAACGCATCCGAGAAGGGAATGAACCCTCCCCCCTGGGACACGGCAAGGTGCCAGGTCAACGACTGCTGGAGGATCAGGACCACGTCGGATCGCCCGTCACCCGAGAAGTCGCCAGGGACCAGCACGGTGGCGGTTCCCCATCCCAGCAGCCACGGGCTCGGGGTCTTGCCCGCCAGGCTCACCTCCCAGCACAGCGAGCCGGGCTGGACGCCGAGCAGATCCTGGGCCCCGTCGCCGTCGAAATCGCCCTGGACGTTTTGTGCCGGCGGCGTTCCCGGCACTGCACATCCCTGGTCGACCTGCCCCAGCGTGAACACGTCGATGTTGAACGCCCCCTGGAACGAGAGGACGACCCGGTGCGGGCCAGCGTTGAGCGGAACATCCTGGAGCACCGCGGTCTGGAAGGAATTCCAGCTCCCCGTGTTCGGCAAGGCGACTGAGCCGGCCACTCCCCCGTCCACCGTGACCGTGATCGCACAGTCCGCAGACTGCGTGCCCACCTCGAAGGCAAGGTCGTACCAGCCGGCAAACGGAACGTCGACCTCGTAGGCCAGCCACTCCCCCGTCTGCGTGTAGCCAACCACGAATCCGCCCGACCGGAATGGCGACGGGTACACATCCACAGCGTCGTACCGTTGCGCACCGCCCGCGTTTCCGGCCGTCAGGTCGTGGTACCCCACTCCCTCTCCGCCGTGATCGTAGTCTTCCGCCTCGACGCGGACGGACTTCCCGGCGAGGGAGCGAAATGCCGGCTCGAGCCCTGCATCGCCCATCACGAGCCGTGCCCATCCCGGCCAGGCACCGGGGGCAACCACTTCGTTGTCATTGACGGTGTTCCATTGCGTGCAGCAGCCGAGGCCGCCACAGCAGTAGGAGGAGCTGTTGTCGGCCACGTTGTGCTGGACCGTGTTCTCCTGGGCCTGCGGGGGGACCACGGGCTGAAGCAGGTACCAGTAGGGAGCCGAGGCAACCACGTTGTCAAAGACCGTGTACCCCATGGTGCCCTGGTCCAGGTAGACGGCACCGAAGTCGTGCACCTGGCCGTGGAACCAGTTGGCCTCGATCCTCGAGTCCGGCTGGCGGGACAGGGTGTAGATGCAGCCGCCGTCCGCCAGGCGTCGCATGGGGAAGGAGACCTGGTTGGCTCGGACCTTGTTCTCCCGGGCCAGCGTGGGGTTCGTGCTCCAGCCCCATCCAACGGACATGGCGGAATACGGCAGGTGGTGCAGCCGATTGTGCTCGAAGAGGGTTCGCACGGTGTACCCGGCAAAGAGCCCCACGTTGTCGTGGAATTCGACGCCGGTGTAAGCGACCTGGTTGTTTCGCACGACCGTGTCCACGCAGGCGCTGGCATCATCCGGCAGCTTTGAGAGGTCTACGGTGCCCACATAGACTGCACCGCCCGAAAGGTCTTCGAACCGGTTTCCCTCGACCCGCATGCGGTGGCACGCCTGGCGGGCCTCGATCCCCGTGGTGCCCAGGCGGGTGAAAGTCGAGTCGAGGATCTCCACGTCGTCTGCGTTCTCGACGACCACGGCCCCCGGAATCCGGTCGAGCGCCCCCCACGAGGGAGCGGTCAGGAAGTAGCCGGCCTGGAGCGCAGCGTAGCCGTCCGGCGTGCCGGGGCGCAACCACGTCGTGTGCGCGAATCCGATGCCGCGCAGCCTGATGTGGTGCGCCTTCCCACCTCCACCCGAAATGTGCACGAGCCGCTCGAGCAACGGGACCACGACATCCGCCGTGGACAGGTTCTCTCCCGGCCTCGGCAGGTAGTAGAGGGCCGATTCCGACCGGTCCAGGTACCACTCCCCGGCGGTATCCAGCAGCTCGAATGCGTTCTCCACCCAGGAGGGCACTCCCATGTCGAAGCCCTGGTGGAACTGGGCGCAACTCCAGCACGGCTGCGCCATCGTGATGTCGTTGCCCTGAATCGATGCAATGGGACAGCGGAATGACTTCCAGTAATTAAGGTGGACCATCTCAATGTCGGAAAGATTGTGCCAGCCGGCCATACCGGCCGCCCCGGTGTAGCCGGTCGGAGTCTCGGTGAACCCGGCACCTTCCATGCCCCTGGCCCTCACGGCACGGACTCCGTTCACGAAGAGCTGGCGAGTGTTCAGCCCTGCCGGCACGCTGGCCCGCCAGAGCCCCTTGCCCGGATCGTCCAGCTTCCACCCCGAAATCTTTGTTCCGCCGGACAGGATGGGGATGCCTGCCGGGTCTCCAGGCCACGCTTCGAAACGGGCCGGCTCGCCGGCAGACCCAGAATCCTCCTCGCCCAGCTCCAACGGTGCCGCCAGGACATACCGCCCCCCATGGAGCCACACCACGATGCCGGACACGCCCGACTGCCGAAGCATCCGGGCCCGATCCCGGGCGTTCAGCAGTGCACAGGGATTGCCCAGAGAGCACTCCTGTCCTGCTCCAGTCGGGGCCGCGTGCACGTTCGGGTCGGGCGGGGGGGGAGCCACATCCTCAACCCCTGCATCCTCAACCGCACTGTCCTCCACCCCTGCATCCTCACCCCCTGCATCCCCAACCCCTGCATCCTCAACGCCGGCATCCTCAACGCCAACGTCCTCACCACCCTCATCCTGGACGCCAGGATCCGCAGCGGCGAAATCCCCGACGCCAGAATCAGCGATTCCCAGATCCTCAGAGGCGAAATCCCCTGCTCCGGAATCTGCGAGGCCCGCATCCTCGGGCCCAGAATCCCCCCCGCCTGAATCCCCGAGTTCGGCATCGGCCCACTCCCTGTCAGTGGAGGCATCGTGTCTGGCAGCGTCGTTGCTCGGCACGTCGCCCGAGTGGTCCAGGAGAGTGTCCGAAATCCCATCAGCGAACCAGACCGGTGCGGCGTCGGAGCCCCCGTCCGCCCCTCCGGCACCCGAGGGGGCCGACGAGCACGACATCGACGCGCCCAGGGAACACAGCACCAGGCACCTGGCCACCGCAGCAAGTGAGGCTGCACCATCGAAACGGGCTGCCCGGGGGCTCGTTCCAGCCATTCTGGACCTCCGACAGAAAGAGCGGGCCGGTTACGGGCACCAGACCGCGTCGATGAAAGCCAGGTTGTTGTCTTCGGCGCACTCGGTGGAATCGCCGTCCAGGTTCCCTCCATCATCGGCAGCCGCGACCACGGTCACCGGGCCGTCCGCCGGTCCGCTCCAGGCACACGACATCTCCAGGCACTGTGCGGGCGGCAACGCTTCGGCGCTGACCGAGGTACACCACGGCTTGCTCTCCGGGGTCGGCACGCCGACGTAGAATGACACGGGCGTGTCGGCGGCCAGCGGGGCAGCACCTCGATTGCACAGCTTGACCTTGACCGTGGCTACCCCGTTGTCGCAGACGAAGCCCAGGGGCTTGAGGGTCACATCCGGAGCGGCCAGCGGATTGGCCACCCCCTGTGTGTTCTGCCGGAAGTTGTTGAGCCCGGGGGTCATCCAGTTCAACGACTCGGTACCGGCCGTGGGCACGGTCCCCGAATCGTTGACGTTCACCACGTAGTAGACGTGCTGGTTCCAGATCTTGCGGGATTGGACCCAGTGGTCTGACGAATCGCGGAACACGCGGATCCCGGACGTCTTTCCGGTGTGTGCGGCCCGGCAGACGCTCCCGGCCCCGGGTGTCCCGGCAAGCGGCTCCGCACAGACCAGCCCCTGGTCCACTGCAGCGCAATCCTCGGTTGACGTGCACCGGCAGAAGCCGTCCGAGCAGGGCATGGCGGCACAGTCCGAATCGACGATGCAGCGCAGCCCCTTGTACACGGGGTCGACTCCGGGACAGGTGATCTCGCAGTTCTCATTGGAGCCGACGAGGATTTCCGACCGGTAGTCGCCATCCACGTCTGCGATCACCGGGTTTTCGTTCCAGGTGCACGAGCTTCTCGGACGCGAGTAGAGGACCTCGCCCGTGGCCCCCTCATAGACCCTCAGGAAGCACTCGTCCGCATAGACTCCTTCGGCCTTGCCGTCCCCTTCGAAGTCGAACACGGACGACCCGGTACGGCTCGAGCTGTAGTCCTGCGAGACCCGGGACCACCGCCTGCCCCCCGACTCGCAGAATGCGGGGAGAGGATCGGCCGCACACTCGAGGTCGAACACCTGGTACGCCCCTTTGCTGGCCAGGGCCACCTCGGGACTTCCGTCATTATCGAAGTCGCCGACCGTGGGAGGACCTCCGTCTCCGCCGCCGGCCACCGGGTAGGGGCCGAACACGGTCACCCCGTCCAGGCGCATGACTCGGACCTGTCCCGGCGACGCGACGACCACCTCCGGGATCCCTGCGGGTAGCCCCGCCACAGGGAAATCGCCGAAATCGGCCACCGCCACATACCCGTCTGCTCCGCCCGACGTGAAGTAGGGTTCAAGGGCCCAGTCCGTCCCGGTCCATGACCAGATTCCGTCCCCCATCACGAGCTCCGGACCGCCGTCCTGATCCACGTCGACGGCCAGTGCGAACTGCCCCGTGGTGGCAAAGCTCTTCCAGCCGAGCGAGGTTCCGAACCGGACTCCCTGGGACGAGTAGACCTCCCCGCCAAACAGAATCTCCGGCCCCCCCTGGCCGTCCAGGTCCACGACAGTGGGGCCGCTCCAGCGGTGCTCGCCCGCAGCGAACGTCGAGACGCTTCCGTCCTTGTCCGTGCTGGTCCAAAGGAGCTTCCAGGCGCCCTCCTTGGCGACGAACTTGAAGGCGACCAGCCCACCCCCTTCCCGGCACGCCACGACCTCAGGCAGGTACTCATCGTCCCCGTCGAGATCCGCGACGGCCAGCGGGCACGCGCCGGCCACCATGGCCATGCCCAGGGTGTAGAGCAGCTTGCAGTCCTTCCCGTCGAGCACGCGCACATAGCCGTCGGAGCTGGACGCGGCCATGCCGCCATCCAGGCCGCCGTACCCCACGAAGAAGATCCACGGAACGATGAGGCTCCCCTGCTTCGAGTCCATGGGGAACACCACGGGCGTTCCGAGCACCTGCCGGTGCTGGGGGAAGGGGGTGCCCGCCTCGAGCCCGGTCCATTCGCACTGCAGCGACGGCCGGAACACGCCGGGCGGGAGCACCTTCTGGCATCCCCAGTCCGTCCCTCCCAGAGGCCCCTTGCCCCAGGGCACGCAACAGGACTCGACGCAGTACGAGTCGTTCTCGCAGGGAGTCGCCGCGTCGCAGGGGGCCAGACACGGCAGGCACGCCTTCGCCAGGCATTCCTCGCCCGGGTTGCAGCACACCCCGTTGCACAGCGGTGTCGGGCACGGCGGCGGAAGGTCTTCAGCCGTAGCGTCCCCGACGACCTCCGCGGCCACATCCTCCCCAGGCCCCCCATCCGGGGAAGCACCTCCGTCCCCAGGGCCTGCGTCCTCAGGCCCTCCGTCCCCGGGCACGCCGGTCCCGTCGGACGCAGCTCCATCCGCACCGTCGCCCCCAGCCGAGCCATCAGTCCACGAGTCGGGCTGCCCTTGATTCCCTCCGTCCTCCGGTCCGCCCCGGATATCGCCAGGACCTGGTGTGTCGAGCCCCGGGGCCTGGTCCTGCGTCGACGTGTCGCCCCACGGAAGCCGGACGTCGTCGCTCAACACCGGGCCTGGGACCGGATCGCCACTGCACGCCGACAGCGGCGCAACCACCAGCCACGCCCCTGCCAGAACAAGCCTGCGGACCCTCTCCAATGCCAGCCGCAACTGTCTGTCCATCTGCACGACCTCCGGCTCACTGCCCAATCGGCAGCTGGTAGTAGGCGAAGCCTCCGATGCCCAGGTCATTGACCAGCCAGGCGATGTCGCCCGGCACGTCGACGAAGGAAACCCATGTGGCGCCGGAATTCGCCGCGGTGAGAACGACGGTGCTTCCCACCACCTGAGCAGACAGGATCGTGGCGCCGTTCGACAGGCTGAAGAAGGCCTGGGCACCAGGCTGGAGCACCAGCCCTTCACCGGTCGCTCCGTAGTCGATGACCAGGGTCGAAGCATCCGTCCACTTGGCACTCACCGGGTCCGGTGCTTCGATGTTTCCAGGCACGTCCGCTCCGTAGAGATCGCGGCGGACCAGCCGGGCCATCCGCTCGGCCCATTCCACGTAGGCGGCGTGATAAAAATGACAACCATCGTGGCCGGTTACACCCGTAGTGCTCATGTGACCGATTACCTTGGGCAGCAGGCCGGGCAGATCCCGATGGACGTTTCGGTTCCAGGTCGGGTTGCCGCACCCGGCCCTCACCTGGAAGGGATAGATACCCTCGACGTTGGGGTAGTCCTCGAGCCAGTCGTTGTACATGGCGGTCCAGAGCTCCAGGTAGCTCGGGTAGGCCATGCTTCCGTCGCTCTCCCCCTGGTGCCAGAAAATCCCGCGCACGGAGCCTGCGACGCCGGCCTTCTGGACGCGCCACAGCAGTCGACCGAAGATGGTATCGAGATCCGTGGGGTTGGCGTCGTTGCGCTGGTGCTGGAGGACCGTGGTACCCCCCACGGCCCCGTTGATCAGCAGGATGGGCATACCCTCGGCCTCCATGATCAGGCGGGCCAGATGGAGTCCCCATTGTCCCACGGCAGCGTGCACGTAGGGAGCATCCGCCACCGCGATGCCGAAATCCTTGTCGTCGGACACGGACGGGCCGTTGATCGAGCTTCCGAAGCTCCGGACGAACGTGCTCGACTCGGCGTCTCCCAGCTTCTCCCCCTGGTAGTCACTGGCGACGGCATTGGATTGGCCATCGATGAGGTACACGTCCCCACAGACCACGTTGCCAAACGACGTCACCGGCTTCCACCAGCCCGTGCCGTTGTCCCACAGGACCATGACCTCGTACTGATGAAGCCCTCCCTCGAGGGTCACGGCAACGGAGAAGACAGGGCCCTCCCCCTCGAAGGTTCCGCCGTAAGGCTTGCCGTCACGAAGCAGGCGAACGCCGGCTTCCGTGGCCGCTCCAACGGTTTCCCCTTCGATGACGAACGTGCACTCGTTCGTGGCCGGGTTGCGAGGATAGAACTGGAGTGGCAGCGGTCCGGACGTCACGGTCAGGCTGCCGAACGGGCAATCCTCGTCCACGGTGCCGTCACAGTCGTTGTCCTTGACGTCACACAGCTCCGGTGCCCCGGCAAAGACGTTGGCGTCCTCGGGCGAGCAGTCGCCGGGCACATCGGACAGCCCACCGGCGTTTCCGCAGGCCAGCACCGGAGGGGGCATCGTTCCGGCAACGGGGTCGTCGGGCCTGACCCAGAGCGACACACGCTGAGCCGGTGTCATTGAGCAGGCGGGGATTCCGGGGGGGGATGACCAGCCTGCCGTCGATCCGATGGCATAGAACCACCAGTTGATCCCCACGGATCCGTCGATGAAGCTCGAGGTGTTGTAGCCGTTGAGCTCGAGTCCGCCCCAGCTATAGTCGGTGTACTGGACGTCGATCGCCTCGTAGCCGGCCACCGGGCCCAGGGCTGGATTCGATGTCTGGCGCCAGATGTTGTGCCCCGCACACGCCGTGTCGGGCCACTCGATGCGCATCTCCAGGGAGCCGTCGGTCGACCGGAATGCCTCGAGGTGGGAGAGGATCGAATAGCGCAGCGCATCCGGGTCGTCCACGCTCCGTTCCAGCGAATCCTGGCTGCCTGCCCAGTATCCGCCGGCGATGTCATGGTGGAAGACGAGCGTCCAGCCGCCGCCATCCCGGGTCATGTCACACCGGACCGGGAGCGGTGCCATGCCGCCGACCCCGTCCGGATCGATGGTGTAGACGCCGTCTTGGCTCATCCCGGCGGCCAGGAGCGATGCACAGCTCGGCTGCATCTCAGCCGGCACAAGCCCGTACTGCCCGTCGCCATCAGGGTCCGGGTAGAACTCGTGCAGATCGAACCCGTTGTCCACCACTCCATCCCCGTCATTGTCGAGGCCGTCGCAAGTCTCAGTGTCCGCGTTGTCGCCTACCCCGTCTCCGTCGGCATCCGACCACTCTCCGGGGTCAAGGGGGAACGCGTCCGCCAGGTCCGAGACGCCGTCTCCGTCATCATCCTGGTCGCACGCATCCCCGGTATCGTCCATGTCCACGTCCCCCTGGTCGGCGTTGGCGATCGCCGGGCAGTTGTCATCGCCATCGGCAACTCCGTCGCCGTCCTGGTCCGGCTGAATCGACGTCTCGTCCTCCCCCCCTACCCCGGAATCGGCTGCCCCGCCCTCCTCCCAGCGGGAATCACCGCCTCCCACCTGGTCGCCGGCCGGGCCGACAAGCTCCGTGGCAAACTGCTCACCGGAAGGAGCATCGAGGGGGGACAGATCCTGCGGGCCCCTTCGCAAGTCCCAGGAGACGGCTTCCTCCGTGCCGCCGCTGCACGCGCCGCAAGCAAACAGGAGGACAGCCCACAGCCCCCGGACAATCAGCTCGACCCGACCAGCCTTTCCGTGAAATCGTGTCGTCATGGGCGTGCTCCTTGCGATGCTCAGCTTCCCCGTCCCCACCTGCCCCCCTACGGGCACTCCACGAATCCGCCGCTACCGTCGGCGCAGGAGCAGCGAGGGACGCCGATGAGCTCGAGGAAGGTCGTCACGGTCTCCTCGTCCCTCGTCACGGGAGCCACCCCGTACAGGCGGAGCGCTTCCCCCACCTCGGCCTGGAATCCCGCACCGCCGCACACGCTGAGGCGGCTCTTCCGCTCCACGTCCTGCACGGCCACGACACACATCTTCTCCACGTCCTGGGTCCCGGGGACGAGACTGATTTCGGTCACCACCACCACCACGTCGTAGGGTGCCAGCTCCCCCAGCTCCCCGTCCCCGCCTTCCAGCACCGAGGCCTTCACGCTGACCGTCACGGCCCGAAGATCCACCCCCGACGTGACGGACGGGGCGAGCGAAGACACATCCACACGGCGACCCGCGACCAGGTTCTTTTCCTCGGCCGAAGTCCCGTAGCCGTAGAGGGCCACCTTCTTGCCATCGAGGATCCCCTGCACGTTGGCCGTCGCCGCAGCCGGGGATTCGGTTTCCTCGGCATGGATGATCCCCTTGAACCGCAGCTCGACGACGTCGTCGGTCTCCCCTCCGAAGAACCCCTCGGGGACGGTGCAGGCAGGGCCCGCCGGCTCGGTCGGCTCCTGGTCGAGGATGGCCAGGACCTCGTCCTCGAACCGGTAGGACTGCTCGGGCAGAAAATTGTGCATGTGGGAGAAGGTCACGTCCCGCTCCGGGAAGTAGATGGTGTTGGCCTCGTACCCGAAGTTGAGCCCGCCGTGCCCCCAGCGGGTTCCGAACGAGCCTGCCGAAGTGCTCAACCCGAGACCGTAGTCGACCGGGACTCCCAGGATGGGACAGACATCGGTCTTCTTCATCTCGGCCAGCGATTCCGGGCTCACGACATTTCCGGTCAGGAGGGCCCGCATGAACTTCAGGGCATCGGCAGGAGTCGTGATCAGGCCACCGTCGGTCCACGAGAACATGGGCGGGAACAAGTAGGTTGCGTCCACCAGGTAGTCCTTGAGAAACCAGCTCTTCGGGATGAGCGCCACGGCATCAGCCGTGAGCCCGAACAGGAACCCGACGATGGCCAGGTCCATGTAGCCGTGGGCGAGCTCGGGCTTCACTTCATCCACCACGTCGAGGTAGGTCTCGTCCAGGCCCAGCGGGTCCAGGATCCGTGTCCGGAGCGCATCCTGTGCGGCCTGCCCGGTTACCTTCTCGATGACGAGCCCGATGAGGATGTAGTTGGTGTTGGTGTAAAGGCAGTCGGTCCCCGGCTCGAACACCAGCGGCTCGTCCTTGACAAAGCCCAGCAGCACGTCGGGAGAGGTGAGCGAATCCGGATTGAAGACGGCTGCCATCATGAACGACTGGCTGACCAGGTAGTCCGGGATGCCGCTCTGCATGCCCAGGAGCATCCGGATCGTCACGTCGCCCCACTGCGGGTAACCGTCCACGTACTTCGAGAGCGGGTCGTCGAGCGCCAGCAGACCTTCGTCCACCAGCTTCAGAATCAGGGCCGAGATGTAGGGCTTCGTGTTGCTCCCCACGCGAAACGACGAATGGGGAGTCATGGCAGCGCCCGTGGTGATGTCGGCAAGCCCGGCGGCGTCGACGAACATCGCCCCGGAGGCCAACCGAATCGCCGCACTGACACCCGGATCTCCGCTGAATGCCAGGTACTCCTCCATGGCTCTGCGCAGGTGGGACGCCAGGGCGGCCGAAACGTCCGGTGCCACTTCTTCCAAGACATCCCCGGCCAGCTCCGGCCCCGCGTCGGCCCCGTCGAGCGGGTCGAGCACGTCGTCCCCCGAGCCCCGGCCATCCGCCAGAGCATCTCCCGAGGGAGAAGCATCCGCTCCGTCCAGTCCGACATCGTCGGCCCGGACATCCCCCCCCGCGTCACTGCCACCGGAGCACGCCGACACAATCATCACCGTCACGGCAATCCACGAACCAGCTCGCAAAGTTCTCATCCCATCCCTCCGCTCGGGCCATCTTACCGCATTGCGCATTGAGAACAAAGCAACGCGCATCGATAACCAGGCAACGCACATTGAGAACAAAGCCACCGGGCGTTCGAGGCGCGGGAGCGAGCCGAAGTCGATCCGCGTTGACTCGAGAGCAACTCGTGACTACCGTGGTGCGGGATTGAAGAAGGTGATCGGGAGGCCTCGATGGGAGAGAATGAGCTTCTGACCGCACTGACCAACGCCATTCGGGCCGAAGTGGAGGGACATTCCTTCTACCTCATGGCCGCCAAGACGACCGTCGACGCTCTGGGCAAACAAGTCTTCGAGCGACTCGCAGCAGAGGAGCTGGACCATGCCGCATTCCTCCGGTCACAGTACGACTCCATCCGGGAGTCCGGTACCGCCGCTCCGGTCCGACTGGGGATCCCGGCCGTTCCCGCCGGAAGCCCGATCTTCTCCGCAGACATACGCAAGCGCATCGCTCAGGCGCACTTCGAGATGACGGCGCTTTCCGTCGGTGCCCAGCTCGAGCAGACGGCCATGACGTTCTACGCGGCGCAGGCCGATACGGCGACCGATCCCGAAGTTGCCCGCTTCTTCCGGGAGCTGGCCGATTGGGAAAGAGGGCACTACCGAACCCTCGTGGCTCAGCTCGATTCCCTCCGCGAAGAATTCTGGGCCTCGAACCAGTTCTCTCCATTCTAGACGGCCTGTAGTGACTCGGGCGATGAGCTTGCATCATCGGCCGAGTTATGACGCTCCCGGCGTCACAACTGCCGGGTTGTTGCATCATCGGCCGAGTTATGACGCTCCCGGCGTCACAACTGCCGGGGTGTTGCATCATCGGCCGAGT
>CAITUV010000047.1 GCA_903895725.1 uncultured Myxococcales bacterium | reverse complement strand
GAGGACAAGGGCAAGGCCGAGGACAAGTGCAAGGCCGAGGACAAGGGCAAGGCCGAGGACAAGGGCAAGGCCGAGGACAAGGGCAAGGCCGAGGACAAGGGCAAGGCCGAGGACAAGGGCAAGGCCGAGGACAAGGGCAAGGCCGAAGACAAGGGCAAGGCCGAAGACAAGGGCAAGGCCGAAGACAAGGGCAAGGCCGAAGACAAGGGCAAGGCCGAAGACAAGGGCAATGCCGGTGCCGCAGGAGCTGACGCAGGAGCAAGCGCCGCTGCCAGCAAGTGCACTGGTGCCGGACTGTCCGGCAAGGACAAGGGCAAGGCCCAGGAGATTCGGGGGCTCGTCGATGCAGCGCTTTCACAGCTCAAGCATCGCGATGCGCTCGAGGCAGCCACTTCCTATGGCAAGGCAAAGGCCCGATTGGGAAAAGCTTCCGCCGCAGTCCAGGGGGAGTGCGGACCCGCCGTCGACGAGATCCGAGTCGCGCTGTACCGCGAGTATCTCAAGCTGGCCAAGTTCTTTGATGGGCAGGGGAAGTGCGTGAAGGCGAACAACCGCGCTCGGGATGCCAAGAGCTTTGGTGCTCCGGAGGAAGAGGTCAAGGCGGCGCTCAAGGCCTGCTACGGAGTGGAGCAGAAGGCCGAGTAGCACCTGGGCAAGGAGCGGTTCCTTCGATTGAGAATGCTGTTGAGGTGTTGACATGAAAGTTGCTGTAATCGCGGTAGTTGTTTGGCTGCTTATGCCGACCGTGGCCGTTGCGGAATGCTACCCCTATTGCGGGGGGAAGGAGTGTGGGGACGACGGTTGTGGCGGGAGTTGCGGCAAGTGCCCTGAGGGGGAGTACTGTTCCGCCAGCGGATGGTGTGACAATTGCGACTTTGCATGTCTCGGAAAGGAGTGCGGCGGGCATCCGTGTGGCGGGACCTGCGGCGAGTGTCCGGCCGGGGAGTACTGCGATGAGTGGGGGAGCTGTGCGAGCTGCACCTGGGCGTGCAGCGGCAAGAGCTGCGGCCCCAACCCTTGCGGCGGAACGTGCGGAACCTGCAAGGCCGGTTACTACTGCGATGCCAATGGCAGCTGCAAGGACTGCAAGTCTCCCTGCTGGAACGCCAACTGCGGACCCGATGCATGTGGGGGAACGTGCGGTACATGCCAGGCCGGCTACTACTGCGACGACGGCTGGTGCTCGAGTTGCTCCTGGGCGTGCTCCGGCAAGCAATGCGGCGACAACCCCTGCGGCGGATCTTGCGGGACGTGCAAGGCCGGCTTCTACTGCGATGCCAACGGGAGCTGCAAGGACTGCAAGGCCCCGTGCTGGAACGCCAACTGCGGACCTGACGATTGCGGCGGGACATGCGGGGAGTGCAAGGTCGGCTACTTCTGCGACGACGGCTACTGCACGAGCTGCAAGGATTCCTGTCTCTTCAAACAATGCGGTCCGGACAGTTGCGGTGGCACGTGCGGCGAGTGCAAAGCGGGCTGGTACTGCACCGAAACCGGGAGCTGCAAGGACTGCCAGGCCCCCTGCTACTACAAGGACTGCGGTCCGGACGATTGCGGAGGTTCCTGCGGTACGTGCCAGGCCGGCTACTACTGCACCGATGGGGGGTACTGCCAGAGCTGTGCCAGCAACTGCTGGGGCAAGCAGTGCGGCTCGGACGGTTGCGGGGGTACGTGTGGAACCTGCAAGCAGGGCTACGCGTGCACGGACAGCGGGCAGTGCGTGTTCGACTGCACGCCCGACTGCAACGGCAAGGAGTGCGGCCCGGACGGCTGTGGAGGCAACTGCGGCTATTGCTCCTGGAATGAGGAGTGCAGCGTAGACGGCCTGTGCGTTGAGCCCTGCGAACCCGACTGCTGGTACCTGAGCAAACAGTGCGGTCCGGACGGCTGCGGCGGGAGCTGTGGAACCTGCCTGGGCGGCTATTCCTGCAACGATCAGGGCAAGTGCGTGTTCAACTGCACTCCGAAGTGCACCGGGAAGGAATGCGGTACCGACGGCTGTGGGGGGAGCTGCGGCACGTGTGACCCGGGGTGGTTCTGCACCTCGAGCGGCGTGTGCAGCGACACTTGCTCACCCTCGTGCCAGGGCAAGGAGTGCGGCTCGGACGGATGTGGCGGATCGTGCGGCAACTGCCCACCTGGAATCAGCTGCACCGCTGCCGGCAAGTGCTCCGGTGGCTGTCTTCCGAACTGCTCAGGGAAGCAGTGCGGTCCGGACGGTTGCGGAAGCGACTGCGGCACCTGCCCTGCAGGGATGGGCTGCAATCCGAGCGGTGTGTGCATTCCGGGCTGCATGCCGGTCTGTATTGGCAAGGATTGCGGTGCGGACGGCTGCGGCGGTCAGTGCGGCACCTGTCCTGAGGGGATGTTCTGTGATGCAACGGGCAAGTGCACCGGGACCTGCATGCCGTCCTGCTCGGGCAAACAGTGCGGTGACGATGGCTGCGGCGGAAGCTGCGGCAGTTGCCCGGCCGGGCTCTTCTGCAACGCCGAGGGGATGTGCGGCCCGCAGTGCGCCCCAAACTGTGCGGGACGCGAGTGCGGGGACAACGGGTGTGGGGGCAGCTGCGGACAGTGCGACCCCGGCTATTCTTGCGACACTGCGGAAGGTCTTTGCGTGAAGGGCTGCAAGCCCAATTGTGCCGGCCTCCAGTGCGGCGAAGACGGGTGCGGAGGGAGCTGCGGTTCCTGCGGTGCCATGCTGACCTGCAAGGGGGGCCAGTGCCTTCCTCCCGATGCCCCGTGGCCAGACGGCGGGGCCACGACGTCCGATGTCATCGAGGAAGACGTGCCCCCGGGCAAGTCCTGTCCCACCGGCTACTCGTTCAAGAACGGCGAGTGCGTTCCCAACATCGGCGGCAAGGACAAGGCCTCCAGCGGCTGCTCGGCCGGCCCGCACGGAGCGCCGGGCGGAGCCACTGCTGCAATGGTCATCGCACTGCTTCTGGCGCTGCTGGTTGTGCTGCGGAAGCGGGGAGTGATGGGACAATAGGACGAATAGGACATATAGGACGCATGGAAGGCATAGGACGGGGGGGAACCAGGGGGGGCTTCTGACCGCCCGGCCGATGGAGCCTAGAAGGCTTCTCGGGGCTCACGGCCGATGGAGCTTAGAAGGCTGCTCGGGGCTCACGGCCGATGGAGCATAGAAGGCTGCTCGGGGCTCACGGCCGATGGAGCCTAGAAGGCTGCGCGGGGCTCACGGCCGATGGAGCCTAGAAGGCTGCTCGGGGCTCACGGCCGATGGAGCCTAGAAGGCTGCTCGGGGCTCACGGCCGATGGAGCTACTCAGCTGTTCATGCCAGGCAACCAATCCCGCGATAGAGGCCGTTCTCCCTCCGTGAGGGCGGCGGGTCCTATTCGTCCTATTCGTCCTATGTGTCCTATGTGTCCTATGCCTTTCGCCGCCGCCCCGCCGCCGCCCCGCCGCCCGCTACTTCGTGTTGTACTGGACGTAGAATCCCTTGAGGATAGCGGAGTTGCCCTGATCGTCTGCCACGAGAATCACTTCGACCTGGAGGTACTTGCCGACCAGCCCCGCAATCGCGGTCAGGTCCATCGGGAACACGTTGGGAGGGAACGGACCGAACGGCCCCTTCCACTCGGCCCCGGCCAGCGATGAGACCGTGTCCGCAGCCCGCAGGCGAAGCTTCAGGTAGCTTGCCCCCTGGTAGGTCACGTCGACCTTGAGACTCGTCCACGTGGTCGTGCCGGTCGGAGCCCCCGGAATGATGTGCTGGTAATAACCCTGGGGGGCGGTGTAGTTCTTCGCAGCGTAACCGGTCATGTCCGAATAGGTGTACGGGTTCGACCCGACCGGGTAATTCCCGAGGAACTGGTCGTTGGCCGTGTTGACCTTGCCCGCAGACGACGAGCTGTAGCAGACGGCCCAGAGGTTGGCCCCCGAGTCCAGCGCCACTCCGATCGGCGTGTTGCACGGCGAGATGTTGATCAGGCTGACTGCAAGCGTGTCCAGATTGACCTTGGCTACATAGGTGCCGCTGCACCCCAGGCCCGAGTACATGAACCCGTTGGACGAGCCGGCCATGCCGCGAGGGCAGTAGCCACTCAGGTTCTGCGTGATCCACTTCCACTGCCCATTCTTGGGATCGTACATCGAGATCCCGTAGCTGCTGTAGTGTCCCATCCAGATGCGACCGTACTTGTCCACCGTGATGCCGTAAAGGTTGCCCGTCGGCGGGTTCAGGTGCTGGACCGCATTGGTCTTCGGGTCGACCCGCACCAGCTTGTCGCACCCACGCCCCGACACCCAGATGATCCCGTCCTGATCGAGCACGAGCCCGTAAGGGTTGCAGCTGATCCCGATGGACTGGAGGACCGCACCGTCATCCGACTTGAGCTTGCGCAGCGTTGAACCGTTCCACTCCCCGATCCACGCATTGTTCTCCTTGTCCACGCCGGCCGCCCGCTGGCAGCCGCCACCGGGATAGGTGATGAACTTGACGCACTCATCCTGCCCCTTGGACAGCATCTCGCCGCCCTGGATCTTGCCGTCGCCGTTGGCATCCTTCGAGGTCTGGATGACGCCGTCCTTGTTCTTGTCGACGCAGTTCTTCTCGTATGCCACAATCTTGGTCACGCCGCCGTCACCGCGGCAGGCAACCCAGACGTCGGAGTACAGGTCGACCGCGGTTCGGGACGGGTCGGTGCAGGTGTAGAACCGCCCGACTTCCTTGCCCGTGTCGGTATCGAGCTTGGAAACCGTGTTCTCCGCCGAGTTGGCGATCCAGATGAAGGCGAGCTTCACCTGCTCTTCGCTGAGCTCCAGGAACCCGTCGGGCGTGACCGCAAGGCCGTCCGAGTTGTCGTTGTCCATGGTGAACGACTCATCCCCCTTGGGGCCGATGTTCACCTGGTGGCAGCTCGGGTCGCACGTTCCGCACGAAGACCCGACCCCTTCGTCCACCTGGCCGTCGCAGTTGTTGTCGACGCCGTCGCACAGCTCCGCCACCTTGGGGTTGATGGACGGGGAGTTCTCGTTGCAGTCCCCGCCCAATTTGGTGACATAGGGCGGCGTCGGCCAGCAGACGCATGACGGCTGCCCGGAGCCGTAGCCGTCCGAGTCGCCGTCCATGTAGTAGTTTTCGCAGCCGAGCGCTCCGGCATTGTCCTTGACGCCGTCGCAGTCGTCGTCCTGGTTGTTGCACACCTCGGTTCCGTCCGGGTTGATGCTCCACGTCGAGTCGTCGCAGTCACCCGGCTTGGTCGCGGTGAAATCGGACTCCGGACCGCACTGGCAGAGGAACTTGTTGCTCATGCCCCAGCCGTCGTCGTCCTTGTCCTTGTAGAACACCGTGCACCCCTTGGCGCCGGGCTCGTCCACCTGGAGGTTGCAGTCGTTGTCCAGGCCGTCACATTTCTCCTCGGCTCCGTGGTGCACCCCCGCGCTGACCGGGTTGCAGTCCACGATGTCCGGGTCGCCGTCATTGTCGTCGTCGTTGTCGATGCAGTCGGCCTCACCGTCGCCATCGAAGTTCGGGTACCCCTCGTCCACCTTGCCGTTGCAGTTGTTGTCGATGGCGTCGCACTTCTCGTTGGCCGCATGGTGCATGGTCGAGTCGAGCGGCGCACAATCATTCTCATCCGGATCCATGTCGTTGTCGTCGTCCGGGTCCATGCAGTCGGCAAGTCCGTCGAGGTCGAAGTCCGGCCACCCCTCGTCCACCTGGATATTGCAGTTGTTGTCGATGCCGTCGCACAGCTCCGCTGCCTTGTGATGGAGCTGCGGATTGAACGGGGCGCAGTCCTCCGGATCCGGGTCCATGTCCCCGTCCGAATCCACGTCCACGCAGTTGGCTACGCCGTCCCCGTCCAGATCCGGGAACCCCTCGTCCGCCTTCCCGTTGCAGTCGTTGTCGAGGCTGTCGCAGGCCTCTTTAGCACCGTGGTAGACGTTGGGGTTGAGCGGGTCGCAGTCGGTCTCGTCGACGTCACCGTCGTTGTCATCGTCCGGGTCCACGCAGTTGGACATGCCGTCCAGGTCGACATCGGCAAACCCTTCGTCCACCTGGTTGTTGCAGTTGTTGTCCACGGCGTCGCAGACTTCGGCTGCGCCGTGGTGGGCCTTGGGCTCGAGCGGCGCACAATCCAGCTCGTCCGGGTCGCCGTCGCCGTCGTCGTCCTCGTCGCAGACGTTGCCCGGGCCGTCCCCGTCCGTGTCGAGCTGATTGGTGTTCGGGTCCAGCGGGCAGTTGTCCGTATCATCCTCGACATTGTCGTTGTCGTCGTCCGGGTCGACGCAATCCGCAAGCCCATCCTTATCCGAATCCGCAAACCCGTCATCTACCTTGCCGTCGCAATCGTCGTCCTGTCCGTTGCAGTCCTCCGGCTCGGGCTCCGATGCATTGCACGGCGACCAGCCTGCCGCCCCCATGCACTCCATCTCGCCAGGGCAGCTTCCGAACGGATTCTCGAGCAGGCAACCCCGCTTCTCTCCAACGTTGTCCAGAGTGCACGAGCAGCTTCCGGTCAGCGGGAGGCACTGCTTGACGTTGGTTCCTTCGGCCCCGGCCACGCTGTTGCACGAGTACCCTTGCGGGCAATCCTCCGTCTTCTCACAAGCCAGGCCGCAGAATGTCCCCTCGCCTCCCACCGGCACGCACAGATCCGAGTCATCGCCGCATTCCTTGTCCGTGGTGCAGGGGGCGCACAAATCGAAGTAGGTCGGGATGCACAGGAACTCCATGTCCGCACCCCCGAGGTTCGTGCCTTTGCACACGAATCCCGGAGGGCAGTCCTCGATGCAGGTGTGAGTGCAGATGTTGCCCGTCGGCCCCTCGATGCAGTAACCGAACCCGCAGTCCTCGTTGGTGCTGCACTGCTGCCCGATGGGCACGTTCTCCTGGACGTCGAACTCGGCCAGCGCATCGAACGGCTCGGGCTTCCCGAAGTCCGGCTCACCCACGTCCGTGACCACGTCGGTCATTCCCTCGTCCCGCTCGTCGGTCGTTTCGTGGACATCCTGCGGTATCTGGGCCGTCGTCGGGTTGTTGGAGCACCCCGCGGACAATCCCAACGTCGCAAACAACGCCGCCATCGCAAGCCGAATGGTTCTCATGACCCTCCCCCTGCAGCTACTCCGCGTGGTATTATACCAGCCTTAGCAAAGAAATTAAGCTCTTTTGATATTGCAGGCACTGCTTGACCACCGCCTCATGACCCGCTAGTGTCACTCCCACGGTGCGACCCCGACCGGCCGGTCCCTGCAACCCGGGTACCCCGTCATCGCACCTGGACCCCCGTTCTGGAGGCGGAATATGAAATCCAAGGTCTGCACGCTCCTGCTCGCTCTGCTCTCTCTGCCGCTGCTGTCGGCGTGCGGAGAGGATGGCGGCAGCTCCACGTTTGCCGGCTGGGAGCCCGAGGTCGTCAAGGCGGAGTTGCAGCCGTGCGACCTGCTCATCACGGAAATCATGGCCAAGCCCAGCTCTCCTGTCACCGGCCGCCGCTGGATCGAAATCCTCAACGCTTCGGCCGAGACCATCGACATGTCCATGGTCAAGGTCCGCATCCAGAAGACGGGAGGCAAAGCCTCCGAGATCGACTTCCGGAAGGGCGGTGCGGCAGGGCCGGTCACCGTCCCCGCCGGCACGTTCCTCTGGATCCGCCTCGGGGGAGCCCCTCTGGCCGAAGGTGTCGCTGACAACGTCCTCGTGTACGACTTCGAGAAGTCCCTCACCATCCCGGAGGAGAGCTTCGAGATTGCCATCGAAACCTACGGCAAGGTCACCATCCACAAGGTCGTGTTCGGAGCCAAGGGGGCAGCCTGCGCGGTCGATTCGCCGCTTCCGCCCCCCACCACCGCTGCCGACCAGTCCATGGAGCTCCAGGCCGCGTTCCTGAGCTGCCAGGCCAGCGCTTCCGAGTGCAAGGCGTGGCAGCCCGCCTCTCAAGGGACCATTCCCGGCGACACCGGGACCGCTACGCCCGGCTCCGGTCCGGCCCCCAGCGTCGCGTCCGGCCGGGCTCCGGCGGAAGGCGAGATCGCACTGACCGAAATCATGTACAACGGCGCCGATTCGATTGACTGGTTCGAAATCGTCAACCTCTCGGGCGAAACCCTGTCGCTCCAGGGATGCTCGTTCGGCGACGGAACGGCCAGCGGCACCAAGACCGTCGACACTCCGGTGTCCCTGTGCGCCGGCGCACTGGCTCTGATGGCCGGCAAGGAGGTCGAAGGGGCCGAGGCATCGTTCCTGTTCGGCTCCACCCCGAACCTCAATTCCACCGGAGATCGTCTCTTCCTCCAGTGTCCGGCCGAGGACGGAACCATCGTGACCCTGTTTGACCTCGACTTCGCCCAGGGAGCCTTCCCAAAGGCCCCCGACGGGTCGTCGGTCCAGGTCTGCCTCGAACGGCTGCCTGCCGAGGCCACGGCCTCCAGCTATCACGATCCCGCCAACTGGGATCTGGCTCCTGCGGGGAACGACATCGGCCAGACCGGCAACACCGGGACTCCGGGCAAGGTCAATCCAGCGTGCGGCGTCTGCACCACCTGCACACCGTGCGAAACACAGTGCCCCTCCGGATCGGCCTGCGTGGTGGTCGGAGGCGACGAGGTCTGCGCCCGGCCGCCGGCGGAGAAGGAGGTCGTCCTGACCGAGCTGCTCTCCAACGCCGGAGAGGCCTGCACCGGTGGGAAGGACTGGCTCGAGGTCCACAACCCTGGTGCGGACTGGCTGCAGCTGGCCGGCTGCAAGCTGGCTGACGAGACCGGCGAAATCGAGCTCAAGGCACCGGCTCTTGTCCCCCCGGGCGGCTTCCTCGTGCTGGCACAGACCCAGGAGGTCATGACCGGCGACGGCATCAACCAGTTCGGCTCGACCCCCAATTTCAACGAGGGGAGCGACGCGGTGAAGCTCACCTGCGCAGGCCTGGTCCAATTCGATCTCAAATACGGCTCGGGCGGGCTCCCGGCACCGGATGACGGCGCACCCGGGGAAGGGGGAATCGTCCCCAGGGTGGCCACGCAGCTTGCCATGACCCAGGGGCAGGCGGTCACCGCAGACTACGCTTCCAACCCAGCCAACTGGTGCCTGGCCACGCAGACCATGCCGTGCGGGGACCTCGGCACCCCCGGCACTGCCAACGGCTCGTGCGGGGAACCGCCGCAGCAGTGCGATCCGCCCTGCGGCCCGCTCTACACCTGCGTCACCTGGCAGGAGACCACGGCCTGTGCCCGGCCGCCCATGGTCGGCGAAGTCATCCCCACCGAGATCCTGACCAACGCATCCGATGCCTGCGCCGATGGCAAGGACTGGTTCGAGCTGTTCAACCTGTCCAACGACGCTCTCCTCCTGGCCGGCTGTACGGTGGCAGATTCCGGCGGCTCCGGCACCATCAAGGGCAACGCCGTGATTCCGCCCAAGGGGTACCTGGTCCTCGTCCAGGCCTCCAATCCCACGTTCGACGCCCCCAACTTCTTTGGCTTCGGGACCACCCCGAACTTCGACAAGTCGGGCGATGCTCTCAAGCTCTCGTGCAACGGGACGGACCTGTTCGCCCTGACCTTCGGGAGCCAGGCTCCGATCCCCGCCCCGAAAGACAAGGACGGCTTGCGCGTGGCCGTCCAGCTCAAGCCGTCCTGGGGAGACCCCTCGCTCGACTACGCTCTGGATGGGGCGAACTGGCAGGCCGCATGCCAGGCGTCCACCTGCGGCGATACAGCGAGCCCCGGGCTTGCCAACCCGACGTGCCCTTGAATCTGGTGATGTCAACGCTTCATGGAGGAAGACGAGATGACAAGAATCCTGACGCTGGTCGTGATTGGCTCGTGCTGCCTGGCTGCCGCCTGTGACGAGGAATCCACTGGAGACGGCAGCTGTGCGGGACAGATGGTCACCCTTCTTGCCGTGGTGGACGGCGATACCCTCAAGGCCGAGGAGCTTGACAAGAACATCCGCCTGCTCGGCGTCAACGCCCCCGAAACGTCGGGCACCAATCCCGAGGCCTGCCCCCTCAAATGGGACAACATGAGCGTGGCCGAGCAGGAAGAGTTCCGTGAGGACTGCTGTTACGGCGATCAGGCCAAGCTGTTCATGACCGATCTGCTGCCTCCCGGGACCCCGATCTGCCTCGTCAATCCGAAGGGGGGCAAGCCGGAGAAGGACATGTACCAGCGCACGCTGGCCGACGTCTACGTGGGCTCGACGTTCGTCAACGCCAAGCTCATCACCAGCGGCTACGCCAGAGCCTACAAAGACTTCCCGCATCCGACCCACGCCGACGAGTTCGAGCAGCTGGAGGATCAGGCCAAGGCCAACCTCATGGGCCTGTGGGGCTACTGCGCCACCGCCCAAGGCGATTCCTGCCCGTAACCTCTCGTGATTGCAGGATTTTCGTTCCGGCGAGCCGCTACTTCCGGTACTTCGAGATGAACTCTTCCACCTCGGGGATGCCCCCCTGGTAGATCAGATAGCCGTCGTGCGGCTCCCGCTCGGTGATTTCCCCCGCAATCGGGGTGAGCATCATCCGCTTGACCTCTTCACGGTCGTGGGTGTGGCCCAGGGCCCAGGACAGCTTCATGTAGGCCACTTCCGGCAGCATGTTGGCCGCCGGGACGACGCCGAGCTCCATGATGTCACGGCCTGTGTCGTACACGTACATCTGGACGTAGCCCCACAGCGTCTGGACCGTCATGTACACGTGCAGGCCCCGGTCGCACGCACGCTTCAGCGCCGGATAGAGCGGCTTGTTCACGTGGCCGAGCCCGGTACCGGCAATCACGATGCCCTTGTACCCGTTGTCCACGAGCGCATCGATGATGTCCGGCTTCATGGCCGGGTAGTAGTACACGATGCTGACCCGGTCATCGAAGACCGGGTCGATGATCACGTTGCGGTCCTTGCGTCGCTTGCTGTAGTCGTCGCGGAACGTGACCACGCACTCAGGATCCACCATGCCCAGGGGGATGTCGCCAATGGTCCGGAACGTCGACCGGTAGCTCGAGTGCATCTTGCGCACGCGGGTCCCCCGGTGCAGCAGGCAGTATTCGTCGCTGGTCGGCCCGAACATGCACACCATGATCTCGGCGAGGTCGCTCTCCGCTGCCGTCTTGGTCGCGTTGATCAGATTGAGCGCGGCGTCGGACGACGGGCGGTCGCTGGAGCGCTGCGATCCGACGAGCACGATGGGGATGGGGGAATTCTGGACCATGAACGACAGCACCGCTGCCGTGTGGTGCATGGTGTCGGTACCGTGTCCGATGACCACGCCGTCCTTTCCCTCGGCGATGGCTCGACCGATGGCCTGGGCCGTCCCGATGTACTGCTCCGGCCCCATGTTCTCCGAGAACACACCGTAAAGCTTCTCAGTCTGCAGGTTGCAGATGTCGGCAAGCTCCGGGACCGAGCCGTACAGCTCGCCCGGGGAGAAGGCCGGGATCACGGCCCCGGTCCGGTAGTCCAGACGGCTTGCAATGGTGCCGCCGGTGCCGTACAGGATGACATTGGGCTTGACCGGGTCGAACGGGAAGGCCTTCTCTGGGATCTTGTAGTGGGCTTCCCGGTAGCCCGTCTCCCGGACCGCAGTGAGCGTCGAGACATCGAGGCCCACGTTGTATCCATTTCGGAGCTTCATGACGATGTGTCGGTCGTCGGCCGTTTCCGAGCGGGGCAGGATGATCCCCTTGAAGTTGCCTCGGGAGGACTCGACCTCGACGTCGCTCCACACTCCCACGGAGAAGCGCTTGAGCGCTTCCAGGGCGGGGCCTCGGTAACCCTTGAACTGGTCCTTTCGAACGTCGATGCTCATGGCGTCACCCCCTTGCCCGACTGGAGCGCCCGAACCACTTCGGCCACCTCTTTCCCGCACGCGGCACCTCGCAGGCGCTCCATCACGAACCCCATGGCCACCAGGAACTCGCGCTGTGCGTGTCCGGGCCTGCGCCACTCCTTGCCCGACAGTGCTTCGCGAACCTCGTCGGCAAGGCGGGAAGCGGGCACGGTAGCCGGCACCATCCGCTGCACCAGCTCCGCCACTTCCACGGCCGGCTCACTGACGACTGCGTTGGCAAGATCGGGAAGCACTTCCCGGGCAAATCGCCCTTGGAGGAACAGGGAGAAGAGCTGCACCATCCGGTGCTGGGCCGCATCATCCAGGACCGCGCCGCAGCGGCGCAGGGCCCGCAGCGTCTGCCCGACGAACACGGTCGCTTCCACCGGATTGGTTCCCGGAAGCCCCAGCAGCGCGTCGAGCAGATCCCGCCGGGCATCCAGCAGCAGGTCGCAGGCCAGGTGCTCGGGGACCCCCTTGGCATGGTAGCACTCGATGAGCTCCCACGGCCGCGGGCCCATGGTCGTCCGGATCCGCTCCATCCGCTCCGACGTGATGGGAAGGGGGGGCAGGTCGGTATCCGGGTACATCCGGTCAGGGCCGGGCAGAATGCGCTCAAACACGGTGGTCCCGTCCTTGAGGGACTTTCGCGTCTCGTTGGGCACGCCGACGGTCGCGTCCCGAGCCCGCAGCACCGCTTCCCGTGCCGCCGTGCGGCCATCACGCTCAGGCCCCCAGACGAGCACCAGAGCGTCCTGCTCTCCGGCCTCCATGTCCCTCAACAGGCGCTCCCAGAGCCGGGACGCCAGCGTGGGCTCGGGAGAATCGCTGTAGACCAGGTTGGGCTGCCGGTCCAGGCAGGCGATGACCTTGATGCGGCCGGAGAATTCCCGGACGAACCGGACGTCCGGCCCGGTTTCGTAGTTGAGAAGACCGGCAAACCCCGGCAGCTTCACGGCAAAGGCCCGCTGCCCTGCTGCCAGTGACTGCTGCAGAGGGGTGAAGTGCGAGCGCCGCACCACGGCCGTCACGTCCCGACACTCGTCCGCAATGGTCTCCTTGGTCACTCCCCGCTTGCGCAGGATCTCCCGGATCTCCAGGAGGGCCTTCTGGCGAAGTGCCTCGTAGTGGCACAGGGCCGGAATCATGGGGATACGGGACACCCCCTTGATCTCCACGCGCTCTCCGCCACGGATGCTCACGTTCACATCCTGCCGGGCTGCCCCCATGCCGGTCTTCACCCTGCCCGTCAGGCGGGTGAGCGTCCGGAGGAGCTGCGCCACCTCCGCCACTTCCGTGGGGGTTGTCATCTCGGCCTCGGTGACCGTCTCGATGAGCGGAATGGAGAGCCTGTCGGTCAGGTAGGTCCGCACGTGGCCCCGGTCGGAGACCTCCCGGCAAGCATCCTCCTCCAGCCCCAGCTGGCGGATTCCGATGGTCCGTCCCTTGAACGGGATTCTCCCGTCGACGCCCAGGATCGTCGTGCGCTGGAAGCCCGTCGGGATGCTCCCGTCGAGGTACTGCTTGCGCGCGATGTGCACCTCGGACACGAGGTTGCACCCCAGCAGCATGGTCACCTGGAGCGCGATGTCCAGCGCTTCCTGGTTCAGCATGAACGGGGGTGTGTCGTCCATCTCGTAGGTGCACACCGTGTGCCGGCTGATGCGATAGATGATCTCCTTGCGCGTCTTGAACTCCATGAGCGCAGTGCCATCGTACTCCCCCAGCTCCGACAGGGTGGGGCGCATGTGGCGCATGATCTCGGCATCATAGCCGGGGGAATAGTGTGTGTTGGGGCAGCGGCAGAACAACTTCCTCTGCGTTCTGAGCTGCTGGTGGATCTCGATGCCGCTCTTGAAGCCGAGCGCCTCGTAGTCCTTCTTCGACATCTGCTGCGGAGTCTTCAACCGACACCTCCCGGAAGCGGGAATCCTGTTGCCAGAAAAGCGGGGCGAGTAGACTACCACGACCCTTGCCAGTCAAGCGAAATCAGGCGGTGCGGAGAGGGAAACGGAAGCGTGCCGGGCCCCCCTTGGCCCGGGCCGAAGGGGAATGCTAGAAGCGGCCGCCCATGATGAGGGCCATGATGGCCTTCTGGGCGTGAAGCCGGTTCTCGGCCTCGTCGATCACGACGCTCTGCGGCCCGTCGATCACGTCGTCATCCACTTCCTGGCCACGGTCGGCCGGCAGGCAGTGCATGTAGATGCCGCCCTTGGCCGTGAGGGCCATCTGCTTCGTGGAGGTCCGCCACTTCTTGTTCTTGTTGAACTTGGACTCGGCGTCCGCGTGGTCGGCCTTCTTCACGATCTTGCCGGTGGCATCGGTGTAGTTGAAGCAGGAGGCCGTGCCCCAAGACTTCGGGTACACCACGTGTGCGCCCTCGAAGCCCTGGTCGAAGTCGTTCGTGATCTTGAACGACCCGCCGGTCTCATTCGAGAACTGCTTGCAGTGCTGGATGACGTTGGGATCCAGGTCGAAGCCCTTGGGATGCGCCAGCGTCACGTTCATGCCCATCTTCGTGGCAGCCAGCACCACGCTCTGCGGCACGGCGCGGGGCTTCTCGAAGGAGCCCGAGTAGGCCCAGGACATGGTCAGGTTGACCCCCTTGAATCCGCCGAACTTCTCCTTGACCGTGATCATGTCGGCCAGGGCCTGGCAGGGGTGGTACATGTCGCATTCCATGTTGATCAGCGGGATCCCGGCGTTGTCCGCGAAGTCCTTGATCATCGTGTTGGCGAAGCCATAGATCCAGTGCGCCGGAGGGCCATACATGCGGATGGCAATGGCGTTGCCCACGCGGTCGAGCATGCGGGCCACGTCGCACACGCGCTCCGTCTTGTACGGAACTTCGTATCCGACGCGGGCCGGGGTGTAGGTCTTGCCCGGGTCGAGCTCGTTGTAGAAGCCGCCAAGCTGCTGGATTCCAGCAGCAAACGTGCTGCGGGTCCGCAGCGACTGGTTGAAGAACATCGAGAAGAGCGTCTTGCCCTTGAGAATGTAGCTCTGATCCTTTCCCATGGCGAACTCGCGCTTCAGGTGAAGCGCCAGGTCGATCAGGGTCTCCCACTCCTCCTTCGAGTAGTCCAGCTCTCCATCAATCCAGTCACGGCCAGCAAAGTTGTTGGTCTTCATCTTCCTTGTCTCCTCCTTGGAAAAGAGCCGGGTCAGATTAGGCCCGAACCGAGCGGAATGCAAGAAGTATTGACTTGGGCCGCGCGCATTGCTCTACTCGTGTCCGACGTGCCATTTCCGGCCCGGCCGGAAGCGAGGGGGGCTCTCATGGAATTCGGGCGACTGCTGCTGGCGGCGCTGCTGTGTGTCGGAGTCGTAGCCTGCGGAATCGACGAGACGTACACCGGCCTGGGCAAGGGGGCATTGCCCGGCGACCCGCTCAACCCGCGGGAGCCTGCTGCCGCGTGTTCCAGCGACCCCGAGTGCACCTGCAACTGCAACTGCACGGGGGGCCCGGCCGCCGACGTCGCCGAGGACGTTCCGCTCGTGGTCGTGGACGACTTGTCCGGCCGGTCGTGGAGGTTCGACACGCTGGTGCTTCAGGGGCCCTTCACCGGCGAAGTGCTCGGGCTTCTCAACGACTACTTTACCAAGGAGATCGAGAAGAAGGGGCTCAACGTGCTCCTCGACGTGCTTGTCGACGACCGCGAGACCGGTGAGCTCACGCTGCGTATCGGGGCCGGTGAGGTCGCAGGCGACGCCTACCGCTTCCTCGACGATGGCAGCGAGGTCGGCTGCACCCTCCTGGGAGATTCCTTCTCCACCGTCAAGCCAGCGTTCCTGGTCTTCCCCAACGCAGCGCTCAAGCCCCCCGAGCTGCCCATTCGAGAGCTGAAGCTCGACGGCACGGTTGCCGTTGACGGCAGCACGCTGAGCCAGGGCAAGCTCATCGGGGCACTCACCGTCGACGAGGCCTCCGGAATCACCGTTCTCGGGTTGCCGCTCGACCAGTTCCTCGAGCAGTCCGACATTCCCCCCGACCTGGACCTCGACGAGGATGGAACCAAAGACGCCTGGGAATTCCGATTCGATTGGACCGCGGCTGCAATCACCGTCAAGGAGCCGTGACATGGCCGGACCTGCAAACCCCCGCCCGCTCGCTGTCGCTGCCCTCGTCGCCCTGGCCTGCCTGGCCCTGCCGTCGCCTCGCGCCCTGGCCGACATGGGCCCGGTCAGGTCCGGTGCCAAAGTCCAGAAGGCCACCGACGCAGACTGGCTCCGCCATCCCGACAAGCACAAGTACTATACCGAATCCTGGACCATGGCCGCCCGCTCGACCGATGGCCACATCGTGTACCTCAATTTCCTCTACAGCAACCTCGGGGTCTTTGCCGGAAGCACGGCAGTCAACGTGTCCTATTCGCGACCGGGAAAGTCCTCGATCCACCACGCGTTCGAGCACTCGACCGGGGAGTTCGCCCAGGACCCCAAGATCGGCCGCATCGGCATCGGCGCAAGCTGGATTGCGCTCAAGGGACGTGACTTCGTCGTCAAGGTCAAGGAGGACAAGCTCAAAATGGACCTGCAGGGTACCCTGTGGGCCGACGGCGTCAAGATCTACAAGGGAAGGCTCAATCTGGATTCCGACTCCCAGCGGTACGTCGACATCTTCTACCACGTCCCCCGGGCCTCGGTGACCGGGACGGCCGAGATCGATGGCCAGAAGTACGAGTTCAACGGTGACGCCTACCTCGACCACATGGCCCAGAATGCTCTTGGCACCGACTATGCCACGCACTGGTGGGTCGCTCGCTTCTTCCACAACGACTACTCGGTGGTCTTCATCACGTTCAAGACCCGCAAGGAGCTCGGCGGCAAGCGCATCGCCCGGATCATGGTCACGGGCAAGGACGGGCTGCTGCTCTTCTCCGACTCCATGAGCCTCTCCACCGACAAGAGGAAGAGCGACCCCAAGGGGCACGAGTACGACACCCGATACAAGTTCAAGGCCGGCGGCAAGGGGGACGCTGTCCGCGTCAGCGGCACCATCACCGGAGGTCGTCTCCACGACCGTGATGCTCTGCTCGACCAGATGAACGTGGCCCAACAGCAGGTGGTCAAGATCTTTGCCGGCAATCCCGTGGTGTATCGCCTCGAGGCCGAGGCCGAGGTGGAGCTCGACTTCGGGGCTGAGAAGAGGACCCTTTCCGGCCCCGCGTTCATCGAGAGCGTGGTCCTGACCGGGGACGAGCCATGAGTGACCGGAATGGGACGGCTCGAGTCCGAAACGCAGTAGCGGGAGGGAGCTGCGTGCGCAGGTTGACCCTGTTCGTTGGTCTGCTCGTCTGGAGCGGCCTCCTCTGCCCTGCGCCCGCCCGGGGCGGCGGCTTCTCCAACGTGGATTTCGGTACCCGCCGGGTCGGAATGCTCGCCGTGATCGCACATCCGGACGACCCCACCGCCATCTTCCACAACCCGGCCGGGCTCGTGCTGACCCCCGGGACCGCCGCCTATTTCTCGGCAGCGACGTTCCTGTTCGACGTGGGGATTCGGCTTTACGACAGCCAGGGCGTGCTGCAACCGGATCACACCATCTCGCCCGACACCGCCATGGGCGTCAGCCCCTTCCTCGCGGTCACATCCGACCTGGGAACGAAGCGGTGGAGAGTCGGGCTGGCGGCCTATGCCCCCAACGTGTTCGGAACGAGCCTGCCCGAGGACGAGCCGACCCGGTATCAGGCTCTGGATGTCATGTTCATTGCGGCGCGGGCCACCGCCTCGGCTGCCGTCGAGGTCGACCCGAAGCTCTCCATCGGTGCCAATTTCAACTGCCTCATGATCCACATGAAGGCCTCCCGGATGATGAATCCGCTCGTGTTCGATGATCCCGACAGGCGCTTCGATGAGACCGTCTGGGCCTCGGACTCGAGAATGGAGCTGTCCGGCTTCGGGTACACCTTCACCGGCGATCTGGGGATCCTGGTCAGGCCGCTGCCATCTCTGGACATCGGGGCCATGTTCGCGAGCGGCGCACCGGTTGAGCTGGAAGGGAAGGTGACTCTGGAGGAGCCCTCCGGCGACGTGAGCCGCATCGGCCACACGACCTCGCTTGCCATCCCGTTCACTCTCCAGGGGGGCATCAACTGGAAGCTGACGGATGATTTCGAGATGGCAGCGGACATCCGGTACTGGCACTATCAGGTGCTCCAGGAGCAGCGCACGGAGCTGGATGCGCCGCTCCTGGGACGCACGGAGTTCGTCGACCCGAAAAACTACGGAAATTCACTCAACGTGTCCTTCGGAATGCTGTACCACGTGAATCCGGAGTGGGAGTTCATGCTCGGAATCCTGCGGGACTGGTCTCCCATCCCGACCCCCATGGTGACCCTCGACAATCCCAACCGCGACCGAACGGGTGTCGGCACCGGCCTGCGGTGGAGCATCAACGAGGATTGGAGGGTGGGGGCGGCATTCGAGCGCAACTGGTACGACCTCACCGACAACCAGGAGAGCCCCACCGACCCGCCGACCAATGCAAAGGGCTGGGGATCCAACATGGTCCTGGCCTTTGACGTGCTCTGGCGCCTGTAGAATTGAACGGGTCCAGGGGCCGGGGTCCGGGGGCGTGGGGCGTGGAGTGGATGTGTCGTTGTTGCGGCCCGCCCCCGAGCGATCCCCATCCTCTGAACCCCCCGGGACCGGGAGCGGACCCGGGGTCACCCTGCGGATGTGCCGTGGTTGGCGGGCCCGGGGTCCGGGGGCTCGGGGCAACCGACCCTACTTCTCAGGCCACTGAGGAACCCAGGGGCACGAGTTGTCCTCGAGGCAGGGATCGTCCCACAGCTGAGTACCGCCCGACATGAAGTACCGGGCGATGAGGTTGAGCTGGTATGTCTCCACGTCGAACGGCTTGTACGGGGCCATCAGGTAGAGGCCATGGAACCCCTCGGGCCGGGTCAGTGCGAATCGGAGGCCGAACACTCCGCCCGGATCCTCGAACATTGCACAGGTCCCGTCGGCATTCTTGCGCTTGCACGCACCGGCCTCCCGGGCTGGGACGGGCTCCCCGTTGCGGAGCACGGCCGCCGCCCGGACCGGCTCCGTCAGGTCGGTCGGAGCGTTGAATCCGTCTCCACAGACGGCTCCCTTGTCGTCGGAGCAGACCCAGCCGGTGACCTTCTCTCCCTTCTTGTCATAGGTGAGCTTGCAGTCGGTGCACGGCCCCGCGTTCCGGCTCGAATCCAGGTCGTCCGGGTCGAACAGGACGCAGCTGTCCTGTGCCGCTCCGTCCTTGTCCTTGGTCGGGACCTTGTAACGGCAGCGGTTGAAGAGCCCCTCGACGACGGTCGAATCGACGAGCACTTCCATCTCGGACTTGCCCGGGAAGCGCGAGTCATCGGTCAGGTAGCCGACGGCCCCCGTTGCTCGGGCCAGCGAAACCCCGGTGGCCACGGGAACGTTGGTGTCTCCCACCCCGAGCAGCACGAGCACGTTGGTCCCGGCTGCACCGACCGGATCCGAGGCGGGCGGAGCCAACGGCTCCCTGCCATAGCGCAAGGCCCAGTTGACCGGATCCCCCGGCTCCAGCACGGTCTGGGCGATACCCATGAAGCGGCGGAACGCCGGGGTCTGCCGGATATTGCCGTATCCCCGGTACAGGTTCACGAGCGGCGCCCCGGTGGGGTAGATGGTACCGTTGACCGTAACGTCGGTCTCGAACTGGTCCACCGTTTCGATGATCTTGCCTTTGGAATCCAGAACCTCCAGAAGGAAGCGGTCTCCCAGCGCAGGGTGCGACGCAGTCTCCAGTGTCGTGTCGATGGGCTTGGGGACCATCCGGCACTGGGCCTCCGGAGTACAGACGTGCCACTCGGGGCAGTCGGCCTCGCTGTTGCAGGCGCACACTCCCTTGCGACATGGCAATCCGCCATCACAATCGGCATCCGCCGTGCACGAACCTCCGCCCAGCCGCAGCAGCGGATCGAAGCCTGTGTAATGCCGCAGCTCCGTAGCGCGGATCGCGTCGGCCGCAATCTGGATTCGAAGGGTCCCTTCAGCCCCCACTTCGGCCTGACGCGATTCCCCGGAGTCGAGATTCGTGAGCCGAACCGACGTCCCCTCCGCTGCCTTGGCCAGCCGGGCCACTTCGAGCAGCTCGGTGTGGTCGAACACGGGGATCACGAACCGAAGCACCATTTCGCCCGATTCTGCGTCCCGGTCACCCACCAGCATGGGTCCCAGCGCAGGCATCACGGCCATCTCCGGAACCCCCGGATTGGTGCTGCGGACCGCCACATCGGCCAGACCGCCACCCGCCACGATGACCACCGCAGCATCCAGTCCCGCGTCCAGCCCCGCAAACACTGAAGTGACGATGCCGCCCAGCGAGATCCCATAGGCATAGAAGTGATTCGTCGGCCCGCCGAGATCCACCTGGCCGTCGCCATTGAAGTCCCCGAACAGCTCCTCTTTGCCATCTCCGTCGACGTCGACGCGCAATACACCGTCCATGCTGCGCAGGATCCGAAGGAACTGGACCAGATCGATTGCGGTCTGCCGGATGCAGTCTCGAGTATGGAACGGGTCCATGGTCCAGAAGTCTCCAGCCGGGTCGAGATTCCCGTCCATGTTGAGGTCTCTCGCACGTGTGCCCTTCATGATGTCATAGACCGGCCCGTAGCCCGGAGCAAACGCATCGATCATCTTGCGGACGTTGGCCTCCGACATGATGCTGCCCGGTGCCGCAATGGAGGGGAACGGCATCCCGTGTGCAAAGGCATCGATGGAGCAGGTCGCAATGCCCAGCCGGGCAAAGTGGCCGGCAAACCCCATTGCCTGCAGCTTGGACGAAGCGGTCCCGTGCAGGAAGATGGCGACCGGGAACGGTGCCCTGCCGTCGAGGTGCGGGAAGCTCGCATCCTTCCATCCGCCCGGGTGCTCCTTGGGAATTATGCAGACGAACGGGACCTTGCCGGTTCCGTAAACCGCCTCCCCGGTCTCGGGGTTCAGCTCGAAGACCTCGTCATCGCTGGCCGGATGCTCGGGAGTGGCCATGCCGTCCCGGTCCACCAGGAAGTCCGGGCTGTCATAGGTCCCGGCCACCATGAAGTCCACGTGACTGTAGCTGTCGATGAGGACCTGCTGGGATTCGGCCAGGCTTGGAATGATCCCGGACAGCCCCGGAAGCAGGGGGCCGGCAATGGCCATGATCTCGTCGATGTCCACCACGAAGAGGCTCCCGGTCTGGGCCCCCTTCTCCGCCGTCTTGGCGGGAACGAGCCGGACTGCCGGCGGGAACTCGTCGGCAAGTCTCGAGAGCGGCCCCTCGCCGTAAAGGCCGTTTCGCACGGCCAGCAGCGGCGAGGTCACCGACTGCGTGGTGAACGTCCATGCGAACGAGACATCGTCCATCGACAGGTCGAACGGCTCCCTCGGGAGGATGTCGGCCAGGGGGGCCAGGTCGTCCGCCTGGCGTACGTGGTGACTGAGGCGGAAGGGGGAGCGAACGGGCTCCCGGCAGCGGCCCGCATCGGGATCACAGCTACCGGAATCGGGGCACTCCGAGTCGGCCTTGCAGGTATCCCCGGTGCCCTTCTCACCCAGCAGGCGGCGGGTGAGGACGACCGCATAGCGTGTGCGCTCACGAAGCGGAACCACCGGACGAACGATGAGCGTGGAGGTCTCAAGCTCGAAATCGGTCAGGAGGCTGTCCCACGGGTCGCTCCCGGGACTTTCCACATTGGGCTTGTCCACGACGCCGTCGGCATCGGTATCGGCCCCGGGGGCCTCCGTGTAGCTTTCGTAGAGGAGGTTCGTTCCAAGGGAGCGGGGGTCGTTGGCGAAGTAAGCGTCGGTGATCTTGAGGTTGGCCGGGAAGAACCCTCTTCCCATGTCCAGGAACGCGGGCTGGCCGTATGTGGGGCTGCCCTTGGTCACGTCGATGACGAGCACCGCGTCATCGGAGAAGTCCCGGTTGTCGCGGTGCCTGTGGTGCAGGTCGGGGAGGTAGAGGGGGGCGTCGAAGCTTACCGAGATGGGGGCATAGGTCCCGAATCCGTCGAGCTGGTCCGCCCTCTCGCGGAACTCCTCCTCGAGCTGGGTCGGGGCATTCAGGCTGAGGTTGAGGAGCTTCCCCGTCGGAGAGGTTGAGGACAGCCGGGTTGCCAGGTCGTTGGGGAACGGAATCTGCGGGAGCGGCTTCACCTCGAGGTCGAAGACGACAACCGGTCCGCTCCCCCCTGGCCCGGTTCCCAGTCCCTCGGGCACTGGGGTGCAGGCAAAGACCATCAGAAGAACGCCCGCAACCGCCTGGATGGCCGATTTCATGGCTTCATCACCTGTCGTGCGCCGTCTGGGGAGACCCTCCGAACCTCAAGTACATGAGCGCATTGGTCTCGATCCCTTTGTAGAACCCCTCGAGCTCCATCTTCTCATTGGGCGAATGGATGTGGTCATCGGGCAGGCCATAGCCGATGAGCACGGGAGCTGCCTTGAGCTCCTGGACGAACGTGGCCGTGATCGGAATCGAGGCTCCTTCCCTCACCAGGGCAGGCCGCTTGCCGAAGACCTCCTCGAACGCGGCCCGTGCTGCCTCGATGAAGAAGTTGTCGGTGGGCACCATCACCGGCTCGCCGCCATGGTGGTACTTTGCCTCCACCGTCACGCCCGGAGGACAGATGGACTGGATGTATTTCTCCACGAGTCGGAACACCTTCTCGGGCCTCTGGTTGGGCACGAGCCGGGTGCTCATTTTGAAGCCGCCGTATGACGGGATCACCGTCTTGCCGCCCTCGCCCTGGAAGCCGCCGAAGATGCCGTTCACATCGAGCGACGGCCGTCCCCAGTTGCGCTCCATGCTCGTGTAGCCCTTCTCGCCCCACATCGACGAAATGCCGATATCCGACATGATCTCCGGGTCAGGGTCGCCGACCGCGGCAAACTCCTGGCGCTCCTCGTCGGTCAACGGAACGACGTCATCATAGAATCCCGGAACCAGTACCTTCCCGTCCTCGTCCTGGAGCTTGGAAATGATCCGGGCCACGGCGTTGAGCGGGTTCATGATCATGCCGCCGTAGCTGCCCGAATGGAGATCCCGGATCGGCCCCTTGACCTTGAACTCCATATAGGAAAGCCCGCGCAGCGCGTAGACGATCGTGGGGACATCCCGGGAGTACCAGGCCGTATCCGAGATCGCCACCGCATCGCATGCGAGCATGTCGCGGTTCTCGACCACGAACGGGGCCGTGTGCGCGCTGCCCGATTCTTCCTCGCCTTCGATGAAGAACTTGACGTTGCAGGGGAGCTTCCCGTCGATTCTCATGAGCGCTTCGAGGGCGTACAGGTGGGTCATCACCTGCGCCTTGTCGTCTGAGGTGCCCCGGCCATAGAGCTTTCCATCACGGACCGTCGGCTCGAAGGGGGGGGTGCTCCACTCGGCAAGCGGGTCGACGGGCTGGACGTCGTAGTGCCCGTAAATGAGGATCGTCGGCTTGCCCGGCGCATGCAGCCAGTCGCCGTAAACCACCGGGTGCCCGCCCGTCTCGATCAGCCGGACGTTCTCGATTCCCACCCGCTTCATGACCTTCTCGACGAACTCCCCGGCACGACGGGTCTCTCCGTTCTTTGTGGAATCAGCGGAGATGCTCTGGATGCGAAGCAGCTCCATGAGCTCGGCCAGATTCCGCTCCCGATTGTCCCGAATGAAGCCCAGTACCCTTTCCATCCCCAGCCTCCACCGCAGTTGAACCGAAGCGAAGTTAACCAGCAAGGCGAGCCGAGTTCAAGAGAAACTTTGGGGGGAGGGGGGTAGGGGGTGAGGGCGAAAGGCCATCGGCGAATGGCTATGGGTGGGGAACGAAGAGAAAAGGGGGGCGTGGCGCCCCCCGTCACAGGCCGTCAGGCTACTTGCAGATGAACTTCCCGGTGCAGATGTTCGGATCCTGGCATTCCGTCACGCAGGCGGAGTCCCACTTCACATTGCAGCAGTAAGGATCCGCGGCGCAGACACAGGCCTGGCAGCCGCAGTTGCCGCATCCCTTCGTCTCGTGGGTCTTGCAGCCCTGGCCGCCCGAGTTGAAGCAGTGCGCCATGGCCACGTTCTTGCACTCGTTGACGCAGGCGCCGTCCCACGCCGTATTGCAGCAGTAGGGATCGACCGCGCAGACGGCCTTCTCGCACACGCATCCTCCACAGCCCTTCTCTGTCGCCAAGGACGTCTGGCAGCCTGCTCCGCCGGCAGCACCGCAAGCGGACCCGCAGTCCTTGCACTCCTGGGCGCAGATGCTGTCCCAGATGTTGTTGCAGCAGTACGGATCCTTGCCGCAGACGCAGGCCTGGCAGCCGCAGTTGCCACACCCCTTCTGGGGCAGCGCATTGCAGCCATTCATCTGGCAGGTCTGGGGGCACGACGTATTCTTGCACTCGTTCACGCAGGCCCCGTCCCAGGCCACTTCGCAGCAGTAGGGATCCATGGCGCAGACGCAGGACTCGCAGGCACAGCCGTTGCAGCCCTTGGCGGTGCTCACGTTGCAGCCGTTGCACATGTTGGTCGGTCCTGCCGTGCAGCTCCCATTGGCGCACACATCGCCGCCGGTGCAGACGTTGCCGTCGTCGCAGGCAGCGGTGTTGTTGGTGAACTTGCAGCCCGTAGCCGGGACGCAGGTGTCGGTGGTGCAGACATTGGAGTCGTTGCACAGCAGCGCCATGCCGCCCTTGCAGGTGCCGCCGGCGCACTTGTCCGCCAGCGTGCAGGCGTTGGAGTCGTCGCAGTTGTTGGTGTTGTTGGTGTACACGCACCCGGTCTTGGGATCACAGGAGTCGTCCGTGCAGACGTTGAAGTCCACACACAGCTTGGCCTTGCCCACGCACTTTCCGCCGGAGCACTGGTCACCGGTCGTGCAGGCGTTGTCATCGTTGCAGAACAGCCCGTTGTTGGTGAAGACGCAGCCCTGAGCCGGGTCGCACTTGTCGTTGGTGCAGGTGTTCTTGTCATCGCAGACGAGGGGATCCTTGCCGGCGAGGCAGGCGCCCTGGCTGCAGATGTCGCCCACGGTGCAGGCGTTGCCGTCATCGCACTTGGCGGTGTTGTACACGTGGTAGCAGCCGACCTGGGGATTGTCGCACTTGTCGTCGGTGCAGGGGTTCTTGTCGTCGCAGTTGAGCCCCACGCCGCCGCAGACACCGGCCTTGCACTTGTCACCGGTGGAGCAGGCGTTGCCGTCGTCGCACTTGGTGTCGTCGGGCAGTGCGGTGTAGACGCAGCCGACCTTGGGGTCGCACTTGTCCGTAGTGCAGGGATTGTTGTCATTGCAGACGACGGCGGAGCCCGCCGCGCACTTGCCGTCCTTGCAGATGTCATTGACCGAGCACAGGTCGCCGTCCTCACAGGCATTGGCGTTGTTCACGTGCACGCATCCGGCCTCCGGAACGCAGGTATCGGAGGTGCAGACGTTCTTGTCGTCGCAGTCGGTCGGAGCACCGGCCAGGCAGGCACCTTCGCCGCAGATGTCGCCGTCCGTGCACTTGTTCTTGTCGTCGCAGGCGGCGGTGTTGTTGACGTAGACGCAGCCGAGCTTCGGGTCGCAGGTGTCGTCGGTGCAGGCGCTGCCGTCGTTGCAGACCACCGGAGTGCCACCGCACAGACCGTCCAGGCAGACATCGCTCTCGGTGCAGAAGCTCTCGTCGTTGCAGGCGGAAGCGTTGTTGGAGAAGACGCAGCCCGTCAGCGGGTCGCAGGTGTCGTCGGTGCAGCCGTTGTTGTCGTTGCACTCGATCGGAATGCCGGCGCACTGGCCATCGGCGCAGACGTCGTCCTTGGTGCAGGCGCTGCCGTCATCGCAGGTCGCCGTGTTGGGCGTGAACACGCACCCGTCCGCGGGCACGCACGAATCATCCGTGCAGATGCTGCCGTCGTTGCAGGACACGGCCTCGCCCGCTTCGCACTTGCCTTCCTTGCAGGTATCGTTGGTGGTGCACTTGTCCCCGTTGTCGCACAGAGTGCCGTCGTCGGCCAGCTTGTCCTCGCACTTCCCGGTCTCGGGGATGCAGGTGGCGACGTAGCAGGCCGTCGTGTTTTCGCTGAGGCACACGACAATCGTGGTCTCGTCGGTCACGCACTGCTGGTCCACGCACTTGAGCGAGCCGTTGCAGAGATCCGCGTCATCGAACTGCTTGCACTCGTCATCGCTGGTGCACTTGCAGTCGAGGGTCTGCTTGCCCTCGCACACGCCTTCCTTGCAGGCATCATCGGTGGTGCACCCATTTCCGTCATCGCAGGCCACGGTGTTGAACGGGTGCTGGCAGCCCTCCTTGGGGTCGCACTTGTCGTCCGTGCACGGATTCTCGTCCTTGCACTCGAGGGCATCCTTCCCCTTGCAGGTCCCGTCCTGGCATGTGTCACCGAGCGTGCAGGCATCTCCGTCCTCGCATCCCGCCGTGTTGTTCGTGTGCTGGCAGCCGGCTGCCGGATCGCACGAATCATCGGTGCAGGCATTGAGGTCGTCGCAGTCGAGACCGTGACCACCGGTGCAGGCGCCGTCGGCGCAGACGTCATCCACGGTGCAGGCGCTGCCGTCGTCGCACGGCGCCGTGTTGTTCAGGTGCTCGCAGCCAACGCCGGGGGTGCACTTGTCGGTAGTACACAGGTTGGTGTCGTCGCAGTCAGCGTCGCTCTTGCACGGAGCGGGCGGAAGATCCTCGCCCGGCAGGTCTTCCTCGACCTGGTTGTCGGTGCCGATGATGGC
The DNA here is from genome assembly GCA_903895725.1 of uncultured Myxococcales bacterium. Taxonomy (GTDB): domain Bacteria; phylum Myxococcota_A; class UBA9042; order CAIXZC01; family CAIXZC01; genus CAITUV01. The sequence goes on along the minus strand of CAITUV010000047.1, from coordinate 176,556 downwards.
GTCGCCGGAGCGCTCATCCGTCCCGGCAAGGTCGTCGGCCGGCAGGGTCGACGAGGAGCCGGTGCAACCGCCGGCAGCCAGCAAGACCATCACCCCAGCGAGGGCCAATGCCCCCTTCCCAATGCCACTAAGCCTCATCTCATCCTCCTTTGCCCGAAGGGCTGATGTTTCAGGGTAGAAAAGCGGGCGCACTATACGGACCTCCCCCCGTGCTGTCAATGGTCGGTTGCTTGAGGGGGAAGGAATACGCAGCCTGGGAGCTGCTCAGGAGAGTCGCTCAGGGCTTACTTGCAGAGGTAGCCGAGGTTGGCGCAGGCGACCACGCAGAAGGCATCCCACTGATTGTTGCAGCAGGCCGGATCCTTCGCGCAGACTTCCTTCTCGCACACGCAGCCGCCGCACCCCTTGGTGGCGTGCACGCGGCAGCCCTGGCCGCCCGAGTTGGCGCAGTGGGCCACGGCGTTGTTCTTGCACTCGCTGACGCAGATGCCGTCCCAGGCGGTGTTGCAGCAGTACGGGTCGAGGGCGCAGACGGCCTTCTCACAGGGGCAGCCGCCGCATCCCTTCTCTCCTGCCAGGGACGAGGTACAGCCTGCACCGCCCGGAGCACCGCAGACCGAGTTGCCCACGGTCTTGCACTCGTCGGCACAGATGCTGTCCCACGTGACGTTGCAGCAGAAGGCGTCCGCTGCGCAGACAGCCTTCTCGCATGCACATCCGCCACAGCCCTTCTGCTGCAGCGTATTGCAGCCGTTGAGCTGGCAGGTCTGCGGGCAGGAGGAGTTCTTGCAGAGGTTCACGCAATCGGCATCCCACGCCACCGAGCAGCAGGTGGGATCCATGGCACATACGCACTTCTCGCACGCACATCCGTTGCACCCGGGCTTCTCCTGTGCCGAACAGCCGGTGCACAGGTTCGTCGCGCCGGGCTTGCAGGTGCCGGCCGAGCAGGCATCGCCGACCGTGCACGAGTTGCCGTCGTCGCATGCAGCCGTGTTGTTCACGAACTTGCACCCGGTCGCCGGATCGCACGAGTCATCGGTGCAGGGGTTCAAGTCGTCGCACTTGATCGGAGCCCCGGCGCACTTGCCGTCCGCACACTTGTCGGCCGACGTGCACGCATTGGCGTCGTCGCAGGCGTTCGTGTTGTTCGTGAAGACACATCCCGTCGCCGGGTTGCAGGAGTCGTTCGTGCAGACGTTGTTGTCGTTGCAGGTCAGCGCCTGGCCGAAGCAGAACGTGCCGATGCAGATGTCGCCGGTGGTGCATGCGTTGCCGTCGGTGCACTTGGCCCCGAACGGCAGGGCCGTGTAGACGCAGCCGGAAGCGGGGTTGCACGAGTCCGAGGTGCAGGTGTTCTTGTCGTCGCAGACGATCGCCTTGCCCACGCACTTGCCGTCCGCACAGGTATCACCCGAGGTGCAGGCGTTGTTGTCGTTGCAGGCGCTGGTGTTGTTCTTGTAGACGCAGCCGGTGGCCGGGTCGCAGGAGTCGCTCGTGCAGACGTTGTTGTCATTGCAGTTGACCGAAATGCCGGTGCACTTGCCCGTGATGCAGATGTCGAAGCTCGTGCACTTGCTGCCATCGTCGCACTGGGTCCCGTTGGCCACGTTCACGTAGACGCAGCCGGTCGGGGACACGCAGGAATCCTTCGTGCACGGGTTCTTGTCGTCGCAAACGAGCGGCGTCCCGGCGCACTTGCCGGCGTTGCACACGTCACCGCTTGTGCAGACATTGCCGTCGTTGCACGGGCTGGTGTTGTTGGCGTACACGCAGTTGCCGGTCTTGGCATCGCAGGAGTCGTCGGTGCAGACGTTGAGGTCGTTGCAGACCTTGGGAGTCCCCACGCACTTGCCCGCAGCGCACTTGTCGCCCGTGGTGCAGAGGTTGGCATCGTCGCACGCGTTGGTGTTGTTCACGTGCAGGCATCCCTGGACGGGGTCGCAGGAGTCGTTCGTGCAGGGATTCTTGTCGTCGCAGTTCAACGTGCCGGTCGGCACGCACTTGCCCGTGTTGCAGGTATCGCCGGTGGTGCAGGCGTTCTTGTCGTCACAGGGCAGCGTGTTGTTTTCGAAGATGCAGTTCTGGTTGACGGGATTGCAGGAATCGGTGGTGCAGGGGTTGTTGTCGTTGCAGATCTTGCCGACTCCCACGCACTTGCCGGCGGTGCACTTGTCGCCGCTCGTGCAAGCGCTGCCATCGTCGCAGAGGGTGTTGTCCGGGAGGTTGGCAAACACGCATCCCGTTGCCGGGTCGCACGTGTCGGTCGTGCAGGGGTTGTTGTCGTCGCAGACCTTCTTGTTCCCGCCGACGCACTGGCCATCCTTGCAGGAATCGCCTTCGTCGCACTTGTTGCCGTTGTCGCACGGATTGAGGTTGTTCACATACACGCAACCGACGGCGGGCACGCAGGTGTCCGAGGTGCAGACGTTCTTGTCGTCGCAAACGAGCGCTGCACCGGAGTTGCACTTGCCATCCTTGCAGACGTCGCCGTCCGTGCAGGCGTTGTTGTCGTTGCAGACCAGAGTGTTGTTGGTGTAGGTGCAGCCGGCCACCTTGTCGCAGGTGTCGTCCGTGCAGGGGTTGCCGTCGTTGCAGGTCAGCTGCACTCCGACGCACTGGCCGTCCTTGCAGACGTCCTTCTCGGTGCAGGCATTGGTGTCGTCGCAGGAGGCGGTGTTGTTGGCAAACACGCACCCCTTGGCCGGGTCACAGGAGTCATCCGTGCACGGGTTGGCATCATCGCAGGTGATGGAGACGCCGGCGCAGACGCCGTCCTTGCAGACGTCCTTGGCCGTGCAGGCGCTGCCGTCGTCGCAGGTCAGGGTGTTGTTGACGAAGAGGCAGCCCTTCTCGGGGTCGCAGGAATCATCGGTGCAGGGGTTGCCGTCGTTGCAGACCAGGGCGACGCCGGCGCACTTGCCGTCCAGGCAGACGTCCTTTTCCGTGCAGGCATTGCCATCGTCACAGCCCGACACGTTGTTGACGTTGACACAGCCGGTCGCAGGGTCGCAGGAGTCGTCGGTGCAAGGATTCTTGTCGTCGCACGACACGGTCTCGCCCACGCAGACGCCGTCTTTGCACACGTCTTTCTCGGTGCATGCGCTCAGGTCGTCGCAAGCGAGGTCATTGTTGGCATAGACGCAACCCACTGCGGGGTCGCAGGAATCGGTGGTGCAGGGATTGCCGTCATCGCAGATGACCACATCGCCGCCGCAGACCCCATCGACGCAAACGTCGCCCTCGGTGCAGAGGTTGCCGTCGGTGCAGATGGCGGTATTGTTGAGGAAGGTGCAGCCCGTGGCCGCGTCGCACGTGTCGTCGGTGCACGGATTGTCGTCCACGCATTCGATGACCGTCCCGACGCACTCGAACTCGACGCACTTGTCTTCCTTCGTGCAGGCGCTCGCATCATCGCACTCGGCAGTGTTCGGGATGAACACGCAGCCGACGGTCGGGTCGCACGAGTCGTCGCTGCATCCGTTCGCGTCATCGCACTCGATCTCGGTTCCGACGCACAGGCCGTCGACGCAGGCGTCCGCTCCGGTGCAGAAGTTGCCGTCGTCGCAAGGGGTTTCGTTCGCCTCGGGGGCCTGCTTGCACTCGCCGGTCTCGGGGACGCACTCGGCGACGGTGCAGGCCGGGATACCCTCGGTGGAGCAGACGATCACGGTGGTTTCGTCGACCGCACACAGCTTGTCGATGCACTTGAGCGTGCCGTTGCAGAGGTTGCCGTCTTCGAACTCGGCGCACTCCTCGTCCTTCACGCACTCGCAGTCCGGAGTGACCGAGCCCGCACACGCACCATCCTTGCACGTGTCGTCCGTGGTGCAGCCGTTGCCGTCGTCGCAGGGGTCGGTGTTGTTCTCGAACACGCACCCCTTCTCCTGGTCGCACTTGTCCGTCGTGCAGGGATTCTCGTCCTTGCACTCGAGGGCCGTTCCGGCTCCGCACTGGCCGTCGACGCAGGCATCACCCACGGTGCAGGCGTCGCCGTCGTCGCAGCTGAGCACGTTGTTGGTGTGCTCGCAGCCGCTCTCGGGGATGCAGGAGTCGTCGGTGCAGGCGTTGAGGTCGTCGCAGTCGACGCCGTTGCCGGCAACGCAGGCACCGTCCGCGCACTTGTCCTCGACCGTGCACTGGTCGCCGTCGTCGCACGGATCCGTGTTGTTCTCGTGGGTACAGCCGGCCTTGGGGTCACACTTGTCGGTGGTACACGGATTGTCGTCGTTGCATTCGGAATCATCCGCACACGGTGGCAGCACTCCGTCACCAACGGGCACATCCGGGTTGACCGGGACGTCCGGATTCACGACATCCGGCTCAACGCCGACGTCGCCGCCGGCATCGCCGATGGTTCCGTCTTCCCCAGCAATATCCGCGCTCGGGGTAATTCCTGTTCCGCCGGTGCAGGCCCCCAGGGCAACCAGCACCGCTGCCACGCACACCAACCGTAGAGCTCTCATCGTTTCCTCCCGCCTTGACGGCACAATTGGGAATAAAGCAGTTCTCGGTGCGAGAATATACCCATCCCACAGGCGCGTGTCAAATGCGCGTGAGATGAACCGTCAGAGGTGCGAGAAGCGCCAGAACCCGGCGACGGCCGAAGGGCGGCTCCCTATTGTGGCGGAGGCCGCCCCTATTTGCACACGTAGCCGGCCTGCTCGCACGCAGCGACACATTGGTTGGTCCACTGACCGCCGCCGCCGCCGCCGCCGAAGCAACAGCCCGGCATGGCCAGGCAGACCGACGTCTGACAAGGGCAGTTGTGGCAACCGCCGTGGGAATGAGTCCGGCAGCCCTGGCCCCCCGTCTTGGCGCAGTGGGCCATAGACCAGTTCTTGCACTCGGTCACGCAGAGCTGGTCCCAGGACGTGTTGCAGCAGTATGGATCCGCCGCGCAGACCGCCTTCTCACAGGCACAGCCTCCACAGCCGCCCCCGCCGCCCCAGATGGCCTGACAGCCGGCACCGCCTGCTCCGCCGCATGCCGAGCCGCAGTTGGTCTTGCACGCCTGGGCACACGTGGCATCCCAGGCCGTCGTGCAGCAGCTCGGATACAGCGCACAGACACATGCTTCGCATCCGCATCCGCCGCACCCCTTCTGCGGCAGCACGTTGCATCCATTCATCTGGCAGGTCTGCGGGCAGGAGGAGTTCTTGCACAGGTTCACGCAGTCGGCGTCCCAGTCCACGGTGCAACAGGTCGGGTCCATGGTGCAGACGCACTTCTCGCACGCACAGCCGTTGCACCCCGGCTTGCCGGTCGGATTGCACCCTGTGCACAGGTTCACCGTCCCGGCCTTGCACGAGCCGGCAGCACACACGTCGCCGCCGGTGCAGACGTTCCCGTCGTCGCAGGGAAGCGTGTTGTTCACGTACACGCAGCCCGAGGCAGGGACGCACGAATCGTTGGTGCAGGGGTTCTTGTCGTCGCAAGTTACCGGCGTACCGACGCACTTGCCTGCAGTGCACACGTCCCCGGCGGTGCACGCGCTGCCGTCGGAGCAGGGGTTCGAGTTGTTGGTGAACACGCATCCCGTCAGCGGGTCGCAGCTGTCGTTGGTGCACGGGTTGTTGTCGTTGCAGACAAGGGCCGTGCCCACGCACTTGCCCGCAAGGCAGGCATCGGCAGTCGTGCAGGCCGTCCCGTCATCACACTTGGTTGCGTCGGGCAGCGGTCCGAAGCTGCAGCCGGTCGCGGGCACGCACGAGTCCAGCGTGCAGGCATTCTTGTCGTCACAGACAATCGGGGTCCCCGAACACTTTCCGCCCGCACAGATGTCTCCGGTCGTGCAGAGGCTGCCGTCGCTACAGGCAGCCGTGTTGTTCTGCGTCAGGCAGCCCGTGGCCGGGTCACAGGAGTCGTCGGTGCAGACGTTCCCGTCGTCACAGACGACTGCTGCTCCCACGCAAGTCCCTGCCTTGCAGACGTCGGGTGCCGTGCACTTGGTCCCGTCGTCGCAGGCAGAGCCCTCCGGCTTGGCCACGTACGTGCAGCCCACCGGGGAGATGCAGGAGTCCACGGTGCAGGAGTTCTTGTCGTCGCAAACCACCGGAGTGCCGCCGCAGACCGAGGCGGAGCAGACGTCCCCCGTCGTGCACACATTGCCGTCGTTGCACGGATTCGCGTTGGGCGTGTACTTGCAGTTGCCCGTCGTCCCGTCGCACGAGTCGTTCGTGCAGACGTTTGCGTCGTTGCAGACCTTGGCGGTCCCTACGCACACTCCGCTCTTGCATGCGTCACCGGTGGTGCAGGCATTCTGGTCGTCGCAGGCCAGCGTGTTGTTCACGTGGAGGCAGGCGAGAACCGGATCACACGAATCCGTCGTGCAGGGGTTGGCATCGTCGCAGCTGAGCTTCGAGCTGGGCGTGCAGACCCCGGAGCTGCAAGCATCCCCCACCGTGCAGGCGTTGCCGTCGTCGCAGGGAAGCGTATTGAATTCGAACACACACTGGTTGGTGACCGGATTGCACGAATCGGTCGTGCAGAGCTTGCCGTCATCGCAGATCTTGCCCTTGCCGACGCATTTGCCCCCGGTGCAGACATCGCCGCTTGTGCAGGCGCTTCCGTCGTCGCAGACGGACCCATCCTGGAGGGCCGTATACGTGCACCCCTTGGTCGGCTCGCAGGAGTCGGTCGTGCACGAGTTGCCGTCCTGGCAGATCTTGGCGGCGCCACCGACGCACCCGCCATCCTTGCAGGCATCACCCTCGTCGCACAGGTTGCCGTTGTCGCACGGGTTCTGGTTGTTGGCGTACACGCAACCAACGGCCGGGAGGCAGGTCTCGGAAGTGCAGACGTTCTTGTCGTCACAGACGAGCGCCGTCCCGCCTGCACACTTGCCATCCTTGCAGGTATCGCTGGTGGTGCAGGCGTTGTTGTCGTTGCAGGGTGCTGCATTGTTGACGAACTTGCAGCCGGCCACCTTGTCGCACGAGTCGTCCGTGCACGGATTCCCGTCATTGCAGGTGAGCGGGGTGCCGACGCACGCACCGTTCTTGCAGACGTCCTTGTCCGTGCAGGCATCGGAGTCGGAGCAGGTCGCCGCGTTGTTGGAATGGGTGCAGCCGGACCCCGGGTCGCAGGTGTCATCGGTGCATGGATTGGTGTCGTCACAGGACAGGGCCTGTCCGACACACTTCCCACCCTGGCAGACATCGCCCGTGGTGCAGGCATTCTTGTCATCGCAGGGGGAAACGTTGGGAACAATCTGGCAGCCGACGGTCGGGTCGCAGGTGTCGTCCGTGCAGGGGTTACCGTCGTCGCAGCTCAGGGACTCCCCGACGCATTTGCCGTCGACGCAGGAATCGTTCTGGGTACATGCCGTGCCGTCGTCGCAACCGGCCTGGTTGTTCGTGAAGACGCAACCCGCGGCCGGATCGCAGGTATCGTCGGTACAGGAGTTGGCGTCGTCGCAGGCGACCGTGGTTCCGACACAGGCCCCGTCCTTGCAAACATCGCCGTTCGTGCATGCCGTCCCGTCGTCGCACAGCTCGGAGTTGGGGGCGAACACGCACCCGACTGCCGGATCGCACGAATCCGTGGTGCAGGGGTTTGCGTCGTCGCACAGGAGCACGTCGCCGAAGCACTGGCCCTCCTGGCAGGTGTCGGCCTCGGTGCACAGGTTCCCGTCGTTGCAGGGGATCGAGTTGTTCAGGAAGACACACCCGACGAGCGGGTCGCACGAGTCGTCCGTGCAGGCGTTGTCGTCCGCACACTCGAGGGCCTTGCCGACGCATTCGAATTCCGCACATGCGTCGTCGACCGTGCAGGCGCTGGAATCGTCACACGCAAGCAGGTTGGCCCCATAGATACACCCCAGGAACGGGTCGCACGAGTCATCGCTGCACGGGTTCCCATCGTCACAGTCGATTGCGTCCCCCGCAACGCAGGCGCCGGCCAGGCAGGCATCGCCGGCCGTGCAGAGGTCGCCGTCCTCGCAGGAGGTACCGTCTTCCAGCGGCACGTCCACACACAGGCCCGACTGCGGGTCGCACTGCGATGCCGTGCAGGGTACCGACCCTTCGACAGGGCACTGCACCACGGTATCCAGGGCTAGAGCACACAGCCCGTCGATGCACTTGATCACCCCGTTGCAGAGGTCGTCGTCGTCGAACTTGACGCAGGCTGCGTCGTTTTCGCAGGCGCACTCCGGAGTGGTCTCGCCCGCACAGCTTCCCTCGGTACAATGGTCGTTGATCGTGCAGCCGTTGCCGTCGTCGCAGGGGTCGATGTTGTTCTCGTACAGACAGCCGGACTCCGAAGCGCACGTGTCGGTAGTGCAGGCGTTGCCATCGTCGCAGCTGAGAGGCTGGCCCGCACAGGTGCCGCCAGCGCACTTGTCGTCCGCCGTACAGGCATCGTCGTCATCGCACGAGAGGGAGTTGGGCTCGTGCTGGCATCCGCTTTCCGGGAGGCACGAGTCGTCCGTGCATGGATTGAGGTCATCGCAGTCGGGTGCGCTGCCTCCCGCACAGGTTCCCGCATCACACTTGTCCCCCACGGTGCACGCATCGCCATCGTCGCACTCCGCCGTATTGTCCGTGTGGGCACATCCGGTCTTCGGGTCGCACTGGTCGTCGGTGCAGGGGTTGCCGTCGTCGCATTCGGAGTCCTCGGCGCACGGGGCGGGCGGCAGCTCGAAAACCCCGTCTTCGACCGGCACGGCGACATCGGTTTCGCCGGCCGCTGAATCGGCGACATCCTCGGTCAGCGGAATCTCGCCCGAGAAGCCGTCGAGCAAGGGCTGGACCTTCGCTCCGTTCGAACACGATACGGCCAGGCAAAGAACCAGGAGCGCTGACGCGGAAAACAACCTGATCATCGGGAACCTCCAAGCTCTCCTGGGTTGGGAAAGAATGGGGACAACCGACGGCCAGAGTACCGAAAATGGTCCTTCCTGTCAAATCCGAAGCGCCCGCGCACACTCGTACACATGCGCACAAAAACCCTGAGGTGCCAGGCACGCCAACGTAGACGACAGCGCTGAACGCGGGCATGCAACCATTGGCTCCAGGCCCTGCGGTTTCCTCCTTCTCCGCTACTCGCCACTGACCCCGTTGCCCGCTACTCGCCGTTGACCCCGAAGAAGCGGGTCGTCACTCCGGCCCCCCACCAGGGCTGCAACTGCCCCATCCCCTGAACGGGTATCACGAGCCCCGACGCCGGATCCACCTGCAGGATCGCTCCCGATGCATCGAACGCGTAGGCAAAGCTTCCGTTGCTGGCCAGCCCGTATACCTCGCCGTATCCGGCCAGGACCGCGACCTCCTTGACCACCTTCCCCGTAGTGGGTTCCACCTGAACGAGGACGTTGCCGGCCTGCCCCCACTTGACGACCGTGGCGTACGTGCCGATGCCCTCGACGGAGTAAGCATCTCCCGCAGACATGTAACCCGGGCCGTAGCTGCCCAGCGCGATCACGGAAGCCTGGTTCCCCTCGACCTTGATCCGGTTCCAGGAGCCGTCATTGCCGATTCCGATGAGCGCTTCGGCCTCCGGGTCCACCGTTCCCTGGGGAACGATCGTCAGGCCGTTGAAGCTGGTGGGGAGGGGGGCCAGGTGGATGCAGGCGGCGCTGATGGCCGAACAGCGGTACACGTGGCCGAACGAGACCCCGTAGAGGTGGCCTTCATAGTCGATGGCGATGTCGGTCATGGTGTCGGCGCCGATGTTGGGGGGCCAGCCGAACTTGCCAATCTGGGTGAGCTGCAACGTCTCCGCATCCCAGGTGAACAGGGTGTCGGCCGTGTGGGCGAAGATGGCGCCGCCGGTGGCCAGTCCCGGCCAGATCGGGTCGAACGGGGCTTCGTCGGCGAGGTCGGCGACCTCGTCGTTGTCGTCGTCCGGGTCGCAGACATCCCCAAGGCCATCGAGGTCGAAGTCCTCCTGGAGAGGGTTGGCTGAGTAGGGGCAGTTGTCGGCCCCGTTGTCCAGGAGGTCGCCATCCGCCTCCGGGTCGCAGGGGTCTCCCAGACCATCCTGGTCGGTATCGGTCTGGAGCGGGTTGGCATGGAGGGGGCAGTTGTCCTGGGCGTTGACGAGAAAGTCCCCGTCGACATCGAAGTCGCAGACGTCGCCGTCGTCGTCTCCGTCCAGGTTGGCCTGGTCCGCATTCGGAACGGCCGGGCAGTTGTCCTCACCGTCCAGGATGCCGTCTCCGTCGGAGTCTTCCGGCTGACCGGTTTCCGAGTCCTCCCCGACCAGCTCTCCGGCATCCCCGGCGGTATCCTCTCCGACGGTGTCAGGGCCAGCGTCGTCGCTCCCGTCCGGCCCGACGTGCGCCTCCCCGGTCTCCCCGTCGTTCGAGTGCATCGAGTCGTCCAGCCGGCCTTCCCCGCCCGAGCCATCTTCTCCATCTGCCGGCGGCAGGTCCGACAGGGAATCGTCGACCCGCCCCGAGTCGGAAGCATCGCCCAGGGAAGCGGAGTCGTTCGCGGCAGAGGAATCCGCCAGATCCGTCACGGCTTCGTCATCCACCAGCATCTTCCCGGTCCGTCCTCCGGAGCAGGCCGCCGGCAGGGTCAGCAGCATCAGACAGACGCAGCGGGCAAGGCAAAAGCCACAGCATTCGTTCAGTTGCATGCGGTGTGCCCCTCGGTCGGGATGCAGACGAACCCGACGCTGTTCGGGTCCGACTCGGCGCACCAGCCCCAGGCACCGACGCTGCTCGGCGAGAAGTAGCCGGAGCAGGAATCGTAACCGGTCGGGTTCGGCGTCGAGAACTTGTTGTCACACCAGTGGCACTTCCCGACCCCCGGGGTCACTCCGAAGTGGATGCCGAGGTTGTAGAAGTTCGAGCTGGTGGAGGTGTTCCACGCCTGATTCTTGTGGTGCCAGAAGCAGGCGTACCCGCTGTAGATTCCGACGAAATGGTAGCCGGTATCCGAGGGGACGCAGCCATTGCCGTAGTTCACGCCGTTGCAGGGAGTGCCCACCAGCCAGTCGCCGAAGCAGGGGCCCTCGGTCTTGCAGGAGGCGTCGCAGCCGTCCCCCGGGGTCTGATTGCCGTCGTCACAGGTCTCCGAGCCTTCCTTGACCCCGTTTCCGCAGCACGGGGTGATGGGCGAGTAGACGCATCCGGTTGCGGGAGCGCAGGAGTCGCTCGTGCACGCCTTGCCGTCGTTGCAGGTCAACGGATTGGCCCCGGAGCATGTCCCGTTCTGGCAGGTGTCGGTCTGGGTGCAGGCGTTGCCGTCGTCGCAGCCACCCGCTGCGGGGGCGTGGGTGCACCCGGTTGCCGGGTCGCACGAATCCGCGGTGCAGACGTTGGCGTCGCTGCAGGCGAGCGCCGGACCACCGGCGCACTTGCCGTCGGCGCAGACATCGTTGGTCGTGCAGGCATTGGCATCGTCGCAGGCTCCGGTCGTCGGGGCGTGGACACAGCCCACTGCCGGGGAGCAGGAGTCCTTGGTACAGGGGTTGCCGTCGTCACAGGAGTCCATGGCGGACGGGACACACTTGCCCTGCTGGCAGGCATCTCCGAGGGTGCAGGCATTTCCGTCGTCGCAGAGACCGCCCTGGGAGGCGTGCTGGCAGGCACCTCCGGAGCACGCATCCTTGGTGCACGGGTTGCCGTCGTCACAATTCACGTACTTGCCCGGCTTGCAGGCCGCGAGCTCACAGACGTCTCCGACGGTGCAGGAGTCCCCGTCGTCGCAAGGCAGCACGTTGACCTTGTGGAGGCAGCCGGAGAGCGGGTCGCAGCCGTCTGTCGTGCACAGGTTGCCGTCATCGCAGTCCGCCGCCTTGGTCCCTTTGCACAGCCCGCCGGTACAGACATCGTCCTCCGTGCACGGGTTGGCGTCATCGCAGGCCCCGGACACCGCATCGAACTTGCACACCCCCTGGTCGCAGGAGTCCTTGGTGCACGGGTTGGCATCGTTGCACTCGAGGGGCTTGCCCGCCTTGCAGACCCCCTTGTCGCAAACGTCGGCGAGGGTGCAGGCATTGCCGTCGCTGCAGGCTGCTGTGTTCGGCACGAACTGGCAGCCGCCCTTGGGAAGGCACACGTCGTTGGTGCAGGGGTTCGCATCGTAGCATTCGACAGCCTGGTCGGAGACGCACTGTCCGCCGGCGCAGTGGTCGTCCGACGTGCACTCGTTGAGGTCGTCGCACGGTTTGGAGTTGGCCTTGTGCGTGCAGCCCGTCTTGGCGTCGCACGAGTCGTCGGTGCACGGGTTCGCATCATCACATGCCACCGGTTTGCCGGGCGTGCAGGTGCCGGCCTGGCAGACATCGCCGAAGGTGCATGGATTGCCGTCGTCGCACCCCCCGGCAGAGACCGCATGGTTGCAGCCGGCCATCGGGTCGCAGTAGTCGGTGGTGCACGGATTGCCGTCGTCGCATCCCATGGCGCCGGTTCCCACGCAGGCCCCACCCACGCACTTGTCGGTGAGGGTGCACGGATCCTTGTCGTCGCACGGGTCGCTGTTGTTGGTGTGCTTGCAGCCGACGAGCGGATTGCAGGAGTCCTTGGTGCAGGGATTGGAGTCGTCGCAGTCGAGTGCGAGCCCCGGGACGCATTCCCCCTGAGAGCAGACATCCCCGAGAGTGCACAGGTCGCCGTCATCGCACGGCGATGTGTTGGGCGTGAACTGGCACCCGAGAGCCTGGTCGCACCAGTCGGTCGTGCAGGGGTTGTCGTCATCGCACGTCACGGGCATCGCGGATCCGCATTGTCCCTCCGTGCACTTGTCCCCGGTCGTGCAGGGATTGCCGTCGTCGCAGGCCCCCTCCAGCGGGGCGTGGAGGCACCCCTTGACCGCATCGCAGCTGTCTTGAGTGCACGGGTTGCCGTCGTCGCACGCAAGCACCAGGCCCGGTTTGCACTTCCCTGCCTGGCAGACATCGCCGAACGTGCACGGGTCGCCGTCATCACAGCTACCGGAATGGTCCGGGAACTTGCACCCGGTCAGCCCGTCGCACACGTCATCGGTGCATGGATTGCCGTCGCTGCACTCCACGGTTTCCCCGGAGCAGACGCCATTCTGGCAGGTATCCCCCAGGGTACAGCTGTTGCCATCGTCACAGGCCCCCCCCGAGTCCGGCTGATGGATGCACCCCTTCTGCGCGTCGCAGCCGTCGGTCGTGCACGAGTTGCCATCGTCGCACGTGCTCTCGTCGACCTCGCCGTCGCAATCCTCGTCGAGCCCGTTGCACACTTCCTCCGACGGGATCTTGGCGTCGCACGCGGACAGTCCATCCGGACCGCACACTCGAATCCCTTCACACAGGCCCTGCTCGTTTGCATGCGAGCAGGGGGTGGACAGCTTGAGCTCGATGGCCGTCGGCGAGCACTCGCAAAGCCCCCCGTCCTTCATGCACTGCTTGACCGCGATCCCCTCGGTCGTCGCCACCTCCTTGCACGAGTATCCCGACGGGCAGGTCTTCCCCGCTCCGCAGGCGCTTCCGCAGAAGCTGCCCTCGTCCTCCATGACCAGGCAGCGCCCTCCCTCGTTCCCGAGGGACTGGCAGTCCGCATCCTCGTGGCAAGGGCGGCACAGGCGGGGGTGGTCGGATACGCACGCATACACCAGGTCCGAGCCTCCCAGAGACACCTGCTTGCACGAGAAGCCATCCGGGCATTCCTCCACGCAGAACTGGGAGCAGACCTGCCCGCCGAGGTGGTCGACGCAGAGCGCATCGATGCAGTCCTTCGCTTCCGAGCAGGGATCGCCGAAGCAGCCGGAACCGGCCTGGCACGAGGGGCTGCCGTCCGGGGGCAGGTCCGGGGAGAAGAGCTCGGCCATTGTCTCGGGAACGACCTCCACGGGAACCCGGACGTCGGCAAGAACCTCATCCCGGAGCTGGACGTCCGGTTCCTCCGTGTCGATTGAGATCACGGTACCCGACCCGCTGCACCCCAGAAGGACCAACACGCCCGACAGACACAGGTGATTTCTCACGTCGCACCTCCATTCCGGCCGCACAGTCTACCATGCCAGGCAGGGCCAACTCCAGTCGATGTCGTCCACGTATACGCCCTCGCCCGTGTTGTTGAGCGCGTCCACCGAGTCGAACCGCAGCTCGAGTCGGACCTTCTTGCCGGCAAACGGGGCCAGGCTGATGCTTACCTGCTTCCACGCATCCCCGGTCGAACCTCCGATCATCGTCTTGTCAAAGACCGGGGTCAGCTTGGTACCGTCGTCGACACGTACCGTGAGCTGGTCGACCGAGTACAGCGGCTCCACGGCAAGGAAGAGCCAGAAGGTCAGAGAGATCGTTCCCCCCGGCGGAAGAGTGACCCAGTCGGAGAGGAGGTCGCCCTGGACCTTCTTCCCGTTGTCGATGCTCGGCCCGGACGGGTCTCCGAAATAGAGGCTGTAGGGCTGGGAGACCGCACGCTCCCCGGAGATCTGCCACTTCACGCTGCTGCCGTCCGTCTTCACGCTGAACCCGGGGGGCAGCGCCGGCTGCGGGAACCCCCAGTGCACCTGCACGACCGAGCCGGCTACCGGGACGTGCTTGCAGGCGAAGGAGTCGCACGAATCGGTTGTGCACGCGGTGCCGTCGTCGCAGGCAAGCGCCGTTGCGCAGCAGCCGGGCGACGGTGCCAGACCGTACGTGCAGAGCCCGGTAACGCACTTCTCGAGAGTGCACGCGTTCCCGTCGTCGCAGAGGTCGTCCGAGGCACACGGCTTGGGGGACGGCGTCAGGAAGTGAAGGCAGAGGTGGTCCGCACACCGGTCCACCGTCCCGGGAATCCCGTCGTCGCATTCTCCGTCCACGTGGCAGCATCCTTCGAGAGCGGTCAGCGTGCACAGCCCGACGGGCTGGACGCAGGGCTGCCCCCCGCAGGCATCGCCGCACAGGGCGGGAGGGCAGGGGGACAGGAGGTCGCACGCGTCGCTTGTGCAGGGGTCCGAGTCGTCGCACCCGGCGTCATCGATGCAAGGGACCGGTGCCGCATGGTTGCACGAGGACAGGAGACAGGTGTCCCCGGTCAGCGGATTTCCGTCGTCACAGTCGGCATCGACGGTGCAGCAGCCGGGCTGAGCCGCCGTCTCCCATACGCACGCACCGTTCTTGCAGGAGCCCTGGGTGCAGGAGAGCCCGTCGTCGCAGTCGAGCCAGGAGGTGCAGGTGCAGTCCTGGGCCTTCAGGAAGGTATGGGCGCAGGTGTTGCCGATGCAGCGGTCGAGGGTGCAGGGGAGGAGATCGTCGCAGTCTCCGGAATCGACGCAGCAGAGGTTGGAGTCCGGGATGTTGTAGCAGCCGTGAGACAGACAGAGATCTTCCGTGCAGGCCACTCCATCCTGGCAGTCGACGTCGTTCTCGCAGCAGACGAAGGACGGGAGGATGAGGTGCTCGCAGGCCCCGTTGACGCAGCGGTCCACCGTGCAGGGAACCTCGTCGTCGCAGGCCTCATCGGCCTGGCAGGCGGGTGCGACATCACCGGCATCGTGGTCGGCGTCAGGGGGCGCCATGTCGTCCCCGTCCATCCCGCCGGAATCGAGCTCGGAGCCGCTGAAATCTGCAGCGGGGCCGTCTCCAGAGCGGAGGTCTGAGGCGACTTCGGCGTCAGACGGCCCCGAATCCTGGGGCGCCCCGTCACCGGCGGAGTCGAGGCCGGCCCGGCCGTCGGCAGCGGAGCGCCAGTCGCCGTCCGGAAGCACGGTCTGTCCTTCCCCGGTGCAGGCCGGCGCAGCGAGGGCAGCCAGGAGGAGCATCGTGCCGGCCGTATCGGGAAAAGCCCGGGCTCTGGCGACGGTACGGACCACCCGGGCGGTTGCAGCGAGGATGATGTTTGGAGCAGGTGTCATGGACGAATCCGTGTTGGAATGGCCTGGACCGCACCGGGCGGCTAGGCCTGGTTCACCCGGGCCTTGGGAAATCCGAGCAGATCGTCGACGAGAGTCAGGAACCTGGGTACGTCGAGCGGCTTGGTCACGCAGTGCCGGAAGCCCGCATCGAGGCCATGATCGATGTCGGCCGGCATGGCATGGGCCGTCAGTGCGATGACCGGGATGTTCTTTGTCGGGTCGGCTGCCTTGAGCGCAGCCAGCACCTCCAGGCCCGTCATGTCGGGCAGACGAATGTCGAGAATGATGAGGTCGGGGCGGTAGCGAATCGCCTTCTGGATCCCTTCCCTTCCCAGGGTAGCCGTCAGCAGGCGGACCTCCGGCCGGAAGCCGAGGATTTCCTCCACCAGCTCGAGGTTGACCGGGTTGTCCTCCACGTACAGCACGCTGCGGATGCGGCCGGGCGTGCGGGTCGGAGTGAGTGGTTCCCCTGTGGAGAACTCGTCCTGGGTCGGCTCCGACTCCCTGCCTGCGCACAGCTCGACACGGAACGTGCTGCCGGACCCGGGCTCGCTTCGGACCGAGATTTCTCCCTGCATCATCTCCACGAGGTTGCGGGAGAGGGCCAGGCCGATTCCCGCACCGTCGGTGGCATCGTCCCCCCGTGAGAACGGGATGAAAAGGCGCTCCCTGAGTTGGTCGGGAATCCCTCGGCCCGTGTCTTCCACTTCGATGGCCACGCGGCCCCCGGCAGCGGCGGACGCTCGGACGGCAATCCGCCCTCCGTCCCGGTTGTACTTGATGGCATTGCTCAGGAGGTTGAGCAGAACCTGGCGCAACCGGGTCCTGTCCGCCTTGACGAACGGATGTCCACCCGTCTCGACCGAGACAGAGATGTTGCGGGCCCGGGCCAGAGGGTCCACGCAGCTGGCTGCATCCTGGAGCACCGGGATGAGCTCGATGTCCTTGAGCACGCACTGGAGCTCCCCGAACTCGATTCGGGACAGGTCGAGGAGGTCGTTGACCAGCGTGAGAAGATGGTAGCCCGCGTCGAGGATATGTTGGAGCGAGCGTCGGGCTGCTGCCCCTTCGTCCCCGAGCCTCTCGAGTGAAGGCCGCAGGATCTGGGCGAATCCGAGCACCGAGTTCAATGGAGTCCGCAGCTCGTGGCTCATTCGGGACATGAACTCCGACTTCGCCTGGCTGGCCCGCTCCGCCTCGTCCCTGGCCGCGGTGAGCTCCATTTCGTGAGCCCGAAGCATCGAGATGTCGCTGGCCACGCAGAACGCACGCTCTTCCTCGGCGTTCCAGAGCCCGGACAGGAGCATCGGAACGACCATGCCGTCTCGGTGCCGCAAGTCGAGCGGAAACTCGCCCACCCGCTCGCCGCTCCGCACGCCGGACACGAACTGCCGGACCCGCTCTTCCTGGCCAGGCGCAGCGCAGTCCAGCAACGTCTGCCCCGCCATCTCGCCGGGCTCCTTCCCCAGGACCCTCTGGCAGGCCGGGCTCAGCTCCAGGAGCACGCCGTCGGCCGACAGGGAGAAGATGACGTCCGGGACATTCGCGAAGATGGCGCTCTCCCGGCGGGCAGCGCCGTGGAGCGCCCGGGTCATGTCGTGCAGCACCCGGTCCAGCCTTGCCAGCTCGTCGTTGCCGTCGAGCGTCTGGGCAAGCGCTTCCCCCTGCGCCAGCCGATTGGTGTTCTCGATGAGCCGACGGAATCTACGGCTGACCATCCGCTGGAACGCATAGGCCACTCCAATCACGGTGAGGAAGCACACGCCGACCCCGGCCAGCACCTCGAGCTTCAGATCCGCAATAGCTTCCTGGGAGCGGGCCAGCGCTCCCCGTTGCATGGCCGCCAGCGCATCGAAGATCTTGCCTGCCGCACCGTGGGTCTTCTGCCGTTCCTCGTCCTGGAGCCGGAACCACGCGGCCTGTCTCTGGCCAAACGACCCGTCCTTCCGGGCCACGTCCACCTGCTCGGACAGGAGCCGGAGCTTCTCCCGGACCGAACGGTCCAGCTCTGCTGCCTCGGTGGCGCCGAACCCCGTCGCCGCGGCGGCCCGCTCCAGCTCGTCCAGGATCGGAATGACCTGGGCGACGCTCGATTCGAAAGCCGCCAGACGCCCTTCGTCCCCGGCGACCAGGAATCCGATCACCGCCTGCTCCGCATCGTTGCCGAGGGCAATGATCCGGCCGGCAAGCTGCGCCAGTCGGTTCGCATGGACGAACTCCTCCTGGGTACTCCGGGTCCCCTCCTCCACGTTGAGAACGTGCCATACGAAGGCCATCTGAAAAACGATGGGAATCGAGATGAGCACCACGATCTTGGTGACCATCGGGACATAGCGAAGCTGCACGTTGAAAGGCAGCCTGGGCCCCGGCGGAGTCTCTTGTGTCGCTCTCCGTCCTCCGTCTTTGCCTGACGGCAGCATCCTTTCCTCCCGGGGGCACACACTATCATCTGGAATCCTACACCGGAGTCTTCAAATATGTCCAATGGAGTTTGCACAGGCGAACCGCTCCGTTCTTCGCAGCGTTGATCGAATGGCCGATTGCTGATAGACCTTGGGATGCGGCACGGCAGCTCACGGGGGAACTCCGCAGCGCAATCCGATTGCCGCAAGGAGACATCATGAAGGGTGCGTGCGTGGCTCTCGGTCTGTTGCTGTCGCTGGCGGCTGCGGCCGCTGCAAACCCAGCCCCGGCTGAGGGCGGGGAGAAGCGTCCGGTCACCTTTGCGGATCTCGCCCGCCTCAAAGAACCGGTGGGGCCCTCGGTCTCTCCGGATGGAGGTCGGCTGCTGTTCGGCCTGACCGGCAAGGACCTCGAGGAGAACCGCTCGACTGCGTCGGTCTACGTGTTCGATCTCAAGACCCGAAAGATGGTCCAGGTGACGGCCGGCGGCAAGCTCGAAAACGCTCCTGCGTGGGCCCCGGACGGCCGGCACGTCCTCCTGATGTCCGATGCGGCGGGAAGCTCGCAGCTCTTTGTCGCGGATTCCCAAGGGGAGGAGAAGCCGCGCCAGGTCACCAACCTGCCCATGCCGGTCATGCCGGGCCGGTTTTCGCAGGACGGAACACAGGTGTTCTTCACCGCCCTGGTCTACCCGGGCTGCGGGGATGTCGCCTGCAACCAGGCCCGCCAGGAGGCCGATGCCGCCAACCCGATCAAAGCGAAGCTGTTCGACAGGCTGATGTACCGCCACTGGGATTCCTGGCGGGACGGCACGGTGGAGCACCTCTTCGTCGTGCCCTCGAATGGGGGCGAGGCCGTGGACCTCATGCCCGAGGACTCGTGGGGCCTGACCGGCACTTGGAGCGCGTCGCCCGATGGAACCAAGGTGGTCTACACCACCAAGGATCCCCTCAACGAAACGATGAACACCAACCACCAGCTTGCCCTCGTGGACGTGGCAAACCGGAAGACCTCCGTGGTCACCGAGAATGCCGGCAGCGACAGCTCTCCCGTCGTGTCGCCTGACGGACAGTGGGTGGCCTGGGTGTCGCAACAGCGCCCCGGGTTCGAGTCGGACCGGCTTCGCCTGTCGGTGCAACGCATGGGCGGTGCCGGAGGCATCTTCTACCCTTCCGACGAAATCGATCACTGGGTGTGGGAGTTCGGCTGGTTCCCGGATGGGAAGGAGCTCTGGTTCGTGACGCTGGAGCAGGGACGGACCGTGGTGTACCGGGTTGAGATGCAGGGGCGGAGCAAGCCCAGGAAGGTGCTCGAAGGGCACACTCTGTCCGCCGTCACGCTGTCGGCCGACGGGAAGTTGTTCTACGCCGTGCGTCAGTCGCTGTCCGAGCCATCCGAGATATGGAAGTTCCCGTCCCGAGGCGGCGTAGCCTCCGCAGTCACGTCGATCAACTCCTGGTTCTCGCAGGAGATCCGCCTGGCCGCGGTCGAGGAAGTGTGGTGGGATGGTGCCGGTGGCACCAAGGTGCATGGGTACGTCCTGTTCCCGCCCGGAACGTCGAAGTCCAGGAAGAACCCGTTGCTCGTCCTGATGCACGGCGGTCCTCAGGGGATGTGGGCGGATCAGATGCATCCCCGATGGAACGCCCAGCTCTTCGCTGCCCCCGGCTACGTCACGTTCCTGCCGAACATCCGGGGCTCCATCGGGTACGGCCAGAAGTTCGTGGACGAGATCAGTCGGGACTGGGGGGGCAAGGCCTTCGAAGACCTCATGAACGGCGTGGACTTTCTGATCGAGAAAGGGTGGGTCGACCCACAGAAGATGGCCGCCGGCGGCGGCTCGTACGGCGGCTACCTGGCCAACTGGCTCGAGGCCCGAACCGACCGGTTCAAGTGCCTGTTCTCGCATGCCGGCGTGTACGACCTGAAGAGCAAGTACGGCACGACCGACGAGCTGTGGTTCCCCGAGTGGGAGTTCGGAGGTACCCCGTGGACGTCGGAGGACTACGAGAAGTGGTCGCCCTCCTCCTACGTCAAGGACTTCAAGACCCCCATGCTGGTCATCCATGGTGCGTTTGACTTCCGCGTCTGCGAGAATCAGGCCATGCAGCTCTTCACTGCGCTCCAGCGCCAGGGGATCCCGTCCAAGTTCCTCTACTTCCCGGACGAGAGCCATTTCGTCAGCAAGCCCAAGAACTCGGACCTCTGGTATCGCACGATTCACGAATGGCTCGCCCAGTGGCTGGTCGCGGAGTAGGGGCGGGCGGGACTTGCCGGACTTTTGCCAGCAGCGCCGTACGGGATATGATGAGGGAGGACTGGACGGGGTCGCTCGCTCATGGAGAGTCTCGAGCTGCAGCAGAGGCGCATCCGGGATTCCCGGTTCAACCGAGTCACGCTTCGGTTTGCCGGCGACCTGGAGCGGGTCTTTCTCGATGAGTACCTCCGAAACAACATTGGCCAGATCCGCCTGACGTTCATCGTCGGTGCCCTGTTCTACGCCACATTCGGCGCTCTGGACGCCATCTCCGCCCCGGCCGTGGCCCCCGCGATCTGGGTGCTGCGTTACGGCATCTTCCTGCCTCTGAGCGCACTGGCCTTCGTCCTGAGCTTCCTCCCGTGGGGCAAGCGGTACACGGAAGTGCTGTCCACTCTGTGGGTGGCCGCTGCCGGCATGGGCATCCTGACGATGATCGCGGTCATCCCCCTGGAGGCCGGTCGGACGTACTATGCCGGGCTGATGATGGTCCTCATCGCCTGCTACACGTGGCTGCGCGTGCGGCTGGTATGGGCCACGCTGGTGGGATGGGCGATCGTCCTGGGATACCAGGTGGTGGCCATCGGCGTCGTCGACACGCCGGCCATGGCGGTGGTCAGCAACGACTTCTTCCTGGTCGGCTCCAACGTCATGTGCATGATCGCCTGCCACTCCATCGAGTCCTACGCACGAAAGGACTTCCTGAAAGCACGCCTGCTGCACTCCGAGCAGAAGAAGGTGGAGGAGACGAACCAGCGTCTCACCAACGCGAACGAGGAGTTGGAGCGACTGGCGCGCATCGACGGGCTCACGGGCATTGCCAACCGACGGGAGTTCGATGCCAATCTCGACCGGGAATGGCGGCGGATGTGCCGGGAGAAGAAGCCGCTGGCCCTCATCATGTGCGACGTAGACCACTTCAAGCGGTACAACGATACCTACGGGCACCAGGGGGGCGACGATTGCCTCAGAAAGGTCGCCAGGGCACTGGCCGGCTGGGCCCGAAGGCCCGGAGACTTCGCTGCCCGCTACGGGGGCGAGGAGTTCGCCCTGCTTCTGGCCGACACCGATGCCAAAGGGGCCGGGTATGTCGCTCAGTCGGTCTGCGACGCGGTCCGCACCCTCGAGATCCCGCATGCCAATTCGAGTGTCTGCCAGCACGTCACGCTCAGTCTCGGCGTCAGCGTGCTCATCCCCGAGCCGGAGGGCAGCTCGCACGAGCTCGTGGAAGCTGCCGATCAGGCGCTCTACGATGCCAAGAAGAAGGGGCGCAACCGGTGGGAGCTCAAGAAGCTGCGGCGCCTGGCGGACGAGACCACCCGTTGACCGCACCCCGCTGCTCCCGTAGGATGATGCCCGGAGTTGGCCCACTGCCGGAGGGTTCCATGCGCTGGTCACTTGCGTTTCTGGCCGTTCCTGGCGTCGTCGCAGTCGTCGGGTGCAGCACCGGAGCGTCGATCCTCTCGAAGGACGCTGCCGCCACGAAGGAGGAGGTCCGCACCGGTGAAGGCATTCTCCTGCCCGACTCGACCCCGGACACGCGTGTCACGGACGTGGGGGGCCAGGAAGCAGGCAGCCAGGACGTGCCCGACACCGACGTGGGCACCTGCCTTCCGGGCCAGGGCTGCTTCCAGGACAAGTGTACCGATAACGACGAGTGCCAGTCGGGATGGTGCGTCCAGCACCTCGGCGAGGGGGTGTGCAGCCAGCCGTGCCAGGAGGAGTGCCCGGCCGGATGGAAATGCCGGCAAGTCGGCGGAGGCGGCCCGGACGTCCTGTTCATCTGCGTTTCCGAGTATGCGACCCTGTGTCGGCCCTGTGCAGGCTCGAGCGATTGCAAGAGCCCGGGCGGGGCGGACGACGTGTGCGTGGGATACGGGGATTCGGGGAGCTTCTGCGGCGGCAAGTGCGAGGTCAACGACGACTGCCCCTGGGGCTTCTCGTGCAAGGACGTGCAGACCGTGGACGGGATCGACGTGCAGCAGTGCGTCGCGGACGCCGGAGATTGCCCGTGCACCGATCTGTCGGTGGAGCTCGCCTTGTGGACTCCGTGCGCGTCGAAGAACGAATTCGGACTGTGTGCTGGCAAACGCGTGTGCTCCGCAGAGGGGCTGTCCGCCTGCGATGCTCAGACCCCGGCAAGCGAAGCCTGCAACGGAGCGGACGACGACTGCGACGGGGCCACGGACGAGCCGCTGGAAGTGGACGGAGACTACATCAACCTGTGTGACGACGGCAACCCATGCACCGACGACCAGTGCAAGGGGGAGCAGGGCTGCCTGCACGAGACAATGGAAAGCGGCGAATGCATGGACAACGACCCGTGCACCGTCGCGGACCACTGCGTAGACGGAGAGTGCGTGGGAAACCCCGTCGCGTGCGATGACGACAACCCGTGCACCGACGATACCTGCGATGGAACGGGCGGATGCCTGTTCGCACCCAACTCGGCGGGTTGCGACGACGGCAATCCCTGCACGGTGGCCGACCAGTGCGACCAGGCCGTGTGCTCCGGCGTGGCGATCCCGTGTGACTGCCAGAGCGATGCCGACTGCGCCTCCCTGGAAGACGGCGACGCGTGCAACGGAGTCCTGCACTGCAATGTCGCGGATTGGCCCTACAAGTGTGCCGTCATGCCGGGAACCCCCGTGGAGTGTGCACCGCCCGAACCGGGGCCGGACGCCATCTGCCTGAAGGCAACGTGCGAGGGGGCCACCGGCAAGTGCCTGCTGTCGGCCGACCACGAAGGGTTCGCATGCGAGGACGGTGACGAGTGCACCTATGGCGACACGTGCGTGAGCGGTGCCTGTGCATCCGGGGCGACTCTGTCCTGCGACGATGGGAATCCCTGCACGGACGACGGCTGCGATGCGGCCACCGGTTGCGTGCACCAGGACAACTCCGCACCCTGCGAGGACGGCAACGTGTGCACGACGGGGGACCAGTGCTCGGGGGGCACGTGCGTGGGAGGGCCCGGACAGATCTGTGATGATGGCAACCCGTGCACCGATGATTCCTGCGACGGCAAGCTCGGCTGCACGCACACGATCAACAGCGCGGCCTGTGACGATGGGAATGCCTGCACCACCGGAGACCAGTGCAAGGACGGGAAGTGCACGTTTGTCGGAGCGGCGACATGCTCCGACGGGAATCCGTGCACAAGCGACTCGTGCGACCCCAAGGTGGGCTGCGTGTATTCGATGAGCTCCGCACCTTGCGACGACGGCAACCTGTGCACGACCGGGGACCACTGCGAGCTGGGAAGCTGCATCGGAGCGGGGAAGCTGAGCTGCAACGACGGCAACGCGTGCACCGACGATTCCTGTGCGCCGGGAGCCGGATGCCAGTTCGTGCCGAACCAGGCGCAGTGCGACGACAAGAATCTCTGCACCACGGGTGACCTGTGCAAGGCCGGGTGGTGCGTCGGAGGCGGGGTCTTGGGGTGTGACGACTCCAACCCCTGCACGACCGACGGCTGTGCACCGGCATCGGGCTGCGCCTACACCGCGGTGCCGGATGGCGGGCCGTGCGGCAAGCTGGCCGGAGAGAAGTGTGTGGCCGGCAAGTGCGTGTGCACTCCCGACTGCGCAGGAAAGGTATGCGGCGACGACGGTTGCGGCGGGGTATGCGGGCTGTGCCAGGGGCAGGACGCGTGCGTCGGGGGCAAGTGCGTCTGCCAGCCGGCCTGCGCCGGGAAGCAATGCGGTGCGGACGGCTGTGGCAGCTTGTGCGGCCAATGCCAGGCTCCCACAGCCTGCGTCGATGGCTTGTGCGTGTGCGCTCCGGCCTGCGCCGGCAAGCAGTGCGGGGCCGACGGCTGCGGCGGAGAATGCGGACAATGTCAGGGCCAGGACCTCTGCCTCGGAGGGAAGTGCGTCTGCCAGCCGGCGTGTGCGGGCAAGCAGTGTGGCCTGGATGGATGCGGAGGTTCGTGCGGTGAGTGCCAGTCGCCGACATCATGCGTGAACGGGCTGTGCGCGTGCGTGCCCGCCTGCACAGGGAAGGAGTGCGGGGCCGACGGCTGCGGCGGCACGTGCGGACAGTGCCCCGGCATGCACATCTGCAACGCGGGCAAGTGCGTTCCCGTTTCCTGTGGGACCGGAGCGACGTTCGGCAGCGGTTGCGTGTGGACGAGCCCGGGGTCCCATTCGTTCGTGGTCCCCGAGGGGGTGTTCACCGTCAACGTCACGATGATCGGCGGCGGCGGTGGGGGAGGCAGCGGATACTACTATCCGGGCGGCGGTGGCGGGTCCGGCTACTATGAGATCAAGAAGGCCTACGGTGTCGTGCCAGGGGCAACCGTGGCCATCCAGGTCGGCTCAGGCGGAGGGATGGAGGTGGCCGGCGTAGCCAGCAAGTTCGGGAACCTCACCGTCAACGGCGGGATGCCGGGCAAGCCGCATTCGTCGGGTGGGCCCCAGCCCTCTGCAAAGGGAGGCGACGGCGGGTCCGGCGGCGGTGCCGGGTACACGAACTCAGGGGATGGAGGCGGCAAGGGCAGCGGGATCACCATGCAGGGAATGGCCGGCGCCGGCGGTCAGCCGTCCCCGTCGCAGAACGTCCAGGCGTGGAGCGGGCAGGGATTCGGTGCCGGCGGCGGCAGCGACCCGGGGACTTCGGGCTACAACGTTTGCGGCGGGGTAGGGGGGACCAACGGCGGCGACGGAATCACCGTCGGCCCCTGCGGCGGCGGTGGCGGCGGTGCCGGCGGGCTCGTGGTCCCCGGCTTCAACGGCAACCCGGGCTCAGGCCAGACCACGGCAGGAGCCAACGGCGTCGTCTGGGTCACCTGGTGATTTCAGTCACGCCGCGGGCGCACCGCACCTGCGGCTCGGCCAGGACAAGGCAATCGGGTGGCGTCGCTCCGAACCGGGGCACAATGCTTCCGCCAGGCAGGGCCTTTGCTGTCAGGTGGGGGGCATGAGCCGAACGATCGGGACCGAGTCCGCAATTCCCCTGAGCGCGGCGTTTTCGTGTCGCGGTGTGCGGCCTGCGGCCCCGCAGGCACCGGCCACGCCCGGCGACTCGAAGAGCGTTTCGGTGCAGACGATCTCGCGGGCACCGGCGAGGCCCTGCACCCGCGCCGCAACGTTCACGGTTCGACCGAAATAGTCCAGCCGGTCGTTCAAGTCCACGGCAATGCAGGGGCCTGCATGAAGACCGATCTTCAGGCTCATGTGATGACCGCCGGGAAGCTCCTGCAAAGACCGATTCATGGCGAGGGCAGCCTTCATTCCTTCCGCAGGCTCGCAGAAGGACGCCATGATCGCATCGCCGATGTTCTTCACCACGGCACCGCCGGACTTCGCAACGACCTGCTGCAAGGACTGGAAGTGCTCGCGAACGAGGGAGAAGGCCCTGAGATCGCCGAGGCGCTCGTACATCTCGGTGGACCCCTTCAGATCCGTGAACAGCACCGTCAGATTGCGCAGCTCCAGCCCTCCCTCGCCCGGCACGGATTCCGTTCGAAACAGGTCCCGGAACGCCTGCGACGTCAGGAGACGCTTGCCCGACAGAAAAGGAAGGAGAGCCTGGGCTGGCATCACAACGTCCGCGGGGCGATCCTCGGGTAGGGGAACCGGGTCCGGAAACAGCAGCAGCCAGACCTCGCGGTTGACCCGAGAAGCGATGCGGAGGCGGGCCTGCCCTGAATCGACGACGACCCGGTCCGGAATGAACGAGTGGTCGAGCAGCTCGACGTCTGCCTGGCCGGGGCCGCCGGGGCGTGCAAAGATCCGAAGTGCCGTATGCGTGTCAGGCGAGAGCAGGACGTACCGGCCGGGCTCGACCGAGAGCACCCCGAATTCCGTGGCGTCCGGGGCAAGCCGTCCCTGGCTGCATAGACCTGGCGTGATGATCGGCCGAAATCCGGAGTTCGAGGCCAGGCTGGTCGAGAAGAAGCGGGTCAGGCCGTCCTGCAGTGGGTCGAGCGTCCCCGGCGCATGGAATCGGATCCGCCGAACCGTGGGCGACACCGTGAACGCCACCTCCACATTCTCATCCAGCCGGCCGGAGACGGGGACCTGGCAAAGCGCACAGTGGCGCTTGCGAACCAGGCTGCGGATGCCGCCGGGGGTCGTGAGGAACGCTGCACATGCGGGGCAGAGCACGCCCCAGGTGAATTCGAGAATCCCGGCCCGGGTCGAGTGGAGGAACAGATCGATGGCCTCCCGTTCCTCCAGACCCGCCTCAGCGGCATAGCGCAGAGGGCTCATTCGGTAGAGCCTTTCGTCCGGCTCCTGATTGATGAACGCAGAGAAACGTTCGAGCACGTCCTCCGGAAAGACTCCCGCTGTCCTAACCTCTTCGAGTCTGGCTGCAAGGCTCGAGTCTTCCATGGTCAGCCTCCATAATGCCCGAATCGGTCGCGTTGCGGGCAGATTCGACCTTCCTCGACACAATGGCAGGCGGCCCCGGACAAGTCAACTGGCGCCTGCAAACTGAGCTCCAGGGCCGGGCAGACGGCCTGCGGACAATGCTGATTTCTGGTTAGAAATGATAGTTTTAGAAAAACCGCTTGACGCCCAATTTTTCGCGGTGCTACCGTAAAAATCGGACGCCAGAGCGCCAACAACCAGAGGAGGAAGAGATGAAGAGAATTCTGTCTGCATTGCTGTTGTGTCTTGTGCCTGGGACCGTTTGGGCGTTGTCGATATCCCCCACGGGGGACGCCAACGCACTCGTCGGTGCGGTCAAGGGAACCGGAGGAAAGGGGCTCACGATCACGTCCGTGGAGTATTCGGGGGTCTGGGATGCTTCCGGGACCTTCACGGCCGGCCCGCTGGGGATTCCCGACGGGGCACTCCTCACCAGCGGTCAGGCCACCATTGCCTTGCCTCCCAACAACAGTGGCTCCATGGGACGCAGCAACGGCAAGGCGGGTGACCCGCTCTGCAACCAGCTCATTCCGGGCTACACGAGCTACGATGCCGCTCGTCTGACCATCAAGTTCAATCTTGCCGCGGGTTACGACGGCATCTCGTTCCTGTTCGTCTTCGGTTCCGAGGAGTATCCGGAGTGGGTCGGGACCGCCTACAACGACGTCATGGGCGTCTACCTGAACGGCGTCCAGGTTGCCAAGGACTCGGGCGGATATCCCATCACGATCAACGGACCGTTCTTCAACTCGACCAACGTGGTCGGCCCTACCCAGAGCAACACGGAGTACGACGGCTCGACCAATCTCCTGCAGACCAAGGCCCCCCTTGCGGGCGGCTCGACCAACAACACGCTGGTGTTCGTCGTGTGCGATGCGGGAGACATGATCTATGACAGCGGCATGTTCGTGGCCGGGCTCAACGGCTGCGTCGGTGACAACTGCACGGGCACGACTTTCTGCTGGGAGATCAACGACGACGGCGATGCGGTCGACTCTTGCGACGACTGCAACGACTCCGACGCCGCGATCTTCCCCGGGGCTGCGGAACTGTGCAACCAGGTGGACGATGACTGCGACGGGGAGGTGGACGAAGGCAACGTGTGCTGCTCGGACCTCGACGGCGACGGCCTTTGCGATGAGAGCGACAACTGCCCGCTCGTTCCCAATCCGGGCCAGCTCGATGCCGACGACGATGGATTCGGCGATGTCTGCGACAATTGCCCCAACGCGTCCAATGCGACTCAGGCGGACGAGGACGGGGACACGGTGGGCGATGCCTGCGACAACTGCCCCGAAGCTGCCAATGCGGACCAGGCGGACCAGGATGGCGACGAGTTCGGTGATGTCTGTGACAACTGCCCCCAGGTCGCCAACGAGGAGCAGGAGGACGGCGATTTCGACGGGCTGGGCAATGCCTGCGACGCCTGCCCCTTCGACCCGACCAATGACGGCTCCGATGGCGACGGCGCCTGCGACGACGTGGACAACTGCCTGGGCGTCTTCAACCCGGACCAGGTCGATGCCGACGGCGACGGCCCGGGCGATGCCTGCGACATCTGCCCGTTCGACCCGACCGATGACGGCTCGGACGGCGACGGCGCCTGCGACGATGTCGACAACTGCTTCGGGCTGGCCAACCCCGACCAGGCCAACGCGGACGGCGACGAGTTCGGCGATGCCTGCGACGTCTGCCCGTTCGACCCGTTCGATGATGCGGACGACGATGGCGTCTGTGGCGACGTGGATCTGTGCGCCGGGACCGTGCTTCCCGAGGGGGTGCCCACCCTCAGCCTCGGCGTGAACCGCTGGGCCGACGTCGACGGCGACGGGATCTTCGAGACCGTCAATCCCAAGGGCCGTGGGCCCCAGCTCTCCTTCACCGTCGAGGACACCATGGGCTGCTCCTGCGAGCAGATCATCGTGGCACTCGGGCTTGGCGAAGGTCACAAGAAGTACGGGTGCAGCATCAGCGCCATGCAGGACTGGATCGCCCTGAACTGAGTGCAGCGCTGACGCTCCTTTCCCCAAGCAGCATCCACCCACCGGCGAACTGAGGAAGCCGTTGCGCCCGAGAGCGGGCTACCAGACCGTGGTCTCGACCGAGGAGAGCGGCTGATTGCCGGAGGCCACGCCGCCGACGATGAGGATGTGGGCCGCACCGACGGTGCTCCCCATGAGGTAGCGGTCCTGCTTGAGCTGGACGCCGGCATTCCAGGATGCGAGGTTGGGGAGCGCACCGCAGTTGGACCCGACCCCGCAGAGCTGGGCGGACTTGCCGCCCACCGACGGCTTGGCATTCTGTCCGCCGAACGCCCACAGCTGGTTGGCTGCGGCGGCAAACCCGCATCCGACCAATGCCGGTGCAAGCGCGGCCGAGGCCCCCCAGGTCGTCAGGAGGCCGCCCGCCTGCACCCGGGCTCCGTCGACGTTGCTCAGGAGAGTGCCGCCGGACCCCATACCCGGCCCGGCGAAGAGCCAGACGTCGCCCGGTGCGGTATGAGTCGTCACCGAGCCGTCCACGACGAACAGAGCGAGCTGCCAACGACCCACGCTGAGCGGGTTCTCGATCACCTCGATCCAGTCGGCACCGGCAGCAGGACGACCGGTCGAGGCGTCAAGCTTGAGCACTTCGTAGGTCGGAAGCGGCGTGCCGTCTGCCGTACGACCGCCGACCACATAAAGATACGCCAGTGTGGCATTGCCCGGGTCCGCAGCGTAGGCCATCTGCGCACCCTCTCGTGCCTTCTTGAGGCTGGGCAGCGAGTGCCATGCCCCAAGGTCCCCGATGGTCGGTGCTTTCACCGCAAGCTGGACGGGCGTTCCGAAATCCGTCCAGGACCCTGTGGTTCCGTCCACCGTCGTGACGAGCCGCTCGGAACCGGCTGCCATTCCCGGCGACGGGCTGCGGTAGATCCGGTAGGCCGCCGCATTGGAGACCGACTTCCAGTAGACCGTCGGAACGAGAGGACCGGGGAGGCCGGGCGGAACGAAGACCGGCAACGGATCGCTGGGCAGCGTCTCCCCACCCGGGTTGTCGGGGTCCGCCGCTGACTTGACCGCGGAAACCCGATAGTACCAGACGCCGTTGGTCAGTCCGGTTGCCCCGAGGTCGAGCGTGAGATCGTCGAGAGCGGGGGCATCCTGGGGTGCCAGCACGCGGGCTCGAAGAACGGAGGAAACCGGCCCGTTGCCGTCGTTTCCTCCGGCCAGGTACAGGAACTGCCCGGCTCGAACGGCCGTGGCAAGCGTCCGAGGCGCAGCCAAGCCCCCCGGAATCGACCGCCACGAGCCCAGCACTCCGTACGGATCCAGCGGGGCAGCCTCGATGGTGCCCAACGCACCGGACGCTGACCCGCTGTCGCCGCCAAGCGCGTACAGGAACTGTGCCGTTGTGGTCGCACGAGCCGTGACGACTGCGGGGGCCCGACGCGGTGTTGCCATGGAGCTCACGAAGACCATGGGCTCCAGGTTCTCGGACGAGGTCGTGATGCCGAGGGCCGAGTACTCCCAGTAGGAGCCATCCGCATTGGTGACCCGCACCAGGCACACGGTCCCCGCTGCAAGCCCCTTGGTCGGAGCCTGCGCCGAAATGCTCGTGGCATTCCAGTTCTTCACAACGCCCTGGAGGGAGGTGGTCTGCCCGGCCGGGGCCTTGCACGTCAGGTGGAGAGCCGGCCCGTAGAAGTTCTTGCCAAGGATCGTGACGTCGGGCTGGATGTTGTTGGGGACCGACCCGGGCGAGACCGAGTTGATGACCGGAGGCGCTGCCTCGGTCACTCCGAACGCGTTCTTGAGAAGGCCCACGCCGCCATCCGGGTTGACCACGACCAGGTCGTAGAAGCCCACCTTCAGCCCCTTGGGTACCACGCCCGTCAACCGGGTCTCGTCCACGAAGCCGATGGCTCCGATGCCGGCAGCCAACTCGTTGGGGCCGGGGTTCGTCGGGTTCAGGTAGGCCCGGGGCAGGCTCTTGAATCCGGTCTTCCCTTCCGCAGGCAGCGGCGCGGCATAGAGGTTCACCGCAGTGGCCGCCTGGGTCCAGCCGAACGACGGCTCGATGGCCGTCAGGTTCACGGCGATAGTGTTCGTGATGGAGAGCGCCTCTTCCAGAATCGCACCGCATCCGACGGCGACCTCCAACTGCACGTCGTAGAGCCCCGGCGTGAGCCCGGATGGAACGATTGCCTTGACCCGGCGCGGGCTGTCCGGAGAGAAGTTGTACTGCAGCGCCACGAACCCCTGCTGCGTCCCCGAAGGCCGGATTCCAAAGAACGTGACCCCGCCACCCTGGATGTTCGTCACGAACGCCGTCACCTGCACGCTGATGCCGTTGTAGGCAACTGGCGGATCCACGAAGAACAGGCTGGGCTTGGCAATGATGGTGACCGCATCCGGCAGCGTCGCCACGCAGATCCCGCCGTTGGATACCGTGAGCGCATACTTGCCCGGCTGGAGATCGTTGAAGGTCGCTTTGACCTCCTCTGCCGAGACCACCGTTATGTTGGCGGCCGCCTGCTCGCCCAGGTACACCAGCGTACCCACGCCGAAGCCTGTTCCAAGGAGCGTGATGGTCTGCGTTCCGATGCACGTTTCCTTGGGGGAGACCGAGCCGACCTTGACCGGCGTGCACGTACAGGAGTTGGTAACCGGCAGGCAGGCCGTCGAGCCGCCCGCCGGCTTGCACTTGAATCCCATCGCACATTCGCTGTCGTTCACGCAGGCCGACATGCAGTACTTCCCGTCGTTGAGCTGGATGCACTGCGCACCGGGCTGGACGCAATCCGCAGTCACCGCGCACGGAGAGCAGAGCGTTCCGACGCTGTTCACGCACTGGTACTTGTTGATCTTGGTGAAACCCGGGTCGCACTGTGCCACGACGCACTCCGGGACCGGAGCGAGCGAATCGCACTCCGCCGTGGCATTCGGGAAGCCGGACGCACACGACGTGTTGCACGCACCGCAGTGGTCGAAGAGGACGTACTTGCCATTCTGCTGGAAGTCCTCGTCGCTGGAACCGTCGCAGTCGTTGTCCTTCTTGTCGCAGACCTCGGGCTCCGCTGTGGAGGCCTGGCACAGCCAGCCCAACGCTCCCGCACAGGAGGCCGACCCAGTGCACGTTCCGTGCTCGTTGACCTTCTCGCACGGCTGTGTCGCAGGAAGGCCGTCGTCGATCTTGCCGTTGCAGTCATCGTCCACGCCGTTGCAGATCTCCAGCGACGGGATCGGGGCACCGCACTCCGACCAGCCCACCAACGGGTCGCAAATCTGGAAGCCCGAGCAGGTGCCGATGGGGTTGGAGTTGGTGCAGTATCGCTTCGTGCCGGCCGTGCCCGAGTTGCAGTCGCAGCTCCCGGTCGGCGGCTGACACAGGAGCCCTACCCCCGGGTAGTCCGTGCAGACGTGTTCTCCCTTGCAGTCCACGTCGGTCGTGCACTCGACCGAGCATCTGGACTTGCCGTCGAGAACGATACAGAGGCCACCGAGGCAATCCGCATCGGTCACGCACGGCTCGCACGTCGTGTCCGGCTCCGGCTGACACGTGAACGGGTTGACCGGATAGTAGCCGTCGTCGCACTGATCGACGACGCATTTGGGTATCAGGTAGGACGGATCGCACTTGGCCGCGCCGTGCGGGATGAGCCCACTGCAGTCGGTCGAGCAGGTACCGCAATGTTCGGTCGAAGCGTACTTCCCGCCGACCGTGAAGTCCTCGTCCACGGTGCCGTCGCAGTCATCGTCCACGTAGTTGCAGACGTCCTCCGCAGGAATCCCGGCGGTGCAGACGAATCCTGCCTTTCCCTGGCAGGTGTTCCAGCCGGAGCAGGTTCCCCACTCGTTGGTGTTCGTGCACGTCGTGGCCCCTTCGAAGCCCTCATCCACGCTGAAGTCGCAGTCGTCGTCGAGGCCGTTGCACAGCTCCGCAGAGGGCGGGGCAGCGGAACATGGGGACCAGCCGGTCGAAGCGTTGCACGTCTGGACGCCAGCGCAGGTCCCCAGCGGATTGGTGAAGGCACAGGCCCGCTTGGCGCCCGCATTGGCGGAGCTGCACTCGCAGCTCCCGGTGACAGGCTGGCAGAGCATCCCCTTGTCCAGGTAGGGCTTGCAGACCATCTCCGAGCCGCAGTCCAGGTCACCCGTGCAGGGGATGGCGCAACGCTGCTGCTCGTCGATTGTGATGCAGGCGGCCCCCAGACACTGGTCATCCGTCTTGCAGGGCTCGCACGTGGTGTCGGGCTTGAGCAGGCACTGGGTCGGGCTCGCGGCATAGTAGCCCTCGTCGCACTGCTCGACCACGCACTTCGGAACCAGGGACGCTGCATCGCACTTGGCCGTGCCGTTGGGCACCGCACCGGCGCAGTTGGTGGCGCACGTTCCACAATGATCGGTGAGCACGTACTTGCCGTTGACGACGAAGCTCTCGTCTTCGATGCCGTCGCAGTTGTCGTCCTGGTAGTTGCAGACGTCCTCGGCCGGGACGTCGGCTGAGCAGAGCATCCCCAGCTTGCCGAGACAGGTGGACCAGCCGGAGCAGACTCCCCACTCGTTGGTGTTTTCGCACGGGACGGAATCCTCGAATCCCTCGTCCACCGTCCCGTTGCAGTCGTCGTCCAGGCCGTTGCAGGTCTCGGCAGATGGAAGGAGCGCCGAGCACTCGGACCACCCGGTCACGGCCTTGCAGGTCTGGATTCCCGTGCAGGTGCCGATGTCGTTCGACTTGGCGCACGCACGCTTGCTGCCGACCGTGGCGGAGGTGCACTCACAGCTTCCCGTGACGGGCTGGCACAGCGTTCCCTTGCCCGGGTAGTCGAGACACGCCATGTCGACCCCGCAGTCCTGGTCCGTCGAGCACGGTATGGCGCAGCGCAGCTTG
Organism: uncultured Myxococcales bacterium; assembly: GCA_903895725.1. Classification (GTDB taxonomy): domain Bacteria; phylum Myxococcota_A; class UBA9042; order CAIXZC01; family CAIXZC01; genus CAITUV01. The sequence continues at coordinate 142,879 of CAITUV010000047.1, read as the reverse complement.
TCGTCGAACGCCACGCAAACCCCTCCCAGGCACTGGACGTCCGATTTGCAGGGCTCGCAGGTGGTGTCGGGCTTCGGCATGCACTCCGTGAGGCTGGCCTGGTAGTACCCTTCGTCGCACGAGTCGACCACGCACTTCGGCAGCAGGTAGGTCCCGTCGCACTTGGCCACGCCGTTGGTCACGGCACCAATGCAGCTCGTTCCGCACTTGCCGCAGTGGTCCGGCAGCATGTACTTCCCGTCGGCGAGGAAGCCTTCGTCCTTCTCTCCGTCGCAGTCGTCATCGAGGCCGTTGCAGGCCTCCTCCTCGGGATCCGGTGCGTCGCAATACCAGCCTGCACCCGCCTTGCACGTCGAGATGCCGGCGCAGGTGCCCCACTCGTTGGTGCTCACGCACGGCTCAGCGTCCAGGAGCCCGTCATCCGCAATGCCGTTGCAGTCGTTGTCCTGGCCGTCGCAGACTTCCTCGGCTGGCGTTCCCGCAGTGCAGTCCGTCCATCCCTTGGCCGGATCGCAGGTTTCGAAGCCGAAGCAGGTGCCGAGATCGTTCGAAACGGTGCAGCCCTTCTTCGCACCGGCCGTGGTCGCGGAGCAGACGCAGCTTCCCGAGTCCGGAACGCAGATCGTGCCGTAGATGTCGAGAGTCTCGCAGTGGTGCGCTTCGGGGCAGCCGCCTCCTCCGTCGCACGGGTCGAGGCAGTACGAGCCCTCCTCGAGCGGCACGCACTTGAGCGCGTAGCAGTCGAGGTCGGTCACGCACGGCTTGCACTCCACGGCCTGTGCCGGCACGCACTGGTAGTCGTTGAGCTTGAAGTAGCCCTGCTCGCACGTCTGCACTTTGCACTCGGGAACCGCAGGGCTGCCGTCGCAGAATGCGGTGGCGTGGGGGAAGGCCCCGTCGCAGTCCTTGTTGCACGCACCGCAGTGGTGGAGCGTCGCAAATTTGCCCCCGACCAGGAAGTCCTCGTCGACCTGGCCGTCGCAGTCATTGTCCGCGTAGTCGCAGTTCTCCTGCGTCGGGGTAGGGGCATCGCACACGATACCGAGATTCCCTGCGCAGTACTGGTTCCCCTTGCAGGTGCCAATGCCCACCACCGTCTTCTCGCATTCCTTGCCGCCGCCGAAGCCGTCGTCCGGGATTCCGTCGCAGTCGTTGTCCAGGCCGTCGCAGCTCTCCTCCTTGGGCGCCGAGGCGGAGCAGGGGGACCACCCCAGCAGCGGGTTGCACGTCTGCACGCCGCCGCACGAGCCGAGATCGCCGCTGGCAACGCACGGCTTCGTGCTGCCGGCCAGCTCGTCGAAGCAGTCGCACGCACCGGATATGGGCAGGCACCACTTGCCCTCCTCTCCGCCGACCGGGACGCACTCGAAGCTCTCCGGGCAAGGAGTCGCCAGGCAGCTCTGGGTGCAGAAGCTGCCTCCCAGGGCCGAGATGCAGGTGCCCCCGCCGCACTCCAGGTCTGAGCTGCACGGCTTGCACAGGACCTGCCCCTCCGGCAGGCACTGGTAAGCATTCCACTGGAAGTAGCCCGGGTCGCATTCGCCCACCGCACACTGGGGCACCGGACCGCCGGCATCGCAGACCTCCACCGCATTGGGAATGGTCCCCACGCAGTCGTGGTTGCAGGTCCCGCAGTGGTTCAAGCCGGAGTAGCTCCCGTCCGGTGCAAAATCCTCGTCCACGCTGCCGTCACAGTCGTTGTCCTTGAAGTCGCAGGCCTCGGCCTCCACGGGGGGTGCGTCACATTGCCACCCGAGAACGCCGGCGCACACGCCCACCGCGGTGCACACGCCCGTTCCGCAAACCGGAGGATCGCCCAACCCGTCGTCAAGCTGGCCGTCGCAATCGTTGTCGAAGCCGTCGCACGACTCGCTCGCCGGTGTTGCCGCCGTGCAGTCCACGAACCCGACCTCGGGGTCGCAGGTCTCGATCCCCTTGCACACGCCGAATCCGTTGGACACCTCACACGTCCGGATCGTCCCTCGCGTCTTCTCGATGCAGGAGCAGTCTCCGGAGGCCGGGAAGCAGACCGGCTCATCGAGCGCCTCGTTGCACTCGTAGCCGACGGGGCACGCCTTTCCCTGGTCGCAGGTGGCCGTACAGCGCATCGCTCCAGCGACGGAGACACAGATGCCGTCCTCGCACTGGTCGTTGCTCTCGCAGGGCTGGCACAACGGAACCGACTTGGGGATGCACAGGAACACCATGTCCGGGCCAAACCCCGTCATCCCCTTGCACTCGTAATACTCGGGGTCCGGGCACTCGGTCACGCACTCCTGCGTGCAGATGTAGCCAAAGGTGCTGTTCACGCAGAAGCCACCTTCGCACTGCTCATTCGCCTTGCAGGGGCAGCCGAATGCAAACGGCTCGGCCTCGCACTTGGGGCCGTAGTCCGGCATCTCGGAATCGAACGGCCCGAACGGAGCGTCTTCGGCATCGTCCCGCGTTTCACAGAGGAGATCCTCGACGTTGCGCGAGTCATTGAGATCCCCCTGGATGGACGGATCCTGCTTGCCGGTTCCGGAACCGCCGCAACCGATGACGAGGCCAAGTCCGAGGCAGAGCATGCCTCTTCCAAACCGTTCAACTCGAACCATGACTCCCCCCCACTGTTTCTACCAGACCGTGCTCTCCACGGAGTTGGACACGCCTGCGTTGGTGTCTCCCCCTGCCATGAACATGCGACCGCTGCCGATGGTGCAGCCCATGAGCGCGCGGGCAACCACCATGGAGCTGCCCGTCGAGTTGACATTGTTCAGCGTCCCGGGAGAGTCCATTCTGCCCGAGTCCCGGGAGTCGCTGGGAGTGGCGGATGCAGAACCACCGAACAGGAAGATCTGGTTCGATGCCGCGGCGGCACCATACCCTGCCCTGTTGGTGTTGGCCTGTGCTGCGTTGGCCCAGGTCGTCAGGGTCCCACCGGTCTGCACTTTTGCGGAAAGCACCCGCGTGGTGCCCGCCCCCGTGCCCAGGCCCGGACCGACATACACCCACGTCTCGGTGGCTCCCAGCAGCGTCGAGGCGGTAGAGTCGACCGAGTAGACGCCATGAAGCCGCTTGGTCCCGGACAGCACGTTGGCTGCCAGCGAAGTCCAGGTAGCGGCAGGTGACAGCGAGCCGTCCGCCAGGTTGGTGAGCGTGAGGAATTCCCCCGTTGCCAGGGGATTGCCGGCCGAATCGGCCCCCGCTATGGCGTACAGGTACAGCTGGCTGACCTGAGCGTTCGGATCCCGCGCAACAGCGAGGCCGAACTGGCTGCGTGCCGTGTTCATTGCCGGGAGCGGCATGAAGCTGCCCAGGTCGCCGAGCCGTTTGGGCGATTCGGCCTGCGCCGGCATCAGCGCATCCGTGATCTGTAGCTGCGCAGCGGGGACCGTTGCGATCCGCTTGACCGCGCTGACCGGCTCATTGGCCGTCGGAGTCCGGTAGACGACGTAGGACTTGGCGCCGTCGACCTTGGACCATCGCATTGTCAGCACGAACTTGCCGGGGGCCCAGGGCGGCACGGTGACCGGCAGGGCCTCGCTGGGCAGCGTCTCGCCACCCGCGTTGTCCGGATCGTTGTCCGCCATCACGGCACTCACCCGGTAGTACCAGAGCCCGGGCCCGAGCCCCTGTGCACCGAGCGCAACGTCGAGCGCACCGTCGATGACCGGACTGTCCTGCGGGCGAAGCACCTCGGCCCGCACGCCGCTCGAGTAGGTCGTCGCTCCGCTGACTCCTCCCACCAGGAACAGGAACCTGCCGACGACCGCACCGGCCGCAAACGTACGGCCGGCCGGAAGCGCTGCCGTCAGCGTCCGGAACGTGCCCAGGTCTCCGTACGGGCTGAGCGGCACGACCTCGACCGAGGACAGCGCCTGGTTCGTGTTGCCCGAGTCGCCGCCGAGGAGGTAGAGGAACCGGGCCGTCCTCGATACCGCACCGACGAGTGCCACAGGGGCCCGGCGGGCCGTCTTCATCGTGCTGGAACCGAGTACGTTGCCCGGGATGTTCTCCGCTGGGTTGAGGACCACGAGGGCCGAATACTCGTCATAGCTTCCGTCCGTCGGGCTTACCGCCCGCACGACGCACACCGTATCCTGGCCAATGCCCGCAGGGACCGTGAAATCGAGCCCATAGCTCTGCACGACGATACCGCTCACGGGATACACCACCGGCTGGGCTGCGGGATTGGCGTAGGCACGGCATCTCAGCTCCACCTTGCCCGTCCCGAAGTTCTTCCCGTACAGCTTGACGGTCGTTCCGGTTCCGGGGACGGCCCCCGGGGAAATGGAATCGATGACCGGCGGGGGGGTGACGGTGACCAGGTACCCGCCCTTCAGGATTCCGGTGCTGCCGTTGGGGTTGACCACGATGACGTCGTACGTACCCGGGGCGAGCCCCGCCGGCACCTGGGCCGTCACTTCGGTGGAGCTGTTGAATCCGATGGCCTTCACCGCGGCTGCGTACCCCTGCCCCGACGTCGGATTGAGGTAGATGCGAGGCACTTCGGCAAGCGGCTGGCCAAGCGCAGGGTCCGGAATCGTCAGCATGAACGAGCTCTCCTCGCTCGAACCGCCAAAGGGGGGAATCACCTGGAACGGTGCCAAGGAGACGACCCGGGTCAGGGTCGCGATCCCATTGAGAGTCGATTCGCAGCCGGCCGCATCGGAGAGGCCTATCTCGTAGGAGAAGCTCTCGTTGGCACCTACCAGATTGGCAGGAATCGTCGCCAGCACCTGGTTCGGCTTGGCCGGGTTGTAGTCGTGCGTCACCTCGGTCCACGAGGCCGTGCCGACGCGGCGGACCTCCACCGAGTTGATCCCTCCCCCGTTAACATTGGCCACGTAGAGGGTCGACTGAAGAGGGATGCCGTTGTACACCACCGGCGGGTCGATGAAGAAGATGATCGGCCGTGGCAGCACGACGAGCGCCCCTGCGAGCGTGTCGGAGCAGCCGGTGCCGTTCGAGACGGTCAGATCGTAGGTTCCTGCCGCCAAGCCCTCGAAGCTCGCCGTCAGAAGCTGGAGTACCTCGTTGCCTCCCAGGACCACTTCGACGGGCTCGAACGGCCCACCCCCCCCCTGCCGGGCCAGGCTCACCTGAGTCCCTGCCTTGAGGCCCGTCCCCTGGATCTCGAGGGAGAACTCAGCCTCGGAGCAGACCTGCTTGGGAGCTACGGCCACGATCTTCGGCGGCGGGCCCACGCTGAACACCGTGGTCTCTATGCACCCCTGAGTCACGGGAAGCACCACCTGGATAGGATGATCCCCGACGGGCAGAAGCCCTGGGCTCGGCAACGAGATTCCCGTGCAAATCTGCCCTTCGACGTAGACGCCGCTGAGCGGCTCGCAGCCGGTCATCCCGCTCACAGCGACCGGCTTGCCGTCGAGCTGGACGGCCGGGAACTGCCCCTTGACGACGACGATCCCGGTTCCCTGCACCGAGAGCGGCCCGGGATTGACGCCCAGGCAGGCGACTGGAGGCTCCACGCCGTAGAGCGTGAACTCCTCGCAGAAGTCGTGCTCCTTGCAGTCCATCAGGCAGCCGTCGGTGTTGTCGAGGTTGACGTCGTCGCACTCCTCCACCCCTGCCTGGAGGAAGCCGTCGCCGCACGAGGCCGCAATGCAGCCGTTGAGGCAGGCGTCGAAGTTGCTCGGGTTGCCGTCGTCGCAAGGCTCCACGCCGGTCCAGCGAATCCCGTCCCCGCATACGGCAGGGACGCAGCCGCTCGTGCAGGCATCGGTCTCGACCGCGTTGCCGTCGTCGCAGCTCTCCTTGCCTGCCCAGACGAAGCCGTCGCCGCAGAACGCGGGCAGGCAGGTGCCCAGGCACGCATCCTGATTCGAGCCGTTGCCGTCGTCGCAGGCCTCTCCGACCTGCTTCACCCCGTCCCCGCAGGAGGTGAGGGCGCAGCCGTTGGAGCAAGCGTCGTCGTCGATGGAGTTGCCGTCGTCGCAGGCTTCCACACCGGCGCGCACGAACGCGTCTCCGCACGTCGCGGCTAGGCAGGTCACGAGGCAGTCATCCACGTTGCTCTGGTTGCCGTCGTCGCACTGCTCGCCCGCCTGCACCTTCCCGTCGCCGCAGGTCGGCAACTCGCAGTCGTTGGCGCAGCCGTCATTGTCCACGTCGTTGCCGTCATCACAGGCTTCGATGCCCACGAACAGGTAGCCGTCTCCGCAGGCGGCCGGCTGGCAGCCGGCAATGCAACCGTCAAAGCTGTCCGAGTTGCCGTCATCGCAGGCTTCCGCACCGGCATGGACAAATCCATCACCGCACGATGCTGCCAGGCAGGTGCTCAGGCAGTCGTCGGCATCGTCGAGGTTGCCGTCGTCGCACTGCTCGCCGGCCTGAACTTTGGAGTCGCCGCACGTCGGCAGCTTGCAGTCATTGGCACAGCCGTCGTTGTCCACGTCGTTGCCGTCGTCGCATGCCTCCACGCCCAGGCGCACGATGCCGTCCCCGCAAAGGGCGACGTGGCAGGCGTTGGTGCACGCGTCCTGACCGTTGTCGTTTCCGTCGTCGCAGTCCTCGCCGGCCTGAGCCGAACCGTCCCCGCACGAGGGAAGCAGGCAGGTCGTCAGGCAACCGTCCGCATTGCTCTGGTTGCCGTCATCGCACTCCTCACCGGGTTGCAGGAGGCCGTCCCCGCAGGTCGGGAGCTTGCATCCATTGGTGCAGCCGTCATCGTCCGCAGCGTTGCCGTCGTCGCACGCTTCCAGGCCGACGACAAGGAAGCCATCGCCGCAGACCGCCGCGAGGCAGGCGTTGGTGCAGGAGTCATTGTTGCTGTCGTTGCCGTCGTCGCACTCCTCCTCCGGCTGCACGAAGCCGTCTCCGCACGAGGCAAGAAGGCAGGAGGCGAGGCATGCGTCGATGTTCGACGGGTTTCCGTCGTCGCACTCCTCTCCTGGCTGGACGAGCCCGTCGCCGCACGTTGGCAGCGCACAATCACCGGTACAGCCGTCGTCGTCCTCATCGTTTCCGTCGTCGCATGCCTCGACGCCCACCCGGAGGTAGCCGTCGCCGCAGGTGGCCGCCTTGCAGCCCGCAACGCATCCGTCAGTGTTGTCCGCATCCGCGTCGTCACACTCCTCGTCGGCCTGAAGGATTCCGTCGCCGCAGGTGGGCGCGAGGCAGGTGTTGAGGCAGCCGTCCGAGTTGGAGAGGTTTCCGTCGTCACATTCTTCGCCCGGCTGGACGAGCCCGTCGCCGCAGGTGGGCAGCTTGCACTCGCTGGTACAGCCGTCGTCGTCAGCGTCGTTTCCGTCGTCACAGGCCTCGATGCCGGCGCGCACGATCCCATCGCCGCAGACCGCAGCGTGGCAGTCGTTGGCGCAACCGTCGTGCACGTCGTCGTTGCCATCGTCGCACTCCTCGACGTCCGCCTGCACGAACCCATCGCCGCAGGTTGCAGGGAGGCACGTGGTCAGGCAGCCGTCGGAGTTGCTCCAGTTGCCATCGTCACACTTCTCGCCGGGTTGCACGGTCCCGTCGCCGCAGGTCGACGGGGCGCACAGGGACGTGCACCCGTCGCTGTCGTCGTCGTTCCCGTCGTCGCAGGACTCTACCCCGATCCGGACGAACCCGTCGCCGCACCGGGCGACCTCGCAGGTGCTGATGCATCCGTCCTGGTCGAGGCCGTTTCCGTCATCGCACTCCTCCAGGTCGGCCTGCACGAAGCCGTCGCCGCACCGGGCGGCCACGCAAGTCGAGAGGCACGAGTCGGTCTCATCGAGGTTTCCGTCGTCGCACGCCTCACCGGATTGCAGCAGGCCGTCTCCGCACTGGGTCAGCGCGCAGGCGTTGTCGCATCCGTCATCGTCCACGTCGTTTCCATCGTCACAGCTCTCCAGGCCGTGCTGGACGAAGCCGTCGCCGCACCGAGCGACCTGACACGAATTGGTACACCCATCCGTGTTGCCCCAGTTCCCGTCGTCGCATTCCTCCCCCGCCTGCACGATGCCGTCCTGGCAGACGGCGGCGCGGCAGGTGCTGGTGCACTCGTCGGCATCGACCTCGTTACCGTCGTCGCACTCCTCCCCGGCCTGCACGATTCCGTCACCGCAGACCGGGAGCGTGCAGGCGTTGCTGCAACCGTTGTCGTCGACGTCGTCCCCGTCATCGCATTGCTCCAGGCCCTCCACTTTGGCATTGCCGCACCGGGCGGACTCGCCGCAGCCCCATGTCACGCCAACGGCGAGGGCCAGCAAGAGGAGCCGTTCGAGCCGGATTCTGCTAGTCATGGTCTTCTCCGCAGAGGTCCGCGCCTACTGGAAGTCGTGCTCGCACACGAAGGCCCGGACGGTCTCGCAGCCTTCGTCGGACCACTGACCGGTTGCCGGGGTCATCGCACCGCAGTCCCCGATGCCGCCAGGGCCGTTGTCCGGCTGCCCGGTCGTCCAGCTCGTGTACGTGGGGGCCAGCACGACGCCGGCCCCGAGGGACCACACGAAGCTGCCCTCGCTCCACTGGTCCGTCAGGCCGAGCCACACGCTGGTGGCTCCAGCACCGACCAGGTTCTTCACGGCCGTGTTCTCGTCCCCACTGCTCAAAGCAGCCAGGTGAGAGCCCGACAACGTGCAGGCTGCAGCGGCATCGAGCCACGTCATTGCAGTCGAGTAGAGCATGTAGCACGACTTGCCGCTGAGACTCGACTTGGTCCCCAGGAGGCACTCGTAGGCGCACTGGCCGTTGCACCAGTCGCCGGCCACAAGGTTCCCATCGTCGCACTGCTCAACGCCGGCCTGGACGAAGCCATCCCCGCACGAAGCCTTGAGACAGGTCACCAGGCAGCCGTCCGTGTTGTCCAGATCGCCGTCGTCGCACTGCTCCACGCCGGCCAGAACAATTCCATCACCGCAGGACGGAAGAGCGCAGGCGTTAGTGCAGCCGTCGGTGTTGACCTGATTCCCGTCATCGCACGCCTCGACCCCGGCACGCACGAAGCCGTCCCCGCAGGTCGCCGCCTTGCAGGAGGCCAGGCATCCGTCGGTGTTGTCCTTGTTTCCGTCGTCGCAAGCTTCTCCCGCCTGGACGAAGCCATCCCCGCACGACGATGCCACGCAGGTGACGAGGCATGTGTCGGTGTTGTCCTTGTTTCCGTCGTCGCAGGCTTCTCCTGCCTGGACGAAGCCGTCCCCGCACGTCGGAAGAGCGCAGGCGTTGGTGCAGCCGTCGGTGTTGACCTGGTTGCCGTCGTCGCACGCCTCGACCCCGCCGTGCACCAGTCCGTCTCCGCACTTGGCCACCACGCACCCGGCAACGCAGGAATCCGTGCTGTCGAAGTTTCCGTCGTCGCAGGCCTCGCCGGCCTGGACGAAGCCGTCCCCGCACGACGATGCCACGCACGTGACAAGGCACTTGTCGGTGTTCGAGAAGTTTCCGTCGTCGCAATCCTCGCCGGGCTGGACGAATCCATCCCCGCAGGTCGGGAGCGCACAGCCGACGGTGCACTTGTCTTCGTTGGCGTCGTTGCCGTCATCGCACGCTTCCACGCCGGTCCGTACGTAGCCGTCCCCGCAGGTAGCGACCATGCACCCGGCGACGCAGGCGTCGGTGCTGTCCGCGTTGCCGTCGTCGCACTCCTCAACACCGCTCTGGACGAAGCCGTCCCCGCACGTGGCGGACAGGCAGGAGGTGAGACATGCGTCCGCATCGGAGATGTTTCCGTCGTCGCATTCCTCGCCGGGCTGGACGAAGCCGTCCCCGCACGTGGGAAGAGCGCATTCCTTCGTGCACTTGTCTTCGTTGACGTCGTTGCCGTCGTCGCATGCCTCCACCCCGGCACGCACGAAGCCGTCCCCGCACTTGGCCAGCTTGCAGCCGGCGACACAGGGGTCCGTGTTGCTCACGTTTCCATCGTCACATTCCTCGACGCCGACCAGCACGAAGCCGTCCCCGCACGTTGCGGTCAGGCAGGTGGTGAGGCAGGCATCGGCATTGGAGAGGTTGCCGTCGTCGCACTCTTCGCCGGGCTGGACGAAGCCGTCGCCGCAGGTCGGCAGGGCGCATGCGTTGGTGCACGCGTCGTCGTTGACCTCGTTGCCGTCGTCGCATGCCTCGACTCCCGTGCGCACGAATCCGTCTCCGCACGTGGCCGCAGCGCATCCGAGCACGCAGGCGTCGGTGTTGTCGGAATTGGCATCGTCGCATTCCTCCACGCCGGTCTGCACGAACCCGTCACCGCAAACGGCCAGGGCGCAGCTCGTCAGGCACCCGTCCGTGTCCGCGAGGTTGGCATCGTCGCACGCCTCGACACCCGTCTGGACGAAGCCGTCACCACAGGCTGCCGGAACGCAGCTCGCCAGGCAGGCGTCGGTTTCTTCCTCGTTGGCGTCGTCGCATCCCTCCACGCCCATGAAGACGAAGCCATCCCCGCAGGTCGCCAGCTTGCAGGTGCTGAGGCAGCCGTCCGACTCGATCCCGTTTCCGTCGTCGCACTCCTCGGCCCCCGCCTTGACGAACCCATCGCCACAACTGGGAGTCAGGCAGGTGTTCAGGCAGTCGTCGGTGTTGTCGAGGTTGCCGTCGTCACAATCCTCACCAGCCTGCACCGCCCCGTCCCCGCAGGTCGGGAGCGCGCACTGGGTCGTGCAGCCGTTGTCTTCCTTCTGGTCGCCGTCGTCGCAGGCCTCGACTCCGGCCCAGACGAATCCGTCGCCGCAGGTGGCCGGCTTGCAGTCGGCCAGGCACGAGTCGAAGTTGCCGGCGTTTCCGTCGTCACACCCCTCGACGCCGATCTGGAGCAGGCCGTCTCCGCACCGGGCATCCACGCAGATGGTCAGGCAGGCATCCTGGTCGTCGTAGTTCCCGTCGTCGCACTGATCGACGCCGGCCTGGACAAATCCGTCGCCACACACGGCCAGCTTGCAGCCGGCGATGCAGGCGTCAGTGTCGTCCGTGTTTCCGTCGTCGCACTCCTCGACCCCTTCCAGGACGAAGGCATCGCCGCATACGGCCACCTTGCAGTCGGTGGTGCAGCTGTCTCCCGAGTCCCAGTTTCCGTCGTCGCATTCCTCCCCAGCCTGGAGGATGCCGTCTCCGCAGGCCGGCAGGCGGCAGCCGTTGGTGCAGCCGTCGAAGTCGATCAGGTTGGCGTCGTCACACTCTTCGGTCCCTTTCCAGGTGAACCCGTCGCCGCAGACGTTCGTGAGGCAGAGCGTCGTGCAGCCGTCGCCGTCCTCGAGGTTCCCGTCATCGCATTGCTCGGTCGACTCCAACTTCCCGTTGCCACACTTGCCGGTGTCTTCGGAGCAACCCGAAAGAGCAACCGCCAGCATGAGAACCGCAACGAGCCCCAGCATCTTGAATCCAGCCCCGATTTCTCTCATCGTGTCCCTCCTAATTCAACCCGTACGGGCGGACGGACCCAAAGCAATGTCCATGCCAGCGTCCGGCGGGTACCGCCCGCCGTGCCCCTGGGGCAGCCCCCGTGCTGCTGCGACGGTTCCGGTCGTCCAGGTTTCTCAGGCAAGCGGTGGGGTTGGGTTTGTGCCACCCCTGTGTCAGGGCACGTCCCCTGACACACCTTTGCGACAGGAAGGTCCGGGCCGCAAGGTCGCCCGGAGGGCCTTACTTCCCCTTCGGACGGGCGTTCCAGAGCAGGGCTGCCGTGGCAGCCGAAACCAGTGAGAGAACGGCGAGGGTGTAAAACACCGGGGTCCAGTTGCCCCCGGAACGGTCCAGGACCATGCCTACCCCGAAACCCGACACGAGGGAGGCCCCAAGGTTGCCCATGGCCATGATGAAGCCGGTGGCACTGGCAGCGGCCTTCGGGTGCGCCAGATCAATGGCCGCCGCTCCCGTCAGAATCGCATCCGGACCGTAGATCATGAAGCCGGCCGCACCGAGGATGATCGTGGCCGTCAGCACGTCTCCGGAGGACACCGGTGCAAACGCGACGCAAAGCAGCGCCAGGATGGCCAGCATGACCGCGCACACGGGAGCCCTCCTCCCGTTGAAGAACCGATCCGACGCCCACCCCGACGAGATGGCCCCCAGCGATCCGATGAGCGGGAATGCAATCGACAGGAACGCGCTCCCCTTGATCGACACGCCGTGGAAATCATTGAAGTACTGGATGCCCCAGTTCATGAACGCGTAGCGGACCGCGTTGAAGCAGAAGTACGACATGGCCAGGATCCACAGGACCTTGCTCGACAGGGTGACCTTCACGATGCGCAGGACGGTCCATTCGTCGTTCTCCGCTGCCGTCCCCCCCGCCGTTGCCCCCCCATCTGCTGTTCCGCCCCCCGTTGCCCCCCCATCTGCTTCCATGGCTGCATCTGCCTCCGAAGGGGGAACGAAAAGATCATCGCGGAGCTGGGGGAGGCCCGCATCCTCGGGCCGGTTGCGAAGGCCCGCAGCAAGCAGGAAAGCAACGGGGAGCAGCGTCAGCCCCGGAACCCAGAACGCGGCCCGCCAGTGGAACTCGGAGGTCAGGTAGCCGGCCAGCAGCCAGGCCAGCACGTTGCCCCCCTGGTAGCACGTCGAGATCAGGCCCATCATCGTGCCCCGCCGTCCCACACGGAACCAGTTGGACATGGTCTGCACGACCAGCGGCCAACCAATTGCCTGGCAGTAGCCGTTGACCGCCCAGAGCGCCAGCATCAGCGGATAGCTCGACGTCCAGGAGAAGAGGAGGTTGGCCGCAGCAATCGCCGCCAGTCCGACGACCATCATGCGCCGTGCCCCGAAGCGGCTCCCGAGCTGACCGTTGATGAACTGTCCGACCGCGTAGAACACGGAGTAGACCGACGGAATCAACCCCACGTCCGCCTTGCTCCAGGTCGGAAACTCCCTCAGGATCTCCGGCTGAGCGGCAGCGAAGTTCATTCGGCAGAGGTAGTAGGAAGCGTATCCGATCCACAGCAGGGCGAAAATCCGGCGCTGCCAGGAGACGATTGTGCTGTCCGCTGCCACAGTCGGCTGCGTCATGGGAACCCCTCACGATTTCAGTCGGGACACGGCCTTGCACACGAGGACGTACAGTGCATTGGACAGGCGATTGAATCCGTGGAGCAGGGCATCCCGGTTGGCAGCGGACAGATGGTCCGAGCCTTCAAACGTGTCCAGGGCCGCAAGCTCCACGTCGCGGCAGGCCGCACGCAACAGGTTCAGTCGGGACAGAGCGGGGCCCATGGTCGCATCGGGGAGGACCCAGCCCACATTCAGGAACTGCGTCGTGTGGTGCGAGATGCGGTGCAGCTCTTCGGCGGTGAAGCCTGCAATCGCAAGCTCCGGAACCGGCCTCCCGGTCACTTCCGAGGACATCAGCCCCCTCAGGTACTTCAGGACGTCGTCGAGGTCGGAGGCCAGGTCGGACCATCCGGCCCTCCCGGCTTCCACCGCCGCATCGATCACCTGGGCCTGGAGCAGGTCGAGCTTGCCGCGAAAACGGATGACCGGATGGCTCTTGTGCACCAGGGACCGATTGTCGAACAGGTGGGTATGTGTGTCCGGCTTGCTGTGAAGCTCGAGCCCGCTTTCGTGCAGACGATAGGGGAGGGTCGGGTCCGCTTTGGCTGCCGTCTTGCCGAAGGTACGGGCCAACTCCTCCACCTTGGGGTCAGGGGTGAGTCTGTGTGGGTTGGAGGCCAGATCGAGCACGGCTTCCTGGAACGATCGAGCCGCTGCCTGCACCTCGTCCAGCGAGCCCACCAGCAGCCCACCGGAGAAGTTGGTCTCGGAGGGGGGCGGGTAGAAGACCTTCATCTCCACTTCAGCCGCCTTGAGAGCCGCATCGAGGCCCAGGATCGCTTCAATGGGGGGAGCAATCAGGTAGGCCATGGGAGTGCCCGGTGCCACGCCTGCCGAAGCCGACAGGTAGGTCCCCAGACTGGAGATTACGTGGGGAAAGAACACCAGCCTGTTTCGAGCGTCCGCCGAGTAGAACCAGGCCTTCCGCTCCAGGTACTCCAGCGTTCCCCGAAGTGCTGTGACGACCGATTCCTCCTCGGCCCCTGCAAAGATGCCGATGATCTCGCCCGAGAACGGGCCCGAAGCATGATTCGCTCCGGCATAGAAGCTCTTGGCGTAGACCACGTCCACGGGGGCCCATTTGGTCCCCTCGTCGAGCGACGCGTACAGGGCATCGTCGCTGGTGCACGTGATCATCCCGATGGCCCGGTGGTGTGGGGCCAGCTTGAAGCGGGAGGCAAGCTGCGCGTCCACCTTCGGGATCACGCGGACTGCAAGCACCTGGGGCTTTACCGGCTCGAGGATCATTTCACCTCCACGCCGGTCCGGCGCTCCCGCAGCGCCTTGAGGCAGGTCAAAGCGATGAGCCGGGCGCCTTCCCCGTCGGGAGGCAGTCCCCCCTTGTGAATGTTCGATACCACGACCCGCATCGCCTCGTTGAAGCGTGCGACTTTCATGTAGGTGATGTACGCGCCCATGGACTCGGCCGTCTTGAGGCCCGGCCGTTCTCCCACCAGCATGCACAGCACGTCGGCATCGGTGAGCCGGGCCACCTGGTCGCCGCAGGCCACCCGGCCGTTGTGCACCGCAAACGTCGTGCCCAGTCGGACGCCGTTGCGCTTGAGCTCCCCCTCCACGATGGGCAGCAAGATGGGAAGGTTCACGTTGATGGCCGTGGCGGACAGACCGTCACCCACCACGATCTGAACCTGGGGGGACTTCGACCCCTTCTGCTGGACGGCCGTCACCGAGTCGTCCGAAAGGCGTCGCCCAAGGTCCGGACGAACGAGGTATTCCCGCTTGTCCGCCGCGGCCGACTTGATGGGAACGAGACCCAGCTTGGACATCATGTCCGCTGCCAGACTGTCCTGGACCGCATCCCGGGCCGCCGCATGGTCGGTCAGAAAGTCGAGCAGCGTGTCGGTCCGGTAGCGGGTCCCCGCCCTGCCGACTGCGAGCCGGGCAGGAGTCCGGCTCAGGTAGAGCGAGCGGTCTCCACTCGGTTTCCAGGCCCCGAACCACGGGGAAGGCGGGACTTGTGTCCCCATCCACTCCGCCACACGCTTGGCCAGCGCAAGGTCTTCGGGAGATGCCGCGTGGTCGGTACGACGGACCGGGGCCGATGCGGACTGGCGGGCCTCCCCCCCAGCGCCTGCCTTGCCTCCGATCTCCTTGACGACGACCTGCCGGATGAGGTCGGCCAGCTCCTTGTCGTTCATCGCAGGAATACCCCCATGTCGCCGGCAAGCCCGGTCAGCTTCCCGCCCTGCATGAGCCCCATCCGCTCCATCCACTGCTCGAACTCGGGCGTGGGCCTGAGACCCAGCAGCTCCCGGATCGTCGCATTGTCGTGGAAGCTCGTGGACTGGTAGTTCAGCATCACGTCATCCCCCATGGGCAACCCCATGAAGAAGTTGACGCCTGCCGTCGCCAGGAGCACGGCCAGGTTCTCCAGGTCGTACTGGTCCGCCTCCATGTGGTTCGTGTAGCACACGTCACACCCCATGGGCAGCCCGTGGAGCTTGCCCATGAAGTGGTCCTCCAGGCCCGCACGGGCCACCTGCTTGCCGTTGAACAGATACTCGGGGCCGATGAAGCCGACCACCGTGTTGACCATGAACGGCTTGAAGTGCCGTGCAAGCCCGTAGCAGCGGGCCTCCATCACCACCTGGTCGAACCCGTTGTGTCCGTTGGAGGAGAGCTCGGACCCCTGACCGGTCTCGAAGTACATGTAGTTCGGGCCGCTGGATGTGGCCAGCTCCCGCACCATGGCGTGGGCCTCCTCGAGCATGGCGTTGGAGATGCCGAACGCCCGGCACGACTTCTCGGACCCGGCCAGACTCTGGAACATGATGTCCATGGGGCAGCCTCGCCGCAGGGCCTCCATCTGCGTCGTGACGTGCGCCAGGCAGCAGTGCTGAGTCGGGATGTTCCAGGTCCTCGTGAACTCGTGGAGCAGCTTCAGGATGGCGATGGTGGCCTCGACCGTGTCGGTGACCGGGTTGACGCCGATGATGGCGTCGCCGGAACCCCACGACAGTCCCTCCATGGCCGATGCCAGGATGCCGGCCGGGTCGTCCGTCGTGTGGTTCGGCTGGAGCCTGACCGAGAACCGCCCCCGAAGCCCGAGCGTGGCGTTGGCGTGCGTCACGACCCGGATCTTCGCCGCAGCCCGGATCAGGTCCAGATTGGTCATCAGCTTGGCCGCAGCGGCGATGCACTCGCTGGTGAGACCCCGTCCCAGCCGCAGCAGGCTCTCGCCGTCCACTTCGGAGGACAGGATGTGCTCCCTCAGCTCGGCCACGGTCCAGTTGGCCACCTGGCCAAACACCCCCTTGTCCACGTCGTCCACGATCAGGCGAGTGACCTCGTCCTCCTCGTAGGGGACCGCCGGGTTCTCTTTGAGGTACCAGAGCGGAATCGATGCAAGCACGCGGCGTGCCGCCACCCGCTCGGTGTCGTTCTCCGCCGCGACTCCGGCCAGCACGTCTCCGGATTTCAGCTCGTTGGCCTTGCCCAGGACCGTCTTCAGGTCGGGGAAGGTGAAATGTCTGCCTCGTACTGTTGCGCTCAAATTCATGGGGGCAGACTAGCCGAACCGCGCGCGGCAGTCAATCCAATCGAACAGCCCGCGCGTTGTTTGACTCGCCCACACGCGAACGGTATATTCGCTCCGTTCGGGAATCCCGCTCCGACCCCCGTAGGAGCGAGCCGCCATTGTCCGGAGGGCCACGATGAAGAGACTGTTTTCCCATTTCCTGTTCGCAGCAGTCTGGCTGGGGCTGCTATTCCCCGCCACGGCCGAGGAGCTCAAGGTCTACAAGAACGACCAGTTCCCTGGGGACATCAACCAGGCGGCCGAGCAGATCTCCGGGATCGCCCTGGCAACCCAGCCGGGCTTCGTCAAGGGAGAGGCATTCGGCGCCGTGTTCCACCCGGACCCCGCCGACTACCCGGTCAAGATCCAGGGCGTCGACCTGTTCATGGCCAAGCCACCCAACGGCGGAGCGGGTGAGACCGACGCCATCATCGAAATCTGGTACCACAACGGGAGCTCTGCCGACCCGGGCAAGGCCTCTCCTGACTTCTCCCTCAGCACTTATGACGTGTTCAACCCCATGACGCAGGACTTCGGGATGCCCATCCAGGGCAACACCGCGATGCAGTTCCAGTTCGACTGGGAAGATCCTGAAGGGCACCCGCCCATCCTGACCGAGGGGTCGTTCACGGTCATGATCCGGTTCATGCAGCAGTCGGAGAGCCTCACGTCCGAGTGGGGCAGCTTCCAGTGCCAGCAGATGGCGGACCTCGGGATGT
This sequence comes from uncultured Myxococcales bacterium, assembly GCA_903895725.1. Lineage (GTDB taxonomy): Bacteria > Myxococcota_A > UBA9042 > CAIXZC01 > CAIXZC01 > CAITUV01. The sequence goes on along the minus strand of CAITUV010000047.1, from coordinate 125,656 downwards.
GCGGCTGCCAGCAGGTTGGCACGCTCAACGACCAGGCGACCACCAAGAACGCCAACATCATGCACATCATCTATCCGCCCGGAAACTGCAACGGCTCACCAAACAAGTGGCTGTATGCCGAGAGCGTCGGTGTGACCGGGGACTTCATCGTCCGGGCACCGTCCCTGGTCACAGGCGGCGGCTGTACTCCGGACTGCGCCGGAAAGGTGTGCGGGAGCGACGGCTGCGGCGGGAGCTGCGGGCAGTGTGGGGCCGACGAGCAGTGCATCGCCGGGGAGTGCAAGCCGGGCGGCTGCGTCCCCAAGTGCGAGGGCAAGGATTGCGGAGACGATGCCTGCGGAGGCTCTTGCGGCACCTGTGCGGCCAACGAGGCCTGCGTGCAGGGGAAGTGCGAAGGCGGTGCCTGCGTGCCCAAGTGCGAGGGCAAGGAGTGCGGTGACGACGAGTGCGGCGGCGTCTGTGGGCTGTGCGGCGAGGGCGAGAACTGTGTCGCCGGGCTGTGCGAGCCGGGCAGCTGCGTGCCCAAGTGCGAGGGCAAGGAGTGCGGCGACGACGGCTGTGGCGGCGTCTGCGGCACCTGCGCGGCGGGGAAGACGTGCGAGGCCGGCGCGTGCAAGGACTCGGGCACCGGCGGCGAGCTCGCTGTGACCGGCATCTCTCCTTCGTTCGGTTACAACGACGAAGATACGGCCGTCTCCATCGTGGGCGCCGGCTTCAAGCCCGGTGCCACGGTCAAGCTCGGCGGGACCGACCTCAACGCCCTGCAGGTCATCTCCGAGGGCCTCATCTCCGCCAAGGTGCCGGAAGGCATGGAGCCGGGGCTCTACCTGCTCATCATTGCCAACTCCGACGGCAAGACGGCCTCCCTGCTCAATGCCTTCGATGTGAGGGAACGGGAGATCGAGCAGACCGGCTCTCCGGACAGCGGCTGCAATGCGGCCGGGGGATCGGCCGGGTCGCTGGTCGTTCTGCTGGTGGCATTGGCACTGCTGGCTGTCGCTGCCCGGGCATGGAGGAGGAGTCACGCATGAGGAACCTCGCCCTCCTCGCGGCTGTCCTGGTCGGGGGGGGCTGGCTCTTCCCCTCCCCGGGCCTCGCTTTCGAGACCAACGGAAAGCATTGGCCCGACATGCCCGTCCCCTACTACATCAACCCCGAGGCCTGCCCCGTCCTTTCGAATGGAGATCACATCGAGGACCTGGTCGCAAAGGCCACCGACGCGTGGAGCCAGGTCCCCTGCGCCGACGTCTCCTTCCAGTTTCTTGGCACAACGACCGCCATGTGGGCCGCCGATGGCCAGAACACCATTTACTGCGTCGACGGGAAGAACCAGGAATGGGCCTTCGGCGAAGGTGCCGCAGGGGCCACCCTCTGGATTCCCACGGGCGAGGGAGAGCCCATGGAGGTCGACCTCGCGCTCAACGCGTTCGACCTCAACTGGATTCCCGGCGGCGGCGACCCGCTGACCGGAAAGGACATCGACCCCGCGGCCATGATCACGCACGAGCTGGGGCACTGGCTGGGAATGTCCCACTCGCCCGACCCGTTCGCCACGATGTACTACGCCAGCCTGCCCTTTGCCATCCAGCTCACGCTCGACGGAGATGACAAGGCCGGCATCTGCACTCTCTATCCAAGCGGCGAAACCGAGTGTACCTCCAATGCCGACTGCCCCCAGAAGTACGAGTGCGTGGACATCGCGGGCATGTCCGTGTGCCGGGAGACTCACGCCGGCCCGGGCGAGCCGTGCAGCAAGGAGATGATCGACTGTGAGGGAATGTGCTGGGTGTCCTTCTACGAGTGCTCCCAGCTCTGCCTCTTCACCACGCTGGACTATGCCGAGGGGTATTGCGCCCCGCTGTGCGAGACCTCCGATTGCCCCGAGGGATTCAAGTGCACGCATGTGCAGCAGCCGGGAGTCGACGTGCACGTCTGCTTCCTCGATGATTCCCCCCCGGATGCGTCGCCGGAAGCAGTCGAGGCGGCCGACGTAGCGGAGGCGGTCGAAACCGTCGAGGTGGTCGAGACCCTGGATGTGGTCGAGGCCCTGTCGGAGCTGAGCCAGGACTCGGGGGCGCCGCCTGAGCCGGGGTTGGAGGTGAACGCGGACCTCGGTGGCGCCGAGCAGGTCATCCCGCCCGCAGACCCTGCCGACGATGCCGCCAATCCGGTCAAGACTGGCGGCGGCGGATGCCAGGCCTCCGGCACCCGGCCGGCAGCCGGCCTGCTGGTGTTGCTGTTGGCCCTGGGGCTGGGGGCGGCGGCGGGGAAAGGCATAGGACGAACAGGACGCATGGGACGCATGGGACGAACAGGACCCGCCGCCGAATAGGACGAGAAGCCGCTGATTCCACGGTGGGGAGAGAAGCCGCTGATGCCGAAAGGAAGTGGGAACATGAACATCCAACGCGTCACCCGGACCGCCAGCCAAAAGCCCCCCCGCATTCCCCCCCCGTCCTATGCCTCCCATTCGTCCTATTCGTCCTATTCGTCCTATTCTTCTTCGTTCCCCCCCACTTTCCTCCTGGTCGCCCTCGCTCTGCTCTCGTGCTCCGGAAGCGGCGGGGGAACCTGCGGCCAGGAATCCCTCACCGTCTCGGGGGCCCTGGTCACCCCGTTTGGTCCGGTGGCGTACGATTCGGTCACCGCCACCCTGGTGCACCGTCGGGACGTCGACGACTGGGAGGACGGAGTCATCGCAGGAGTGGAGCTTCGCTTCACGGCCAACGACGGATGTCGGCTGGATGTCTCGGCGGAAGGCTGCCTGGACGATGCGAATCGGATGGTGATCCGGTCGGTACGTTGGGAGGCGGACTCGGCCTGTCCCGGGTTGAGCCAGGACAAGGAAGGGACTTACATCAGTCAGCCCGGGAGCATCATGGGGACCGTCGGACTGTCGGTCGGGACGGTCCCGCAACCGGACGCCGAGGTCGGCTGCTTCGATGGTACCGTGACCTTGGAGTTGGGAGGAGAACCGTTGCTCGGGGTTGCCGGCGACGTCTCGCTCGGGAGCGAGTCCCTCACGGTCGAAGGGCACTTCGTCTCGCAGGGGGATCGCTACGCCAAGATCGACTGCGGTGCCGTGATCCAGGATGATTCGGTATCCCAGCCGGACGCGACGGGCTCCGACGTGCTGGAGGTGACCCCGGACGTTCCGGCGGGACCTCCGGTGCAGGTTGACTTGACCATTGCCTGCCCCAAGTGCGCTGCCGATGCCGCTGTGCGGCTGCAGGCCTCTCCGGGCTGGGAGCTGGGCCAGCCTCAGATGCTCAAGGTGTTCCAGCCCCCCGTCGTGTTCCCCATCAAAGCGCTGCTGGTCGAGATGGTCGATGCCCAGGGAAAGCCGGCCAAGTTCCCCGAGGGGCCGGTCACCTTCCGCTGTTTCCAGGACACGCTCTGGGGGGGGAGCATGGCCCCGGAGAAGGGCGAGCCCGAGTCTCCGCTGGTCACTATCCCGGATCTGGCCGCCGGCCAGATATCGGAAGTCGAGCTGCTCATGGACCCGGACGTGGAACCTCCCGTGGAGTGCACTCCCGGGCAGACCGTCTGTCTCTCGTTCAAGGCCTCGCAGGAGTGCGTGGAGTCGGGGGATGACTGGGGCACGACGAACTGTGAGGATGGGACCGCCTGCTCCGAAACGTCCGGGAAATGCGAGCCGGTGGTGTGCAGCCCATCGGCGACGACGTGCCTCGACTCGGCCCGCCACGCCCAGTGCCTTCCGAGCGGTACCGGTTGGGGGGAAGCCACGGAGTGCAGCGCCGGCTACTTCTGCATCAACGGCACCTGCATGAAGGAGGAGTGCCTGGCCGAAGTGGTCTTCGTGGTGGATACTTCCCAAAGCATGGGGCAGCATTGGGAGACCGTGTCCGCCAGCATTCAGAAGTTCGTGGCAATGAGCCCCATGGCCTCGTTCGGCATGATCCAGTTCCCCAAGTATGTCTCGAACGACCCATCGGGCTGCAAGGTCCCCTCGACCACCGTGGTGCCCCTCCAATCTTCCCAGGCAGCGGCCTTTGCCGAGTGGTTCACCAAGAACAGTGCCTTCGGGAAGACCCCTCTCGTCGGCATCATGCAAGCCCTTCCGGAAGTGCTGCCGACGCTTTTCACGTCCGGCAAGGGCACCGTCATTCTGCTGTCCGACGGAGCGGACACATGCGCCTATCCCCTGATGACCGACATCGATGAGCGGGAATCGCTGATCCTGGCAGACCTGGAGGCCGCGACCAAGGCGCTCTGGAACGACAAGGGGATCAAGACCTACGTCGTCGCTTACAACTACGAGGGAAATCCCGAGCAGCTGGTTGCCATCGCCAAGAACGGCGGGACCGGGAAGACGACGTTCACCAACGCCGGGAACGAGCAGGAGCTCATGTCTGCGCTCGTGGGTATCGCCCAGGATCTCAAGCTTTGCTTCGAGTAGATCCTAGTAGAATCCGACGGGATCCTTGTTGCAGGCCCGCGCACAGACCTCCCCCTGGCTGGCGCCGTTCTCATCCACGAGCTGGACGCACTGGTATCCCTGGGGGCACTTATTGTTCGGGTCGCTGTAGCATTTGGGGAAGCAGAACTTGCCCAGGCTCTGGCCATTCTCGTCCTGCAGCTCTGCGCACTTGGAAGGCTCGGGGCCGCACTCCTCGTCCTTCTGGCAACCGGCCTTGCAGAACGGCTCGGGGGGAACGACGCATTCGCCGGTCTCGAGCGTGCACACCTGGCCGAAGTTGCACCAGTAGTTGGCGTTACACCCCTTCTGCTCGCACTTCCCGTCGATACACTCCTTGCCCCCGGACTTGCAGTCAATGTCGTTGAGGCAGCCGGGCGAGCACTTGTTCGTGTCCGGATTGCAGTATGTCTCCGGCTCCGGGCAATCGAAGTAGTCCACGCACCCGCCCGGAATCATGCAGCGTCCCTCCTTGCACTCCTGTCCTGCGGGGCACGGGTTGTTGACCGGGTCGCACGCGGGCTGGCAGCGGAACGACGAGCAGACGGTTCCGTTGGGGCACTCCGAGTCCTTGGAGCACCCCTTGACACAGGCCTTGTCCTGATTGCAGATGAAGGAGAACTCGCAATCCTTGTCGGCCTCGCACTCGCCCAGAGACTGGCAGCTCGAACCGTTGGACGGGATGCACTGCGAATACTCGAGCCCGAATGCCGACAGGTCCTCGCAGGTGAACCCGGCCGGGCAGCCCGCATTGCTCAGGCAGGCCCTGCCGCAGAAGCTGCCTCCGGTGACGAAATCGAGGCAGTGGCTCCCCTCCACCTCGCACTGCGTTCCCGTGGGCATGCACTGGCCGGTGATCGGGTTGCACGTGTTCTCGCTCTTGCAGGGAGAGCAGAGCGTTCCCTGTTCGAAGCACCACTTGACGCATGGGTCGCAGTACTTCCCACCACCGCAGTTCTTGTCCTCCTCGCACGGCTTGGTGCCCGACTGCACGCAGCGGCCCATGCAGTCACAAACCAGGCCCTCGCCGACGCATTCCTCATCCACGGTGCATTCCACACGGGGAGGCGGCGGGGCGGCGTCCTCCCGCAGATCGTCCGTTGCCCGTGCATCTCCGCCCGGGCCGACTGTGTCCGCCAGGGTCGTACCATCGGCCGGCTCGTTGCCGCCACCGGTGCTGCAACCTGCCGCAAGACCGATCAAGAGAGCCATCGCCAGGAAGAGGGCACGCATGCAAGACCTCCGTCCGATTCAAGTCCCCGACCAGGATCTCCGGATGCGCCTCGACCGGGGGCGATCCCTACGGGAAGACATCGATTCTATACAGGAAACCTTCGGCGGTAACAAGGAAGAGGGAGCGGCCGATCACGAGGGGAGGAGCGGCGATCCCACCCGGGACATCGATCTTCCCCGCGATGCGTCCGTCAACGGCCCGGACCAGGTAGAGGGGCCCTCCGGTGGCGACCGCCACCAGAGCCGAGGCGGGATCCTCGGCCGAACCCATGAGCACGGGGGAGATGACCTGCGCCACCTCCAGGCTCGTCGACCATGCAATCTTGCCGTTGGACAGGTCGATGGCTCGGAAGCGGTCGTCGGCCGACACAACGTAGAGACGCTCGGCTGCAACCGCGGGGGTCGAAGGGCCCAGGATGGGAACTTCCCAGCGGACGGCGCCGTTGGCCGGATCCAGCATCACGAGACCACGACAGTAACACCCCGTCACCAGCCCGCCACCCACCGGGGTGGGGGAGGTGTCGACATCCCGAAACACCCGCCGAGGCGAGCAGAGCGGAGGAGCAGAGCCCGCTGCACGAGCCAGCTCCCCGGGCGAGCAAGGCCCGACCTGCCATGCGGTTTCGAAGCTCGAAATCTGGTCCGACCCTTCCGTTCCCTTGGGCCGGAGCGCTGCCACGAAGCCCGTCTCGAAGCCCACGTAGACCATGTCCCCGTCGACCACCGGGTCCGGGTAGCCGAACACCGTGAACGGAGACAGGCCTCGTCGGGAGAACGACTGGCTCGAGAACGAGGCAAGCACGGTCCCATCCGACATGGAGATGGCGTGGACCGTGCTGGTATCGTCCGCAACGATGAGAACGGAGTCGTGCCAAAGCGCAGGCCTGCCGCGCACCGCACCCTTGATGCGGGCCGGCTTGCTCCACAGGAGGCGGCCGTCCGCTGCGACCAGGTAGATGCTGCCATTGTCCGTGCCCACGACGAACCGATCCTCGAGCACCAGCGGAGTGGCCGAGATTCCGCCATCCAGCTGGAGCTCGAACGATACGTCGCCCGAGGCCGCATCCAGCAGCTGGAGCCTGCCGCTTCCCCCGCCCACGAGCACCCCGAAGCCGTCCCGGGTGGCCACCGGTGAGGAAACCTCCATCGGGCCCAGCGCAAAGAGGCCCCGGTCCGACACCCGCACGCGGTAGGAGACCTGAAAGACCGGATCCGCCATCGCTGCCGACGAGGTCAGGAGCACCAGCAACATTGCCACGCAGAATCGCCCCATCTTCCCGCTGGAAAGGCGGGCGTCAACCGGTCCGAGCTCCGTGCAGGCTTGCTCGGTCGGAAGGTGCAGGCGGCGGTGGGAGGGCATGGCTCAGCCCAGGTCGAGCATGGTCAGGCGGAGCTGAAGCTCCTGGCGGGCGTATGAAAGGGCGGGGTCGAATGCCTGCTCTTCCCCTGCTCCCTCTTCGGGAAGCAGCTTGAGCGCTTCTTCGTAGTACTGCCGGGCCTTGGCCACATCCTTGTCGGAATCCGTGGCCGTCTGGCCGGGGTTGTAGAGGTCACCGAGGTGGAGCAGCGCCCTGGCATTGAGGTACGGGTCAGAGGTCAGCTCCTTCATCTTGGTGAAGTGCTCGACCGCCTGGTCAACCTTGCCGAGGCGGATGCTGGCAAAGCCGAGGTTCTCGTGAACCAGCGGTGCCAGCGGGCTGTCCGCATTGTTCGCCACGAACTCGTTGAGCCCGTCGAACGCAGCCTGGTAGTCCCCGAGCTCCATCTTCACGCCGGCCAGCACCAGGCGGGCGGTCACGCTGATGTCCGCGCTGCCCTGCTCGGCGATGAACTTGTCCAGCTCCTCGGAGACCTTGGCAAACTTCTCCTGAGAGGTCTTGAACGCTGGCAGCCCTTCGGCAGGGGCCGCTTCTTCGCCCACCGGCGCATCCATGAACTTGAATGCCTCGAAGAACGCCTTGGCCTGATCCCCCTTCTTCGACTCGCGGTACGACATGAACCACGAGACGCCCAGGAGCAAGATGACCACGGCTACGAACGCACCGGCCAGATAGTACTTGAACCGATCCAGCAGGCCGTAGGTGGTCTGCAACCCGGTCATCACCTGGTCGGGCTGCTTGATGTCGGCAACTTCGCTCTTCTTTCGAATCTTCACGGGCATGAGACGACCCTCCCTGAGAACCGCAAACCGCCCGACTTTATAGGGCCGTTGCGGGGCACTGTCAATTGAAATTGTGCGCCTGCGGGCGGTTTTCGGTTGCTCCTCCGGATGAAGCATGCTAGCGTCATCTCCCAGCTAGCCGAGTGCATTCATGACGTAAACGACTTCGGGTTGAGAGGAGGGTAGGAGATGGAGGGGTTCAACGGGGTGAAGGTGTTCTCCGCCACCAAGGCCAGAGAGCGGGAAGAGCTGGGTGAATTGATCACGCGTTGGTTGAGGGCCAACCCTGGCTTCCGGCTGATCGACAAGGTCGTCACGCAGAGCTCCGACCGGGAGTTCCACTGCCTCACCATCACGCTCTTCTACCAGGAATAGTCGTACCGGGAGAAGCTCCGATTCGGTTCAACAGCAGCTCAGCGGTCCCTTCGGTTCAACAGCGGCTCAGCGGCCCCGGCGGGGTATCGGGCCGCCCGGGGCTACTGGTGAGGAACGGCCACGTCCGCCCGGCGTCCGGCCACGACCATGCACGCATGCTCATAGGGAGCGAGCGACTGGTCATCGAAGAGGACCTTGAGCGCCACCTTCCAGGGCAGGTGATCGCGAGCCCGGACCTTGAGCACCTCATTGGTGCGGCCGACCAGCTCGGAATCGACGAAGACCTGGCCGGGAGAGCCGGACTTCACGACGACTTCTGCCGGCTTGAGGCCAATCTTCTCTTTGAGGCTGACGAGCTGCTGTCCCGCGTCGACCTGGAACTCGCGAATCGTGTCCTCGCAGGCATCGCAGGTCGGGTGATGCAGGCGGAGAGTATGGATTCCGGGCGTGAGCTTGAGTCCCTCGACCTTGCGCATGCCCCTGCGAACGTCGTCCACCCAGATCTCGGTGGGGGCCGGGTAGGCCTCGATGAGCACCGGGACCAGCGCCCCATCCGCCGTGTTGGCCCCGGGTTGCCCCTTGTCCGCAGTGCCTTCACCCCCGCGGCCGCCTGACTTCTCCCCTTTGCTTCCGTCCTTGCCGTCCGTCCCGCCCGCTGCCTCGGATTTGTGGCTCGTGTCCTGGGAACCGCCGGGAGTCCCGGCAACTCCAGACCCTTTCCCTGAGTCGGCAACCGTGTCTCCGCCCGCACGAGAGCCTTTGCCGGAGCTTCCCGCGTCTTGCGCCGCTTCACTCGCTTTCACCCCGTCCGGACCGGTTCCTGCCGCAACTCCGACCGGGGGGGGGAACCCGATTCGGGGAAGGCCGCCGGCAACCAGGTGCTTCCAGCCGGCCTTGGCCCCCGTGACCACTCGACGCCCCTCGCTGCCGAGCATGGAAAGGCTCGAAAGACGCGTCCGCCGAACCCTCTTGTCGCCCACAGTGCCTTCCGCCGATGCTCCTGGCTTCGTGTCGGATTCGGCCGTCGCCAGGACGGTCGTCTCCTCGGACAGGTGCGCATCGGGCGCAATCACATCCTCACCAGTGCCCCGCCCCCCTCGGGCCGTGACGGCGTCGGCCCCTGATGTCGCCTCATCGTGGGGCGGGCCCAGGGGGGTTCCTCCGTCCGACTTGCCCGGGCCGGCAGGGGGCGGGCCCTCGGCAACCTCGCCGGACGGGGCCGACGAGCCCAGGACAAGATCCAGCGTGCCTGAGACCCAGAGCCATCCGACCGCAGCGGTGATCGCCAGGCACGTCAGCGCCGGGAGGAGCCTGCGCATCAGAAGCCGCTTGAGCTCCACGCGCCGCTGCAGCCGCTCCAGCTCCTGCACGACGTCGGTCCTGCTCTCGTCCAGGCAGAGCGCCCGGTCGAAACAGCGCATCGCTTCGCCCAGCCTGCGGGCAGCAACCAGCTGGCGCGCAGACTGCAGGAGGCGGTCAATCACCCGGTTGCGGCCGTCCAGCTGGTACTGCCTGGGAGCCTTGAAAAAGTCGGCCAGCTCGGCCGACGGGAGGTCGAATCCGAGCGACCGCAGGTGGCTGGCCAGGGCGAGCTGGAGCTCGGCACACGACTGGTAGCGCTCGTCCATCTCCTTGCGCAGGCAGCGATCGATAATGGCGGAAAGATCCTCCCCGACCGCCGGGCTCGCCTGGACCGCCGGCACGTAGTCGACGTCGAGGATCCGCTTGAACAGGGCGTGAGCGGTCGCCCCCTTGAAGGGAAGCTCTCCGACGCACAGCAGGTAGAGCACGGTTCCCAGGGAGAAGATGTCGGAGCGATGATCCAGATTCCGCCCCTCGATGTGCTCCGGCGACATGTGCGCCGGCGACCCGATCATCTGACCGGTCACGGTCATCTGCTGGACGTCTTTGATCTGGGCGATGCCGAAGTCCATCAGCTTGAGCACGCCCTGGCTGTCGAACATCACGTTCTCGGGCTTGACGTCCCGGTGGATCACGTGGTTTCGATGGGCATGGTCGAGCGCCCCGGCGATCTCGTGAGCCATCATCGCCCCGACTTCCGGGAGCACGAGCGGGTTCTCGGCCGTGAACCGCTTGAGCGTGGTCCCTTCCACGTACTCGGCGACGATGAAGTTGTCCTCGCTCTCAGTTCCGCTGTAGTCGTGGATACGCACGATGTTGCGGTGATTCAGGTTGGCAACGACCTCCGCCTCCCTCTGGAAGCGGACCTTGTGCTCGTCCCGGAGAGCCAGGTGGGGATAGAGGACCTTGAGCGCCACGCGGCGCTTCATGCGGCTGTCGAAGGCGAGGTAGACGATGGCCATCCCGCCCCGTCCGAGCTCCCCTTCGATGCGGTAGCGCCCCGCATATGTCCGCCCGATCTCCTCGGTCATGCCGTCCGCCTCCCGCCATGCCGGATTCTAGCCGTTGTACGAGGGAATGGGAAGGTCCGATCTTCGAAGTGCCGGAGTGGTCAGCGGGCACCGGTCTTGCGCAGCCAGGCGATGAGACCGGCCGGGTCATCCGTGATGATGCCGTCCACACCGATGGAGGTCAGGCGCTTCCAATCCGCCTCGTCGTTGACCGTCCACGGAACGACCCGGACTCCGGCCGTGTGGAGGGCTTTGACGTCCTCCTGGGTGATCCACTCCTTGTCCGGTGCGACGACCTCAGCCCGCAGGACTGCTGCCATGGCAACCAGGTCGGGCAGCGTGTTCTGGATGAGTAGGGAGATGGGGATGGAAGGCGCCTGGCGGCGCAGCTCCCTGAGGTAGCGGTGATCGAACGACTGCACGATGACCCGCCTCTCCATGCCGTGCCGCTGGAGCACCTGGAGCAGCAGCTCGATGAACCGCTCCGGGGAGGGTGTGAGGTCGGTCCTCGCCGGAACCCCCTTCAGCTCGATGTTGAAGCGGATCCTGCCCCCGCCCGGCAACTCCGTGCCGGCACACAGCTCGAACAGCTCGGCCAGTGTCGGAATCCGAGTGCCCGGGACGGTCGCAGCGGAAGGGAACTTGCTGCTCGGAAGGGAGCCGCAATCGAGCTTCTTGAGCTCGGCCAGCGTCATCGACCGGACGGGAACCTCCTCCTTGAGGGGCTCTCCGTCCGGGCCCAGGCAGACCTCGGGATTGACGGTCAAGTCATGCACGATGACCACCTGGTCATCCGCGGTGACCGCCAGGTCCAGCTCGACAAAGTCCGCCCCGACCTCGATGGCATGCCGGAACGCTGGAAGCGTGTTCTGCGGGAAGGCCGCCATGGCCCCCCGATGACCGTGGATTTCAAGGGAGGCAGGTTGTGCGGAGGCCGACAGAGCGGCAAACAACGGGACCACCGCTGCCAGGACTGCAACACCTTCAAGGAGACCCATGAGATTCCTCCACGAAGAGGAAGGAAGCGGTGCTCTCAGTGCTCGACGAGCACGGCGAGCTCTTCCGGAGTCCGGTCGCGCATGAAGAGCGCGCCGGCAAAACAGCGCTTGGTGCACAGACTGCAACCGATGCACTTGGACGCGTCGACGGTGGGATGCCGCTCGGCATCCAGCGAGATGGCCAGATACGGGCAGCGGGTGCAGTTGCCGCAGCTCATGCACAAGTCGGGACTGGAGGCGGAGATCTGCTTGGTCGCGGGAAGCTCCATGAAGTCGGTGATGGCCTTGGGAAGGGCGTACCCGATGAGCTGCTCAACCGAGCGGATTCCCCTGGCCTGCATGAGGTGCGACAGGCCCGACTCCAGCTCGTGTGCGATGCCCGCGCCGTACTTCATGGCGACGGTGCAGAACTGGACCGACCGGGCGCCGAGTGCCAGGAAGTGGGCTGCCATCTTGTAGTCCATCGGACCGCCGTTGCCGGAGACCACTACCCCCGACTTCGCAACGCTGGCCAGGGTGAGGTAGCTGATCGGGGCCACTCCGGCGCCGCTCATGCCGACCAGGACCCCCTCGTCCCACTTGCCGCCGTTCTTCCGGGGACGGAAAGATAGCGTGGGGAACGTGTTGGCCAGCGTGACTCCCGCCTTCTTGCCGGGGTACCGGTCCAGCACTTCCTTGACCGCCTGGAGGATCACCTGGATCGACGTGACCGCTGCGGTGAGCTTGAACAGCTTGGGGATCTCGGGATGGCTCGCCTCCATGAGCCAGTCGATGATTTTCGCGGTCAGGCGGGCATTCTGGGACACGATGTCTCCCTCGGTCCCGTCGCCCCCCTGCGGACAGGAGAGGCTGAATTCCACGACTCCGGCCCCCGCGTTCTCGAGCTTCTTCATGTTGCTCTGCCAGGCGTCCTTGTCCGCGGCATCGTTGCCCGTGAGCGGACCACCGGTGCTGCCGCCATTGAGCCGATCGGGCCACTCCCGGTTGAGCCGCTCGATCTCCTTGCAGACGCGGTCCAGCGAGTGACCGGACACGTTGTCGCAGTTGCCGTAGGTCATGGGATCGAAGACGTGCATGTACCCGGCCGGGATGTGGATGGGCACGTTGTCGAAAGCGGTCTTCATGATTCCCCCGGCCCAGCCCGCCCGGTAGGCCTTGACCATCTGGTCGTAGCCGTCGCTTGGGGGGGCGGCGGACAACAGGAACGGAGACCGGATCTGGCGTCCGAAGAAATCGGTATCCAGCGGGACCGGGATGTCCTTGTATCCATTAATCACGACACGGCTCTTCCGGGGAGACAGGATCTCCGGGGCCGGGGCGCGGGCGATCCAGGCGTGCACCTGGGCCGCCGTGTTCTTGCCGGTGGCCACGGCCTCCACGACGGTCGACGGACCAAATGCCCCGTCGCCGGTGAAGAACACCCCCGCGATCTCGCTGCGTGCCAGGGTCGGCCGGTTGCCGATGGCCAGCACGATGAGGTCGAATCCCTCCCGAACCTGCTGAGTCCCCGACACCTCCTGGACGGCCGTCGGATGGAACTTCTGTCCGGCGGGAAGCTGGACCTTGGCCACCTTGAGGCCACGCACCCGGCCGCCCTCGGAGAGCACCGACAAGACCTTGGTTCGGCCGGACAGCTCGATGTCGTGAACCAGGAGGAGCTCCCGTTCCTTGGGCGTCATGGGCAGCTCGGCCAGCGTCTCGAGGGCAAACATCTCGACCCTGGAAGCTCCGGCCAGGCGGGCGGTCACCGCGCAGTCGCACGCAATGGCGCCGCCGCCGATCACGGCAACGGCCCCGCTGACCGGGAACTTGCCGGGAGTCTTGAGGTAGACGTTTCCGGGCACCATCAGCTCCTCTCCCGGGATTCCAAGCGAAAACGGCTTGTGAAGTCCGGCGGCCACGACGACGGCAGAGAAGCCCTGCTTCAGCAACGCTGCCGGATCTTCCACCGTCGACCCGTAGGTGACGTGGATGTGCGGGTGGTCGAACGCCCACTCGATGTCGGTGGCCAGGACCGACGCCGGCATCCGGTGCTCGGGCACGAGGGAGCAGGCGCCTCCGGCCCTCTCCCAGGATTCGAGCAGCTCCACCTGGTAGCCATTCTGGGCCAGCGTCGATGCGGCCCCGATTCCGGCGGGTCCTGCTCCGACGATGGCGACCTTGCGCCCGTTGGCCGGGGGGACGGTGAGCTTGGGCATGACTCCAAGCTTCTTGGCCCTCGCCACGATGGCGGCCTGGATGGTCGGGATCTCGAGGTGGCCGTCGAAGCGGCGGTGCACGCAGGCCTTCTGGCAGTGGGTGTCGGGGCAAACGCCCCCGCACACGCCACCCAGCGGATTCCGGGTCATGATCATCGCAGCGGATCGGGCGATGTCCTGCGGGGCGCCCTGGCGGATCGCCATGATGAAGTCCGCAGGGGAGCAGTCCGCCGGGCAGGCTTCCTTGCACGGCTTCTCCTCGCAGAACTCGCAACGTTCGGACTCGGCGATCAATTGCGCATCGGTCAGGTACAGGTGGTCGGTCATTCGGGTATCCTCCTCCGTCAAACTCGGGCATGATAGATGAACTGATCCGGGCAGGCAACAGCCTGCTGCGCAGAGCAGGAACTTCTGTACTCCGCAGCGTGTCGAGGCTAACGTTGTTTCTCAACCAGGAGGTCGCCATGAGACGGATGGCCGCTGCCGCATTGTTCTTCCTGCTTCTGCCCGCAAATCTGCTTGCCCAGGAACCCCCGCCGCCGCCGGTCCTGCTGGTGGAGATCGGGGGAATCTCGAAGCCGCTCCAGCTCAATCGGGTGGACACGGAGGTGCAGATAGCGGGGCACGTGGCCCGTACCCGAATGACGATGACCTTCTACAATCCCAACACGCGGGCGATGGCCGGAGACCTGATCTTCCCGCTCCCGGAAGGAGCGACGGTCAGCGGGTATGCGCTGGACGTCAACGGGGTGATGGTGGACGGCGTCGTGGTGGAGAAGGACAAGGGGAGGCAGGTCTTCGAGATCGAGGTGCGCAAGGGGATCGACCCGGGCCTCATCGAGTGGGTCAAGGGCAACAACTTCAAGACCCGCGTGTTTCCGATTCCCCCCCAGGGGACGCGCACCGTGGCGGTCAGCTACGTGACCACCCTGCTGAACGATTCGGACGGTGCCTCCTACCTCCTTCCGCTGAACTTCAAGGAAGCGGTGGCGGACTTCCACCTGCGGGTCGAGGTGCTCAAGACCGAGCAGGCCCCGCGGGTCCGGAAAGGGAAGATTGCCAATTTCGAGTTTGCCCGCTGGCGGGAGAGCTTCCTGGCCGAGAGCACCCTGCAGAACGTGACCCTCACGGAGCCGCTCGTCGTGGCGGTCCCCGAATCCACCGGTCAGCGCGTGCAGGTGCAGAAGAGCACCGACGGAGCGACCTGGTTTGCCCTGGCCGACCGGCCGAGCCGGCCTAAGCTGGGGCCCGGGCAGAAGGTGCCGCCCGAGCGAATCACGGTCCTGTGGGATGCCTCCGGCAGTCGCGGTGCCAGGGGGCATGAGCGGGAGCTCGGGCTGCTGGAGAGCTACCTCAAGGCGCAGCCGGGCAAGGTGGAAGTTTCCGTAGTCCTCTTCCGCAACGACATCGAGCCCGCCAGGCAATTCGTGGTCGAAGGGGGCAACGCCCGGGCTCTGATCGACTTCCTGGAGAAGGTCGACTATGACGGCGGGACTCAGATGGGGGCCATCGGGCCGAGCAAGGGGGATGACAAGCCCACGTTCTACTTCCTGTTCTCGGACGGCCTGTCCAACTTCGGCAAGGAAGATCCGGCTCCGTTCAAGGCACCCGTCTACGTGGTCACAGCGGATACGTCCGCCAACCATCCGTTCCTTCGCTACCTGGCGCAGCGCAGCGGCGGGGAGTACCTCAATCTGACCCGGCTTTCCGATGCCGAAGCGTTGGGGCTCATCGGCAACGTCCGATTCGTCTTCGTGGAGGCCGTTGCGCTGGAGGGGGAGGTAGAGGGGCTTCTGCCCGCCGCATCTCAGCCCGTTCAGGGGGATTTCTTCGTCGCGGGCAGGCTCAAGAGTGAGACGGCGGTCATCGAGGTGAGGTACTCCATCGGTTCGGGTCCGCTCATCACGAGCTCGTTCACGGTGAACCGGAGCGATGCCTCGGAGGGGGAGCTGCTGCGGACGTTCTGGGCGCAGAAGCAGATTGATGAGCTGATGATGCTGCCGGAGAAGAACAAGGACCGACTGATTCAGGCGGGGCGGGAATTCGGGCTGGTCACACCCGGGACTTCGCTCATCGTGCTTGAGACGCTCGAGCAGTATGTCGAGCACCGCATCGAGCCGCCCGCAAACCTGGGCACGATGCGCAAGGACTACTTCGCCCGGCTGCGCGACATGGACAAGGAAGAGAAGCAGGAGAAGAAGGCCAAGATCGACCGGGTGCTCGAGCTCTGGAAGGAGCGGGTATCCTGGTGGGAAACGGAGTTCAAGTACCCGAAGAACTTCCGGTTCAAGACGGACGAAGTGAAGGAAGAGGCCCTCATGGGCGTTGGCGGCGGGGGTTCTGCTGCCATGGGCATGGCGCGGATGGAGGCTCCGGCAGCCATGATGGGCACCGTGACCGGCGGCGGAACCGGTGGGCTCGGCGCTGCAGTGGACGGAGAGTTCCGGGACAGGGCGGCTGACGAGGAAGAACAGCGGTCGCTCCAGCAGGAGGAGAGGCGGGATGCCGACAAGAAGAGCAAGGCGAAGGAGTCGGGGGCCGAGGAGGAGGCGGAGCCCGAGCCGACCGTCACCATCAAGCCGTGGGACCCCGAGACGCCCTATCTCAAGGTACTCAAGGCCGCAGCGCAGAAGGACCAGTTCCGGGTCTACATGGGGCAGCGGGCGGAATTCGGCACGTCGCCGGCATTCTTCCTGGATTGCGCCGACTTCTTCTTCCGCAGCAAGCAGGACCGCCTTGCACTCCAGGTTCTCTCCAACATCGCCGAGCTCGAGCTGGAGAACCCCGCACTGCAGCGGGTGCTTGGGCACAGGCTGGCGCAGCAGGATTTGCTGGAGCTGAGTCGCGGGGTCTTCGAGGAAGTGCTGAGGATGCGGCCGGAAGAGCCGCAGTCCTACCGGGACCTGGCCCTGGTGCTGGGCCGCCTGGGCGAGTATCCCCGGGCCATCGAGCTGCTGTATCACGTCATCCTCAACGAGTGGGATCGTTTCCAGGAGATCGAGCTGACTGCGCTGGAGGAGATGAATCGGCTCATCGTGCTCGCCCGCAAGGCCGGCGTGAAGAAGATCGACGTGGACGAGAGGCTGGTGAAGCTGCTCGACGTGGACGTCCGCATCGTCCTGACGTGGGATACGGACATGGCGGACATGGACCTGTGGGTGACGGAGCCGTCGGGCGAGAAGGCGATGTACAATCACAACCGGACCACCATCGGCGGCCTCGTATCCCGTGACTTCACGCAGGGGTACGGTCCCGAGGAGTACATGGTTCGCAAGGCGATGAAGGGCGTCTACCGGATCGAGGCCAACTACTACGGGAGCAGCACCCCGACACTGACGGGAGCGGTTACCCTCCAGGCGGAGGTGTTCACCGACTTCGGCAGGCCCAACGAGAAGCGGCAGGCCATCACCGTGCGGCTCGAACAGCAGAAGGAAGAGGTATTCGTCGGAGAGATCACCTTCTGACAACCTTTGACAAGCCCGACAACCTGTGGGAGAAGACAACTGGGCTTCCGCCCCCCAGGACTCGGAGTTCTAGGTCATGCATGCCGACGTGATCATCATCGGCCACGATTGCGACGCGTACCTGCTCGGTGCGTTGTTCTCCCGCAGGGGATTCCGCACGCTTCTGCTCGACCCGCATCAGCCCGAGAATCAGCGCATGATGTTGCTGTTGGACCGAGAGTTGGCGGGGAAGATGCGCCCCATGGGGCCGCCCGATTCGGCCGTCGAGCACCAGTTCGTCCACGTGGAGCTGTGGTCTCCGTCGGACAAGGCCGTGGTACGCCTCGATCAGGTCCCGTTGCTGGTTGTGAATGCCGTTGCCTACAAGGAGCACCTGGAGAGCGAGGGAAATGCGACCCGCAACTTCCGGGTGCTGCGTGGGCACCAGGCGGTCCGGCTGGTGCGGACCCGGGATGCGGCCACGGGAATCGGCCTGGAAACGGGGGACCAAATCAACGCTCGTCTCGTGATCGAGTGCGGGTTCCAGCCAGGAACCCTGCAGCGCGAGATTACAGGTCACGTGAGGCAGGCGCTGCTCCTCAACCGGGTCAACTCCGTCCATGCGGAGTGCCGCTCGGCTGGAGACGCCGCCTCTGCCTGGCCCATCGGAGTGATTGCACTGCACTGGGTTCCGGGAAAGCAGCTTACGTGGCGCTACCGATACGGGACCGATGCGGTCCAGCTGGGTGCGGGGCTGCCCGGGCAGAGCACGGGGAAGCCGGACAAGCTGGTGGAGCGGTTGTTCATCGAGGCCGGGATGGTTTCGGGGCGGGTGCTCGGGCGGAACACCAGCACGACCTACATGGGGCCCCCGATGCCGATCTGCGGGGCAATGGGGTTCCTGATGGTCGGTCAGGCGGCAGGTCACGGAAACCCGCTGCTTCCCCAGGATCACACGGCCAGACTGGCTGGGACCATGCTGGCGTTCCAGGCTGCTTCCCACGCCCTGGCTGAAGGGGATGTGAGCTCGGAGGCCCTGTGGGAGTACTCCCGCGGCATGGCCACGGAGTGGAGCCGGAACCAGGCTTTCGCATGGGCTCTGGCGGAGGCGGTCGGGAACGCGGGGGCCGCAGTATTCGACGACCTGTTCTCCGCAGGGCTGCTGACTCCATACGCCGCCTCCTGCCTGGTGAGGAACCGGCCCGTCGAGGAAGATTCCATGGACAGCCTGTTCCGCTCCCTGTCTGCCTTGCGGAGGCCAAGGGCGCTGATGGCCTGGCGAAAGGCGCTGGCCACGGCCCGGCGGCTTGCCGGCCTCTACTCCGATGCACCCGTCGAGTATCGCCGGGAAGCGGTCGCCGAGTGGCATGGCCGAATCCTCGAGCTCTGGTAGGCTGCAGGACGTGTCGACCACCGGAATGAGGCGTCGAGACCACAGCGTCCAGGCGGGTCAGCGGGGCTGAGCTCCGAGTGCGGCACCGGCCAGGTTGGCGTCCGCCACGCGAACGATGGAGCACTCGATTCCCCGCTGGCCGATACCTTTCAGAATGGTCCCGAGCGTCGTCCGCACGGCATCTGCATATCCGGGGGCCTTCCAGAAGAGGCTTCCCTCAGCAACGATGCGGCAGCGCCCCGCCGGAGTGGGGAGGCGTGAAGCAAGTCCGGCGATGGAGGCAGCGACCAGGCGGGCAGATCGGAGGAGAATGGCCCGGGCCGCGGAGGAGACGGAAGGGGGGGCCGCATCGCTGCCGGTTGCCAGGCCGACCACGGCCTGTGAGCCCACCTCCGGATCGATCGGAGCTTCAGGGCACGCCGCCTTGAGCAGTCGGCCCAGGTAGGCGCCGGAGACGGCCTTTTCGAAGCGCTGACGCCCGGGGTGCTCGGACGCCTGGTCGACGGTCTCATCGCATTCATTCAGGAAGTCTGGATGGAAGTTGCCCGACTCGAGGTTGACGGGTATCGGGGCGGCTCGGCCCGTCGGGTGTCCCAGCTTCGGGATGGATCGAGCAGGGAGCAGGGCCGCCATGTTGGTACCGGTCCCTACGATGAGGCCGATGAGCCCTTCCCCCCCACAGGCCGGAGCACCGGCAAGAAGGCTTGCAACCGTGTCGTTGACCACGGTGACGGACGAGCACGGGACCGAGCGCCGACGAAGCTCATCCAGAAGCGGTTGGCCGACGCATTCGCCCTCGGTGTCGGGCACGAACACCTCTTTGGTCCAGTGGATGAGGCGGGCATCACCGCCGGGGAGCGACTCGGCGGGGTAGGAGAAGCAGTAGCCGAGAGGCATCGCTCCGCCTGTACCGCGGGCAACCCGGGCGAGCAGGTCGGCCTGGGTTCCCAGGAACTGCTCTCTCGGGAGCGGCCGTCCGCGTACCACGGGCAGGCGGGCCTCGACAGGGCCTTGCTCGACATGCCAGCCGTCAGCCTTGCGAGTCATTCGTGCCGCCCTCAGATTCGTGCCGCCGACGTCGAGCACCAGTGCGGGCTGCGGCTCCGCTGGAAGCTCGGTCGCACACCACGTGGGCAGGCAGCGAATCTCCTGACCGTCTCGAGCCAGCCCCTCGGTCACCTTGTCTGCAAAGGCACGCGCGATTGCGACCAGCTGCTCATCCGAGAGGGCGAACATCCCTTCCATGGACGACCTCCTGATGGGTAGCTACGTTACCATGCTCCAACAGGGGGCGCCACCCCCGACAATTCAGTTGACTCGGTCGTGGTATCAGGCGACGCTGCATCAGTTGGCCTGCAGACTGCCGGACAGGTTGTTCGGCGTTCGAGGGTCCTTGACTGGGGGGAGCAGCCATGAAGTCGAAGGGAGGAATCATCATCACCGTCGTTCTGATTGGACTCGGCGTGCTGTTCAAGTACGTGATCTGGCCCAAGTTCGCAGTGGAGGCCATCCAGAAAGTTTCCGGCTGGGAGGATGCCCGCTCGGAAATCACCGCCGGCATTCAGACCGAGCTGACCACGGGGCTGTCCACCCAGATCGACCTCCCTGCCGACAAGAAGGATGCCCTCCTGAAGTGCCTCGTCGACAAGAAGATCGAGTTCCTGAACGGGACCGAGTGCAAGTACTACTATGCGGAGGGGACCACATCGGAGGCAGAGCACCTCAAGAACCAGGAGGAATGCCTCAAGAAGGCCAACATGGAAGCCAAGGATGAGGAGAACTTCATCGCCTGCGCTCTTGTCAACGTCCCGAACACGTGGGCCCTGGCTGCCGCGGCGATCAAGAAGGAGTTCGGCGCCGAGATGCCGGCTGCCACGCGGGACTGCTTCGTGGACGGGATGGTCAAGGCTTTTGACCAGTTCGGCTGCACCCTGCTGAACAAGGAAGCGAAGAAGGCCGAGGAGATTCTGACCAACCCGGAGAAGTGCATGGCCGATTCGCGGATCGCGTCCGAAATCGAGACGCTGAACGGGAAGTGCCTCGCCAAGTAGGTGTTGACGGAGCCTTTTCCGGTGTGCAGAATTCGATGCCATGAGCGAGCGGAACTTCACAGTCGAAGAACTGGCACAGTTTGACGGAAAGGATGGGCGGCCCGCCTACGTTGCCGTCAATGGCATCGTGTATGATGCCACGCAATCGAAGTTGTGGCGGAGCGGCACGCACGTGCGGGTGCACCAGGCCGGCGGGGATCTCACCACCGCGCTGCAGCTTGCCCCGCATCCGGCCGATCGCATGGACCGGCTGCCGAGGGTCGGAGTGCTGAGCGCTCCAGCCTCTGCGGTCGTCCCGGAGTCGAGCGCCCCTCCCTGGTATGCCGCGCTGCTGTACAAGATGCATGCTCACCCGGCCTCAGTCCATTTCCCGATTGCCTTGTGCGCCGTGGCATCGCTGTTGCAGCTGGCTGCGCTGGTCGTGCACTGCAAGACGTGTGAGACCGTGGCCCTGTGGAACCTGGTGCTGGGGCTTGCCTCGTCCCCGCTGCCCATCGTGTCCGGCCTGATCGACTGGAAGTTCCAGTTCGATGGCCGGGCCACCCCTCTGTTCGTGTGGAAGATAGCGCTGTCCGGCGTGTTCGTCGTCGTCGGGGCGGCCGCCTTGTCCCTGCGTTTCTTCGGCGGGGAGGAGATCGGGTTCCTGTACGACATTCTGGTGTTGACCTTCGCACCGATGGTGCTGGGGCTTGGTTTCATTGGCGGACGGATCACGTTCCCCACCTAGGACGGAGAGGACCCCATGGCGAAGGACAAGAAGGAACGGATCAAGGAAATCAAGGCGGTCCTCGAGGTTGCCGTGCTGGCAATGCCGAAGGAGCGGTCCTCGCAGGAGTTCTACCGCAATGCCTCGCGGAAGGCACCGGGCGAGCTGTCCCGGAGGATCTTCGAAGAGCTGGCTGCGCAGGAAGAGCAGCACGAAGCCAAGCTCAAGGCGATCATCCAGATCCTGGAGGCCGAGCTCAAGACGTTGGAGTGAGCCTGCGCCGTCGGTCAGCGCAGGGAGCTTTCCGGGAAAGCCAGATACCGATCCAGCAGCTGCTCCAACGCGGTGGCCTCGGCAGGTCGAGGGTCGAACAGGTTTCTCAGCTCCCCCGGGTCGTTTTCCAGGTCGTACAGCTCGAACGCGTCGTCATCCTCGCGTCGGATGAGCTTCCAGGGCCAGAGGATGACGGAGCGGGCGACGCGCGTGCGTCCCTTCTGGAAGACCTCGGGGAAGATGGGGACCGGAGCCTGGCCTGGAGTCGAGACCTGGGCGTCGTTCCGGCCCGTTCCCGCTCCGGCCAGCAGGGCACCGAGCGACCTCCCGAAGAAGGTGGCCGGCGTGGAATCGGCCAGTCCCAGCAGCTCGAGCACGGTCGGTGCGACATCGAGGAGCGACGTTGGCGTGGGATCGCTTCCGGGGGGTAGCCCGGGAAGCAGGAAGGCCAGGGGAACCCGCACGGATTCCTCGTACAGGGCCTGTCCGTGGAACACGCCCTGGTGCTCCCGGAATTCCTCCCCATGGTCAGCGAAGAAGACAACGGCCGTGTCATTGGAGAGGCCGCGCTCCTCGAGGGCAGCCACGAGCACTGGCAGCTCGGCGGCGACACGCTCGACCTCGGCATCGTAGCGGGTCAGGTCATCGGACGCCTTGAGCGGAGAGTCCGAGGGCACGTCATACGGGGCGTGGGGGTCGAAGTAGTGGACCCACAGGAGGAAACGGTCCCCCTTGAGCTCGTCGAGCATGGCAAGCGCCTGCTCGGTCGTCTGGGGGGCAAAGATGCCTTCGCCCGACATGCCCGGGGCCCAGACCTTGCCGGCGCCGCGGGTGATCCCGAACCGCGGGGAGAGGGACCCGTGGAACACGACGGCGCCGGTACGGACTCCGGCCTGCTCAGCCACTTCGAACAGAGTCGGGGAGCGGTCATCGGAGGGGAACTCGAAGCTCTGGTAGGGGGAGAGCTCGAACGACGAGGGCGGGCGGGAGGTGACCATGCCGTACAGGGAAGGAACGGTTCCCGGGTACAGGCACCAGGCCCGCTCCATCACGAGGCCGCGGGAAACCAGCGCAGCGAGGGGGGGGGCGGCGCGGGGGCCGAACACGCGGTCGTGGCGCAGCGCATCCACTGAGACGAGCAGGACGTTGCGCCAGGAGCGGCCCAAGGGGGGCCGACGGGCCGAGAGGTGCCTCCTGAGCCCGGACACCTGGTCCACCGAGGGATCCCCGGCCATGCAGTTGCCGTCGATGCCGTCTCCCGCGGTTTCAGGAGCCCCGGGGTGGAGCGCCGAGTCGAAGGGCTCGCAGTCGCCGCGGCCGAGCAGGGAGGCGTGGCCGTCTCGATCGAAGTCGGTTCCGGCTGCCAGCAGGTGCAGGACCTCCCGGGTTACGGTGCTGCCGGAGGTGGCGGCCCAGCGCAGCCCCTCGCCCACGGCATCGCCCGGGGTCACCCAGAAGAGCAGCACGGAGAGCGGGACCGGAATCAGGGCCGACAGGCAGGCCAGCCTCAGGCCTCGGGATTCCGGCAGGAGCCTCGCCCTCAGGCTCAGGACCAGGAGGAACGCCGAGTGCAGCAGGAGCCAGGTGAAGAGCCCGACCGTGACGTGCTGCGTGGAGTACAGTCCGGGCAACTGTGTCACGTCGAGCGCAAACAGGATTGCCGCCAGCAGTCCTGCCGCGGCGGCCATGCCGATGGAGAGCTTCCGGCGCCCCCGGGCCTTGAGCAGGGCCAGATTCAGGAAGGCACCGAGGGCTGCGGCGGCCACCAGCAGGGCGACCAGGAACCCGACCTTGTTCCCGGCAAAGCGCAGGTTGAGCGCAAAGACGCACGTGGCGAGAGCCAGTGCGGACGAAGCCAGGCTCACCGCCCGCAGCCGAGGTCGGTCGAGGACTGACCCCAGGGCCGCCAGGAGCGCGGCCGCGGGCAGAAGGAGGGACAAGATGGCTCCGAGTGAGAGGAAGATGAGCTGCAGCCAGGTCGCTGCGGACGAGAAGATGCCCGGGCGGAGAAGCGCCAGTGCCGCCGAGTCGGCCGCACACAGTGCGAGAGATGTCATTGCTGCCGCAGCCAGGTGGCGGGCCAGGGCTGAGGCCCATAGAGATTGGCGAGGCAGCGTCATTTCATCCTCTCCTCGGCGAGTTGGGTGAGCGCCTCCTGCATCCGTCCGGTGACCTCGTCATAGAGGTGCTTGAGAATCTCGGGGTTGTCCGCATCGCCGGGAGAGTATTTGTCGAGTCGTATGGGCGGCAGGATGCGGACTTTGCAGCGGACGGGGAGGGGCAGATGGAAGATGGGCCCTGCGGCAAGCCCCCACGGCAGCCCCAGGAAGAGCGGAAATGTGTCCAGGCGGAGGCGTTTGTGAAGGCCGAGTGCCTCGACAATCCGGCGACCATCATCGATCACGAAGAAAGTATCGTGCCCCCCGATGAACACGGCCGGCACGATGGGGGCCTTGTGCCGCAGCGCCACCTTGAGGAACCCGGTTCTTCCGGCAAAGCGGATCCGATGTCGGTCGCGATGGGGGCGGAAGGCCTCCAGGTTGCCTCCCGGGGCCACCAGGATCTTCCGTCCCCGGTCCAGGATCCGGTCCGCGTTTTCGTGGCAGGCCCGCACGGCCCCGCCATGCATGAGGAAGTTCTTGAGGTAGGGAATCCTGAGCATGGCGTCGTGGGCCAGGCCGTGGAGGATGTCGTGGCTGCCGCGCTCTACGTACCAGCGTCCCCCGAAGCCGAGCAGCTCGGCAAAGGAGATGCCGGCGTTGTGGTTGATCACCACCAGAGCGGGGCCGGGTGGGGGGAGCTCGAGCCCCTCGACCTCGAGCCGGTAGTACACCTGGCCGAACACGTCCACCAGCGGGGCTATGTCCGCCAGGAGCCGCGGGTCCGCTGCATCGAGGTCGTCGACGGGTACCTCCTCGAGAAAGGCCCGACGGAGCGAGGCAAGACGGCGGGCGAGCTCGGGTTCCAGGCGCATGCAGCCTCCGTCAGATCTGGAAGACTCGGGACTTGCCGAGGCAGGGCTGGTTCCGGAAGAAGCGAACCGACGGATTGGTCTGCCCATCGTGGGCCGGGGAC
Organism: uncultured Myxococcales bacterium; assembly: GCA_903895725.1. Taxonomy (GTDB): domain Bacteria; phylum Myxococcota_A; class UBA9042; order CAIXZC01; family CAIXZC01; genus CAITUV01. The sequence goes on along the minus strand of CAITUV010000047.1, from coordinate 100,940 downwards.
TCGAAGAAGGCGGTGCCGAGCGTTGCGCCGGTCGCTTCCCCCTGGGCATGGCGGCACACGCTGTAGGGGCGTCCGTCGTGGCAGGAGAGCGCTGCCAGAACCTTGTCCGCAGAGATATCCCTGGCCTCGGGGATGGCGCCCAGGTTCTTCCGGAGCGATTCGAGCCGGGGAACACTCGAGAGAGCGATGTACTTCTCGAACTGGGGAAGGTCCTTCATCCCGGGCCAGACCAGGTGATTCGTGTGGAGGAAGAGCCCCTCGATCTCGTGGACTTCGAGCTTCTCGGGCGTCGCCTCGACGGACCAGGCCTTGCGGTCGGGCAGACAAGCCACGACGTGGTGGTAGCCATAGGCCCTCTCCGAGTGGCTGACGATGTCGATCGCCGCGTTGGCTGTGGAGGCCTCCATGGCCATCCGGTCCAGGAAGTACCGGGGAATGCCGGGAACGACCTTGGCCGACGGGATGTAGTTGGTCGTCATGACGATGCCGTGGCTGTTGACCCACGGGGCGTTGCCTTCCATGACGCCGGGGTAGGCCAGGCCGAGCGCCGCAGTTCGTGCGGCATTCTCGAACTGGACGAGGAACATGAGGTCCTCGGTGCTGGTGTGGCCGTCCTCGTTGTGAGCCACCAGGAGACGCTCGGCCGTCTTGACGACGACGGTGGAGCAGCCGGCGCATCCGCAGCGCACATCGAGGAACGCTTCGATTTCACTCTTGCAGTTGAAGACGAAGAGCTCGGAGAATTCCATCCCCGCGCCGGCGGCCCAGCCTCGGAGCTCCTCGACGGCCTCGGGAGTGTGCTTCTCGGCCGCGGCCAGCATGGCTTCCACGTTCTTCCTGCCCTCGTTTGCCGCATAGTCGGCCAGGGGCTTGAACCAGTCGGCACGGCGGTCGATTGCGAGCCGGAAGTTGCGGCCAAACGCTCGGCCGATCTGGCTGCCTCGGCTGTACGGGGTCCCGGTGAGAGACACCCTGGGGAACATGGTTTCCGGGTCCGTCTGGAGCTGGATGGGGAGCTCGGCTCCGGCCTCCTGGGCAAGCCCGACGGCGTTGCCGGAACGGTCAAGCCCGGCGCAGGCCAACCCGGCAAGCCCCGCCGCCGTCAATCTGAGGAAGTCACGTCTGGGCAACATCCGCCACACCTCCTGTGGGCCGCCATTCTAGCGCGGCCGGACGTGCATGTCGATGCACGTGGCGGTCGTGCTTCACTGCGCGGGCTTTGCAGCGTGCCCGCATATGTTTTGACTGGGGGGGCGCCGCCAACTAGAATCGGGGCCGTCGTGCTGCCCGGTGGAGGTTCCCATGGTCAATTGGCGCTTCGCGGGCGTTTTCCTGCTCTCTGCCGCCTCGTGGGCGTGCTCCTCCCCCGCCCCGGCGGAGCCCGACCAGGAGATCGTCCCCGTCGGGGAGATCGTGATCACACCTCCGGGCCCCGATTCCTTCTCGTGCGATGACTGCCCGGCGGACCGGCCGGTATGCAAGGACAAAGGGTGCTACTGCACTGAGACGAGCTGTGAACCGGGGAGCTACTGCGACGGGCAGTATTGCCGTCCGTGTGACCAGGATTCCCGGTGCGGGAAGGAGTGCCAGGACTGCACCCTGTTCGGCATGGTCTGCTCTCCGGGGGGGGAGGGGTGCATCCAGTGCAACGACACGATTCCGTGTGGAGCGGGGTTGCTGTGCGAAGACGAGAAGTGCGTTCCGTGCAATGCTCCGGAGGCGTGTGGGGTCGAGTGCGCTCCGTGCGGCCTGCTGACCCCGGACTGCTCGGGGGGACAGTGCGTGTGCGACGAGCAGTCATGCATGACCGGTTCCTGGTGCTCGAACGGCAAGTGCGTTCCGTGTGAGGCGGACACGCACTGCGGCTATGGCTGTGTCGACTGCACGCTGGGCGGTGCGGGGGTCGTCTGCCAGCAGGGCAAGTGTACGTGCAGTCAGGATTCCCAGTGCAGCAAGGGAACGTGGTGTCACGCCGGCTTCTGCGAGGCGTGTGGCGATGCTGACCCGTTCCACTGCGGTCCCGGATGCGAGGTGTGCGCCGGCACGACACCGGTCTGTCTGGGCGGAGTCTGCGTCTGTGCGAACATGTCGGACTGCGGGGAGGGGGCGTGGTGCGACTCCGGGGTGTGCGCCCCATGCGATACCGGGGAGCACTGCGGTGCGGGCTGCGCCAAGTGTCCGGCCGAAATGCCGGTCTGTTTCGACGGCTCCTGCCGGTGCGATGCCGGATCGTGCAACGGCGGATTCTGGTGCTACGAGGGGAAGTGCAAGTCGTGCCTCGTCAACGATCCGCTGCACTGCGGGCCGGAGTGCCTGGACTGCACGTCAGGCGACAAGCCGGGATGTGCCGAGGGGAAGTGCGTGTGTACCCCGCAGTCGTGCGGTCCCGGGCAGTGGTGCGACGGCGTGGATTGTCAGCCGTGCACAGAGGATGACCCGCTCCACTGCGGCACCGAGTGCGTGAAGTGTCCCGGGACGGGGGCGCCGTGCGTGGGCGGCAAGTGTCTGTGCACGGAGGACTCGTGCGGGCTCGGATACTGGTGCAACGGGGAGGGGGCCTGCATGCCGTGCAACAATGCGCTGCACTGAGGGGAGGGATGCATCGTCTGCACGGCTCCCACGCCGGTCTGCGGGAGCATCGGGTGTGCCGTCTGCCTGGTCGACGGGTATTGCCCCGACGGACAGTGGTGCAACGCGGAATCGTGCTCCCCTTGCAGTGACGACGACCCGGCGCATTGCGGCCCCGATTGCGTTGCGTGCGACGCCCAGACCCCCTCGTGCGTGGGCGGTGGGTGCGTCTGCACCGAGGCCTCGTGCGGAGTTGGATTCCGATGCCTGGAGGGGAAGTGCCAGTTCTGCAACCTGAAAGAGGCCTGCGGGCCGGCCTGTGCCCCCTGCGCTGCCCCGACTGCCGTGTGCACTCCCGACGGGACCAAGTGCGTCCAGTGCAATGATGCCCTGGACTGCGCGACCGGCGAAAAGTGCAAGAACCAGACCTGCGTGCCCGACTGCGAGGCCCAGGGGTGCGCTAGCGACCTCGGCCCCAAGGGGACCGAATGTGACACGGCCCGAATCATCGGTCGGCTCGATGCCCTCGCAGGGAAGCTGGTCAAGGGGGACACGACATACTCGGGCAACGACGACGACCTCTGGTCCGGCGGGTCCGTCTGCTACGATGCCGAGTCGGACGATTTCTACCGTATCTGGCTCAAGGCCGGGGACACTCTGGATGTGACCGTCACGCCGCTGGACTCCTTCTTCGACGTGATGCTCAAGCTGTACAAGGGGATCTCCTGCGCAGGGGACACCACAACGCTGATCGGCTGTTTCCACAAGGGGGGCGACGGGAAGGCAGACGCGTTCAGCTACAAGGCTGTGGATGAAGGCTGGTACACCATCGTCGTGGACGGTCGATACGCGTTCGAGGAGGATCAGGACTGGGGGGAATACGAGCTGCTGGTCAAGCTAACCTGCCCGCAGACGGGGTGTTGCTGCCTGTGAGAGGCCACCAGGAAATCGGGAGTTGCCGGGGGGCCTTCCGGTAGCGGTTCTCGATACCATCGTAGTCCTTGAAGCCTATAGGGATAGTCTCTATACTAAGCGTCAGACTTTAGGGGAGGCCTGTCATGAAGAGAGTGGGGTTGGCGCTGGTGGCGCTGGTGTTGGCATCTGCTTGCTCATCCGGCGGTTCGACAACCTCCTCGGGAGACGTCGCAGGCGACGCGGACGGTCTGACCGAGGACGGATTCGGCGAGGGGAGGCCGGAGCTTGCCGGGGAGGGTCTCGTCGAGACGGTGCCCGGGGAAGTCGGCTCCGAGCTGCCGGAACTGATTCCCGACGTTCCTCCCGAGGGGGACCTGGGCGACCCTTGTGAGACCAACGAGGACTGCCTGTCGGGGCTCTGCATCGAGTGGGGAGAGGGTACCCAGTGCACGGTGGCCTGCACCGAGGATTGTCCCAACGGGATGTTCTGCGCTCAGATTGGGACGGGCGATCCGCTTTTTGCCTGCGTTCCGAACGGTGTGACCCAGTGCATGCCGTGCGTGGCCAATGCCGATTGTGCGGGGCCGTACGCGGAGAAGGCCGAGTCCGTCGCCTGTATGAAGTACGGCAGCGACGGGAGCTTCTGCGCCACGTCGTGCGCAACCGACGAGGACTGCCCCGCTGACTACGCGTGCGAGTCGTGGTTCGACGTGGAGGGCACCGGATTCTCAGGGTGCGTGCGGAAGGTCGGAGAGTGCGGTTGCAGCGCTTACGCTCTGTCCGCAGGGGCCAAGACCTCCTGCCTGGTGGGCAACGAGTTTGGTGCCTGCGCCGGGATGCGGGAGTGCACGGATGCCGGTCTGACGGACTGCGATGGTCCGCTTCCCGCTGAAGAGGCATGTAATGATGAGGACGACGACTGCGACGGCCAGGTGGACGAGAAGCTTGCCGGAGGCGAATGCCAGGTGACCAACGAATTTGGCACCTGTTCTGGCTACGAGGTCTGTACCGGGGGCGAGGTGGTCTGTGACGCTTCCACGCCGGCCGAGGAAGTGTGCGACAACCTGGACAACAACTGCGACGGCACCATCAACGAGGGCTTCGTCGACGAGAACGAGAACGGAATTGCCGATTGCCTCGAGCAGGACACGGACGGGGATCTGCTCCCGGACTTCCAGGACAACTGCATCGATGTGCCGAATCCAGACCAGGAAGACCTGGATGCGGATGGGCTCGGTGACGCGTGCGACCTCGACCTCGACGGTGACGGAGCGGACAACGAGGCGGACTGCGAGCCGACCGAGCCGACCATTTACCCGGACAAGAAGGAAGCGTGCAACGGCAAGGACGACAACTGCAACGGAGAGGCCGACGAAGGCTTCCCCGACAGCAACGGCGACGGCGTCAAGGACTGCCTGGAGACGGATACCGATCTGGATGCCATCTTCGATTACGAGGACAACTGCGTGACTGTGCCCAATCCGGGGCAGGAGAACGCGGACGGGGACGAGGCGGGCGACGCATGCGATGGTGACGACGACAATGACGGCTCCCTCGACGATGCGGATTGCATGCCGTTCGACCCCACCGTGTTCCCGGAGGCCGAAGAGGTCTGCAATGGTGTGGACGACAACTGTGACGGGGCGGTGGACGAGGGGTTTGCGGACGAGAACGGGAACGGCCTTGCGGATTGCCTCGAGCCGGCCGACGAGGACTGGGACGGCATCCCGGATGCCACGGACAACTGCCTGAGTGTGCCCAATGCCGGCCAGGAAGACCTCGATGGGGACGGCCTGGGCGATGCGTGCGACGATGACGTGGACGGCGATGGCATCCTGAACGACGCGGACAACTGCGCCTATGCCGCCAATGCGGACCAGGTGGACTCCGATCTGGACGGCCAGGGCGACGCGTGTGACGGGGACGACGACAACGACGGGGCGGCCGACGAGCTGGATTGCTCGCCGACGGATGCGACGGTGTACCCCGGCGCTCTCGAGATCTGCAACGGTGTGGATGACAACTGCGACGGATCCGTGGACGAGGGCTTCGGCGAGGCAAGCTGTGGCCTCGGGATCTGCGCCAACACGGTCAAGACCTGCGTGGACGGCATGCCCTACGAGTGCCAGCCGCTGGCCGTGGCGACGGACGAGCTGTGCGACGGCCTGGACAACGACTGCGACGGGCTCGTGGACGAAGAGCTGGCGGACCAGACCTGCGGTCTCGGCCCGTGCGCCGTGACGGTTTCCGGCTGTGTGGACGGGAAGGTGCCGATTTGCGAGCCCCTTCCTTCGTCGGCGGAAGCGTGCGACGGAGTGGACAACGACTGCGACGGGGCCGTGGACGACAACCTCGGCCAGGAAACGTGCGGCCTGGGCGTCTGCCTGCACACCGTCGACTTGTGCGTGAACGGTCAGATGGCAGCGTGTGATCCGTTGGCCGGTGCGGGACCGGAGACGTGCGACGGCCTGGACAATGACTGCGATGGGGCCGTGGACGAGGAGCTCCCGGACCAGACTTGCGGCGTCGGCCCGTGCCAGGCGACCGTGCCCGGTTGCACCAACGGGAAGGTTCCCGCCTGCGTGCCGCTGGACGTGGCCAAGCCGGAAGCGTGCGACGGTGCGGACAACGACTGCAACGGACTGGCGGACGACGCCATCCCGGATCAGGCCTGTGGGGTGGGCCAGTGCGCCACGACGGCTCCGGGCTGCGTGGGCGGGGTGGTTCCCGCCTGCGTGCCGCTTCCCTCATCCGCCGAGGTCTGCGACGGTCTGGACAATGACTGCGACGGGGCAGTGGACAACGGCCTGGGAACTCTCACCTGCGGCCTGGGACCGTGCAAGCATACGGTGGAGGCTTGCTCCGGCGGCAAGCCTCAGGCGTGCGACCCACTCCAGGGGGCCGTGCCTGAGAAGTGCGACAAGCTCGACAATGACTGCGACGGCCTGGTCGACGACGGGCTGGCCTGCGACACGTGCGTCCAGGAGACGTACAACAACCACGTCTACATGTTCTGCACCAAGTACCGCACCTGGACGGACGCCCGTGTGGTCTGCATGCAGGAGGGGCTCGACCTTGCAGCCATCGGCTCGAAGGACGAGGACCAGTGGGCGGCCACCAAGGCGCTTTCTCTCGACCCGACCTATGCCTGGCTGTTCGGCTTCAACGACCAGGCACAGGAAGGAAAGTGGGTTTGGAGCAACGGCGAGCCTGTCGTGTACACCAACTGGCAGGCGGGCCAGCCGAGCAACAGCCAGGTCGGTGGGGTCACCGAGAACTGCGGCAGTATCACGGCGTTCAACAAGACCAAGTTCTGGAACGACGTTCCGTGCATCTCGCAGTTCGCCTTCATCTGCGAGGACCTGGACCTGGATGGGGACGGGATCTCGAACAAGCTGGACGAGGACGATGACGGGGATGGAGCCCCGGATGCAATTGACAACTGCCCTGTGCTTGCCAACGCGGACCAGCTCGACACGGACAAGGACTCGAAGGGCGACGCCTGCGACGATGACGACGACGGCGACGGTTTCCTCGACAAGGAGGACTGCAACCCGCTCGATCCGCTCGTCAATCCCAAGGCGACCGAGAAGTGCGATGGCATCGACAACAACTGTGACGGCGTCATTGATCCGGAGGGTGCCTCGGGCTGCAGCCTGTACTATCTGGACGGCGACGGCGATGGTTTCGGAACGACCGAGAGCAAGTGCCTCTGCATGGCCGCCAAGCCCTATTCGGCGACGGTCGGGGGGGATTGTGACGGCATCGACCCGCAGATCAATCCTGGGGCAGCGGAGAAGTGCGGTGACCTGCTCGACAACGACTGCAATCCGGCGACGGCCTGCTTCTGGATGACGCAGGGGAACTGGTCCGTGCCCATGGAGCCCATGGTATCCGCCAACGACGTGGTGAAGTTCTACGGCTACGGTTCTCCGTCGGCCTCGAGCTCCAACACCGGCCTGGAGCTGGCGAACACCTTCCAGATCCTGCTGTACAAGTCGCCCAACGGCCAGATCTCCCTGGTGTTCCTGGCCGGCAAGGCGGCGACTCAGGCAGGGGCTGCCCAGTTGACGGTGACAGGGGCTGCGGGGGCGTCCGTGCAGGTGGCTGACGATACCGGCGAGATCCAGATGACCAATCCGGCCGCCGGGAATGCGACGGGCAACTGGACCTGGGGAAGCTGCTGCAACGATGGCGGTGCGATTGGCCCTATCGGAGCGAACGCCTGGCAGAACATCACGCTCAAGCTGGGCGGGCTGAACAACATCTCCTCGGTGGTAGTACGCGACGTTGCCGGAAAGACGGTGACCGTGCCCCAGCCGACCCAGCCGATCATTCTCCACAGACTTCCGTAGCCGATCTCACTTCAGAAAGCGGCGCCTGTTCGATTCTCCGTTTCCCGGCCAGGGTATCAGCCGCGGACGGGCCTGCGGCGAAGGAAGAGTCCGAGGCAGAGGAGGGCCGAGGCGAGCAGAAGGGATGTGCCGTGGCTGGGGGAGCCGGCGCTGCACCCGCCCGTGCGCTTGCCCCCTCCGAGGGTGACGACGGCGTCGCCGGCCGCGCCGGAACCGTAGGCATCGTCGACGAGTGCTCCGCCGGTGTCGGGCTCGCCGGCATCGGGCTTGAGCAGAGTATCGCCTGAAACGGAATCAGGCTGAGCGGATTCGTCAACGGGGGGGACTTCGTCGACGCACTGGTCATCGACGCAGGCCACCTCGCATGCCTTGGAGAGCGGCCCCTGCACGTCGCAGGAGTCGAACCAGTAGAGGTCGTTCCCGATGCATTTCCGGTAGGCTTCGGGCTTGCATCCGCCGCCGTCGATGCACAGGCCGACGACTTCGTTGCACTGGAAGCCGGGGTCGCATTCCCCGCAGATTCCGCCGCAGGCGTCCGGTCCGCACTGCTTTCCGGCGCACTTGGGCTCGCAGGGACCGTTGACGCAGGTTCCGGCCTGGCACACCTGGTCATCCTGGCAGGTACCGCAGATGCCGCCGCAACCGTCGTCGCCGCACTCGAGGCCCTCGCAGGCCGGAACGCACGGGGCCTCGACGCAGAGGCCGTCCTGGCAGTTGAATCCGTCCTTGCACTTTCCGCACAAGCCGTCACAACCGTCGCTGCCGCATTCCTTGCCTGCGCATTGAGACATGCACAGGCAGTCCCCCATGACGCATTGCTCGGTCTGCAGGCAGATGCCGCAAGACCCACCGCAGCCGTCGTCGCCGCACAGCATTCCCTCGCAGGCCGGCTGGCACGGTCCCGGGATGCAGACGCCGCCGGAGCAGGTCTGGTCGGGCGGGCAGGTACCGCAGGAGCCCCCGCAACCGTTGTCGCCGCAGAACTTGGCGTCGCAGGCGGGGACGCAGAGGCACTCGCCCGAGACGCATTTCAGCGAGCCGCCACAGGTGCCGCACGAGCCCCCGCAGCCATCACTCCCACACTGCTTACCCGTGCAGTCGGCAAGACAGAGGCAAGTCCCCTTGACGCATTCGGCGGGAGGGGTGCAGGTACCGCAAGAGCCTCCGCAACCGTCGGTTCCGCACTGCTTTCCGGAGCAGTCCGGCGTGCAGGTGCAGACTCCGGCCAGACAGACTTCATTGGCGCCGCAGCTACCGCAGGTGCCCCCGCAGCCGTCGTCCCCGCAGACTTTCCCGAGGCAGTCGGGCAGGCAGGCACACTGGCCGTTCAAGCACACGGCGGGGGGCTGGCAGGTGCCGCAAGAGCCTGCGCAACCGTCGTCCCCGCACAGCTTGCCCGCGCAGCTGGGAACGCAGCCGCAGATTCCATTGACACACTGCTGGCCTGCCGGGCAGCTTCCGCAGCTTCCTCCGCAGCCGTCCGGCCCGCAGTTCTTTCCGGCGCAGGCCGGCTGGCAGACGCATTGACCCGCCACGCAGGCAGTGGGCGGCTGGCAAGTTCCGCAGGTGCCCCCGCAGCCGTCGTCTCCGCAGACCTTCCCGGTGCAGCTCGGCACGCAGGCACAGGTGCCAGACAGGCTGCACTGCTGGCCGCCGAGACAGGTGCCGCAGGAGCCTCCGCAGCCGTCCGGGCCACAATTCTTGCCGATGCAGCTGGGCACGCACGCCGGCTGGCAGGTCCCCTGGGCATCGCAGGAAGTGCCGGCGGGGCAGGTTCCGCAGGAGCCTCCGCAGCCGTCCGACCCGCAGCTCTTCCCCGCACAGTTCGGGGCGCACGAGCATGTGCCGGAATTGCCGCACTGCTGACCTGCAGGGCAGGTGCCGCAGGAGCCTCCGCAGCCGTCCGGTCCGCAGACCTTTCCGGTGCACTGCGGAATGCAGGCGCACTTGCCGGTGGCAAGATCGCAGGTCCCGGTGGCGGGGCATGCCGTCAGCACCTTCTCGGTGCAGGGGTCACCGTCCACGTTCCCGCAGGTCCATGCGTGGGTGGCTTCCTTGCTGCAGCCCGAGCTCCCGGCCGTACACTCGTTGACACATTGGGCGCAGTCTGCTCCATAGCCGCAGGAGAAGTAGCCTGGATTGTCATACCATCGGCAGCAACCCCCGGTGCAGGGCTGGCTGTAGAGCTCGCCATTGAAGCAGTAGGCAAGGTTATTTCCCTGGCACACGCCTTCGTAGGAGATGCCCTGGCACTTGTCCTCGGCCAGCGACCACACGTCGACCTTGAGGTCGTCGAACCAGCAGTTCCCGGCTCCACACCCGCCCCCGGCAGCCGCCCCGTTGTCATACGCGTAGAACCCTACGCGGCCATTCGGGAGCGGCTGGCCGTCGGTGACGGAGATGGCCGTCTCGGAGTCGGCGAAAATCCCGTCGGAATTGACGTCCAGCTCGACTTTGATGGCGGAGCCGTTGACCGTGATTCGGACCGTGTGCTCTTTTCCCATCTCGTAGGTAAGGCCGCTGGAGCCGAGAAGGGTCGGGGCGCCGTTGACGATTCGAAGCAGGCGACTTCCGACGAGAATCTGGGCGCACGGCGGGTTGGGAGCGTACTCGCGAGACATCAGGAACAGGTAGAAGTTGGCCGTGTTCCGGTACCGGAACACGAAGCCCCACGTGTCATTGTCGTCATTGCGGAAGCGGGCGGTGAACTGGTAGTCCTTCCAGAGGATCGAGCCGCCCTGGATGTGATTGTCCGCGGGGTCCGACTCGCTGCAGTTGCTGCCGACCACGAAGTCGTAACCACAGTTGTTGTTGGTCGCACAGGCGTCCGTGATGCCGCACCCGTCATCGGTCAGCGGCGTGACACCACCGTTCAGGGTGGTCGTCCAGGCATCGCTGCAATAGGAGTAGAACCAGCCGTCGTTGCCGCCGAAGGACGGGTAGTCCTTGTCGAAGGTGTAGGTATAGGTGAACCCCCTGGCGGTCCATGGGACCATGCCGACCAGCACAGCCAGCAACGCAGCGGCAGATGAGCGGAGCAGAATCGAGCGGATCATGGAACACCTCCAACGAGAGAGGGGCGACGCCCTGTCGTGCACCGGAGGAACCCCGGGCCTCTCCGTGCGCGAACAAGGATTATACAAAATCAAAGAAGCCAGGACAACATGCATGGAACGGCACGTCCGAACGGCGCAACAAGACAGAGCGTAGACTCTTGCCCGGCCGCTATGGCGGTCACCTGGGGAGCGCCAGCACGGCGGTGTGGACCGGGCGCACTTCTCCGGGGGATTCCCCGGGGCCGAGGATGTCAGTCGACGGCAGGTCGAGCACGCGGCCGTCGGCCACGAGTCTCTTGGATGAGCCTCCATCCAGATTGATGGCCTGGGTGCAGCCGACGGCTCGCATCACACTGGAGACGTCGCCCAGGGTCAGCCCGAGCGCCCGGTCGAAGTTCCTCCCGTCGACGGCGGCGACCACGACTTCGTGGTCCGCAGTGAGACCGACCGCCATGCGGGGAAGGAGGTTCTGGTCGCCGGTCTCGTCCTGGGTGAACGTGCAGGGCTCGGCGGTCCCGGCAAAGTCTTCCTCCTCGAGTGGGAGGACGGGACGCCCGCCTGTCAGCAGAGTGGGGCCTCCGGCCATGGCATGAACCGGGACCGGGCCTGGACGCCTGGCCAGGTGGAAACGCACCGCTGCACCGGGCTCGAAGGAGCGGGCCATGGCCTCCCATTCGCTGCCGGGCGGGAGGGCGACGACGAAGCCGCCGGTCGGGATGGCGGCATCGCGGAGGGATGCGCCGACGAACTGGCCGGCCGAGAACCGAAGAACATATCCGGGAAGACCTCTCAGCATGGAGCCTGTGCAACGATTGAACACCACCGGCGATCGGGCCGCCGCCGCCCTGGAGTTCACCGCTGCGGGGTGAAGCATCAGGCCGCCCGGAAGCTCGATATCGATGTCCTTCATGCCCAGATGCAGCAGGTGGACGCGGCCTTCGGCGTCCTGCACCAGGGCCGGGCGACGGTAGATGGGGGGAGCCACGATCGTCCCCTCGGTCATGATGAGCCCCACCGGGTCGAACCTCCGGGCCGGGGGCTCCACGTCCGTTTCGGAGTAGAGGAAGAACCCACCGGAGAACGCAGCTACGGCTCCCAGAGATGCGGCCAATTGCTCCAGGGGGATTCCCGCACCCTCGGGAGAGCGGGCATCGATGCAGCGGTAGGTGAAACGCAGGCGGTCGAATCGGAGCAGTGAGATCCGCGTGGGGCCGCGACGTGACATCCCTTCCACCGAGCCAGCGAACAACCCTCGGGTGACTCGGACCCACCGGACGCCCGCGGCCAGCTCCCATGGAGCGGGGAGAGCGGAACGTTCTTTCCCGCTGGACTCGGGTCCCCGCTGGGGCCGGACGGGAGGAACGTGATGCAGCACGGAAGCGTGGCTGTAATAGAAATCAATGATTGCCCGGAGCCGCAGCGGGGGAGAAACGGAATTCAGCAGCTCATCCAAGCGGCACACGAAGCCCGCTCGAAGCAGTCGCCCCTCCGGGAAGCGGGACGCCAGGCGGTCGAGCAGCTCGCACAGCACGCTGCACCGCCGGGCGAACATGGCGGCCTGGGCCGAGTCGACTTGCCCCGACGCACTGGATTCCACTCGGGCAGGAAGGTCAGGGAGCAGCTCCGTCACCGAGCGCTCGATCGCGTCGAAGGAAGGCGGGGTAGGGGGAGCAGAAGCTGCCTCGGACGGCGTGGAGGGAGCTGCCTCCAACGGCGTGGAGGGAGCTGCCTCGGCAGGCTGCGGCGAGGCGGGCGACCCGAAAGAGTCGATGAGCTTCAGCATCCGGAGTGGTAGCCCGTGGCTGTTTGCGAAGTGGGTGCAGGCCTCGGACCAGCGGTCGGAAATCATGCCGTCTCCTCCCGGCGTGTCGGCATCCAGGGCATGTGTACCACCCTGGCAGGGCTGCGGCAACCGGAGTTTTGGACTTGCAGGGAGCCGTGCCATCGCGCAGGGGCCGCTATGCTCTTCCCCCGCGAGGAGAAGTAGTGTACCATGTGGTAGATTTGGGCTGGACGGACCATGGAGGGGCTCACATGAGGGAACGCAGTACCGTGACGCTGGAAGGGGGCCGGAGCTTGGTGGCATTTGTGGCCCTGGGGGTGGTGTTGGCCCTGTCGGGACCGACGCTGGCCCAGGCGGGCGGAGGTCGAGTTGCCGGGCCTGGAGGGCCGGAAGCCGGCCGGGGAAGCGTGGGACCCTCGGTGGACGAAGGGGCCGTCGAGCTCGTCGGCACCGAGGTACTGGAGCGGGCAGCTGCCTCGGCCGGGGCGGTGGCCGTTCGGCTCTCCGAGTGGAAGGGGGAGCGGTTGGCGGATCCCTTCTTTGCCGAGGGGCGGCTGCGGCTCGTGACTCCCCGGGCCTTCCGGGGGCTTGCCGGAGTCGAGAAGCCCGGACTTCCCGTCTTCGATCCGGGCAGCAACGCCTGGTTCGCCTCTGCCAATGGGCAGCTCGTGCGGCTGGAGGTGGACGGGCGGCTCGTGGTGGTTGCCGATGACGTCCAGGGGCTTGACGTGGACGTGCGTGCGGCGCAGGGGCTGGCCGTCTCGCGCGAAGGTGGTGAGCGGATCGTGCTTCATCGGTTCGGTGCCTGGGGGCGGAGCCGCACGACCGTGTTGACCGGGGATGGGTACTTCTACCCGAGGTTCTCGCCGGACGGATCCCGGATCCTGGTGGCGGAGAGCCGCGCCGGTGGGGGGCACATGTGGATCACCGATCTGGACGGAGGCACGTGGGACGTTGGCCAGGGCTACGGGGCCACGTGGCTTCCGGACAGCTCGGGCATTGTGTTCGCCAGGGTTTCGAACGACCAGATGCGCATCACGGCTGCCGAGCTGTGGAAGCTGGATCTGGCGACCGGCCGGGAAGTCCGGCTCACGGACACGGCCGGGCTTGCGGAGACGGAGCCGGCCGTCACGCCCGATGGCCGCCACATTGTGTTCGTCGAGGCTTTCACGGGGGACGTGATGCTGGTCAGCATGCCCGAGGCGGGGCGGGAGGTGGCTCCATGAAGACCACCCGAACCCTGGTTGCTGCGGTCCGTCTTGCGCTGCTGGCGGTGTTGTTCGTGCCGGCCCAGGCCGAGGCCCAGAAGATTTTCCTGAACCCGAGCAACCAGTTCTCCAATCCGGTCGCCGGAGGCGGGAACGAGGCGGACTACGCCCTCATCTACTGTAACAAGGCCAAGCCCATCATCGAAGGGGGCGGGTTCAGCGTCAAGGTCGACCAGGATTTCACCAACGCACCGGGCAACGCCAATTCCTGGGGAGCCGACATCTTCATCAGCGTTCACACCAACGCCGGAGGGGGACACGGCACGGAGACGCTGTACAAGACGGACGGGGGCAAGAAGGTGGCGGCCGCAGTCCAGAACGGCTTGCTGGCGAAGCTTCCGTACCAGGACCGCGGGCTCAAGCTGCGGACCGACCTCTACGTGCTCAACAAGACCAACATGTATGCCTGCCTCACCGAGGCGGTGTTCCACGACTGTGCGAGCAACTCGGGGTTCCAGGGGCATCCGCCGTCGGAATCTTCATTCCTGAAGAGCTCCGACGGCCAGGGCAAGATCGCTGCGGGAATTGCAGCGGGTGGGTGCAGCTACTTCGGAAAGTCCTGTGACGGCGTCGCTCCGCCGCCCTCGAAGGGATGGTTCAAGGGGGTGGTGTACAAGGACCCGAACATGGATGACCGCATCCCGGGGGCGAAGGTCACCCTGAACACCGGGGCGAGCGTGACTGCGGACGGGACCGGGTACTGGGAGTTCGAGCTTGCCGCCGGGACCTACACGGCGACGGCCGAGGCTCCTGGGTACATGCCGAACTCGGCGACTCGGGACGTGGTTGCCGGACAGGACGTGTGGGGGAGCATCGGCCTGAAGCCTTCCGCTCCGCCGCCCAAGGATTCGGACGGCGACGGCATTGCCGACGAGCAGGACAACTGTCCCACGGTGGCCAACCCGGTGCAGGAGGATTCCGACGGCGATGGAATCGGCAATGCCTGCGATACGCCGGATGTTCCTCCGTCCGACCTGGACGGCGACGGCATTCCCGATGCTTCGGACAACTGCCCCAAGGTTTCGAATCCTGGGCAGGAGGACGCGGATGCGGACGGCATCGGGAATGCATGTGACGTGTGCGTGGATCCGGCCCAGGGAAAGCCGGACGCGGACCTGGAACCCGACATTGTCTTCGAGCAGCCTGAGCCTGAGTGGCAAGGGGGCAACGACCTCACCTGCCCCGCCGTCGACCCGGTGAAGTGCCCGACCTGCGACTGTGCGTGCGAAGGGTCGGGGTGCAGCGCCGCTCCATCGTCCCGTACCTCCACCGGCGCCCTGCTGACCCTGGTGCTGCTGGCGCTTTGCGCCGCTGCCGCGCTGAGCGGATTCCGGAGCCGATCCCGGGCATAGATTCGGCACGAAAGCGGGCGTCTCGACTGCCCGGGAACAAGCATCCCAACTACCGAAGTGTGCGTGGCAGATGCCGTGGCCTTCCGATGGACGAGGCCGCCCGACCTACTTGCGGGGCTTGTTGTCCTTCTTGTACTTCTCCCACCATTGCTCCCAGGCGGAAGCATCGGCTCCCAGGTCCATTCCGCTGACCTTCTGAAGCGCGGCGTGTGCCGCAATGGTGGCGGCACCGGGGCGCCCCTTCAGGACCTCGATAAGGCAGGGAACGGACTGGATGTCGGCCAGAGTGCCAAGCGATTCCATGGCCCTCTGCTGGACCCCCACGTTGCTGTCCGCCGTCGCAAGCCGACAGAGGGCTTCCCGTCCTTCCGGCGAAGGGAAGGTGGCCAGGGCCGCAGCGGCCTTCTGACGGACCGAGAAGAACGAATCCCGGGTGGCCTTGACCAGGGCGGGAATGCCGGCCGGGTCGCCCAGGGTCGAGAGCGCCTCGCAGGCCATCTCCTTGTCGAACGGCCGCGAGCTGCCGGCCAGGGCGATGGTGGCCGCGGTGAGCTCCTTGTCCCGGGTCATGGCGAAGATGACGGCGAAGGCCCCCCGGTTCTCCAGGTCGGCATTGCCGAGGAGCTTGAGGGCCAGAGCCCGCGTGTCGGGGCACTTGAGCTCGACCAGGGCACGAGCCAGATCGAGCTGCACGTGCTCGGGCCGGTCGGGGGCATTGAACGCCTCTGCGAGCAGTACGCAGGAGGCCTTCTCCGACTTGAGCTCGCCGATGACCTGGTCCACGCCCGGCGCGTCCTTCTTGTCCGAGCGGTCCACCAGCTCGTCCACCATCTTCTTGACCTTGCCGTCGAGCTTGGCCGGCCGGTCGAGGGCAAGCACAGGAAGCGAAATCGCCAGGACAGCCACGAGAACCAGGTGGCACAATCTCATCGTCTCTCCTCCTCGTTCGCAATCAGCAGCTCGAGCTCCTTCCAGAGCGCTTCGATTCCCTCGGACGTGCGGGCTCCAACGCAGAACACCTTCTTGACCGAGCCGGCAAACTCCGTCTGGCGCTGTCGAAGGAGCTGGTTGCGCTGGGCGGGCTTGACGCGATCCCACTTGGTGAAGACCACGATCGGCGGAATCGTGAGGTCGCGAAGATAGCGGATGAACGCGACCTCCTCCTCTCCGACCGGGCGTCGGGGATCCAGCAGGAGAACACAGGCCGCCAGGCGGCGCCCCGCGGTGAAGTACCCCTCCACCAGTGTCTTGAACTGCTGGCGCTCCTCGAGCGAGACCTTGGCATACCCGTAGCCGGGCAGGTCGACGAAATAGAACGCGTCGTTGATGCGGAAGAAGATGACCTGGCGTGTCTTGCCGGGCGTGGCGCTCGTGTATGCCAGCCGCTTGCGGCCGGCCAGAGCGTTGACCAGGGTCGACTTGCCGACGTTGGAGCGTCCGGCAAACGCGATCTCCGGCAGTGCGGTCTCGGGAAACTGTTTCCGGCTGGCCGCAATGGCCTCCAATTCCGCCCGGGTGATGCGCATCGTCTGCACCTCTCCAACACAACCGGGCGAGATAGTACCGTCAAACCCCTTCACAGGCAATTGCGGGGTTTCCGGGCGGCATGTTCGGCCGGGTTCCTGCGGCGGAGGCTCGCATGCACGTCCCGTTGCTTGCATGCAGGCGGTCCCGTGTGCTACACCGTCGGCGCCGGCCGGGACATGCTGGCAAGGGGGTCTGGAATGGAAAAGGAGAAGCTGCTGCTGGATTGCCGTCCACAGGTTCATCCCACGGCCTTTGTGGCGCCGACCGCCGTGCTGCTCGGGGACGTGCGCATCGACGAGGAGGCGAGCATCTGGTTCAACTGCGTTTTGCGGGGGGACGTGATGCCGATCAAGGTGGGCAAGCGGACGAACATCCAGGATTTGAGCCTGTGTCACGGGTTCTACGGAAAGCACGAAGTCATCGTCGGGGACGACGTCACCGTGGGGCACTGTGCCGTCATCCATGCATGCACCGTCGAGGACCGCTGTCTCATCGGAATGGGGGCGAAGATCCTGACCGGTGCCGTGGTCGGGGCGGAGAGCATCGTGGCTGCGGGGGCCGTGGTCAGGGAGGGGATGCGGATTCCCCCCCGTTCGCTGGTGGTCGGGTTGCCCGCGGTCGTGAAGAAGCAGCTTCAGGATGCGGACGTGGAGTTCATCAAGTCGTTCGGTACGACCTACCTGGGATACACTCGGACGTACAAGAGGCGGGCCGAGGAGCTCGAAGAGCTGTTCCGCAAGTAGCGGTTCGTCAGGACTGCAGCGAGGGTGGCCGGGACACTCTCCGTCTGGTGAGAGCTGGAGGGTATCATGAGCAGTTTCCACGTGATCGGTCTGGACCTGGGCTCGGTTGCACTCAAAGGGGTCCTGCTCAGCGGCGACGGCGAGCTGTTGCGGCGGACGCAGAGGACCGCGGCCGGGAACCCGTCGGAGCGGCTCGCCGAGCTGCTTCGCCACCTGCTGGAGGGGATCTCCGGGGCATTGAAGGTGGGGGTGACGGGAGGGGGACGGAGTCTGCTCGAAGGGAAGCCCGGGGTCACGGTCTGCAACGACCTCGTGTGCACGGCGACCGCAGTCCGGCAGATGCACTCCGACGTTCGAGGCGTGATCGAGGTGGGCGGGCACCAGTCGAAGTGGATTCGGCTGGGTGCGGCCGGCGATATCGAATCGTTTGCCTTCAACGACCAGTGTGCGGCCGGTGCAGGGGCGTTCCTGGAGCAGCAGGCAGGCCGTCTCCGGATGGGCGTGGCCGAGTTCTCACGCATCGCCGCCGGAGCGCGCCAGGGGGCGAGCATTGCCGGCCGGTGCTCGGTGTTTGCCAAGTCGGACATGATCCATCTGCAGCAGAAGGGGATTCCGCCCGACGAGATCGCTTTTGGGCTGTGTCTGGCCCTTGCCCGGAACTTCCAGGCCGTGCTGCTGCGAGGGACCGAGCTGGTGCAGCCCGCTCTGTTCTGCGGGGGCGGGGCGCTGGACGACGGTCTGTACCGGGCGTTCTGCGACGTCCTGTCGGTCACTCCCACCCAGCTGAGAAGGGCGGACAAGCCACAGTTTCTTGCGGCCCACGGGGCGGCCCTGGCGGTGGCCGGGCAGGCGGCAACGGCTGACGTGGAGCAGCTCCTCGGATTGCGCGCGGCCCCGGCTCGTCGGGAAGGAGGCATCTCGGCCCCGCCGCTGGCTGCTCCTTCCGGAGAGACGCTTCCGGAGCCGGAGATCTGCCCGGAGGGGCTGGTCGAAGCCTGGCTTGGAGTGGACGTGGGCTCCGTGTCGACCGACTTCGCCCTCATCGGTCGGGACGGAGAGGTGCTGGACGGCATCTACCTTCCGACGCGAGGCAATCCGATTGCCGTCGTGGCGGAGGGGCTGGCCCTCCTGAAATCCAGGGTCGGGGATCGGTTGCACGTGCTGGGCGTGGGAACCACGGGAAGCGGGAGACACCTGGCCGGAAAGCTGGTCGGTGCGGACGTGGTCAAGAACGAGATCACCTGCCAGCTTCTTGGTGCCCGCCACGTCTGCCCCGAGGTGGACACGATCCTGGAAATCGGCGGTCAGGACTCGAAGTTCGTCTCCGTGCGTGACGGGCGGATTGCGGACTTCGTGATGAACAAAATCTGTGCGGCAGGCACCGGGTCCTTCCTAGAGGAGCAGGCCGAGGCGCTGGGCATTGCGATTCGGGGGGAGTTCTCGGCCCTGGCCCTGTCGTCGGCCGGCCCGGTGGACCTGGGGAGCCAATGCACCGTCTTCATGGACACGGAGGTGGTGAACGCCCGGCACCGGGGCATCTCCCTGCCCGACATCACGGCCGGGCTCGCGCTCAGCGTGGCGCGTAACTACATGGAGAAGGTGGTTGCCGGGCGGACCGTGGGACGAAATGTCGTGTTTCAGGGGGGGGTGGCCTCGAACAAGGCCGTGGTGGCCGCGTTCGAGCAGCTCCTGGGCCGTCCGGTGCGGGTGAACCCGCACAATCGGATTTCGGGGGCCATCGGGGCTGCACTGGCTGCCAAGCGGGAGGCCTCGGGGAGCCGCAGCCGATTCCGTGGGCTGGACGCGGTGCAGGAGGTCACGAGCCGGACGTTCGAGTGCGCGGTCTGCACGAACCGTTGCCAGGTCAGCCGGGTCACGGTGGGTGGGGAGGTGGCGCACTTCGGTGATGTGTGCGAGCGGTACACCGCACGGGAGGGGGCCGGGCGCAGCGTGTCTCAGGTACCGGACCTGTTCGGCGAGCGGGAGGTGCTGTTCGAGTCGTTTGCCGGGGGGGAGCCGATCCTGGGGACGGTCGGCATGCCGAGGGCGTCGGCGATGATGGAGATGTTCCCGTTCTGGGCCACGTTCTTCCGGGAGCTGGGGTTCCGGGTGGTCCTATCCCCTCACACGACCATGGCGTCGCTGGAGGAGGGAATCCGGAGAATCACGGCGGAAACGTGCCTGCCGATCAAGCTGACCTACGGGCACGTTGCGCAGCTCCTGAAGGAAGGGGTCGACCTGGTGTTCCTGCCGGCCGTGCTGGACCTGACCGATCCGGAGGGGACGCCTTCGCACATGTGTCCCTACGTGGAAGTCGCCGGCTTCATGGTCTCCGCCTCGGCCGGGGATGCCATGATGGTGCCTGCGGTGTCGCTGGCGGACCCTCCCGAGAAGATGGTGGACACGATGGCCCGCCATCTGGACTACTTCGGGGTCTCGAGGGAGGACGTGGCCGAAGCGTTGGCCGCTGCGAACGACGCGCACACCCGTGTCAAGGCGCGGCTCGAAGAAAGAGGAAGGGAGCTTCTCGCCTCGGACTTCGGCGTGGCCTTCGTGATCCTGGGCA
Organism: uncultured Myxococcales bacterium; assembly: GCA_903895725.1. Classification (GTDB taxonomy): domain Bacteria; phylum Myxococcota_A; class UBA9042; order CAIXZC01; family CAIXZC01; genus CAITUV01. The sequence goes on along the minus strand of CAITUV010000047.1, from coordinate 80,807 downwards.
AGCCGTACAATCTCCACGATCCGTTCCTGAACCTCAACCTGGCCCGGCATTTGCGCAGGCTGGGGATCCTGCCGATCCCGATGGACATGATACCGAGCGATGGGTTGGAGCTCGACCCGCAGAGAGTGAGCCTGCCGTGGCGGTACAACCGGGAGACGTTGCGGACTCTGCTTGCCCTGTCGTCGGATTCGCGTCTGTTTCCCGTGGTGGTCTCCAACTTCGGGTGCGGTCCGGACGCGTTCGGCCTCAAGCAGTTCGAGAAGCTGAGCGGGGGGCGGCCCAGTCTCGTGCTGGAGTTCGACGAGCATCGGGGGGAGGCCGGGCTGGTGACGCGGCTGGAGGCCTTTATCGACGAGGTGTCGCACCACGTCGGAACCCCGGAGAGCCGGCCGGTGAAGCTGGGGGCGCCGCTTCGTCTGCCCGCCACCCCGTCGCGGTTCCGGGACCGGCGCTTCGTGATTCCTTTTTTCGGAGACTATGCGCATGCCTACGCTGGAGCGCTCCGGTCGGCCGGTTACGAGGCCCTCCTCCTCCCCCCCCAGGATGCCGAGACCGTGGCATGCGGGGAAGACGCCTCCTCGGGAAAGGAATGCCATCCGTACATCATCACGGTGGGCGACCTCGTCAAGCACGTCCGGGCCGGCCAGATCCGGAGCGGAGACGTGTTCTTCTTCCCCGGGACCACGCTTCCCTGCCTCCTGCACCAGTGGGGACGGGGTATGGAGCTTGCCCTCGAGCGGCTTGGAGTGGAGGGCGTCGAAATCCTGTCGCTGGGGACGCCGGGGCACAAGGAGCTGATGGACTTCGAGACGCTGATCCGGCTCTGGAGAGGGCTGGTATCCGTCGACCTTCTCACGCGGGCTCGCTGCCAGGTGCGCCCGTACGCCCGAAATCCGGAGGAGGTCGACCGGATCATTTCGGCAGCGGTCGGAGCGATTGCCCGGGGGGTGGAGCAGGGGACCCTGGGGGACGTCGTGGAGCAGGCGGGATTCGCGCTCACCGACGTCGCCCGCACCGGTACGCCGCAGCTGCCCGTCGTCGGAGTAGCCGGCGACATCTACACTCGCGTGCACCCCTTTGCCAACCACCGCCTCTTCGAGCGGCTCGAGGCTGCCGGTCTGGAGGTGTGGCCCGCTCCGTTCCTCATCGACAACGTGGACTTCGGCCTGCGAAAGGCCCTGGTCGAGGGATTCTACGACGGCCGCTACAAGGACAGCGCCACGGCAGCCGTAGCCTTCCTGCGCAAGGAGATCGAGGGGTGGCGGATCCGTTTCCACCTCGGCCACAAGCTGCACCGGGCTGATGAGCCCGGATACCGGGAGACCCTGGACCTGGCTGCCCCGTACCTCGACGGCCGCACCAATGAGATCCTGGTCCAGAACGTGGCCAAGATGGTGGACTACGTCCGTCGAGGTGCCGACGGCGTCATCAACGCAATCTCGTTCCACTGCATGCTCGGGACCATCTCTGCGGCCATGACCGAGCGCATCCGAGCGGATCATGGCATGATCCCGGTGACCACGTTCGTGTTCTCGTCCACCTGGGGCCCGGATCAGGATGCCCGGCTCGAAGCATTCGCCCACCAGGTGAGGGGGTTTGCCGCACGGCGACGGGAGCTTGCGACGAATGAGCGGAGCTACTGGCAGATGCTGTCCAACTGGTGGGAGAACCGGTAGGAAGGGAAGTTACCCGCTAGACTTAGGTGGGAGGAGCAATCGGGTGGCTTGACACGGGGGGCCCGATCCGCTAGTTTGCCGGTATCATTTCGGCCAGGGGTCTCTATGAGACCCGGCCTCGCGATTCGGAGATGACATGCAACTGGCGTTTTCTGCGGACAACGAGGCCCGGATTGGCCGTCTGCTGGCGGAGTACCCCGATCCCAAGGCCTGCCTCCTCCCCGCGCTCTACATCGCGCAGGAGCAGTTCGGCTACCTCACGCACGAGGTCATGGAGCTGGTTGCGGAGCGGATCGGGCTTCCCCCAGGCGAGGTGCTTTCGACCGCGACCTTCTACAGCATGTTCAAGAAGCGTCCGACCGGAAAGTACCACATCCAGGTCTGCGGCAACGTGTCCTGCTTCCTCAAGGGGAGCGATCGCCTGATGGCTGCGCTCGAAAAGATGCTCGGCATCCGGGACGGCGAGACGACCGAAGACGGGCTGTTCACGCTGTCGACCGTGCAGTGCCTGGCTGCCTGCGGGACGGCTCCGGCGCTCCAGGTGAACGACACGTACCACGAAGAGATGACGCCGGAGAAGGTGGTGGCCCTCGTGAACCGCCTTCGGGAGGAGGGGAGATGACCATGGCCCAAACGAATCTCCTGGCCCGCTGGCGGGAGAAGAAGGACCTGGCAAAGCTGGACGGCTACAAGCTTGCCGGCGGTTTCCGGGCGCTGCGCAAGGCCCTGATCATGAAGCCGGCGGACATCATCTCCGAGATGAAGAAGGCGACCATCCGGGGCCGAGGTGGTGCCGGTTTTCCGGCCGGAATGAAGTGGAGCTTCGTGCCTCCCGGCGAGGGGCCTCGTTACCTGGTCATCAACGCGGACGAGGGGGAGCCGGGCACGTTCAAGGACCGGGCGCTGCTGTCCGAGGATCCGTTCCGGATCATCGAGGGAGCCGTGATTGCGGCCCGGGCCGTAGGGTTGACTGCCGGCTACCTGTACGTGCGGGGCGAATTCTTCGAGATCGCTCAGCGGTTCGAGAAGGCCATTGCGGATGCCCGCAAGGGGGGCTATCTCGGCAAGAACATCCTGGGAAGCGGCTTCTCCTTCGACCTGTTCGTGCACCTCGGTGCCGGTGCGTACATCTGCGGGGAAGAGACGGCGCTGCTCGAATCGCTCGAGGGAAAACCGGGCCGGCCCAGGCTCAAGCCTCCGTTCCCCGCGGTCAAGGGGGCGTTTGCCCGGCCCACGGTCATCAACAACGTGGAGACCATCGCTGCCGTTCCCATGATCCTGGAGATGGGGGGCGATGCCTTCCACGCGCTGGGAGTCCAGGGGGATGGAGGGGTGCGGCTCTTCGGCCTGTCCGGCCACGTGAATCGCCCCGGGCTCTACGAGTTCCCGGTGGGGAAGAACCTGCGGGAGCTGATCTTCGAGGATGGCGGCGGCATCGTGGGGGGCAAGGCGCTCAAGGGGGTCATTCCGGGCGGCTCGTCCACTCCGATCCTGCTGCCCGGCGAAATCGACGTGGCCATGACGTGCGACTCGATGAGGAATGCCGGAACCATGCTGGGGACCGGGTGCGCCACGGTCATCGCCGAGGGCACCTGCATCGTCCAGGTGGCGCTCCGGGTGGCTCGGTTCTACGCACACGAGTCGTGTGGTCAGTGCACCCCCTGCCGGGAGGGGTGCGCCTGGATGGCGGCCACCATCGAGCGGATCGAGAAGGGCACGGCTGAGCTCAGGGAGCTCGACCTGCTGCTGGAGATGGCTCGCAACATCAAGGGGCGCACCATCTGCCCGCTGGGGGAGGCGGCTGCCATGCCCATCGAGGCATTCGTGACCAAGTTCCGGGACGAATTCGAAGCGCATATCCGGGCCGGCGGCTGTCCGTCGCATGTCGGCTAGGAGGAGCTCATGGAGCAGATTCTATTCGCCATCCTGGCCGCGGTAGCGCTGGTATCGGGGCTGGCCACGATTGCCTGGCGCAGTCCGCTGCGAAGCGCCTTCAGCCTGATCATCTGCCTGTTCGCTCTGGCAGGAATCTTCGTCACACTCCTGGCGCACTTCCTGGCTGCGATGCAGCTCCTGGTCTACGCCGGGGCAATCATGGTGCTGTTCGTGTTCGTGATCATGCTGCTTGACCTGTCCGAACGGGGGCGTGAGCTCCAGGTGTCGATGCTCCCCGTGCTCGGCGTGCTGGCCGTGCTGGCCGTGGCCGGGAAGTTCGCCAAGACCGTGATTTCATCGCACGGCCTGCTGGCGGACGTGCCCCCTGCAGTGCCCGACACGTTCGGGACGATTCCGGGGGTGGCGGAGCTGCTGCTCGGGCAGTTCCTGCTCCCGTTCGAGCTGGTGTCGCTGCTGCTCCTGGTGGCCGTGGTCGGGGCCGTGGTGGTGGCCCGGCGCCGCTTCTGGAGGGAGGGAAAGTGATGACGACCCCCTTGTCCTGGTACCTCCTCCTGTCGTTTGCTCTGTTCTCCATCGGCCTGCTGGGCCTGGTGATCCGGCGCAACCTGGTCGTGATGCTCATGGCCATGGAGCTGATGCTGAACGGGTCCAACCTGGCCCTGGTGGCCTACTCCCGGTTTCGCGGGGACGAGGCGGGGCAGGTGATGGCCTTCTTCGTCATGGCATTGGCCGCGGCCGAGGCTGCCATCGGCCTGGCGCTGGTGCTGGCCATCTATCGCCACTTCAAGACGCTGGACGTGGACCGGGTCAACCGGCTCAACGGGTAGGGGAGAGGGAATGGAACCGAAACTGTTTGCTGCCATCCCGGTGATCATCCTGCTTCCCGCCATCGGTGCGCTGCTGGCCGGACTGCTCGGGAAGAGATGGGGAGACCGGTTCGCCGCAGTCGTTGCCAACCTCGCCGTCTTCTCGTCATTCGGGGTGTCGCTCTACGCCTGGTGGTTCCTCTCGAACGACGCGGCCGGGATGGTCTACCTTTACAAGGTGTATCCGTTCCTGAAGAGCGACCTGCTCGACATCGGCCTCGACTTCCGGTTCGACCGCCTGTCGGCCGTGATGAGCCTGGTGGTGACGGGGGTCAGCTCGCTCATCCACCTTTACTCCATGGCGTACATGAAGGGGGACCGCAGCCACGCCCGCTTCTTCTCGCACCTCAACATGTTCGTCTTCTTCATGCTCCTCCTGGTGCTGGGTGCGAACCTGGTCGTCATGTTCGCCGGCTGGGAAGGGGTGGGGCTCTCGTCGTACCTGCTCATCGGCTTCTGGTACGAGGACATGGAGAAGGCCATTGCCGGGAAGAAGGCCTTCATCGTCAACCGGATCGGCGATTTCGGCTTCCTGCTCGGGATGCTGATGCTGCTGATGTACAACCAGGGGAGCGTCGATTTCTTCGCACTCGAGCGATTCGCCAACAGCGGGGTGCCGCCGGTTGCCAACGAGCTGAACATGACCGTGATCTGCCTTCTGCTCTTCCTCGGAGCGGCGGGCAAGAGCGCTCAGCTCCCCCTGTACGTCTGGCTGCCCGATGCCATGGCAGGCCCCACACCCGTTTCCGCCCTGATCCATGCGGCCACGATGGTCACCGCCGGCGTGTACATGGTGGCGCGGCTCTCGTTCCTCTACGTGCATGCTCCCATCGCCATGGCGGTGGTTGCCGGCGTGGGCGCGGTGACGGCCCTCTTTGCCGCAACCATCGGCCTGGCCCAGACCGACATCAAGAAGGTGCTGGCCTACTCGACGGTAAGCCAGCTCGGATACATGTTTCTGGCCGTGGGGTCGGGCGCATTCGCTGCTGGCATCTTCCACCTGACGACCCATGCGTTCTTCAAGGCCTGCCTGTTCCTCGGGGCCGGCTCCGTCATCCATGCGCTCCATCACCAGCAGGACATCCGCCGCATGGGCGGGCTTGCCAGGAAGATGCCCGTGACGCATTGGACCTTCCTGATCTCGACGCTGGCCATTGCCGGGATTCCGCCGCTGTCCGGGTTCTTTTCGAAGGACGAGATCCTGACGGCAGCGTTCCTGGCGTCGACCCCCTTCCCCATGGTGTACAAGGTGTTCTGGGCCTGCGGCGTGGTCGGAGCGTTCCTCACCGCGTTTTACATGATGCGCCTTTACTGGCTCACGTTCCGGGGAGAGCCCCGCGATCATCATGCGTTCGAGCACGCGCATGAATCCCCCTGGAACATGGGGACCGCCCTGGTTCTGCTGGCCGGCGCGGCAACCGTGGCCGGGGCGCTGGGGCTGCCCGGCGAGGGACACCTGTTCTCCAGGTGGCTGGCTCCAGTGGTGGGCAAGTACACGCTGGAGCCCCAACACGCCTCCCACCTGACGCACTGGGGGCTCATCGGGCTGTCCGTGCTCGTTGCCGTAGCCGGGCTGAGTGCCGGACTGCTGGTCTATCGGTCGGGACCGGAGGGCGTGTCCGCCCGCATTGCGCGGGCCTTCGGCCCTCTCTATCGGCTGGTCGCAGGCAAGTACTTCGTCGACGAGCTGTACGCCCTGATCGTGGTGCGACCGCTCAAGGCGGTGGCGACATTCAGCTACAAGGTCGTGGACAAGGTGTTCATCGATCTGCTCGGAGTGAACCTGCCGGCGTGGACCGTCAAGGGGATCGGCGTCCTGCCCCGGATGTTCCACGACGGGAACCTGCGGAGCTACCTGCTGGCCGTGGTGGTCGGCGTGCTCTGCCTGTGGGTCGTACTGTAGAACCGCCGGCGTCGAAGCCGGCTGCCGGAGCGGGGAGGTGACTCCCCGGACCGGCGGGAGATACGCATGGACTTTCCGGTGCTTTCCCTGGTGACCTTCCTCCCGATGGCAGGGCTTCCGCTCGTCCTGCTGATCCCGCGGCGGTTGCCCGGCACGGTGAAGGGGCTGACCCTGGCAATCATGCTGGTCACGTTCCTGGTCTCGCTCAAGCTGTATTTCGGGTTCGATCCCGATCAGGCCGGCATGCAACTGGTGGAGGACCATGCGTGGATCGGCACGTCGATCCACTACAAGGTCGGCGTGGACGGGCTGAGCCTCCTGCTGGTTCTCCTGACGACGTTCCTGGCCCCGATCGCGTACCTGGGGGCCTGGACGTCGATCCAGGAGAAGGTGCACGAGTTCGCTGCCTCCCTGCTCGTGCTCCAGACGGCCATGGTGGGTACCTTCCTGGCCATGGACCTCTTCCTCTTCTACGTCTTCTGGGAGCTGATGCTCATCCCGATGTACCTGATCATCGGGGTGTGGGGCGGGGAGCGGCGCATCTACGCCACCTTGAAGTTCGTCCTGTTCACCATGGCCGGCAGCATCCTGATGCTGGTCGCCATCCTGTTCCTGTACTTCAAGAGCGGCGGCGACACGTTCGACTACTCGGTCTGGGTCTCGATCTTCACCGGGGAGGGAACCGTCGGGCAGCTCTCGAAGCTGGAGCAGGTCCTGTGCTTCCTGGCCTTCGCCCTGGCGTTTGCCATCAAGGTTCCCCTCTTCCCGCTGCACACCTGGTTGCCCGATGCCCATGTGGAGGCCCCGACCACGGGCAGCGTGATCCTGGCCGGCGTCCTGCTCAAGATGGGGACCTACGGCTTCCTTCGGTTCGCCATCCCGTTCTTCCCCGATGCCGCAGCGCTCTTGTCGGCCCCGTTGATGGGGCTGTCCGTGGTGGGCATCGTGTACGGCGCCCTGGTGGCATTTGCCCAGGAGGACGTGAAAAAGCTGGTGGCCTACTCTTCCGTGTCGCACCTCGGGTTCGTGATGCTGGGCATGTTCGCCCTGACGCCGGAAGGGGTGTCGGGGAGCATCCTCCAGATGGTCAACCACGGGTTGTCCACGGGGGCTCTGTTCCTCTGCGTGGGATTCCTCTACGAGCGCCGACACACCCGCCTCATGGAGCAGTTCGGCGGCATCGCCCGGGTCATGCCCGTGTTCACGGCCGTGTTCGTGCTGGTGAGCCTGTCGTCCATCGGACTGCCCGGGACCAACGGGTTCGTGGGGGAGTTCCTGATCCTCACCGGGGTATTCCGTGAGGGGATCGGCTCGGTCATCGAGCCGGGAAACCTCCTCTCGTGGCGCAACCTGGTTCTGGTGCTGGGCATCGTGGCCACGTCGGGGGTGATCCTCGGGGCAGTCTACATGCTCACCATGGTTCGCCGGATGATGTTCGGGCCGATTACTGTCGAGAAGAACCGCTCCCTCACGGATCTCAACCTCCGTGAGGTCGTGGTCATCCTGCCGGTGCTCGCCTTCATCGTGATCATCGGCATCGCTCCGGGGCTCTTCCTGGACAAGACGAGGGCCTCGGTGGACGAGTACGTCCGGACCTGGCAGCCACGAATCATGCAGGCCCGCAACGAGGCAACGGCCAGGCGCAACGACGAGGTCCGCGAGCAGATCATCCGCATGCAGGTGCTCAATGCCCTGCAGGGAGGCGGGCAGGCGACCAACCTGGAGGGGTTGAAATGGTATGTCGTTCCGCCGGAGGAGCAGGGAGGAAACCATGAATGATCTGTTCCTTCTGGCTCCCATCCTGATCGTGGCGGTGACCGGGCTGGTTGTCCTGGTCATGGACCTGTTCCGGTCGCCGGAGGCTTCGGGCGGAACGCACCTTTCCTGGATCTCGGCACTCGGGTTCTGTGCCGCTGCTGCATCGTCCATCAAGCTGTGGCCGGGGCAGGGCGGAACGGTGGACGGGTGGATGTCGGTGCTGTCGGTCAATGCGTTCACGCTCTTCTTCTGGGTGCTCCTTCCGCTGGTGACGGCGCTTTCGGTGCTCAGCGCAGCCGGCTTCGACCGGGAGAACAACCTGGATCACGGCGAGTTCTACGCGTTCCATGCCTTTGCGCTGGCCGGGATGATGGTCATGGTGGCCTCCGTCGAGCTCTTCACCCTGTTCCTGGGGCTCGAGACGATGGCACTGGCGGTGTATGCGCTGGTGGCCATGCGGCGGGCCTCGGCCAGGGGAAGCGAGGGGGCGATGAAGTACTTCATCACCGGCTCGCTGGCCTCGGCGCTCCTGTTGTATGGAATGGTCCTGTTCTGGGGAGAGACGGGGACCCTGGTGCTCGAAGATGTCGGTCGGGTCCTGGCCGAGGGCAAGGGCGGTCTCATGCTGTATGCTGCGGCCGGGCTCGTGCTCGTGGGCTTCGGGTTCAAAGTGGCTGCCGTCCCGTTCCATCTCTGGACGCCCGATGCTTACCAGGGGGCCCCCACGCCGGTGACCGGATTCATGGCGGGGGCCGTCAAGGCCGCCTCCTTTGCCGCCCTACTGCGGGTCGTGTTCGTGGCCATGCTGCCCGAGCTGTTCGTCAAGTCATTCTCATTCGTGGACGTGGCGATTGCCATTGCCGTCCTCACGATGACCGTCGGGAACCTGATGGCCATGCACCAGGAGGACGTCAAGCGGATGCTGGCGTACTCGAGCATCTCCCATGCCGGGTACATCCTGGCCGGCCTGGCGCTCGTTCCGCAGCTCGGTTCGGGCGATTCCAGCCTGCGCTTCGTGAACGGGGCCATCCTGTTCTACCTGGCGGCCTACGGGATCTCCACCCTGCTTGCCTTCGGCGTGCTGGCACACCTGGGGCACGAAGGGAGTGAGAGCACCACGCTCGAGCGTCTGGCAGGGCTGGCCAGGCGTCGCCCGGGGCTGGCGGCACTCCTCTCCCTGGCACTGCTGTCTCTGGCCGGCTTCCCGCCGACTGCGGGCTTCTTTGCCAAGTTCTCGCTACTGAGGGAGCTGGTAGTCGTCGGCAAGGGACGCCTCATCATCCTGGTCGTCATTGCGCTGGTCAACGCCCTGTTCAGCGTTTACTACTACCTGCGGCCGATGGTGGCCATGTACATGCGGGCCCCGGAGGGCGAGGAGCCCCAGGAGATCCGCTCCAACACGGCGGTCGTGGCGCTCGTGGCGATGGCACTGGCCATTTTCGGCCTGGGCATCTTCCCCGACCGTCTGACCGGTATTGCCGAGCAGGCGGGGAGGGCGGTGACGTACCAGGTCGCTCGGGGTTTGAGTGAGGGCAATGTGGGGGCCCTGGCACCTTTTGCCAGGGAGCAACCCAAATCGGGGGTGGGTGCATCATCCGGGGAACCCGCTGTGGTTTCCCCCCAGGATGCCGGAGGGGGATGCCAGGCCGATTGAATCGACGGAGGTCGAGTGACCTGGCAGTCCGAGGGAGGTGAGTGTCCATGTTGAGGCGTTTCTTCCTGTTCCTTTCCCGAAGCAAGTGGATGCAGCGGTTCGTGATGAGCAGCCGGCTGACCCGGCGCCTGGTGCAGCGCTTCATCGCGGGCAACACGTTGGACGAGGCCGTGGCAAGCGGCCGGCGGCTGCTCGACCAGGGCATCCTCCTGACCATGGATCACGTCGGGGAATCGGTATCGACCCTGGCCGAGGCCGACGAGGCCGCCCGGGAGTACCACGTCATGCTGGACCGGATCCACACGGAGGGGCTGCAGTCGACCATCTCGGTCAAGCCGAGCCAGATGGGCCTCGTGCTCGACCCGCCTTCCTGCGAGAAGCGGATCGAAGAGCTGGTCCGCAAGAGCGCTCAGCAGGGGACCACAGTCGAAATCGACATGGAGGATTCTCCTTACACGCAGGTGACGCTGGACATATACCACCGCCTCCTGCCGCTCAATCCCAAGCTGCGAGTCTGCCTCCAGTCCTGCCTGCACCGGTCCGTCGCCGATCTTCAGAAGATCATTGAAGCGCATGGCAGCATCCGGCTGGTCAAGGGGGCTTACCGGGAGCCCCCCGAGGTGGCCTACCAGCAGAAGTCCAGGGTTGATTCCAACTACGCCCAGATGATCGACCTCGGGGCCTCGCGCAAGGCCGTGGACCAGGGATTCTACCTTGCCATCGCAAGTCATGACGAGAAGCTGGTGACTCACGGCCGCGAGGTCGCTGGGGCCAACGGCCTGGGCAAGGATCAGCTCGAGTTCCAGTTCCTGTACGGGGTCCGTTCGGATCTGCAGCTTCAGCTGGCTAAGGCAGGCTACCGCGTGCGCGTCTACCTGCCCTACGGGAGGGACTGGTATCCCTACTTCATGCGCCGTCTGGCCGAGCGGCCCGCCAATGTGTTGTTCCTCCTGAAGCAGCTGTTCCGATAGGTTCTCTCCCGTTCACGGAGACGGCTGGTCGAAGCGCGGCCCGATGCGATTCCTGTTGCATATATCCGCCTATCCGGGTATATGGTTTTCCGGCCGGGGAGGCGAGCGATGAAAGAGCTGGCACGCGCATTCAAGGCATTGGCGGACGAGACGAGGCTCCAGATGATGGCGCTTATCCTGAGTGAGGGGGAGCTGTGCGTCTGCGACTGCATGCAGGTGCTCGACATCAGCCAGTCCAAGGCCTCCCGCCACCTGCGCTACCTGGCCAATGCCGGACTGGTCGACGACCGCCGGGAAGCCGTCTGGGTCTATTACCGAGTGGCATCACAGCTCGATGCAGACCGGTCGGTGCTGGTGGAGACCGTCCGAGAGCTTCTTCCTCCGGAGCGGATTGCGGAGCTGCGTCAGCGGCTGGGGGAGTGGCAGAAGCAGAAGGCCCAGGGGTGCGCACCCGGCTGCACGGGCCGCAGCTGACAACGGAGGGAACGAGCATGAGCAAAGAGCAGTCCGTCGCCGGCAGCCTTTCTTTCCTCGACCGCTACCTGACGCTCTGGATCTTCCTGGCCATGGGATGCGGCGTGCTGTTGGGGTGGCTCTTCCCGGGTGTCGAGTCCTTCCTCAACCGCTTCAACGTGGGGACGACCTCGCTGCCCATCGCCATCGGGCTCATCCTGATGATGTATCCGCCGTTGGCCAAGGTCCGGTACGAGGAACTGGGGCCGGTCTTCCGCAACCGCCGCGTGCTCCTGTTGTCGCTGGTGCAGAACTGGGTCATCGGCCCCCTGCTCATGTTCGGTCTGGCGGTGCTCTTCCTGCGTGACCAGCCGGAGTACATGGTGGGCCTCATCCTGATCGGCCTTGCCCGCTGCATTGCCATGGTCATCGTGTGGAACGACCTGGCCAAGGGGGACACCGAGTACTGTGCCGGGCTGGTCGCTTTCAACTCCGTTTTCCAGGTCCTCTTCTACTCCGTGTACGCGTGGGTCTTCATCACGGTGGTCCCGACGTGGTTCGGCCTCAAGGGGACGGAGGTGGACATCACCATCGGGGAGATTGCCCAGAGCGTCTTCATCTACCTGGGCATCCCGTTCATCGCGGGCATCGTCACCCGGTTCACCCTGCTGAGGTTCAGGAGCAAGGAGTGGTACCACACGAAGTTCATCCCGAAGATCAGCCCCATCACGCTCTCGGCCCTGCTCTTCACCATCGTCGTCATGTTCTCCCTCAAGGGGAAGGCCATCGTGGACCTGCCTCTCGACGTGGTGCGGATCGCGATCCCGCTGCTCATCTACTTCGTGGTGATGTTCCTGGTGTCGTTCTGGTTGAGCAAGCGTTTCGGGGCCAGCTATGAGCAATCGGCGACCCTCTCGTTCACGGCTGCGTCGAACAACTTCGAGCTGGCCATTGCCGTCGCCGTAGCGACCTTCACCATCCACCACGGTGCGGCCTTTGCTGCGGTCATCGGCCCCCTCGTGGAGGTGCCCGCGCTCATCGGGCTGGTGAACGTCGCATTGTGGTTGAAGAAGAAGTACTTTGCAGCGCCCACACGGGCGTGAGGATTGGCGGCCGGAGCCCATCTCCGGCCCACGACTGACTGTTGAGGTGCAGCATGAGGCTCGAGACGAGGGTTCATTTCCAGGATGTTCCGGTGATGATTCTGACCCTGGCGTTCCTGCTCCTCCTACCCGCATGTTCCCGGCAGTCGGAAGGGGCGGGGGCCGGGCAGCCTGCACCCGCCGTGGCGGGACAGGCGCAACCGGCGGAGGGGGGAGCTGCGGACAGAGGCGCAGGAGGTGCGGCCACTGCGGAGGCTGGAAAGAACACCGGGACCTGCATCGGCGGTGCGGAGTGTGGTCCGGAAGCGTCTGCCGCAGGAGCACCTGAGGCCAAGCCGAAGGCCCCGGAAGGCAGGGTCAAGCGGATCGTCTTCCTCGACCAGGAGGAGTGCTGCGAGTGCACACGGAATCGCCAGAACACCTCGTGGAACAACCTCCAGCAGGCCATCGACGGGGTCGCGGCAAAGCCGCCGGTGGAAGTAATCCACGTGGATTCCCAGGCGGATCTCGCCGCTCCATACAAGGACCTCGAAGCGCTGATGGTGACGCCGGGCATCTACTTTTTCGACCACCAGGAGAACCTCCTGGAGATGGTCCAGGGGGAAGTGTCTCGTGAGCAGGTCGACAAGATCCTGCATTGAGCGGAGGACGACATGAGGCGGATTCGTCTGGTCCCCGAGGCCCTCGCTGAGCAGGTCCGACAGTGCGGGGGGATGCTCACGATCCAGGTGCAGCCCTACGTTCTCGGCTGATGACGGGTGGCGAGCGGCCCGGTCGGGTCGCTGAAGTCTCCCGAGGACGAGGACCGCTACGAGGTCTTCGAGGACGAGGGCCTCCGGGTGCACGTGAGCTCGAGCGCGCTGGGTGAGGCCGATACCCGGGGACGTATCGAGTTCCATTTCGGCAGTTTCGGGCTGTGCCGGTTCTGGCTCGACGGAGAGTGAGGAGGCAACGTGAAGGACTGGAAGAAGTTTGCGTGGCTGGCCGGCATCTTCCTGGTGGCCTATTTCCTCCCGTTGGGGAATCCCAAGGTGCAGCAGTCCATCCTGGAGGCATTCCGCCTGCTCCAGTGGTACGCGGTGCACCACACGCTGGCCTGCGTCGTACCGGCAATGTTCATCGCAGGGGCCATATCGACCTTCCTGTCCCAGGCGTCGGTGATGCGTCACCTCGGTGCCGGTGCCAACCCGGTCAAGGCCTATGCCGTTGCCTCGGTGGCAGGCGTGGTGCTTGCCGTCTGCTCGTGCAGCGTGCTGCCCATGTTTGCGGGGATCTACGGTGCCGGCGCCGGGCTCGGACCGGCCAGTGCATTCCTTTACTCCGGTCCGGCCATCAACGTCATGGCCGTCTTCCTGTCGGGCCGGGTGCTGGGGGCGGACATCGGCGTTGCGCGGGCGGTGGGGGCCATCGCATTTGCCGTGATCATCGGCCTGCTCATGGCCGGGATCTTCCGGCGGAGCGAGCGGCAGCGTTTCGAAGCGGCTCCGATGCTGGAGACTCCGGCCGGGCGGCCGCTGTGGAAGACTTCGCTGTTCTTCCTGGCGATGATTCTCTTCCTGGTCTTCTCGGACTGGTACAACACCAATGACGTGACGCTGCACCTGAAGGACGGAACAACCGTTGAGGCGAACATCCGGTACTCGACGCAGGACGACATCGACATCCAGGAGTACCAGGCGGACGGTCGCCTGGGCGCTGAGGTCCATCGCATCGCCCGCACGGACGTTGCCTCGGTCGAGCTTCCCGACACGTTCACCAACCAGGTCTTCCAGCTGAAGTGGTACCTGGCCGGGCTCATGGGGCTGCTGGTCCTGGTGATGACCTGGCGCTGGTTCACGAAGGACGAGCTCAAGGAGTGGATGCAGTCCACTTGGGATTTCGGGCTGCTCATCGTCCCGCTGCTGTTCGGGGGGGTGTTCGTTACAGGGTTTGTCGGCGGGCTCCTTCCGGAAACGGTGGTCGCCCAGTGGGTCGGGGGGGAGGGCTTTGCCTCGAATCTGATTGCGTCGTTCGCGGGGATGCTCTGGTACTTTGCCACGCTGACCGAGATCCCGATTGTCGAGATGCTCATGCGGCTGGGCATGGGAAAGGGGCCGGCGCTTGCGCTCCTGCTGGCCGGCCCAGCGCTCTCGGTTCCCAGCATCCTGGTAATCCACAAGATCATCGGCTGGAAGAAGACGTTCGTCTTCTGTGCGTTGACCGTGGGGATGTCGACCGTCGTCGGCTACGTGTTCGGTGCGTTTGCTTGATTGGAGGAGACCATGCGGATCGAAGTTCTCGGCACGGGTTGCATGAAGTGCAGGAAGCAGGTGGACGAGGTGATGGAGGCCCTCCGGGCTACGGGCGTCGAGGCCGAAGTCGTGAAGGTCGAGCGGATCGACGAGATCATGAAGCGGGGGGTCATGCTGACTCCCTGCGTCCTCATCGACGGCAAGGTAGTCAGCAGCGGCAAGGTGCTCTCGGCCAAGGACTGTGCTGCGCTCCTCACGGCTGCCGGTGCTGGAGGCCAGCATGCTTGAGACCTTCGTCGGCCAGGCCGGAGACTACATCCAGACGAACCCGTGGCTGGCCGTCGTGGCGGTCTTCGTCGGAGGCTTGCTGACAGCGTCGAATCCGTGCGTGCTGGCGATGATCCCCCTGATGATGGGGTTTGTCGCGGGCCAGGATCAGGGACGTTCAAGCGTTGCCCGGGCGCTTGCCTACTCGCTGCTGTTCATCCTGGGCCTGTCGGCCACCTTTACGGCGCTGGGCATGCTGGCTGCCTTGGCCGGCAGCATGTACGGCAACGTGTCGTCGGTGTGGAACTGGGTCGTGGCAGCAGTCTGCCTGGCCATGGGGTTGCACCTGGCGGGGCTGATCCAGATCCCCATCCCGGCCATCGTGCGGTTCCAGCCCAAGACGAGGGGGGCTCTGGGAGCCCTGTTGCTCGGCCTCCTCTTCGGCTTCGTCTCCGCCCCGTGTGCCGCTCCGATCCTCGTCGTGCTCCTGACCTACCTGGCGGGGGCCAACGCGTCCGTCCCCTACGGGGGGCTGCTCCTGCTGGTCTACGGCCTGGGCCACAGCGTCTTGATCCTGGTTGCCGGCACGTCCATCGGGGCAGCGCAGGCGCTCGTTGCCTCCCGGAACCTCGGGCGCGTGACCGAGTGGCTTCGGCGGGGCGCAGGGATTGTCATCATCCTCGTGGGAGCCTGGTTCGCCTGGCAGGGGCTGCGGTAGAGCCGTTTCGCTTTCCAGTTGGCGTCTGTGGATGGAGATTGAGCGTCCGGGCGGTTTCACAGATCAGCATGGCCGTCGGGTGCTTGATGCGTCGCTCCACGGTAATGGCGTAGAGCTGCTCACGGAGCTCGGGTACCCGTCCGACCGCTTCGACGCGGTACTGGGATTCGACCTCGGCCGCGACGACCGAGGAGGAGGGAAAGAGTCCCGCTCCACGCAGTCCGAAGACGGCCAGGAGAGCCGTGTCCTCGAATTCACCGACAATGTTGGGCCGCACGCCGATGGAGTCGAGCCACCGGTCGATGGAGCGCCTCAGCACGGTATTCTCAGTGGGCAGCAGCATGGGGGCCTCGGCCATCGAGCCGGGAAAGCCCCGGCGGTACTTGCGGGCCAACTGGCGGCTTCCGAAGAACGTGACATCCGACTCGATGAGCAGGTGGCTGAAGGCCTTGCCCCGGACGTCGGGGGGCGCTGGAGCATCGGAGAGGACCATGTCCAGCTCGTGAAGTGAAAGATCGGCCAGCAGGCGGGGCGGCTTGCCCTCCCGGCACACGAGCCTTGCGGGCTCGGGAAGGAGAAGTGACGGGGCGAGCACGCGCTCCGCCAACAGCTTGGGAACGACGTCCGCAATTCCGATGGAGACCTGCATGGGCGTGCCCGAGGGCATGTCCCTCAACGTGTCGAACATCTCGCGGCCGAGACCGAAGATCTCTTCCGCATACCGGAACACGACCCGTCCGCTGTCGGTCAGCGTGAGCCTGCGGCCACTCCGGGCGAGCAGCGGGTGCCCGAGGGCCTCCTCCAGCTGGTGCACCTGCTTGCTCACCGTGGACTGAGCCAGGAGGAGCTCGGCGCTCGCCCGGGCCAGGCTGCCCTCGCGGGCCACGGTCCAGAAATAGAGAAGGTGATGGTAGTTGAGCCAGGTCATGACCTGGAGAATTACTTCGGCCAGGTCGAAGTGTCAAGACGGATTTTTCTTCTTGTCGAAGGTACGCCAGCCACCTATTTTGCTCGTCAGGGGTGAGCGGGAGCGCCTTCGGGGAGGGCAGGTCATGAGCCTGGGAAGATCCGAATCTCGGTTGACACTGGGGGAAGCGGGCAGTCGTTCGCCGGCCCGGAGCTGGCATGCCGTGGAGGCCGAGCAGTCACTCGAGATCCTGGGAGCCTCGGCTGGCGGGCTGGATGAGGGGGAAGCAGGTGAACGTCTGCGCTCCCACGGTCCCAACGCCATTGCCGTGGCCCGGCCGGATGGACCGCTCCAGCTCCTGTGGAGGCAGCTCAACAGCCCGCTGCTCTTCGTCCTGCTGGGCTCCGGGGCCATTGCCTTGTTGCTGGGCAAGGTGACGGATGGTGCCGTCGTGCTGGGGGTCGTGGTGCTCAATGCCCTCATCGGGTTCATCCAGGAATACCGGGCGCTGGAGGCGATCACGGCGCTGGGGCAGATGACACCCGACGTCGCGACGGTGCGCCGAAGCGGACGGGCTGGCCAGGTGCCGGCCGCAGAGGTGGTTCCAGGAGACGTCGTGCTCATCCAGTCGGGAGACAGGGTCCCTGCCGACATCCGACTCCTGTCCGTGAAGAACCTCCAGGTCGACGAGTCCGCGCTCACGGGCGAGGCGGTCCCGGCCGCAAAGCAGGTCAAGGCCGTCCCGGAGGACGCCGGCCTCGGGGACCGCTCGTGCATGTCGTATGGCGGAACCATGGTGACTTTCGGAACCGGTGTCGGCGTGGCGGTCGCAACCGGGCCGGACACGGAGCTCGGTCGGATCTCGGCGCTGCTGCGCCAGACCGAGGCCCTGACGACCCCCCTGACGCGGTCCATGGCCAAGGTGAGCCTGTGGCTGACCGTCGTCATCCTGGCGGTCACGGCCTTTCTCCTGGGGATCGGCTGGGCACGCGGCTACGCCATGGCGGACGCAACCGTAGCGGCCATCTCGCTTGCCGTGGCAGCGATCCCGGAGGGGCTTCCCGCGATCATCACGATCGCTCTGGCCATCGGCGTCCGGAGGATGGCCAGGCGACGCGTGATCATCCGCAGCCTGCCTGCGGTTGAGACCCTCGGCAGCACCACGGTAATCTGCTCCGACAAGACGGGCACCCTGACGCGGAACGAGATGACCGTGAAGGCGCTCTGGACTCCGGGGGGCAGCTACCAGCTCTCGGGTGCGGGCTATGAGCCGGTGGGGCGGTTGGAGAACGAAGAGGGCGAGGTGGTGCCACCTCCCCGGGATGTTCTGGAGCTCGTCCGGGCGGGGGCGCTCTGCAACGACTCGGCGCTGCGCCGGTCGGCTGCCGAGCGGTGGGTGGCCGAGGGGGATCCGACGGAGGTCGCATTGACCGTTGCGGCCCGCAAGCTGGGGTTGACCGAGGAGCAGCTTCACGCTGAGTGGCCCCGGATCGACTCGGTACCGTTCGAGTCCGAGCGACAGATGATGGGCACGCTGCACCGGGGCCCGGATGGGAGCCAGCTGATTCTGCTCAAGGGGGCTCCTGAAGTCGTGTTTGCGGCCTGCGGCCTCCATGCGGGTGGAGCTCTTGCCAGCGCTGCCGGGCTCCAGGCGGCACTGGAGACGCTGGCCGCATCGGGGCTGCGCGTTCTCGCCATGGCGTCGAAGGTGGCCGAGCAGCCCATCGAGGAGCTTGGGCCCGAGCACCTGCAGGACGGGTTCCGGCTGCTGGGACTCCAGGGGATGTCCGATCCCCCAAGGCCGGAGGCCATCGCTGCGGTCGATGAATGCAAGCGGGCGGGTATCCGGGTCAAGATGATTACGGGAGACCACGCAGCGACCGCCAGTGCCATCGGCCGGCAGCTCGGGCTCGATGCGGGCGGGGGTGTGGTGACGGGGGCTCAGCTCAGCCGCATGTCGGACGACGAGCTCCTGCAGACTGCCACATCGGCCGATGTGTTTGCCCGCGTGAGCCCTGAGCACAAGCTGCGCCTCGTGAGCGCCCTGCAGCAGAAGGGCAATGTCGTGGCCATGACCGGCGACGGCGTCAACGACGCCCCTGCTCTGAAGCGGGCGGACATCGGGGTGGCCATGGGGATCACCGGGACCGCAGTATCCAGGCAGGCATCGGACATGGTCCTTACCGACGACAACTTCGCCAGCATCGTCTCTGCGGTCGAGGAAGGCCGCCGGGTCTTCGACAACCTGACCAAGTCGCTGGTATTCGTTCTCCCGACCAATCTGGGAGAGGCCCTGATCATCCTCGCAGCCGTCATGTTCTTCCCCATCAGCGGCGGCCAGCCGACCATGCCCATCCTCCCCGTCCAGATCCTCTGGGTGAACCTGGTAGCCACCGTTGCCCTGGCCCTGCCCCTGGCCTTCGAGGCCATGGAACCCAACGTCATGCGTCGCCCGCCCCGCGCTCCGGGGGCACCCATTCTCGATTCCTTTGTGCTCGGCCGGACCGCGTACGTCGCCGGTCTGATGGCGGCAGGAGCCATCGGCCTGTTCCTGGTGGAGCTCGATCTGGGGCTGGACAGCGGGTTGTCGTTGGCCGCAGCGACCCGCGAGGCGCAGACCGCTGCCGTGACTTCGATCGTTGCGTTCCAGGTCTTCTACCTCCTTTCCTGCCGCTCGCTCAAGCGCAGCATCCTGTCTATCGGCCTGTTCAGCAACCCGCTGGTGTTTGTCGGTGTTGGGACGATCCTCCTCCTGCAGCTCGGATTCGTGTACCTGCCGTTCATGCAGCACCTGTTCGGTTCAGCCCCACTGGGGCCCGGCGCCTGGCTGCGAGCCTTCCTGGTGGGGGCGCTGGTCGTCCCCGTCGTTGCCATTGAGAAGCAGCTGCGTCGCAGGGCCGAGCGGTCCGGCCACGTTGGCCCGAAGGATTCACATTCGAGAAGCCCGGGAATCGATGGATGATTGGAGGCGAAGCATGGACCTGGAAGACCTGTTCGATGTGATGCAACGTCGCAAGAAGCCGTATCGCAAGGGGGAAGACCGGTATCGAGAGGACGACCGGTACCGGGGGGAAGACCGGTATCGAGAGGACGACCGGTACCACGGGCGGGGGCTCCCTCCCTGGTTCCGTCTCCTGGCCAACCCGAAGGTGATCCTCCTGTTCGTGGTGCTCGGCCTGGTCCTGCTGGCCGTGGCCGCGTTCGTTCTGCTGCCGCTCCTGGGGCAGTTGATCGATCAGGTAGACAGCACGGGAGGCCTCAAGGGGCTCATCGACCGAATCTGGCAGGGGTCCGGTGGAGGGGGGCGGGCATCACCGTAACGCTCGGGGTGCCCAGGCTCCCTGCCGTGCCACCGCCAGCGAGGCGGTGACGGCCCCGCCTGGTCGCAGCCGGGTTCAACCCCGGCCCTTCTGGATTCTCCTCCGGACCGACTCGGCGAAGTCCTGGTACAACTCTGGCAGAAACGAAGAGGGCAGCCCCAGCGCTTCGAGCACGGCCTCGTCGAGGTGCCGGCGATCGAGCGGTGCCCGGCTTACGTCGCCGCCTCCCGACTCATCGAGTGCGGCAAGCACCGGGCGCCGCCGCACCGGCTCCCACGCGGACAGAATGGAAGCGGCCTGTCGCCGGGAAAACGCAGCGGGGTCCGGGAACGGAAGCTGCTCCAGGTCATAGCCGTAGAGATTCAATCCGCCCAGTCCCTTGCGCCGGCCGAACCACTCGACCAGGCGCCACACGACCGTGCTCTGGAGCAGGGCGATCCCCAGGTTTCGGTGCTTCGCCAGCCGGAAACCCCCGTGGAAGAACTGGTTCGTCGCCGGCAGGTGGTGCGGGTTGGCGGGCAGCAGGAAGCGGCTCCCCAGGAGACAGGGTACCAGGAAGTCGAGTCCGGCGCGCGGCTCGAACCGATACCATCCTCCGGGACGGCTTCGAACCGAACGGGCCTGCGGCCAGGGGATCCCGGCCCGAGTATGGCGTGCGCCGGAGCGCGTGACCTGGCCCTCACCCCGCCGGATCCATGCCAGCGCACCCGCTGCATCGGGTCGCGACTCCAGCTCGAAGATGGAATGCGGGCAGACGAACGCCACCTGGGTCAGGTGGTCCGGCTCCACCGAGCCGGTCGGAATGTCCCGGGCAGACGTGACGATGGGCACCAGGAACTCCCTCTCAATACCCCCGTTCTTCTCACCTATTCGTCTCAATACGAAAAAAATGCGGATGCCTGGTTTGCTGCCGTAGACGAGCCTGGCCAGGCTGCCCAGCGGGACCAGACGCCCCGTGGCTCGAAGCGTTTCCACGACCTCCGTGGTGCGCAGGTTCGGTCCCCATCTCTTTGAGTTGCCGTGCCGGTGCAGCGCGCCCAGAAGCGCAGCCTTCACGCTCGATTCGTCGCAACCCCCGTTCCAGGGAAGGAAGGCGGGACCGGGCGGGGCCTCGGGAGAGGGGGCGGAAGGGCGTTGCGCCACCAGGAGCACGGTGCTCACGCCGGCCAGCGAGAAGGAACGCCGCACGGGATCCTGGAGCACAAGGCGCGCATGGAGCTCGGAGGACAGGAACGCTCGCAGCCACTCGCCGTTCTCCGAGTCGAGCCAGCTGTCCGAGACCACGTAGCCCAGGTGCCCGCCCTTGCGCAGAAGAAGCGCTGCCAGGGGGAAGAACCAGGCATAGAGGTCGGACCGGCCGAGCTTCCTGCTCCCCAGAAAGGGGAACCGGGTCTGCACGGCATCGGTCAGAGCGGCCACGACCGAACCGTCGTCGCGGCCGAGGCGCTCGTGTCGGACGTAGGGTGGGTTGCCGACGACGACATCGAACCCCTCGGGAGCCTCCAGGGCCGAGCATACGGCATCGTTCGAACCATCTCCGCACCGGGCCAACTGCTCGAGTGCGTCACCGTGCCGGATGTGCGGGGCTCTTGCGTACGAGACTTCGCCGCAGGCCGAAAGGCGAAACGAGGTGACGGCAACGGCCTCTGCCATGCGGTCCATGCCGGAGAGGAACGGCAGCACCGGGACCTGGGCCGAGAGACCCCTGGAAAGCTCGGCCATGACGCGGGCTGCGGCCGTCAGAAAGTTGCCCCCACCGCAGGCCGGGTCGCACCAGGAGGTCGTTGCCAGGGAGTCAAGGACGGCCCGCACGAGCCCCGGTTCCACGGACTCCATCGGCACATCGGGCGACCTGTCGCATCGGGTGACCGGGGCAAGCAGGCGTTGTTCGAGGAGCTCGACGGCAGCGGGGCGGTCCGAGAGCTTTCGGGAGAGCTGGGCAAACAGGAGCATTCGGCAGAGGGCGTCCACCTCCCGGTCGGGCGTGTAGAACACCCCGAGACCTCCCCTCAGGGTTCGTCCGTGGTCCGAGTCGGCCAGCATCGCCTCGAGCAGGTCGGCCAGGAGGCGCGGGGAGAGCGCACCAGACTCCACGGGATTCCTGGCTGTCTCGGAGGGGCACAGCTCCAGCTTGTCCAGGTCGAAACCGTGTCGGGTCGCCGATTGTCGAAGGGATTGGGCGACTCGCTCGGGAAGCTGGGGATCTTCTGCCGGAGGAAGGGAAAGCTCCCTGCCGAATCGCCGAGCCACCCGCCGCAGGACCTCTCGATGGGCGTCGCTCAGACCGCCCGGATTGCTGGCAGATGGGCCGGCGTTGCGTGCAGCCTCCAGGCCAGCCGCAATGAGCCGTTCCCAGGCCGTTTCGGGCACCGTCATGCGGCGTTGCGGCTCCGGTAAGCTCTCATGTTACCGAGCAATCGCCCGAGCACCTCCCGGCGACGCTGCGGATTGAGCGCGGCCAGGAAGGTCTCACGAACGGCCCCCATGGCTCCCATGGGAATCCGCTCGAACACCGCCTGCACGGGGCGGCTGTCATACATCAGGAAGAGGAGTGCGTGGAGCGGGTGGTTGTCCTTGTAGACCCGATAGCGGAACGTCCGGAACTGACGGTCGATCTCCTTCCTGGGGAAGGTGGGCATCTCGAGCACCGATTCCCGGTAAACCTTGGCGGACGTCGGATCCTCCTGGAGCCAACCCTCGTTCTTGCACAGCTTGTACAGGTCCGATCCGGGCCAGGGAGTGAACACCCAAATCTTGGGGCAGGCACCGCAGCTCGGGGAGAACACCACACGGTCTTTGTGGAGCCGCTTGTTGATCTCGACCGTGTCCTGGAACATCTCCGGGGTTTCGTACGGAAGGCCGACGATGTTGGAGACCATCGGGATGATCCCCCTGTCCCGCATCCGGTCCGTGACGCGGAACAGGTCTTCGTTGAGCTGCTCCTTGTTGAGCACCTTGTTGCGGATGTAATCGTTTCCCGAATCGAGGCCGAGGAAGATGTGCCGGCAGCCGGCGTCGGCGAGCGCATCGATCATCCCGTCGTCGAGACAGTCGACTCGGGAGAAGACGTCGAACGGGTAGGAGAACTCCTTCCGGTAGGCCTCGACGAATTCCATGGCCCACTCCCGGTTCCAGGTGAACGTGTCGTCCCGGAAGAGGATGTGTCGGAAGCGATACGATGCGGCCAGCTTGCGAAGCTCGGCCATGACGTTAGGCACCGAGATCACTCGGGCGTAGGTACCCGGCTGCATTCGCTTGATGTGGTGGTTGCAGCAGAACTGGCAGTTCCACGGGCAGCCCCGGGAGAAGATGAGGTTGATGGTTCCGTTGTTGGCGTTGATCACCTCCTGGAGGTCCGCTACGGAGCGGTCCATCATCGGGAGCGAGTCCAGGTCCTCGATGAAGGGCACCGGGGGGTTCTTCCGGAACTCGCCGGCCACGCGGTAGTAGAAGTTCGGCGTCGCCTGAGGGTCGTTGCCGCTCTCCAGCCGACGGAGGTACTCGGCAAAGGCCAGCTCACCTTCACCGTAGCAGAGGCCGTCGACTTCCTTCACCTCGAACACCGATTCCGGTGCCACGATGGCGTGGATTCCGCCGACCAGGATGGGCAGGGTGGCGCTGTAGGCCCTCGCCTCCTTTGCCACCGGGGCGATGATGGGGGTCTCACAGGTCACGGCCGAGATACCCACCACGTCGGGGGCGAAGTCCCGCAATGCCGGGCCGACCTTGCGGAAGTCCCGCTTGCGTGCCAGGTGGAGGGCCCGGACTTCGTGCCCTTCCCGGGTCAGGTAAGCGGACAGCGCACCCACCGCATTCGGGAAGCACGCGGGGAATTGCGAGTGCAGGTTCGAGGAAACCAGGAGGACTTTCATGGAGATCACCTTCCAGAGGTTGTCACGGCCCGCATTATGTTCAGAAGGGGGGAGGTGGTCAACAGAGGAAGCGGATCGGACCGGGGAAAGCAGGGGAGATGCTACAGGGCGGAGCTCCGGCGGGCACGACGCAGGGCCAGGGCAGCCAGTCCGGCCAGGAGGACCAGGCCGAGGCCGCCGACCGGGGTACCGCCGGCGGTGCAGCCGTTGGAGCCTGTGTCATCGGTCGCAGCGTTCTCCGCGGCACCGCCAGCGCCGTCGCCGGCCGTCTGCTCGGAGCCGTTGTCGGGATCGGGGGTGGCCGGTTCTTCCGGCGACTCGCCTTCGTCCTCGCCCTTTGCAGCGCCAAGAGCCTGGGCTTCGTAGTCGCCGTAGCCCTCTGCATCCCAGCCGCCAGGGAGGCAGTACTGTTCGGTCACGGGGTCGCCGCAGTCACACGGCTCGCACTCGCAGGGGGGGCACTCTTCCCCCTCCGGGCAGGGGGCGCAGGCGCAATCGGGGCAGAGGCAGGCACCGCCGGTCGGGACATCAGCGCACTCCCAGCCCTCGGGGCAATCGGTATCGGCCGCACACTCGGTCTGCTTGGGGGCGCAGAATCCACCCAGCACGGTGCACTCTTCGGCGAACTCCTCCTCCTCGCACTCGCAGGGGGGCGGGTCGGCCGGGCAGTCACACGGCGGGCACTCCTCGCCCTCGGCGCAGTCGGGGCACACACAGCTCGTGCAGGCGCATCCGCCGCCGCCGGAGCATTCCTCGACCAGGACGCACTCGAACCCTTCCTCGCACTCCGAGTCCTGCGCACACTCCTTGGGCTCGTACACACACACCTTGGCGGTCGTCTCGACGCACTCGGCCGGATCGGGCTCTTCACACGGCGGGCACTCGCACTCCGGCACCTGGGAGCAATCCTGGCTGTCGGGGTCGCACCCGGCGCAGGCGCAGGGCGGGCAAGACGGCTCGGTGGCACAGGGGACTGGGACCTCCTGGCAGGTGAAGTCCATCGGGCAGTCGGCATCGGCCGAGCACTCGTTACCGTACCAGGCCCCCGGGTCGAAGTTGATCTCGACGCACTCGCCCCCCTCGGGACAGTCGGGGCATTCGCAGGGCGGACACTCCGCCCCCGAATCCGGGTCGCACGCCGGGCAGGCGCAGCCGCACGGGGCAGCCACGCACTCGAAGCCCTCGGGGCAGTCCGCATTGGTCGTGCATTCCACGGCCATCGCGGTCGAGAAGGGGAGCACCAGGAACAACGCCAGGAACGCCAGTTTGATCTTCATGGTCATGCCTCCAGTCAAGGTTCGTCTTCAAATCCTGCGGCGAGCATACCACCAATCGATGGCCGCTGCCAGTCGCCCGGAAAAGAAGCAAGGTGCGTGCCAGACCGTGCGGAAATGAACCCGATTCGGGCAACTCCGCTCTGGATGCGGGGATCGTCGGCTTGCCGCGTGCGTGCGCAACCCCGGGAGCCCTGTCTGGAACCGTGCAGGGCGTGTACTTGTGTGGAAAAAATCACCTTCCCGTTCGGTTCGGCCAGGTCACGAGCGGAGCGCTGCATGGAGCCTGCCGGCAATGTAGTTGGCCACGGCCAGATCCGCGGGAAGGAAGCGGTTGGAAGTGAGTGAGTCGGCCAGCACCAGGGCACCGTCCGTCTTGTCCCCCGAGGTCACGGCCGCGAGGAGGGCATTCTGCGGCGAGCTCCCGAACAGGGGGGCCAGCAGGTCGGTGCAGAGGTTCTGATTGGGCAGGTTGTCCAGGACCAGGGAGGCACCGAGTCGGGTCACCAGCGAGAGGAGCATTCCGTCCTCCGCCAGCCGCTTTCCCGTGAGTCGGTGCGCCCGATCGCCGATGGCTGCGATGACCTTGAGCTGGTCCGGCGCCCCGTCCGCAATCGCCAGGAGGGCCACTCGGCAGGGCAGGGCGGCCAGGGCCAGGCGCAGCGTGCGGTCCGCCATTTCGGCCAGCGATGCCGCATTTCGAAGGGCACTGTCCAGGGGGTCGTCCAGCCATTCGAACCCTGCCGGTGCCCGGCCCGCCGGACCTGCTGCCATCCCTGCACCTGCGCTGGACCTCCGCAGCGCGTCCAGATCGACCTTGAGGGAGGAGAGCGTATCCCTCTTGGCCTGAGGCACATCGACGACGCGAATGAAATGGACCGGCCGCTCCTGCCCGGGGGGCAGGGTGTCGCCCCGGGGTGCCGGCCCCCTCGGCAGGGAGGCTCCAGAGGCCACCAGAGCGTCCCGCTGCTGTTTGACGCGTTCCTCGATGTCCTGGCGGTTGAAGACCATGCACGGGTGGCCCGCTGTCCTGGCGCGGCGCGAGGCAGCCGTCTCCCGCGAGATTTCCCGCAGGGGCTCTGCGGGCGGCTCGCCGGTGTGCTCGCTGAGCTGGGCCTCGAGGTAGGTCATGGTGCCATGGACGGGGGCCGGGGGCTGTGGCGTGATGACCTGGATCACTTCGGTCTCGACGGGCAGAGGACGGATGTAGAACTCCCGTCCGTCCTGCACGTTCCGGACCAGGATGGTGCCGTCCTCGCGCAGGTCACAGACCGCCTTGCCTTTCGGGATCTCGGCCGATCCGACGCTGACCAGGGCGAGCTGCAGGGCTGCCAGCCAGTTGGGGGCCTCCACTCTCACGAGAGTCGGAAGCGAGGCCGTGGCCGCGGCGGGAATGGTCAGCTCGAACTTCATTTCCCCTCCACCAATCCTCACTTATCAGAGGCCCGCAGGAGTGTCAATTCTGTGGGTCTTGCAGCCGTTCATCCCCACTTGAACCTCCCCGGGAACTGTTGTAACCTCCCCCCATGAACAGCGGGATCCGCTCCTCATTGGAGCGCTACAGTCAGCTCGTCCTGACGCCGGATGAGGCGGTCGCACGAATCCACTCGGGCGACACGGTCTTCTGCTCGGGAGGCGTGGGCCAGCCGCTTGCCGTGCTTGCCGCTCTGTCGATGCGTCGGGATCTGCGGCGGTTGACGCTGGTGACCTCGGATACCATCGTGCCGCCAGACTACCTAGTCCGGCAGTTCCAGGCGGCGTTCCGTGGGGAGACTCCGGACCGGAGCATCCGCCATACCACGCTCCAGGTCGGCCCCGGGGACAGGGACGGCGTCCTGGCCGGCGTGGCCGATTTCATACCGGCGGACGGGACGTCGACCGGGACCGTGTTCCAGGGGCGGCACCTCGATGTGCTGATGGTCGGGTCATCCGGGATGGACGAGGATGGGAATCTGAATCTGTCGTGCAGCGTGGACTGGCTGCCGGAGCTCATCTCCGAGGCCGACCAGAACGACACGCTGGTCATCGTGGAGGTCAATCGGCGTCTCCCGTGGACCGAGGGGCAGGCGACTTTCCGCATCGAGTCCGTGGATTGCATCGTCGAGGTGGACCGGGATCCCATCGGGTTGCCCGCCGGATCCGCTCCGGCCGAGGCCTCCGCCGTCGGGGCCTTCCTGGCCAGCCTCGTGCCCGACGAGGCAACGCTTCACCTCGGCCTCGGGGACCTGGTCAACCAGGCCTGCGCCGCACTCGACCGGAAGCGTGACCTCGGCGTCCACTCCGACCTGTTGTGCGACGTCCTGCTCCAGCTGAGTCAGTGCGGAGCGCTCACCTGCCGTCGCAAAGGCTTCCTCGACGGGCGATGGGTGGGCAGCCGCGTGCTCGGCAGCCGGGCGTTGCTGGCCCACGTGAATCGGAACCCGGCCGTCGAGCTGCATCCCATCGAGTTCGTGGCCGAGACCGCCACCATCCTGCGCAACCGACGAATGGTGTCGGTCTCTCAGGCGGCGCTGGTCGATCTGACCGGGCAGGTTGCTGCCCAGTCCGGAGAATGGGAATGCCACTCCAACGGAGGGATCCAGCACACGTTCCATCGAGCCGCCTCTCACTGCCCGGAGGGGCTGGGCATCGTCCTGCTCAAGTCGTCCTATCATGACGGCAGTCAGTCCAGCGTGGTGCCCCACATGCCGCTGGGAGCCCTGGTCACCGTCCCGGCTCAGGACGTCGATTGCGTCATCACCGAGCATGGAATCGCCCGACTGCGGGCGTGCACGCTTCGGCAGCGGGTGCTCAGCCTGGTGGCCGTTGCCCACCCGGCCCATCGTGATCGCCTGGCCTTTGAGGCCAGGAAACTCAGACTGCTGTGAACCAGGAAGGCCCATGAAACTCCATCACACCCGATTCGACCCCATTCACGCAAGACTCGTGCTCGTCGGCCTCTCGTTGGCGCTTATGGCCCTCCTTCCCGCCGGATGCTCTTCGGGGACGGAGTCGAGCGAGCCCGTCGTCGAGGTCGAACCCCTTCCCGACGAGGGACCCATGGACAACGGACGCAACTACTTCATCGAGAACGTCTCCGGAATCGCACTGGTTCAGCTCTATGCCGACGGCTTCGAGCAGCTTCCGCTGCAGCAGAAGCTCCTCGCCTACTACCTCTACAAGGCCGCGGCTGCGGGCCGGGACATCACCTACGACCAGAACCACCGGTGGTCCCTCGTCCTCCGCCAGCTCCTCGACGGAGTCGTGAGCCACCCGCTGGGCCTTGCCCCCGAGACCGAGCAGCGGATCACGGAATACACCAAGCTGCTCTGGCTCAACAACGGCCCCTATTTCGAGCGCAACAAGACCAAGATTCCAGCCCCGTTCTCCCGGGATGAGCTGGCCGTGGCCCTCGGGACCGCCCGGGCCAACGGTGCGGACTTCTCCACCCTGGGGCAGCCGCTGGAAGACATCCTGATGCAGCTCGACCCGCTGCTGTTCGACCCCCTCTTCGAGCCGCAGGTCACGAACAAGAACCCGGCGGCCGGCGGGGACATCCTGAGGGACAGCGCGGGCAACTACTATGCCGGCGTCACCATGAAGGACCTGGATGGTTTCAAGGAGGCCTTTCCCCTCAACTCCCGACTCGTCAAGGAGTGCCCCAGGAAGGGGCCGTGCCGACTGGTCGAGCAGGTCTACCGGACCGGCGTGAAGGATGAGCGCGGCAAGAAGTGGAAGGTGGAGCCGGGGCTCTATGCCACGCAGCTCGAGGCCGTGGTCGGGTACCTCGAAAAGGCCAGCGAGTACGCGTCACCAGGGCAGGCGAAGCACATCGATCACCTGGTCCGCTTCTTCCGGACCGGCGACCCGGCCGAGTTCGACCAGGCGAGCATCGCGTGGCTATCGGAAGATCCCGACGTGGACTTCATCCTCGGGTTCATCGAGTCCTACAAGGACCCGCGCAGCCAGAAGGCCGAGTATGAGGGGCTGGTGTATTTCCGGGACCCCGACCTCACCCGCATCATGCGCGGCATTGCCGAGTCCGCCCGCTACTTCGAGCAGCGGGTGCCCTGGGACGAGCGCTACCGGAACCTCGACATCCGCGTGCCCGTCGCTTCGGCCATCAACGTGCTCATGGGCGTCGGCGGTGCCGGGCCGAGCATTCCCGCCGGCATCAACCTCCCCAACGCCCAGTGGATCCGCGAGAAGCATGGCTCCCGCAGCGTGCTGCTGTCCAACGTCATGAGCGCGGCCCGGGCCGCCGTTTCGGACAAGGCGCTCGAGGAGTTCGCCCTGCCCGAAGAGCTGGCGGCCACCAAGCGGTACCGCCGGGCCGTCGGGAACGCCATGGTCGCTCTCCACGAGATCGTCGGCCATGGGTCGGGAAGGGCCAGCCCCAAGCTCCAGGAGGACCCGTCCTTCTACCTCAAGGAGTACTACTCCACCCTCGAGGAGGCTCGCGCCGAGCTCGTTGCGCTGCACCATGTCTTCGACCCGAGGCTCGTGGAGATCGGTGCCCTTCCCGGTCCCGAAGCGGCCGTCGTGGCCCTGTCCGACTACATCCGTGGCGATGTCGTGCAGCTGCGTCGGGTCAAGAAGGGCAATCGGTTCGAGGACGACCACATGCGGGCCTCCCACCTCATCGTCCAGTACATCCTTCGCAACAGCCAGGCCGTCGAGATCCGCAAGATCCAGGATCGCACCTTCTTCGCCCTCAAGGACATGGAGCAGGCCCGCAGCGCGGTGGCCTCGCTGCTTGCCGAGGTCATGCGCATCAAGGCCGAAGGCGATTTTGAGGCCGGTCGCAAGCTGGTCGAGACCTATGGGATCGAGTTCGACCCCGTGCTTCGTGACGAGGTCGTTGCCCGTGCGGAGAGGGCCGGCGTGCCCGACTTCGTGGCGTTCCACGTCCCCTCGGTACGGCTGGTTGCCGGCGCTGACGGGAAGCCCGCCGACGTCGTCGTCGACTACTCGCGGGACTTCGTAACCCAGATGCTGGAATGGGACATCATGGGGCCCCAATGACCGAATCGACGCAGCGACGCAAGAACCTGTCGCAGGAGATCACCGAGAAGCTGGCCGAGGAGATCCTCTCCGGGGCCCTTCCCCCCGGCTCCCGATTGATGCCCGAGCGGGAGCTGGCGGTTCGATTCAACACCAACCGGAACACCCTCCGGGAGGCCATCCGGAACCTCGAGAACCTCCATCTCGTCAGTGCCCGCCAGGGGGATGGGATGAAGGTGCTCGATTGGGTGAAGCACGGAGAAGTCACCCTCGTGCCGTGGTACCTCCAGCACACCCGCGACCTGAAGGCCACGCTGGCCGTGACCACCGACTTCCTCCGGCTCCGCCGCCTGCTGGTCGTCGATGTGTGCAGCCGCCTGGCCGAGACGGCATCCCCTGACGAGCTCGAGTCGCTCCTGGCCCTCGTCCGCAGGCAGCAGGAGCAATCCGGCCAGCCGGAGCTGCTCGTCCGAACCGACCTGGAGATCATGGTGGCGCTGCTGAGGGCGTCGCATTCCATGGCGTACCAGTGGATGTTCAACACCATGGTCCGCCTCTACGTCGAGGCCGTCTTCAGTTTCCCGGACCTGTGGGTGTTCGTCCCCGACTATGTCGAGTCGCTCGAGTCCGTCGTGAAAGCGGCCATGGAAGGCGATTCCAAGACTGCCGCTGCCCGCATGGACCAGCATCTCTCCCGCAGTGACCAGCTCATTCTGGATGCAGTCCGCAACTTCCAGACCCTGCTGGAGTAGAGGATGGGCCCGCTGCCCGGAGCGCGCTGCCCGGCATTCGTCAAGGAGTCACCCATGAACCGCTTCGTTGCCGCTGCCTGGGTTGCCTGCCTGTGTCTCGGCCTGAGCCTCGGGGGGCCGGCCGCCGCACAGTCACGACGCCTCGATGCCTCGCCGTTCGTTCCCGGCTTCGGTCTGGCCGATCCGGGATTGTACGCGGGGTGGCTGATCAACCCGGCCGCTGTCGGGCTCCTTCCCACGGCCCAGCTGGCTCTCTTCGGGACCGATGCGGTCATGGGGGGCAGCGTGGGTCTCTCGCTTGCGGCCCTGAAGCTCCAGTTCGGAATCGACGGGCTGCGGGACCTCGGGGGAGGAGACGGTGTGGACGGTCTGGACGGGCTGAGGACCGGGCTTGGCGTGGCGTTGTCCGACGGCCGCATGGTTTCCCTCGGCTTCCTCTGGCAGAAAGCGTTCCGACTCGACTCCCTCCCCTCCACGGACCTCCTGTCCGCCGGGCTGCTCTATCGCCCGGTCCGATGGGTGAGCCTGGCCCTGGCGGCTCACAACCTTTCCGAGCAGCCATTCGACCCCGCCGGGCCCTCCGCCAAGCCCAGGCTCGACCTCTCCGCCGGATTCGCCGTGAGGCCCGGGACCGAGCGACTCTCCATCGGAGTGGATGTCCACACCGACCGTTCGGGTAACTACGTGGACCCGTCCGCATCGCTGGCCTGGCGCGTCATCGACGGGCTCGAGGTCGGGGCCGGCGGATGGCTCAACCGTCGTGACGACGATTGGTGCTGGGGGGCTGGAGGGACGCTGTCGCTTGCACTCGGAACGGTCGGCGTCATGGGCGGCGGAGGTGCGGGAAGCGGCGCCCCCTCGTGGCACTATGGGGCCCGCATCGCCAGCCCGGGAGAGTCTACGGCCTTTGCACCCAGGCACCGATTCGTCCGCATCGTGGTGCCGAGGGTGATTGCCGAAGACAAGCGTCACCCGCTCTTTGGCGAGGCCTCCGAGACTCTGGTGGAGTTCCGGATGAGGCTGCATCGACTGGCTCTGGACCCCGAGGTCGACGGCCTGCTGCTCGTGTTCGACTCAACGGGCCTCGGCTGGTCCCAGAGCCAGGAAGTGGCCCGGTCCATCGACGAGATCAGCCGGATGGGCAAATCCATCGTGGCCTACCTCATTTCCGGGGGGAATCGGGACTACTACATCGCGTCCCGGGCGGACTTCATCGTGGTCAACCCGGCAACCGTCGTGTCGCTCACCGGAATCGCAGGCTCGCTCACCTTCTACCGGAACCTCCTCCAGGCCGTCGGAGTGGAGCCGCAGTTCGTCCGCATCGGCAAGTACAAGTCCTTCCCCGAGCAATTCGACCGGGAGGCTCCGTCGCCGGAGAGCCTGGAGCAGACCGAGGCGCTGCTCGATGACTTCTACACGCAGCTCGTGGGGGACATCGCCCGCAATCGAAACGTCGAGACGGCCCGGGTCAAGGAGTGGATCGACCAGGGACCGCTCACTGCCGGCAAGGCCCGCGAGCTCGGGGCGGTGCAGCTCGTGGCCGACTACACTGACATGCGGGCCGTGCTCGAGCAGCTCGGATTCCAGTCGCCGGTGCTCGTCGACGGCTACCCCTTCCGCCCGGTCCGTAACGACTCCTGGGGACCCCGTCCCCGTATCGCGGTGGTCTCCATCGTCGGCTCCATCGTGGACGGACAAAGCTCCATCGTGCCCCTGGTCAACATGAAGCTGGCCGGATCGGCCACCCTCGTTCCCACCCTGGACGCGCTTGCCCGTGACCGTGCCATCGACGGCGTGCTGATTCGAATCGAATCCCCCGGTGGCGCCGCACTGGCCTCCGAGCTCATCAACAGGGCCCTGCGAAAGCTGGCGGGAAAGCACCCGGTCGTCGTGTCCATCGCCGGAACCGCCGCGTCGGGCGGCTACTATATCGCGGCCGGAGCCGACCGCATCCTCGCCATGCCCGGCAGCGTCACCGGGAGCATCGGCATCTGGTTCGGCAAGTTCTCCATCTCCGGGCTGCTCGACAAGCTCAAGATTAATCGAGTTCCCACCGAGCGCGGCAAGCACGCCTCCATCTTCTCGCTCGACCGGCGGCTGACCGAGGAGGAGCTGGCAGCGCTGTCTGCCCGCCTGTCCGAAGGGTATGACCTCTTCCTGACGAGGATTCTCGAGACGCGCAAGCTCTCCCGGGAGCAGCTGGAGGCAATCGCACAAGGACGCGTCTGGAGCGGACGGCGCGCACTCGACAACGGCCTCGTCGACGCCGAAGGCGGGTGCCTGGAGGCGCTCCAGGAGCTCAAGACCCGCATGGGAATCGACCCGGAGCGGGAGGTGGACCTGGTGTTCCATCCGGCCCCGTCACTCTCCGTCCGAATGGCCCAGGCTCTCGGAGCCGCCCGTCTGGCCGGAGCTTCCGCACCGTTCGTCGGCGATGCCGGTGCCTCTGACCTCGAGGCACTCGACCTCGGTGCAGTTCTCGAGCTGCTCGGCACGCCACGCAGCTGGGCGCTCAATCCGGACGTGCCCTCGATGACCGGGCTGTAGCGCGGCAAGCGGCTACAGGCATGAGTTGATATCCCGGATGTGCGGGATCTGCCCGGGCGGAATCACGGGAGGCGAGCTCACCGAGAAACGCTCGGGGAACAGGAAGTCGGCCGTCTTGTACTGCACGTCCACGTAGTAGACGCTGTTCCCGTCGAGGACGACCGGCACCACCTCCGAATACAGAGTCCCTCCCTGGTTCTTGAGCGCCATTCCGGCAAACAGGAAGGCCTGGTCGTTGCTGGCCCACACCTTCACTTCCTCGATGGAGAGCTTCGAGCCCCCCGCATCGACCACGGCCCCCACGAGGGTGAACGCACCCAGGGGCGTGATCGACACGGCCGGAGGCTGAGGGATGTACGTGTAATCCGAATCCGTGCCGAACACATGGTGGAACCAGGCCCGCTGCGCCCCTTTGGCCCGCAGGTCCGCCCGCTCCTCGATGGTGGAAGCGCCTTCCCCTCCCGTCAGCTTGTAGCAGCCGTGGTCGAAGTTGGCCACGAGCGACAGACGCCGGTTGTCTGCGGGGAGCGCATTGTAGGTCGCCAGGTGCGCGGTCAGCGGGAAGAACTCGTCGCAAGAGCCGTTCACTTCGAACACCTTGGCCTGCGTTCCGGCAAGGATGAGCTGCGGGTTGACCAGGTCCATCAGCGCGGTCCACTCGGGGCTTTGCGATGTGAGCCCGGCCTGTTTGAGCAGCGCATGCTGCCAGGCATCGGGGGACTGGACCGCTACATCCCAGGCCAGCACGCCCGACAGCGGGACCGCAGCCTTGGTCCGGTCGTCCACGCCGGCCACGATGTGCGAGATGACTCCGCCGGCCGAGAAGCCGGTGATCCCGAGGCGCGTCTCATCGACGTCCGGATGGTTCTCGAGGCAGGTCAGCCCGCGCATCGCGGCGACCGCATGCCCCCAGAACCAGCTGCCCCGCAGATCCTCGATGGTGTCGAACATCTTGTAGCCGTTCTCGGCCGAGGCCGCCATCCCCTCGCTCGTGTTCGAGGGCTCCGTGCCGCCACCGGGGCCCGTATAGGCCAGCACGAAGGTCCCGAGCAGCGCAGCGGGACCCGTCGCAGCGTCCTCATCCGCATAGCCACCCAGGCCGTGCGCGTGGATGATGCCCGGCAGGTTGCCTCCGCCCAGGGCCGGTCGGGCCGCAAACCCCCGGATCTGGATGGGGTGCAGCTCCCCGTCTATGGACTCCCAGGAATAGTAGGTGACCTTCCAGGCATCCAGGAGGACGCCATCCTTGAACACCGAGTGCTTGTCCGTAAACGAGCAAGCCGCCGTGGACGCGTCCCGAATCATCTTGTGGTCGAACAGAGGAGGCGGCGGAGCAGAGGTGTCGGACTCGTTGACGTCGGCCGGAGTGGGTGTGTCGGCGACCTCGACGTCGGCCGGAGCGGGTGTGTCGGTGACCTCGACGTCGGCCGGAGCGGGTGTGTCGGTGACCTCGACGTCGGCAAGGGCGGGCACGTCGCCGACCTCGAGGTCGGCGGGGGCGGGGTTGTCGGCCCCGTCAACATCGGTCGGACCAGGTATCTCAAAGACCTCGATGTCGATTGGACCGGCCTTGTCGGTTCCCTTGATGTCACCCGGTACGGGCGCGTCGGCATCCGGGGAGGCGTCGGCAAGCCCGCTTTCATCCGGAGCCGGAAGCGCGTCCGGAACATCCGACGTCGAAGTCCCGGTCCCTCCGCAGGAGGCAACGAGCCACACCAGGCACGCACACAGCACGGTCGCGCACTTGCTACGGTCCATACACACCTCCCTCGCTTCCCCGCAACGTCACGTGGTTGTCCGGATGGCGGCTTTCGTTGGCCGACGTGACGATGATCGCTGGAAGCGGAAGCGGGCACACGAACTCGCATGCCCCGCACCCGATACACTGGACCGGGTCCACCCTCGGTCCATTGAGATCCGACCCCGGAACCGGCACCAGCTTCACCGCCTTGGGAGAGGTCGGACAGAACTCGTTGCACGTCACGCACCCCTTGTCGTACGCCCAGGGCAGGCAGCGGGACACATCGATGTACGCGAGCCCCACGCGGAGAGGAGCCTTCGTGTCCGGCTTGCGCACATCGAGGCTGAACGGTTGGATTGCGCCCGAGGGGCAGGCCTGGCCGCACCGATCGCAGTTGAGCCGGCAGTAGGAGACCGAGAAATCCAGCTTCGGCGTGAAGGTGGCCGCAAGCCCCCCTTCCGCCAGCACCGGGCGGATCACGTCGAAAGGACACTCTCGCATGCACGCTCCGCAGCGGTGACATCTCCTGAGGAAGTGCTCTTCGGGCACGGCCCCGGGGGGACGAATCAGATCGGGAGGAAACCCCCGCACCTCCACGGTTCTGCGGACCATGGCGGCACCGAGCGCGCCCCCGGCAAGCGCCGAGGCCAGGAAGGACCGCCTCGAGCGCATGGGCAGGCGATCGACCAGGGCACCGCCATGGGCCCCGGTGGCAAGGGTCAGAGCACGGGTCGGACAGGCCACCAGGCAGTTCAGGCAGTAGTTGCATTCGGCCGAGAACCACTGCTTGCCGTCGATACACCCATGCTGACATACCCTCAGGCACTCGTTGCAGCGGGTGCACGAATCGGGATCCCGAAGGATCCTCACGCGGGACGCCAGTGCGGCCGCACCCAGGCCGGCACCGAGCGGGCAGATGTGTCGACACCACAGCCGGGTCCACCGGGCGCTGGCGGCCACCAGCAGCAGGAGCAGCAACCCGTCAGCGACGAGCATCCCGGAAGGAACCCAGTCCTCACGCCGGTCGATCCCGAGCAGTCCGTCCAGCGCCTCCACTCCCCGTGTCAACACGGCCAGCGGGTCCAGCCAACCTGCCCACGAGACTCCGAACACCACCGGGACCAGCGTGCCCGCCAGCACCAGATACTTCCACCCGAGGCGCTTCGAAATCTCCCGAGCGCGCTCGCCGCGGGATGCCACTCGCTCCCCCAGCCAGCCGAAGCACTGCTGCAATGTGCCCACAGGACAGACCCAGCCGCAGAACCATCGTCCGGCCACGAGGGTGACGGCCAGGACCACGGCTCCGCTCACCAGCACCAGGCCGAACCCGGCCGCCAGCGCCTGGAGCAGCCCCAGCAGAGGGCTTAGACCGACCAGGAACCGCGATTGCCCCAGGTAGAGAAGTGCCAGCGCTCCCGCCAGGAACAGGAGCTGTATCCCGATTCTGGCCGACCGCCATGCGGCGTAGCCGCCACCACCCTTCCCCCGCTCCATTTCTCCACCCGCCTGCCTGTTCGGTTCGGCCTGTTTCAGAGCTCCAGCTTCTCGACCTTCAGCTTCGCAAGGTCGGTCTCGCCGATCTTGCGTTCAGCCGCCTTCTTCAAGTATCCGAGGTCTGTCCACTTCATGTCCATGAGGGTGCAGGCCCACGCATCACACGCCACCTGGTCATACCCGGCAGCGACCATGTCCATGACCTTCACGTCGTCGAGGCTCCCTCCCGTGGGACCGTTGTCCAGCAGCACCCGGGTGGCATCGACCACGGTGAGCGAAGGGCGGCAGGCTGCGGCAAGGTCCGCCACGGTGGTATGGATGTCCGCATGAAGCAGGGCCCGCTTGCCACCGACGGCCCCGAACCAGTTCTTCATGGCGCACGTCATCTTCGACAGGCCATGGTGCTTTACCACGGGCACGTTGATGACCTTGTCGGCGTTGATGTACAAGTCGAGCAGCGACCACTCCTTCATCCCCTCTCCCCCGAACGTGCGGGCCGAGTAGGTCAGGTCCTCGAACATCACCACGGCCCCTTCCTTCTCCGCAGCTTCGAGGATCCCGCTGCTCTGGAAGGACTTCTTCGCGTCGTGGCACGTGCGATCGGCCACGATCACCTTCCCGGCGCCGATCTGCTTGCAGAGGCGGACCAGAGTGGCCACCACCTCGGGATGAGTGGTCGCTCCCAGCTCCGGAGTCCGGTCCCAGGCCGCGTTGGGCTTGATGAGGACGGTCTCCCCCTGCTTGATGAAATGCCCGATGCCGCCGAGCGCTTCGACGGCCCGCGTAACGGCAGCCGACACGCTCTTGCCCCGCACCACGGCAAGGTCTGCTGCAATCCCCTCTGCCCTTGCTGCGGGCCGAATCATGGACGATAGCGCCGCGGCCGAAAGCCCGGCGACACCGGTTCGCAAGAAGTGCCGTCGATCCATCAACCCCTCCCTGGAAGAGCGGCCAGCCGGCCGTGAGCGGCCGCCCGGCCGAATGGATTGAGTATAGCTTCCGGGCATCCTCTGACGCAATGGTAAGACGTCGAATGCGCCTTGATCCGAAGGCGCCGACTTGCTAACTTGCAGCGGGTACCCGAATGGCAGTCCGTTGCCGACGCGGGGTAGGGGGACCGTTGCGCAAGATCGCAATCTACGGGAAGGGGGGGAGCGGAAAGTCCACCATCTCCGCTGCACTCTCCGTGGTCCTGGCCCGCAGGGGCCTGAAGGTGCTCCACGTGGGGTGTGACCCCAAGGCCGACTCCACGCTGACCCTGACTTCCGGCAAGAGAATCCCGACCCTCCTCGACCTGCTTGCGGCCGGGGACCGACGACCGGACCCGTCCCGATTCGTCTTTCCGGGACGACACGGAATCGATTGCGTCGAGGCCGGGGGACCCAAGCCCGGTGCCGGCTGCGGAGGTCGCGGAGTTGCCCGCATGTTCGAGCTGTTCCAGGAGGTCGACCTGCTGGGGAGCCGCCCCTACGACGTGGTGCTGTTCGACGTGCTTGGCGATGTCGTCTGCGGGGGCTTTGCCGCTCCCCTGCGTCTCGGGTTTGCGGACCTGGCGTTCATTGTCGTGTCGGAAGAGCCGCTGTCCCTCTATGCGGCCAACAACATCATCCACGCGATCCGATCCTACAGTGCGAACGGCGTTCGACTCGGCGGGTTCATCCTGAACGTCTCGGACGACCGCGGCGGCGAGGCCCTCGTGCGCTCCGTGGCCCGCCAGGTCGGCACACAGGTCGTGGGGATCGTGCCGAGGGACCGAGACATCCAACTGGCGGAGCGTCGCAACCTGACGGCTGCCGAGCTAGGCCCCGGTTCCCCAACTGTCCAGGCGTTCGAGCAGCTTGCCGACGCCATCCTCGCCACTCCGGGCCGGGAGGCCGCCCCCCTCAATCCCCTGCCCCCGGAAGATCTGTTCCGTCTGCTCGGAGCCAGCCTTGCGTCGAGCCCGGCGGGTGGGGCCTCCGGCGGTTCGTCGGGACAGGCGGCCCAGAGCACCTCCTCCACGGCCTCTTCTTCGGCAGGTGGAGCCTCTTCCGCCGCGGGTGAACCTTCTTCTTTCGCAGGTGGAGCTTCTTCCTTCGCAGGTGGAGCTTCTCCCTTCGCAGGTGGAGCTTCTTCCGTCACAGGTGAAGCTGCTTCCGTTGCAAGTGGAGCCTCTTCCGTCGCCGCAGGGGTTTCCCCCAATCGGCCGGCCGGTGCGATGGCTGATGGCGCTCCCTCGGCCCTTGCCCATCGCTCCCCCCGGCGGCTGCCGGCGGACCGCTCCGTGGTCGCATCCAAGGCCGTGTGTGGGGCCTTCGCGAAGCTGCTCGTGCTGGACCGGGACCCCATGGCCCGGCTCCTGTTCGATGTGGAATCGGTCCAGGCGCGCCGTGGGATCCTGTTCGTGGTGCTCGATTCCCCCTCGGCCGGCAGGGTCGAGCTTCAGCTCTCCGATTCCCCGGACAAAGCCTATGGCCGCGTGCGGGACATCGCCGTGTCTCACTCCGAGCCCCTGCCCCGGTTTGGGCGCAAGGTAGTGGATTACTGTGTTGCCCGCATGGACCGGGCGGGGGTGACGTTTTCCGACCTCTGCCGTTGGATCGAGACCGACCCCGGTTCGGTCCTCGTCGCATCCAGGGAGGAGACCCGAGACCGTCGGGTGCGCGAGGCCGTCGCCCAGGCACGCCATTGGAACCAGTGGGACGGGGATTCCGTCGCCGGCGTCTTCTTCTTCCCCCAGGAGCGTCGACGCCAGGTTCTTGCCGAAGTCCATCTGAGCGATCCCGTCGTCCTGGTCCAGCACGGAACCCAGGCCTGCGGTGTCAGCGAGCAGGGGACCACGGAGTACTCGACCCATTTCGTCCGCTTCCCGTGGCTCCAGGACCGAACCGGCCGGGAATCCCGCTCCGGAGCGTTCTACTATCTGACCGACATCCGCGAGCACGAGCTCATCTCCGGCAGCAACGAAGCGCTGGAAGGAGCTTTGAGGCAGGTGCACAAGGCGCATCCACACCACATCGTCGTGGTGGAGGTCTCCTGCACTCCCGTCATCTCGGGTGAGGATTGGAGCGGAACCATCTCCCGGTTCCGGAAGACCCACAAGGGGCCGGTCCTCGCCACGGCCATGGCGGGGGATGACCTGATCCTCGAGCTGGCCCGGGCGGGGCGGAGGCTCCTCGATTCGGAGGGCGAGTCGGTCCCCGGCATCGCTGCCGCTGTCGGTCGGGTGCACCTGGTCGGCTTCCCTCGGACCCGTGCGGTGGACGAGCTGTGCGGGCTGCTGGAGCGGACTGGCGTGACCATCGTTCGACGCCTGATTCCGGATGTTACCCTCTGGGGTCTTGGCGCCTACTCGAGCGAGGCCTCGGCCCAGCTTCTCTGGCCGCAGGTCGAATATGAGCCGCTCTACCGGGAGCTTCTCCTGAAGGCCCGCATTCCCGCAGTCCGAGTGACGCCTCCTTTCGGCCCATCCGGTGTGCGCACGTTCCTGGAAGAGGCCGTTTCCGCTGCCGGGCTCGATGTGGGCGAGGCTCTGTCCCGCGTGGAGCCTGAGCTGGCATCCGCCGAAGCGGAGCTGGCGTCCATGGCCCAGCGGGCCGGCTCGATTCGGCTCGGCATCGGGGTGACTCCGCATTTCGCCTCGATTCCGGAGTCCCCCGCAGAGTCGTGCGGCGTGCCGCTGACCCGGTTCCTCCGGGGGCTCGGATTCCAGGTGGAGGTGCTCCAGGACGCCCAGGACCGGTCCCGTCTCGACTGGTGGCTCCAGTCCGGGCTGCAGGCGGTGTTTACCGAGCTTTCGTTCGACCGTCGCCTGGCCGCGGCCGGGGTCGCCCCGTTCGGACTGCCGGACCTCGAGCCGGGGCTGGCCGGCTGCCTCCGGACCGCCCGACGCCTCATCCGCCTTGCCGGAACGCGCTTCTTCACCGACTTTGCCCAGGGAGCGATGGCCGTTTCCCGGGAGGGGCCCGCATGACCTCCCATTCCACAACCCGAGCCCGTTTTCGCGCTCCGTTCGACTATCCCAGGATCCTCGGTGCCTACGTCGCTGCCTCGGCCATCTCCGATGCCTGGATGCTGATTGATTCGGCCGATTGTGGAACGTTGCGGGCCGAAGTCATCCAGGACAATCACGACTGGTTCGCCAACATCATCGGGCCGGACGGCAGGTACCGAATCGCCAGCACCGGGATGTGTCCCACCTCCGCCATTCTCGACCGCTCGGAGCTGCTGGGCCGGCAGATCGGGGAGCTGGCCTCCCGCGAGGGGGGCATTCTGTTCGTCTATCCTGCCTCGGTCGCGGCCATGGTGGGGGTCGACTACCGGGCGGTTCTGGCCCGCATGGACCGCTCCGGCATCCAGATGCCGATCCTCGTCGTCGACCCGCTCGACGCACTCGGGAACTGGGTGGACGGCTATCAGCAGATCCTTGAGACCGTTGCCCGCAGCATCGACCTGTCGGGGCGAAGCCTCGAGGGCGGCACCGTGGCCCTGGTCGGCAACCTGTTCGACCGGTACGAGGGGGATTGCACGGCCAACGTCGCCGAGCTCGAGCGGCTGCTGGCGGGCCTCGGGCTCCGGACCGTCTCCACCTGGCTGTCCGGGACCACCGTCGACCGGCTGGCGGACGTGGCG
The DNA here is from genome assembly GCA_903895725.1 of uncultured Myxococcales bacterium. Lineage (GTDB taxonomy): Bacteria > Myxococcota_A > UBA9042 > CAIXZC01 > CAIXZC01 > CAITUV01. The sequence goes on along the minus strand of CAITUV010000047.1, from coordinate 39,810 downwards.
AGGGCCGAAACCCTCGTGGCGCTCCCGTTTTCGGGGCGTTCTGCCGACATCCTGGCCGGCCGGACCGGGGCCCGGGTCGTCCGGGCACCGCTCCCGCTCGGGCTCTCGGCCACGTGGGATTTCCTCGGCCGAATAGGGGACGCCACGGGCCGCTCCGCACTGACGCGCCCGTTCATCGAGAAGGAGATGGGGGCCGTCTACGACCGCCTCGGGAAGGCTGTCGTGCAGCACATCCTTCACCGGGAATTCCTGGTCTGCGCAGAGGCCACCTTGGCCGTGGCGCTTGCAGGCTTCCTCCAGGAGCTGGGCGGGGACATCCGCCTGCTGGCCGCTGCCGGCGATTCCTCCTCCATTCCGGCCTCCCTGACAGCCGGCCGAGTCCTGGCCGCTGCCGACATGGAGGAGCTGCGGGATGCCATTGCCGAGGCAGCCGGCGACGCGAGCCAGCCTCCGGTCCTCATCGGTAACCAGCGGGCCATCGTCGCTGCCTCTTCCCGGAGCGTCGTTCCCGTGCCTTTCGGTTTCCAGTCGGGGGGGATCCATTGCCTGACTCCCACACCGTACCTCGGGGTTTCAGGGGCGGTCTCCCTCGTCGAGCGAATTGCGAATGCCTCCGCCCTGGAGCAGCTGCGTCGAGCGTAGTGCGGCGTTTCGTTTGAGAGCGGGCCGACGCTTCAGCGAGCCAGGAGCGGCCCGTTCTGGATCTTCTCCTGGAGCTTCATCAGACCGTCCAGGATCTGCTCGGGCCGCGGAGGGCAGCCCGGAATGTACACATCCACCGGCACGATGTGGTCGATGCCCGGAACCGTAGCGTAGTTGTCATAGAAGCCCCCCGAGCTGGCGCAGGCTCCGAATGCCACCACCCACTTCGGCTCGGTCATCTGCTCCCACACCTTGCGGAGCACGGGAGCGTTCTTGAACGTCACCGTTCCCACCACGATGAGCATGTCTGACTGCCGGGGAGTGAAGCGGGGAATCTCGGCTCCGAAACGGGCCAGGTCGAAGTGAGACCCCATCACGGACATGTACTCCATTGCGCAGCAGGCCGTGACGAACGGGTACTGGAAGATCGAATACTTCCGCGCCCAGTTCACCACCTCGGCCAGTTTCGTCGTGAAGAATTCGCCCGTGCCCATGCAGCCCTCCCCTGGCTCGACAAGCTAGCGGCCGAGCACGTGCTTGTCAATGGCCTTCACGATGGAGTCCGCATCACGCCCACCTCCGACGTACTGCCGCCCGTTGACGAGCAGAGTCGGTGTGCCGCGAACTCCAGCCTTCTTTCCCGCCTCCAGCTGGCGGTCCACCTCCCCCTTCCACGTCCCTTCATCCAGGTCTTTTCGGAACCGGTCCATGTCCAGCCCGATCCTGGCCGCATACTTCTCGAGATCCTCGCGCCCGAGCGCCTTGTTGTTCTCGAACATCAGGTCGTGCATCTCCCAGAACTTCCCCTGGATCGATGCCGCCAGCGCTGCCTGAGCGGCCAGGTGCGCCTGCTTGTGGAAGGCCAAGGGGAACTGCATGAACACCAGCCGGGCCCGGGGGCCGTAGTGCTGTGCGACTTCCTTGATGGGTTGCGCAAACGTCTTGCAGTAGGGGCACTGGAAGTCGGAGAACAGCACCAGCTCCACCTCCTTGCCGTCGCCGAGCACGGCGGCTCCGTTCGTGTCGAACTGGCTCACCCGAGCCTCGAATGGCTCGAACAGCTTTCCGTCTCGGGTCAGCTCCTCGTACGGGGTGGCAATCCCCTTGGCCAGCAGCTCCTTGCCCTGGGCAATCTCCTTCTCGATGAGCGGTCGGACCTCGTCGTACGACTTGGCCCCCTTGACCACTCGGCCGTTGATGAAGAAGTTGGGAGTCCCCTTCACGCCGACCGCCTCCCCCTCCGCCATGTGCCGCTGGATCAGGTCCTTGTACCTGTTCTCCTGGAGCTCGGCTGCCACCTCGTCCCGGGACAGCCCCACCTCGGCAGCGTACCCCAGGAGTGCCTCCCGGCTCAGATCCTTCTGGTTGGCAAACAGCACATCGTGGAGCTCCCAGAACTTGCCCCGCGCCGCAGCGGCCATGGCCACCTGCGAGGCATCGAACGCTTCCTTGTGGAACGGGAGAGGGTAGTTCTTGAACACCACCCGGACGTTGTCCGCCTGGTCCTCGAGAATCCGCTTGAGAAGTGCGGTCCCCTTGGCCGAGTACGGGCACTGGAAGTCGGAAAAGACCACGATGGTGGCGGGGGCGGAAGGGCTCCCGATGGACGGGTCGCTCGGATCGACCGGAACCCGCCAGACTACGGATGCGTCGGCTTCAGGGGCGCCCCGCTTTTTTTTTTCCTCGACTGGGGGCGGGAGCGCTGATTCTCCGTGGACGAAGTACTGCAGGTACTTGGCGTCGACTCCGTTCTGCTGGGCCAGCACCTCGAGCAGCTTCTCACGCGGCGTTCCCCCGGCCAGCGCATCCTCGGCCTTCTTGATCTCCTCTTCGATCAGCGATCGGAAGTTCTCCGGCGGCTGGGCTCCCTGAACCACCCGCCCGTTCACCAGGAACATGGGCGTACCGGAGAGCCCGATGGCAGCCACCGCCGCCTTGTCCGAAGCCACGAAGCGGGCCACGCGGGGGTCAGCCATGTCCCACTTGAACCGCTCGACGTCCAACCCCACTTCTGCTGCCAGCGCTACGATGCGGTCTGCGGACAGCGACTTGCGGTTCCGGAACAGGGCGTCGTGCATCGCCTCAAACCGCCCCTGGAGGTACGCAGCCACGGCCGCCCTGGCCGCGGGCTCGGCGTTCTCGTGGAAATCGAGCGGGTTGTGCCAGAACTCGACGGCCACCTTGCCCGGGAACATGGCCAGAACCTCGGGCATGACCTCCAGCGCTCCCCGGGCGCAGTAAGGGCATTGGAAATCAGAGATCTCGATGATCTTCACGAGGGCATCCCGGGGCCCGAGCACGGGGTGGGTGAGCTTGACTTCCCCCCGATCCCGGGCCGGTTGCTCACCGGGCCAACGCACCAGCAGGCCCGCTGCAAACCCTCCGAGCAGGCACAGCGCCAAGCCGAGAATGATCGCTTCCTTCTTCATGAGCATTCCCCCTCCGGGCAACGACAGGCTGCCAAAGATAGCACGCAGCCCGCCGGATGCAAGGGTGAATCCATCCGGAGAATGTCCGGAGCCCAAGTCACTTGCCACGGCCGCCGAATTGCACTAGGGTTGCGTTCGTTGGTCAAGCCAATTCCGTGGAGGGCTGAACATGTCGAATCGTGCGTCGCTTTGCTTCCTTGCTGCCGTCGCCACCGTCGTGATGGGGGCTTCACCTGCCATGGCCGGTCCGGGCGTCGGTCTCTCCATCGGCGAAGGCATGATGGTGGACGACGGGGTCGAGCTGTCCCCCCTCAATGCGGAGGCGCTCGTCTACTGGTCGTTCGCCAACATCAGCGCGGATCTGGGCTTCCTCTTCACCCTCGAGAAGTTCGGCGTCAAGGATGCCGAGCTCATGACCATCCGCCCCGGCGTCCGGGTGGCCATCCCGGGAATCTGCTATCTGCGCGGTGCGGTCCCCATGAGCGTCCTGGACGACTTCAACTACGGATTCCTGATCGGCGTCGGCAAGACCCTGCTGAACCTCAAGGCCCTCCGTCTCTTTGCCGAGGTCGATGCCACGTTCATGGAAAATGCCAAGTTCGTCGACCAGTTCCCCGTCGAGGCCCGTGTCGGTCTCGAAATCGGATTCTGAGCCTGGCTCCCCTCATGAAGATCACGCTTGTCGGAGCCAACCTCGAGCTGGAGCAGGTTCGCCGGGCACTGGACGTGCCGACCCATCGTCCCGACCTCTCCCCTGAGCCCATTGCCGCGGCCTATGCCCGCATCAGCCGCAGCGAGAAGAGCGTCGACGAGCTGCGCAGCGAGGCCAGGGACAACGTGGACAAGGCCCGGCGCAGCAATCGCACCATCGTGTTCGAAATGGGCCATTCGAGCATCGCCGAGCACGCTACCTTCAACTTCGACCTGGAGGGCGTCTCGAGGCTGGCCATCGAAGCCGTCGAACACTCGCGACTTGCATCGTATACCGAACGATCCCAGCGCTACGTCCTCATCGGCAAGGACATCGTGGTTCCAGACGAGATTCGCTCCCAACCCGGCCTCGAGCCGCTGTTCCTGGAGGCGGTCGAGGGACTGCACCGCTCCTACCGAAGCCTGGTCGAGGGGCTGGTCGAGCACCACGTGCGGCAGGCCGGAGGGGACGCGGCTCTGGACCGCTCCCTGCGCCGTGACATCGATACCTCCGCTCGCGAGGATGCCCGGTACCTTCTCCCGCTGGCCACGGCGGGGCAGCTCGGCTTGACGCTCAATGCCCGCAGCCTGGAGAACATGGTGAGGCGCCTCAAGGGGCATCCGCTCGGCGAGGTCCGGCGGATCGGGGAGCGGCTCGAGGAGGAGGCACTGGCCGTCACTCCATCGCTGGTCCGTCACACCGAGCCGTGGACGTGGGAGGAACCGGTCGAAGCGTTTGCGCCGGTAGCCGGGCAACGTGAGGACCGGGGCACCGCTTCGGAGCTGGAACGCGGTCGTGCCGTTGCCGGAGAGGGGCGGGCTCCCTATGCGCGGTTGCTGTTCAGCACCCCGTCTCCCGGCGAGGCCCTGCTGGCTGGAGTCCGATTTGAGCGGGGGCTGCCGCCTCCGGAGCCATGGCCGGGCACCGGGGGGCCCGAAGAAAGCGAGGGCAGCGGAGGGCCCGTGCCACGCAATCCAGGCTTCCAGGCGGTCGCCGATGCCTGGTTCGCCGGGGCCGGCGTGCATGCCCCGGCCCCCCGCAGCTTCGAACTCGTGGACTTCCTGTTCGAGCTGACCTGCTCGGCCGCCTGCTTCGGACAGCTCAAGCGGCATCGCATGGCCACGACGCTGGCGGGCCCGTACGAGGCGGACCTGGGGCCGGTCGTTCCCCCGTCGGTCGTGGTCGCCGGGCTGCAGGAGGAGTTTCTCTCGGCCCTTCAATCGTCTCGCCGTCTTCTCGATGAGCTGAGACCCGTCATCGGGCCTGGTGCGGACTACCTGCTGGTCAACGCCCACTGCCGTCGCACTCTGTTCAAGACGAACCTGAGGGAGCTGGTGCACATCGCCCGGCTCCGCCTGGACCGCCACGCCCAGTGGGAAATCCGGGATTTGGCGGCACAGATGTGCCGGCTGGCTGCAGGGCGGCTGCCCGAAATGAAACGCTGGTTGTGTGGGAAGGATGCCTTCCGGTCGATGTGCTGACCCGGTCAACTACCGGTTCTTCTTCTTCTTCTTGTCCGCCCCGACATCGAAGATCGAGTCGTCGATCTGAATGCCACCCTCCACCGTGCCACCCGAGGACGACCCGCCTCCCGACGAGACCGAGACGAACGCCTTGGCCACCCGCTCACGGACGATTTGAGATTCAATCTGGGGCCGAAGCATCTGCACGCGCAGGGGATGCGGCTTGAGCAGCAAGTCGACATTGTAGTGCTCTTCGATGCCGAGCACGATTCCGCCCTCACCGTCGATGTCGCCCAGCGGCGGCAGCTCGGTATCTGCGATGGCCTTGCCCGAGTTGGCGGACTTCATCTTCTTGGGATCGCCGGTGGAGACCTGGGGAACCACGGCCTTGGTCTCATCCCTGGCCGTCTGCACGGGGGTCTCGGGGCCAAGGGGAATCACGCCGGTGACCACCAGGACCACGATGGCAACGATGGCCAGCACGCCGGCTCCGGAGGCTGCCAGGAGCACCTTGCGGCGTTTGCGGAGACGGGCGGCTTCGGCCAGGAGCTGCAGACGGGCCTCTTCCCGATGTCTCTCCTCGAGCTCCTTGCGCTTCTTGTCGTCCTCGCGCTTCTGGATGACGGACTGGCGCCGACGCGCCTCTTCCTGGATCAACTTCTCGTATTGGGCCTGCTTGCGACGCTCTTCCTCCTCCTGGAATTTCCTTTCCGCTGCCGTCTTCTCTTCGAGCGTGCGAGTGATTTCCTCGACTTCCCGCTCGGCTTCCTGACGGACATCGGAAAGCAGTGAATCGAGGAGGCTCCCTCCGGTCTTGGCGGACTCCGGTGCCGGAGCGGCAGCCTGCGCGGGCTTGGGCGCCACAGGCTCCTCCTCGGCAGAAACCTTCTTGATTTCTTCCAGAGAGGTCAGCAACAGGTTGCTCTTGTCGCTCTTCCCCATCATCTCCCTCTCAATCGCGCTCTCATTGGCGCCCTTGCGGGCCGCCGTCTTCTTCGTCTGCATTCTAGCCTCCCCCCCGGAAGGGTGTCAAAACAAATGTTCCTGATTTACGTTGACGCCCTCCCGGCGGTTCCCTATAATCGCCTCGATTTTGGAGGGTGATTGTCCGCATGCAGAAAAACGAGATCCGCAAGAGTCAGTCGTTCACCTTCGGGGAAGTCTCCCTCGCTCTGGAGTTGATGCGTTTTGCCACCCGCAGCAACGACCTAAAGGTTTTGGCCCAGAAGGCGGACTTCATCTCGCTCTATCGGAAGTTCTCCCGGATGCGCGACAAGATCTCGGAAGAGGCTGCCAGCGGCAAGAGCAGCGATTCCTCCGACGACGACCTGGATTGAGCATCCGCAAAGCAGCGCATCATATCACCGATGCGGAACCTGCCAAATTAATCCTCCGACAAGATTCGAAGCTGCTGAAATCATTGGGCTTGTTGTGGTAAGCTGACGGAAAAAGTCCGCCCTTGGGGGCGGGGTGTCCGACGCACGGCACCCGGGCCTCTGAACGACCCACATGGAGATCCCGGACCCGCCAATTTCCTGGGGATGGTGCGCGTGGATCGATCTGAGAGGATCGATCTTCTGGATCATCTCGATCACGATCCGCTCGACAGGATCGGATCTCAGAAAAAAACGATCCGGATCGGCCATTTACTTGATCCGGAGATCGATCAGCACCTTCTCGCGAGATCACTGTTGACAGATCCACGTGGTCTGAAAGAGGATTGGGTCTAACGACGGCGGAGAAATCGCCCGAGCAAGACCTGGCAGCCACTGGCGAGCTGGCAGGTAGACGATCTGGGGCACGCGACACCGCCCGTCGGGGAGCACGAGATGGCGACCAATCGAAAGCATCGGAATCCGATTGAACGGCCAAAGAAGCGGAGCGACTGCAAGAACGGGCCTCGCCCCTGTCCGTGGGTCTCTTGCAGGTACAATCTGTACCTAGATGTGAATAATGAGACAGGCTCCATCAAGGTCAACTTCCCCGACCAGGAACCCTGGGAGTGTCAGCACTCCTGCGCCCTCGATGTCGCCGAGAGCGGCGAGCTCACCTTCGAAGAGATCGGCGCGGTCATGAACCTCACCCGCGAGCGGATCCGCCAGATCATCGCCGATGTCCTCGGCTTCATGTACGGCCAGATCTGCCCCGAGCAGCCCCGAGGTACCATGGGACCCGTGGTCGAGCATTGGCCCGAGGCCGAGTAGAGGCACCCCGAAAGCCCGTTGTTTGTGCTTGAATCGGCGCACGGCGGGCGGTATCGTGGGCCTCGTCAACATGGAGGCCGAAATGGTCAGCAAGGATTTCAACGTCAAGGCCGTGCGGGTCATCCCCCTCTTTGCCGGGCTGTCGGACGGGAAGCTCGAGGAGCTCAGGCCCGCCTTCAAGGTCACCCGCTTTGGTGCCGGCGAGATCGTAGTGCGGGAAGGAGATGCTCCCGACCGCCTCTTCATCATCATCGCAGGCGAGGTCCAGGTGGTGAAGAACTACCTCGAGCCCGGTGCTCAGACCATCGCCGTCATGGGGGTCCCCGGCTTCTTCGGCGAGATGGCCCTCATCGGCAAGGAAGGGGTGCGGTCCGCCACCGTCGTCACGACGGAGGCCAGCCACTTCCTCACCCTCGAGCGGGACGCATTCCGCAAGATTCTCCTGGCCAACCCGGAGATCGCCATCGCCCTGCTCGAAGACTCCTACGGCCGCCTTCGGCAGGCCAACGAGCTCATCGCCCACCTGCAGAAAGAATAGGGCTCAGCACATCCCCAGCTCCCGGGCCGCCCGGGCAAAGTGCTCCAGGGAACGCTCGAGCACGTCGTCGGAAACTGCATAGCTGATTCGGAAGTAGCCCGGGCAGGAGAACCCGGTCCCGGGGACCACGATGACCCGATACCGGCTCAGGAAGCTGCAGAACTCCACATCGTTCTCCATCGGCGACCGCGGGAAGAGGTAGAACGCCCCCTGCGGACGGACAAAGGAGAACCCCATGCCCCCGAGCGCCTCGCACAGCCGGTTGCGTCGACGCTCGTAGACGCTCACGTCGACCAGGGCTCCGGGGATGCGCGCCACCACCCGCTGCATCAACGCATTGGCATTCACGAACCCGAGGATCCGGTTGCAGAACGTCAGCGCGGCCCCGAGCTTCTCCCGGTGGGCACACGACGGGCTCACCGCCACGTGGCCGATCCGCTCCCCGGACAACGACAGATCTTTGGAGTGCGACGATACCACCAGCACGTTCTCGTAATGGCGCAGCGGGTTCGGGTAGGGCAGGTTGTCGTACACGATCTCCCGGTAGGGCTCGTCGCTGATGAGGTAGATCTCGCGGCCCATGCGGGCCGATTCCCGTCGGAGCAGATCACCCACCCCCGCCAATACCGAGTCCGGGTAGAGCACGCCGGTCGGGTTGTTCGGCGAATTCACGATGAGCGCACGCGTACGGGGCGTGATGCGGGCCTCGATGGCCGCCAGGTCGGGCTGGAAATCGGCGGACGGCGGGACCACCACGAGGGTTCCTCCATGGTTGTCCGCATAGAACCCGTATTCCACGAAATACGGTGCCAGGGCAATCACCTCATCCCCCGGCTCCAGCAGGGACTTGAGGATCACGTTGCAGCCCCCCGCTGCCCCGCACGTCATCACGACGTCGCCGGCCCGGAACGGCAGTCCCGTCCGGGCGGCGTACTGCTCCGCCACCACCCGACGCGTCTGCTCGTACCCGGCATTCGGCATGTAGCAGTGGATGAGCGGTGCCTCCCGAGCCGCCTCCTCGAGGAGCACCTTGCGGAACTCCGCCGGCGGCTGCAGATCCGGATTCCCGAGCGAGAAATCGAAGACGTTGGCCGCCCCGAACTCCGCCCGCATCCGTGCCCCTTCCTCGAACATCTTGCGGATCCACGAGCCCCGTTCCATCGCACCTGCGATCTTCTTGGAAACGCTCATTCCCCCTCCTCCCCGGCATTGACCGGGCCGACATTACCCGCCCGTCCCCCCGATTGCAAGCAGGGATGGAAATGCGTCGCGCAATGTGCCATCATGGGGGCAGACGGACGTTGTCCAAAAACAGGGAGGGAGGGAGTCATGAAAACGGCAGGTGGGATTGCAGTGCTGGCCGCAGTGCTCGCCATCGGCGTGGTGGTGTTTCCGTCCGTGCAGGGGCTGTCCGGTCCGCCGGCCACGGCGGAGTCGATTCTTGCCAGCTCGGCCCCGGTGGATGCCTTGAAGGCCCAGCTCAGCCGTTTCGTTGAGGCCCCCGTCGGAGTCAAGCCGGGGCGCATCAACCCCAAGGATCTGCGTCTGCTCTCCAAGCTCATCGAGGCAGCCGACTACCTCGACTCGGTGTTCTGGATGCAGGTCAGCGAGGAGGCCCTGGACATTCGCAGCGTTCTCCTGCAGCACGGCACGGAGCAGGCAACCCTCCTGGCCGAGCTGATGGGGATCCACTACGGTCCCTGGGACCGGCTCGAGAACAACCGTCCCTTCCTCGGAAACCGGGAAAAGCCCGCCGGAGCCGCCTTCTACCCGGCCGACCTCTCCCGCCTCGAGCTCCAGGGCTATATGGACGCCAATCCCGAGACCATCGGGGACCTGCTCAGCCCCTACACCGTCGTACGGCGCAAGGGACCCGGGCTCGTCGCAATCCCCTTCTCCGAAAAGTACCGCGAGCTCCTGACCCGCGCCGGTGGGGCTCTCCGGGAAGCCGCCGCCTACTCCGAGTGGCCCTCGCTCAAGGACTTCCTCCTGGCTCGTGCCGATGCCCTGTCCTCCGACGACTACTACCACAGCGAGGTCAAGTGGATGGAAACCGAAGACTGCCCGTACATCGTGGTCTTCGGCCCGTACGAGTTCTACGAGGACCGCCTCATGGGCAGCAAGGCCGCGTTCGAGGCGATCATAGCACTTCGTGATGATGCGGAAACCCAGCGATTCAAAGGGCTGGCCGAGCAGATCCCCGCAACCCTCGAAGGGCTGCCCGTGGACGCCGAGACCAAGGCCCGGCTCGTTGCCATCCCGGCCCGCCCTATCACCGTTGCCGATGAAATCTACGCGGCAGGAGACACGCGCGCCGGTGCCCAGACCACCGCATTCTCCCTTCCCAACGATACCCGGGTCCGGGAGAAGAAGGGAACCCGCCAGGTCATCCTCCGCAACGTCGCCCGGGCCAAGTTCAATCACTCCTGGCTCCCCCTCTCGCGCCTCGTCGTGGCCGAGGAGCAGAGCGTCGACATCTCCTTTGATTCCTACTTCGACCAGCTCATCACCGTCGAGCTGGCCCGCTCCATCCTTCCCGGTGCGCTCAAGTCGGCCGACGGCAACCCGACCTCCGCCCGCGAGGGGCTGCGGCAGCGATACCACGCGATCGAAGAGGCCAAGTCCGACGTGCTTGGCCTCTACATGACCTTCGAGCTCATGGACAAGGGACTCCTCGAGAAGCGTCGCCCCCTCAGCATCGCCGCCACCTACCTCGCCTCCGTCTTCCGGGTCATCCGGTTCGACGCCGGCGGAACCCACGGCCTTGCCAAGGCCATGGTCTACAACTCCCTGGCCCGCCGCGGCGCCTTCGTCTACGATCCCACCACCCGCCGCTATGGTGCCGACATGAAGGTCTTCCGCTCCGCGGTGGAAGACCTGCTCAAGGAGCTCCTGGGCGTCATGATCTCGGCGGACTACGACCGGGCCGGGCGCCTCATCGTCGAGTACGGCCTCGTGTCCGAAGACGTGCGGGAGAAGCTCTCCGAGCTCGGCGAAGTCCCCGTCGACATCCGCCCAGACTATCCCATCAAGAAGGCGCTCGAAAAGGGTGAGAAGAACGGCAAGTAGTTCTGCAAGTTGCGTCACGCGAGCGCTCGCGCTATAGTTCCACGAAGAACGATCGGCGGATTGCCCCGTCGTTTTGGAGGCCCAAGATGCGACTGCTTGAGAAGTCCCTGTTTCTGCTGATGCTTGCCGTGGCGCTCATGTCCTGCTCCTCTCCGTCGAGCGAGAAGCCTGATGTCCAGGCCGACATTCCCTCCGGCGATTCCATCGACGTCCGGGGTGAAATCGAAGTGAGCCAGGACATCGTCGAGCCGGAGGATATCCTCGATCTCTGGGTCCTCGACCTGCACCCCGAGCTCGAGCTGCCTCCCATCGAAGTCGATGCCGTCGAGGTCGCCCCCGAGATCGTCGACATCAAGGACGAGGAGATCCCGCCGGTGACCACGGACGTCGGCAAGCCGTGCCAGATCGACACGGACTGTGCCACGGACGGAGGTTGTCTCCTCGGCTTCTGCACCGCGTTCTGCAAGTCGGGCGGACAGGTCATTCCCGGCGCCTGCTCCAACTCGTTCCCCGACAGCCCGTGGGCCGACGTCTTCGCCTGCCCGCTCGATTTCGACGTCTGCATGCCCGGCTCGGTCAAGGGAGCCAATCTCTCCTGCGTGTCCGATGCCGACTGCACGGCTGCCGGACTGGACGGGTTCGCCTGCGCCGGCACCTTCGTCGGGGAGGATCTCCTCGATGTCCACGGCGTCTGCCTCCCCATCGGTGAGCGCAAGCCCCTCGGGACCGTGTGCAAGGGAGACGGGACCCTCTGCAGCTCGCTCATCTGCCTGCCTCCCGAAAACAACCCCAACGGCAATGGCGTCTGCACCGCCTGGTGCGATGCCGAAACCTCCTGTCCCCAGGGTACCGTGTGCGCCATGCAGGCCATCCTGGACGACGGAGGGGAAGTCATCGGCTACGCCCCGCTCTGCGCGCCCAAGAAGGGGAGTCTCAATCCCTGCACCACCAGCAACGACTGCAAGCCGGGCAAGGAGTTCTGCGGCGTCGTGTTCGGCCCCGGAGAGCACGAGCCGGTTTTTGTCTGCCTGGAGACCAAGTACCCGGCAGGGGCATGGCTCGGTGACGGCTGTTCCGCGACGCTCGGCTGCTTCGGGCAGTGGTGCCTGTTCGAGCCGTGGGCGGGCAAGGTCCCTGCCTACTGCACGCAGCCCTGCACTGAGGACGCCCAGTGTGGCGGTTCCATGGAATGCCGCCAGGTGCACGTGAGCCCGGTCGACGGGATTGCCCCGTACGGCCCCTTCACCGTGGGGGTCTGTCTCAACGTGGGGCAAGGGGCACCGTGCTACCTCAACGAGCCGGGAGTCTGCCAGTACGAGTGGAGTCAGTGCACCCCGATCCCGGGCGGCGTTGCCGGCCTGGGAACCTGTGACCTCGGCTCCTGCCCGCCCGACTGCGCCGGCAAGCTGTGCAAGGAAGACGACGGCTGCGGAAGCCCGTGCCTTGACGCGTGCCTGCCCGAGGGCACCGCCTGCAATAAGGGGGTCGAGTGCCTCTCCGGCAACTGCGTCGACGGCGTGTGCTGCGCGACATCCTGCGACGGACCGTGCCAGTCCTGCGCGCTCGAGGGAACGGTCGGGAAGTGCTCGCCAGTTCCCCTCGGCAGCGACCCGGGCAACGACTGCGGAATTTGCCAGACCTGCGACGGGGCCGGTTCCTGTGGGGCCGTCCCCACCGGAGACGACCCTGGTGACGCGTGCGGCAAGTGCCAGGCCTGCGACGGCATCGGCGCCTGCGCAGCGGTCGAGGCCGGGACCGACCCGTCCTCGGAGTGCGGGCCGTGCGAGCTGTGCGATGGCGCAGGGGCCTGCATGGCTGCCCTGCTTGGCGACGACCCCAAGGATGCCTGCGAATCCCAGTCCCCGGAATCGTGCGGTACTTCCGGAGAATGCGACGGCCTGGGCGCCTGTGCGCACTGGCCCGAGGGAACGCTGTGCGGGAATGACGCCTGCAAGGGAGTCACCTTCACCCCGGCTTCCAGCTGCAACGGGAGCGGGGCCTGCCTCTCCAAGCCGGGCCAGTCCTGCTCGCCGTACCAGTGCAATGCCGACGGGAACGCCTGCCGCACCTCGTGCACGGCATCTTCCGACTGCGCCAACGGCTACTGGTGCCTCGACCAGCAGTGCAAGCAGCTTCCTCCCTGCCCCCTCGAAACCAAGCTCATCTGCAACTCCAAGGTCCCCGGCAGCACCGTCGGCCAGAAGAACAGCTGGTTCGACTACGGCTGCGTGCCCGGTGCCTCTTACAACGGAACCGAGCGCATCTACTCGGTCAAGCTCGACAAGAAGACGGTCATCACCGTGACCCTGTCCGATATTCTGTTCGACAACTCGCTCTTCCTGCTGGAGGCCGCGTGCGATTCGCAGATGGCCTGCTCGGAGTTTGCCGACAACCTGCCGGCGGGCGGCGGGGAATCTCTCGTGTTCACCGCTCTTCCCGGGGTGCAGTACCACCTGGCCGTGGATGGATTCTCCGACCTCGACAAGGGGGAGTACAAGATCGAGGCCCAGTGCTGCGAAGTGAAGTGCGCGGCGGACAAGCCGTGCGGCAGCGACGGGTGCGGCGGAAGCTGCGGGACCTGCGGCGGCGGCGACATCTGTTATGCCGGACAGTGCCAGACCTGCTCGAACGATCCGGGCGCCGAGCCCAACGATGTCTGCGCCAAGGCCGCCCCGCTCGTGGAGGGAACCAAGGCGGGATTCCTGCTTTGCCCGGAGGCGGACGAGGACTGGTACAAGGTCACCCTCAAGGAAGGTGAGCTCCTCACCGTTCAGCTCAACTTCGATGCCCAGGCGGCCAACCTCGACATGGGTCTCTACGGGCCGACCTGCGGCGTGTTCATCCAGGATGCGACCACGCCCGACAAGGTCGAATCGTTCCAGTACCAGGCCAAGAAGGCGGGAGACTACTTCATCCACGTCTACTCCCCCCTCTGGGACCAGGAGGGTTACTCCCTGTCGGTCGTCATCGACCCGCCGCTCTGCCTGGCGGACAAGGACTGCGCCGGCGGCAAGGTGTGCGCCCAGTACAAGTGCGTCACTCCTCCGCCTCCCTGCCAGACCACCGGTGCGGTCCTGTGCGACGTGTTCGTCGCCGGCGACACCACCGGCAAGAAGTTCCTGTTCGGCAAGTACGACTCGTGCTCGCCGGCCACCTTCGACGGGCCGGAAGACATCTACTCGGTCTCGTTCGAGCAGGATACCGTGGTGACCGTCTCCCTGTCCGGGCAGCCGTTCAACTCGGTCGTCTCCGTGCTCGAGAAGTACTGTGCCGCGTCCTGGGCCTGCACCGCGCTGGCCGAGGCCGCGCCGGGAGGCACGGGAATTGCCAAGTTCAAGGCCCTTGCCGGCAACAAGTACTACATCGTGGTGGACGGGAAGACCGTGGATGATGCCGGCCTCTACTCGTTCGATGTCGCATGCTGCCTCCCGCAGTGCCAGGGCAAGGAATGCGGCGGCGACGGCTGCGGGCTTTCCTGCGGCGAGTGCGCCGGCCCGCAGGACGCCTGCGTCAACGGGCTCTGCGTGTGCCAGCCGGACTGCAACGGCAAGGAATGCGGCGGCGACGGATGCGGTGGGAGCTGCGGTACGTGCGCCGGCCCGCAGGACGCCTGCATCGACGGCCTGTGCCAGTGCCAGCCGGCCTGCACCGGCAAGCAGTGCGGCGATGACGGATGCGGAGGGAGCTGCGGTACGTGCGCCGGCCCGCAGGACGCCTGCATCGACGGCCTGTGCGTCTGCCAGCCGGAGTGCGGGGGCAAACAGTGCGGAGACGACGGCTGCGGCGGTGAGTGCGGCCCCTGCGCCGGCCCGCAGGATGCCTGCATCGACTTCGCCTGCGTCTGCCAGCCCCTCTGCAACGGCAAGGAATGCGGTGACGACGGCTGCGGAGGAAGCTGCGGTACCTGCACCGGCCCGCAGGAGGCATGCGTGGACGGGCTCTGCAAGTGCCAGCCCGCCTGTGCGGGCAAACAGTGCGGTGACAACGGCTGCGGCGGCGTCTGCGGAACCTGCTCCAAGGTCGAGTCGTGCCAGGACTTCGAGTGCGTCTGCTCCGACGACGGGGGCAAGGAGCCCAACGATACCTGCAACCAGGCGACGCCCCTGAATGCGGGAACCCACTCGGGATTGTCCATCTGCTCCGGCGGCGACAAGGACTGGTACACCTTCCAGCTCAAGGCCGGCCAGACCCTCACCGCAACCGCCAAGTTCATACACAACGACGGCGACCTCGACATGTTCCTCCACAAGCAGGGGAACTGTTATCTCGGCTACGAGAAGGGCTCCGCCTCCTCCAACGACGACGAGGAGCTCGTCTACACCACCAGCACCACCTCCACGTTCTACCTGCGGGTCGAGGGGGCCAACCAGTCAGTCTCCAACGCCTACACCCTCATCCTCAGCATCAAGTAGTCAGCCCTCCGGCCGGCAAATCCAACTCCCCGAGCATAACCTCGCAGCCCCGCCTCCCTGGCCGGTTCCCGGCATTTGGCTTGACATTCGGCCGGTTCGGGTCAACATGCAGGGCGGAGGTGCCGGCGGATGAAGCGCTACGTGTACCACTTCGACAGGATGAGCGGGTTTGCCGAGCTTTTCGGCCTGCGGGTCGGAACCGGCAACCGCGTGTTTGGCCGCTATCTCCCGCCGTTCCTCGTCCAGCGGTTCGGCTCTGGGGCCAGGCGGGTCCATCCGTACGAGACGCTCTTTGTCCTGCCGCTGCCCGTGCCGGTGCGGTCGCCGTGGCAGGAGCTGCCCGAGGAACCTCCGCAGGACTGGAATCCGGACCTGATCTTCTCGAACATTCGCTGAACGCCACCCGATCTCTGCCGCCTGACCGTCTACCCGCCCCTCGGTACTCCCCTCTCTATCGTCCGAGCAGCTTGTCCACGTCCATCTTGTAGGCATCGAGCTTGTTGTAGAGCGCGCGCCGGCTGATGCCGAGGAGGCGGGCGGCCTGCTGCTTGTTCCCCTCCACCTTGATGAGCGCCGCGGCCAGAGCCCGCTTCTCCAGCTCTCGAAGGTCGAGCGTGTCGGCCAGCGGCAGCGAATCCCCACCGGGACCCCTTGTGCCGAAGACTTCCGGCTTTGCCTGGAGCGACTGGAGCGTGATCTGGCCCCCCTCGGCAAATACGGCGCTGGTCGTGACGACGGACTGCAGCTCCCGGACGTTCCCGGGCCACCCGTAGGCCAGCAGCACCTGCATCGCCTGGAGCGACATCCGGGGCCGGGGCACTTTGTTGCGCTCCGCATAGTCGGTCAGGAAATGCTCCACCAGGAGCGAGATGTCCTCCTTGCGGTCCCGCAGCGGAGGCACCCGGATCGAGACCACGTCGAGCCGATAGTAGAGGTCCTGCCGGAACTTCCCGTCCCGGACGAGCAGCTTGGGATCCCGGTTGGTCGCACACACGAGCCGGACATCCACCCGGATGGGCTGCTCCCCTCCCAGCGGGGTCAGCTCCCCCTCCTGCAGCACCCGCAGGAGCTTGGCCTGCATGGTGAGGCTCATGTCCCCCACTTCGTCGAGCATCAGCGTGCCCTTGTCCGCCAGGGAGAACAGCCCCTTCTTCTCCCGGCGGGCATCGGTGAACGCCCCTTCCATGTATCCGAACAGCTCGGACTCGAGGAGGGTGTCGGGAAGCGCCGCACAGTTGATCGAGACGAACTTCTCCTTGCGCCGGGGTCCCTCGTAGTGCAGGGCCCTCGCCACCAGCTCCTTCCCGCTCCCGCTCTCTCCCAGGACCAGCACCGGCACGTGCGTGTCCATGACGCGGCTCATCATGGCGAACATCGACCGCATGGGGGCCGAGCGCCCGACGATGCTGGCGAACTGGAACCGATCCTCCAGCTCGGACTGCTGGCGGGCCAGCTCCCGGGTCTTCTGCTCGATGACGAGCTCCTGCACCTGGACCCGCTCTTTGAGCTCCTCGTTGAGCCGTTTGACCTCCTCCTGGGACTTCTCGAGCTCGGACAGGCTGGTCCGGTACCCCGACAGGAGTCGGCCAATCTGAATGGCGATGGCCGCCTGCTCGGTGAACGCGGACAGCATCTCCATGACCGACTCGGAAAAGACGCCGGGCCGGAAGCGGTTGTCCAGGTACATTGCGCCGATGGGCCCGTCCCGTCCCATCACGGGCAGACAGACCACGCTCCGGATCCGCAGGGCCATCACGCTCTCCTTGGAGCGGAAGTCGTCGGCTTCGATGGCATCCTCGAGCCGTACCTGGCGGCCGGTCTCCAGGACCTTGCGGGCAATCGACGTGCTGAACTTCGACCGGCTCCTGCGAATGGCCTCCCGGTCCATGTTCCGGGCCACGACGGCATCGAGCCCCGCCCCGGTGCGCAGCAGCACGAACCCACGCTCGGCACCGGAGAGGTCCACCACCACGTCGATGAGCTTCTCAAGCAGCTTGTCCACGTCCTGCTCGGTGACGAGCCGCTCGTTCATGCGGATGAGCTCCGTCACCCAGCGCGGCCTGCCCACGTACATGGACTGGATGCTCACTCCGCCGACCGGCGAGACCGTCTGCGCAAGCTGCACCATGCGGGACGACAGGTTGGAGAACTCGGCCAGCTCCCGCTTCCGGTCCGGCCGGTTGAAGAAGACCGACTGGTAGTCCTCCGGGATCTTCTGGCGAAGGGTGGCCAGCGCGCCTTCGGCCCGCTGGAGGGTGGCGGATGCGAGCTCGGCCTCTCCCAGAGCGCCGTACCCCTGGGTGAGCAGCTTGAGCAGGCGGAACTCGAGCTCCGGGTTTCCCGTGGCCTGCATGAGCCCCTCGGCTTCCTGGAGCAGGCGCACGGCCTCGCCTGGATCGGCCGTTCCGTTCCGCAGCAGCAGGGCCCGGGCAGCGCCCAGGATGGCCCGGAGACGATGGTTGTCGAGCTTGAGCTGGCGGGCCCGGTCCACCGCCTCCATCGCGGTTTCGCAGGCCTCGTCGAGTCGCTCCATGGCCACGAGCAGATCGATGCGGTCAATGGCGGCCTCGAGCCCTTCGTCAGCGGCCCCGGCACCGGCAAACAGCTGGGCGGCTTCGTCCAGGAGCGTCCGGGCTTCATCGACCCGCCCTTCGAGCAGCAGCACTTCCCCTGCCAGCATCCGGTTGAGACCGCGGTCGAGCTGCTGGTTCATCCGGTCCGCCAGCTCCACGGCCCGCTCCGCAAAATCGCGGGCCTTCTGGAGCATGCCGAGGTAGCGGTGGATGTTGCCCAGGTTCGTGTACATCCGTGCCAGCACCCCCAGGTTCTGCGACCGGAAGGCCATGCCCAGCGCCTCTTCATAGCTCGCGATGGCGCGACCGTAATCCCCCATCTCCTGGAGCAGCACGCTGAGGTTCATCGAGGAGATGTTCACCCGGTCGTGATCCCCTGCGGACGATGCCACCGCGAGCGCCTTGCGGTAATACCGCTCTGCGCTCGCATAGTCCTTGAGCTTGTGGTAGCCCAGCGCCACCGCATTGGCCGCAAACGATGCATCCGTGGGGCTCCCCGCCTGCTCCAGGACGCCCAGCGCAGTCTCCAGGTACTTGACCCCCTGGGCCAGCTTCCCCTCGTAGACCCGCACCAGGCCGACCATGGCCGCACAGAGCGCAAACTCCCGGGTATCCTGGGGCAACCCCAACATCCCCTTCTCGCCGACCTCCCGGGCCTCCTTCTGGCGGCCGAGGAAGAAGTAGACCCTCGCCAGCAGCGCCTTGGCCTGCCCCCCCTCCGCTGCATCGTCCACCAACCCTTCGAGCGCCGTGCGGGCCCGGTCGTAGGCCCCCGACCGGAAGTGCAGCTCCGCCAGCTGCATCCGCATCCGGGAACGATCCTCCTCCTCCGTCGCTGCCTCCAGCATGCCGGTGAGCACGTCCACTCCCGTGTCGTGCCTCCCCCACAGCCGGTACAGCTCGAAGTAGCCGTCCGCAAGCTCACGGGGCTTCGCCCCCGCCTGCCGGGCCAGGTCGAGCATCTCCAGCGCACGGCGGAAATCGCAGGCGTGGAGCAGCAGACGTGCCCCCTCCAGCGCATGCCCCAGCGCCTCCTTTCCCTTCCCTCCATGGAACAGGTGCCAGGCCAGCTGCTCCGGGTGCTCCCGAACCAGCCGCGGCTGCGCAGACAGCACTCGTGCGGCCCGGCCGTGGAGCTGCCGCAGCTCCCCCTTCTCGATGCCGGACAGGGCCACCTGCCGCAACGCCTCGCTCTCCACCGACGGCAGCTCCCGGTCCCCCACCATCACGAACGACAGCAGCCCCCTTTCCGCCAGCTGGGCCACCACCTGATCCACCTGCCATACCTCCAGGCCGGACAGGTCCGCCACCGTCGGCAGCGGCTGCGGCACATACAGCAGCGATAGAATGCGCAGCACCTTGCGCTCCGGTGCGGCAAAGCGCTCCCACGACTGCTCCAGCGACTGGGCGATGCTGTGGGGCAACCCCCCCTTGGGCAGGCGGTCCCGATGGAACAGCACTCCCGCAGGCGTGAGCTGCAAGGCCTCGGTCTCCTGGAGGAACGAGGCCAGCTCGGACACCAGCTGCGGGTTCCCCTGGCTCGCGCCCCACGCCTCGTCGAGCAGCTCCGACGGAACCTGCGGGAGCCCCAGCGCCAGCTTCAGCAGCCGCTCCGTGTCCGCCCGGTCCATCCGGGCCAGCTCGTGCATCCGGCACAGCACATGGCCTGTCAGCCCCGCGGGCAGTGCCGAGCGATCCCGGGCCGCCCCGATCAGCGTGACCCGGGACGTCCTGCCGCCGGCTTCCACGATGGCAAACTCCTGGGCATGCAGCACGCCTTCGACCACCGCAGTTACCTGCTCCTCCATCTCGTCCAACCCATCCAGCAGCAGCACCAGCTCCCCGTCCCGCCCGGCCGCCAGCAGCCGCTCCACCAGGCGGGTGACCATGTGACTGACCTTCTCCTGCCGGGCGGCTACTTCCCCCCCGCCAAGCCCCTGCACCAGTGCGACCAGGGCCGCAAACACGCCTCTGCCCCGGTCCCTGGACGTCAGGTGAAGCGCAGTCCCGCCCGCGAGCTGGGTCCTGCGCTTGAGCTCCGCCAGGAGACGGGACTTGCCCACCCCTTCCTCTCCCGAAATCAGCAGGAAACCCCCGCCCGACAGATCCCCGCGCCGCACCCGCTGGAGCATCTGCATGCCCGCCTGGAGCGCATCCCCCCGCCCGAGCCAGGGCCCCCCGATTCCCCCTTCCGCTCCGCCCGCAGATTCGGCCAGCTTCAGGTCGAGCCCGGACAGGCGCTGAAGCGAGGAAAGGCACTCCCGGGCCAGCGTGAGTCGATCCGCCGGCTCCCGGCTCGTCATGCGCACCAGCAGCTTCGGGAACCACGCCGGTACCCCGGGCTCCTCCGGGAACGCCATCTCCCCGCGCAGGTGGAAGTCCACGCACGACTGGCTGTTCGCTACCGTGAACGGCAGCCGCCCATACGCGATCTCGTAGAACATGATCCCGGCCGAGTATAGGTCCGTGTACGCGCCCGGAACGCCCCCGGAAAACCACTCCGGCGCCATGTAGGACAACGTCCCTCGGGCCGTCATCGAGGCCCTCGGTACCGCCATCGCCAGCCCGAAATCCAGCACCTTGGCCTCGAACCCCGATGCCCCGGCCTTCACCAGCACGTTGCCCGGCTTGATGTCGCAGTGCAGGTACCCCTGGCTGTGGATGTACTGCAGCGCCTTGAGCACCTGGACCATGCAGGAGAGCTTCTCCTCGAACGGACGCCCCTTCAGCACGTCGTCGGCAGGCCGCCCCTCCACGTACTCGCACGTGTAGAAGTAGACCTTTCTGGAGCGGTCGCAGTCGAAGTCGTGCACCTGGGCGATGTTGGGATGGACCATCAGCGACAGCGTCTCGAACTCCCGCTTGAACCACTCCACCGTCTCCCGGTCTTTCAGGACCTTGAGCGCTACCCTCCGGTCCTCCTGGGCCGTGTCGGTCGCCAGGTACACCTGCCCCATGCCGCCGGCCCCGAGCAGCACGTCCAGCCTGTACCTCCCCGACAACATTTCCCCGGTCAGCTCTGTGCGTTTCAATTTGACCCCTCCCGGCCGGGGGGGGGAAGCCTAACCGCTTCGTTGCCCTCTCCGGTGTCGGTGCGAGAGTCCCCCCGCCTTTCCGACTCCTTCACGTTCCCTCTTGCCTTGCCCGAATCCCCGACCCCCAACCCCGAGCCCCCAATCTTCAACACTCGCTCCCGCGTCCGGTCGAGGTAGAACTCCAGCCGCTGGTTCACGTCCGCCAGGGTAGGGGGATGCCCGATTTCCCCCTGGATCCGCTTGAGCACGACGGCCATCCCCTTTTCCACGCTGGGACGGACCCCGTCCTTCTCGTGCGCACGATCCACAATGATCCAATTTCCGTCTCGCAGCTCCAGCTCGTAGACCAGGACGAAGGTCCCCTCCTTCTGGACGACCTCGGCTTTGCCGTCGCCCAGGCTCGTGACCGACAGCTCCCCCGGCCCGTCCTTGAAGTGGTTCTTGTAGTAAGTCTCGGTGGCCAGCTTGAGCCTGCGGCCCCAGATGTCGCACGTGACCTTGCGGTCCGCCTCCGGAGCGGCGGTGTAGAGATCCCCCAGCATCCGGGCGGCCTTGGCCCCCAGGTCCACCAGGGCGAGCGCCTCGTCCCACTTGCCCTCGCGCACCAGCCCGTCGAAGCGCCGGACCGTGTTCTCAGGCCCGTTGGCGCTTGCGCAGCCAGTCGCGATCCATCCAAGAATCAAGCCCGCGAGCAGAATCGGCACACGATGTTGCATTCGTTCCCCCTTGAGACCCCAACACTCTAGCACTTCGCCCGTCCGACTGGAAGCGGGAACATCGGGTGGAGCGGGCATCGCTCGGTTCTGGCTTGGGACGGCCGGTTCGGGCTATACTCCCTGAAGTGGACGCTCACCGCGCCGGATGGCGCAGCATCGTCCGCAAGGCTCCCGCAAGGAGGGATTGGGAAATGAACGCTGCGATGTCTTGCCGCTCGTCGGTTGTCCTGGCTGCCTGGATGGCATTGACCGCGTGCTCGGGCGGCCAGACCACGGTAACCCAGGATGTGGCGCCGGACACGGGGACTGCCGACGTGGCTCCGGAGTACGTGGACAACCGCAACGTCCCGGAAGAGCGTGGGCTCGACATCATCGCCCCCGAGATCCAGGAGGTTGCGCAGGAGCTTCCCCCCGAGTGTGTCGGCGGCTGCTTCCTGTCGCCTTGTGAGTCGGGCGAGGACTGCGATTCCGGCTGGTGCGTGGATCACCTCGGCAACCAGGTGTGCACCATCGGCTGCGTGGACGAGTGTCCGCAAGGGTGGGAGTGCCGCCAGGTCGGGCAGGATGGTCCCGACGTGACCTTCATCTGCGTGTCGAAGTTCACCCACCTGTGCCGGCCGTGCGTGACTGCGGCGGATTGCAAGAGCCCCACCGGCGTGGAGGACGTGTGCATCGACTTCGGGTTCGAGGGGCATTTCTGCGGCGGTGCCTGCAAAGTCCCCCCGGACTGTCCCGAGGGCTACGCCTGCGAGGAAGTGCCCACGGTGGGTGGTGGTGACTCCTGGCAGTGCGTTCCCAGCGAAGGGCTGTGCGAGTGCAGCGAGAAGTCGGCCAAGCTCGGCCTGGCCACGGTCTGCTCCGTGCAGAACGACATCGGCACGTGCGAGGGGGAGCGGGTGTGCAGCGCCGACGGGCTTTCCGAGTGCTCGGCCCCGCTACCGGCCGAGGATCTTTGCGACGGTCTCGACAACGACTGCGACGGAAGCATCGACGAGGACACGTGCGACGACGGCAACGAGTGCACCCAGGATTCCTGCCTGGGAGAGGCAGGTTGCGAGCACCAGCCCCAGGACGGCCTCGAGTGCAAGGACGGGAACATCTGCACGGTGGCGGACCATTGCGTTGCCGGAGAGTGCGTCGGCTCCCCCGTGATCTGCGACGACAGCAACCCGTGCACCGACGACCTGTGCAACCCGGAAGGGGGATGCGCGTACGTCCCCAACCACCTGCCGTGCGACGACCTCGAGCCCTGTACCGTGGGCGACGTCTGCTCCGAGGGGGATTGCGTGGGGACCCAGGTGCCGTGCGACTGCGCCGTCGACAAGGACTGTGCCGCCCTGGAGGACGGCAACCTGTGCAACGGGTCGCTCTTCTGTGACCAGGCCGAGATCCCGTACAAGTGCCGGGTCGACGAAGCTTCCGTCGTCTCCTGTCCCCCCTCCACGGACATCTGCCTGGCATCGGTGTGTGACCCCGTGACCGGGAAGTGCAGCCTCGTCCCGGACCACGAAGGGGCGGCCTGCAACGACGGCGACGCCTGCACCATCGGCGACGTCTGCAACCAGGGCAAGTGCGCTCCCGGTGTTCCCCTCGCCTGTGCGGACAACAACCCGTGCACCGACGATTCCTGCAGCCCGGCCGCGGGTTGCCAGTTCGTCCCCAACGCCAAGCCGTGCGACGACCTCGACGTCTGCACCCTCGGCGACACCTGCACCGGCGGACAATGCACCCCCGGAATCCAGGAGCTGGCCTGCGACGACCAGAACCCGTGCACCGACGACTCGTGCGAGCCGCTCCAGGGCTGCGTCCACGCGGCCAACGTCCTTCCCTGCGACGATGGGAACCTCTGCACTCAGGGCGACCTCTGCGGCGCCGGGAGCTGTGGGGCCGGACCGCTCCTCGTGTGCAACGACGCCAATCCCTGCACCGACGACCTGTGCATCCCCGACCTGGGGTGTGTTTACACCCAGAACCAGGCACCGTGCAGCGACGGTACCGCGTGTACCATCGGCGACGTGTGCACCAAGGGAGCGTGCATCGGCACCGCCCTGGTCTGCGACGACCAGAACCCCTGCACCGACGACACCTGCGATGCCAAGAAGGGGTGCGTGTACGTTCCCAACGCGGCAACCTGCAGCGACGGGAATGCCTGCACCAGCGGCGACCACTGCGATGCCGGCAAGTGCGTGCTCGGCCAGGTCGTGTCCTGCGACGATGGGGACATCTGCACCACCAATACCTGCGACCCCAAGACCGGCTGTGTGACCACGCTGAACTCACTTCCCTGCAATGACGGCAACGCCTGCACCGCAGGGGATGTTTGCAGCCAGGGCAAGTGCGCCGGCTCTCCGCTCGTCTGCAACGACGCCAACCTGTGCACCGACGACTCCTGCGATACCGGCAAGGGGTGTCTGTTCGTCCCCAACGCCGCCGCGTGCGACGACGGCAACGCCTGCACCACGGGTGACGTGTGCAGCCAGGGCAAGTGCACCTTTGCCGGGTCCATCGCGTGCGACGACGCCGACGTCTGCACCACCGATTCCTGCGACCCCAAGGCCGGGTGCATCCACACGCAGAACAACGCTCCGTGCAATGACGGAAATCCGTGCACGTCGGGCGACGCGTGCAGCGCAGGCAAGTGCCAGGGCAATGCCATCCTGTGCAACGATGGCAACCTGTGCACCGACGACTCCTGCAATCCCGCCACCGGGTGCGTGTACGCTCCCAACACCGCCCCATGTGACGACGGCAACGCCTGCACCAAGGACGACGTCTGTGCGGGCGGCAAGTGCACCGGGCCCGGCACGGTCGGCTGCGATGATGCCAATGCCTGCACGTTCGACTGGTGCGACTCGAAGAACGGTTGCCAGCACCAGCCCATGACCCCGTGCTGCGGCGACGGGCTGTGCGACCCGCTCGAGGGATGCACTTGCCCCGTCGACTGTGCCGTGGCCGAGGTGTGCGACGGCAAGGACAACGACTGCAAGAACGGCACCGACGACGGCCTCGGGACCACCACCTGCGGCGTGGGAATCTGCCTGCACACGGTGGACAACTGCGTGGGCGGGAAGATCAACGCGTGCGATCCGAAGCAGGGGGCCGTCAAGGAGGTCTGCGGGAACAGCAAGGACGACGACTGCGACGGAGGCACGGACGAGGTCGACGACTGCCCGGTCAGCCAGGTCACCTGCTCCGTCGGCACCAACGTCGTCCAGAATGCCGGGTTCGAGACCGGAGATATCTCCCCCTGGACCTTCAGCTCCGACTACTCCGTCGTGGCCGAGCCCTACCAGGGCAGCTTCTCCGTCAAGTCGGTCGGCAACCAGTGGATCCGGCAGAACTTCAATGCCGTCCCGGGCAATACGATCGTCGAGGTCAGCTTCTATACCAAGAAGGGGGCGGCCAGCATGCCCATGGCCTACACCTTCTACTACTCGGACGGCACCTCCAAGGAGCACTGCTGCGTCTACGCCGGCACGAGCTGGCAGTTCGTCGACGTCACGAGCAACCTGGACAAGAGCAGGCAGCTTACCGGTTTCCAGATGTGGGGCTATGGCGGGGGCGGCGGCAGCCAGTCCTGGATCGACTCCGTCCGGGTGTGCCGCCAGTAGCGCGTTACTTCTTCACGACCATGAACATGAGCTCGCTGATGAGCGCTTCCGGAGCGGTCGTCGTCGGATCGCTGTAGGTCGCCATCAGGGCCGGCCCGGAGACCGCGTAACCGTTGTCCGCGATCCACTTGGCCAGCTCGCCGTAGTTGGCGGCGACCTTGTCATACGGCCCGAACTCGACGCGGGCGGCCACTTCGCCGGCCGGGATCTTCTTGATCATGCAGCCTTCGCCCTGAAGCTGCTCCAGCGTGGTCTGTCCCACCTCCACGAGCACTTCGGTCTCGTACTCCTCGGGATTCTGCGTCTGCGACGGATCCTTGAGGTACGCCATGACCGGCGCGCCCATGGGGACGAGCTGGTTGGAGCCGATGCAGCCGAACACCTTGCCGATCGTGGCGCCGATGCCGTCGTACGGGCCCTTGTGCAGCGCATAGACCACCGGGTGCTCCGCCACGGGCTTTACGCGGGTCGTGCCCGCAGCCACCTGGGCCGGGCGGGCCAGAGCGGCCTCGTCCACGGTTCCCAGCGTCGCGGTGACCAGCTCGTCTTCCATCACGACCTTGTCGCCGAAGAACATGACCGTCTTGGCCGGCACCTTGAGGCCTTCCAGATCCTGCCAGGCCGTGACGCGGGACGAGATGAGCCCTTCCTGGCCCCCCCAGGTCCCCTGGTAGTCGAGCCGTGCGATCAGCCCGGTCGCCTGGTCGAATGCGAACGTCACGGGGCCCGGTGCGCCTTCCTTCGTCACTTCCACCAGGGAGACCTTCATGCCGTCGTAGTCGGCATCACCCTTGTACGTGGCCACGAATCCTTCCCCCTTGAGCGGGTAGAGGTTGAAGATCCAGGTGGTGTACTGCATCATCGGGACGCCCTTCTTCTCCGTCTCGGGGCAGTCGAGGACCAGGTCACCCGTCTTGGACCAGCAGTCGGCCCCCACGTACCCCATCGCCATGGCCATGGAGTACACGTCCATCACGAGCTGATCCGGAGCCTTGAACACCGTGGTCATCTCGTACGGCATGCCCATGAACATGCCCTTGCTCTTGACCGAGTAAGCCGAGTACTTGGAGGTCAGCAGCTCGAGCCCTCCAGCCGCTGCAATCGCCTTGTCGACCAGCTCCACTCCCTTGGCCTCCGCCTCGGCCTTGGCCTTGGCCGCTGCTTCTTCCGCTGCCTTGGCTTCCGCCTCGGCCTTGGCCTTGGCCTCCGCCTCTGCCTTCACCTTGGCTTCTTCCGCCGCCTTGGCCTCGGCCTCCGCCTTGGCCTTCGCCTCTTCCGCTGCCTTTGCCTCGGCCTCTGCCTTGGTCTTGGCCTCGGCCTCCGCCTTGGCCTTGGCTTCCGTCTCCGCCTTGGCCTTGGCCTCAGCCGCCGCCTTGGCCTTGGCAGCCGGATCTTCCTTCTTGGCTTCCTGCTTTGCCTCTTCCTTCTTGCAGCCGGGCGCGGCCACCAGAGCCAGCGACGCCGCCAGAACCACGATGCGCAACATTCCCAGTCTCATCTGCTTCCTCCGTTTCAGGTCCCTGGATAATTTGAAAGGTGGCGGTCCCCACCGCCGCGGCCCTTATACGCCCCCCTGCTCGGGATTGCAACGGCCCGGTGAACCTACAGGGTGGAGAGCTTCAGGCCGCCAGGGTAAGCGTAGGACACGTGGCATCCGTAACCGTACGCCGTGACGCCGAACGGGCCGTCCCCCTCCAGGGTATGGACGCCGTCCGTGACCAGCTCCTGGACCAGCACCCACTCGCCGTTTCCCACGGGCACGGACGGCTGCACCAGAGGCTTCCCATCCAGGAGCACCGATGCCCCCTTCTTGTGGACCACGTTGACAAAGTCCTGGTCGTATCCGGCCGGAGTCAGCAGGACGTACGCATCGAGGTACTGCCCCGTCGGCGCAGCCAGCGTGAAGGCCGGATCGCCGATTCCGAGATCTCCCTGGAAATCGCTGCAGAACACCTCGTAGCCCGGGTAGTTGCAGCTCTGGAGGTAGTGCCCGAGCAGAAATTTCCCGTCTGCCGTCGCAACGAAGGGCTCTGCCGCGTCGAATTCCACCCATTGCCCCATGTTGAGGACATAGGGGCCGGCGATCGGAGGGGCCAGCTGGACGGTCAGACCGTTCTGCCCGGCCAGGATGCGCCACGTGTCGGTGTGCGTCGCCGTCCGCGGGTAGAACGGATCCGCGACGTACGAGGTCCCCCAGGCCGCCAGCGGGAAGAGCTGCTGCTCGATGTGGTCGCACCGTTCGTACGACACGTGGATGTTGGCGCACTCGTGTCCGCCAAACACCGCCACCTTCTGGCTGGACTCGATGTAGGTCCCGGTCAGGTCGTCCCCCTCCGACCCTGTCACTTCCAGATTGAGCACGTCCCCCTGCTGGAGAGAGAAGCTCAGCGTCTGCCCCTTGGCCATCGGCGGAACCCCCGGGCCCGCCAGAACGGCGGCCGACGCCGTGACCCCGACGGTCGTAAGCCCCGGCTGCGTCGCAATCACCGTGGCGAACCCCCGGAGCGCCCCCCCCCACATCCGGAGCCTCCAGCTCATGACCAGATGCTCGGTCCCGCCGGCATAGTCGGGCAGGAGCAGCGACGCATCGTTGGTGTAGACGCCGTCACCCACCAGCGGATTGAACTGGTGCACGGTCACCGGCTGCGTGGCATCGACGCGGAAGGAGTGATTGGAAAGGATGCTGCCGTCCAGATCGTTGTAAGGCGGCAGGAGGTACGTCCGAAGCTGCCCCGGGGCCACCTGCAGCGGCTCTCCTCCCAGCTCCGCGGGAGTCAGCTTCTTGCCGGTGCTCGAGTCCGTAAACGTGATCTCCGCTTCGCCGCCATCCACCGGAGCGCTCACCACGATGCCCACCGGCTCCAGTGCTCCTCCTTCGATGTTGTCCAGGTCCACCGCCCAGTAGTTGCATCCCAGGTACGTGTTCAGCTTGAGGTTGGACTCGCAGGCGCTCATGCACTCCCCGTCCTTGCACAGCCCGCCCTCGCAGCTCTCCAGGACCACCCACTCGAAGTTGCCTTCCTCGTTTTCCTGGCATTCCTGGACCGCAGAGAGCCCCTTGCAGATCTTCGTGCCAGGCTGGCACCCCCACTCGACGCAGTCCCCGGCATAGCAGGTCAGCCCCACGTCGCAGGCGAACACGTCCCAGTTGGTCCCGCTCTCGTTGCACGTCAGGTACGAGACCGGCCCGAAGCACTCCCCCTTCGGCTCCCCCGGCGTACAGATCTTCTCGAGGCAGTACCCTTCCGAGCACCCCTGTCCCTCGGGACAGGCCACGCTGTCGAACGCACTGCCGTCCTCCGCACAGATGCCCATCGTCGTCGCATCGACGCAGACCGTTGCAGCCGGCTCGCAGAACGTCTCCGGCTCGATGTCCGCGGGCATCGTCTCATCCTGCCCCCGCTGATCCGGCTGGTCCGCCAGGTCCACCAGGTCCACGGCCACCGGAACGTCCACTCCCGAAACCTCCGGCACGGTGCCGGCATCGGGCTCGACGCAGGCAGCCTTGTCGCAACACAGCTGGCAAGGCTCGATGGCCACCCAGAGAGTGTCCGCACCGACCTTCTCACAGCGCAGCACGGCTTCCTGCTTGCTCGACGTGAATCCGCAGGTCTTGAAGCCGACCTGCTCTCCGTCGCAGGCATCTCCCGAGGCCGGCCACCCGGTGCCAGTCCCGTTGGAGCTGCACCCAAGGACGAGCACGAGGACTGGCAGCACCCCCACTCTCATGGTCCCCTCCTACTGACAGTCCCCGTTGTCGAACCCCATCTCCGCACAGTCGAACGCCGAGGTGCAGTTGCCGTCACCCAGCCAGTGGCCGTACTGGCACTGTCCCTTCGTGCATGCCGGGATCTTGCCGTCCGGGCAGTCCCCGCTGTCGATGCACGTGACGGTGAGCGTGAACGCTCCCGATGCCCCCTGGTAGCCGTCCACCGAGTAGACGTACGTGGTCCCCGGAGTCGCGGTCCAGTGCACCGAGTCGAAGTCGTTCGTCACGCAGACGTTGGGGTTGCAGTCCCCCTTGATCACGTACACGTTGTGCTTGCCCGCACCGGGCTCGACCATGTCGATCTGCACGTACACCTTGGTGGGCGACGAGAACTGGTAGAGCGCCTCCGGGCCGCTGGCATCGAACCCGCAACCGTAGCTCGAGAAGCCGTTTGCCAGGCCCACGGTGCTGCCCTCGACCGTCGTGTCGCACTCCAGCGTCCCCACGAGCTTGCAGGCCATGTTCTCGCACTGGCCGGAAGCGTTGCACGACTCGGGCGCGTTGCACTTCCCGCAGCTTCCCCCGCATCCGTCGTTTCCACATTCCTTGCCCGTGCACGACGGCTCGCACACGCACTGCCCGTTGAGGCAGATGTCCG
This sequence comes from uncultured Myxococcales bacterium, assembly GCA_903895725.1. Classification (GTDB taxonomy): domain Bacteria; phylum Myxococcota_A; class UBA9042; order CAIXZC01; family CAIXZC01; genus CAITUV01. Next base: position 10,060 of record CAITUV010000047.1, on the reverse strand, counting down.
GTGCCCCGCACGTCCCACACTTTCCCCCGCATCCGTCGTCCCCGCACTCCTTGCCCGCACAGCTCGGCGCGCAGCCTCCGGTGCACTTCCCATTGACGCAGCTCGGCTCGCCGGGAGGGCAGGTGCCGCAGCTTCCCCCGCACCCGTCGTCCCCGCACTCCTTGCCCGAGCACTGAGGCTGGCAAAGGTCATGCTTGCAGATGCCGTTCACATCGCACACATACCCCGCCGGGCAGGCGCCGCAGCTTCCGCCGCACCCGTTGTCCCCGCAGAACTTCCCTTCGCACTGCGGCTGGCAACCGTCCGGCACGCAGATGCCGTTGCCGTCGCAGTGGGCGCCGGCTGCACACGTGCCGCACTGGCCTCCGCAGCCGTCCGGACCGCACGTCTTGTTGGTGCACCCGGGTACGCAGCTTCCGCCCTCGTTCAGGCCGTCCGCAGACACCCCGTCGGGCAATCCGGTCGAATCTCCCGTCGGCGTTCCCGTCGCGTCCCCTTCCGGCAGGCGCACGGTATCGTCCCGGGCAAAATAGAGATCCGGTTCCCCTGTGCCTTCGTCCCCGCACCCCGTGCACGCCAGCACCAGCAGACTCACCAGGACGGACCGCCTCATGTCGACTCCTCCACCAGGCTCCTCGCCCAGGGTACACCATTCCTGTTGCGTGCGAAAAGAAGAAGGGAGCACGCCGGCGGATTCACTTCACCACCAGTCGGCCCTGCAGGTATGCCAGATTGAGCGGGTTGAAGAAGAACGGAGTCAGCAGCATCGAGATGTCGAGCTTGTTGTTGCCCGACCCCGGTCCTGCCTGCATCAGGTTGGGCCCCTCCGTGTCGATGTGCGGCCCCTTGCTTCCGTCCGGGTTCACGATGAACGAGGCAAGCGTCTCTCCCGCAAACAGCCCCTGCGGCGGCGCCCCCTTCGGCACAAGCCCCAGAGAATGGCCGATCTCGTGCGCCGCCAGTGCCCCCAGCCCCGTGGCCAGCACGTCGAGCAGCGTGTCCAGCATCTTGCGGCGCTGGACCAGCTCCTTGGGCAGGTCCTCGTCCGCAATCGAGAAATCGATGACCAGCTCATCGCCCGGAAGCTCGCCGATGGCCACCCCGCCCATCACCGGGAGCATGTCCGCCAACGCCGTCTTGGCCAGCGCATACAGGTTCGGATCCTTGGTCAGGTACTCGTAGAAGAACCGCACCACCGACGTGGTGAAGCAGCCGTAGCCGAACTTGCCGTTGTTCTCGTTACGGAGGTTGTGCACGTCCACCGTCTCGGACATGCCGACCCACGACTTGGTCAGGTCCCCGCCGCCAAATCCCAGGATCGAGAACGCCTTGCCCCCGGCCGGGACGCTGCCCGGAAGCTCGTTGAGGAGCTCATATTCGAAGGAGGACGGCTCGGGGGCGTCGGACTCCCCCTCGATGTGGAACTTGATGTTCACCGAGCCGACCCCCTTGCTGCCGTCCGGCCCACATAGAAACGCCTTGTAGGCCTTCTCCCGGGTCCGCCGCAACAGCTCCCGGGCGAGGCACTCGTTTCCCCCCTGACCCCCCTCGCACGTCACCGCGTCGAACTCCGCCGACGAGCCCGGGCTCCCCAGCCCCACGGTCCACAAGTCCTCCAGGAAGTCATCGATGCCGTTGTCCGCCTGGAGCGCCTCTACGTGCGCCGCCTCGGGTCCGTCCTGGACCAGCGTGATCGCATAGTAGTCCCGATGGTACGTGAGCACCCACGGATCCTCGAGGTCGAACGGATGCAGGAAGGGCGTCATCTCCACAGTCTCTACTCCCAGCGAGCCGGGTACGGAATCCTGCCCGCACACGTCCCGGACGCCCGCCTGGACCGCGACTTTCTCCGCCACGGGCAGCTCGAGAGTCTCGTCCACCCACAGGGTACCGCTTGCCTTGCTCCACCCCCCGTCGCCCTCCTTCGTGCTGGTCCATTCCATCGCGTCCCACAGGTTGGCCCCGGCCGGAAGCTCCCCGGCCTCGACGTCGAACCACAGACCGCTTCCCTCCCACCCCGGCGGGCACCCGCACGGGCATTCGACCTCGACGTTCACCGCAAAGCCGTGAGAGGGAAGGGCCAGGTGGAACTCCTCGAGCTGGCCCGCGTTGCTCAGGTAGGGAACCGACCCGTTCATGTCGGCTGGAATCCCGTTCACGGTCAGCGCCAGGGTAGGGGGGGAGCAGCCACAGGCGACCTCCTCCGCCCCCTGCGCATCGACCGTCCCCACCCCGTCGTCATCTCCCGCACTCAGGTCGATGCGGGCATCGAGAAGGCCCTCGGAGACCTCAAACGGGGCAGGCGTCGAATCGATGGCGGAACTATCGGATGGCCCGCCCCCCGAGCCGTCCTCCACCTCTTGCCCGTCCGGGATTGACGCAGTCTCTGACGCATCCTCAACCGCGTCACGAGCCGCGTCATGGCCACTGCACGATGCCGTCAGGAGCGCTGCCACGACCAGTCGGAAGAAACGTTCGACCCCACGCGCTCTGGGCTGAGAATTCATGGTCACCTCGGCGGCAAGCTCATGGTCGCTTCGGGGCAGAACGCCATGAGTCCGGCATCGGATCCCCTCTCGCGTGGTTGCATGGCCGCACCTCCGTCGGTTCCTCTGCATCGTGGCCTCGGGAGGGCGACATGTCAATGCCCCGCAACTCCACCACCCCCCGGGGACGTCCAGGAGGGCCTGTGCTCCGGGCCGGCTGCCTTCGGGGCAGTCCCCCTGGTCTCGGCAACGCCGATCCAGAGGGCTTCCCTCCGGTCCGGCCCGTCGGAGAGGGCCACTTGCGAGGGTCTGGGTTTCGGGCATCGGTTTGTGCTAGACTGCGGGCCGGTGTCTGCCGGGAGGTCTCCATGACGCAATATGCCCGCTTGACCATCGTATCGATGCTTCTGCTTGCTGCCGGTTGCTCCGGGGGGGGCACCACCGTGACTGCGGATGTGGGTGTCGACGTGCCCGGGACCGCAGAGACTCTGGTGGAGCCGGACGTGGTGCTTCCCGAGGTGGTGTTCGACGTGCCGGTCGCGCCGGACGTCCTTGACGTGGGGGGCGAGGCCGAGGCGACGTCCGAGTGCCCTCCTGGCAAGGGGTGTTTCCTCGACCCGTGCGAGAGCAACGATGACTGCCTGTCGGGCTGGTGCGTCGGTCACATGGGCGAGGACGTGTGCACCCAGCAGTGCCAGACCGAGTGTCCCCAGGGGTGGAGCTGTGAGCAGGTGCCGGGCACGGCACCGGACGTGGTGTGGATCTGTGTGTCGCAGCATGCGAATCTGTGCCTGCCGTGCGGATCTGCGGCCGACTGCAAGGGGGCTGCCGGCGTGGACGATGCCTGCCTGGACTACGGCGAGCAGGGGAGCTTCTGCGGCGGGAAGTGCAGCGACGACAAGGAATGTCCCTGGGGATTCTCGTGTGCTCAGGCGGTTACCGTGGACGGGGCGCAGCTCCTCCAGTGCGTGGCCGTGGCGGGGATCTGCCCGTGTACGAAGAAGGCGGTGGAGCTCGGGCTCGCCACGCCCTGCGAGCGGGAAAGCGAGTTCGGAACGTGCGACGGCAAGCGGGTGTGCACTGCAGAAGGGCTGTCGGAGTGCTCGGCCCCCGAGCCCGTCGAGGAGTCCTGCAACGACTCGGACGATGACTGTGACGGCCAGGTCGACGAGGACACGTGCGACGACGGCAACGAGTGCACCGACGATTCCTGCCTGGGCAAGGACGGGTGCGAGCACCTGCCTCTGAACGCGATCGAGTGCATGGACGGCGACCCGTGCACCGCGGCCGATCATTGCGAATCGGGCGTGTGCGTAGGAGATGCCGTTGAGTGCGACGACGACAACCCGTGCACCGAGGACCTCTGTACGCCGACCGGTGGCTGCGACCATCCGCCCCAGTTCGGTCCGTGCGACGACGGCGACCCGTGCACGGCCGGCGACCTGTGCTCCGAGGGCAAGTGCGGCGGCACTCCCGTGTCGTGCTCCTGCAAGACGGACAAGGACTGCGCCGCGCTCGAAGACGGCGACCTGTGCAATGGGACGCTGGTCTGCGACACGGGCAAGCTCCCTTACCAGTGCGCCGTGGATCCCGAGACCGTGGTGGAATGCCCGCTTCCCCCTGCCGGCCCTCACGAGCCGTGCCTGAAGGCCGCGTGCAACCCGACGAACGGAGGATGCTCCCTGGATCCCGTCAACGAGGGCAAGCCCTGCTCGGACGGCAACGCCTGCACCCTGAGCGACTCGTGCGGCGACGGCAAGTGCACCGGCGGCCCGGCAGCCAACTGCAACGACGGCAACCCGTGCACCGATGACTCGTGCGACCCGGTCGAGGGGTGTCTGCACAAGCCCAACTCCAACCCCTGCAACGACGGCAATGCCTGTACCGTGGGCGATGCCTGCCTGGACGGCAGCTGCAACCCGGGACAGGCCCTGCTGCCCTGCAACGACGGCAACCCGTGCACCGACGACTCCTGCCAGGCGGCCTCCGGCTGCACCCACACGCCCAACTCAGCCCCGTGCAACGACGGGAACGCCTGCACGCAGGACGACGTGTGCAAAGACGGCTCGTGCACCTTCGGGTCGTTCGTCACCTGCAACGACGGCAATCCCTGCACCCAGGATGCCTGCGCTCCGGAAAGCGGCTGCGTTTTCACCATGTCCGATGCTCCATGCAACGACGGCAGCATCTGCACCGTCGGCGACCACTGCCACCTCGGACAGTGCATCGGCTCTTCCGCCCTCGTGTGCAGCGACGGCAACCCGTGCACCGACGATGCCTGCGACCCCAAGGTCGGATGCACATTCGTCTTCAACACCGCGGCCTGCGACGACGGCAGCGCCTGCACGACCGGAGACCAGTGCAGCAAGGGGTGGTGCGGAGGAAAGCCGCTCCCCTGCGACGATGCCAACCCGTGCACGGACGATTCGTGCGCTCCCGCCACGGGGTGCGTGCACACGCCGAATCAGAAGGGGTGCGACGACTCGAGCCTCTGCACGCTGGGAGACTTCTGCGACAAGGGAGTGTGCCAGCCCGGGCTCACGCCGCTTGCCTGCAACGATGCAAACCTGTGTACCGACGATTCGTGCGACCCGAAGACCGGCTGCAAGTTCTCTCCCAACACGCTTCTCTGCGACGACGGCAGCGTGTGCACGGTGGGCGACGTGTGCGCGGGAGGCACGTGCAAGCCGGGCACTGCGCTCCCCTGCGCCGATTCCAACGTCTGCACCGACGATTCGTGCGACCCGGTCACCGGGTGCAAGCACGTGAACAACGCCGCCTCCTGCGTCGACCAGGATCTGTGCACGATCAACGAGGTCTGCTCCGGCGGCGCGTGCGTCAAGGACCAGCTCGACTGCGGCGACAAGGAGACGTGCACCACGGACAGCTGCGACCCCGCTCAGGGCTGCAAGCACGTCCCCCTTCCCGACGATTCCAACTGCGGTCAGAACAAGTGGTGCAAGGCCGGCGTCTGCGTGGACAAGCCGCAGCAGCCCGTGACCCTCGACACGCTCAACTTCAACGGGATGACCGGATGGCCGCTCAAGTTCGACGGCACCCCGTACTGCAAGCCCACCACGGACCAGGAGCAGATGGATGCCCTGTGCAAGCTGGCCGGCTACACCAAGGCCCAGTCGTGGACCACGGCCAGCAAGTCGATCAACAACTGCTACTGCTGGGGAGCGTGCTCGGGCTTCCAGTGGCAGTCGAACTGCTGCAGTGGCTGGCAGACGCAGATCATGGTGACTTCCGTGACCTGCATCTGACCGATGGTCGATGGTCGATGGTCGATGGTCGATGGTCGGGTGGGGAATTGGGATGTGACCCACACAGCCCCGACCACGCGGGAGGGGCCGCCGGGGCGCCGGCACATGCAGTGGGCAGGGGCAGGGGCAGGGACAACGAGCTCACGGAGGCCAGGGGGCATGGCAGAAGTAACGATCAGCGGCGACCGGGTTGCCCGAATTGCCGAGGTGCTGGCGGGAATGCAGTCCGTGCAGGCGGCGGATTTTTCTCCGGGATGCATGGGCCAGGGGCTTTTTCCCCCGGTCGGCCATCCGAAGGCCGTGGATTTCTTCTTTGCGGTCACGCTTCATCAGTACGGCTTCTGGAGTGACGACGGGGAGCGCTACGTCCAGCCTTACTATGGCATGCTTGACGGGGTGCGCCGCAAGGGGGCGGAGTTCATGTTCCGGGCCTTCTGGAAGGCAGGGGAGGCGGACCCCGATTTCCTCCTGCCGGAGCGCCAGGCGGAGCTGACCGCCATCGAGCTGCAGAAGGTGTTTGCCGAGGATGACGGCGTGTGCCGCCTGCCCATGTTCGAGTCGCACTACAACCTGGCAAGGGCGTACGGCCGGTACATGGTGGACCAGCGGCTCGAGCCGGCGGGCATGACGTCGCTGGCCAGCGTGGCACCGGACCCGTTCGAGCACTTCAGATTCCGGGTGGGGCGCATCCCTGGCTATGCTGAAGATCCACACGAGAAGAAGCTATCGTTGCTGACGATAATATTGAAAAACAGACCCGAGAATTTCCTGCCCATCAAGGACTCGGATCTCATTCCCATCGTGGACTACCACATCCAGCGGACCTTCCTCCGCACGGGGATGGTGGAGCTGGCCCCCGGGTCCCTCCGAACCCGGGTGGCCGAGCGCCGGTTCCTGACGCCTGAGGAGGAGTCGTCCATCCGCACCGAGGTGTTCCGGGCGGTGCAGCAGCTCTCGCAGACATCCGGCAAGGATATTGCGGCGCTGGACTGGTTCTTCTTCAGCCTTCGCAGGAAGTGCTACGAGATGGAGGCACCCGACTGTGCGACTTGTGGCGTGAACGCGGTCTGCGCCCATCATGTGGAGCTGTTCCAGCCGGTGCTGAGGACCACCTACTATTAGGGGCGGGGTTCGGGGCTGGGGGTTCGGGGTCGGGAGGAGGAGAAGACGGGGGAGGGGGCAGGGAGGTCAAGGAATGGAGAGACTAGTGGGCCTGACCATCCTGGTGGCGTTGTGCTGGGGAGGGTGCGGGGCGACGGATTCGAAGGCCGATTCCTCGGGCAATGGTGGAGGATTGGACGGGGTGGGGGAGGGGAGGGCGGCCCTGGACGGCTCGTCCCTGACGGACGTTGCGTCGGTCGACCTGCCCGGGGATGTGGCGTTCTCGGACGGAGCCGGGGCAGAATTGGCGCCTTTGCCGGACGGGGCGGGTTCCGATGACGTGCCCGTGGATTTTTCAGGTGCCGAGGCCGCACAGGACGCGGCGGATACCACGTCGGGCTGTCCCAATGCGACCTGTCCTCCCGTGACCAAGGCTTGTGTTCTGGCCTGCAACTCCACGGCCGACTGTGTCTACGCTGGGATGGAGTCCGGGGGCATCTACGACGAGGACAACTGGGTCTGCAGCTCCGGACATTGCGCCCACCTCGGTTGCCTGTCCGATGCCGAATGTGCCGCGACACCGGGGCTCGACTACGCTCCGATGAAGTGCGTGACCGTGACGGGAGGCTACAAGAGCTGCCTGGCGGCCTGCGCCACCCCGTCAGACTGTCCGCATCCATCCCGCATCGACAGCCCGCTGTATGGCGCGGACAACTACGAGTGCAAGAACGGGGTGTGCAGCTACGTCGGCTGCCACTCGAGCGAGGAGTGCCAGCAGGGCATTACGGGGACCGGCATGACGTGGGTCTGCTCGTCCGCTCTCTACGGTTTCCCGACTTGCTCGAACCCGTGTTCGACCCCATCCGACTGTGCCTACCTGCCCGACAACCCCCTGTTCGGTGCGGACAACTACGCCTGCGACCAGGGCCTCTGCCGCCGCCTGGGTTGCCTGTCGGACGGCGAGTGTGCGGACGCGTATGCTGCCACGGGGCTGACCTACGTCTGTGCGGACTCGTTCATTGCGCCCTGACTCCGGCTCCGGGAGGGACGCGTTTTTGCTTGACATCGATCACATGATCCCCTAAGAATTCGGACCGTTGACAAGTCGTTCCCGAGTAGCTCAACCGGCAGAGCGGGTGGCTGTTAACCACTAGGTTGGGGGTTCAAGTCCCTCCTCGGGAGCTGATGCATTTGGACGAAGCGAGAGAACGGCATGTGGGGTTGGGAATGCCGACGGTGAAGGTGCGCGACGTCATCCGGATGCTTGAGCAGGACGGCTGGTTTCTCGTGGCGACACGGGGAAGCCATCGCCAATACAAGCACTCGAGCAAGTCGGGCCGCGTCACTATTGCCGGCAAGGCGAATCATGACTTGGCACCCGGCACGTACAACAGTATCCTGAAGCAGGCTGGCCTGAAGCGGGAGGCGTGACATGAGGCGATTCCTTGTCGTGATTGAGAAGGCAGGCCGGAACTACTCGGCCTACTCGCCTGACCTCCCCGGCTGCGTTGCCACGGGAGCCACCCGTGCTGAAGTCGAGCGCAACATGCACGAGGCCATCCTCTTTCACATCGACGGCCTTGTCGATGATGATCTGCCTATTCCCAAGTCCACGTCGTCGGCCCAATTCGTAGCCGTCCCCTGACCTCCGCACTGTCAACCGTCCGGTCGTGTTTTCAAGTCCGACATGGGGAGCCAGATTCGGTCCTGTACGGACACACCCTTTCCTCTCGCTTCACTGCACCTTCACGCGCACATTCCCGCCCCCCCGTAACGCTCCCGCCCGCACCACGCCTCTCTCCGCTGCCCCTCACGCATCCACCCCGCCGCCGCACCCATCCGCCCATCCTCGGCCCCCTCGACGGCGGATTCTCTGACAACGAGGCCGAGAACTGCCCGAAAACGGCTGTATGCGACCGCCCAGTTGACAAGCGCTGACCGGGAAGTTGACAGCCAGAGAATGGGCGAGAAGCACGCTGCGCTCGGTCCCTCCAACACGGCGTGACCTCGAGCTTCTCGTTCCCCGGACCGGCGAGATGGGGAGGCATTGGGTGAGCGTGGCTGGTCGGCTACGCCGATGCCTCGTCCAGAACCTCGACGGCTCCCTGCTCGTGCGCTTTCATCTGTTGGTCAGCCCACTGGGCCTCGTCGAGCGTGTGATCTCTCATGGACCGCTCGATGGCCAGGCTCTCCTTAAACTGCCTGGCTTCCGCCGTCATGGTCCACTTGGCCTGGCACCCGGATCGGTCCACGGCCTCTCGAATCTGGCCGATGGGCAGTTTGAAGAACTCCTTCCGAGGATTGACCTTGTTCATCTGCATCCGGAGGAACCGCTTGTGCAGATCCCGTTCAAGGCCGGGTGCGTCCTCGCTGTAGATCAACGCGTGGACATCGAAGTCGAAGGGGACGCTGGCATCTCCCAATTCCCGGATCCGGTCCGCCGGCTCCAGCCTCCTCGTCATGCCGATCTTGAAGACCTCCTCACCGAAGGAACCGATGTTCGAGATGACGTACACATGGCCGGCCTTCGTCAACTGCGCCATCGAAGTGGCTCGCTGGCTCCTCGCTTCCGCCTCCTTGAGACGTTCGGACAGGACCCGAAGTTGCTCCTCGTACTTCGCCTTCTGGGCATCACTGGCCTTCTCGATCTCCTTCTGGGCCTTCTCCATGGCCTTGCGCAGGGTCTCTTCCTCCTTGGCAGCGTCCTTCAGCGCCTTCTCGTATTCCCGCCGGGCCTTCTCTTCCTCCCGTATCCGCTCCTTGATCTGTCGCTGCTCCTCTCTCTCCTTGTTTCTGAGTTCGTGGGCCACTGCGCCCCATTTCAGCTCCTCCAGCCGAGCCTCGAAATACTCAGGCAGAATTCGGGCGTTCCGGAAGGCGCGGCCGTTCTCGTTGACCAGGCTGAACGCGTCCCGGATTTCCTGCTGGAGCTTCCCATGATTGTCGGCCTTGGTCCTCGAGAGAATGGAGTCGACCTTCCCGTTGAAAGCGTCCACCACGAACCTGACCGCTGTCTCCTTGCGGTTGGCCTCCACGTACTCACAGGCCGCAGCGGCCCCCGCTTTGATTGCAGCGTCCAATAATTCCCTTCTGCTGATCGGCCGGGAAATCGGTTGACATGTTCCTCGATTCCGGGGTGGACAACGCAACGGAGAAGGAGGGACGCCATGCTGTTCTGGAAGAGCAAGAAGAAGGACGAGGAAGTGG
>CAITUV010000046.1 GCA_903895725.1 uncultured Myxococcales bacterium | reverse complement strand
TCCCTGCACAACCGGAGACAGTTGCTCTGCCGATGGCAAGTGCACCGGGGGAGAACCGGTCGACTGCAAGGGGGAGCTGTCCTGCTGGAACGGTTGGTGCAACGAGCAGGCCAAGGAGGGAGACGACCCGTGCGTGGGCGATTGGAAGGACGAGGGGGTCGGCTGCGACGATGGTTCCGAGTGCACCACGAACGACAAGTGCACCTGGATGGACGACAAGATGGCGTGTGCGGGCCAGCCGGTCAACTGTGACGACGACAGCCCTTGCACGGTGGAGTCCTGCGAGGCCGGTGTCGGTTGCACTTACGAGACGCTTGCCGAAGGGAGCGACTGCTCCTCCGGCGACGGCAAGTGCTTTGTCGTCGGCAAGTGCCAGGACGGGGAGTGCGTCGGTAGCGGTCCGAAGTGCTACGATGAAAACCCCTGCACTGACAACGTGTGCGACGGGCAGACCGGCGAGTGCCACTTCGTCCCGAACGACAAGCCGTGCGACGACGGGAATCCCTGTACGGCCGGGGATGTGTGCTCGGGGGGGGGATGCGGGGGGAGCCCCGCACTTTGCCTTGTCGACGACAATCCTTGCACCCAGGACACATGTGATCCTCAGACTGGGAAATGCGGGACTCCGGAACCCGACGGGACTTCCTGCGACGATAGCGACCCCTGCACGCTGGAGAGCGAGTGCTCTAACGGCGCGTGTGTGGGCGTCTCCGGAACCATCAAGACTTGTCCCGCCCCTGCGTCGGATGTGAGTTGTAAGCACTTGGTCTGCAATCCGATGACTGGGGACTGTGAACTGGCTCCGGAATCTGATGGCACCCCGTGCGATGACGGATTCGAGTGCACCGGCGGTGATGTCTGTTCGAAAGGGCAGTGTCTCGGTGAGACGGTGCTTTGCAGCCTGGGGCACCAGGTGATCGAGATCCCCGTCGATGTGGCCCAGAAAGCCGTCGTGTCCGAGGGCTGCGCCGAGTTGGTGCTTCCGACTGCCTTTCTGGAACCCTACGGCGTCAAGGAGGGCGATGTTCTTCTCTCGAAGGAGCAGCCGATGTTCTTGTGCCGAGCGAGCTCCTTGGCGGCTGCGGGCTCCGAAACCACGGTGAACGGGGAGCCAGCGTCGTTGGAGGATGTCGTGCTGTTCGGCAAGGCGGAAGTGGCGCTGCCGGTCCTCTTTGGCGATACCGAGGTCCTCCCCGCCAAGTCCTTCTCGAAGGACATCTACTGGGACAAGGAGCCGCCAGTTGCGATCCCTCTTCCCGAGGCCGAGCTATCGTTTGGCGCAGTGAAACTACAAATGAAAGACGCATCAATCTGGTTTTATCCCAAAATATGGCTATTTCTTAAGTTTGACGGTGGACTCAAGGAATTTCAAATCGGATATTCCGGTAAGTTAATATTTAATGCCGAGCTTTCCTTCAAAGTGGACGCTGCGGCGATTCTGTCTGGACAGACCGATGGCAAGCTTGTGGGCACCGTGTGGTCACCGCCGAACGGTGGTACTGTCGTCTTCCCGTTCGGGATACCCTGCGTCATAAAACCGTCTTTCGAACTGGGATTCTACTACGACGTTGACGCTGCTTTTTCAACTGACATCTCCTATCACAGCGAATCGCAGGTCGAAACGATAAAGCGATGGACGCCGGCAGAAGGATGGACGGACTACAAGAAGGAGGTCGATCCCCCTGCGCAGAAGAACCTTGAATGGGTGGGCATAGCGTCTGGCAAGGTCGGCGTCTTTGCGAGGCCGATTGTGAGTTTCCTCGTCCTGGGGGCCGCCGGGCCATTCGTCGGGGCTGGCGTGGCAGGAGAGGCGGTTGTGGAGCTCAAGACCAACGGCTTCGTGAGCGTCCTGGCTCAAGTGTGCCTCAGAGCATGGATCGGCGGCAATGTGAAGCCGATTGCGAAGGTACTCGATTTGCCAGCGCTGGGCAGCCTGCCGGAGCTGGAACTCGACCTGAAGTGCTGGAAATGGCCGCTCGAGTACTGCCTGGACGAGTGCCTGGTTGTCGGGAAGCAGTGCACCGCCAACGGCAGCGTGGAGACATGTCAGTCGAATCTCGACGAGGACCAGTGTCTCGACCTGAGTGTGGGAATCTGCCCTGCGGGCACGAAGTGCTTGGGGGGGGAGTGTATCTGTCTCCCCAAGACCTGCAAGCAACTGGGCAAACAGTGCAACAAGTGGGACGATGGCTGCGGGAAGACCCTGGACTGCGGAGTCTGCTCCGGAACCGATCAATGCGACGCAACGGGAAATTGCGTCACCGACTGCACCCCCAAGACCTGCCAGCAGCTTGGCAAGGAATGCGGCAATTGGGACGACGGCTGCGGAAAGCAGATACCTTGCGGGACATGCACGGGAGGCAACTGCGTGGCGGGGGCTTGCGTGCCCTGCAAATCGGACTTCTGCCAGACTTCCGGGTACTCCAGCGGGCAGTACTGCAAGGATGCATCTACCCTGGTGACCTGTAAGATCGACGGTGCCTGCAAGGTGGAGGTCGAACCGCCCCAGACCTGTACGAGCGGTTGCGCCAACAACAAGTGCAACGTGGACAAGTGCACCGGGGTTCAATGCCCCTGCCAGAAGTGCGCTCCCGCTACAGGATCCTGCGTTCCGGACGCAACGAAGGAAGGGACTTCCTGTGGCAACGGGAAGACCTGTATCGGTGGGGCATGCGTCTGCGAGTCGAACTTCTGCCAGGACGGCGGCTACTCATCTGGGACGTACTGCAAAGATGCAGGCACGCAGGTAGGCTGCACGACGCAAGGGGCTTGCAAGGTCGAAAAGGACGAGACCTTCTGCCAGAACGGCTGCGTCGGGGGCAATTGCAAGGCCGGGCCGACTTGCGGCGATGGCTCGTGCGACTCTCCGGGGGAAACGAAGTGCAGTTGTCCACAAGACTGCGGCACATGTTCCGGTTGTTGCAGTGGCACGAGTTGCTTGGTGGGGACCGAGAAAGGGGCGTGTGGGAAGGGCGGGGCGAGTTGCGTTGTGTGCCAGAGCCCGCAGACGTGCGACGGAGGTCAGTGTCAGCAGTTGAGTTGCCCAAATGACTGCAGCGGTCACGGATCGTGCAATGGCCAGACCGGAACCTGCTCCTGCAACGAAGGGTACTCGGGATCCGCATGCAGCCAGTGCGCTTCCGGCTACCAGGGCTACCCCAACTGCGTCGTTCAACTTCAGGAGGTGTGCAACGGTCTGGATGACGACGGGGACGGGATCATTGACAGCCAGGAAGAGTGCTGGGTTCCTGTCTATCGTTGGTGGAACACGGCGATGCCGCTCATAGCCAGAGCAAGGTGTTGGGGCAACTCGGCCAGTTCACCACCGAGCGGGTGTTCGGGGTACACACTGGAGTTTGACGGTCCGGTCTTCTATCTCTATGCGAGCGAGCAGCCCGGAACGGCTAATCTGGTGCACGTATACAAGGGCACCGACCACCTTCTCCTTCGGGACTTCGACAACGAGATAGCCACTCTTCTGGGCAAGGGGTACTCTCAGGGGGAGACAATAGGAGCAATTTGGAGCGATAATGTCAATCCTCCAGAGGGCACGTACTACTGCCCCGCCGGGGCCAAGACCTGCAATATTAGGAACCTGAGACGGTACTATAAGCAGCTAGAGCAGCTCCATCTGTTCCCAAACAATCCTGCGGAGACTGCTCCTGGTTGGGCGTCGGAAGGGATCAAGGGATTTGTTTGGGGGTCTCGCTGGTAATGATGTGATTGAATTGATGTATTTGATCTACAAGCACATGTTGAGGCAGAGAAGGAGAGGTATCGCCATGGCTTTCTTCCAGTTCCATCGTGGCGTCCGCGTGAAGGACCTTGGGGAAGGAGTTCACGGTTCTGGGGCGTTGGTCTCTAGCGGACTTCTGGCGTTGGCTGCTTGGGTGCTGATCCCTGTGCCTGGTTGCGGTGACACGCCGGCGACCGGAAAGAACGAAGCCGAAGTGCTCGATGCGGTGGAAGTCGATGCTGGCCTTCCTTGCGACGACAACAACCCATGCACCGAGGACTTCCTGAAGGCGGACGGGACCTGTGCGAACACCCCTTTCGTGGATGCCTCATGTGACGACGGCAACAAGTGCACAACGGGCGACTCGTGCAGCAAGGATGGGCTTTGCGTTGGGGCTGGGGCAACCAGCTGCGACGATGGCAACGGGTGCACGCAGGACTCGTGCGACCCGGCCTCGGGCTGCCGGCATGAGCCTGTCGCAGACGGGGAACCCTGCCAGGATGGCGACAGTTGCTCGGTCGATGATAAGTGTGGTGGGGGCGTCTGCGTCCCGGGAACCATGGTCGTCTGCGATGACCCTGACCCGACGGACTGCACGTATCGGGTCTGCGACAAGCTCACCGGGGACTGCAACAAGTCGCTGGTCCATCCCGACGGGCACCCATGCAGCGAGGGGAACCCGTGCACGGACAACGACGAGTGCGACGAGAACGGCAAGTGTGCGCCCGGGACGGCGCACAAGTGCGAGGCGCAGAACCCGTGCAAGACCTCCTGGTGCAACGAGACGGCCAAGGAGGGAGAGAATCCTTGCCAGTGGGATTGGAAGAAGGAAGGCGTGGGGTGCGACGACGGTGATGCCTGCAGCGAGGACGACCAGTGTGAACAGAAGGACGGCGGAACGATGAAGTGCTCGGGGACGCCGATCGAGTGCGGCGACGGCAATCCGTGCACGGCGGACTCGTGCAAGGAGGAGAGCGGGTGCAGCTACACGACGCTCTCGGATGGCTCGCCATGCGCTCTGGCCCAGGGACTCTGCGGGGAGAAGGGGACCTGCAAGGAGGGAGTCTGCGTGGGCAACGGCGGAATGGACTGCAACGACAACGACCCGTGCACGGTGGACACGTGCTCCGCCGAAGACGGCAAGTGCGTCCACGAGGCGTCTTCGGGCGCGGCGTGTGACGACCTGGACCCGTGCACCGATGTCGACGTGTGCTCGGTGGACGGGAAGTGCGCCGGGACGGTGAAGGACTGCTCCGTTGTCTCCGACGACTGCCTGCTTCCGGTTTGCGACCCGACCACGGGGAAATGCGGTGTGCCCGCTCAGGATGGCACGAGTTGCTCGGACGGCGATGCCTGCAACGGTGCGGAGACCTGTCTGGTGGGAATCTGCCAGAACGGGGTACCTCCGGAGTGCTCGGACGACGGCAATCTGTGCACTGCCGACGGATGTGACAAGGAACTCGGCTGCGTCCACCCGCCCGTGGACGAAGGCACTCCGTGCGACGATGGCGACCCGTGCAACGGCCTCGAGGCCTGTCAGCTCGGGCAGTGCCTGACATTCATCCCTGCGACACCGTGTGTCCCAATCGATGCCTGCCACGAGGCCGGCGTGTGCGATCCGGCCACAGGGAAATGCCTCGATCCGCCGAAGAAGGACGGGGCCGACTGCGACGACGGAGACCTGTGCAACGGTGTCTGGGAGTGCCAGTCGGGGGTGTGCACCGAGACGGAGCTGGCTGTCGAGTGTCCGGTCCCCGACCAATGCCATGATGCCGCGATCTGTGACTCGGAAACCGGCCAGTGTTCGGGCCAGCCGAAGAAGGACGGAACCGACTGTGACGACGGGGACGAGTGCACCCTTAGCGACGAATGCTCGGCCGGCATCTGCAAACCGGGGGGGGAAGAGCTATGCGACGACGGCAACGCCTGCACGACAGACAGCTGTGATCCCGTCGCTGGGTGCGGACATGTGCCGAACTCGCTCCCCTGTGAGGACGGAAGCAAGTGCACGGATGGTGACGTCTGCTCCGAGGGGATCTGCAAGCCTGGCACGCCCAAGGTGTGCGATGATGGCAACGAGTGCACCGAGGACACGTGCGACCCGGCTGCCGGGTGTGCGTTCCCGGTGGTGGTTGATGGACAGCCCTGCGGCCAGGGGATGTCCGGAAAATGCGTTGGCGGCCAGTGTCAATCAGGCGCCTGCTCGTCGATTGGGTTCGATGGAAAGGACGATTGCATTGCGCTCCCTTCCTTTCCGTACAGCTTCCCGCTTTCTGCTGAAGGGTGGTTCCGGGTCGGACTCAAAGCGATTGAGACTCAGACGCTATTCCAGACGCAGTGTGCTGTGGCGTGGGTGGCCCGGCACGTCGATGGTTCAGCGAGAATCACGGTGGCACAATACTTGGGGTGCTCCGGAACGAGCAGCCGGTGGTGGAGCGAATCCGATCCCCTTCCGCTGAGTCTGGGATGGCATCATGTCGCCTTGGCCTCCGCCTCAGCCAGCGAGGCCGCACTGTTCCTTGACGGGAAGCCGCTTGCCCTCTCTGCTATGAAGTTGGACAGCGGAGTCGTTGGCAAGGAGGGCTTCTCCGTCGGGTGCAACCACGACCTCAATGCCGCCACCCACCACCATTTCCTTGAGGGAGGAGCGGCATCAGTGAGGTTCTCTAGTTCGGTTCGTTACGCCGGGGCGTTTCAGCCGGCATACCCTCTGACGTCCGACCAGAGCACGGTTGCCCTGTACGCGCTGAACGAGGGCAGCGGCCAGGTGGTGGTCGATTCCTCCGGGCATGGATACGCGGGAACGGCCATCGGTGGTACCTGGCTCGGCGATGCTCCGGAGTGCGGCCATTGTGGAGGCGTCAAATGCCCGGCCCTCGACGGCTACGAGGTCTACTGCAACCCGCAGGACCACTGCGAGTACACCAACAAGAATCCATCCGGCTGGAAGAAGTGGGACGTGTGGATCTACGTGCCGCCGGGGCAGTACTCGGTCGGAAGTCCGAAGGCGGAGTTGGGCCACATGCCGAACGAGGAGCCCGAGCACCCGGTTACCCTCGACTACGGGTACTTCGTCGGCAAGTACGAGGTCACCGTGGACCAGTACGAGGCTTGCATCGGGTCCGGGGACTGCAGTGAGGTCGGCACCGCCTCCTGGGATTGCTACGGCTGGGGAACCAACCACGCCTCCGATAGGGCCACGCACCCCCAGAATAGCCTGCTCCACACGCAGGCTGTCGACTTCTGCCGGTGGACCGCACCGGGCGGGCGACTTCCCACCGAAGCCGAATGGGAGGCCGCCGCTTCCGGGCCAACGCACAGGAAGTACCCGTGGGGGGATTCGCCGGAGCCGACTTGCGAAAACGGAACCGCCGTGTTCGATGGGGACGCAAGCGAATCGCCTCCCTGGGGATGCCAGGAATGTGACAAGGGGGAGTGCGGCGGGACGCTGCCGGTGGGTACGAGGCCCGCCGGGGCCTCATGGTGCGGGGCGCTGGACATGGCCGGGAACGTCTGGGAATGGGTCGAGGACTATCCACAAGGCAACTACGAGGGCGCTCCGGAAGACGGAAGCGCGGTGCTCTCGCCTGTGGCCGAGGCCCGAGACGTACGGGGCGGCAGCTTCACGGAACGAGCGGATCGGATTCGGACTTCCATCAGGGACGTGTGCACGGATTCCTCAGCGGACCTGGGAGTACGTTGCGTCCGCCCTGCACCTGCCGTCTCATGCGGCGGAACCCAGTGCCCCCCCCTTGCGGGCTACTTCGTCACCTGCAACCGCCAGGACCACTGCGAGTACTACAAAAAGGACACGACCGGATGGCGGCGATGGGACGTGTGGATCTACGTGCCGCCGGGAACGACCAAGCTGGGCAGCCCCGTGAACGAGGCGGGGCACGCCGCCAATGAAGAGGATCCGTCGCAGCCGGACAAGATGCACCCGGTCACGTTTGCAGAGGGCTACTTCATCGGCAAGTACGAGGTCGTGGTGGAGCAGTACGAGGCTTGCCAGAAGGCCGGGAAGTGTAGCGCAGCGGGCACGACGGATTGGCCAGGGAAGCAGGGAACGAACACGAGCACTAACGGACGGGCAAGTCACCCACAGAATGGGCTCACATGGGCTCAGTCATCCAACTTCTGCAACTGGGTTGTCCCTGGCGGCCGGCTGCCGTCCGAGGCCGAATGGGAGTACGCAGCCAAGGGGCCCGCGCACCGGAAGTACCCTTGGGGGGACAGTCCTGAGCCCACCTGTTCGAACGGTACGGCCGTCATGAATGAGACGGGCGGAGAAGCAGGGTACGGATGCGGGAGTGGCGGCACCGGCGTCGAAGGCTTGAGGTCGGCAGGGGCCTCGTGGAGCGGGGCGCTGGATATGAGCGGGAACCTGTGGGAGTGGGTCGAGGACTGGTATCACCCAAGCTTTCAAGACGCTCCCGTCGACGGGGCCGCATGGCTTTCACCCACGAGCCAGTTCAAGGTCGGACGGGGAGGGGCATTCTTCTCCACTGCGCCCAACCTTCGAACGGCAGTACGGGGAGACAGCACGCCACCGACTTACCGGAGCGGCTATTTCGGAGCGCGCTGCGTTCGTCCGCTTCCCGGCGACTGTGTCCCCTCCTGCGCCGGCAAGCAGTGCGGTGGCGACGGATGCGGCGGGAGCTGTGGGGAGTGCGGAGAGGGGGGCGTATGTTGGGTCGATTCGAAGTGTCACACCTACTGCGAAGTCTGGGGACCTGAAGAGGAGGTCTGTGACGGACTCGACAACGACTGCGACGGCCTGGTGGACGAGAACTTGGACGTGCAAGGACACTGGGCTCGCCATTGCGGCGGAATCGTGACGGACCTCACGAAGGTGCGCCTCTGGGCCATCAACCCATTCGGTCCATCCAACCACGCTGCCGGTCAGGCATACTGCCAGGCTCTTGTACTTTCAGGGCAGAGTGATTGGAGGCTTCCCAACATCAATGAACTGCGGTCCCTGGTTGAGGGATGTCCGAGCATGGAAGAGGGGGGAGCCTGTTCGATCATCGATCCCACTTGCCTCAACCCCGCAGCGGCTCCCGTGGGTTGTTGGAACTCGGCGTGCTCAGGAGGATGCCCTCCTCTGTCCGGCCCCGGCGAGGGGGGATGCTACTGGCAGGCGGGCATCTGGAATCCTGGCGACTGTTCGCCAGTGCCTTTCTGGTCGTCGTCGAGCCAGCCGAACGATGCTTTCAATCACAAGTGGTTGATCCGCTACAATGAAGCCGGCATCGGAACGGACGGACCTGAAGTGACGCATCCCAGAACCCGGTGTGTCGCCAGCAGCCCGTGTCCGATTGGAGAAGCGATGGTGGGGCAAGGCGGGGGCTGCCAGATCCCCTCTGGAGCTTGTAGCGGACATGCCGACGGCACTGTGTGTGATGACGGCAATGCACTTACTGTCGGAGACGTGTGCACCGGCGGCAAGTGTGGAGGCAAGTGGTTGTGAATGTTGTGTCGGGTGGTCTGTGGGGGGCGTCTTCACTTCCCCGCTTGTGACGGATGGCGCTCACTGACACGCAACGAGGGCTCGGCGAATGAACACCACAGCAGTCGACATCCCCGAACAGGGCCAGCTCGTCCACGTGCGGAACCGGCACTGGATCGTGCAGGACGTGTGGGCCGGGGACGTGGAGCGGGGAGAAGACCCCATGCACCGGGTGCGGCTCGAGTGCGTCGACGACGACCAGCTCGGCGACACCGTCGACGTCATCTGGGAGCACGAGGTACACAGGACGGTGCTGGCGGACCTGGGGCTCCCCAGGCCCGAGGAATGGGACCCGCTGGGCCGGTTCGAGGCCTTCCTGCTGGCCTCTCGGTGGGGGCTGTCGTCGGTGCTCGAAGGGCTGCCGTTGCAGGCACCGTTCCGAGGAGCCATCCAGATCGAGGAATACCAGTTGGAGCCCGTAGTGCGGGCCATCGCCATGCCCCGGGTCAACCTGCTGATTGCGGACGACGTCGGCCTCGGCAAGACCATCGAGGCCGGCATGGTCCTCCAGGAGCTCATCGCCCGCCAGCGGGTGCGGCGCATCCTCATCGTCTGCCCGGCCTCCTTGCAGAAGCAGTGGGCCGAGGAGATGAAGCTCAAGTTCTCGCTGATGTTCGAGATCGTGGACCGGGACTACGTCCACCGGGTGCGCCGGGAATACGGCGTCCACGTGAACCCCTGGGCCAGCTACCCCAGGCTCATCACCTCCATGGACTTCCTGAAGCGCGAGGCACCGCTCCAGCAGTTCCGCAATTCGCTGCTGCACGCAGGCGGCAACGGGCGCAGCGACGGCAGCGGGCTCAAGGACTGGGACCTGCTCCTGGTCGACGAGGCGCACAACGTGGCCCCCTCCGGCCGGGGCGAGTACGTGCGGGACAGCGACCGGACCCACATGATCCGGGACATCATGCCCAACTTCGAGCACCGGCTCTTCCTGACTGCAACACCGCACAACGGGTACACCGAGAGCTTCACCGCCATGCTCGAGATGCTCGACCCGCTGCGGTTTGCCCGGTGCACTGCGGTCAACAAGGAACAGCTCGCCGCGGTCATGGTCCGCCGGATCAAGGACGACCTGGTCGATGCGCTCGGCAACCGTCGGTTCCCCAAGAGAGAGGTCGAAGCGCTGTCCGTCCAGCTCACTCCCCGGGAGGCCGAGCTGTTCGACTGCCTGGACCGGTACGCTTCCCTGCGCCTGGGCCGACTGTCCCTGCGGGACAAGCTCCCCGTGAAGTTCGCCATCACGCTGCTCAAGAAGCGGCTCCTGTCGTCGGTCTTCGCGTTCAAGGAATCCATCGACGTGCACCACGCCCACCTCGTCGGCGAGGAAGCCCCGGACGAGGACAAGGGCAAGGTCGTCGAGCTGCTCGCTCACAAGCTTTCCGACGACTACGACAGCGACGAGGAGAAGGACCGCGCCGAAGAGGCCGCCCTGTCCGAATCCGCCGGATTCTTCGCCCCCACAGACGAAGAGCTGACCCTGGCCGAGCAGATGAAGGACCTGGCCGCACTCCTGGCCGAAGGGACCGACTCCAAGGCCGGCCAGCTCGTTGCCTGGATCGGGAAACACCTCTGCCCCGGAGGCACCTGCAACGAGACCGGAGGCACCTGCGACGAGACCGGAGGCACCTGCAACGAGACCTCAGGCACCTGGAACGAGGACCGGCTGCTCGTGTTCACCGAATACCGGCACACGCTCAGCTACCTCCAGCGGGAGCTCGAGCGGAAGGGCTGGGCAGACCGCATCATCGTCCTGTACGGAGGGATGGGAGAGAAACAGCGAGAGGAGGTGAAGAAGAGATTCTCCTCCGAGCCGGGTTCCGACCCGGTCCGCATCCTGCTCGCCACCGATGCCGCCAGCGAGGGATTGAACCTCCAGGCCCACTGCCGGTATCTGATCCACCACGAGATCCCCTGGAACCCCAACAAGATGGAGCAGCGAAACGGGCGCATCGACCGCCACGGACAGAAGGCCCCGGCCGTGTTCTGCATGCACTTTGCTTACGCCGGCCGCCAGGACCAGCAGTTCCTGGACGTCGTGGTGACCAAGGTCCGCACGCAGAGGGCCGACCTTGGTGCGGTAGGCGACGTGATTGCCGCTCAGGTCGAAGAGGCGCTGCGTGGGGAACGCAAGGTCATCGAAGACCCCAAGACCCGCTGGGAACGCCAGAAGGCGGACATCAAGGCCGACATCCTGACCCGGGAAGGCATCGTCCGGCTGAGGCAGGCCATCGGTCAGGCCCGGCAGGTGTGGCAGCTAAGTCCCGACACGCTGCGGCGGGTGCTCGACGAGGCGCTGCGCATGCAGGACCACCCCGGCCTGGAGCCGGTGCCGCAGGGCGACCTTGCCGGAAGAGCCTGGTACCTCAAGGCGCTGCCGCCGGCCTGGGGGGAGTGCGGTCCGTGGATCAAGGACTCGAAGGGGCGGCTGCTTGCCCTGGTGTTCGATGATTCGCTTGCACGGGACCGGAAGGATGCAACGCTGGTGCACCTGGATCATCCGCTCATGAAGCGGGCGGTCGGGACCTTTCGGGCCAACCTCTGGTCCGCAGGGCTGCACAGCTCGCATCGCCTGCACCGGGCCAGCTACCGGGTCGTGACGGATCCGTTGATCACCGAGCCCGTGATCCTGCTCGTGTCCCGGTTGGTCGCCATCGGGTCCGCAGGGGTGAAGCTCCACGAAGAGCTCGTGCTGGCCGGCGGCGAGATCCGGCAGTTCGAGCTTTCCCCGGCCCCCCAGGAGTGGCTCGAGAAAGCCATGGCCGTGCCCGGCGCGTTCCCGCAGATTCCACAGAAGGTCGGCGATGCCCTGAGGAGGTTCTTTGCCGGTCACGAGCAGGCACTGCGCAACGAGCTGGCCGCCCGGGTGCAGGAGCGGGAAAAGACCATCCGGCAGCAGCTTCGAAGCCGGGCCGTGGACGAGGCCCGCCAGGTCCGGGCCCTCATCGACGAGCGGGTCAAGGAGATCGACCGGCGCATCAAGGAGATGGTGAAGGAGCTCGATGCCCCAGGTCAGTTCCTGCCCGGCTTCGAGCCCGAGAACCTCGAGCAGTACCGCCAGGACACGCAGTGGTTGAGGGGGCGGCGGGACCAGCTTTTTCGGGAGCGGGAGAGCGAGCCGCAGGCGGTGCAGCGGCGCTACGAGCTGCGGGGGGCTCCCCGTTGCTTCCCGCTGGCGCTGCTCTACCTGGTTCCGGCGACCTACCTGAAGGAGGGGGTGTGATGGCAACCCACTCCGACTGGCTTTCCCTCGTCGAGCTTTCGGGCCTGGTCGTGTCCGAGCCGGTCCTCGAGACGCATTTCCCCGGCGGTCCCGACCCCATCGAGCTGGGGAGCTGGAAGTGGTTCCGGCGGTATGCGGAGCGCTTCGAGGTCACCCAGGGCAAGCCCGACCCCGAGGCCAGGAAGCAGGGGGCCGTGCAGTGGACCGATACCCTGCTCGAATGGCTCCTGGACCTTCCTCCGGAACGGTGGCTCAAGGGCAATGCCGTTCCCGACCGGTATCGGGTCTACCTGGACGAGTTCGACCAGTGGCTCCGCCCCACCCGGGTTCTTTGCGCACGGGACGGCGAGCCGGTGATGCTGGTCATGATGTTTCCTCCGGAACAGGATTTCGACCGCAGGGAATCGTCGCAGGGACGCTGGAAGGCCTCGCCGGCAACCAAGCTCGACCGGCTGCTCAGGGAGTCCGACGTCCCGCTGGGCCTGCTGTGCAACGGGGCCGAATATCGCCTTCTCCACGCCCGCAAAGGGCTCTCTACCGGCTCCATCTCCTGGTCCACCCGAGTCCTGGTCGAGGAGAAGGCCGCTGCCGACGCCTTCCGGACGCTGCTGGGCCGCAACCTGTTGCTTCCCGATTCCGCCGAGGCCCTGACCCTGGCCGACCTGTGCCGGGAATCGGTCGACCGGCAGGGGGACGTCGCCGACCGACTGGGCGAGCAGGTCCGCAACGGTCTCGAGCGCCTCATCTGGGCGTGGGACGAGGCGGACCGGGCCTGCGGAGGGCGGCTCCTGGCCGGGATGACCGAGGCGCAGATCTACGAGATGGGCCTCACCGTCATGATGCGCCTGGTGTTCCTCCTGTATGCAGAGGAACGGGTGCTCCTGCCCCACGGCGAGGTGCTCTACGACCAGGCGTACGGGCTCACGTGGCTCTGGCACCGGCTCCAGGAGCAGAGACGGCTCAACCCGGGCCAGCTCCTCGAGACGCATGATGCCTGGGACCGCTTCCTGGCCACCTGCCGCATGCTCCACCGGGGGTGCCGGCATCCGGATCTGACGCTGCCGGCGTACGGGGGAAGCCTGTTCGATCCCGAGCGGTTTCCCGTGCTCGAGGATCCTGCCTGCCGCATCTCCAACAAGGTCGTGGCGGACGTGCTTCAGCTCCTGCTGTTTGCCCGCCACGGGAAGCACGGAGAGCCGCAGCGGGTCGGCTACTGGGCGCTGGACGTCGAGCAGATCGGATACATCTACGAAGGGCTGCTCGACCACCGCTGCGCCCGGGCCGGCGACCAGCCCATGGTCAAGCTCAAGGGGGCCGGGGAAGCAGCGGTTCCGCTGGACGAGCTGGAGGAGGCGGCGCAAGGGTGGAGGGGGACGTCCAGGGCGGCAGAAATGGTCGATGGTCGATGGTCGATGGTCGCCGGTGAATCCGAATCGACACCACCGCCGTCAGCGCTGGTGCAGCTCGTTGCGTCCAACCTGCACTCCAAGCCCAAGCCGGAGCACCTGGAGCGGGTTTCCTCCCTGCTGTCGGCTCCCCTCCCCCAGGCGGATGCGGATGCCTTGGCTCTCCTGCCCCCGACTCTGGCGGAGCGGGTCCGTCCCTTTGCCCCGGTGCTCCAGTGCAGCGAGGTGGCGGCGCCGCATGAGCTGTACCTGACGACCGGGACGTCGAGGAGGGCATCGGGTGCGCACTACACGCCGCAGCAGCTTACCGAGCGGGTGGTGCGGGTGACCCTGGAGCCGCAGGTGTACCGGTGCGAGGAGGGCAAGCCGGGCAAGTACCTGGAACCCCGACAGGTCAAGAGCCCTCGGGAGCTGCTGGATCTGAAGGTCTGCGACATCGCCATGGGATCCGGGGCCTTCCTGGTCCAGGCCGTCCGCTACCTGGCGGATCGCCTGGTCGAAGCCTGGGACCGGGCCGTGGCCGAGGCGCACGGGAAGAACCCCTCCGCAGCGCTGACCATGCCCTATGCTGAGCCGGCGCCGGATGGAGTGCCTGCCGCGGGCCGGACCATCGACCCGGACGAGCGGACCGAGATGGTGCTCTGGGCCCGCCGCCTGGTCGTCGAGCGGTGCATCTACGGCGTGGACGTAAACCCCCTGGCCGTGGAGATGGCCAAGCTCTCCCTCTGGCTCACCACCCTGGCCAGGGAGAGGGCGTTCACGTTCCTCGATCATGCCCTGAAGTGCGGCGACTCTCTCGTCGGGGTGGATGCAAAGCAGCTTTCCACCTGGTCGCTGGACGGCAAGGGAAGCGGTGCCTCGCTGCTCGAAACCCTGCTGGGCAAGAAGGTGAAGCAGGCCCGAGACCTTCGAGTCCAGCTCACGCTGATGCCGGCCGTCGACGCACGGGACCTGGATGCCAAGAAGACCTTGCTCGAACAGGCCGACGAGCTGACCGGGAAGCTGCGCATGGCGGCCGATGTCCTCGTCGCCCCCGAGTTCTCGAAGCTGGACAACCGGTCTCGTGACCGCCTGCGGGCCGAGCTGGGCAACCGGTTTGCGCTCAAGGAAGAGGACGTTGACTGGCACGGTATGCGCACGCAGGTCGCCGCGTATCTGTTGCACCACCGCCCCTTCCACTGGTTCCTCGAGTTCCCCGAGGTGTTCGGCCGGGACAACCCCGGCTTCGATGCCATCGTGGGGAACCCACCGTTCCTCGGAGGACTGACGATCCGACGGCAAATCGGGGAGGTCTACCTCCGCTACCTTCGAACGGCGTGGCCGCACACCAGCGGGACCGTCGATCTCGCGGCATACTTCTATCTCCGAGCCTTCGGAACCGTGAACGCAGGAGGCACGTTCGGCCTCATCGCCACCAACACGATCTCTCAGGGCGACACGCGCGAAGGCGGGCTCGACCACATGACCGCCCACGGGGCCAACATCTACGCTGCTGTCCCTCGCATGCCGTGGCCCGGTCAGGCCAGCGTGAACATCTCCGTCGTCCATGTTAGCAAGGGACCATGGTTGGGTCCCCTGATCCTGGGAGGCCGGCCGGTGGAGGCCATCTCGACTCTGCTGGATGAGTCAGCGCAGGCCGGACCGCCGAATCGGCTTGGAGCCAACGATGACCTCAGCTTCATAGGCAGCTACATCCTCGGTCTCGGCTTCACCATGCCGCCCGAGGAAGCGCAGGAGCTGACTCGCCGAAGGGGGCATCGCCGGGGATGGCTTCGAGTTCGCTCGATATCAGTTCTTCGAGGACTGCGGACATCTTCCTGTGACCGGGGAAAGCGGTGCTCGTCGGCAGGATCCTGGTCGGTGCGTCATCCCCCAGGAGTCTCCTCGCATCTTGCAGCAGCCGTTCTCCCGCCTCGGGGGGGATTCCAGCGAAGTCCCCCCGGGGTGAAGTGAATGAACGCACATTTCGCCCTTTCTTCAACCGGCTCTTCTTCCCCATGGCCATGCCTCACGTTGCGGTCCCGAGCATCAGCTTCTCTTGTGCTTCCGGCTCACCCCTACCCCCCCGTCCCCCACTCCCACGCCGCCTCCGCCCACTTCTCCCACGGCAGCACAGGGTACATGCAGTCGGGGAGGGGGCGTTCGTACAGCCGGGCACGGTCCAGGCGGTCCGCATCGGCGATGCAGGCGGCGACGAGGTCGGCACCGGGAAGGACCGCCGGGTCGGAGGCGTGATTCCGGATTGCGACGGCAGCGGACTCGATGTCACCGGGATCCACGGACAGGACCGGGGCCATGAACCGGAACACCCGTTCACCGCGGCCGGCATGGCCCGTATCCCTCCCCTCGTCCAGGCGGCCGATGTCGTGGAAGAACGCAGCCAGCAGGAACCGGTGCTCGAGAACCGCCAGGGGAGGAGCCAGGTGATCCAGGGGAGGTCGGTGAGGCTCCCGCTCCCGGAGCATGGCGAGCCCCAGGCAGGCCACCCGGGTCCAGTGACGCCGGCCGTGCAGGTAGGAGCGTTCGGCGGCTCTGAGCCCGTTCCACAGGTCGGGATGTGCAGCCCGATGAGCGACCACGGCATTGAGCCAGGCGTCGAACTGCGGTGCCACCTCGTGGGCCTCGAGCTGCTTCAGGATGTCGAGTTGCGTGGACACGAGATCCTCCTGCTGGTGTTCGAGTCCTCTCGATCCGGCGGGCCCGTCCGTGTTGCCGCCTCCACTGCCTTCGCCCAACTCCCGAATCGACGCCGGCCGGCAGCGTACAGCCCTTCGTTCCCTTTCACCATCGCAACGGAGTTGACGGGGAGCCCGAGGGCAATGTCTCTCGCAATGGCCGCCGCCACCGTCGCGCGGGTCCACTTCCTGCCGTCCGTCGGGTCGGCTCCGGCTGCAACAAGGGCTTCCTTCCAACTCGCGAAGTAGTTGCCCGCTGCCTGCCGCAGTTGCGGGTGCCGGGTGGCCAGTACCGGCTCGCCGCGTCCGACCAGCGCACGGAGTCTCCGAAGTACTTCCGCACGCGACAGGTTGCGGAGCTTGACATGGTCATATCGGAACCCGGCCGCCTCCACCGCCTGACCCCAGGAACCGAAGAACCTGACCGCATTGGCATAGAGCCAGTCGCCGCGATTGGCCCCCGAGTTCAGTGGCCGGCCGGCCGCGGCGCGGCGGCGGATCTCGACCAGCACGTCACTCCCGCTTCTCATTGGCACCACCTCTCAACCGCACGGATCCCATCCGCGAGGTCTTGGACGCTCCAGGAGAACGTGCTTTCGAACCACTCGTTGATCATCGTGGACCTCCAGGCCATTACGGCAAAGAAAGCATAGCACCGGGAGGGGCACCATCTCCAGGGGCACGTGAACGTACCGTGAGCTGCCGGGAACATCGGTCATGTGCCCGTGTGGAAGATCTCCTGGGTGGGCCGAGATCATGCCGGCCGAGAAGCCCGCCAGGACCGGTCGCAGGCCGCTCGAGCTCACGGCGCATGCGGAGGGTCCGAACAAGGGGACCGGGCTCGATGCAAAGCTGTTGTTTCGGGCGGCTTGAGGAAGTATGCTCCGGACCATGAGTTGGTTGTTCGGAATCGTTGCGGCGGTAGGACTGGTGAGGGTCAAGTGCACTCACTGCGGGCATCAGCAGATCCGGGGACGAGCCGACCGGGACGCAGCCTATGTCTGCCGGAAGTGCCACAAGACGTTCTCCCGGGAGATGGGCGAGAGGGCCTTCCGCCGGCCGCCGGATGGGGAGTCTCCGAGGTAGCGGCCGTAGCCGGTGGCTTGCAGCGACTTGCAGCCGGGCAGTGACGGGGGGAGATCAGGACGTTCGATGACCGCTCCGACGTTCGTTTCAGACCTTGCAATCGTCCTCTGCGTTGCGGCGGCAATCTCCGTCGTGATGCGTTTGCTGAAGCAGTCCACCGTCGTGGGGTACCTGCTTGCCGGCCTCGTCGTGGGCCCCTACATTCCGGTCCCGTTGTTCGCTGAGCCCCACCGGGTGGAGAGCATGGCCGAGTTCGGGGTTCTGCTCGTGATGTTCGCCATCGGGCTCGAGTTCCGCGTGCGGAGATTCCTCCATGTGCTTCCGACTTCTGGTCTGACCGCTGTTCTCCAGATGAGCTTCCTCTTCTGGTGTGGCCTCTCGATGGGGCTGTTCCTGGACTGGTCCACGACGGAGGCGGTGTTCCTCGGCGCCGCTGTGTGCATTTCAAGCACCATGGTCGTGAGCAAAGTGTTCGATCAGCGACCGGTAGCTGCATCCGTCCGTGAGTTCGTCTTCGGAGTCCTGGTGATCCAGGATCTGGCGGCTGTCGTGCTGATCGCAGTCGTTACCGGCGTCGCATCGGGGCAGGGGCTGGCTGCCGGCGAGCTCGCTACGACCCTTGGCCGATTGGCCGTCGTCCTGGTGGCGTTGGTCGTCGGGGGGATGCTCTTCATTCCCAGGCTGGTCCGCCTGTCTGCCCGACTCGGGAGTCCGGAGATCCTGGTTGTCGTCGTCACGGGGCTTTGCTTCGGAATCGCCGTCCTGGCCGAGGGGCTTGGGTACTCCGTGGCACTGGGGGCCTTCGTGGCGGGCGTTCTGGTCGCCGAATCTGGGGAGGAGAAGGCTGTGGAGCCTCTCATCCGCCCTCTCCGGGACGTGTTTGCCGCGATCTTTTTCGTTTCCATCGGCATGACGGTAGACCCCATGGCTGCCGCAAGCTTGCTCCCGCAGTCACTGCTGCTGGTGGGCATCGTCATCCTGGCCCAGTTCGTCAGCGTCTCGGTCGCAGGGGTGGTATCCGGCAACGGCCTGGGCAGATCCCTGTCTGCGGGATTGTCACTGGGGCAGATCGGGGAGTTCTCCTTCATCATGGCGGGAATCGGAATCGCGGCAGGCATTGTCCGAGGCGAGCTGCGGTCGATGCTGGTGACGACGGCAATCCTCACGGCGTTCACGACGCCGCTCCTGTTCGGCCGGTCGGAACAACTGGGTCGCTGGGTCGGGAGCCGATTGCCGGGCAGGGTGAGCCACCTGCTGGGCGTCTACGAACGATGGTTTGAGGCGTGGAGGCGGGGGATGGGCTCCGAGTCGGCCCGGTCTCCGATTCGTCGAGCTGTGCGGGTCATCCTTGTGGACTCTGCCGTTCTCGCAGGTATCGCCGTGGCCGCGGTGCTCGCCCGGAAAGAAGTGTGGGACCTCGTCGTCGACACCCTTCCCCTTTCCGAGGATGCTGCCGGCTGGGTGTTGGCGGGGGGCTGGACGCTGCTGGCGACCCCTTTCGTCATCAGCCTGCTTCGCAACACCGGTTTGCTGGCCGGCCTGGTGAGCAGGTCCGTCGTGACGTCGGCGGAGGCGGAAGTCCGTCCTGCTACCCCCTTGCTGCAAGGCACCTACCGCGTTCTCGTCTGGCTCGGGGTGTTGCTTGGCGTGGGGGGGCCCGTCAGCGCGATCCTCCGGCCCGTCACAGGAGCGACTCCGGCAATCGTCGTCGTCGGACTCCTGGCGGCAGTGGCGTTCTCCATGCTGCGCGGGAAGGGCGACGTGGAGAGGGGATTCCGTTCGCAGGCGCAGCGGGTGGCCAACCTCCTGGCGAGGCAGGCCGCATCGGGAACCCAGGGGGGAAGGACGGAGCCCAAGCCCATCCCGGGCTTCGACCTGGTCTTCGGGGTCGCCATCCGTCCGGAGAGCCTCGTGGTCGGCAAGACGCTCATCGACTTGAACCTCCGGGCCCTGACCGGAGCGACGGTCGTTGCCATCCGCCGCAGCAACCAGAATGTCCTCCTGCCGACTGGCAGAGAAGCTCTCCAGGCCGGGGACGTCCTGGGAATCGCCGGTACCGAGGAGGCGATCCGTAGGGCCAACGAGCTCCTCTCCTCGACGTGAACGTCGGCTGGTGGGGTGATGGGGGTAAGGGAGCCCGCCCAACGCCTGCTGTGCGGCCCCAGCCACGTTCCCGACTTCGAAGCTGGAACCGTCGGGCCGGAGCGCCGGCATGCCAGACAGTCTGCATGTCCCGGCAATTGCAGCCAGGGCCCGAGCCCAATGCGGGACGTGGTCCCGAATGTCCGGGGCCTTGCCCAGGACTGGGTCTCGCTCTTCGGCTGCCCCAGGGCTGGAGCAGGTGCCTGACGGACGGGAGCACAGCCCCAGACACGCGAAGGCGCCGCCGACAGCTTCACGGCCGAGTCGGGAACTCAGCAGCAGCCGCCTTCCCATGCGACCAGGCAGCCCCCGCAGGCCTCGTCGAACGCCAGGAGAAAGGCGCAGAAGTTCTCCGCATCGTTGCCCAGTTCCTCAGTCATCCACACGCCTGCGTCCTTGACGGCCCAGGACTCGGTGCAGGAGCAGACGCCGCACTCGTACTTGGCCACCGCCACGTCCATCAATTCTTGCGGAGGCGTGGTGGCAGGGGGGAACTCGCCGGCATCGGCCGGGTGGTAGACGGTCACGCTGTAGCCGTCGGCACAGCCCTGGTCACAGTCGCATCCGCTGTGCTTCGCCACGCACTCCAGGAACTTGGACTTCTGGCAGTATCCGAACTCGAACGGTCCGGTCATCATGTAGGGGCAGGGGGCCCAGTACTCGTCGACGCACTGCTCGTCCGGCTCGCAGTCGGCATCGACCCAGCACTCGTACCACGCCGTGGGAACCGGAAGGCAGATGGAGGCATCGTGCGGCTCGTTCCAGTAACAGGCGGCCCCCTGGCCACAGTCCGCATCGACCGCACAGCAGGCCCCTCCGTAGGGCTTGCAGGTTCCACGCTCGGGGTCGCAATCGTCGCCGCAGGCGCAGAGTGCGGCTCCTTCGCACGTGTGGAGCACCGGGCAGTGGGAATCGAAGTAGCAGAAGGGCTTGTTGGGCTTGGGGGAGCACGTCCCCTGCTCCTCCCCCGGGGTCATAATGCAGGCCATGGCCGAGGTGCACTCTGCGTCGGATGCGCAGCAGTTGCCCTTCTCCTGCACGTCGCTGCCGACCAGTGCGATGTCGGCAGCGTCCGGGCCAGAGCCATCGGCGTCCAGGTGGACGCCGGCATCACAGGCGGCCAGAGTACACGCCCACCCGGCGTTGGTGCACTCGCACTCGTTGCAGCTTCCCACGCCGGCAGGATGAGGCCCGCAATCCGGGCTACCGGCCTCATCCCTCGACAGGGCCCCGGCCTCGGCTGCGTGCTGACTGTCCATGGAGTCTGCTGCCTGCCCCTTGCTTCCCTTCTCACCGCAGGCGGCTGCCCAGAGGACGAGTGATAACAACGCAGCCGCCGTAGAGATTCTCAGCATATCACACCTCGCCTGTAAACAAGTAGCACGGGTCGCATCGCACCATCCGGCCCCGCCCGAATGGCACCGGAGGCCGTCCACCGGTGCGTCAGGTGCCGACGGGGGCGGCGCCTGTGTAGGGACCTTGCAGTTTGCGTGCCAGGGGCGTGGAACCTGCGATCCGCCCGAGTCTTGACAGCCGTCCTCAGCAGACTACCATTCTGTTGCAGCGATTGTGTTCAGGCGCACGAAATGGGGGGAAGCGTCATGATGATGCGAATGGGACTTCTTGTGTTCTCTCTGGTCCTGGCGGCCGGCGGAACTGCGCATGCCTGGGAGGCTTGCGAAACCGACTGGGAGTGTCGCGGCTGGGCAGAGTGCATCCAGGGGAAATGCCACGACCAGGGGCCCGGAACGCAGATCTGCATTCCCGGCGGCGAGTTCGGCGATGGGGACAGTGGGTGCCCCGAAGGGTGCGAGTGCATCAACGAAGCCTGTGCCTGCGGAGGGTCCGATCGGGTCGGCTGCTCGACCGGGGCTGACTGCACAGAGCCCCAGGATTGCGTCAAGGGCGGGTGCGTGGACCACGAGGGCGGGGCGAAATCGGCATCGTGCGACGCTGTGGACGAATGCCCCGAAGGCCAGGTCTGCGTGCGCCACCGCTGCCGCCCCGAGGACGAGTGGTGCAAGTCGGACTCGTCCTGTCACGAGCTGGAGAGCTGTGCGCTCGAATGCGTGCTGTACGAGTACGGAGAGGGCGGCACCTTCGAGGGGGCCAAGTGCATTCTCGAGCTGGGCCAGTGCGACATCGACCTGGCGAAGATCGTGCTGAAGCCCGAGTGCGATGCCTTTTGCGAGAAGATCGGCCCGTGCTGGCAGGAGGACGGCGAAGGCGAGAAGGGGTCCGTGTCGAAGCAGAGCAGTTCTGCCGGCAAGGAGGACACGATCACCGACGGCTCGGACATGGTCCTGGAATGCAAGTACCAGTGCTCGTTCCTGCTGGCCGAACCGGAAACCCAGGCCGGCATGAAGGCCGCGATCGAATGTCTCGCGGACAAGGAGGGGGATTGCGAGGCCCTCGAGTCGGCGTGCGGGGCCGAGCTGGATGCTGAGTTCGGGGGAGCCTCGACGGGCGGCATCGATGCCAACGGATCCTCCGGGGACGTCACTTCCGACGGCTCATCGAAGACCGGCGGAACTTCGGACGGGGGAGGATCGTGCTCTGCCGGACCGTGCGCTGCAGCCTCGGCATCCGGCGGGCTGCTTCTCCTGCTGTCTGCGCTGCTCCTGGTGGCCCGCCGAAGAGGAGAGCGGAGCGGCAGAATCCTGCGGTAGCTGGCCAGCGTGGACGTCCGGGATCTGGGGTATGCCGAATAGGCCCGGGGACCACTTGCCTGATCACGTCGGTCGATGTCCGGTGTTTTCATGCGGCGGGGCGAGCGGAGGACACAGATGGCGACGAGACTCCTGCGGGCATGGTGGGCGAGCGGCTTCCTGTTGATGGCTTTCTGGACATGCGGTTGCCCCATCTCCGGGGGCGACTCGGGACACGACGCGCTCGACTCCGGCCGCTCCGGAGCCGATTCCCGAGCACAAGACGGCGTGACGGACGACTCGCCTTCTGCCCCGAACGGCCAGGACATCACCGAGAAGCCGGGCGATTCGGTGAGTTCGGAATCGACAGGCACTCCGTGCATTGCTGTCAACCCGGCGGAACTGAGCTTCGGGGGTGTGCAGTGCCTCCACGACAAGACCGTGGAGCTCGCCATCGAATCGTGCGGTTCGGTCCCGCTGGAGCTGTACGACATCGCACTGGCTGCCGATTCCCATCCGGCCTTCTCCCTGGACCTTTCCGGGCTTGCCAACCTGCCAACGCCGGAGACGCCGCTGACCATTCCGCCTGGCGCAGCCGTGTCCGTACAAGTGGTATTCGCTCCGACCGAAGCCAGCCCCGTGGATGCAGCGGGCCAAATCGTGCTGTTCGAGGCAACCGTGCGGGTCGCCAGCAGCAGCGGAACCTCTCCGGACAGCATCGCAGTGAATGGGGCGAGCGTCATCCTGGAAGCCCCCGAAGCCGTCATCGAGTGCGCAGAGGGGAACGAGGTCGTTCCGGGGACCGTCCTCCACCTCAGCGGCAACACGAGCTTCCAGCAGTGCGGGCAGGAGGGGGCCGTCGCAAAGTGGGAATGGGACGTCGAGCGACCGGAGGGATCGGCCTCTCAGTTCGTCCCGTCGTCCAGCCATCCGACCCCCACCTTCGAGGTCGACCTGGCAGGGACCTACGCGTTCTATCTCGTGGTCTACGACCTGGACAACACGCCTTCCTGCTGCCCTGCCGAGTACGAGGTGGCCGTAGTCCCCGACGAGACGATTCGAATCGAGCTCTTCTGGCACACGCCCGCGGACCCCGATGAGAACGATCAGGGCCCCGAAGCAAGCGCGGACCTGGACCTGCATTTCCTGCACCCGGATGCCGCGGGTCCCGACCTGGACGGTGACGGCAGCCCGGAAGGCTGGTTCGATATTCCCTGGGACTGCTTCTGGTGCAATCCCGACCCCGACTGGCCGCCTCCGGGACCGGCGGGAAACCCCTCCTACGTGGGGAACGGCAACGGGCAGCCGGGCCCCGAGGCGATTGCCTTCGGGCCCATGGAACCGGGGCTGTACAAGATCGGCGTTCATTACTGGGACGACCATGGCTACGGACCTTCCATTGCGACCGTCCGCGTCTGGATCTACGGGATGCTGGTCTTCGAGTCGGCGGATGTCGAGCTCCAGATGTGCCAGGTGTGGGAGGTCGCGTACGTCGAAGACCCCAGCGGCAAAGTCTCCCTGATCAACGATGTCGGAGGGAGGTACAAGCTGACGCCCCCGTGGTACTGCGGGTACCTGTTCTGCCCCTGAACTCTGCATGCGCCGACGAAGTGAGCGTGCCGGCGAGATGCCGCCCTATGGCATTCCGGCCTGCTCAGCGAGGTCGGATCCGGGGCCCGTGCCTTCGACCGGCTCGGCTCCTCGGTCGTTGCCCACTGGCGATGCGCTACATTCTGCGTGCAGGGCTTCTGCCCACGCCTGCTTGAGCGCAGCCTTCCCAAGCCCCTCGAGATCCTCGTCGCTCAGCGGGCCGAACAGAGCTGCTACGCAACCGGTCCGGTCGACCAGGACCACCCGGTAGTACATGCTCTCCAAGGTGGTGTCGAAATGCGGCCACAGCGTGCTGTACATGCCCCACAGGTCGAGCTCCTCCGTGTCCTGCAAGACGGGAACAGTGCTGCCGTTCATGTTCTTCTCGACATAGTCGGGCGTGGCGTCGAACGTCTTGAGCTGCATGAACAGAACGAGGGGAGTCTCTCCCTCGTCCTCCAACTCATCCCGCAGCGCCTCCAGGAGGGCAAACCTTGCCCTGCAATGCGGTCACCCCACGGAGCCGAAGAACAGGAGCGCTCCGTTCGCCAGGTTCTCGGGAACGCACACAAGTTGCCGCCCAATCCCGGTGCCGAACGGCGACGACGGATTGCAATCCTCCGCACAGAAGGGCGGTGCCAGCGTGCACTGGCACCCCGCGGCCATCGCGACACAATGGCCGAAGTAGCAGGTCTGATCGGCACCGCAATGCTCGTCAGCAACGCACTCCACACACTTGTATCCTTGGCAGTGGCCGCCATCGCCACAGTCGGAGTCGACATCGCATTGTCTCTGGAGGCACTTGCCGGATGTGGACTGACAGTAGCTCCCCGAGGGACAGTCGGCTTCGCCCGCACACTTCTTCCTGCAATCACCGGTCTGGCTGCAGTAGCGATCCTGTGGGCAGTCCTGGTCGGAATAGCATCGGGACCGTATGCACCCTGCGGCAGACATCGATACCACTGCACACGTTGCACACCAAAGAACAGGATACGACGTCGTGTGGGCCACAACTCCGTTCAATCCACGTTCCTCTCGCTCGCCCCAGTCCAAGCATAGCGCGCCAACGGGCGGATCCCAAGCTCCAAGGGTGGCGGCTCCGCGCTGCAGCGCGGTGCCGGCAGCCCGCACCTCAGAACGGGTACTCCTCTTCCCCGGGCAGCATGTCGTCGTAGAAGACTCGGTAGAACTGCTCCCCCCGGCTCACGCAGGCGCTCTTCACGCTCGTGCCCCATGCCCGTGCCTTGTCGTCAAGACGAGCCCGCAGGAAGTCCCTGACTTCGGCGGCGGACTGTCCCTCAAGGATCTGGGTCCAGAACGTGTACTCCTCGTTCTCCGGGAATGCGACCGAATCGAAGGGCCATTTCGCCGCATTCTCCGCAGCGCAAGGTGCACCCCACTCAGCGGCCTGGTAACCGCCCAGCAGGAGGCGGTCCGTGACGACGACCTCGCCGGGAAGCTTGCGCAACGCGAAGATGCCCTCGACCAGTGAGGCAAGCGCCGGCTTGGGCTGCGGCTCGTCTTCCGGAGGCTCGCAGTCCGGCTCTCCATTGAACGCTGTCCAGGCCGATGCCTGAAACTCGACGCCAGGCACATTCACGTAAGCGAACTCGCTGCCTGCGTCGAGGGCCTGGCAGGTCGTGAAGTGGCCCTTGTCCGCCATGGTCAACTCCGCAGCGAGGCCCAGCAACTCGGCGAACGTCGCTTCGGGTATGGCCGCTTCGAGGAAGACTCGGTAGCCCAGATCGGAGTCATGGTCGAGCCAGACCACACGACGGTCGCCGAAAACGTACACCACGACGTTCCCATGGTGCTGCGTGAAGAAGATCTCCTCGCCCTCCATCACCATTCCGCCACCCCGCTTGGCTGCGAATATCAGTGCGTCGGGCGACAGGTCAGCCGGGTCGATGGCCGCCATGTCATTCGCTGCCAGGTCGTCTGGAGAGCGTCGGTCGGCTACGGCATCGGACTCGTCCTGCGGATCCCCACAGCCCCCCGCAAGCAGCGCTCCCAGGACAGAGAAGGTGACGAGCGTCAACGCCTGAAGTGTGTCGGTCTGATGTTTCATCGCCACCTCCTTCCACAACACTATCCTTCCGCAGCACTGGAAAGCAATCCCCGTGCCACGACCGTCGTCCCGCACCCCCTCCCCTGGCACAACGGTTGCAGACTCCTTCGTTCGGAGCCCGGGCCGTGCATTGGGGCGGCGGGAGCATCGGGAAGGCCCGTGAGCCACGTGCAAGGGATAAGGAGACAGTCTGGGGCCGGATAGCCGGCATGTATGCATTGTTTACGTGATGGTATGTACGCGTTGACATTCTCGCCAGAAATGCGGATGCTGGAGGTGCGAGGGGGATGGCGATGAGGAGGAAGACACTTCGGGGAGCGTCGGTTATTGCGCTCGCTCTGCTGGTTGCGGCGTGCACGGCGAAGGGCGAAGATGTCGAGATTCAGCTGGCCCAGGACATGTCCGAGGTGGACTCCGGATTGAACCTCGACCTCCCGGTCGACAACGAGGTCCTCGCTGATCTGGGTGCGGTTGGCCTGGACGGGAAGGACGCTCCTCCAGGGAAGGAGACGGAGGACACTTGTGGGCCGAAGTGCACGGACGTGCCGGCCCAAGACGCTTGCCCTGATGGCAACTGCGGTTACGTCCCCTCCTGCGAGGGGAACGAGTGTGGGGACGACGGATGTGGAGGGACGTGCGGCCTGTGCGAAGAAGGGCTGCAATGCCTGACCACCCTGTTCGGACGGAGATGCACGACCGAGTGCGAGCCGTTCACCTGCCCGGACGGCCAGTTCTGCCTGTTCGGCGTGTGCGTGGACCAGGAATGCCAGAGCGACGACGACTGCGGCGGGGAACCGGCACCGGGCCGAAGACCCCGGCGTCAAACCGCCGGCACCGACAGCAACAGGAGCGGGGCCGGGATTGCCGCCACTCTCGTGGCAGCGTCGAAGGACAGCGTCGAGCGCGATACGATGATGCCGCCACCGG
This sequence comes from uncultured Myxococcales bacterium, assembly GCA_903895725.1. Classification (GTDB taxonomy): domain Bacteria; phylum Myxococcota_A; class UBA9042; order CAIXZC01; family CAIXZC01; genus CAITUV01. The sequence continues at coordinate 172,595 of CAITUV010000046.1, read as the reverse complement.
CTGCTTTGAGGTGCTTCCTGTCGCCGGAAGTGATCTGCCCCTGGTACTTGACCTCGAAACGCACCTGCTCGCCGCTCTCGGTCACGCCGATGAGGTCGACCTCGCCCCCATTGCGCCAGTGCATGACTTGCCGGAACCGAGGCAGCAACTGGCCCGCCACCGCACTCTCCACGAGGGCCCCGGTGCACCGCGGGGCGGAGAGGCATGCAGCGGAAGTCCCCCTGGCATCGGCTGCCCCCGTTGCCCAGGCTGCGAACACGTGCTGGATGAAGGGGTCCCGGAACAAGATCTTGCGAGCTTTTTTCGGGGCCGGCACGCCGGAGCCAAGCGAAACCGGCTGAGGGAGAACGTGGACCAGGTAGCATGACTGCATGGTATCCAGGTATTCCGCCACGGTGTTCTTCGATCCCATGGCCACGCGCTCCGCAAGTCCGTGCCAGGTGACCGGACTGCCACTGCTCTGGACGACCGCCCGCAGGATCTCTCGGAGTTGGATCTCGTTCCTCCCCGCACGGAGCAAGTCTCCGAGCACGGCATCACGGTGCACCGCGGCCGACTCGAGCGTGAACATCCCGACCGAGGCAGTATCCGCCAGGGGCCGGGGCAGTCCGCCTGCCCGAAGAAACAGGCCGAAGGCATCGCCGGAAGCCGACGAGCGAATCGTGTTCTCACGGGCAGCAGCATACAAGTCCGCCGGATCCCACGAGCTCGCTGCCATCGGCGAGCTTCCCTGCGCACGCACCAACTCGCTAAAGGGGTAGTACCCCATCTCAAGATTGAACCTGGACTCGAGCGACCCGCGCCGGCCAGGGAGCCGCTCCGTACCTCTGGCCAGGTCCAGTGCGTGCGAGCCGGTGGCCACCACGAGGGTATCCTCGAGCAGCCCCAGATCTGCGGCTGCCTTGAGAGCCGTGGCCCATTCAGCGCAATACGTAACCTCGTCGAGGAAGACGTAGCGCCGGCCTCGGGCCGGACTCAGCCGGACGAAACCACGAATGGCATCGAGGAGACCCGCCTGGGCGTGAATTGCCGCCACGTCGAGTGCGAGGTAAAGCACGTGTCTGGCCGGCACGCCCCTCTGAAGCAGCTTCCGCACCAGCCGCTTCACCAGCGTAGTCTTCCCCACCTGCCGCGGCCCTCTCAAGACCTGGATGCCCGTCGATTCGTGGGCGACGTCCTCCTCGACCGGATGCCCCAGCTTCAGCGACAGGGCGTCGTAGCGCACCAGATGGGGATCCCTGGCCAGAGACGTAGCGTCTCCCCACCAAGGGCTCTGCTCCGACATTCTCTCAAGATCCATGGCTGCGCCTCCCCCCTTGATTCGGCCGTCGCTGCTTGCGTTGGGCGGAACGCGTTTCGCACCAATCGCCCATGCTCATTGTAGTCGCAACGGGCAAGATGGTCAACGTCCTGACCATATTCCGGAATATTGGGTCAGCCAGTAGCCCATCCGACGGACCCGACGTTCGGAGGAAGCGGCGAATCGCCGGATGGGCAACGGCAACCTTGCTTCCGCTGCGCTGAAATGAAGTCGCTGTGCCATGACGATTTTCCCCTGCTCCCTCAACTGGCACGACGGTTGCAGACTTCTTCGACCAAAGCCCGGGCCATTGGGGCGGCGGACGCTTGAAGCAGGCCCGTGAGTCCGGTGTGGGAGACGAAGAGACAATCTGGGGCCGAACGACAGGCCCGTACATATTGTTTACGTGATTGTGTGTACGCGTTGACATTCTCGCCAGGAATGCGGATGCTTGAGGAGCAAGGAGGATGGCGATGAGGAGGAGGACACTTCGGGGAGCGTCGGCTCTTGCGCTCGCTCTGCTGGTAGCGGCGTGCACCTCGAAGGGACGAGATGTCGAGATTGCACCGGCCCAGGACGTATCCGACGTGGACTCCGGATTGAGCTTCGACCTCCCGGCTCACAACGAGATCCTGGCTGATCTGGATGCGGCTGGACCGGACGGGAAGGACGCCGTTCCCGAGACCCGGGCGGCGGAGTGTACCAACCACACTTTCTGCCCCGACGAGGAGGTCACTTGCACGAACGGGATCATGAACGCCGCCCTCGTCGGACACATTCCCTGCTGGGTAGGCAGCAGCGACTGTGCTCTCTACGGCGACTCATGGCCCTGCCTGTCGGGCAAGTGCGGTGACTTCGAGCTGTGCCAGGATGACATCGACTACCTCGAGGCGCTCGTTCCGGACGGTTTCCAATGGAGCTCAGGGAAGCTCGATCTTGAGATCGTGGACGCCCAGGGCTGGAAGACGTGCACGAGCACCACCTGCGTCTGGGAGGTGTTCGACGGCAGCGACACCGTCTTTCGGCTCGATACGCCCGCCCTGTGGGAGATGGCGAGTCAGGTCGTGGAGGGCACCACGCACCTCGTCGCCCGCGACCTTTCCGGCAGTCCGGCCTGCAAGCTTGAGTTGCAGGGAGTGCAGGTCGATCCGGTAGAGACAACCTTGCTGTGGGCACCTCTGCAGGAGTTCGTGCACCAGGAAGGCGCCTGGTCGAAACACTGGCCTCTCCAGGGGCGCTCCGGAGCGCTCCAGGCCACGCTGGCCGACGGAAGTCAGTTGACCCTTGTCTGGCTGTGGGAGAAGTACAAGGTACGCTACGCCGTGCACACCCTGGCCCCCTGCCCCGACGGCAACTGCGGCTGCGTCCCCTCCTGCGAAGGTGACGAATGCGGTCCCGACGGATGCGGAGGGACGTGCGGCCTGTGCAAGGATGGGCTGCAATGCCTGACCACCAAGTTCGGACGGCGGTGCACCACCGAGTGCGAGCCGTTCACCTGCCCGGACGGCCAGCTCTGCCTGTTCGGCGTGTGCGTGGACCAGGAATGCACGACCGATGACGACTGCGGTGGGGCACCGGAGCACTACTGCGACAAGTTCCTCCAGTGCCGGAAGCGCACCCCGTGCCAGACCACCCTGGACTGCAAGACCTGGAACAAGCCGCACTACTGCGACGTGGAGGCCGGCTTCTGCATGGAGCAGGGCAACTGCTGGGAGGACTCGGATTGTTCGGGAGGAACGTGCGGGGCCGACCACTGGTGCTTCGGCCACGACTGCTTCCCGTCCGACTCGCCCGCTTGCCCGCCGTACCTGCCGCTCTGCATCGGGTTCGCGGGCGATCCGCTGCTGTGCGAGGGCGAGGGGTGCGGCTCGTGCGTCGCCCCGTGCATCTACGACTCCGACTGTCCCGAGGGCAAGGAATGCCAGGGGTCGACCTGCAACGAGCCGAGCAACGATTGCATCCTGGATTCGGAATGTGCGCCGGGGCAGTACTGCCATCCCGGATGCGTTGCCCTGAAGCCCGCCTGCAGCACCGAGTCCGACTGCACGAATGCCCAGGGCAAGCTGTGCATCGCCGGGTTCTGCGGCGGTCCCAATGAAATCCTCTCCTGCAAGGCTGATGCCCCTTGCCTTGCCTGGCGGGAGGGCTACACCTGCCAGGACGGCGTGTGCAAGCCGGAAGGCGGATGCGTGCTCGACAGCCAGTGCCCGGACGGCCACTACTGCGGTCAGGTCTGCCTCCCCATCCCGTCGCTGCCTGAGTGCAAGACCGACGCCGTCTGCACCGCGGGGATGATCTGCGACAACCAGAAGTGCGTGAAGCCGCCGGAGTGCTCGTTCGACTCCCAGTGCCCGGCCGGTCACGTCTGCGAGGACCACCGCTGCTACAACGACACCGGGGTCTGCGCCTGGCTCGAGAAGGGCCCGGGCTTCTGCGACGACGGCGACCCTTGCACCGTCGATGCCTGCGATGCGGTCACGGGCTGCACCCATGCACCAGGAGGTTGTCCATGAGCACCCCGACCAAGGCTGCGGTGTTGCGACTGCGTCTGACTGTGCTCGGTGTCGTCCTGCTGGCCGCCGTAACCGCCCGCGCACAGGGCGGCCCCGTGGCCGAGGTCCGTTTGGGAACGGACGTGGCCCCGTCCGAGAAGCCGTTGCCAATGGGGAGCGTGCTGGTCGGCTGGAGGGTCTCCGAGCAGTGGTCCGCGGGGGTTCCTACTCCCCGCTCCGGGTGATCCACCAGGACATGAAGACGGCCAACGACGTGATCGGTGCCCCCATCATGCTCTCCGGGCTCCATGCCTATGGGAACTTCTGGTTCGAGACCCTTCCCTCGTGGGCCGGGAGGGCCGGAGTGGAGCTGGGAGCGCTCATGCCATACCTGGGCGTCGCGGAGCCGGGCGACGACATGTCCGGCGTGGTAGCAGAGGGGCTCCTGTCGGTTTCATGGGGCTTCATGGGCAAGCACTTCGGCTGCCAGTTGTTCGCTTCGGCAGGCTGGAAGTGGGGGCAGTTGGAGAACAACACCCACGAGCATCCGCAGGTCGGCAACGGGCCGATCATCATCGACCAGGTGGATGTCCTCGCTCCCACGTTCATGGCCGGGCTGTCGCTGGCCGTGTGGTTGTGAGGAAAGCCGGTGATCCCAGGCGAGCCGATCTTCGACAAGCCGGTACCGAGGGCCGATCTCGGCATCGTCACGGACGGTCAGTGGCTGTCCAAGTCGGGCGGGGATTGCAGCGACATCCAGGAGGCGGCAATGTGAGGGGGTGACATCATTCCTGGCAACAGGGACCTTTCTGCGGCCCCGGCCATCCAACCTCTTTCGGCGCTCGGGGTCTCCGTCACGGCACAATCCAGAACTCGATCCTCGTCACGAACTTGCCATCGTCGGGGGTCGGGCGTTCGGACACGCCGCACCAGCCGTTGATGCGCCCTGTTGCCGGGTCCTCGTTGCAGACTCCCTGGCCCGGATGGGAGGTAGCCTCGGCCTCGGCCGCATTCGTCGTCACGTCGAGCACTGCCCTGTGCGAAGCGATGCCCGTCAGTGCCTCGGTCGGAATGCGAATCGTGAGGCTCGGAACCGAGTCCTTGGGGGCGTTCTTCCCCGGTTCCCGGAGGGATACCGGCAGGTCCACGTCCGGCTCAAGGACGAAGTCGAGCGGAGTCGGCTCCTCGGTAGGCGCGTCGGGGGACGGGATTGAGCGCAATTCAATGTCCTGCACATCCACGGACGCCAGGCCCCCCCAGGAGCATTCGCCGATTTCGACATCCAGGTACTCGGGGAGGTCTTTCGGCCGGACGGGACCCTCGAGCGTCCAGCCCGGGCCGTTCCTCGAGACTTCGAAGTACTGGAACGAGAATCCGACGCATCGTGGGGTGTAGTCCACCAGGACGACCGGCTCCTCGTCGCATCCGCAGAGCCCGCAGATGGCGAGCAGACCCATCGCCGGCACGAACTCCATCACTTTCGGGGTCATTCTTCGCACCGCCTCCCCGTCAACCGAGTCATGGTATCCCGCACCACGTGCATTCGATCAGCGTCTCCGTCTTGTCGGTGCCGGGGATCCACCAGTACGGAGGCTCGCCGGACAACTCGACGTCCGTTCGGACGATCCCGCTGGAGCGGTCGAAGGACACCAGGATCACATGGGCACTTCCCTTGCGCACCTCGACGAGGGGGTCCACCGTGATGGCCGCGATCGCAGCCTCGTCGAAACCATCCCCATCGTGCATCCCGGCCCCCCGCTTCTTCTGCTCCTCTATCCAGGAGAGAAGTCCCTCGTGCGACGGCAAGACGATCTCCGAGAAGCACCCGTGAAAGTCACAGTAGAACTGCTGTCCCATCCGCCGTAGCACCCAGACCTGGAACCAGCCTTCCCGGCTCCCATCCAGAAGGACGTGATACAAGAAATACTCCGACTCGCAAGGACTCTCCGGAGCCGACTGGCAGAGCGGAGAGTCGGTCTTGCGGGCCACGAGCTCGGGTGAGCCTCCCATGTGGCTGTCGTAGGTGTAGATGAAATCCAGGGTCCACCCCTCTTCCATGTGAAGCCGGTCCAGCACGACGAAGAAGTCGTTCGGATCGAACTCCTCGCCGGTCTTCAACGGAGGGGGCTTCTCCTGAGCGAGGTTGTCGGGCAGGTCCAGGTCCAGGTACAGCGCCCGGAACGCGTCCACAATACCCTGGCAGTATGCGGCGAATTCCGGGTCACCGGCCGCAGTCTCGGTTGCCGCATCCGTTGTCCCACTCCTATCCGCAACGGCATCCGCCCCCTTTGTGACGTCCGGATCGTTGCCCCCGTCGCACGCGGCCAGGCCGAGCGCCAGCAGCGCGACCGCCAGCGAATGCCGACGCCTCAGCCTCGGCAGTGCGAAGGCCAGTGCGAGCACGGCCAACAGCAGGAACGCACCCGATGCGGGAGCGTGTGTCGCCGCCGAGCAGCCCGAACCTCCGCCGCCGTTGCCGTCCGGGGTCGCTGGGGCCGTAGCGTCCTTGTCGGCAGCGGAACCCGACGCATCCTCCTGCGTCACGCAGTCGCTGTGCCAGGTGGACCCGTCGTCGAGCGTGATCTGTGCCTCGCCGCACAGCAGCACCGGCTCCGATCGCTTGCCGGCCAGGTTGATCGCCTGGATCCCCCGGCACGTTTCTGTGGTACACTGGGCACCTTCGCCCTCGGTCCAGGGAGCGAACCCCATGTGCTGGGCACCGCATTCCGGCGTGCTCAGGTAGTCATCGTAGACCTTGTCCGCCTTGGTCCCCAGCACGGCAAAGAGTGCCGCACCGGGGTCGTCTTGGAGAACGAACCGGTAGACGAGGTTCTGCCCCGTGTCGAAGCAGTCCTGGCTGAGGATCTGGTACTTGCACAGCTCGGCGGGCAGCTTCGGCTCCTCGAAGTTGCCTTCGGACGGGTTCCCGGTGATCCCGAGCAACGTGGGTACGGCCGGTGCCGGGGCGGTGCCGCTGCCGAAAGTGAACGAGTACGGTCCATAGTCGGTGCAGTCGTCCCCGCCCTCGCTGGCGCAGATCCGCACGGTGAACTCGCAGGCGGCTTCCGGGGCGGGGGCGGCCGGCGGCGGGAAGCTGTACCAGGAGAGGCTCTCGCGCTGCCCTTCAAGGGTGATATCGCCCACGGTGACCGTGGCGTGACTCTCCAGCGAGACGTTCACCCATATGCGTGCGTCCACCGGCACCTCCGCCGCACCGTCCGCGGGCAGCACGAAGAGATGCTGCGGCGGCTCCCACAGGCAGCTCGCCGTCGCCGCCGGCGCCGCACCGAGCAACGCACCGCCCAGCAGCAGAAGGCCGAACCCCGCACCGAGCCGGTGAGACGGGGTCGCCAGCTCGGTCAGCCTGAGAAACGCAATAAGCTGATGCCTCATCGCAACCTCCTTCCACAACACTATCCTTCCACCGCACTGGAAAGCAATCCCTGTGCCATGACGATTTTCCCCTGCTTTCTCAACTTGCACGACGGTTGCAGACTCCCTCGAGCGGAGCCCGGGCCGTTGGGGCGGCGGGTGCATCGGGAAGGCCCGTGAGCCACGTGCAAGGGATGAAGAGACAGTCTGGCGCCGGATATCCGGCATGTACATATTGTTTACGTTGGAGTGTGAATGTGTTGACATTCTCGCCGGGAATGCGGATGCTTGCATCTGCCATCCGCCCAGCCCCGAGGAACGCGACGGCATGGACAACGACTGTGACAAACAGGTGGACGAGGGGTACCCCGAGACGGACCAGGACGGGCTTGCCGACTGCGTCGACCCGGACGACGACAACGACGGTGCCGCCGACGGCGAGGATTGCGCCCCGCTTGACGCAGCAATTTACCCCGGGGCCGCTGAGCTCTGCGACGGTCTCGACGATGACTGCAATGGGGAGGTCGACGAGGGCTGCCAGTAGGCCGGCGAGATGTGGGAGGCGGCGCTCACCTACCAGCCGGGCGCACCGGAACCCTCACAACGATCACGTTGTTCTGTCACGGGCCCCCATCACGGCAAGCGGGGGCGAGCGAAGCTCACGCCGCCCTGCGCTGCGGGAAACAGGGCTGCCCATGGAGCGGACCAAGCTCAACGTCGAGAGCAGAAATGCAAGAAGGACAAGGGCTTCCCAACCAGGCCCGCTGGCCCCCCGGTCAAGAGTGCATCCGCTGCGGCTCCGGAGCTTCCCCTCCTCGAGATCCGCTGCCTGGGCCTCCCCCGCCACCGGCTGGGCGCCGTCGCTGCCGAGCCCGACGTCGACCCCATCGGCCGGTTCCGGCAACCGGAACGACTCGCCGCCGACTTCCGCGGCCAGGTCGGAGTGCTGCCCGAAGTCTTCGGAGATGTCCGCCCGGTCCACCGACTCAGCGTGTGCGGGCTCCAGTTCGGGCATCTGGCAGTCGGCTTCTTCGTCCGTGGCGCCGTCGCAGTCGTCGTCCACGCCGTCGCACACCTCCTCGCTTTTGCCGGTCGGGATGCAAAGAAGCGGGTCGGGAAGCGCTACGGCATCGAGAATCTGGACGTCGTCCAATGCCGCCTTCACCACATCCTCCTCCCCCAGGTCCGCGGCCACGAAGCGCAGCCTGACCGTCTCCAATGGGCAGGGAAGCACCTCGCATAGGCGGTGGACCGAGAGCTCCCAGCGAAGATCCTGACGGACCACCTCAGCGACCAGCGTCCAGGCCGAGTCCCCCTGTCTTCGGACCTCCAGGCGCAGCGAATCCAACAGGTCGTCGCCCGACGTGAAGAACCAGCGGTGGTAGGAGACCGCCGGGTCCAGGAAGGCGGACAGGTCGATCTCGGGTGACTCCAGGAAGACCTCTCCGCCATCGACGTCCGCCAGGCCGGAGCTCTGGACAGCAAACCAGTTCCCTGTCAGCCAGGCGAGCTCCCCCGGATCGGGGGTGTGGTCTTCGAGAGGTTGGGCGGGGTGCCCGTCGTGCCAGACCGGCATGGGCACCTCCCTGACCCAGCCGCCGCCCGATGCCGTGTCCGTGTCCGCAGCAGCGCTCCAGCCGTCGGCCTCGTCCTCCATGTCCCACTGGAACGTTGCGGGGGCAAGGGAGGCCAACAGCACGTTCTCCACCCCCGGCTGGGGTGTCGCCTCAGCCACGAATCCCTGCCTGCCCCACTTCTCCGCCTCGAACACCAGGGGCTGGCCTGCAGGAAGCTCTTCGAGGAGGATCTCCCCGGCTTCATCGCTGACCGCAGTCAGCACCGGCTGAGTGCGGAAACGGAGCACGACGCCGTCGACGGGGCTCCCATTCTCCGCTTCGGTGAACCGAGCGCGCAGGGTGCAGGTCGGCCGTGGCTCGAGTTGCAGCACCACGCCGCCGATGTTCGTGCCCTGGTCGTCGACTGAAATCACCGTCGTGGCCGGGAGGTAGCGCACGTGCTCGGTCTCCAGCACGTAGACGCCCGGGCCCGGCAGCAACAGGGAGAACTCTCCACTCGACGGGGTCTCGATGCGAATCTCCGTGCCCTGGATGGACACGAGGACCTCACCGACCGGGGATCCCGAAGCGTCCTCCACCATTCCCGATAGCCGTGTGGGTGCGGCCAGCGCCGCTTCCATGCAGACGTGAGCGTACTGCTGGGCCAGCAGGAGGGTGGTTTGAGCGTCGGGCCACCAGGTCCCCACGCCCACCTCGGGGCTGAAGGACACAATCGACGGCTTTTGCGACGCATCCCCGTACAGCCAGTCCTCGGCCCTGCCGTTGGTGAAGTCCGCCGATGCCTGGATGGGATTGCCCCACGGGTTCCCCGATGCAGACGTCATTCGTTGGCCGAGGCTGAGGAAGGCGCCCAAGTCGGCCGGCTCGGGAAAAGCCTCTGGCGCATACCCGAATGGAAAGAGGAGGACTTCGCCTTTCGAGTGGAAGTTCACGACCATCCGAAGGTCGTGCTCGAGAACGAAGTCTCGAAGGGCCTGGGCCTCCGGCTCGGAGAACGGCGCAGGTCCCCGGTAGGTGTTCTTCTCGGTGAGCGGGCTCGACCCGATGTCATCGTAGGCCCACATGAATGGGAAGTTGCGGTTCAGGTCCACGCCGAACGTGCCGTCGCCGTTGTCCCGGCGGTTCTTCCTCCACTGTCCGCCCCCGTTCGGTGCGGTCTCTTCGTTGTACACGTACCCGTCGGGGTTGAGGACGGGGGCAAACAACAACTGGCGGTGGTCCAGCACCCAGGTGACCTCCGGATCGACCCCGTAGTTCTCGACAACGTGCCACAGGAAGAAGTGCAGGACCATGACCGTGGCTGCTTCCCGGGCATGGATGGCCGAATTGTAGAACACCTCGGCACCGCCGTCCTCCACACCGGGGTCGGCCGAGACCCGGATCCCCCAGATGGGCCGCCCTTCCCAGGATTCGCCCATGGAGAACGGGGAGGACACGAGTTCGGGGTACGTCTCGTGCAGCAGGTACAGATCGGCCACCACCTCGTCGAAGGTGAGGAACCCGCCCATGCCGCCAGTGTGGTATCCCGCGGGGACCGGAACCGGCCCTTCTCCTGCTGCAGCCGGAAAAGCCAGTACCAGCAGGACGGTGAGCGTCGGGATTGTGTGGGCCACAACTCTGTTCATCCGGCGACCCTCCTGCCTGGCGGCAGACACAGCATATCGCTACAGCCTGAGAAACCCAAGCCGCTCTGGGAAGAAGCCTCGGGACTACTTCCCGATCACCTCGGCCGAGGCATCTCACTGGCCGCGGCTGCGGGCACCCCGCCGACCGATGCGCGGGTAGCAGGGGATTGCCATGGGGCCGGTTGTGACGGAGCTTCACCGCACCACTACATTTCGGGCCCTCCGTGTGTCATAATGGTGTGCGCAGGCTGGAAGGGCGGCCTGCAGTATGACCGCAGGGTGCGGGAAACGATGAGTGCGGGCCAGGTGGAGGAGCTGTACCGGCAGCATGGCGGGCTGGTGTACCGTCGATGCCTTGCATTGCTTCGCGATCCGGACGAAGCCCGCTCCGCGGTCCAGGAGGTATTCCTGAGGATCATGGGACGGCTGGCTCACGAAGAAGCGGTCGGCAACATCCGATCGTACCTGTTCCGGGCGGCGACGAACCACTGCCTGAACCTGCTTCGTGACCGCAGGAAGCTTGCTGACTGCCTGGATTGCGACCACGTCGCCGGTGCCCGGCGGGATGATCCTCACCAGCAGATGGCCTGGCGGGACCGGCTCGAGGCGTGCCTTGCCGGCCTGAGCGACCGGGACCGGCTCGCCGTGCACCTGTACTGGGGAGAGGGCCTGACGCAGGACGAAGTGGCCGAAGTGCTCGGACTCAACCGCGTCACCGTCGTCCACCTGCTGGCCAGGCTCCGGGAACGGCTGCGCCTGAAGGACACCCTGGGGGGAGACGGAACATGAACGGCGGGACCCAGAGTTCGAGCCTTGTCCCCCGTGTGAGGTTGGAGGGGTAGGATGGATCGCACCGCACGGTGCCTCAGCTCCTATGCGATCGAGAAAGCCGCAGGCGGGAAGGGGTGGGCCACGCCGCTTTCCCAGGAGCAACTGGCGCACCTCGAGATCTGCCCGCTGTGTGCGGAGAGGGTCCGGCAGACGCGGGCGGCCGAGGCCGAGTTCCGCAGCATCGTACTTCCCGACGGGAGTGCGCTCCTGGCCGACCGGCTGCGGCACCGCCGCTCCGAGCGTTTCCTGGCATGGGGCCTGTCCGGTGCGGTCGCTGCGGCCGCAGTCCTGGTGGCGGTCCTCGTGCTTCCGCAGGGGGGGGGCAGCGAGGGAACCCGGAGCAACACGGGCGGTCGTGAGACAGGCATCCCGGCCGTCCAGCCGCACGGAGGGGGCAGCGAGGGAACCCGGGGCAACACGGGCGGTCGTGAGACGGGCATCCCGGCCGTTCAACCGCGTGGGGCAGCGGGGGACAGCGAGAAGCCGTCCGGCATGCCGGGCCCGGATTCCGGCCGACTCGAGGGCGCCGGCCGGCAAGCGATGCCCGTGGCCGAACGTAGCTACACCGGGCTGAAAGCCGCCTCTTCGCTGATTCTGTATGTGAAACGCGGGCAGGACGTGTTCCGCCACGAGCCGGGCACGCCGCTCCGGCCGGGGGACGAACTGCGGGTGGTCCCGGTGGCACCGGAGCGCTCCTGCATCCTGCTGTTGCTGCGGGATGCCGCCGGCGACGTCCAGATCGTCTACCCCTGGAACGGGAAGGCCAGCGGCCCTCTGCCCGAAGCGGGTCAGCCGGTGGCGGGCGCGTTCGAGCTGGACGAGCGGATCGGGACCGAGGAATGGGTTGCCGTGTTCAGCGATGTCCCGATTGAGGCCGCTGCACTGGTCGGGAAGGTAAGCGGCTCCAGCGTCGAGAAAGCCGGGCGGCGGGTCGTGGCCGGCGTGCCGGTCGAAGTGGTCGTGGCTCGCTACGAGAAGGTGGGCCCATGAAGGGGGCATTGCACGTCCTCGGCGCAGTTTTCGTGTGCTCTGCGCTGGCGGCCCAGCCCGTCACGGCCCATGAGAAAAGCACGGTCCGCCTGGCGATCCTGGTCGGGAACGATGCCGGAAGCTCGGAACATGCGCCCCTCAGGTTCGCGGAGGAGGATGTCGGCCGGGTGCGCAAGGCGCTGGTCGACGTGTGCGGATTCGACGCTTCCGATGTGCTGCTGCTGGCGGGCAAGGGACGGGCGGAGCTGGCCGAGTCCTTCGAGACCGTGCGCCAGCGCATCGCCAAGCGGCCCGAGGGAGCCAGGGTCCTTCTCTTCTTCTACTTCTCAGGGCATTCCGACGGGGTCGCACTGGAACTAGGCGACGACCGTGTCCCGTTCCGAGAGGTGCGCAAGTGGCTGGAGGAATCGGGGGCCGCTCTGCGGATCGCTGTGGTGGACTCCTGCCTCGGCGGCGGCCTCACCGCGCTCAAGGGGGTGCGCAAGGTGCCGGAGTTCGACATCGAGGTGATGGGGGACCTGGCCGCGGAGGGGAGCGTGGTGCTGACCGCATCCGGCCCGAGGGAGATGGCCCAGGAGAGCAGCGAGGCGGGCGGCGGCGTATTCACGGGCCACTTCGTCTCCGGGTTGTACGGGGCTGCCGACGAAGACGGGGACCTGCGCGTGACCCTGAGGGAGCTGTACCGGTACGTGTACGGCAGGACGGTGGGGTCCACGGTGGGGACCCTGGCGGGCCCGCAGCACCCCTCGTACGGCTACGAGATGGAAGGCAAGGGGGACGTCGTGCTGGCCATGGTGACCGGCAAGGCCGCTGTGCTGGGGTTTCCCACCACCATGACCGGCGATTTCTTCGTGCTCGGATTGCCGGGGCGGGAGGTGGTCGCACAGGTGACCCAGGACGGAAAGCAGCAGCGCAGGCTGTTCCTGGCCGGCGGCGGCTACTCCCTGCTCAGGCGCCAGGCGGGCTCGATGTCTGCGGCCAGGATGGATCTGGGCCAGGGGGAAGACCGGGAGCTTGCGGAGCGGGATTTCTCACCCACTACGGTGACCCTCGCCGACGTCCGGGGGGACAGCCCCCGCGGGCGGACTGCACTGGTGGGCTTCTACGCACTCTCCGGCTGGATCATGCCCGAAATGGGAGTCATGCACGGCGCGGGGCTGCTGATGCGCCGCAGGGTCGCGTTCCTCGATCTCCAGGCGAGGCTGTCCTACGGCCAGGCGGCTGTGACGGACAACGGGTTCGCATACGACTTCCGGGCCATGGAGGCGGCGCTGTCCGTGCCGTTCGCCCTGCCGTTCCACAGGTTCGACCTGCTCCTGGGACCGACGTTTGCCGTGTCCAGGCTTTCCCAGGAATCGAGCATGAAGGGAAGCCGGGCAGCGTGGGCCGTGGCCCCCGGGCTGCTGGCCGGTGCGAACCTGGTGCCGCTGGAGCACCTGGCCGTGCTGCTGGCGTGGGAGTTGTCAGCGGTGGTCATGCGAAGGGACGGGAACTGGGTTGCAGAGCCGGTCCCGAAGGCGCTGTTGGGGGTCGGATACACATTCTGAGAAAGGAGGTGGAAAGATGAGAGGAACGAATCGAGCTCTGGTGCTTCTTGTCGGCATGGTCGTGGCGCTCGGCTGCGGAGACCTCCAGTCGAGCAAGTCCGTCTTCCACACCGAGACCGTCGGTCCGGAGGGCAAGACGGTCGTCTTCGAGACGCTGACGATCGTGGTGCCCGCCGGTGCGGTGGACAAAGACGTGGAGATCTCCATCGCCAGCACGGACGACCACCCGTCGGGGAATGTCGGGCCTGCGTACGAGGTGACCACGACGGCGAAGCTCCTCCAGCCGGTCACGCTCGTGTTTGCGGTGGACAAGTCGCTCGTCGGGCAGGACGTCAAGTTCGAAGAGCTGGCTTTGGCCTGGGTGGGCGAGGACGGCAAGTGGACTCCGCTCGACGGCGCCGTGGCCTCTGCCGGCTCGGGAGCGGCCGGCACCGTGTCCGGCAGCACGACTCACCTGAGCACGTGGGGCGTGCTTCCCAACCCCGTCTTCCCCCCGCCGCCTTGCGAGGAAGGGTGTGACGACGAGGACCCCTGCACGGTGGATTCCTGCGACAAGGACGGCAACTGCTCCAACGTACCCAAGGACTGTGACGACGCCAATCCCTGCACCGAGGATTCCTGCGGCAAGGACGGCAACTGCTCCAATGCCCCGATGGACTGCGACGACGGGGATCCCTGCACGGACGACAAGTGCGTCGGGGATGCCGGCTGCGTGCACACGCCGATACCGGACTGCTGCTCCAACGTCGGCTACTTCAGTGATTGGAAGGTCCCGGGAGATACCTGCTGGGATCCACCGAAGCACTACTGCTCCGAGGGAGCCTCCGAAGCATTCACCGTGGCCTGCACCGAGAACCTGTCCCTGTGCTGCGTGTACGCGGATTCCTGCGTCCCGTGCGGCTGGACGACCGACTGCGACTTCTGCCCGATGGAAGGAGGGGACGAGTGGGAGTACCAGTACTGCGGGCCGCCCGGCGGAGTATGCGCCGCTGCCCCCGTTCCCCTCCCGGCATTCTCGTCCCCCGAGTGTCCCCCCCCGCACTCCAACCAGGATGAGCCCATCTGCCTGGACGAGGTCACGCCCGAGAAGAAGCCGATGGGCCAGTCCTGCCAGTCGGACGACGAGTGCGAGACCGGGCAATGCGTGGACATCGGCGGGCCGGGCATGATCTGCACTGCCGAGTGCCTCGAAGAGTGCCCGCCCCCCTTTGTGTGCCAGGGGGTCGAGGTGCCCGGCGGCGACCTCGTCTTCGTGTGCGTCCCTCCGTGCACCCCGGACTGCGCTGGCAAGGAGTGCGGTGACGATGGTTGCGGCGGGAGCTGCGGAGAGTGCGTGCCATACGAGGTGTGCTCCGCGGGGACGTGCACCCAGGTGACTTCCTGCCCGGAGGCCGTGGAATGCTCGCTGTGGTGCTGGCCCACCTGGGGTTGGGAGTGCATGTCCGACTACTGTGGTGGCGGACTGCCCCCTGCAGAGTATGCCCAGGCAGAGAAAGTGATTGAGTGCCTTTCCGGACTGTGTCCCATTGGGTCCGATTCCGGTACGGAGGAGTGCGTCCAGGACGCACTCGTTGCTGGATGCGCTGAGGCATGGGCGCAATGCCTGGGGTGTGAACCCGACTGTGCGGGCAAGGCCTGCGGTCCCGACGGCTGCGGAGGCAAGTGTGGACAGTGCGACACCGGCGTGTGCGGGGCGGACGGGCAGTGCCACCTCTTCTGCGAGCCCGCGTGCGAGCCCCAGGGGAAATGCGGGCCCGACGGCTGCGGCACCTGGTGCGGAAGCTGCCCGGAGAACCAGGGCGTCGCCTGCTCCGACCAGGGTGCGTGCGAGCCGTGCACCCCCTCGTGTGAGGGCAAGGCCTGCGGCCCTGACGGCTGCCGTGGCTGGTGCGATCTGTGCCCCGTCGGCCAGACCTGCTCCCACGAGACCGGGCAGTGCGTCCCTGCGTGTACCTGCCAGGGTACTCCGTGCTTCGCCGACGGCTTCGAGTCCGGCACCGTCGACGGGTGGTCCGTGGACGGCGACGTGCAGGTCGTTCCCAACCTGGGTGCGACCCCGGCCCCGGAAGGCAGCTACATGGCGCTCGTGGGCAACGGGATCTCCGCACAGCACGAGGGAGGGACCATTGAACGCGGGTTCTGCATCCCCGCCGATGCGAAGTGGCTGAAGATGGCTTTCGCCTTCTACTCCGAGGAGTTCAAGGAGTGGTGCGGCAGCGTCTTCCAGGATGCAGTGGAAGTCACGTTGACCGACGGTGAGCAGACGGTCACGGTGCTCGACTTCTCGATCGACGACGTCTGCCCGGCAAGCGAGTGCAACGGGTGTGGGACCCTCTTCGGCGAGCTGGCGCAGTCTGACGTCGCGTTCGACCAGGGGGACGTCTGGAGCACGGCCTGGCAGAAGCTCGCCTTCCCGCTGCCGCCGGGACTTGCCGGCAAGCCGGTCACCCTCAAGATCAGCGTGACCGACAAGGGCGACTCCATCTACATCAGCGTCCTTGCCCTCGATGCCATCGAGTTCTCGGCCGCCGAGTAATCCGCAAGTCTTCGTCTGACAGGTTCGTTTTCCCCATCTCCCGGATGAATGTATGATGGAGGCGGACGGACAAGCAGGCTGCCTGCCCGGGAAGACGGTGGGCAGGCCTGTCTTGTCAAGTGCGGAACAGGAGCCCGGGTGACGGGTACGAGCGCCATCGAGTCACTGTACAGGCGCCACGGCGGAGCCGTGTACCGTCGTTGCCTGAGGTTCCTGGGCTCACACGCCGAAGCGGAGGTTGCGGTGCAGGAGGTGTTCCTGAGAATCCTTCGCAAGCTGGACGGCCTTGTCGAGCCGGAGCGAGCGGCCAACTACCTGTTCCGCATCTCGACCAACTACTGCATCAAGCGGCTCCGCAGCATGGCACGCAAAGCCGCGCACGAAGTATCTGATGCGGAGATGGAGGGGAACGAAGACACCGCCCGGTTCGGCGGCGAGGATCCCGAACGAAGAGTTGGGAGCCGAGCGCTGTTGCGCCGCTGCATCGGCCTGGCCTCGGGCAGGATGCAGGAGGTCGTCCTGTTGTTCTTCCTGGAGGAAATGACCCTGGAAGAGGTGGGACGGGAGCTCTCGATGACGCCGCAGCACGCGGGCCGATTGGTCAAGCGGTTCCGTGAGCGGGTGCTTAGGGAACGACCCCTGCTGGAGGAATCGGCATGAGCGGACAAGCGGAATCCGGCGACGGGCTTGGGGCCCGGCGGGATCGTCCTGAAAGCATGGGGGCCGAGGGTGCCTGTCTGTCGCACCGCGAGGTGGACCAGCTCGTGCGCCAGCGGCTCTGGGGCCACTCGGCCGATCCGTCTCTTGCCCACCATGCGGCCGAGTGTTCGAGCTGTGCGTCCCGGATCGAGAATGCAGTCGAGCAGGAGCGCCTGTTTGCCGGCCGGGTTCTTCCCCGGACCCTGCCGGCGGTCCTGGCTGCCGAAGCGGAAAGGAACCGGCGCTGGTGGACATCGAGGCGCTTCGCCTGGGCAACCGGAGCGGTGGCCGCAGTGAGCATCCTCGTTGTCGCAGTGGTGGCGCTCGATGGATGGCAGGACCGGGGAACCGGCCGCAGAGCAGAGCCTGTGGCGGCTACCCCGCAGGCTGAGGACGATCCGTACGTGGGTACCAAGTCGGCCGCTGCGCTGCGGGTCTTCCTGTCCCGCGATGGAAAGGCGCGGCCGTTGCAGGACGGGAAGAAGCTGCGCCCCGGGGATCGGCTGCGGGTCGTTCCCTGCGGGGGCGGCCACCGCTGGCTGCTGTTGGTGTACGTCGACTCGAAGCGCTCGCAACAGGTGGTCTATCCGTGGGAGGGGAGCGGCAGCGATGCCGTGCCTCCCGAGGGGGAGCCCCTGGAGGGTTCGCTGGTCCTGGACGACAGCATCGGCAAGGAGCGACTTGTGGGCTTCTTCTCGGATTCCCGCCTGAAAGCGGCCGACGTGCTGGAATTCGTTGCCGAACGGTGCGAGCGGCTGGAAGGAGGGCCGGTGGAAGTCAACCATCTCCAGGCGGAGGTCGTCGTGGTCGAGCTTGCCAAGGAGGCCCGATGAACCCCCTCCTTCGCAGACCGGCCTTTGCAATGCTTGCCGGGCTCCTGTTGCTGCCGACTGCCACTTCCCTTGCCCAGACCCTGCGGATCGGAATCGTTGCGGGGAACAACGAAGGGGCGCCGATGCGCGCTCCCCTGAAGTACGCACAATCCGATGCCCGAAGGATTGCCTCCGCCCTGACCTCGGTGGGCGGCTTTGCTCCTGAGAACGTCGACCTGCTTCTCGATGCCGATGCCGATGCACTGGATGCCGCATTCACGCGGGCCGAGGAGAAGCTCGCCGGGGCACCGGGAGAGGAATCGCTGCTGCTGGTCTACTTCTCCGGGCACTCGGACGGGACGGTCCTGGAGTTGGGGAAGAGCCGCTACCCGTTCTCCCGGCTCAAGGAAAGGGTGGAAGGATCCGGTGCGAAGGTCCGCCTGGCCCTGGTGGACGCGTGCTTCAGCGGCGGCCTTGTGGGAACCAAGGGCGTTTCCCGAGGGCCGAGCTTCGACATCGACCTGCACGGTGACCTCAACACCGAAGGAACCGCCATCCTGGCATCGGCCGGGTTCGGCGAGCTGGCGCAGGAGAGCGCACGCCTGGGTGGTTCTTACTTCACGCACCACCTCGTTTCGGCGCTGTATGGGGCAGCGGACGATGATTCCGACCTGCGGGTGACGCTCAAGGAAGCCTACCTGTATGCCTACCGTCACACCGTCGGGGACACTGCCGCCAACGTGGCCGGCGCCCAGCATCCGAGCTACAGCCTCGATCTCGAAGGCAAGGGAGAGCTCGTGCTCGCAGCACTGTCCGACAAGGCAGCCGCCGTTGTCTTTCCGGCAGCGTCCCAGGGAACGTACTACCTGACGACCGGGGACAGGGAGCTGGTCGCTGAGCTGACCCAGCCCGGAGACCGGGATCGGGCGCTCTTTGTGCCACCCGGGTCCTTCCACCTCCTGCGCCGACAGGCGGATGGGATCTTCCAGGAATGCACGGTAGAGGTCGCGGCGGGAGGCCGCTTCAAGGTCGACCCATCCGCCATGAAGACCGCCGCCGGGGACATTTCGCTTCCACGCGGAGGCGAGCCCTCCAGGAACAACATCGTGGCAGCGGGGTACGGCCTGACCGGGTGGTTCCTGCCCGCCATGGGGGCCATGCACGGGGCCGAGCTTTCCTACACGAGGCTTCTCGAGCATTTCGCCATCGGAGCACGCCTGGGATGGGGGCGCGCCTCTGTCAACGAAGACGGCTTCGTGTACGACCTCGACGGATGGGAAGCTGCCGTATCCGCACTCTGGCGCTTTCCGCTCTACCGAGTGGATCTGTTTGCCGGAGTCGTGGGCGGGGCCTCCTGTTTCCAGCAGGAAACCGACGTGCTCGGCACTCTCACTGCCTGGGCGGCCCTGGCCGGAGCCCAGGTGGGAGGAGCCGTGCATCCGTTCGAAGCACTCACGCTGATGATGTCATTCGAGATGGATGTCTTTGTGGGGTACGTGAACAGACGACCAGGGGCTTGGCCGGCCCCCCGGGCTTTCGTGGGGGCTGGATGGAGCTTCTGAAGGGAGGTGGAGCATGAGGAACGGCAACGTGTGGATCGTCACGGCATGGCTCGCCCTGGCTTTCGGGGCCACAGCGGGCGGCTGCGGGTCGCTTGCCACCTCGGAGTCGGCAAGGACCGAGGCGAAGGTTGGACCCGGAGGGGGGACCGTCACGCTCGGGGAGCTCACCCTGGTCGTCCCCGAAGGGGCGCTGGGGAAGGAGGTGGACCTCGTGGTCCGCAAGGTCTCCGACCATCCAACGGGGAACATCGGCCCGGTCTTCTCCATCGAGCCGGAGGGCGGGACCGCAGGAGACTTCGTGGCGTTCCTCACCGAAGTCACGCTTTCCATCACAGTTCCGGGCAGTGCGCTGAAGGCCGGACAGGACTACGGTGACTTGAAGCTTGCCCATGCCCAGGCCGGTGCCTGGGTGCCGCTGGCCGGCAGCGTCGCTGACGCACAGAAAGGGCAAGTGAGCGGGCAGACGACCCACCTGAGCGTATGGGCCGTGGTGGTCGCTCCAGCGTGCGATGGCCCGGAGGACTGCGCCGACGGGCAGGTCTGCAACGCAGGCTTCTGCGCCTCCCCAGTAGGGTGCAACGTGTGGGACATGATCTCCAAGGACGACCTGGCCACCGTCGGCCAGTGCTACCTGGACAAGGTGGACCCGGCGTTTGCCGACCTGGAGAAGGGCAAGGTGTACTACCCCAGCGCCAGTGTAGCGGGGTTCGTGGCGAACCAGGCTCTGTATGACCTGAGGACCCTGTTCACCGTCAGCCTGGAGAAGGAGGAGACGGAGTACCGGCTTGTCCTCCCGTGCTCCGGCCTGTCGGTGACGTTTTCCGGGCAGGCGCTTAAGCAGGCCCCGATGGCTGAGAAGGCCGTGCACATCGTCCCGCCCGAGTGCCTGGATGGCCAGGAGTGTGCTTGCGACCACTGCGTCCGGGCCGTCGTTTCCGTGAACGGTCAGGAGTTCCCCGCCACGGAAGGCGAGCTGCGCCTGCGCTGCCCGCCGGGGTCGCGGTGCGCACCGCTGGACTACTGCTTCGAGAGTGCGGACATCGACTTGGGCGACGAGGACGGGAAGCGGCAGTGGCTGCGCCTCAACTCCTCGGAGGCGGAGATGCTGTCCGAGGCGGAGTGGATCTCGACTATGGAAGCGCTCGAAACCCCGGCCCCGGGCTGTCCGTTTGCCCTGGGCACCGAGCTGCTCTTCTATGACAACACATGCTTCTGGGCCAATGTGAAGTGCGGCGGAGAGCATCAGCGCAGCACCTGTCACATGACCGGAAGCGACGACGGCATGTGCACCTCGTGGGAGACCGGAGGGGAGGGGTGGGTAATCGGGGTGTGCGATCTCGAGGGCATTACTTGCGAGAAGCCGGCCGTCTGGGACATTGCCTATGCGGTCGATGCCCCGTCCGGGGACTGCGAGTTCTGCTGGGGGTCGGATGACAAGAACCTCTGCGTGCCGCTGGACGTGCAATGCGGCGGTGCAGTCGAGCTTCCCCCGCAGGTTGCCAGCGGCTCGAAGGAGAACGGTCCGCACCCGATGGCGGAATGTACGGACTGGGCCGTCTGCCCGAAGGACCTCCAGGAGTGCTATGCGTCCTTTCCGGAGGGCGAGGAGTGCGTCTCGGGACGGATGAACGTGCGCTTCGTGACGGTACCGTTCGGTGGGGACGAGCTCTGCAAGGACGCAGTGGCCGGCCCCGACGAACCCAAGGAGTGCGTCTTCTACTACGACTCGCCCAACGGCAACCCGACCTACTGCTGCAACGGGTACGTGGCGAACCGGACGAACTGGCTTGTGGACGGTCCCTACTTCGAGTGCTGCAAGGCCTACCTGGCAGAACACCATCCGGGGGAGGACTTTTCTGCCTTCATCGACAAGAACGGGCGGTACAACTCGGGCATGCCGCTCGACCCGAAGTACAAGGAGCCCTCCGCGTGGAACTTGGTCTGCCTGCAGTGGTTCGAGAGCAACGGGGAGTCGCGCTCGGACCCCATCTTCTCGGCTTCGGACATTGCCGTCCAGATCTACAAGCCCGAGGTTGTCACCACGGATTCCGGAGTCCGGGTGCTCTGCGATCCTGATGCCAAGCCGATCTTCGACAAGCCCGTCCCCGGGTCCGATCTCGGCATCGTCACCGAGGGCAAGTGGCTGACCCCGTCGGGCGAGGACTGCAACGACATCCAGGAGGCGGCCATGTGAGGGGTGACATCATTCCAGGCAACAGGGACCTCCCTGTGACCCCGGATATCCGCCCTCCTTCGCCGCTTCCGGTCTCCGTCATGGCACGATCCAGAACTCGATCTTCGTCACGAACTTGCCGTCGTCCGGGGTGGGTGCTTCAGACACGCCGCACCAGCCGTTGATGCGCCCCGTCCCCGGGTCCTCGTTGCAGACTCCCTGGCCCGGATGGGAGGTAGCCTCGGCCTCGGCCGCGTTCGTCGTCACCTCGAGCACTGCCCTGCGGGAAGCGATGCCCGTCAGTGCCTCGGTCGGAATGCGAATCGTGAGGCTCGGAACCGAGTTCTTTGGGGGCGTTCTCCCCCGGTTCCCGGAGGGATACCGGCAGGTCCACGTCCGGCTCAAGGACGAAGTCGAGCGGAGTCGGCTCAGCGGCGGGGTGTAGTCCACCAGAACGACCCGCTCTTCGTCGCATCCGCAGAGCCCGCAGGCGGCAAGCAGACAAACGGGTAACACCAGCGTCATCCTCTTCCACGTCGCTCGGTCCGTTCTCCTCATGCCTCCCTCACGGAAGTGAGGAACCGATATCTCGTCGCAACCTCCCTCCAGAACACTATCCTTCCTCTACGCGGAAAAGCAATCCTCGTGCCATGACGAATTTCCCGTGCTCCCACCCCTGGCACGACGGTTGCAGACTCCGTCCAGCGGAGCCCGGGCTGTATTGGGCCAGCGGGAGCACCGGGAAGGCCCGAGAGCTGGATGCAAGGGAGGAACAGGCAGTCCGGGGCCGAATGACAGACCTGTACATGTTGTTTACGTGATAGTGTGTACGCGTTGACAATCTCGCCAGGAATGCGGATGCTTGAGGAGCAGGGAGGATGGACCATGAATCGAAGCACACTCCGGGCGGCACTGGTGCTCCAGTTTCCCGGGGCAGTTGAGGGGAGACCATGAGGACAGTTGGGATTGCAGCACTGACGCTATTCCTCGTTTCGACCGCGGCGTCGTGTGGATCTCCAGAGGAGAAGGGTGCCGCAGATGCCAGTAGCCAAGACAAACACGGAGCACCTTCGGTCGATTGCGGCTGCGGCGATGTGCCCGGGGACGTCCGGTACGAGGGGAGCGTCCGTGTCACGTTCAACTACCAAGGCAGCGTGCCTCTTCATGACATCGCAGTCTCCTTGCACCACGGTGGCAATGGGTGCGAGGACTTCGCTCCGGCCAGCCCTTGGCAGTCTCAGGGGCTCGGAGAGGAGACCGTCGTCGACATCTCACAGGGTCCCCTGTGGGACGGCGTGAAGCCCGGCAACGGGTACATGATCTATGGAACGGCACGCGGGCCGGGCGGCGAGCTGGCAGCATGGGGATGTCTGGATTCCATCGAGGTCCTGGATGGCGACGCGGGGGCGACGGAAGTAACCCTCGAGCTGCACGGATTCGTGTCGCCCGCAAACTCGGCCTGCACCGATCTGGCTCAGAACCAATGCGAGGCATCACCGCAGTGCGACCCGTTCCTCGCCTGGTCGAAGGAGGCGGCGTGTGCGGGAGAACCGGCAGAGGCCCCTGCTTTCGTTGGGTGCGGTTCCTCGGATCATGTCTGCTCCGTGAGTTGGACCTGGGCCTGCCCGGAGGACAAGCCCAAAGAGTGCCGCATGTTCGTCAACTCGTGCATTCCGACAGGATGGAAGGTGGGGGAGGACCGCAGCAACATCTGCGCCGTGGATTGTGAGGGGCTTGCGATGCCGGACTGCGAGAGCACTCCTCCGTGCATGGCCGTCTTCGGGGCGCCGCTGGAAGCTGGCTGCTCCTGGGGGGAAGAGGAGTACGCGGGCTGCCGGACCGGCGGAGAGTTCGACGAGCACGGGGGACTCATGGGCTACCCGTGTGCCACGGAGCCAATGTGGGGTCACCCTGGTGGTGCTCCTGAGAAGTGGTACGAGTTCGAGCTCTCCTGTGTGCCGGACGGCTGGTTCAGTGCGGAGGAACCCCCGTGTCAGTGATCTGCTGCGATCGATGGAACCCGGGCCAGCCAAGGATGGAGGAGCCGATGACAACAGTCCGATGGGAAGTCGTGGGGATGCTGCTGGTGCTGCTGCTCCCTGCCTGCAGGTCATCTGAGGGGAGCAGTCCCGTGGACGTGGGCGACGTCAGCTCTCAGGAAGGCATCGAAAGCGGATGCAGCGGTCTCAGCCAGGCTGAGTGCGAGGCGTCGGACGAGTGCGAGCCGTACCTGGCTTGGCCGAAGGAACAGGCCTGCGTCACCGGAGAACCATCTGAGCCTCCGTCCTTCCTCGGATGCCGCCCGAGCGAACGACTCTGCACCGGAGAATGGACTTGGGCACACGGTCCGGACGATCCGCAGGATTGGCGCATGTTCATCGATGGATGCTTGCCCGAAGGCTGGCAGAAAGGAGACGGGGCCGACACCGTGTGCGGCGCTCAGCCATGTGCGGGACTGGCCCAAACTGACTGCAAGACGACCTACCACTGCTTCCCGGTCTTCGGGGCGCCCATGCTGGACGGCTGCATCTGGGGCGAGAGCGAGTACGCCGGGTGTTGGACGTCCTCGAAGCTCGAGGACGGAGCGCTGGCGGCATTCTCCTGTGCCACAACAGTCACATGGGCGCACCCGGCCGACGAGCCCGAGAAGTGGTTCGTGTTTCCCGACTCGTGCGTGCCCGATGGGTGGGTGAGTTCGGAGTTGGACCCGTGCGAGCTCGCTTGCCCGAGCGTACACCCGTGGCTCACGGAACCGCAGTCCTGGAAGTGCGACCTGCCCGACGGGATGGTCTGCACCTGGCCGGCGGAAGGTTGCGAACCGGGTCAGAAGCCGGACAACGCCTGCACTTGCGTGGATCACTCCGGCAAGCCGTGGTTCGAGTGCGAGCGGCCATTCCACAACTGCCTTCCGCTTGAGGGATCGGACGTGCCCGAGGGGACGCTGACCCGGCCGGTGCCTGAGCACAGGGAGACGGCCGATGCTTGCGGTCCGGAGATCACGCCACGGGCCGATGTCGTCTGCGACAACGCTCGGGACGGAATCGGAAACCCGGAGAACGAGTGTACAAGCGACGCCGACTGCGAGGGACAATGGACGCGCTGCCTGGACTCGTGGGTAGGCGGGGGCGATGGCGGCACGCTCTGCATGTGCCAGATGGCCGACTGCCTTTCAGACACAGACTGCGGCTCCGACGCGCTCTGTCGTTGCGGGACCACCAGTGAAGCCGAGGCCGATTGGTGTGGAGGCCCCCTGGAGCCCGGCTGCATGCACCAGTGCATCCCCGCATCCTGCAAGACGGACGACGACTGCTCAGGGAGCCAGTTGTGCAGCCCTTCGAAGGGGATGTGCCAATGGCGGGCCGAGAGTTACCACTGCCATGATCCCGCTGCGGCCGAGTGCTTCAGCAAGTGGGAGTGCATGGGTGAGAACTGGGGGTGCAACTTCGAGAAGGGGAAAGGCTGGATCTGCCAGGAGATCCCCATGTGCGACTGAGGTGGGCAGACCATTTGGCCCTCGGTGGAAAGCCGGTATTCCCCTGAGAGCGGCCGATGCGCCTCCCGGGCCGTGGATGCGGGCAACCCGACGGCCGAGGCATTTCCCGGGCCATGGATGCGGGCAACCCGGCGGCCGAAGCGTTTCCCGGGGGGTTCAAAGGATGGGGATCGTTCAGGAGGCGGGCCGCACCCACGGCACATCCGCAGGCGGCACCCGCGGCACATCCACCCCACTCTGGGGCCGGATATCCGATGTATTGACAGCCGTCCTCAGCAGACTACCATTCTGTTGCAGCGATTGTGTTCAGGCGCACGAAATGGGGGGGGCGTCATGATGATGCGAATGCGATTTCTTGTGTGCTCTCTGGTCCTGGCGGCCGGAGGGACTGCGCATGCAGCGGAAGCGTGCGAATCCGACTGGGAGTGTCGCGGCTGGGCGGAGTGCATCCAAGGGAAATGCCACGACGAGGGGCCCGGAACGCAGATCTGCACTCCCGGCGGCGAATTCGGCGACGGGGACACTGGGTGCCCCGATGGATGCGAGTGCATCGACGAGGCCTGTGTCTGCGGAGGGTCCGACCTGGTCGGCTGCTCGACCGGGGCTGGCTGCACAAAGCCCCAGGATTGCGTCAAGGGCGGGTGCGTGGACCACGAGGGTGGAGCGAAATCGGCATCGTGCGACGCGTTGGACGAGTGCCCCGCAGGTCAGGTCTGCGTGCGCCATCGTTGCCGCCCCGAAGACGAGTGGTGCAAGTCGGACTCGTCCTGTCACGAGATGGAGAGCTGTGCGCTCGAGTGCGTGCTGTACGAGTACGGAGAGGGCGGCACCTTCGAGGGGGCCAAGTGCATCCTCGAGCTGGGCCAGTGCGACATCGACCTGGCGAAGATCGAGCTGAAGCCCGAGTGCGATGCCTTCTGCGAGAAGATCGGCCCGTGTTGGCAGGAGGACGGCGAAGGCGGGAAGGGGTCCGTGTCGAAGCAGAGCAGCTCTGCCGGCAAGGAGGACACAATCACCGACGGCTCGGACATGGTCCTGGAGTGCAAATACCAGTGCTCGTTCCTGCTGGCCGAACCCGAAACCCAGGCCGGCATGAAGGCAGCGATCGAATGTCTCGCGGACAAGGAGGGGGATTGCGAGGCCCTCGAGTCGACGTGCGAGGCGGAGCTGGATGCTGAGTTCGGGGCGGTGTCCACGGGCGGCATCGACGCGAACGCCTCGGAGGAGGACGTCACGTCCGGCAGCTTATCAGGAACCCGCGGTGCTTCGGGCGGGGGCGGGTCGTGCTCTGCCGGACCGTGCGCCTCGCGCACAACGGCTTGTGCCTTGCTTGCTCTCCTGGCTGCCTGGGTGCTCGTGATTCGCCGTCGCCGGCAAGGACGGCAGTGAACAGGGAGACGCTGCGTGGACTCGCCCCCGGGTCTCATGCCGGGAGTGTCCATTGCAGCAATACACTGAGGGGGTCCCCTTGTCCCGGATGCCCATGGTCGCTGCCGCACTGCTGCTGGTTTGTGTGTTCGTGAAGGCCCCGGCCCGTGCACAGGCCGGACCCGTGGCCGAAGTCCGTTTGGGCACGGACGTGGGCCTGTCCAAGCCTCCCTGGCTGATGGGGAGCGTCCTCGTCGGGTGGAGGATCTCGGAGCAGTGGTCCGCAGGGGTCTCCTACTCCCCGCTCCGGGTGATCCACCAGGACATGCAGGTGGCCAACGACGTGGGGGCCGCCCCCATCATGCTCTCCGGGCTCCATGCGTACGGGGACTTCTGGTTCAAGACCCATGCCCGGTGGGGCGGGAAGGCCGGAGTGCAACTTGGGGTGCTCATGCCATACTTCGGCGTCGCGCAGCCGGGCGACGACATGTCCGGCGTGGTGGCGGAGGGGCTCCTGTCGGCTTCATGGGGCTACATGGGCAAGCACTTCGGCTGCCAGTTGTTCGCGTCGGCAGGTTGGAAGTGGGGGCAGTTGGAGAACAACACCCACGAGTACCCGGAGATCGGCAACGGGCCGATCATCATCGATCAGGTGGATGTCTTCTCACCTTCATTCATGGCCGGGCTGTCGCTGGCCGTGTGGTTGTGACGGAGGGACGCCCCGTCTCCGCTCACCCGTTCCCCTCCAGGTCAGGAAGGACCAGCTCGTACCGGACGCTGCGCCCTGCCCCGGACTGACGGAGGAAGCCCAGTTCAGCCATGGCGGCAAGCTCGCGAAACGCCGTCGCCCGGGAGGCTCCGGTCATCCCGACGTACTTGCGCGTGGTCAGCCCCCCTTCAAAGCCCCCCGGGCCGGCCTCCACCAGCTTCCCCAGCACTTTTCGCTGCCGCACGCTGAGACTCGCTGCGGCCGGTAGACGCCAGAGTGCATCGGCCCGAAGCGCGGTCGAGAGACTCCCCTCCGCCCGCTCCATGGCCCTTTCGAGGCATCCCAGGAACCACGCGAGCCAGACGGTGGTGTCGAGGTCCCCCCGCTGAGTCTCCTGCAGCACGGCGTAGTACCGCTCGCGCTCTGCCATGATCTGGGCCGACACGCCGTAAGCCCTCACTCGGGCACCCTCGTCCTGCGCAAGCGCCATGTCGGTCAACGCCCTGGCAATGCGCCCGTTGCCGTCCTCGAACGGATGGATCGTGACGAACCACAAGTGGGCCACCCCGGCCCGGACGAGCCCGTCCAGATCGCGGGGCCTTGCCCTGAACCATCGCAGGAACGCTCGGACCTCGGCCGGCACCTGCCGGGCAGGGGGGGCCTCGAAGTGGACCCTCTCCCGCCCCACGGGCCCGGAAACGACCTGCATGGGATCCCGGTCCCGCCATCGTCCTGCCCGGATCTTCCTCAGCCCGGAATAACCCGTTGGGAAGAGCGCTGCCTGCCATCCCTTCAGGCGGGCCACGGTCAAGGCTGCGTCCGCCCCCGTTGTGGCATCGAGCAGGACCTGTACCAGCCCGTCCTCCGCTGCCGTCGGAGCAGGAAGGCCGGCGGTGGGCAGACCCAGGCGCCGAGCGATCGAGGAGCGGAGCCGGGTACGGTCCAGGCGCTCCCCCTCGATTTCAGCGGTCCGCACCGACTCCTCGACCAGGTTCTCCGCCCGGGCACGAGTGGAGCCGTCGAGTCCCAGTGAGCCCATCCGGCTCAGCAACCGGGCCTGCGCCGCCCTCGCCCTGCCTAGCGGCACGAGCAGAGCGTTCCCGTTCCACCGGAATGCGGGCCACTCCGGATGCTGCCAGATATATCGCTTCATCTCTAGCCCCACAAGCGCTTCATGTCCTGAAGCGAATATACCCCGGAATCGCTCCGTGCGCAAGGGGGCCTGGCGGCAGGCACGCTGGGAGCTGTCCGGCCCGCAACGGCCGGCTTCCCACCGGATTCCGGCGTCCGGGTGCTCTGTGAACCGGACGCGAAGCCGATCCTCGACAGCCCCATCCCGGGGTCCGATCTCGGCATCGTTACCGATGGCAAGTGGCTGACCCCGTCGGGCGAGGACTGCAACGACATCCAGGAGGCGGCCATGTGAGGGGGGGAAGGAACATGGGGCGGGCAACCCGACGGCCGAGGCGTTTCCCGGGCGGTTCAAAGGATGGGGATCGATCGGGAGGCGGGCCGCACCCACGGCACATCCGCAACCCCCACCCACGGCACATCCGCAGGGGGACCCCGGGTCCGCTCCCGGCCCCGGGGCTATAGTGGGCCGAGGTGGTGCATGAGCCGCTGGCCCCTCCCGCGCGGTCGGGGCTATGTGCCGCAAGCATGGAAGGCCCGTGATGAATGCCGCTTCACAGAATCCTCTTCAGTGGGCCTTCACCTGTGAGTCTGCCTACCTGGGGATCTTCTGACACTGGGCGTTGAAGCGCTGGGCGAACACACCGTAGTTGGAGCCGTCCTCCAGGTTGCTGTTGAAGACGACCACGAACGAACCGTCCGGGAACGAGGCCACGTCGGTTGCGGCCTGGTCCTCCGTGGTGTACGTGTTGACGAGCAGCTCACCACCGACCTTGGTGTCGTTCGAGGCGAAGCGCTGGAGATGGACTCCGTACTTGCTCGCGTCGAGAGCGGCCCCGTCCGAATTCCACGTCACGGCGTAGCCGCCGTCGGGAAGCGGCACCAGCAGGGGGTTCGACTGGGTCCCGTTCGTGTTCGTGTTGGCCACGAAGGACGGAGCAACCGGGGTTCCTACGGACGTGAGCCGCCTCAGGCTGACCTCGTAGTTGCCATTCTGGACAATATTGCCATGCCAGGCGGCGATCAGGTCGCCGCTCTTCAGAGACGCGAGTCTGGAAGTCTGGCTGTAAAGATTGGTGCCCTGGGCGAGGGTTGACAACGGCCCGATCTGCACCCCGTCTTTGTCGAACGCTGCCCCATAGACACGGTACTCGTTTCCCGAGTATCTCGACCACGCGGCGAAGAAACCGTCCTTCACCGTCGACGTGACCGCAAAGAGCGACTGGTAGCACCAAGAGCTGTTCTGGGCGGTGATGGGGAGCTTGAATCCGACCAGGGTTCCAGCCGAAGTCATCCGCCGGGCCCAGAGCGGAGGTGAATCGTTGTTGGCGGTATCCCTCGTTACCAGGACGATATCCCCGGAGGAGAGGAGATCCGCCTTGGCGTAGCCCTCCTTCTCCGTGCTGTCCGGCGTGGCGTTGAACGGCTGGCCGTCCTTCTCGCCGGTGGAGAGGTAGCGCTGTCCGAAGACGTCATCGTCCGTCCCGCTCGCGCCGAGGGCCTGCCAGAAGACGATGAAGCGGTTGTCCGGCAGGGCAACCACGTCGGGATTGATCTGGGAGCCGAGGGGGTTTGGGGGAACCAAGGTCTCGATTCCAGCGGGCTTCATGTTCTTGTCGAACAGGCGCACGTGAACGTCGTAGCTGCTGGACCCGCCGGCATCGAAGTGCCAGGTGACGACCATGCCGCCGTTGGGCAGGGCAGCGACTGCCGCCGCCGACTGGTTGCCGGTCCAGTACCCGTTGACCTGGAATTCTGAGATCGCCCCCTTGGTGCAGCCGTCCCAGTCGATCTCGTTGCCGTCGTTACACCCCTTGCACTGGCCGTCCGCGGTGCAGGAGATACCCGGGACCGTGCAGGTGCCGCAAGTCCCCCCGCAGCCGTCGCTGCCGCACTCCTTTCCGGTGCAGGAGTACTTGCAGCAGACCCCGGCGTGGCAGGCGTTGCCTCCGCCGCAGTCGGTTCCGTCGTCCAACGCGCTCCAGCCCACCTGGGCCTTGTTGGGCAGGCACTTCAGGCACGGGTTGTCCGGGTTGATTGTTCCGGAGGGGACGCAGATGCTCCCGACGAGACAGAAGTAAGGCTGGATGTTCCACGAGCACTTGCCGCTGAGGCACATGACGTTTGCCGCGCAGGTGGCGCCGGGCGGTATGGAGCAGGTGCCGCAGCTCCCTCCGCAGCCGTCGCTTCCGCACTCCTTGCCGTCGCACTTGGTGGAAACGCACTTGCCCGCGGAGCAGGTCTCTCCGCACCCGCACTTGCAGTCGGCAGGGCAGGTGGTGCAATCCTCGCCGAACGCCACCGAGCAGGCCCCGTCACCGCACTTGCACCCGGCCAGATCCGGGCAGGCCGTGCAGACGTCGGTGCAGCACGAGTCCAGGGCGAAGCACGCCGGGTCGCAGTCGCAGGTGTCGGCCGAGCCGTTGCAGTGGCCGACGCAGGAAACCCCGCCCACGACACACGCGCCGGCGACGCAGTCCTTGTCTACCGGGCACGTACCGCAGCTCCCGCCGCAACCGTCATCGCCGCAGGCCTTGCCCGTGCAGTCCGGGGTGCACGGCCCGGCCTTGCAGAGCCCCGCCTGGCACGAGTATCCCTGCGAGCAGACGCCGCAGTCGCCGCCGCAGCCGTTGTCACCACACTGCTTGCCGCTGCAGTTCGGGATGCAGTAGCACAGGCCGTCCGCTGTGCAGATCTGCCCGGACGGGCACTTGCCGCAGCTCCCTCCGCAGCCGTCGGAGCCGCACTGCTTTCCCGTGCAGCTCGGCGTACAGGGGCCCGCCTTGCAGATCCCCGCCTGGCACGAGTATCCTTCGGAGCAGACTCCGCAGTTCCCTCCGCAGCCGTTGTCGCCGCACTGCTTGCCCGAGCAGTCGGGAATGCAATAGCACTTCCCGTCGGCGGAACAGATCTGTCCGGCTGGGCAGTTTCCGCACAGCCCTCCGCAGCCGTTGTCGCCGCACTGCTTGCCCGTGCAGCTCGGCGTGCAGGGGCCCGCCTTGCAGATCCCCGCCTGGCACGAGTACCCCTCGGAGCAGGTGCCGCAGCTTCCTCCGCAGCCGTTGTCGCCGCACTGCTTGCCGCTGCAGTCCGGAACGCAGAAGCACTGTCCGTCCGCCGCGCAGACGTGGCCGGAGGGGCACTTGCCGCACACGCCGCCGCAGCCGTCCGGCCCGCACTGCTTGCCGGTGCACGCGGGAACGCACGGCTGGGCCTGGCACAGCCCCAGTTGGCACGTGTAGCCCTGTCCGCAACTCCCGCAGGTCCCTCCGCACCCGTCGCTGCCGCACTGCTTGCCCGCACACTGGGTCGCGTGGTCGCAGCAGACCTTGTTGTAGCACACCTTGCCGATGCCACAGCCCGCCCCGTCCCCGATGTAGGTCCATGAGTTGGTGGATGCATTGGGGATGCACTTCAAACACGCGTCGGCAGGGTTCTCGGCACCGGCCGGGACGCAGAGGCCGCCGACGAGGCAGTAGTAGGGCTGCAGCGCGTTGGTGCACTGGTTCTTGCCGCACGAGTCCGTGGTGCACGGGAGCCCGTCGTTGCAGGCCGCCGGCGATGCGATGTGCTCGCAGCCTCCCGCCGGCTCGCACGAGTCGGTGGTGCACTTGTCCAGGTCGTCGCAGACCGGTGCCACACCGCCTTGGCACACGCCGAACGCGCACATCTCCAGGCCATTGCAGGCGTTCCCGTCCGAGCAGTCTTTCTGCTCCGGGACGACGAACACGCACCCCTGCGCCGGGTCGCACGAGTCGTCGGTGCACGGATTGTCGTCGTCGCACATCGGGGGCTTGCCGGCCACGCAGAGCCCGCTGGCACACTTCTCGAGCCCGTTGCAGGCATCGCCGTCCGAGCAGGAATTCGTGTCGTCCGCCTTGTAGTAGCACCCGCCCTTGGGATTGCACCCGTCATCCGTGCACGGGTTCGAGTCGACGCACTCCGGGATGGAGTCCGGTTCAACCTGGCAGACCCCGCTGTCGCCCCCGTTCACCGTGACGCACGCCAGGCTGCCGTCGCACAGGTTCCCGTTCTCCAACGGGGCGCAGTCCGCATCAACCTTGCACAGACATTGGAGTTGGACGAGCTGGTCCGCAGGCAGCACCGGGCCCGAGCAGGCCCCACCGGTGCAGGCGTCCGGTCCGGTGCACGGGTTCCCGTCGTCGCATTGCGCCTGGTTCGGGGTGAACTGGCAGAGCCCGTTGACCGAGCAGGCATCGTCGGTGCAGGAGTTGCCGTCGTCACACTCGCCGCAGGAGCACTGCTGTTGGTCACCGGCCGGGCCGCATTCCCTTCCGCCGCACCAGAACGCACAGTCAGCGGAACACTTCGCCCCCTCGTCGTCGACCTGGCACGCATATCCCGGCTTACACAGCCCACAAGTCCCACCGCAGCCGTCCTCGCCGCATTCCTTGGCGTCGCAATCGGGCAGGCAGTCCGGCGTGCACTTTCCGTCCACGCACGAGTCGTCGCCCGTGCACTTGCCGCAGCTTCCGCCGCAGCCGTCGTCGCCACACTCGCTGTCCTTGCACACGGCCTCGGGGTCGCAGCAGCCTCCCCCGAAGCAGACCTTCGACCCGCCGCAAGGCGTGCCGTCCGCCAGCGAAGTCCAGGCCGACTGCGTCTGGGCCGGCTGGCAGGCCTTGCACGGATCCAGCGGGGAAAGCGCACCCGAGGGCACGCAGGCGCCATCGAGCACACAGTACACCGGTTCGATCTGCTGCATGCACGTCCCCGCGACGCAGGCATCCACCGTGCAGGTCACCCCATCGTCGCATACCCCGCACGACGCTCCGCAGCCGTCGTCTCCGCATTCCTTTCCCGAGCAGTCGGGCGAACAGGAGGGGACGCACTTGCCCGCGTTGCACTCCGGGGCCGCAGCGGGGCAGGTCCCGCAGACTCCTCCGCAGCCGTCGTCACCGCACTCCAGCCCCGCACACTGCGGTACGCAGGCATCCTGCCCACCCGTTCGGCTGTCGAGAGGGCCGCTCACCTCCATCTGGGCATCGATGCCGACGGTCGACCCCCCACTGCAAGCATGGAACATAAGCACGGTCATGGCTCCAAGCCGGACTACAGCCTTCATCTTGCCCTCCTGTCGAAACGCAACGCAGCCCGCGGCTCATCCCACCTGTTGTCGAGACGTCACCGGCACTTCTGGGTGGCCTTCTCGGTGAAGCCGACGCAGACTCCGCACGACGGGCAGTTCGGACAGAAGTTACCCTCCTGACCGCACCCCGGGACGGGCTGGAACCACCCGGATCCGTTGCACGGAGTGGCCACACACGACGACGTCTTCTCGGCTTCCTCGTTCTTGTTGCAGTCGTAGTCGAATCCCGCACAGCCCTTCCTGGGCTTGTCGAAGAAGGTCTTCTGGCCCGGGAACGCGTTTGCGTCGGTGTCGCAGCAGTCGTCGTTGGTCTTGGAGCCGCCGGGCGGAGGCTCGCACAGGCAGATGGGCGTCCCCGCGTACCCGTCGCCGTCCTCATCGGTAAACACGGTCTTGCAGTTCTTGGCGTCCTTCTCGTTCGTCTTTCCGTCGCAGTCGTCGTCCTCGGGGGTGAGGCAGTCCTCGACCGCCATCTCGTAGCAGAAGCCGTCCGCACAGATGCCCTTGCAGACCCCTGGCTTGTTGCAGACAGCGCCATTGGTGACCGCACCGTGGCTGCAGACTCCCTTGTTGCACTCGTCCGCGGTGCAGTCGTTGCCGTCATCGCACGAGCCGCACGTCCCGAAGCAGCCGTCGGGACCGCACTCCTTGCCCCCGCACGCCGGCACGCAGGCAACGCACTCGCCATCCTGGCAGAGGAGCTGGCTGTCCGCACAGTTGACCTGCGACACGATGGCGCTGCCCAGCGCGTCGCACTTGAACGCGACCGGCCCGGCGCAGTAGCTCGATGACGGCTCACACACCTGGGGCTGGCACTGGCCCAGCTTGCAGTAGTAGCCCGGTTCGCACGGCAGCGACTCGTAGTCGAGCCCTATTTCGCTGCACTTGGCCGCGATGAAGTCGGTCAGGCAGAACGACTCGAGCGGCGTGCAGGCCAGCGCCTGGCACTTGCCGTCGATGCACACCTTGTCGTCCTCGGTGCAGTCCTCTTCGAAGATGACCTTGCTCCCCGAGGCATCGCAGACTTTGTGGACATCGTCCTCGCAGAACTCCTGCCCCGCAGGGCAGACCCATGGGTGGCATGCTCCTTCCTCGCAGAACTGTTTTTCCGGGCACGGCACCACGCTCTCGTCCATCCCGTCATCCATGCAGTGGGCGAGCGTGGTCGCATCTTTGCAGTAGTTGCTCGACGGCTTGCACAGCGGGGTGACGCACGCGGCCTCGAAGCAGACTTTCCCCTCTTTCGAACAGTCCTCCTGCTCGATTCCCTCCTTGCCGATGGAGTCACACTCCAGGAGCACCGCGCCGGCGCAGTAGATCTCTGCCGGATTGCACGTCCGGTCGTGGCACTCACCGTCCTCGCAGTACTGGAGCTCCGTGCACAGCTCGGCTTCCTCCCACGCACCGCCGTCGCCCCGGCACTCGAGGATCTGAAGCCCGTCGCACTGTCGCTCTCCGCTGGTGCACAGGTCGGGCAGGCAATAACGGTCCTCACAGAACTCCGCATCGGCACAGTCCACCTCGACGAGGCACGACACGCAGACCCCCGCCGCCTTGTCGCAGATCAGCCCGTGCGCTTTGCAGTCCTTGTCCGACGTGCACTCGAAGACCTCGTGGCAATCCCAGTCCGGGCCACACTCGAAGCCCTCCGGGCAGTCGTCCGCGGTCACGCATACCACGCAGGCCGACAACTCTTCGTTGCATACCAGGTCCCCCGGACAGTCCTTCGAGGAAATGCACTCGGCAGATTCACACTTCCCGGCATCGCTGCACGTCTTGCTGAGCCCGCAGTCTCCGCAAGTCCCGCTGCAGCCGTCGGGGCCGCACTCCCGCCCCTGGCAGTCCGGAGTACACGCGGCTTCGGACCGCGGCAACTCAGCGAGGCCCACCTCCTCGGACCGGGCCACATCCGGCTCTTCACCGCCGCCGTTGCCGCCGGAGCAGGCCATCAGCATGCCGCACAGGGCGACCGCAAGTCCCACCCGCATCAAGGCTTCCATCCTCCCCTCCGCCCGAAGTTGAAGCTGCCGTGGGCGCATTCGCCCCGGCATCGACCGCCCGATTCTCCTTCTCATCCGTGTGCCAGGTTCATGGCTTCCACTGAGGGCTTCATTATCTTCGTTTCCTGCCATGTCGGCAAGAAGAAAGGTGGATTGCATAGTGGGCCGCATGAACCCCGGGGAAAGATGCGGGTTGATGTAGCCGCCGTAGCGTAGTATCCTACGCCAGCAGGAATCGAACGGAGGGAAGCTATGCGGGCTACGACGTTGATGCTTGCCCTGGTCACGTTGGCCGCGGTCTCCTGCTCCGGCGGTCGGACCGGTCCCGGGATGGTGGCAGAGTCCGATCAGCGGAGCAGCGACATGCGCGCAGCGGAGAGCTCCGGTGAAGTCTGTGCACCGGACTGTGCAGGGAGACAGTGCGGCCCGGACGCGTGCGGGGGAACCTGTGGGACGTGCCCCGGAGCAGCAGAAACGTGCAGCCAGACGGGGCAGTGCGTGCCGCTTGCGTGCAAGTCCACCAAGGACTGTCCGGGCGACCTGGTGTGCGCTCCCCAATCGGGCGAGTGCGTCGAATGTGTGGGGGATGAGGACTGCCCGGAAGGGGCGGCATGCGGGGCCGACCACGAGTGCCACGAGTCCCACCCCTGCAAGTCGGACAAGGACTGCAAGACGTACGGCCTGCTGTGCGACAAGGACGCGGGGAAGTGCGTCGAGTGCCTCGAGTCCAACCAGTGCCTCCCCGAGGAATACTGCCTGGAAAGCTTCTGCGTGCCGGATGAGTGTGTTGCGGGAGAACCGCGCTGCGAGGGGCAGGATGTCTGGATCTGCGATGGGGACGGTGGCGGGGAGGTGCTTGCCCAGGCCTGCCCGGACGGCGCCTACTGCGAGGCGGGGACCTGCAAGCAGTACGTCTGCGATACCGGCAAGACCTGGTGCGACGGGGACGTGATGAAGGTGTGCGCAGCGGACGGGAAGTCGGTGGTGTCCGAGACGGACTGCGCCACCGAAGGGAAGATCTGCTTCGACGGGGAATGCATGGCCTGCGCCTGCAAGCCGGGCAGCACGACCTGCGTCGATGACTCGACCGTTGCGGTGTGTTCCGAGAACTGCCTGGGCTGGCTCGATTCGGGGTGTGCTGTCGGGGAATCGTGCCTGGACGGGAAGTGCCAGATCTGGGTGTGCCAGCCCGGGGCCGTCTTCTGTACGGGTGACGTGGCCAAGGTCTGCGCCGGGAACGGGCTCTTCATCGTATCCGAGGAGGACTGCGCAGCAGGTCAGGGGATCTGCCTGGAGGGCAACTGCGAGAGCTTCGTCTGTGCCCCGTCCTCCACGACCTGCCTGGACGAGGGGACGCTGAAGCACTGCGCCGGGGACGGCATGTCGTTCACTCCGGAGCCATGCGTGGAGTCCTTCTGCGAAGACGGCTCGTGTGTGCCATGGAAATGCCTGCCAGGTGCCCCTATGTGCGAAGGCGCGGTGGCGACCCAGTGCGACGCCTACGGCTCCGGCCCCGAGCCGGGCGGCACCGACTGCGGCGACGCCGGGAGCTGTTGCATCGACGGCCTGTGTGTCGAGGTCGGGCCCGAGATCTGCGACGGCAAGGACAACGACTGCGACGGCGAGGTGGACGAGGGCTCCCTGTCCCCGTGTGGGGATTGCAACCCCGGGTGCCAGCAGTCCACCACAGGCCCCGGCGGGGATGAGCCCTTCGACACCGGGGGGGAGAGCGGATTCGGAGTGAAGCTCGACGACCAGGGGTTCCTCGTGACGGATCTGGGCAAGGTCATCCCTGCCAACCTCTGGGTGGCCAACTCCGGGGAGGGCACGGTCTCCAGGATCGACACTGGCGAGGTCATGGAGAAGGGCCGGTACAAGGTGTGCAACGACCCGTCACGCACCGCGGTCGACCTGCAAGGCAACGTGTACGTGGGCTGTCGGGCGGACGGCGGGGTTGCCAAGATCCTGGCGGACTCCACCGACTGCAAGGACAAGAACGGCAACGGCGTGATCGAGACGTCGACCGGGAAGACTGTTCTGCCACAAGGGATGGACGAGTGCGTGGCCTACATCACGTACCCGGGGGGCTCCTGTGCACGGGCCGTGGGAGTGGATCGCGACAACAACGCCTGGGTGGGAGACTGGAACGCACAGACCCTCAAGAAGCTGAACGGAACGGATGGTGCCGTACTGAAGACCATCGGCCTGAGTTGCAACCCGTATGGGCTCGTGATCGGCCCCGACGGTATCGTGTGGATATCCGGGCGCGGTTGCGACAAGCTGATCCGAGTGAACCCGGATACGTCGCAGGTCACCCAGATCTCCCCTCCGTCCGGAAACGTTTACGGGGTGACGGTGGATTCGGCCGGCCGCGTGTGGATGGGGCATTACTCCAACCACGGCATCTCCCGGTACGACCCGGTCACGGGCCAGTGGACGTGGATCACCAAGAACATCGGTTCAAACTGCCCACGGGGAATGGCAGGCACGATTGACGGCTGGATGTATTCCGGCCTGGGTTGCGGAGGTGAGCATCACGTCGCCCGCGTGAATACCGAGAACCTCGAAGTCTCGATCATCGACATCGGGGGGACCAACAAGACCACGGTCGGGGTGGCCCTCGACGCTTCCGGTGCCTTGTGGGCGGTCAACTACTCGGCCGGCACGACCACTCGTCTCGATCTCGGTACGCTGACCGTGACGGCGGAACTTGCCGTGGGCACCGGTCCCTACACCTACTCCGACATGACCGGGTACGTGCTGCACAACTTCACGGCACCGGATCTGAACCCCTATTTCATCCACAAGTTTGCGACCACGGGGGGGGCCGCAGCGACCTGGCTCGAGGTGAAAGTCGAGGCCAAGTCGAATGGCGCGTGCGACCCCATGAGCGTGCTGGCGCGGCCGGCCGCAGACGGGGCCCCGCTGCCATGGACGTCCATCGCCGCGGATGTCCCGATCGGGACTGCCGAATTCCCGCTGGCCGGGTTGGCAGCCGGCCTCGAGGCCATCGAGGTCAAGCTCGTGCTGCCCTACCAGTCCGGCGGCTGCACGTTCACGGTGGAGGGGCTGACTGCGACCTGGATGGTCCAGTAGCAATGAATGGTCCAGGCAGCGGAAGAGTGCGGAGAATCCATGGTGGAGGCAGAAACATGACCAGAACGGTTTTCTTGGCCCTGGCGGCCGTGATGCTGGCCTGCTCGGGCAACGGGACCGGCGGAAAGATCGCTCCGCCGGACGGCGTTCCGTCGGACAAGACAAGCGGCGGGGATGTCTCCGGTGATGCCTGCACGCCGATGTGCGAGGGCAAGGAGTGCGGTGACGACGGCTGCGGCGGGGAGTGCGGCGCTTGCGCCCCGCTGACCGAGCAGTGCAGTGCGGAGGGGCAATGCGAGCCGTTTGCCTGTGAGTCCACCAAGGACTGTCCGGGAGACCTCATCTGTGCTGACGACCTGGGGCAGTGCGTGGCGTGCGTGGGCGACGAGGACTGCCCGGAAGGGACGAAGTGCGCAGCGGACCACGCCTGCCACGAAGAGCACGTCTGCAACTCGGACAAGCAGTGCAAGGAGTTCGACCTGGTGTGCGACAAGGAGGCCGGCCAATGCGTCCAGTGCCTGAAGGCGGAGCACTGTGCGCAAGGCGAATACTGCAAGGACGGGTACTGCATCGAGACTGCGTGCCCGGCCGGAGAATCCAAGTGCGATGGGGCCGATGTGCTCGCCTGTTCGGCCGACGGGAGCGGGTGGGAGGTGAGCATCACGTGCCCCGAGCAGCAATACTGCGAGGACGGCGAGTGCAAGGCCTACCTGTGCACCCCTTCGGAGAAGTTCTGCGAAGGGGACGTCTTGAACGAGTGTGCGGGGGACGGCAAGTCGGTCGTGTCGGAAGATGACTGCGCTGCGAAGGAAGAGCACTGCTTCGACGGAGCCTGCATCGACACGGTCTGTGTTCCCAGTGCGAAGTTCTGTGCGGACCCAGCCACTGCGGCCACTTGCCTGGCAGACGGAATGGACTTCTCGACACTGCCGTGCGACGCCGGGCAGTACTGCGACGACAGCAAGGGCGAGTGCGCTGCGCAAGTCTGTTTGCCGGGCAAGACCGAGTGCGCCGGGACGGTGGCCAAGACCTGCAACGCCGTCGGGAGCGGGTATGCGTCCCAGGTCGACTGCAAGCTGCAGGGCAAGGTGTGCGTGAACGGCCAGTGCCTGGACCTGGCCTGCCCACCGTCGACCGACTTCTGCGTGGACGGCGACACTCTCGGGCACTGCTCTGCAGACGGCCTGTCCTTCACGAGCGAGGACTGTGCGGCAAAGCACTCCTGCAAGGACGGCCAGTGCCAGCCATGGCAATGCACGCCGAACAGCCCGATGTGCTCGGGAGAGGTGGCTACTGTGTGCGACGCTCTCGGCCTGGGCTCGACCCCCGGGGGAACCGATTGCTCCAAAAGCGGGAAGTTCTGCAGTGACGGTCAGTGCACGGCGTGCCAGCCGAAATGCGATGGCAAGCAGTGCGGCGACGACGGGTGCGGGGGAAGCTGCGGTTCGTGCAACGATGGGTTGCTTTGCACGACGGACTCCTGCTCTGTGGGCCAGTGCGAGTTCGCGATCGACCAGTTCCAGTGCGTCATCAAGGGGTCCTGCGTGCCGTCCGGGACTGAGGATCCCGAAAGCGTCTGCCGCAAGTGCAATCCCGCCAAGAGCCAGACGGATTGGAGCAACCTGGACGACCAGACCCCGTGCGGCGGGGGTGGGCTCGCCTGCCACGGGGGAGTCTGCTGCATCTTCAACTGCGCCGGCAAGGAATGCGGGGATGACGGTTGTGGCGGGGGTTGCGGCACATGCCTCCCGGGAATCTCGTGCAACGCCGGCCTGTGCACGGGGTGCAGCGACGGCAACGCCGTGGACTGGGACGGATGCACCGGCGGCGCGCTCTCGGAGTTCCAGGTGAACTCGCTGCCGACCGGCAACCAGGAGAGGGCGTCAGTCGCTGCCAGCCCACAGGGCGGGTACATGGTTGTCTGGCAGAGCAACATGATGGGGACGTACGACGTGTTCGGAAGGGTCTACGCCGACGACGGGACCCCTACCGGTGCCGAGTTCATCCCCCACGACAGCCTCGAGAAGGCGCAATCGTACCCCCGGGTGGCAGCGCTCAGCGATGGTCGTTTCGTCGTGGTTTGGGAGAGCTACCCCACGGCCAGCGTCGGTTCATCCATCTGGGCACAGTTGGTCAACCCGGATGGAACCGAGGCTGGAACGGAATTCAAGGTGAACGAAGCGGACGGCAAATGGAGCTCGGAGGGGTTGGATGTCGCCGGATTCGACAAGGGCGGCTTCGTTGTGGTCTGGACTCGGAATTCCACGTGGCCCGACATCGACCAGTCCACGACGATCCGTATCCGGCGATTTGCAGCGGATGGCTCGAAGGTCGGTGCAGAGTCGTCGATAACGGGGGCCTCCCCGGACCTTCCGGTCGTGGCCACTTTCCAGGACGGCGGGTATGTGGTGGCCTGGAAGGTCGGAAGCTCCCAGTTGTTTCTCTACTGGCAGCAGTTCAACTCGTCCGGATTCCCGCTGGGAGCTCAGACGAAGCTGGCGGACCAGGCCAGTCTTGCGGGCGCTGCATCGATGCCTGGCGGCAAGTTCGTCCTGACCTGGCCGTATCTGGACGCGTCCCTGCACCCCAAGACCGTCTTTGCTCAGCTCTTTGCAAAGGACTCGGGCCCTGCCGGTGATGCCTTCCAGGTCAGCCCTTCAAACGACATCACCGGGTGCGGCTTCGTCAGACCCGCGATGCGGGCGGACGGATCCTTCGTGGTCGCCTGGTCTTCGGCCAAGACCGGTTCCGTCATGGGGGACGTGTGGGTGCAGATGGTGGACGCCGCCGGTGCGAAAGTCGGAGGCCTGCTGCAGGCGAACGTCTTTGCGGACAGCTACCAGTCCAACCCGGATGTGGCCCTGTTTGCGGACGGCACTGCCATCGTGGTGTGGGTGAGCCCGAACCAGGATGGCAATGGGTTCGGCATCTTTGCGCAGCGATTCGACAAGAACGGCAACAAGCTCTACCACTGAGCGGGTTTGGGAGGCGGCGGGGGGGGGCCTCAGCGTCGCCGGCCCTCCGGCTACCCGTCGCCACCCCCGACGGTATCCTCGATGACCTCGTCAGATTCGCAGGGACCGCCGCCCATGCAGGCATCGGTGGGAATGACCGATGTATACCCGAAGTCGCAGGTCACCTCGGTCGACGTGTAGCAGTCGCCGCAGCAGCACTCCTGGCCATACTTGCACGTCTCTCCGTATCATCGACGACGCTGCGTCCGGGCCGCCATGCGAGGAGGTTGCTGAGTTCGTACCCATAGCAGCCTGCATGGTCCGCGCCGGCGATGAGCCTGACGACCAGTCCGGGCCATTTGACTACTCGGCCGAGGGGATCGTGATCGAAGTGGGAGACGGGATGCCGCCGGACAACTGCTTCCACAAATGCCTGCACATTGGCGGATGCCTCGATGAGCAGCTCATGTCCCTCGACACCCGGTGGGCCCGTTTCGAGGAGGCCGACGGCACGATCTGGACCACCGCATTCATTGCTCCGTTCGATCAGGCCTGGGTGTCCGTCGGGGACCAGGTCTCGGTGACCTACGACTTCGTCTTCGAGGTCTTCGCTCCCGACTTGGGAAAGCTCGAAGTGCGGAGGGGCGACGACCTGGTCGTGTGGGTGGGAGTCGCCGGAGCGCCCGAGTCGCTCGATGGTCCGGACGGCATCTCGTTGAAGAAGGGGAAGGCCGTCTGCCAGGACGGTGATGATTGCGGCAACTGGGCCTGGTACCTGCTCGATGTCTCGGTTGGTGAGGAATCGGGCACCGCTGGCTACCGGACTGATCCGCTGAGCATTGCAGGGTACCAGGTGCTCAATGGGGGTGTCGAGGCCGGCACGAGTGAAGAGGCCCGGTGCCCGGACTGGTTCGTCGCAGACGCCCGAGTGGCCATCTGGCCGAGCCCGTGATCAAGTTTGCGAAGGCAGGCGCCGCCTTTCGAAAGAAGGAGGAAACGATGATGAACGCCAATAGAAGTCCGATGCCGGCGCTGCTGCTGGCGCTGGCAGTCTCCGCATGCGGTTCATCGAGTGGAGGCAGCGCTGCCGATGTGGGAGACTCTGGAACACAGGAGACCCGGCAGGGCGCATGCACCGGTCTCTCCCAGGCGGGGTGTGAGGCATCGGACCGATGCGAGCCGTATCTGGCGAGGCTGCCGGAATCGGCCTGCCCCTACCCAGAGGTCCCGATGCCGCACGGGTACTTCGGCTGCCACGAGTTGCTCACATGTTCGCAGGCGGCCACCTGGGCGCACCCCGCGGACTCGCCGGACGACTGGCACCTTTTCAACGACATGTGCATTCCCGAAGGCTGGGTTGCCGGAGACTGGGACGAGGCTTGCGGATCCGGCTGCCAGGGGCTGGCCCAGGCCGATTGCGAGGCGGCCGACCATTGCTTCCCGGTTTCAGGGGCGCCCCTGCTGGACGGCTGCATCTGGGGCGAGAGCGAGTACGCCGGCTGCTGGACAAGCGAGAAGCTCGATGATGGAGAAGTCGTAGCAATTCTCTGCACTGGGGCAGTGACCTGGGCACACCCGGCCGACGCACCGGAGAAATGGTATGTCTTTGTCGATGGCTGCGTGCCGGACGGCTGGGTGACTTCAGAGGCAGACCCGTGCGAGCCAGCGTGCCCCAAGATCCACCCGTGGCTCAAGAAGCCCCAGTCCTGGAAGTGCGACCTCCCCGCCGGGACGGTCTGCACTTGGCCGGCCGAAGCGTGTGAGGCCGGTCAGAAGCCGGACAACGTGTGCACGTGCGTAGATCACTTCGGCAAGCTGTGGTTCGAATGCGAGCGGCCCTTCCACAACTGCCTCCCGCTGGAAGGTTCGGATGTGCCCGGGGGGACCTTGACCAGGCCGGAGCCCATGCACAGGGAGGTCGCCGAGGCCTGCGAGTTTACGCTGGAACCGCGGCCGAATCCGACATGCATCCCGTCCTACCCTGAGGGCGGTGACCCGCAGAGCGAATGCATGGCCGACGCAGAGTGCAAGGGCGACGGAGCGCGCTGCCTGGACGAGTGGCAGGGCATGGGGGAGACCCTCTGCACGTGTCACGTCCCCGAGTGCTCCGAAGACACCGACTGTCCGAACAAAGCCGTATGCAAATGCGGCAAGACGGAGAACGTGTTGGCAACCTACTGCGAGGGCCCGACCGGCAAACCCTGCCTGCACAAGTGCCTGCCCTCGGACTGCTGGACGGATGCCGACTGCGGTGAAGGGAAGCTGTGCAGTCCGTCCTGGGACATCTGCGGATGGCAGATGGTCGGCTACCACTGCCATGATCCCGCCGCGGTCGAGTGCTTCAGCAAGTGGGAATGCATGGGGGAGAACTGGGGGTGCAACTTCGAGAAAGGGAAGGGCTGGCTCTGTCAGGGGATCCCCATGTGCGACTGAGAGGCTCCGCCGGTTCTGCAGTCTTGACCGCATGATGTACCGCGGCATCTTCCCCCAAGTAAAGAGAAACGCCCCCTCCCGGGCAACGTTCCTCTTTCCCCCTCACCCCCGCATGACGGTCATCAGTCTCCAGTCCACCACGACGCCCTCGACCTTGCGGCCGTTCACGTACGCCCCCACCATCGCCCCTACGTACGCGGCCAACCCGGCGGCGCAGTAGATCGTGGCCTTGGCGGTGCAGGGGGCGGGGAGGGCCTCGGTCGAGGGGTACAGGTCCTCCTCGTAGTGCCGGCAGGATGCCGGGTCCGAGGGGGTGACGGGAAGCACCTTGCCGACCTCGGCGCCCATGCGGGCATCGAGGTAGAGGTCCGGCTTGAGCTTCTTCACCTCCCGCCAGATCGCCATGCGGGTGTCCATGGAATCCACGCAGGAGATGACGAGGCCCCGCAGCGCATCCCGGTCGTAGTGCCGGTCGTGGGCCTTGAGCTCCACCCCGGTGAAGTCCACCAGGATGTCCCACAGGGCATCGGTCTTGTTCATGCCGACGTGGTCGGGCCGGTACCACTGGTTCGGCAGGTTGTGCTCCTCCACCTTGTCCCCGTC
The DNA here is from genome assembly GCA_903895725.1 of uncultured Myxococcales bacterium. Classification (GTDB taxonomy): domain Bacteria; phylum Myxococcota_A; class UBA9042; order CAIXZC01; family CAIXZC01; genus CAITUV01. The sequence goes on along the minus strand of CAITUV010000046.1, from coordinate 128,182 downwards.
GTACACCTCGATGTCCGTGATGCCCATCTTGGCGAGTGTCAGGCAGGTGAAGGAGCCGACGGCCCCGCAGCCGATGACGGTGACCTTGAGCGCGGAGAGCTTGTCGTGTGGAAGAATGCCCTGCTGCCGGATGAACCTACCCATGGCGGCCTCCACGCTCGACCCGGTCCATGTACTCCTCCCACCCGAGTTCGCCGGCCATGTACTGCTCGTCGAGCTCGTCCATGTCCGGTGCGGGACCCAGGTCGTCGGAGCCTTCCGTCAAGAAGAAATCCCGGCGGGCCGGTGCCATCGGGTGGCTTCCCGGGGCCCAGAACGGGATCGGCGAGTCGTTCACCCGCTCCTGGATCTCCCGGCGGCAGGTTTCGAGCAGGCCCTGGTCCCGGGTCCGGACCGCGACCGGGATGTCGTCCAGGGTGACCCTCGCCGGCCGGAAGATGTCCAGGCGTGCGAGCAGGGATCCCCGCTTGTTCGTGACCAGGGAGAGCACGTAGTCCCCGTTGGCCAGGTTCTCGATGCACTGCTCGTCGGTCTTGGACCAGAAGGTGTTCATGTCCGCGTGGCTGTGCCACCAGAACCGCAGCCCCCCGGGGTCCTTCCCGGAGTTGTCCAGCTCCATCAGCAGCGTCGCCACGGCCTCCTGGTCGAGCTCGGTCCCGGCCGGCGTGCAGGCCTGCTTGGGCAGGAACAGGTCCGTGACCAGGAATCCCCCGTCGAACTCCTCCACCGTCCCGAGCCCGGAGACCTCTCCATGGGCCAGGCGGGTGTAGTGCCGGATCCTCTCCTCCACCTCGGGGAGCAGGTAGAGCCGGATCTGCTCAGCGCTCAGCTTCATCTTCTTCCTCCTCTTGGAAATGGGGACAGCTCGAATTCTCGCAGCCGGTGCACTCCTCGCCGCCGTGTCCCTCACGGCAGGAGTCGTGGTCGCCGGCGTAGGTGCAGTCGACGGTGCAGGCGACGCACTCCGGGGCGGAGTGGTCGTCCCGGCAGGCCTGCTCGGCATCCTCGTGTCGGTCGCAGGCGGCGCAGGCGATGCAGTCCTGGACGGTGGTGTACTCGTAGCAGCGGCTCTCGGCCCCGTCCCGGTGGAGGCAGTCCCAGTCGTCGCAGGTGGCGCAGTCGGACAGGGAGGCATCGTCGTAGCAGGAATCGTGGCGGCTGTCCTCGTCCTCCCAGTCGGGATTCCACTGCTCGATGCGGCGGTAGGGATTCTCCGAGGAGTAACTGCGGAGAAACTCCAGGATCAGCGTGACCGCCTGGAGGTGGTCGCCATCCCCCAGGAGCTGGGCTACGGTCGAGGAGATGTTCCCGAAGCAGGGGGTGCCGTCCGTGCTCACGTGAGGGTGCGGGTACCCATCCACCTTCGTACCGTCGAGGCCCCGGATGACCACCCTCCCTTCCCCGAGCGGCAGGTCCACCTCGAACGTCCCGAACTCGTAGAGATACCCCTCGTAGTCGAGCTCGATCGGGTTGGTGACCACCTTGAGCATCCCGTCCTCCACCTCGAACGACCGGATGCCCCGGCCCACCAGCTTCATGAGGCCGGCGTGCTCCTCGAAGGCCCGGCGTTCCAGCCGCTTCCGGTGGAGCAGGTCGTGCGTCCGGATCCGTTCCCGCAGTTCCTTGTTCTTCTCGACCAGGCGGCGGATCTCCCAGGTCTTGTCCTCGATGGAGGAGTCGTTCTGCGTGACCGACCGCCTCCACTCGGTCACCATCTTCTCCCGGGAGGCAAGCTTGCGCCGGGAGTATTCTTTGCGTTCGTCCTCCCAGTTGTGACGGCGGATGTTCTTCAGGACGAGGGGGATGGCCTGGGACAGCACCAGGTCGGCCACCCGGTTTCCGGCATGCCCGGTCGGGCGTATGCCGTTCGTGGGCTTCCTGCGGATGTTTTCCGGGAAGCGGAAGAGCTGGTCCAGGTCGAAGTAGACGTTGATCCGGTTTCCGGTAACGCCGGCCAGCGGGCATTCCCTTCCCAGGCGATCCAGGAAGCCGACCCGGGAGTCGTCGCAGCTCACCCACACCGGAAGCTTGAGCTCGAGCAGCTCGTCCGACAGGAGCACCGGGAATTCCGCTGGAACGGTCCCCGTGTGCACGTTGATCTCTACGACGGGACGGAAGGTGAGGCCGGGAGGCAAGGTCCCAAGGCTACGGGAGCTGGCCTCGAGGGGGATCCCGAGCCGTTGCTCCTCGAACTCCAGGAGTGCGGCCAGGCCGGGGTGAAACGAGGGGTCGATCATGGGACGCACCTCCACGGTGCCGGAGGGGAGGACGTGTAGGGGCACGCCTCTCCCCTCCGGGTTTGTTGAACATCACTGTTCTTGCGGAACCTGCTGCAGGAGTGCGGGGAGGACTACGAGCGGCCCCCCTCGACCTTGGGGACGAGGGTGACCACGTCCCCCTCACCGAGCGCCGCCTGGGGGCTGGCCCCGAGGCCGTTGATGGAGACGGAGTACCCCTCCCGGGGGATCTGGTTGGACTCCAGGGCTTCCTGGACGCTGGAGCCGGCGGGAACGTCGACGACGGTGGCGGAGTGACCCAAGCGAAGCACCTTGACCTTCATGCTGCACCTCTCAATGTGGGTTGTGAATCGAACCGGCAGGAGTGCTGGTCCAAGGATCTTATAGCGGAATCGGGACCGGGGATTGAGGGGGGGCATTCGACGGCCTGCGCCTGCTGCAGAACGGTCCGGCCATCCGGCTTGACACATCCCATGGTTCCGGCACATACAGTACCTCGTGGACAGGGGACTTCCTGACCACGGTCCGCCGAACGAACGGGATAGAGGGGAAGGACATGGGCGACTACGAGGCACGAGTATTGCGAAGGGCGCTGCGGGGTCGTGACTTGCCGCTATTGGGGCCGTCGAGGAAACTGACGACCGTGCCGGTGCAGCCGGGAGCGCTTCCCGGCTTCATGACCAAAGTTCCGGACATGTTCGCAGAACCGGCAGCGATACACCTGGCTCTGATTCCGCGGGACATGCTGGTCCTGGCCATGTGCCACATGGGCGCGCAGGAGACGGCGCTGACGGGGCCGGTAGAGAGCCTGCCCGCCAAGGTGCCGGCCATTGTGCTCAAGACCGGCAAGGCCGGCGCACAGACCGTCATGAAGAGGTTCTTCGGAGTGGATTCCATCGGGTTGTTGCCGGAGCCGTCCAGCGGGACTTGCCACCTGCTGCCGTTCGACACTCTGGGTGTGCATGGGTTGATTCCGACCATTGCCTGGGATGGGGAGACCGAAGCCCGCTGGGAGGAACTTCGGGGTTCCTCCCGGCAATGGGGCCGGCTCCTCCTGGTTTACTCCGCAGGGGGAAAGGTATCGAAGAGGGACTTCGTCCGCGAGTCGGAGATCGTTGGTATCCGGGAGGTGGCCGTGCTGGGGGTGCCGCAACTGGCCGAACGTCTTTCCGCCCCGGAGAGGACAAAGGAATCGACTCCAGCAATCGGCCGGGCCAACATCGTAGAGCCCTGGAACCTCTACTGGGACTTCGAGGTGTCGCTACGCGAAGCGGAGCCACGCGTGTGGAGGAGGTTCCTCCTCAAGTACAAGTCCACCTTTCTTGACCTGCACAACGCCATCCAGGATGCCGGAGGCTGGTGGAACTACCACCTGTTCTCTTTCTCGCTTAGGCCGGATCCGTACGAAGAAGTCGTGGCCGGTCCGCCGCACAAGTGGGACGACGAGAGTGAGGATCCGGATGCCGGGCGGGTTGCGATTGCCGATGTCATCAAACGCCGGAGCCCGATCGAGATGAGCTACGTCTACGACTTCGGAGACGACTGGCAGATGGACGTGGTCATGCACGGCCTCGTCGAGGAGTCACTGAAGTTTCGGCGACGCCTCCTTGGGGGAGAGAGGGCCTTCCCGCAGGAGGACTCAGGAGGTTTCCCCGGGTACATCGAGTCCGTGGAGGTGGCCTCCGGTGCCTATTCCGAAGCGGAACTGGCTGAAGACCCGGACCTCGGCAGCCGCCGGGAGTGGCTTGGGGACTGGCATCCGGACCGGTTCGATTTCGAGAAGACGAGGAAGAAGTTCGACCGATAGGGAGCGGGAACTTTCCCCTTTTCCTGATCACCTTCCCGCTCATCCCGTGTTCTTGCCTACGTGCAGCATGGAAGGAGGGAGGAGACCGTCATGAAACGCCCATTCCCGGAAGTCCTGGTCCTGGCTCTGGCAGCCACGTTTGCGTGGGGGTGTCCGCGGTCGGAGCTGGAACCGTTGCCCGGGGAAGATGACGTCGAGGGCCTTCCGATGGATGCCGTCCCCGGGGGACTCGGGCCTGGAGACGATGCCCTTGCCGAGGACGGGTCGTTCGTCATGGAGGAAGCGGTGCTCGTCATCCACAGCAACGCGGCGGGGGGCCCAGTCGAGATCCCGGTCGTGGGGGCCGCTCCAGAATGGTGCAGCATGGACCCGACAGCGGTCATCACGTGCGAGGAGGGGGAGGAAGTCGTCCCGCAGACGGTGCTTCACCTGCACGGTGACGAGAGCTACGTCGGGAGCGGGGAAGTCGAGAAATGGGAGTGGAGCGTGGAGCAGCCGCAGGGGAGCATGTCGGTGTTCATCCCGTCCGCCGGCGTCCCGAACCCGACCTTCGAGGCGAATGTGGCCGGCGTCTACACGTTCTCCCTGACCGTCTGGAACGGGACCTGGCCTTCCCCGTTCCCGGCCACCTACGAGGTGGTGGTCATCCCGGACGAGGCAATCCACATCGAGCTCCTGTGGCACACGCCGGAAGACCTGGACGAGACCGACACCGGTCCGGAGGCGGGCAGCGACCTCGACCTGCACTTCGTGCATCCGTGGGCTGCGGGGCCCGATCTGGACGGTGATGGCAAGCCCGATGGCTGGTACGACATCCCGTTCGACTGCTTCTGGTTCAACACGCACCCCAACTGGGGAAGCTACGACCCCACGACCACCGACGACCCCGGCCTCGACCGGGACGACACGGACGGTGCAGGCCCCGAGAACCTGAACCTCGACATCCCCGAGGACGTCACCTACCGCATCGGCGTGCATTATTGGAACGACCACGGGTACGGACCCGCGTATGCCACGGTGCGCGTGTACATCTACGCCCAGCTCGTGTTCGAGGTCGCCGACGTCATGCTCGTGGACAGCGACATGTGGGACGTCTGCGGCCTGGAATGGCCAGCGGGAAAGGTGCAATTGCACACGAAGGAGGCAGGCCAATACAAGATCACCCCGGACTACCACAACCCGTACTTCTTCCAGTGACCGCTCACGCCGGGAATTTGCTTTGCCTCCCCCCCGTCCCCGCGCTATCGTTGCCGATGCCACCTTCCAGCGTACTGGAGATCGGAGGCCGGCGTGATTTCGGTGGAACAGGTCAACCAGTGGCTCACGGCCCGTGAAGGTGAGCGCATCGAGTTCAAGGAGGCGAAGAGCTCCTTCTCGTTCGAAGAGCTCGTCCGGTACGTTGTGGCTCTGGCCAACGAGAAGGGAGGATTCCTCGTCCTGGGGATCAGTCCGAAGCTTCCTCGCCGGGTAGTCGGGTCACAGGCATTCAGGGGCCTGCAGGATACCGTGCACGGAGTCCTGCAGCGGGTCAACCTGAGGGTGGAGGCCGAGGAGGTGCAACACCCTGATGGCCGAGTGGTTGTCTTCGAAGTGCCGCCCCGTCCCGTTGGCACTCCACTGGAGGTCGGGGGCACCTACTGGATGCGGGCTGGCGGGAGCCTGACCGGCATGACGCCGGACAAGCTCAAGCGGATCTTCGACGAGGCCATCCCGGATTACTCCGCCGTGGTCTGCCCGAAAGCCTCCATCGACGACCTCGATCCGGGGGCAATCGCAAGGTTTCGCTCACTGTGGCTGGAGAAGTCCGGCAACGAGGCATTGGCGGAGCTCCCTCCCTCCCAGTTGCTGGAGGATGCCGGCCTGCTTGCGAACGGCGGTGTCACTGTCGCAGCCCTGGTCCTGATGGGGATGAAGAAGGCGCTTTCCGGCAACCTGCCCCAGGCCGAAGTGGTCTTCGAGTACCGTTCCGACGAGCTGCCCGGTCCGGCAAACCAGCGGGTGGAGTTCCGGCAGGGGTTCCTCGGCTTCTTCGACGACTTGTGGAACCTCATCAACCTCCGCAACGACCTTCAACACTACCAGGAAGGGTTCCTGATCCACGACATCCCGACGTTCGACGAGCGGGTCTGCCGGGAGGCCATCCTGAACGCGGTCAGCCACCGGGACTACCGCTCCGGAGGCATCGTGTTCGTGCGCCAATTCCCCAGGCACCTCGTGATCGAGAGCCCGGGAGGATTCCCAGATGGGATCACGGTCGACAACATGCTCTTCCGCCAGCAGGCCCGCAACTCCTTGCTGGCAGACTCCCTTGCCCGGTGCGGCTTTGTGGAACGGGCCGGCCAGGGGGCCGATCTGATGTTCCGGCGCTCCATCGAGCAGGGCAAGCCCCGCCCCGACTTCACCAACACCGATGCCTACTGGGTCTTCCTCACCCTGCACGGCAACGTAGGCGACCCCCAGTTCGTCCGGTTCCTCGAGCAGGTATCCCGGAAGCGGGGTGCTTCGTTCGGTATCCGGGATCTCATGGTCCTGTCCCTCGTCCACGAGGCGGCCGGCGTCCCACAGGATCTCTCCAAGGAGGTGGGGCACCTCCTGGACCACGGCGTGATCGAACGAGTGGGCGCCAAGAAGCTGATTCTGTCCAAGAAGTTCTACCGGTTCCTCAAGAGGCCTGGGGAGTACACTCGCAGACGGGGGCTCGACCACGAGACGAACAAGCAGTTGCTGCTCGCCCACATCAGGTCGGCGGACAGGGAAGGGGTCAAGATGGACGAGTTGCTGCAAGTCCTGCCGGCCAAGTCCCGAGACCAGGTCAAACGCATGGTCCTTGAGCTGCGTGACGAGGGGCTCGTCCGCTCCGAAGGCGTGAAGCGTTGGACTCGATGGTTCCCGGGGGTTCCTCTCACTCCGGCTATGGGCGGAAATCACGACGATGGCGCAAAATGACAGCCAAGTCCCACTCGGAACCTGCGGATAACATTGACTTCCTATGGGCGGCAATGCGCAAACTCCGCCCATAGAACCGCCCATAGAACCGCCCGAGACGACAAGAAGTCGGATGAACTGGCTGGAGCCCCGTGCCCTCCCCCCAGAGTCTGCTTCTGTGGACAGGAGGTGGACAGGAGCGGCAGGGGGCGGTTCTCTGGAAGCGCTCTGAGCCGCATAGATACTGGCCCTGCTGAGGATGGCCGATTCTGGGCCGTCGGATTCCTAATCCCTAGGTCGCAGGTTCGATTCCTGTCGGGGGTACCCGCAAACGACTCGTGGAATTGACGCCCCCCGGGGTCCCGGCTATCGTCGGGAGCGCATCCCGTGTCGAGGAGGCTCCATGGGTACTGTCGCAACTCGCTCCCTGGTCCTGGCCGAAGCCAGGCTGCCGCTGGCCTTGCTTCTCCTGAACCGAGTCCACGACCGTTCCATGGCCACGCTCGACGCAAGGCTTGCACGCTGAATCCTCCGGGAACCGTCGCTCGACGCTGCAGGAATCTCCAGTGCTGAAGGGCGGCCAGGACGGGCCGGCTCAATCGACCGCTACAGTTTCCCCGGAGAGCCGAGGTTGTCGGTCGGACCGAACTTCTCGGTCGCCACGTTCCAGCTCGAAGGCATCGTGTTGTCCGACTTGGGATCGGCAAGCTCGATGGACGCACCGGCCGCCTCCGGCCAGCCGCCGAACGACGCATACCGCACCTGGTCGACAAGCTTCTTCTGCGCATCGTACAGCAGAATGGAGCCCTCGCTGTTGGGGAGGTAGAACTGGGCCTTGGGATAGACGGCATCGACCGTCACGCCGCCATTGAGCGTCGTATCGTCCTCGGGTCCCAGGATGGCGAACCCCTTGGCCGGCACGATGGGGGCGAAGTCCGCAGTCAGGACGACCTCGAGCATCGCACAGTCGTGCAGCGTCCAGTTGGCCATGTCCACGGGTGAATTCCCCGGGTTGTACACTTCGAACCACTCCATCTGGTCGTCCGCACCGAAGGGGTTGTACATGATCTCGGTGACGACCAGCGCACCGGTCTCGGCCGCAGCCAGATCCTCCACGCAGCTCGTGTTGATGCACTTGGTGGCCCCGCCGTTGCTGACGTGCTGGACCAGGATGTCGTAGTTGTCGCGCGGCTCGAGCTTGCTGTTCCCAAACGTGTAGTGGACGATGCCCGTGACGTACCCGAGCTCGTCCCCCAGGCTGGGCTCGTAGCTCCACGGCCCCAGGTCGTCCACCCGCAGCTTCCCGCTCACCATGAACTCGCCGAACTCGTGGGGACAGTCCGGCTTGGTATCCACGACCACGACCTGGTCCACCCGCACGAGCACCCCTTCGAACGGCTCGGCCAGCCCTCCCCCCGTCGCCAGCCAGTCGGGCCACGCGATTTCGACGGGCGGCGGGATCATGGCGCTTCCCGTGACCGTGTACTGGTCCATGTACACCTCGGAGACTCCGTAGAACTCCTGGAACGCTCCGGTCACCGTGATCACGTTTCCCGCCTTGAGCCCGGCCGTCGACTTCGTCCCGCTGTAGATGGCGATTCCGCTCCACGGCCCCCCTTTCTTCTCCTGCACGAAGAAGACCTTGGGGAACACTCCGGTGACCACGACGTCGGCAAGCTCGACCGCAAGCCCCGGGGGCCCCTGCGGCTCGGGATTCGGATGGTCCCCGCAGTCCGGCGACTGGAGGTCGTAGACGTTGTACTTCCCGTCCCCGCCCGGGCTGCAGAGAGGCGTCAGGTCCAGGTTCGGAGGCGGAATGTCGGGGGGCTTGGGCACGTCCTCGACTTCCGTTGCCGCCGGTACGTCGGGCACATCCGGAATCGCGGGCACGTCAGGCGGCTCGACCTCGGGTGGAGTTGCGTCGGGAGCCGCGACCAACTCGACCTCGCCCGGCAGATCCGCCCTGCGCACCTCCGTAACTTCCTCATGGATGTCGGGGGGCTTGAGCTGGACCGTTCCGTCGCCGGCTACGACGTCCACGTCTTGTGCCTGCTTCGCCGCACTGCACGAAGACAGGAACACCAGCAGGAGAAGGCCAATCGGGGTCTTGGTCATGGGGCTCCTCGTTTCGACGGCTCTCAGTAGAGCACCGAGGAGATCGGCTGTCAATCGCCGGCGCAGCGGCCGCCGGCCGTCCCCCTAGTCCCGCACCAGGTCCACCACGCGGGCATCCGTCAATCGCATCAGGTCTTCCACTCCGATGCGGATCATCAGCCCGTGGCTGCCGCCGTTGATCCAGATTCGCTCGAATCCCAGGGCCCTGTCATCCAGGAAGGTGGGGAGCGGCCTCTTCTGGCCCAGCGGGCTGATGCCGCCGACCTTGTACCCGGTGAATCGCTCGGCATCCCGAGGCTGGCACGGAACGGCTTTCTGTCCCCCCCCAAACGCGGCACCGAGCTTCCCCAACGAGACCGTGTGCAGCGCATCGACCACGGCGACCACAGGGTCGTCGCCAATCTGAAAGACCAGGGTCTTGAACACCTCCTCCGGGGGCACTCCGATGCCCTCGGCGGCCTCCATCGCCACCTGGCCGGTCCCCCCGTAGCGATAGAGCCGGGCCTCGAACTCCACGGCTCTGGCGTGCAGCTCCAGAATCGCCCGGGTACTGGGGATCTTCTCCTGCGCCATGCGTCCCTCCTGCTACGGTGGCACGATGACCTGGACTTCCCGGACGTCACACTTCGACTGCTTCCAGCCCGCACGGCAGTCGCCGGCCGGGATGTCGACCCCGTCGCACGGGTCCACGCCGGCACATTTCATCGTGAAGGCCAGAATGGCCGGGCAGTCCGTGCCATAGCATCGGGTCATGAACATCTGCCCGTCGCACATGCACTCCATGGAAGGGTCTTGCCTCAGGACGTCGGCCAGCGTGCTTCCCAGTCCCAGCCCGGAGGAGGTGCGGCAGTCGCCGGTCAGGGCCCGGATGTGCACCACGGTCTCCCCGCCGTACTGGTAGACGACCTGGTCCTTCCGGCCGGCGTCGGAAGCAATCAGGGCATCGGTCCATTCCCCCGGGCCCTGACGCACGGTCCACCCGGCCGGGAGGTTGGGCTTCACCGCGCTCGTGCGGCTCTCGATGCCCACGCCGTTCACCTTGCCGTCGGCAATCACGCAGCGCCCGTTCTGAACCGGGGCCGGGGCAGGAACCGGGGAAGCGGCCGGAACCGGAGTCACGGCCGGAACGGCAGCCGAAGGAGCTTGAACCGGCAGTCCCGACACGACCCTGACGGTCACCCGGGTCCCGTGCCAGGCAACCTCGACCAGAGGGGTGCCGGCCAGGATCGCCTCGCTCACATCGGCCGGGAGCGCCGATGCCAACCGCTCGAGGTCCACCCGCTTCATCGGGTCCGAGAACACCGTGTCGGCCTGGTCCTCGGCATCCCGCTTGTTCAGGAGATGGTAGTTCGTCCGGTCCTGACGCAGCACTGCCGCTGCCGTGGAAACCGGGGTACCCGCAGCGTTTCGGTGGTCCGCGGCCGACAGCCTCGCCTGATAGGTCACGACGGGCTTGTCCTGGGCGTGGGCAGACACGCCGACCAACAGGAACAACCACATCCATCCAGCCATGGGAACTCCCCCTCGGGCACAGCGAACGTAGAACTCGCTGGCCGCCTGCTCGACTTCCTCGACGAGCGACATGAAAACATGGAAACGCAATTTGACCTCCGGCGGAGAGAGACGCAGCCGTCCCTGGCAAACGAGAATAGCCCCTGGGGTCGCGCAGGGCAATGCGAAAGTCGTCGGAAGTGCCGAATCCTTCCCCGCCGGATGCTTGCCAAGGGCCTCCCTTTCTGACAAGATTCTATCGTCCAGTTCCTGCTTGGGAGGATTGAAATGAACGCTCGGTACACGTTCCGGTCCCAGCTGTTCCTGCCGCTCGTGATCATCGGCGTTGGGGTGCTGTTCCTGCTCGAGAGCCTGGGGTACCTGGATGCATCGGGCATCCTGCACACCTGGTGGCCGTCGCTGCTCATCCTGCTGGGCCTGACGATGTTCCTGGGCCGGGGTGCCGGCTTCTTCTTCCCGTCCGTGGTGCTGCTGTGCGGAGCCGCTCTGCAGCTGGGCAAGCTCGACCTGTTGCCGGGGAACGTGTGGGGCTACATCTGGCCCGCGCTGCTGGTCCTCCTCGGGTTGTCGATGCTCTTCCGGCGGACGTCGAACGACGGATGCTGCGGCCGGAGCGGCCCGGTCGATGTATCGGGCGACAAGATCGACCTGAAGACGTCGTTTTCCGAGAGCGTGCGCAGGGTGAACTCCTCCAGCTTTGCCGGTGGCAAGGTCTCGTGCGTGTTCGGTGAGTGCCGGGTGGACCTGACCCAGGCCCGGTTCGCTGCCGGTAACGCGGTCCTGCACGTGGACGTGAAGTTCGGCAAGCTGCTCCTGCGTGTACCGCAGGGGTGCAAGGTGGTCTGCCAGGCCGACACGGTGGCCGGAGAGCTCAAGGATCTGCATTCACCGCCTGCCGAAGGAACCCAGACCGGAACACTCGTCATCGAGGGAGACGTGGGCTTCGGCAGCCTCGAAGTCATGAACTGAGAGCGTCCAGACTCCCGGCCGTTGCGGCTCACCCCATCGGAAGCACGTGGAACAGGATGGCGAAGAAGTGGCAGATGCTCCCGCCAAGCACGAAGAGATGCCAGACTGCGTGCCCGAAGGGAAGTGACTTCCAGGCGTAGAACACCACCCCCCCCGTGTAGGAGAGGCCTCCGGCCGACAGCCAGACGAGCCCTTCGGTGGGCAGGGCGTCGATGAGCGGCTTGATGGCGGTGACTACCAGCCATCCCATGGCGATGTAGAACCCGACGACGAGCTTCATGTAGCGCCCGAGGAAGATGGTCTCGAACGTGATCCCCGACAGCGCAAATGCCCAGATGAGGCCGAACAGCGTCCACCCCCACCCCCCTCGGAGCGTAACCAGGGTGAACGGAGTGTAGGTACCCGCGATCAGGAGGAAAATAGCGGCGTGGTCGAGCCCTTTGAAGATCCGTTTGAGGCGGGGAGACGAGAAGCTGTGATAGAGCGTTGACGCCAGGTAGAGCAGGATGAGCGTGGCCCCATAGACGGAGAAGCTCACGACACGCCAGACATCCCCGTACATCCCGGAAAAGGTGACCAGGATGGCCAGGGCGGCGATGGCGAGCCCCACGCCGACACCGTGCGTGAGCGCGTTGGCGATTTCCTCGGCAACCGTGTACCCGGAGCTGTTCTTCTTCCTCACGTCTTCTACACCCACCAAATCACGATCCTGTCCGCTCGTCCCCGAGAATCCGGGGCGCGCTCCCGGCCGCTCATCCCCGAGGATCCGTTACCCCGAGCCCCCGAGCGCCATGAAGCATACCGCCAGCACGCCGTCGAGGCCAGCCCGTTGTGAGTCGGCCCACCAGCTGCGCCCTCAGGAAGCCTCCGCTCGAACAAAGTCTCCAAACGCACGAGCCAGCGGCGACAGCTCACGCCTTGAATCGCGGACGAAGAAGATGTCCCGCTTCAGCCTCACGCCCCGGATCCGCAAGGTGACCAGCTGCCCCGCCTTCACATCTGCCCCCACCGACCGGGACGACATGACCGTGACCCCGAGACCGCTGCGCACCGCGTGCTTCACAGCGTTCAGGCTGCCCAGCACGGCCGCCACGTTGAGCTCCGCCTTGCCCCCGGCCTTTCTCCAGCGCTCCTCGAGCAGCCGGTAGGTCCCGGACCCGCCCTCCCGGCGCACCAGCGGCTCACCCGCCAGCTCGGCCGGCGTGACGGACTTCCGGCCGGCCCATCGATGTCCGGCGGGCACCACGACCATCAGCTCGTCCGACCAGAGACGCACCGACTCGATGTTGCGGGAGGGAGTCGGAGCACCGACGAAACCCACCTCCACGTCACCGGCCTCGACCAGCCGAAGCACCTGCTCGGTATCCGCCACGGTCACGTGAGGCACGATATCGGGCTCCTCCTGCCGAAACCGTACCAGGAGGGGGGGCAGGATGTCCTCGCCGGGCACGCTGCTGCATCCGATGCGCACCGTGCCCCGCTTCACTCCAACGATGTTCTGCATCTCGAGGATCGCCTGATCCCGGCGGCGCAGCAGCTCCAACGCATGGTCGTAGAGGGTCCTGCCTGCGGCAGTCGCCACCGTCGTCTTCCCCAGCCGGTCGAGCAGCCGGCAGCCCACCTGCGTCTCCAGGTTCGCAATCCGCTCGCTCACCGATGCCTGCGCCAGGTGCACCGCGGCCGCTGCCATCGAAAAGCTCTTCAGCTCGACCACCTTGCAGAACACCTCGAGCTGCCGGAAATCCAGTTCCATGGCGCAACCCTCCTGTCTGGCCGGAGCAGGGGTCCCCGCCGCACCCGAGACGGACCCCACACTGGAGGCTAGCGTAGCTGCGCTTCTTTGTCCATTCCGATTGGTATCATCGGATCCTCCGATAGTTTACGGATTGTTCCATCGGAACTTCCAGTTTGTCTGCCCGCCGCCCCCGAGAGTAGCATTTCGACCGACGGCATTGGAGGTCGCTTTGGAGAAGGTCACTCGCTTCCTGTCATCCCGCTGGGGCATCATCCTGGCCGGTGCGGTCATCGGATGGATTGCGGTGCTTCTCCAGAAGCTGGGCAACCCGCCCAACATGGGTGTCTGCGTGGCCTGCATGGAGCGAGACATTGTGGGAGCCCTGGGCTTCCATCGGGCGGAGCCGGTCCAGTACCTGCGTCCCGAGATCCTGGGGCTGGTGCTCGGTGCGTTTGCCGGCTCCCTCCTTTTCCGCGAGTTTCGGGGCCGGGGGGGCTCGGCACCGGCCATCCGGTTCGTCCTCGGCTTCTTCGCCATGGCCGGAGCGCTGGTCTTCCTGGGGTGCCCGTGGCGGATGCTCCTGCGCATCGCGGGGGGGGACTGGAACGGCCTGGTCGGGCTGTGCGGCATCATTGCCGGAATCGGAGTGGGAACGCTGTTCCTGCGGGCCGGCTACACGCTGGGACCCAGCCAGAAGGGCCCCGCTGCCTCGGGTCTGCTCTGGCCCGTCCTTTCGCTCCTGCTGCTGGCGCTGCTCCTGGTCGGCCCGCAGCTGGCCACCGGCGTCCCGTTCTCCAGCAAGCAGGGGCCGGGCTCGATGCATGCCCCGATCTGGGCCTCCCTTGTCGGGGCAGCGCTGGTCGGATTCCTGGCCCAGCGCGTCCGGTTCTGCACGGTCGGTGGCATTCGGGATTTCCTCCTGATCCGGGACTCTCACCTGCTCTCCGGTGCCGCGGCCCTCGTGCTCGCCGCACTTGCAGCCAACCTGGCGATCGGGGCTTTCAACCCCGGCTTCCAGGGGCAACCCATCGCCCACACCGCACACCTGTGGAACTTCCTCGGAATGACACTGGCCGGCCTCGCATTCGTCCTGGCCGGAGGCTGCCCCGGACGCCAGCTCATCCTGGCGGGAGAAGGGGACCAGGACGCCGGCATCTTCGCACTCGGAATGCTGTCTGGGGCCGCTTTTGCGCACAACTTCGGCGTCGCATCCAGCCCCGCCGGCCCGGGCCCCTGGGGACCGGCCACCGTCATCGTCGGTCTGGCCGCCTGCGTGGGAATCGGGTTCTTCATGAGGAGGAAGGCATGAGCATCGTCGTCGACGCCAGAGGGCTTTCCTGCCCGGGACCCGTCATGGAAACCGTCGCCGCCATGTCGACTGCCGGCGCCGGCGATGAGTTGGAGATCCTGGTCGACAACGCCACCGCTCGTGACAACGTCGAAAGGACTGCCCGCCTGCGAGGCTGGATCGTCCAGGTCGAGGATCGCTCCGGCGACTCCGTCCTGAGGCTCCTGAAGCCATGATCTACCTGGACAACGCTGCCACGAGCTGGCCCAAGCCGCCGCAGGTCGCGGCCGCAATGCACCGGTTCCTCGACGAGGTCGGGGCCACCCCGGGCCGCTCCGGACACCGCCTCTCCGTCGAGGCGGGACGGGCCGTCCTCGAAGCTCGCGAAGCGGTCGCTGAGCTCTTCTCCGTCACAGACCCCCTCCGGGTCGTCTTCACCTCGAATGCCACCGAAGCCCTCAACACGGTCCTGTTGGGCCTCCCGGTGTCGGGGGATCACGTCATCGCCAGCGGGCTCGAGCACAACTCGGTCATGCGACCGCTGGTCGAGCTGCGCAGCCGGGGGGTAGACTTCTCCCTTCTCCCGCATGCCTCCGACGGCTCGCTCGACCCGGCCGAGATCCGCAAGGTCGCGCGCCCGAACACGGTGCTCCTGGTGCTGAACCACGCCTCCAACGTGTCGGGCCGGATCCTCCCCCTGCGGGAGGTTACTGCCGTCGCTTCCGAGCTCGGGCTGCCGATTCTGCTCGACGCAGCCCAGACCGCCGGCTGCGTCCCCATCGACATGGAACGGGATGGAATCGACTTCCTGGCCTTCACGGGCCACAAGAGCCTGATGGGCCCCCAGGGAACGGGCGGCCTGGTGATTTCGTCTCGAATCGACCCCCGCCGGGTCCGACCGCTCAAGACCGGCGGGACCGGTAGCCGCTCCGAGCACACGACCCATCCCGATTTCCTGCCCGATCGGTTCGAGGCGGGTACCCCCAATGCGGTCGGATTGGCCGGACTGGCAGCCGGACTCCGCTTCGTCCTGGAGAAAGGAGTGGCAGCCCTCCAGCGCCACGAGGAGCGGCTCGCCGCCCGCATGGTGCAGGGCCTGTCTGCCCTCGATGGAGTGGCGCTCCACGGCATCGCCCCGGCCGGGCAGAGGACGGGCGTGGTCTCGTTCACGGTCCACGGTCTTCCCGTGTCCGAGATCGCCTTGCGACTGGACGAAAATGACGGGGTTCTGGTCCGGGCCGGTCTCCAATGCGCTCCCCAGGCGCACAGGACTCTGGGGACCTTCCCCCACGGGACCGTCCGCTTCAGCCCCGGTCCCTTCACGACCGAGGCCCAGGTCGATGCTGCCGTGGCCGCTGTGGCCCGGAGGTGTCTCAATGCCTGACGAGCACCTCAGCGTCGCCCTGTTCGACTCCACCAGCGCTGCGCTTCGGGCGGAGAAGATCACCCGGGCAGCCGGCCTCGAGGTCAAGCTCATCCCTGTGCCAAGGCACTTGAGCTCCGATTGTGGGCTGTGCCTCAGGTTCCGGGAGACGGACAGCGCCGTGGTCGTGCGCCTCCTGGAAGACTCGCACGTCGAGACAGCAGGGATCTTCCCGGCGGTACCCTGAACCGTTCGCACGTCCCGGGGAATCTACGGCCTCGGTTGGCAGCAGGCGCCTCTGAATCGAACCGCCCGCACGTCCCGGGGAATCTACGGCCTCGGTTGGCAGCAGGCGCCTCTGAATCGAACCGCCCGCATGTCCCGGGGATTCACGGCCTCGGTTGGCGGCAGGCGCCTCTGAATGGAACCGCCCGCACATCCTGGGGACTCTCGGCCCGCCGCCTCCGGCTCTGGCTTAGAACGTGCTCGGGTTCCGAAAGGCCGCGCTATCCCTGGCGTGCCTGCCGCAGCATCACGAGCAGCATCTTCATCCGGGACTTCGCCCGCAGGGAGTGCGGAACATGTGCGGGCATCAGGACCGCCTGCCCTCCGGTCGCCAGGACCGGTGTGCCCCCGATGGTCAGCTCGACAGTGCCGTCGAGCACCTGAACCAGGGCGTCGAACGGCGCCGTATGCTCGCTGAGCTCCTGTCCCTGATCGAAGGCAAACAGGGTGAGAGTCGAGGCCGGCGACTTCGCCAGCGTACGGCTCACGACCGCCCCCGTCCCGTACTCGACCAGCCCGGCCAGCTCGACCGCCTGTGCCCTCGGAAAATCCTGGGCGTAGATGCCGATGTCATCAGCCATTGTGCTCCTCCCCCCACTGCAGCAGCCGCCTCTGCCCCTGGAGCCCTCGAATCCTCGTTGCATCCTGCATGACCTCCAGGCATCCCCGGTACTTGCCGAGCGGATCTCGAACCGCAAGGTATCGGATGTACAGGAACCGTCCCCCGAGCTCGATCCAGAACTCGGCCACGTCCTTCTCGCCTCGGCGGAAGGCCCCGAGGATCTCGTTGACCACGTGCAGGCTCTTGGGCGGATGACAGTTCTGGACCTTGCGACCGATCACGCCCGGGCTGCGCGGAAACACCCTCTCCTTCGTGTCCGAGTAGAAGCGCACTTCGTCGTTCTCGTCCACGAAGGTAATGTCCACCGGCAGATGGGTCAGCATCAGCGTGAGCTGTGGCAGCGACAGCGAGCCATTGCGGAGCTGGAGCAAATCCATCCCGACGGCAGAACCGCTGCCAGGGACTCCGGCGGGAGTGCTGCCGGATCCCGCACCATCTCCAGGACCGCCCCCTGCCTGGCCTTCCGCCCCTGGACCCCAATTCGGAACCGGCGCATCCAGGATGTACCCGATTTCCCCCTCACCGCGGCGGATATGCCCCCATTCCTCGATGGAGAACTGTGCCAGACACAGGGGCAGGAAGATGCGCTCCTCCTTGAAGATCATCTCGCGGATCGAGTGGATGGCCCCCGCAAGCTCCGCCCTGAACGCCCCTGCGTCGCCTGCAGCAAGGGCCTCGTGGGTCTTCTTGAGCTTCGCCCGGATCTCGTCGTGGACCGCCCACATGACCTGCGGTGGGGCGGTGATCCCGTGCCTCTCGAGGAACGGGAAGAACTGGTTCTCCTTGCGCGTGTAGTGGATGTCGACCCGCAAGAGCCGCTTCAGTCCCTCCTCCAGCTGGGCCCGAAGCTCCAGGAATCCCTTCGCACCCGCCGACACGTCGAGGGAAACGACCAGTTCCTCCAGTCGCATCGCATCGGCCTCCAGCACCTCGTTCTCCGCTATCAGCGTGTGGCCGGGATGCCCTGGCGACAGCTCGGGGCGCTCCTGGACCTGGTGATGACCATCGGGTCCCGGTTGCCCACCCGGGGTGGCACCCTGTGGCGCCTGGGGTGCGTCCACACCCTGCCCCTGCGCCTGGGAATCCCCGGTGTCCGACGCCCGTACCGCATTCGCCCGATGGCCGTGGACCGCAGCGTGCGGATCGCTCCCGCCTCCCCCGAGGAGTCTGGCGTGGACATCGCAGAGCCGCTGAATCTCCTGGATGGGCATGCCCTCCTGGACCAATTCCTGCTCGAGCCTGGCTATCTGGGCACCATCCAGCCGTGTCGCCAGCCGGTTGAATCGGGCCTGGACCTCCTCCACGGCGGCCCCCCCATGAAGATCCTTGAGGATCGCCTTGAGTGCCTCCCGGTCGGAGGGCCCGCCATCCGACTCCGCCTGCCCGAGCTTCAGCCGGATGTCCTCAACGAGTCTGTCGACCTCCACTCCGGCAATGACGGCCGCCTGCCGCAATGTGGCAACCCGCCCGATGGTGTTGCGCAGAACGGGATTGCGCAGCGCCTCGAACTTGGGGTTGTAGGCCACCAGCCAATCCATCATCTCGGGATACTCTCTGATCAATCCCGCAACCGTCGTCTCCGCTCCGATCCGCTCCATTTCTATCTCCTCTTCGAGAGGAACAGCGCTCTTCCGCACCCAATATGGTCGCAGCCGGAATGGCTTTCAACCCGCAAGACGTCGCCCCGCAGCGGATCCCGGTCCCAGGCACTCGACCCGCTCGTTGTCGCCCCACAACGGGTCCCGGCCCGAGGGCGGTCAGACGGCCGGAGGCCCTTCCGCAGGCGGCGGCGCCGGCTGGGACTTGGGCTGGATCTGACTCATCGCGTGCTCCGCCAGGGCGGCAATGGTGAGACTGGGATTGACCCCGAGGTTGGCCGGAATAATGGAACCATCCACGACATAGAGCCCCCGGTGCCCGTAGGCCCGCCCTCCCTCGTCGACGACCCCATGCTCCGGGTCCGGTCCGATTGGGCACCCTCCCAGAATGTGCGCCGTGATCGCCGTGTTCAACAGGACTTCGTTGATTGCGTTCTGCGGGATGCCCCCCATCTGACCGGCAAGCTCCCGGGCCAACGGCTGTGCCTGGAGAATCGTCGCCGGTACCTTCTCCCGTCGCTGCTCAGCCGTGGACACCAGGCTCCGGCGGAACGGCCACCACCACCGCCGCTTCCGGAACACCCGAATGCTGTTGTCCAGCGTCTGCATCACGAGCAGAATCACGGTCCGCCGCGCCCACTTGAACGGCCACATCACCCGGAGCGCATCCAGCGGATGTCGCAACCGGTTCCACATCCAGAGGAACGGTCTGTGCCAGGCCACCCGAGTCACGTCGGTCTGCAGCGTCGACAGGAAGCTGAGCAGGTCGGATCCTCGCGGATACCGGACCGGCTCGACATGGGTCACTTCGTCGGGGAACACCGAGGACGTGATCGCCACCCCCTCCGAGTAGTCCACCCGATCATCCCTCGCCGAAGCACCGCACAAGGTCTCACTGTTCGTCCGGACGCGAGCCCCCAGCATCGGAGACAGCCCGGGCAGAGCCCCTTTCTCCCGACTCCGGAACAGGAGCTCGAGCGTCCCCAGCACACCGGCTGACAGGACGAGATTCCGGCAACGGAAGGTCCTCTTCCTCGAGAAGAACCAGGATGTCGAGCGAATCGTCTCGACCTCGAAGCCTCCTCCGTGCAGCTCCCTCACCAGGGTTGCCTTCGTCTCGGGAAACACTGCTGCCCCGCCCCGTTCAGCCAGGAAGAGATAGTTGCGGTCCAGCGTGTTCTTCGCATTGTAGCGGCATCCGACCATGCAGCCGCCGCACAAGTGACAGCCCGTTCGCTCCGGTCCTCGCCCACCAAAGTACGGGTCCGGCACCGTCACCTCCGGCTTGCCGAAGTACACCCCAACATCCTGCATCCGATACGTATGCCCGTAGCCGAGTCGGGTTGCAGCCTCGCGCAGCACCCGATCCGCCGGAGTCTCGTGCTCGTTGCGGACCACCCCCAACATGGACTTGACCGTCCGGTAGTACGGTGCCAGCGTCCCCTTCCAGTCCTTCATCCCCGACCATTGCGGATCCTGGAAGAAAGCGTCCGGAGGCACGAGCAGCGTGTTGGCGTATACCAGGCTCCCCCCCCCGACGCCGGCGCCATGGAGGATCAGCACGTCGGACAGGAACGAGATCCTCAATATCCCGAAGCAACGCAACGCCGGGGCCCAGAGATGCCTGAACACGTTCCAGTTGGACTCCGGAAAGTCCTCCGGCCGATACCGCTTGCCCGCTTCCAGCACGGCCACGGAGTAGCCCTTCTCCACTAGCCGAAGAGCGGACACGCTCCCGCCGAAGCCGGAGCCGATGACCAGGAAATCGTAGACTGCAGGAGCCGGGGTGTCCATGCGGCCAGTGTACATGGTCGGGACCGCCGTGGCAATTCCCGCGTCGCAGGCGTGGTCCGGCACTCGGCAATCCCATCGGCCCGGGAGCCCCTTCGCAATGCGTCCCGTCGAACTCCACGGAAACATTGGAGGAATCTGGCGTTCTTGTACGACTCCCCGCTCTCGTGTCGATAACCGTTGCAGAGGCGGCGGGATGAGGACCAATTGGAACACATCCGGGGCATTGGAGCAGCTCGGAATACCTTGCAGGATGCTCGACCGGCGAGTTGTGACGCTCCTGGCGTCATAAGTCGGCCGATGTTCCATCATCCGGCGAGTTGTGACGCTCCTGGCGTCATAAGTCGGCCGATGTTCCATCATCCGGCGAGTTGTGACGCTCCTGGCGTCGTAAGTCGGCCGATGTTCCATCATCCGGCGAGTTGTGACGCTCCTGGCGTCATAAGTCGGCCGATGTTCCATCATCCGGCGAGTTGTGACGCTCGGCTCTCCCGGGAGCTCGGGACTGCGGCACGCTCTGGAGCGGCCGGGCGGGTTGACGCTGAATCAGTTGTCCGACAAAGAAGGAGGCAGACACATGGAAAGGCTCTGGCATCTCACCTTGGTTGCGACCGGTCGAGGGACCATCTTCAGGACCGAGGAGGGGCTGCGTTGTGCAGTCCGAACCCTGGCCGAAACCGCCGGTGCCAGGATGCTGCTTTTCAGTATCGTGGATGACCACGTACATGTCGTTGTCTGCTGCGACAGGAAGCAGGCTGGACGGATTGCCCGCTCGATCAGTCTGGCCCTTCGACCGACGACTGACGTGCCCATCCGACGAGGCACCGACGTTCGGAGCATCGAGAGCCGGAGTCATCTTCAGAGTCTGGTTCGGTACCATCTGACGCAGCTGCCCCATCACGGGGTTTCCGCCGATCCTGCGCTGTGGACGGGATCTTGTTTCCAGGACCTGATTGGTGCCAGAAGGGTGGGTGTGCTGGGGCTGTCGCTTCACACCTTTCTCCCTCGATTCCGCATCGAGGAGGCGATGGCAGTCGTGGGCCTGCCCACCGCCCCGCTGGTTCCCGCTGCTGATCGGCTTGTCCGAGCCCTGGGCGCGGCCAGACTGGTGGCAGCGGCAGGTGCGGCCCTGGCAGTCGGTCCCTCCCTGGCTGGACGGGGGAGTCCTCTGGTGACGGCTCGAGCGGCTGCTTCGCAGCTTGCGGCGACGGCAGGCATTTCCACGATCGACCTGGCCGACGCCATGGGTACCCGGCTGCGCAACGTCCAGCGAGGGACCCAAGCAGAAGTTGAGGACGGCGTGCTGCTGGCGGTGCGCCTTCGAATGGCGCTGGAGCAGGCCGTGGAGGAAGCCCGGAGCAAAGCCCCTCGCAGAGTGCCCGAATCCAGCGGTCTGACGACCTCCGGCTCCTGACGGGGCCGGGGCAACCAGGCGGGGGACGACGGCGTTGGGTGCTGGCCCGGCGTTGTCCACAATCCGCAGCCGGGCACAAGCGCTCGGCGGTGATCGGGGTGGGACTGTGCTGCGTTTCCAGGCGGAATCCTCATTCCTTGACGCCGCCAGTCGGGCAGAGTACATCGTTTGGCGAAGCGAGGGCGATCGACTGGCCGGGAGGGCATGGGATGGGGCGTTCGAGCATTTCGAGATGCGAGGGCGTGTGGAGACCAATCCGGCTCCAATGGTTTGGCGCGGCACTTGCGCTGCTGCTTGCGTGCGGAGGCGGCACCTCGAACACTGGGGGTGATTCTCGCACGTCGGACGGGCCTGCTCCGAGCGATGTCGAGGGGGCGGACGGGCCTGCACCGAGCGATGTCGAGGGGGCGGACGGGCCTGCACCGAGCGATGCCGACGAGTCGGACTGGCCTGCACCGAGCGATGTCGAGGGGGCGGACGGGCCTGCACCGAGCGATGCCGACGAGTCGGACTGGCCTGCACCGAGCGATGTCGAGGGGGCGGACGGGCCTGCACCGAGCGATGTCGAGGGGGCGGACGGGCCTGCACCGAGCGATGTCGAGGGGGCGGACGGGCCTGCACCGAGCGATGCCGACGAGTCGGACGGGGAGGGCACCGACTGCCCCTCCTGTCCGTCGGGAACCCTCTGCGTGGGCGGCGAGTGCATCGCCGTTCCCGTGGCAACCTGGGCCGGGAGTATCGGTGGCTCGATGATGGACCTGGCGACCGGGGTCGGGTTGGGGCCGGACGGTCGGCTCGTCGTGGGCGGACAGACCATGAGCACGGAAATCTCGCTGGCCGGGAAGAAGGTGCCTGTCCCCTTCGGTAAGGGGTCGCAAACAACGACGGATGCATTCCTGGCCGGCTACGAGGCCGATGGGGATCTTGCCTGGACTCTGGTGTTCGGCGGCCTTGGGGACGATCGAATTCGAGCTTTGGCCGTGGACTCCGACGGAAACACCGTGGTGTCCGGCTATACCACGAGCGACACGCTCTTCGTGGGCGACGAGACCCTGTCGGGAGCAGGCAAGATGGACATCTTCCTGCTGCGGGTGAGTCCGGACGGCAACCTGATCTGGGCCAAACGATTTGGTGGCCAGCTGGACGACGCTGTGTTCGGGATGAGCACCGGTCCGGACGGTACGATTGCGGTGGGCGGCTACTTCAGCAGTCCACAGCTCTCGCTCGGTGGCGAGGCGCTCGAGAATTCCAGTAGTGGTGGCAAGTACGATGTCGTCG
The DNA here is from genome assembly GCA_903895725.1 of uncultured Myxococcales bacterium. Classification (GTDB taxonomy): domain Bacteria; phylum Myxococcota_A; class UBA9042; order CAIXZC01; family CAIXZC01; genus CAITUV01. The sequence goes on along the minus strand of CAITUV010000046.1, from coordinate 105,243 downwards.
TCGCCCGCTTCGATGCCGACGGAGACCCTGTCTGGTCGACCGGGCTCGGCGGCTCGACGTTTTCCTATGCCCATGGGACTGCAATGGATGCAAGTGGCAACGTGTACGCTGCTGGCGGATTCGAGGGGGGCAAGCTGGAAGCCGAGGGGCTGAGTCTCAAGAATGCAGGCAAGGGGGATGCGTGGGTTGCCCGCTTCGACACTCAGGGGAAGGTCGCCTGGGGGGAGTCCTGGGGTGGCCCGGAGCACGATGCGTGCCACTGCATCGCCGTTGCCCCGGACGGGGGTGTGGCCGTCGTCGGCTCCTTCCAGAGCCCCTTCATCAGCTTCGGAGGGCCCAAGTTCGAGCACGTCGGTCCCTCGGGCTACCATGACTTGTTCGTCGCTCGGCTCAATGCAGGCGGTGTCCACCAGTGGTCGCTGGCGCACGGTGGCTTCGACTGGGACCTGGCCAAGAACGTGGCCGTGGACGCGGCCGGAAGCGTGTACGTCGGCGGGGCATTCTTCAGCCCGGAGATCGACGTTGGCGGAGGAGCGCTGGGGCCCGGCGGGCCCTCTGGGAAGATGGCAGAAGTCCTTCTCTTCAAGCTTTCGGCCGGAGGGAGCCACGTGTGGTCCGCCGCTTTCGGAGGACCGGACGACGACATCGGGTACGCCGTGGCAGCCACAGCCGGCGGCAGGTTCGCTGCGGTCGGCTCGTTCAACGGAGCAGAGGGGGCGCCCCAGGGAGGCAGCATCGACTTCGGCACCGGGCCTCTGCCGACGCTGGGTGGGAGGGACTCGTTCTACGTCGTGTTCGACTGAGTGGCGGGCGGGACTCGCTCTGCGTCGTGCTCGACTGAGTGGCGGGAGGGACTCGTTCTACGTCGTGTTCGACTGAGTGGCGGGCGGGACTCGCTCTACGTCGTGTTCGACTGAGTGGCGGGCGGGACTCGCTCTACGTCGTGCGCGACTGAGTGGCGGCAGCGGGGCCGGACCAGGTGAGAACCGGCTAGGCAGTTGCTCCTCGGCCCTGGAACCGGACGAACATCCCCCGGGGAAGGCGGCGGCCTCGCCCCTTCTCGGCCACCGAGAGTTCGCCATGCTCGAAGGTCCCGGTCAGGCCGGCCATGGCATCCTCCATCACGTTACGGACGGAGAGCATGGGCAGCCACGGGGTGTAGCCGTGCAGCAGGACGAACAGTGGGTGAGGCGACAGGACTCTCCTGCAGGCGGCAAGCAGACCGGGCAGGTCCTCCTGGATCTTCCAGGTTTCGCCCTTGGTTCCCCGCCCATAGGTCGGCGGGTCGAGAATGATCGCGTCGTACCGGCTCTCTCGGCGCTCTTCTCGAGCGAGGAACTTGCCGACATCCTCCACGATCCAGCGGACAGGGCGGTCGGCAAGGCCCGAGACCTCGGCATTGCGGCGGGCCCAATCGACCGTTCCCTTGCTGGCATCGACGTGGCAGACGCGAGCGCCGGCGCGGGCGCACACCAGCGTCGATGCGCCGGTGTAGGCGAAGAGGCACAGCACGGAGACCGGGCGGCCAGCGTTGCGAATCTGCTCGGCTGCCCACTCCCAGCTCTCCACCTGCTCGGGGAAAACCCCGATGTGACCGAAGGAGGTGAGCTTCACGATCATCGTGACTGCGGCAACCCGGATCTCGAAGCTCTCGGGGAGGCGGATGCGGTGCTGCCAGGCCCCCTCGCCGCCGGCCTGTCGGAGGAATTCGGAGACGGCAGCATTCCACTCGCCGTCGTCCAGTCCCGGCTTCCAGATGGCCTCGGCAGCGGGTCGAATCAGGCGGTAAGGCCCCACCTGCTCGAGCCTGCGTCCATCGCCAGAATCCAGCAGCCTGTAGGCGTGGTCCGGCACTTTGTCCGAGGCCTCCCGAGTTGGGGCAGGCCCCCTGTACTCCACTCTCCTCATGCTCTCTCCGAGATGCGGGTTGCGTGCTCCACGCAGCTCATTCGATCCCTGAGATTCGGGCCCAGTCCACCTCTCGCAGAGCCTCCCGGTCGACTCGGATGCGGCCGTTCTTGAACGTCTCGATCAGGAACTCCTGCACAAGCCGGCCCCGGGCAAGCTCGTAGAACTTCTCCTTCATCCGGGCCAACACCTCGGGGGTCCCGAACGCCATGTGCTCGGCCGGCCGGAACTCCTTGATGAACAGGATGTGCCACCCGAAGTTCGAGCGGACCGGCGGCAGAACCTTGTTGAGCGGGGCATCCTTGACCGCCTGGGCCACGTTGCGGTTGACCAGGTTGTATTCGGTCTGCTTCTCGTGCGGCCGGGTGAAGTCGTACTGGAACGAGTACTCCTCCTTGCGAAGCCCCGGGTAGCCGGCAACCTGGAGCTCCTCGACTGCCTTCTTGACGGCCTCGGCGTCCGACAGCCCCCGGGCATCGAGGACTTTGAAGACGTCGCGGATGTCGGGTTCCGTGTCGGCCATGCACCGCTGGACGATTTCGTCCCGGGCGCACGATTCCGCGGCCCCCTTGCAGCAGATGAATCGGACATCGAGCACGAAGAACACATCCCAGTGGTCGAAGTACGGTCGGACCGACCTTTCCCAGTACAGGTCCTCCCATGCCTTGGTCGGCACGGTATCCGGAGTCAGCTCCACCTCGAACCGGTATCTCAGGAAGGCCCTTGCCAGCGCGCGTCGAAAGGTAAGTCCAACCTCAGGGTCATCGGCCAGCCCCCTCTCCACGGCCAGCCGAGCCAGCATCCTGCGCAGGCGGACCTTCTCGGTCAGGGACTCCTCGGGCTCGCCCGGGTGGAGCTTGCGCATCACCGCCAGGTCCTCCGGCGTGACGGACCCCTCGTCGGTCACTCCCCCTCGGCTCCACCAGGCGAGAAGCGCCTCGGAATCGGTCGGCGGAGCGACGACGGAGAACCCTTCCTCTCCTCCGCACGAGGCCAGCACGACGAGCAGCAGTGGAAGCATCACCCACCGAGACATGGGGCCGATGATAATCTGCGCTCCCGGCTCCGTCAACGACGGGCTTTGCACCCGCTCTTTCACCCGCGGATTAACTTGTCAACCCGGGTGCGTCCTTCTATTATCCGGCCCCAAGGGTGTGCCATGGCTGACGCGTCGTTCGACATCGTCATAGCGGGAACCAGCCTTTCGGGCCTGGCCTATGGCGCGCTCTGTGCAAAGCAGGGGTACACGGTTCTGGTGGTCGGGCAGGATGACCGCCCGTCGGTGTTTGCGTCCGGGAATGCAACGGTTTTCCGGGCCAATCCCTTGCTCTACGGATTCAACTCGTCGCTGGTGCTGCGGTCGTTCTTCCGGGACATCGGGCTGCTTGCCGAGATGCGAAACCGGCCCGAGCTCATCGAGCCGTCGCTGCAGGTCGTGACTCCCGGAGTCCGGGTGGAGTTGGGCGAGAGGGCCCAGCAGAATCGCACCGAGCTCGAGCGGGCGTGGCCCGGAACGGCCGACACGCTGCTGAGGTTCCTCGATTCGGCCGGCCGGGAAGCCCGGGAGATGGACACGTTCCTGGACGAGCTCCCGTTGCTCCCCGCAGACGGCCTCTGGGGCAGATTCAAGCTGAACCGGTATCTGCGCCGGCACGACGTCTTCTTCGATTCGCTGGAACCGGTCACCTTCCCGACCGAGCTTGCGTTCACGTCGCCGGTGACGTCGCTCCTGCTGTACCTCTCGAGGCTCCATTCCCGGCCGCTGTCTCCCTTCTCGGTCCGAAGGCTCCTCCAGCACGTGGCCGGAGGGTTCTACGAGTTCCCACAGGGGGTCGACGGGATCAAACGTCTGTTCACCGAGAGGATTCTGACCAACGGCGGCGCCTACTGGCCCGAGCGAAGCATCGAGCAGGTCGTGCTCAAGGGACGCAAGACCGTGGAGTCGGTCATCGTGCACCGGCCCCGGCGGAGCGTGGGTACCCGAGTGCTGGTCTGCAATACGCATCCGCGCCCGTTCCTTTCGCTGATCCCGGAAGAGCTCCAGAACGCCCGCTTCCACGGCTACATCAAGTCGCTCAAGCCGGCCTGGTACAACTACGTCGTCAACTTCGTGGTGGAGCGCTCCCTGATCCCGTCGAGCATGGGGCGCAACCTGCTGCTGAGCCTCTATCCCCGTCAGGAAACCTCCGGCCCGCACGTGCTCTGGGTCCACACCCACGTGCCCACCGACCAGGAGCCGGAAGCCCCGGCGACCGTTGCGGCCTGCTGCCGCATCGAGTCCCGCGACCTGCCCCTGGAGAAGGGGGACTTCGACCGGCTCAACGAGCGCGTCCTTCTCTCCCTGGAATGGGTGCTCCCGTTCCTCCGGGACAAGCTGGTCCGGACCGTTGCCCCCTACATGACCCTGGACCGTGAAACCGGGCAGGAGAGGCTGGACCCTGGAGAGGTCCAGGAGGTCTACGACGTTCCCTGGGACGGCTGCCTCGACCTGTCGGCCTTCCCATGCAGGACCGCATACCGTAACCTGATGATCCTCGGGGAGCACTACCTTGGGGCCCTGGGGCTGGAGGGCGCAATCCTCGGAGCCCGACAGATGTTCGGCTGGACCCGGGAGAACGTCGTCCTCAAGCAGCTGCTGAAGAAGTGAGCACCATGCGTCTGTCCCCAGCCCATCAGCTGCTGTTGCTTCCGCTGGCGGTCGTCTTCCTCCTGGGAGCCGGCACGGCCGCCGGGCAGACCCCCCCGGTTGAAGAACAGCCGGATGGGACATCGCAATCTGCGTGCACGCTGCCCGAGGCCCTGACCGCTGCCGTCTCCCGGCATCCGCTCATGCAGGCCGCCCGGGAAAACACGGCGGTCTTCGAAGCCAAGCTGAAAGCGGCCGAGCTCTCCTGGATCCCGACGGCCGGGATCAAGGGGTATGTCTCCGCGACCCCGGGCAAGTGGGGCGACCCGATGACCGGAGGGACGGACTACGAGGACTGGGGCCCGTACCTGAGAATCGAGCTGTCCGGCTACATCCCGGTCTACACGTTCGGCAAGATCTCCAAGCTCAAAGAGATGGCCGGGGCGGGCGTGGACGTGGGCAAAGCGCAGGAGCAGCTCGCCCGGGCGCAGGTCGAGCGGCTCGTTGCCCAGGCCTACTTCGCTCTCCAGCTCGCGGCTCGCCTCGGTCCCATCCTGGACGAGGGGGAGCGCTACCTCGGACGCGCCAGGACCTATCTCGAAAAGCTGCGGGACGAGGACAGCGAGGAATTCGATGACGTGGACATGCTCCGGCTAAAGGTCTACGAGTCGGAAGTCGCGGCCCAGCGCCTGGATCTTTCCCGCATGCGGGAGCTGGCGCTCACGGGCCTTTCGCTCCTGACCGGGATGGAGGAGGACCGCTTCCTCCCGCCCGCCAAGCTGGCGCCGCTCGAGCTGGATCCGGGCGAGCTGGCCACCTGGCTCGAACAGGCCTACCGCAAGCGGGGTGAGCTGCTCGCTCTCGACGCCGTTCTCCGGGTACAGACGGCCCGAGTCAGCCTGGAGAAACGCCGCTTCCTTCCCGACTTGTTCGTCGGCGCGTTCTACACCTGGGCCAAGGCCTGGACCGTCGAGCAGCAGGGCAGCCCGTTCGCCTATGATCCTTATAATTCCTGGTTCGCAGGGGCCGGCCTCGGACTGAAGCTCGACCTCGATCTGGCGGGGCGACTGGGAGGGCTCGACGAGGAGCGGGCCAACCTCCGAAGGGCCTCCGCCCAGAGGGAAGCGGTGCGCCAGCTCGTGACCATGGAGGTCGAGAAGGCCTGGCGGGAAGCCCGGGACCTCAAGACCAAGCTCGACTTGAACCGGTCTGCCTACAAAGCCGCCCGGGGCTGGGTCATTGCCAAGGTCGACCTGTATGAGTCCGGGATGGCCCCGCTCAAGGACCTGACCGACGCTCTGGCCGAGTTCTTCAAGCGCCGGATCGCGTTCGAGCAGGGGATGCTGGAGTACAATCTGGCGCTGGCTGCATTGGTGCATGCCTGCGGCGGCCGTCTGCACGACATTCTCCCGTCAAAGGTTGAATAGGTGCTTCATTGGGCTCGTTCTTGGCGCCCCGCATCTGATTTCCGATTGGAGGTTTCCATGAGACTCACCTCACGACTTTTGCTCGCTGCAGCCATTCTCCTCCTGTCCTTCCAGTCGCTGGCCGCGCAGCCTGCCGATCCCAAGACCATCATCGACGACAATACCCGCAAGATCCGGGAGCTGGTCGTGGCCAGCAAGGACGACGAGGACATGCGAGCCAAGGTAAAAGGGCTCCTGGAGGGATTTGTCGACTTCGGGGAGTTCGGGAAGCTGTGCATGGGCAAGGAATGGGACAAGCTGTCGGCTGACCAGCGGAGCCGCTACCTCGTCGAGTTCAAGGCGCTGCTGGAACGCACCTATCTCAAGCGGTTCAAGGCGGGCAAGCCGTTCACGTCCACCTTTCGGGGGGATACCCGCCTCAACAAGGCCGGCGACCGGGCCGAGGTTCGCACCACGATCACCACCGACGATGTCGGTGCCGACATCGACTACCGCTTCCACAGCGCCAACGGCTGGAAGGTCTATGACATCCTCGTGGACGAAGTGTCCATGATGCGCAACTTCCGCAAGAGCTTCCTCAAGGTGGTTCGCAAGGAAGGATTCGATGCGCTGATCAAGAAGATGCAGAATCGCAACGAGGAGCTGGAGAAGGCGGGGGAAGCCAAGGACGGTGGGACGGACGATGACGAGGGTAACGAGTAGCCGGCGGTTCCCCTTCCCTCCCCCGGCCGGTGCAATCCAGCCAACGACGACAGGAATAACGCCCAGGGCCGGGCTGTTTGTAGACCCGACAACAAGGAGGTCGCCATGAACCATGTTGCACTCCTGCTCCTGGTCACGACCGGCATGTTCGGGACCGGTCGCGTCGGCTCGTCAACAAACGGGGAGGAACCCCGCACCTGGACCGAGCTCTCCGCCCAGGAGAAGGCCGCAACCCCCACCGGACAGGTGGAGCTTTCGACGTTTGCCAACCTGGCGGAGAAGCTGTCTCCGGCAGTCGTGCACATCGCGGTGACCCGCAAGGACACCCGGCGTTCTCAGCTCGGCTCGGGCGGGTGGCCGTTCTTCTTCATGGACCCCGGTACGCCCCAGTTCTCGGAGGGGCTGGGGACCGGCTTCATCATCAATGCGGACGGCGACATCCTGACCAACCATCACGTCGTCGAGGGTGCCGTGGAGATCCGGATCAAGCTGGTGGACGAGCGGGAGTTTCCGGCCAAGGTGGTGGGCTCTGACCCGAAGACCGATCTGGCCCTGGTCCACATCAGTGCGGGAGAGAAGCTGCCCTCCGCTCCGCTGGGGGACTCGGACAGCCTGCGGATCGGGGAATGGGTCGTGGCCATCGGCAACCCGTTCGGCCTGGACCACACGGTCACGGCCGGCATCGTCAGCGCCAAGGGGCGCAAGGAAGTGGCCCCGGGCGGACGATCGATGTACAGCAACTTCATCCAGACTGATGCCTCGATCAACCCGGGCAACAGCGGCGGACCGCTGATCAACATGCGGGGCGAGGTCGTGGGCATCAATGCGGCCATCAATGCGGCGGGACAGGGGATCGGATTTGCGATCCCGGTCAACATGGCCAAAGCCCTGCTCCCCCAGCTGGCCAAGGGAAAGGTGGAGCGCAGCTTCCTGGGCGTGTTCACCCAGCCGGTCACCAAGGACATCGCCATGGCCATGGGGCTCAAGAGCCAGAAGGGCGCACTGATTGCCGACGTGATCGTCGACTCTCCCGCGGCCAAGGCCGGGCTGATGGCCGGGGACGTGGTCACGCGCTTTGACGGCAAACCCGTCGACGATGCCTCGGATCTCAGCTGGCTGGCGGCCGTGTCGAGCGCCGGCAAGGAAGTCGAGGTCGAGTTGCTCCGGGATGGGAAGGAGACGAAGATCAAGGTGGTACCTGCTGCTCATCCGGAGGACCGGGTCGCCATGCCGGGGGCAACGCCCGAGTCGGAAGCGGCTGCCGGCTGGATGCCCGGAATGGGGTTTGCCGCTCGGGACCTGACCGTGGACGAGCGCAAGGCAGCTGGTCTTCCGACCAAACGCGGGATCCTCGTGACTGCCATCAAGGAGGGGGGGCCGGCGCACGCTGCGGGGCTTCGGGAAGGGGACGTCCTGATCAACCTGGGCCACCCGGCCATCAACGGCGTCGAGGGGTTCCTGCGACTCAACGAGCGGATTGCTGCCGGCAGAACCGTGATGCTGCTGGTGCGGCGGGGGGAACGCCAGGGATGGGTCAGCCTGATGAAGGAATAGGCCGCTCTACTTCACGGTCTTGCCGGGTACCTTCTCCCAGTCCTTCAGGAACCGTTCGATGCCGATGTCGGTCAGCGGGTGGTCATAGAGCTTCTTGAGCACGCCGAACGGGATGGTGCAGATGTCGGCCCCCAGGCGGGCGGCCTCGAGCACGTGCATCGGGTGGCGAACGCTGGCCACGATGACCTCGGTATCGAACAGGTAGTTGCCGTACAGGGTCTCAATGTCCTGTACGAGCTGCATGCCGTCGGTGGCGATGTCGTCGAGCCGTCCGATGAAGGGGCTCACGAAGGTGGCCCCGGCCTTGGCAGCAAGTAGCGCCTGGATGGCGGAGAAGACCAGGGTGACATTGGTCTTGATGCCGGCCTTGGAGCATAGCCGGGTGACCTGCATCCCTTCGCGTGTCATGGGAATCTTGACGACGATGTTGGGATGGACCGTTCCGATTTCCCGGGCCTGCTTCCACAGACCGTCGGCATCGAGTGCGGTGGCCTCGACGCTGATGGGACCGTCCACCACGGCGGTGATATCGGCAACCACCTCGGCCAGAGGACGCCCCGTTGCAGCCACCAGGGACGGGTTGGTGGTCACACCGTCGCAAACGCCCCATTCCACCGCCTGCCGGATCTCACGGATATCCGCCGAGTCCACGAAGAATTTCATGTTCTGCCTCTCCTGTGTTGGTCCTTTGCCGTTGACGACGGTGCTGCCGGCATCGACAACTCCTGCGGAGTCGAAGGTTCTAGTCGCTCTCGGAGCAGGTGACGGAGATGGTGCTGATGTTGGCGGACTTCCCGGGCTTTCCGTTGGTGGCCTCGGACGGAGTCCCGCCCATGCCGCCGAGTCCGCCGCCGCCCTGATTCTCGAACTCGTTGGACTTGCAGGTCGGCCCCTTGTCGCCCCACCAGTAGATACCGAACGAAGGTCCGCCGCCGCCGCCACCACCGCCACCACCGGCACCGCCGGCACCGCCGTCGCCGCCGGTGCCGCCGCCCCCCTCGTCCTCGTCCATCTTGCCCTGGCCGCCCTTGCCGCCGCTCCCGCCCTTGCCGCCGTTGCCGCCCTTGCCGCCGTTGCCTCCGTTGCCGCCGAAGCGGAACGCAATCACGTTGTCCTCCAGCACGCTGGTGGAGTTGACCACGAGGAACCCGAACGAAGCGCCGCCACCGCCGCCGCCCGTGCCGAGCGTACCGGCGCACCCGCCGCCGCCGCCACCGCCGCCGCTGGCTCCGTAGGTGTAACATTCCCAGCTGAACATGGAGTCGTCTCCGTCCCCACCGCCGCCGCCGCCGCCGCCACCGCCAGCCCCCTTGGTACCGTCGGTTCCGGACGTGCCGGATGCGGCGACCCAGAACCCTCCTTCATTCACGGTTCCCAGTGAATCTCCCCCGACGCCCTGCTGCCCCTGAGCACCGGGCGCACCGCCGCCCCCCGCGTTGCCGTTCTGCGTCTCGCCGGCGGCACCAGCCCCGGCCGCAGTGCCGTCTTCGGAGGATTTTCCACCCGCCCCACCCTGGTGGGCATCGCCGCCCTGGCCCCCGGCACCTCCCGAGTTGGCGCAGGGCCCCTTGCCCCCATTGCCGGAGAGCGGCTTGGAGCAACTGGAGCAGCTCATGCAGATCCAGCAGCCGTCGTATTCGCAACCGATGTTGCCGTTCTCACCGGCCTCGCCGTCGCCTCCCGGAGTCCCGTCGTTGCCAGGACTGCCGGTCCCACCATTGCCGGAGAGGAACGTGTTGTGGGCGAAACGCAGCTTGTCCGAGCTGCCCTTGATTCGAACTGCGACGCTGGCCCCTCCGGACTGGTCGTTGTTGCCCGATTCGATATGGAACCCCTCGACGTTCGTGGTGGACGTGATTCCGTCCGCGACTACGGCCACGACACCGCCCGGCCCGACCTGCTTCCACTGGATGGTGGTCACATAGAGCTTCGGGTCATGCGCCCATCCGGCCTCCGGATTGAAGCCACCATACAGGCTGGCGCCGTCCGCCAGGAGGACCTGCTCCTCGTAGATGCCCTGTGCGACGTACACGTCCCACTTCTTGGCCGCTGCCAGGGCGATTCCTTTGGAGATCGTCTTGACCGGGTGCTCCATGTCGCCCGTCTGATTCCCGATGTCCATGCCGGCGGGGGACACGAAAATCGCATGCGCCGCGTCCCCGTCGATGCCGTCGCAGTTGCTGTCGATGCCCTCGAGATCCGGCTTGTCGGGGTCGACGGCTTCCTGACACTCGTACTCGCAGCCGGTCTCCGGCAGCTTGTCGAGGTTCGACCAGCCGCCATCGCAAGGGCCGAGCTTGCACTTCCCTTCCTCGCACAGAGGGGTGGCGTGGTCGTACTTGCAGACGATTCCGCACTCTCCGCAATTGTTCACGTCGGTGAGGTACTCTTCGACCTCCATGCCCACGCACTCGCAGGCCCCGGCAAGCGGGATGCACTGCATGGTGGGGTCCCCCTTGGAATCGGTCATCTCCTTGCATTCGTATCCCGCGGGACACATCTCGGTCACACAGCTTCGGGAGCACATCTTGGCCCCGCCGGACCCGATGGGCAGGCACATGTCGTTGATCACGTTGCAGTCGGTATCCTCGAAGCACGGCTTCTTGCAGAGGTTGTCCAGCTTGGCAACGCAGATGAACATGACATCCGCCCCCCAGAGCTGCTTGCACTCCCAGCCGGGGGCACAGTCGTCGATGCAGTTCTTGGTGCACACCCGCCCCTCGGGCCCCAGCACGCACAACCCCGGGTCGCAGCATTCGGAATCAGACGTGCAGGCCGTGAGGTACTCCTTGCAGCCGGTGTATTCCCAGAGCGGGTTGTCCCCGGGCTGGAAATCGAAGTCGAAGGTCATCTCGTCCTGTGCGACCGTCTCGGTTTCGCCGTTCGAGTCGGTCGGACCGGCCTCTGGAACCACGCAATGGGCCCCCTCGCATTCGGTGGCGCACAGGGCCTTCACCTTCCAGGAGAGCCCCTCGTCCTCCCCCTTGGAGCAGATGAGAACCGCCGGGGCCCCTCCCTCCGCAGTCCCGCAGATCATGGCCGCAAGGCTGTCGCACCCCTTGCCCTCCTCGAAGGGCGATGCCGGCGTGGATGAGCAGGAGGCAAACCCCGCAGCCAACGCAACGGCCAGGACTACAGTGGAGACGGGCGATTCTGCCCAGGAAAGCGAGCGCGCCATGATTCCCTCCGCTACCGCCGGCCAGGCCGACATGTCCGCGAGTATATTACATACCGTAGCAAAGGGGATCAAAAAAGGGTCAGTTCAGCGCTTCCCGAAAGGGCTCAGTTCAGCGCTTCCCGATCCAGGAAGATGGCGAGCTTGCGCTTGTGGTCCGGGAACATGTGCTTGAAGCGGACCTTGACGCCGAAAGTGTCCTTCTCCGTGATTTCGGCCAGGGCCTTGACGCGATTATCCTTGTCCTGGAGGCCGAATTCCAGCCAGAGGTATCGGCTGTTCTCCAGCAGCTCCGGGGGGGTATCCAGCACCATTCCCTCCAGGCTCAGATCGCGGGCCATGCTGTGGAGCTCGATGCCCGGCTTGATGGTTTCCTTCACCACGAACGGCTGCAGCCTGCGTTCCGCAACGATCATTTCCATGTCTCGTCCTCCCTGCCTCGCAGCCTCAGTATAGAAGGGGCGATCGATCTGGCAAAAAAAGGGGGGCCGAAACGACCGCTCAATCTGCCGGAGGACGGCTAGGAATGCGGGGATGACGATCGTCGTGCCCGCTGAGCGCAACGGGATCGAAAACGGGTGCCGCGACGCCCCGTTTTTTCCATGGACCGCAGCGGGGACGCAAGTTCAGGAGAAGCTTACGCCAGGCGGATCCGCCCGTCCACGAACTGGCCGGCCTGGCCTTCATCGAACAGCTTGAGCGGGTTGAGGTCCATCTCGGCAATCTCCGGGAAATCCACGAGTAGGTTGGAAACCCGGTGGATGCACTCCTGGAGGAAGGGGAAATCTGCAGGGCGCTGGCGGGAATCGCCCCGGAACGCCTTGAACAGGACCACCTCGGACAGCATCTCGTCGACGTCGCCGGCCGACACGGGGCACAGCCGCACGGTCACGTCGTTGAGTACCTCGACCAGGGAGCCTCCCAGTCCCACCGTGACGACCGGCCCAAACGACGGGTCCTGGCGCCCGCCGAGGAACACCTCCCGCAACTCCCGCACCATGCCCTGCACGAGCACGCCGTCGAACCGGGCACCGGAGGCAAGCTCGGACAGCCGCTGCCGAAGCGACTGGAACTCCTCGGCCGCGGCACCATCTCCCTTGACGTTGAGCGCGACCCCTCCCCCCTGCGCCTTGTGGAGCAGCGACGGAGAAAGCACCTTCATGGCCACCGGGTAACCGATGCGTGACGCCGCCCGAACGGCCTCTTCTTCGCTCCTGGCAACCACAAACGGTGCCACGGGCAATCCAGCGGACAGCAGCAGCTGGAACACCCGCTCCGCCGGAAGCCAGCCGGCGTCGTCGGCCTCGTCGCGACCGAGCCTCAAGTGTTCGGCCACCGCAGCGACGTCCATGGGCGGGCGGGGCGGGAACAGGTCCACCGCCATCCGCTCCCGGGTCAGGAAGTGGCGCCTCGATGCGGCCAGCGACTGCAGCAGAATCTCGGGTGAGCGGAACAGCGGGAAACCTTCTAGCGCCTTGAGCCGGTCGAGCTCGGCGTTGTCGGTCAGGAAACAGAGGAACACGGGCTTTCCGACCTCCCGAACCAGCCGGGCAGCCGCCCGGTAGAGCCCTTCGGAATCGGGTCCTTCGGTCCGGCTGTTGTACACGTGGATGAGCGCTATGGCATCATAGCTGTCCCCGCGAACGGCAGCATCCAGCATCGCCACGTACCGATCGAAGTCGAACACGTCGCCAAGATCGAGCGGGTTGGCGGCCCGGATGACATGGGCGCGACTGGCACTGCTGGCGATGTCGGCTACGTCGCCGGCCAGGGCGGGCAGCTCGAACCCGTACCGCTCCGCATAGTCCGCAGCGATGACCGCGTGCCCTCCGGACCGGGCGACGATCAGGAGGCGGTTACCCCGGACGGGCGGCAGGGTCAACCCCATGGCGTAGTGGACCATGCTGGTCATGTCCTCGACCCGCAACGCGCCCGACTGCCTCACCATGGCCTCGACGAGCCGGTCGTCGGTCGACAGAGAGGCCGTGTGAGAGCGGGCCGCCGCAGCTCCTGCACGGGACACGTTCGCCTTCTGGATCACGACCTTGCCGGGGAACCCCCTGAGCACCTCGTACAGTTGGCGCCCGCGGCGCACGTCCTCCAGGTAGCAGCAGGCCACGTCGCTGCTCCTCTCCTGGCCGATGAGCTCCAGGTAGTCTACCTCGTCCAGGTTGAGCTTGTTCCCCATGGACACGAACTTGTCGAGGCCAATGTTCTCCCCGGCCAGAGCGTGCAGGTACACGATGCCGACGCCGCCGCTCTGCGCCAGCAGGCTGACCCTCCCCTTGGGGGGAAGCACGGGCATCTCCATGAAGGGAAGCACGACCCCGTCGGCTCGTGTGATGATCCCGAGGCCGTTGGGGCCGACGAAGCGAAGGCCGGCTTCGGCGGCAATCCGGCGGACCTGGTCTTCGAGCTCGGTGCGCTCCTCGGCCAGCTCGGTAAAGCCTCCGCTCTCGATGACCAGCCGCCCGATCCCGTGTGCGGCGCACTGCCGCATGAACTCCGGGACGGCTTGTGCCGGCGTCAGCAGCACGGCCAGGTCGATCCCGTGAGGAAGGGTGTCGAACGAAGTGTGGACCTCCTGGCCGGCCACGTTGCAGGGCTTGCGTCCCATCATGTAGACCCGCCCCCGATAGCGGTAGCGGATGAGGTTGGAGACGATGTTTCGCCCCATGTTCCCCGGCGAGTCGGACACTCCGATGACCAGGATCGATTGCGGGTGGAAGAGCGTGTGCATGATGCCTCCAGAGGTGATGGGGACCGGTTACTTCGCCGTTGCATCAAGCCCGATGGCGATGTTTCCCGCCTCGACGCCGTCCGACGTCCAGGTCCCGGAGAGAGAGCCTTCCAGGCGGTCTGCGGCCAGGTCGGCATCGTCGTCGAACGACTGGCCCGTGCCGGACAGGGAGGCGCTCTGCTTGCCGGTCAGCGCGCCGAGCTTCCCGTAGAAATCGGTCTTCAGCGCTGCCACCGCGGCATCACAGCTCTCGGCGAGCTGGGAGGGCGACTTGTTCAGGCAGGCGACGAGCTGCGGGCTCATCCCGGTGAGCAGCTTCGAGCAGTCATAGATTCCGCCGAAGAGATCCTTGATCTCCATGGATTGTCCTGCAGCCGGCAACACCAGATGGGTGAACGCGAACAGAAGGAGCCGTCCCGGCTCGATGTCGATGTCTACCGGGGGGAAGGTCAGGGCGTCGAAGCCCGCTGTCTCCATGGACAGGACATGCTGCCCGAGCGCGAGCTTCACGTCCCCCAGCGAGAACTGGTCGGGAAGCGCCTCCGCACCGACTCCACATCCCGCCTTGCGACAGGTCACCTGCCCCGAATAGAGCAGCTTCTCGCACGTGAGCAGCAGCTCGTGCTGCTGGGGAAGATCTCCGGGCTCCACCATGATCTTCCCGGCCACGACGACGTCGGCCAGCAACGACTTCAGCATCGGGTCGGTCTGGGACGACAGCCAATCCACGACGGACGTATCGATGCCCGCCAGCCCGGCGTCGACGAGGGCCTGGATCTGCTGGTCGGCATCGGCACACCCTTCGGGGAACCCGTCCGGGAACCAGACCTGAAGGTCGGAGACGACCTTGGCTCCGATCGCGGCCGGGGCACCGGCCACCACGTCGGACAATGCCTCGCCGACATCGGTCCAATTGGCTCCCACGGCGCTGACGACATCGACGGACAGCTCCACCGAATAGGCCGTTGCCGGCTGAAGCGCCAGGGGGTCCACGACCACGTCGACCTCGACGGTCTTGTCCGGCAGGACCACGACTCCTTCGGCACACCCGCCGCCGACCACCTTGCCGGCCGGGTCGCGAGCCACGCCGAACACCACGTGGGCTGCATTGGCCTTGATGTCCGGGAGCTCCACATCCAGAGCCCCCGCAGGCAGCTTGACCGGACCTCCGGGCGGGCTGTTGTAGTCCACCGCAGCGCACAGGGGCAGCACGAACGAGCTGTACACCTCGAGGCCCACCGTGGGGAACAGAGCGGCCAGCTGCGGCGAGATCTGGAAGTGCACGATGACCGTGCCCTGGCCGGGGGCGACGGTGTGCAACCCGATCCCCACCTTGCCGGTGCAGGGATTCGAGATGGTGAGGTTGTACTGGGCTCCCTGCTGGCTGCCGGTGGCCATCTCCACCGCGGCAACCCCCTGGTCGTTGGTCACGGCGACGGCCTGCGCAAGCGAGGCATCTCCGTCTCCGGTCAGATCGAACGAGACCTCGAGCCCGGCCACGGGGACGGCCAGCACAGCGTCGTAGATCCGGGCCTGTACCAGGAGGGTCGTCCCGCTCTCGAGGCCCATGCCGTCCTCGATTCCGAAGAACTCGAGCACCAGGTTCTCCGGGCACGAGGGAGCGATCTCGAGAGCCGCATCGGGCTCACCAGGATCGGCCGGCACATCGGCAGCCAGCCCTTCCCCGAGCCCGTCGCCGGCGTCTCCCCCTCCGCCTCCCTGCCCCCCTCCGCCGCAGCCTGCAAGACAACAAGCCCCGGCAACCAGCCAAACGGCCACGAACAACCCGGCTCCCCGATTCCTGTCGCTCTTCATCGTCTCCCCCCGAACCGCCCCCGGCCATCGGCGCCCTGCGCAAGGCACAAGCACAGTCCTACCGGGCTCAGAATGGCATCGCACACACCTGGACCCCTTGCCCGATGTTCTGGCAGGTCCACCCTTCCGGACAGTCGGCCGACGACACGCACAGCCCGGTGCAGAACCCGACCCCGGTGTTCGGGTTGCCGGCGCACTCTCCGTAGCACGGGTTGTACTGAGTAGAACAGGCACCTCCCGTACTTACACAATATTTATCTGCCCCGACCAGGTGGCAGGCGAACCCCTCGGGGCAGTCCACCGCCTTGGTGCAGGGGGTCGCACACGCACACTTTCCGATCTTGCTCTTCAGGAAGGTTCCCTTGTAGCAGAAGGCCTGGTCGGGGTCGCACGAGGTCTCGACCCCCGAATCGTTGAGGATGCAGATGGCGGCCTGGTCAAGCGGAATGCAGACGTCGGAGCCGGGGCACTGGGCATCGTTCTGGCAGTACTGCGTACACATACCTGAGCTGCTTACATTATTGAAGATACAAAGAGAGGAAGTGCACTCCTGCTCGCACGAGCAGGCCGCTCTGTAGACACCGGCGACCGGGTCACAGCCTGGAGGCAGCTCCTCCTCCTGGACATCCTGAGGCGACGAGCCGTCGCTCACCACGTCAGAGGCCCCCCCGGTGCAGCGGTAGCCCACGCAGCGGGCATCGGTGCCACCGCAGTGCCAGTCCTTGGTGCACTCCCGGCCGCAGTACCCGTCGATGCAGGCCATCTCGTACGGGTCGCAGTCGAGGTGTTTGTCGCACGGAATCTTCTCCCCGGTATCCGAGAGGACATCTCCGTCCCCGTCCGGCACGCAGCGATACTTCAGGCACACCTTCCCGAACGGGCACTCAATGCTGTCGATGCACTCCTGCCCGCAATGACCGTCGATGCAGACGCCGGCCGGGAGGCACTGCTTGTCCGATTTGCAGGTGTTGCTGCGCACGTCGCCGTCGTCCAACCGACAAGTGCCGTCGACCATGATTCCGTCGCACGGAAAGCATTGGTTCCCGACCAGGGTTCCGGAGCACGACGTGGACTCGGAATTGCAGCTGCCCCCCGACGAGGCCAGCAGGGGCAGGACGCAGGCGAGGAGCAGGGGCGACGGGGTACGGCGCATGCGGACCTCCGGTTACAGCAACGGCATTCTAACCGCTGCAGCAGCGGGAGACAACATTCGGTGGCACATCATTCGGTGGCATATCCGCCTCGCGTCACCGGGCCGAAGCCGCGATGCCTTTCCACAGGCGGACCAGGTCCGTCGGCGACAGCACCTCCAGGCGGGCCCCGGGATCGAGGCCGAGCCGCTCCATGTGGGCCGCTGCAGTGGCCGGGTCGAGCCCGGTACCGAGGGAGAGGGCATTGCTCCCCTTCTTCCGCCGGAAGCGGAACGAGGCCGCGACGAAATCACCGAATGCGAGTCGATCGGCCGGGCGGTCGAGGAGCGGTTGATCGAGAGGAAGGAAGCGGACCAGGGCCGACTCCACCTTGGGGCGGGGGAAGAAGGCCCCGGGGGAGATACGACGGACGATCGAGGCGGAATGGGTCAGGGAAACGACGGCCGTCGGCACCCCGTAGTCCGGGGTACCGGCGGAAGCGGTGAGCCGCCGGGCGACCTCGAGCTGGAACATGAAGACCAGACGTGGCCAGGTGCCGGCATGCTCGAGCACCTTCATCAGGATCGGCATGGCCGCGTAGTACGGCAGGTTTCCCACCACCACCGGCCTGAGTGCCGCCAGCGGTGCCAGGTCGAGCTCCAGGAAGTCGGCCTCGATGACGTTCAGCGGGGCCCCGGGGAACATGCCGGGCAGCAGGGCGGCGAGCTCCCTGTCCTTCTCCACGGCGGTGATGCGAGCACCGGCATCGACGAGGAACCGGGTCAGAAAGCCTCGTCCCGGGCCGATTTCGAGCACGGGCGTGTCCCGGGTGATCCCGCCGGCTTCGACTACCTTGCGGGCGGTCTCCAGGTCCGAGAGGAAGTTCTGCCCGAGCGATTTCTTCGCAAACATCAGGCAGCCTCGGCGGGGGGAGCGAGCTGGCCGCTGGCGAAAGGCTCGAGCCGCAGCATGGCGGACCGGGAGACGGGCGTTCCGTAACGTCCGGCCCCTGCGATCATGGCGGCGTTGTCGGTGCAGTACGCCATGCGGGTCAGGTGCGCCCTGACTCCGGCGGCTGCTGCCCCCGTGACGATCTTCTCCCTCAAGCGGCGGTTGGCCGCCACGCCGCCGGAGATGACCACATCCGAAGCACCGTGGCGGATGGCAGCATCGAGGCTCTTGCGGACGAGCACGTCGACGACGGCTTCCTGGAAGCTGGCAGCGAGATCGGGGATGGGGAGCGTCCGGCCCGCGGCAACGGCCTGGTCGACGTACACGCGGACTGCGGTCTTGAGCCCTGAGAAGCTGAAGTCCGGACGTCCGGATCCGGCCAGCATGGGGCGGGGAAACGCGATGGCGTCCGCGTTTCCGTCCCGGGCCTGTCGATCGATGTGGACGCCGCCCGGATAGGGGAGGCCGAGCAGGCGGGCCACTTTGTCGAACGCCTCTCCGGCGGCGTCGTCCAGGGTGACGCCCAGCAGGCCGTAGGATCCCGGCTCCCGGACGAGATACAGGCTGGTGTGGCCGCCGGAAACCGCCAGCGCCACGTAGGGAAACGCCAGCGGTCCGTGGGGGTGCTCCCCCCCTTCCTGCAGGAGGATGGCCGTAATGTGTCCCTCCACGTGGTGAACGGGAACGAGCTCGATCCCATGCAGCCACGCCAGGGTCTTTGCGTGCTGAAGGCCGACCAGGAGCGCACCGGCCAGCCCCGGGCCCCGCGTCACGGCGATGCGTCCCACGTCGGCCAGCGTGACACCGGCGTCCGAAAGGGCCTTGTCCACGACAGGGCCGACGGCCAGCAGGTGGTTGCGCGATGCGATCTCGGGGATGACGCCTCCGTAGCGGGCATGCAGCGGTACCTGCGACGAAACCACGTTGGAGAGAACCTTGCCCTCCTGCGTGACCACGGCCGCAGCCGTCTCGTCACACGACGACTCGATCCCCAGGATGTGCCTTGTCCCCTGCTGCGTCATTCCCTCTCCCCGGTTCAATCCTCCCCCTAGCCCCCAACCCCGAACCCCCAACAACCCCCAACCCCGTCCTTACAAGAAATACTCCACCCGATACTGCTTCTGGAGGCCATCGACCAGCTTGCGCGTGTTCCGCTGGCGGGCCTGTCCTTCCAGCACGCGACGGATGTTCTCCTTCTCCTGTTCGAAGGTGCCGACCTTCTCTTCGGTCCGGTCGGTGACCTTGATGATCTGGACTCCCTTCTCGACCTTCATGGGGCCGGCGATCTCCCCGACCTTCATCCCGAAGGCCGGGGCGAAGACATCGGCGGGTCGTCGGGCCTTGGTGGCAAAGCCCATGTCCCCCCCCTTCCTGGCGTAGGGGCACTTGGAGGATCGGCGTGCGGCCTCGTCGAACGCGAGCCCGCCTTCGATCTCGGCCCGGATCGCGGCCAGGGACTTCTCGGCCTCGGCCCACTGCTCCGGGGCCGCGTCTGCAGACACGGGCAGGAAGATGCGGGAGACGCGGACCTTCTCCCCCTTGCCGCCGGCCTGGGAATACTTGCCGTAGTAGGCCGAGATCTCCTCGTCGGACACGGCAACCGGGAAGCGGGCATCGCGAAGCTTGCGGCGCAGGGCGGTGAAGCGGCTCTCGGCCTGCCAGGCTTCGCGGGTCATCCCCTGCCTTTCCAGAAATGCGGCGAACTTCTCCTCTCCGCCCCGGGTCTTGATGCTCTCCTGCACGAGGGCCTCGACCTCCTCGTTGGAGACGGTCAGCCCGTCCTGCTGGGCCGCCAGCTCGACGAGACGGCGCTCCACGAGCTCATCGAGGGCCTTGCGCCGGAGGCGCTCCTGGCCGGCCGCATCGAGGGTTCGCCCGGAGGTGAGGTGCTGCACCCGGGCATCCAGCTCCCCCCGGAGGACGAACAGGGAGTCGACGCGGGCCACCGCATCGGCCGGCCGCTCCGCGGCGGGAGCGACAGCCTCAGCACCGGACGGTGCGCCGGGAGAGACACTGCCTTCAGCTGGCCTTGCGGGCGGGGTCTGCGTGGGGCCGTTGGCTCCGTTCTGCTTTCGACAGCCGGTCCCGGAAAGAAGCACTGCTGCCAGCGCGCACACGACGATTCGGTTCAGTCCCATGACACCCTCCATGCGGGCGGTTTCATACCATCCGGGGATCGTGCCGTCAACCGCGCAGGGGGGGTTTCCCGGCATGGCTGCGTTCGCGCGGGCGATTGGAGAAATACTGCTTTTTTTTCTTAGGAGGCGTGTGCTATAAGAGCTTGACCTCGGGGACGCACGTGCGGGGCACAGGCAGCTTCGAAATTCACAATCGGAGTGAGGGGATTCGATGGCAATGGACGATCTCAGAGCAGCGCTGCAGGCCAATGCGAATGACACGCGAACCTTCCAGACCCACCTGGAGCCAATCCTTCGGGAGGGAACCCGGGAGCAGTTCGACGAGTTCCTGGAAACGGTGTTGTCCGCCGTCTCCAGCGACGAGGCTGTGGCCAACCTGATGCGTGCTGCCGATTTCAAGGCCAAGTCGGTAGCCGGACCGATCTCCGATTACGTGGTCTATCGGATCGGCCATGTCTTCCTCGACCGGATCCGCAACGAAGACATGGCGGAGATGTTCTTCCGCCGGTTGCCGGCCGATTCCGACCTGGCTGCGAGCCTGCACGACTTCTACGTCACGTTCTTCCTGAAGAAGGAGAACTGGCGCAAGCTCGAGCAGCTGTTCCAGCAGGAAGCGCAGGCCGAGGGGGCCTCGGATCCCGCCAGCGAGTCGAAGCGGCGTGCGGCACGGCTCGCCCAGGAGAAGGGAAACGAGGAGCGGGCGCTCGCTTACTGGCAGGCCCTCCGCAAGGAGCTCCCGGACGATGCCGAGGCCGGCGAAGAGCTGGTGCACCTGTATCGCAAGACGGGGAAGTGGCACCAGGTGGCCGAGATGCTGCGCCTCAAGGCGGAGTCACTGCCTGCCTCCGCTGCGCAGGAGCAGATCGCTCTGTACCAGGAGTTGATTCCGATTTACCGGGATCATCTGAAGATGGAGGCCAAGGCTGCGGCCGCCTATCAGGCGATCCTCAAGCTGCAGCCGGACAATGACGAAGCGTTCCGAGAGCTGTGTGGACAGTATGCGTCGAGCGGCCGGTGGCCCGATCTGGTCAAGCTCCTCAAGGGGCAGGTGGAGGCGACGTCGGACCCGCGCAAGGCCTACGCCCTGCAC
The DNA here is from genome assembly GCA_903895725.1 of uncultured Myxococcales bacterium. GTDB lineage: Bacteria > Myxococcota_A > UBA9042 > CAIXZC01 > CAIXZC01 > CAITUV01. The sequence goes on along the minus strand of CAITUV010000046.1, from coordinate 83,987 downwards.
AAGGAGATTGCGGAGATCATGGAGGTCCGCTTCTCCAATGCCATGGAGGCGATGCGCAGCTACGAGGCGATGCTCGAGATCGCTCCGGACGACATCGAGGTGATCCGCAAGCTCAAGCACCTCTATGAGCAGCGCCGCGACTGGGGCAAGTTCGTGGAGGTTGCGCGCAGAGAGCTGTCGTTCCTGTCGGGCAACGAGAAGTTCACGATGCTCCGCAAGCTGGCCAAGCTCGCGTTGGACAACGTGCGGGAAGCCGAGGTGGGCATCGGCCTCTGGAAGGAAGTGCGGGTCGAGGCACCGGAGGACCGCGAGGCGTTTGATTCGCTGATGTCGCTGTACGAGCGGAGCAAGGATTTCGAGGGAGTGGCCGGGTTGCTCGAGGAGCGGATTGGCCAGGTGGGGCTGGATGAGAAGAAGCAGCTCCTGGAGCGGCTGGCCACGATCTACTCGACGCGAGTCCAGGACATGGACCAGGCGGCCGGCACGTGGAATCGGCTGCTCGAGCTCGATGCCGAGAACTTCCGCGCCAAAGCCGAGCTCAAGAAGCTCCTGGTGCGCTCCAAGGATCTCGAGGCCATCGATGCCTTCTTCCGCAAGCACGGCAATCCGGGCGACCACATTCGGACGCTCGAAACCATGGCCAAGGAGGAGGAGGAGCCGCTCCTCAAGGTGCAGATGCTGTTCCGGATGGCCGATCTGTATGGCGAGACCGGCGGCAAGGACGACAAGGCCCGGGCAGCGCTCGAAGAGATCCTCTCGGTGGATGCCCAGAACGTGGATGCGGCCCAGAAGCTCGTCGAGCTGTATCCGCGGCTGGAGTGCTGGGAACCGCTGGTCTCGGTCCAGGAGCTTCTCCTGGCGGAAAAGCAGGACATGCCCAAGGCCGAGCGGCTGGATCTCCTGCTCTCCAAGGCCGACATCCACGAGCACAAGCTGGACCAGGTGCAGGAGGCATTCTTCACCTATGTCTCCGCCTACCAGCTCGACTACACGCGGTCCGACGTGCATGCCGAGATGGAGCGGCTGGCCGAGGCTTCGCACAACTGGGAGACCTACATCTCGGTGCTGGAGCAGACGCTGGACCTCCTCGAAGACGACCGGGACAAGGCCCCCTACCTCCTGCGGATTGCCGAGATCTGGGAAACCAAGCTCGACAACGTCGAGTCGGCCACCGAGTTCTATACCCGGGTGCTGGCCATCGACGAAACCAGCCTGGTGGCGGTGGCTGCGCTCGGCCGGATCTACAAGCGCAGCGAACAGTGGGAACGTTACCGCGAGATTCTGGACCGACAGCTGGTCCTCGAATCGGCCCCGCAGGAGAGGCAGCAGATTCTGTTGCAGCTTGGCGAAGTGTGCCAGGTCAAGCTGCAGGACGCGGACGGTGCGGTTCGTGCCTACGGGATGCTGATTGCCGAGTTCCCGTCCCTTCCGTCGGCGTACGACCACCTGTGCGACGTGCTCCACCGGGAGCAGCGTTACGGGGAGCTGCTCGACGCCCTGGAGTCCCGGCTGGCCGCACTGCAGCCCCGGGGGATGGAGCTGGCCGACCTGCTGGTGGACATCGGCATGTTGCACTTCAGCGTGCACGAGGACGTCGAGGTGGCGGTGGGCCGCTACATCGAGGCGCTGCACGTGGAGCCGGAGCATGCCCGCTCGGTGACGCTCCTGGAAGAGCTCATCGGGAACGAGCAGGTGCAGCTGCGGGTGGCGCGGGCCCTGCAGACGGTCTATGAGCTTCGGGAGGACCGTGCACGGCTGTCCGATGCCCTGGAAATCGAGCTGAAGTGGACCGAGAGCCCGGCGGACCGCATCGATCTCCTGTCCCGGCTGCGGGTGCTGTACATCGAGGTGGACAATAACCAGGCCGCGTTCCTCACGGTTCGTCGCCTGTTGCTCCTCCAGCCCGAGGATCCGTCGCTGCGCGAGCAGTTCGAGGATCTGGCCGGCCAGCTCGATGCCTGGTCCACGGTGGTCGAGCTGTACGGCGAGATCGTGGAGCTCATCGGCAACTTCGAATACCGCCACGAGGTGATGCGGGCCGCGGCCGGCATCTACCACCTGAACCTCTCGGACCGCGGCACGGCCAAGGCACTCTACCGCAAGGTGCTCGAAGATGCGCCGGGCGACGGAGCCAGCCTGGCCGCCCTCCAGGGCATCGCGTTCGAGGAGGAGGACTGGGCCGGCCTGCTCGGTATCTACGAGACCCGCAAGGAGCTCGAGACCGATGCCGCCGGACGCATCTCGGTGATGTTCGAGATCGCGGCCCTGTGCCGCGACCACCTCAACGACCTCGACAAGGCCTCCAAGACGGGCGAAGAGATCCTGGAAAGCGACCCGGCCAACGAAGAGGCACTGGCCCTGCTGGACGAGCTGTACTCCGTCCAGGAAAAGTGGGGTGACCTGCTCCGCATCCTCGAGGCCGCCGGACACCTGGCCAAGGATGATGCCGCCCGCGTGGCCCTCCTGCTCCGCATGGCAGAGCTCCAGGAACAGAAGCTCGCCAGCCCCGAGGGGATGGTCGACCTGCTCGACACGGTGCTCCGCATCGACCCGATGTGCGAGAAGGCCGTCGAGATGCTCGAGCGCAACATCGACGGAGACATCGCACTTCGGGTGCTCGACCTCCTGGAGGCCTACGCCCGCCGCACGGCACGGTGGGAGCGCCTCATCGAGCTCCTGTCTCTCCGCAAGGGATTCGTCGAGGATGCGTTCACCCAGCTTGGGATTCAGAAGGAGATCGCGAGGATCTATGAAGAAGAGCTGGCCAACCTCACCGCAGCGTTCGAGAACGCCCGGATCGCCCTGGCGATGGCACCGGAGGACGAGGACGTCCTGACGCGGCTTCTGTTGCTGTCCGAGAACCTCGGCAACTTCGAGGAGCTGTTCCTCGTGATCGACGAGGAGACGCGGCAGATGGAGGACTGCCCTCAGCGGACCCAGATGTGGCGGGTTCAGGCGACCGTGGCCCGGGACAAGCTGGGCGACGGGGATACGGCCGTGGCCTGTTTCCGCAAAGTGATGGAAGCGCAGCCTGACGACATCGAGGCAGTCCAGGCTCTGGGGGCCCTGTACCGGGCCTCCGAGAAGCATGCCGCGCTGGTCGAGGTGCTGGCCGTCGAGGCCGGGCTGACCCAGGACATCGAGGATCGCAAGGCGCTCTTCATGGAGATGGGCAGCACCTACTACGAGCACCTGGGCCTGCCGGACAAGGCCGTTGCCGCGTACGAGGAGATTCTGCAGCTCTCGCACGATGATGCCACGGCGCTGGAGCGGTTGGAGAGCCTGTACTCCGAGACCGGACGGTTCGAAGAGCTGGAGCAGGTCCTCCAGCGGCGTGCAACCCTCGCGGCCGATGCGACCGAGCGCAAGGCCCTGCTGCTGCGCCGCGCCGAAGTGCTCGAAGACCGGCTGGAACGGCTGGAGGAGGCGTTCGACGTCCTCAACGGGCTCTTCTCGAACGACCCGCTGGACATCGACCTGGTGCTGCGCCTCGAGACGCTGCACGAGAAGCGGGAAGACTGGCTCTCCCTGCTCGACATCCTGCGGCACAAGCTCGAGCTGCTCTCCGATCAGGAGCACTACCCGGTCCTGATGAAGACCGCTTCGATCTACTCGGAGCGGCTGACCGACGTTCACCAGGCCGTTGCCACGTACCGCACGGCGTTGCGCCGCTTCCCCACGGAAGGGGCCACGGTGGACGAGCTGGAGCGGATCGTGCTGACCCTCGAGGACAAGCGGGAGGCCTACTCGGTCCTGCGTCCGCTGCTGGAAGAGCGGGCCGACTGGGAGCGGCTGCTCGTCATCATGGAGGCCTACAAGGACTCGCTGGATGAGCCCGAGGCCCGTCTGTCGGTGATCCTCGAGATGGCGGCCTTTGCGGAAGACCGCCTCAACGCGATGGAGCGGGCATTCGACCTGGCGGCACAGGCTCTCGCCCTGGCCCCCGGGCGGGAAGGGGTCATGGACCTGCTGGAGCGCGTGGCCCGCAAGGCCGGAATGCTGGAGCAGGCCGTGGAAGTGTATGCCCGGGTGGCCGGCGAGGGAGACGGCGGTCCGGAATCGGTCGCCATGCTCATGCGCAAGGCCCGGATCCTCAAGGACGAGATCCAGGACTTCGAGCGCGCAGTGAAGGAGTACCAGGGGCTGGCCGAGCTCGGCGTGGACCGCCGGGTGCTCGAGGCCCTCGACGAGCTCTACTCCCTGCTCGAGCGCTGGACCGATCTCGCCGCCGTGCTGCGTGAGGAATATGATCTGGCGGCCGCCCTGGACGAGAAGCTGCTCTTCCTGTTCCGGCTGGCCGATGTCTACGAAGACAACCTGTCCGACGCGGTCAAGGCCTGCGAGGTAATCCGGGAGGCCCACCTCCTCGATACCACACGGGAAGACACGCTGGCCCGGCTGCGGCGGCTCTTCGACGAGAAGGTCCCCGATTCCGATGCCGCCGAGATGCTGGAGAACTGGTACTCGGCCAACCAGCGGTTCGACGACGTGGCCGCCGTGCTCGAGCGCCGCTTCGCCCTGACTGAAGGGACCACGGACCGGCTCGAGCTCGCCCAGAAGCTCATCAACGTGTTCCTGTCCAAGCTGGCCGACCAGCGCAAGGGGCTCCACTATGCAGGGGAGGCACTCGTGCTCGGGCCGGACGACTATGCGTCCATGGACCAGCTCCTGCGCCTGTGCCGTGAGACCGGCATGACCGAGGAGACGGTGGCATTCCTCCAGCTCGCCCGGGTGCGCTGCGAGGAAACCGAGGCCTACCGCAACCTCGGCATGGAGACAGCGGCCCTGCTGAACTCGGTCGGTCGAAACGACGAGGCCGAGCAGACGCTTCGCGAAGTCATCGAGCGGGACGAGAAGTTCCTGCCCGCCTGGAAGGCCCTCGAGCAGCTCTTCGAGTCGCTGGGGCGCACGCAGGACCACGAGACGGTGCTCGTCAAGCTCGTCGAGCTCGAGGAGTACGATGACGACCGGATTCCGCTGCTCCTCAAGCTCGGCCGGCTGCGCCGCGACCAGCTCGACAATGCGGCGACGGCCATCGAGGCATTCAGCCGCGTGGTCTCCCTGGACGAAAGGAACGACGAGGCGCTCAACAGCCTGGCGGCCCTGTACGAGGCCGGCGGCATGTTCGAGAAGTTGGCCGAAACGTTGACGGCCATGGCCGAGCTGGCCTCCGAGGTCGACGAACGCATCTCGCTGCTAGTCCGCCTGGCCCTCCTGTTCGAGGACAAGCTGACCGACGTGGACAAGGCCGTTTCCACGTGGCAGCAGGTCCTGGACTGGAGCCCCAACGACGGGATGGTGCTGGCCAACCTCCAGCGCTTGTTCGAGTTCAAGGAGGAGTGGTCCTCGTTCGTCGAGATGGCCGAGCGCGAAGCCGTGCTCTCCACAACCCAGACGGACCGCCGCATCGACCTGCGTCGCAGCATCGCCCGTGCCGCGCTCAAACACCTGGACGATGCCATCCAGGCGCAGCAGAACTGGGAAGCCGTGGTCGAAGCGCTCCCCGAGGACGAAGAGGCCTGCGCCGAGCTGCGCGTGCTCTACCGTCGCAATGAAGACTTCATCAAGCTGGCCATGCTCCTGGAGCGGCTGGCATCCAACCCCCAGACGTTTGCCGAAAGGCGCGTCGAGCTCTGGGTCGAGCTGGGCCGCCTCAAGATGGACGAGGCGATGGACCCGGACGGCGCCATCCGGGCCTGGCGGCAGGTGCTCGAGCTCACGCCGCAGCGGCTGGATGCCTTCGAGGCACTCGAGCGGCTCTACCTCGAGTCCGCCAAGTTCGAGGACGTCGTCTCCCTGCTGGAGCGCAAGCTCGAGCTGCTGTCCGAGACGTCGCAGCGCATCGCCCTGCTCGATACCGTGGCCACGGTCCAGGAGGAATCGCTGGGCCGCTGGCAGGATGCGGCACTGACCCGCCTCCGGATCCTCGATCTCGACCCGCTCCTGCTGGCGCAGTACCAGAAGGTGGCGGACATCTACGAGGCGCAGCAGCAGTGGCAGCCGCTCAGCGAAGTGCTGCTCCGCCGCCTGGAAGTGGAGGAGGATGCGGCGGAGAAGATCACGGCACTCACCCGACTGGCCGAGCTGTATGAGGATCGGCTGTCGGATGATCGGGCGGCCCTGACCGTGACCCGCCGGGCGCTCGAGCTGGCCCCGGGTGACCTCGACCTGCTCGATCGCGGGGAACGGCTTGCCACTCGGTCGGAGCTCTGGGAAGAGCTGCGGGAGATGTGGGTGGCCACGGTCCCGCACCTGGACGACGACCGGCGCCAAGCGACCAAGCTCAAGCTGGGTGCGCTGCTGCGCGACAAGCTGGGGCGGTTTGAAGAGGCCATTGCCTGGTTCGTGCGGGTGACCGAGGAGAATGCGGAGGAGGAACAGGCGCTCAGCTCCCTGGTCGAGCTGTACGAGCTGGTGGAGAACTGGCCCAAGCTGGCCGATTCGCTGGCCAAGCTGGCCGAGGTCACCAGCGACTTCAACCGGCAGATTGCGCTGTATCTTCGGCTTGGCGACGTGCGGTTCGGGAAGCTGACGGACCACGCCGGTGCCCAGGCTGCCTACAACCAGGTGCTGGAGCTCGACCCGACGGAAGAGAAGGCGGTCAACGCGCTCCAGGGGCTCTACACCGAGACCGAGAACTGGGAGAAGCTTGTGGAAATCCTGGGCGTGCGGGCCTCGCTGCACCCCGAGGAGGACGCCCAGCTCAAGCTGATTGCCGGCGAGCTGCTGGAGAATCGCCTGAGCAAGCCGCTCGATGCGGCCCAGCTCTATGATGAGATCGTGACCTACGACCCGTCCGTTTCCGAGGCGTTTGCCCGCCTCGAGCGGATCTACACCGAGCACGAAGTGTGGGACCGGCTGGTCGAGGCCTACGAGAAGCGGCTGTCCGTGACCTCGGAGCCCGAGGGGCGCATGGACATCCTGCGTCGCCTGGCCCTGCTCAACGAGTCGGTCCTTTCCAACGGAGAGGCCGCTGCCGACTTCTACCAGCAGATTCTGGATGTGAAGGCGGACGACCGGGAAGCCATCAATGCCCTGGAGCGCCTGTACGAGGAGCAGGGGCGGTTCGACGACCTCGTGCTGGTGCTGAGGCGGGCGGTGCAGCTTGCCGAGACAGTTCGAGCCAAGGTGCTGTACCTGGAGAAGGTGGCCACCATCTGCGTGGAGAAGCTCCAGGATCTGACCTCTGCCATCATGGCGTACCGGGAGATCCTCGAGAATGACCCGGCCCACGTCGAGACCCTGCTGCGCCTCGAAGACCTCTTCTCCCGGGAAGGGGACTGGATGGAGGTGCTCAAGGTGCTCGAGCTGCGGCAGAAGATTGCCCGCGATGCAACCGAGATCGTTGGATTCTACCTGCGCAAGGGCGACATCTACCGGGACGAGCTGCTCATGCCGGACAAGGCCCGTGAGCAGTATCACATGGTGCTCGAGCGCATCCCGGACCACGCGGACGCCATCGAGCGACTGGTGGGCATCTACGAGGAGGAGGAGCACTGGGAGAAGATCATCGAGCTGCTGCTCGCCCAGGCCCGCTCCATCGACAGCGAGGAGCGCAAGGCCCGCATCTTCGCCCGCATGGGCCTCTACATGAAGGACCGGCTGGAGAACCTCGATGGCGCGGTCGAGCTCTTCGAGGCCGCCCTGGAGCGGATTCCGACGCTGGTCGAGGCCGTCGACCCGCTGGCCGACATCTACATGGCCCGTGAGCAGTGGGAGAAGGCCTTCCCGCTCCTCGAGATGCAGCGCCAGCTCCTGGAGCAGTCCGCACCGGCCGACGTGCTGGCCTCCCTGTACTCGAAGGTTGCACGGGTCAGCCTGAGCACGGGCAACCGGGCCAAGGCCCTCGAGTACTTCCGCAAGGCCTACGACATGGATCCCACCAACGTGGAGACCCTGGACGGACTGGCCTCCCTGAACTTCCAGCAGGGGAACTACGAGGTCGCCGAGGCCTACTACAAGGGGCTGCTCGACCGGGCCGGCGATGCCCTGGACAACAACCGTCGCAACGCCATCTTCCGCGCCCTGGGCGAAATCGAGATGCACCTCGGCCGCGTCGAGAGCGCTCGCGACTTCTTTGCCAAGGTGCTCGAGCTCCAGCCTCGGGACAAGGAGTGCCTGCTCGACCTGGCCAACCTCATGGAAACCCACGGTGACTGGGAGGAATCGGTCCGGTACCGGCGGCAGCTCGTCAACCTCATCGACGACCCCATGGAGCGCTGGAAGGCCCTCATCGGGATCGGGGACGTCTACCGCGAGAAGATGGGGAACGTGGACCTGGCCATTCGTGCCTACAACGAAGCCCTGGAGGCCCAGCCGTACGCCAAGGGCGCTCTGGTCAAGCTCCTCGAGATCCACATCAACCTCAAGGCCTATAACGAGGCCATCAACGTCCTCCAACACCTGGTGCAGGTCGAGGACAACCCGCAGAAGAAGGCGGCATTCACCTTCACCATCGCCACCATCTACCGGGAAGAGCTCAAGGAAGCGGAGATGGCGGTGGACTACTACGAGCAGACCCTCGACCTCCACCCGGAGAAGTTCGATGCATTCCGCTCCATCGACGAGCTCCTGACCGAACGAAAGGATTGGGAGGCGCTCGAAGGGGCGTATCGCAAGATGGTCGGCCGCATCCGGGGCAAGGGGCTTAAGCAGGTCGAGTTCGCCCTGTACAAGGCCCTGGGTGAAATCTACCGGTCTCGCCTGCGCAAGACCGACATGGCCACGTCGTGTTACGAGCTCGCCGCAAAGCTCAATTCGGAAGATGTGGCGGTCCACGAGATCCTGGCCCAGCTCTACGAGCTCCAGGGGCTCGACGAGAAGGCCGTGGCCGAGCACCGCAGCCTCGTGGCACTGGAGCCCGAGCGGATCGAGTCGTATCGCAAGATGGCCGCTCTGTTCCGCCGCATGAACATGGAAGACGACGCGTTCTTCGCCATGTCCGTTTTGGCCATGAGCAACAAGCTCAACGACGAGGAGAAGGAGTTCTTCCGGGGCCGGCGCACGCCGAACCTCCCGATCCCCCGTCGCTCGCTCGACCCCACGCTGTGGGTCCGCTCGGTCTTCTCGCGAGCCGAGTCGGTCCACGTGGGCGAGGTCTTCCAGACCTTGTACCAGGCCATCGGCACCTTCCTGGAAGGCCGCGATCCCAAGGAGCTCGGGCTCAAGAAGAAGGACGAGCTCGACATGTCCCAGAAGACCATCTTTACGGCGGTCTTCAACCGGGTTTCTCAGCTCCTGGGCATTCCGGCGCCCAAGGTGTACCTGTCGGACCGCAGCTTCGGTATCCGGATCGAAGCGACGGTGCCGCCGATTCTCATCATCGGCAAGGACATGCTGCACGGAAAGTCGGAGAAGGAGCTGGCGTTCCTCATCGCCAAGAACCTGACCTACTTCCACCCGATGCACGTCCTGGCTGCCTGCTATCCGCCGCCGGTGCTCAAGCTGTTCTACCAGGTGGCCCTCAAGCATGTGCAGTCCGAGGTGCAGGTCGACGGAGGCGATTCCGAGCAGTTCAAGGTGCTCATGCAGCACCTGCAGAAGCGGATGTCGCCTCAGCTTGCCGCCACGTTGGCCAACTCGATCAACCACTTCTACTCGAAGGGGGCACGTCCGGGAGTCAGCCGCTGGCTCACCGGCGTCGAGCTCACGGCGAACCACGCCGGCCTTCTGGCCTGCCTGGACCTCGAAGTAGCGGCCTCGGTCCTGCGCCAGGAGAGCATTGCGTTCTCCAAGCTTCCGCCTCGTGAGAAGGCCAAGGAGCTGGTGCTGTACGCCGTGTCCGAGGAATTCGCCGAGGCCCGCGAAGCCCTCTCGCTCAAGCTGAGCTAGCTCAGTCGATCGTTCCGATCTCGCAAAGGCCGTTGAAATGGTCGATGGTCGATGGTCGATGGTCGCCCGATCCACGGCAGGAGGCAGCTCGTGCAGGACACGCACTCTTCGAGCGCTGGAACGCTCTATGTAGTCGCCACCCCGGTGGGGAACCTCAAGGACATCACCCTGAGGGCCATCGAGGTGCTGCGGGCAGTGCCCCTCGTGGCCTGCGAGGATACCCGGTCCGCAGGGCGGCTCCTGGCCGCGCTCGACATCCGGGGTCCCCGCTTCACCAGCCTCTTCGAGCACAACGAGCAGCGGAAGGTCGAGCAGCTCGTCGAGCACCTGGGTGCCGGCCACGATGCCGCCCTGATCAGCGAGGCCGGCACTCCGACGATTTCAGACCCGGGCTACCGGCTGGTGGCCCGATGCCGGGAGGCAGGCATCCGCGTGGTTCCCGTTCCGGGGCCCTGCGCCGCGGTCGCAGCGCTGTCTGCATCCGGGCTTCCCACGGACAAGTTTCTTTTCCTGGGCTTCCCCCCCAGGAAGGGGATCCGCCTCGCCCGTTTTCTCAAGCGACTGGCGGCTCCGGCCCGCACGGGCATTGCGTATCTTCCCGCCCGGCGGCTGGATGAGATCCTCGGCCTTCTTGCAGAGTCCTTCCCCGCTGCCCGCGTGGTGCTGGCCCGCGAGCTGACCAAGAAGTTCGAGGAGTTCCTCTCAGGCTCTCCAGCCGAGCTGCTCCAAGACGTCTCTTCCCGTCCCCGGAAGGGGGAATGCACGCTGCTGGTCTACCGTCCCGGCGAACGGGGCGAGGACGAGGAGGGGGAGGAGTGTGAGCTGGAGAGGAATCAGGAAAGCGGAGACACCACGGAAGGGGAAGTGGGAGACGGCCCCGGCGTCACCGAGAGCTGAAGGGACTCAGCCGCCGTTTCCCCTCGAGCTCTTCCAGGCTCCTATCCGCTACGTCACGTCGATGAGCTTGAGGCCGGTGGCCGAGTCGAAGCGACGGCAGAGAGGGACGTTGGCCCCGGGCAGCACCTGGCATTCCATGGTGACAGCAACCTTGCCGGAGAAGAAGTGCCCCCCCTTGACGACGAGGTCGGGACCGGACAGGGCCGCGTGAGCGTGGAGGAAGGGCTTTCCATCCACCAGGGCCACGTTCCCCACGAACGACACCAGCTCCATCTCCTCGGGGAAGCGGGTCCGTTGGTACTGCCCGCTCTTCACATCGAGGAACCCCAGCTCCGTCTCGGCCAGGGCGCCGATACCCATGATGCCGGCGGACTCGACGTTGGCCTCGCGAAAGAAGGAGCAGAGGGCCGTTCCCACGTCCTCTCCCTTCTCCAGCACCACCCAGTACAAGTCACCACTCAGTCTCCATTTCATGTTTCCCCCCTGTTCCGTGCCAACTGCCCACGGCACATCCGTGGGGCCCCTCCCGCGTGGTCGGGGCTGTGTGCCCGTCGCCTTCCTTACACCAGCGTCAGAATCACCGGCCCCTTGGTCGTCACTGCGACCGTGTGCTCGAAGTGAGCGGACGGCTTGCCGTCGGCAGTCACCACGGTCCAGCCGTCGGCCAGCACCCGGACATCGCCTGTTCCGAGGTTGAGCATCGGTTCGAGCGCCACGGTCCACCCGGCAGCGACGACGGGGCCCACTCCGGCCCGGCCGAAATTGGGAATCTGCGGCGCTTCGTGGAGCTCCCGGCCCACCCCGTGCCCGCAGTACTCTCGTACGATGCCGAGCCGTCCCCCTCTGGCAACGACCTCGATGGCATGCGAGATGTCACCGAGCCTGCGCCCGACGACAGCGGACCGAACGCCCGCATCCAGCGCTCTCTTCGTGATATCGAGCAGCTCCAGCACGCGGGGCCGGCACTTGCCGACCGCCACGGACGTGGCGGCATCGCCGATGACGCCGTCGAAAGTGGCGCCGCAATCGATGCTGACGACGTCGCCTTCCCGGATGAAGCGCTCGAAGGACGGTATGCCGTGGACCACCTCATCGTTGAGCGACACGCAGATCGAGCCGGGGAAGCCCTGGTATCCCTTGAACGTCGGAACGGCACCTGCCCGTCGGATGAAGAGCTCGGCTTCTCGGTCGAGCTCGCCGGTGCTCACTCCGGGCTGGACCATCTGTGACACGTGGTTCAGCGTGCGGGCGACAATCCGTCCCGCCTCCCGCATGCGGGCGATTTCCTCTTCTGTCTTCAGAACGATCATCTCGACCTCCACCCGAAGGGGCAGACAGCCCCCTCCGGGGCATCAACCGACGAGCGTTGAAGCTCGTGCCAGGAACTGCTTCATCGCCCCTGCATCCGGGCGCTCCGGATAGGAGAAGCGATAAAGCCCCTGAACGGCCAGGGCCCGGGCCATGATAGCAGACAGCGGCCCGAAGCGGGTACCGAGGCGCACGATGGCCCCGCTGCGCCGAACCCATTCCACAGCAGGTGGGACCGGTGTGCGCAGCTCGAGACTGCGAAGGAAGTCGGTCCCGTTGGTCACCTTGACCTTCATGAGCAGCTCAGCCACGTCCCACCCCTGCCGACCGAGCCGGCGAACGCCGCGGGTGAACACCTCGGAGGCCGCCTGAATTCCCCCCCAGCGGCGATGGTAGGAGCTGGCGTACCTCCAGAGGATCTCCGGCTTCCCCGTATCCCTGCAGTAAGCGCCGGCATGTTCGGCGAGCATATGCGCCGCGTGTCCGGCCAGGGCCACGCCACAGCCGGTGGCGGGGAAGACCTGGCATGCGGCGTTTCCGATCAGGACGACGCCGTGCCCCGCCAGCACATCGAGAGGGCGCCGAATCGGAATAGAAGACCCGGCCGAGGACAGGACCTCAGCCCCGCTCTCCACCTTGCTGCGGAGCATGGCCAGAACCTCGGAGGGAGGGGGGTGGCCGTCCCCGGGAAGTGTGCCTGCCAGACAGGATGCCAGGTCTCTGGACGGAGACACCCAGGTGCATTCGACGGAATAGGGGCCGTGCCGCCCGACGACGTATGCCCCCCTGCCCGGCTCGGCCGGAAATGCCACCGACCGACCGTTGACGCCACGGATCTTCCACAGCTCGTGCAGTGCACAGACCCAGGAATCGGAGGGGATCTTCCGGGAGATCCCCGTGTGAGCGTACAGTTGGCGGTCCAGGCGAGTGGAGTTGCCCGTGGCCAGTACAAGCAGATCGCAGTCTGCTGCCAGGCGGTTCCCGGACTGCACCATGTCCACCGAAAGTCTTCTCGAGTCTCCCTCAGTCCGGGAAATCCGGGTGACCTCGGTATCGAAGCGGACGGCAGCCCCTGCCGCCTCGCTCTCGGCGAGGAGCTGTCGCAGATACAGGTCGTAGCGGATGAGTCGGATCGGGAGCGTGCTGAACTCGAAGCGGATTCCGCCCGGCGACATCAGGATTCCGCCGTGAGTCCCATCGTGCACGGTACAGTCCGGACAGGGCATCGGAACCACGCCGTTCTGAATGCTGGCCGTGTCGATTTCGAGGCAGTGGGGGGAGGCCCATGAGTCCCGGCTTCCCGCCTCGAGGACGAGGCAGTCCAGCCCCGTGCGCCTCAGCTCCAATGCGGACAGAAGCCCGGCAACGCCGGCCCCGACAACGATCACTTGAGTATGCGATCTCCGATTCAAGTCTCCCCTCACTGGCGCGGCCCGGCCGGCCGGGTCATCTCTAGCACAATGCGGGTTTCCGGACAACCCCGCCGTGGCGCAGACGGGTTGACGGAAGGGATCGGCATGCCTAGATTGGCCCAGGGTTCGACATGAGGTGACCGTGATGACATCGTATGCCAGGTTTGCGAGTTCTATTGCCTTCGTTTCCGCCATCCTCGTCGGGGCGTGGCCGGTCCCCCGGGCCCATGCACAGCCTGCCCCCGCCTCGGCGGATGCGGGTCTGTCGCTCGACGAGGCACTGTACCGTGCCGAGGCCTGCTACCGGGGACTGGACGGCTATGCGGAGGACAAGGTGCGGGCGCGCGGGCTCTACAAGCAGGGCTGCGATGTGGATGCCAGAGAAGCGTGCGTCATGCTCGGGTACATGCTCGAGGTGGGGGAAGGCGGCGCCATCGATCTGGTTTCGGCGCGGCAGCTGTACGAGAAGGCGTGTCGGCTCGAGGATCAGCTCGGCTGCAGCAATCTGGGGGTGTTCTACGAGACCGGGAAGGGCGGAGCCAAGGACCCGGCCAAGGCCCGGCAACTGTATGACGGTGCCTGCAAGGCGGGAGAGCTCTATGGCTGCAACAACCTCGCGGTTACGCTGGAGCACGGAATCGGCGGCCCAGCCGATCCTGAGAGGGCGAGGCAGGTCTACCGGTCGGTCTGTGACGGAGGCGACAGCCAGGGATGTGCCAATCTCGGTGCGATGATGCTGGACGGGAAGGGCGGCGCCAAGGATCCCGATGGGGCCAAGACGCTCCTCACTGGCGCCTGCGAGGCCGGATCGGGGCATGCGTGCGCCAACCTGGGCTACGTGGTCGAGAAGGGGCTCTCGGGCGAAGCCAGTGCCGAGGGTGGTTTGGCTCTCTACCTGAAGGCGTGTGAGCTCTCGGACGGGCTTGGCTGCTCGAACGCCGGGGTCATGTACGAGAATGGCTTCGGGACGGAGAAGGCGGTGGGGAAAGCGGTCGAGTTCTATGGGAAGGGGTGCAACCTGGACGAGCCCGCCGGCTGCAAGTCGCTTGGGCTGATCTATGACCGCGGACTTGGAGTCACGGTCGATCAGTCGAAGGCTCGGACGGCCTTTCAGCGGGGGTGTGACCTGGGGGACGTCGAAGTGTGCTTCTTCCTGTCCGGCTACTTGAACAGTGGGACTGCCGGCCCCCAGGACAAGGTGAAGGCTCAGGGGTATGCCCGGGCTGCGTGTGAGTCGGGGATCGGGCGGGCGTGCCAGTTCGCGTCGGAGTGGATCTATGATTTCGACAAGAGGGAAGGAGACGAGGCGCAGGGGTTCTCGCTGCTCCAGCGGGGGTGTGAGCTGGGGGAGGCCAGGGCGTGCGCTCGCCTTGCGTTCTACTACCGGGACCTGAGAAAGGACTTCGCCGCGGCCCGGACCTGGTCGCAGAAGGGTTGCGACGGGGGATTCGCAGTGGCCTGTGCGGTGCTGGCCGAGCTGACCTTGAAGGGTCAGGGTGCGGATGCGCCGGATCCGGCCGCCGCCACGGCACTGCATGAAAGGGCATGCGATCTGGGCTGGGGGGCCTCCTGCGTGGAGCTGGCGATCTACCTCCAGACGGGGGCCAACGGTGTCTCGCAGGATCCGGTGGCGGCTCGGGCTCGGGTCACCAAGGGGTGCAATGCGGGTCATGCCGATTCGTGCGGAGTGCTGAGCAGCTTCCTCATGAGCGGCACCGGCGGTGAGAGGAGCATCGAGCCTGGACGCGCCATGGGAGAGAAGGCCTGCACCGAGAAGTCTTCAAACGGGTGTGCCGCAATGGGAGACTACTGGCGGCTGGGATGGGGCGGAACCCCCGATGCCGTCAAAGCCCTGGACTACTACAACCAGGGCTGCACTCTCCTCAGCCAGCCCTGCTGCGACGCGGCCGAAAAGATCAAGCAGGCCAACCCGCCCACCCCTCCCCCGCAATAGCGAATGACGTCAGGAAGACCCACCCTGAAGGGTCGTTTCCTCCTCACGATTCGATCGAGATAGCCTGGCTGTCAATCCGGGTCGGGACGCGCCGCGATGCAGCGTTCCTCAGTGCGACAAGGCAGGAGAGTCGGGTGCACCATGGTCGGACAACCGGCCGGATGCGGGGACCAGGTAGAGGGTGGAGCCGGAGATGCCGACATCGGCCCGGGCCAGGGTGGCGGCATCGAAGCGGGGGGGAAGGGTGAGGAGGAGGCCGTCGTCGTCTTCGGCCAGCACCCACGTGAGAGGAAGGTCGCCTGCCGGTACCCGCAGCACGCAGCGCGAGAGGCGGTCGAGCTCGAAGCCGGTGACGAGCAGGCGGGGTGCCCCCTGCCTCTTGACCAGGCGGACCGAGTCGACCTCGGGCTCGAGCCGTTCGGACACGGTGAAAAAGTCGGGGGCCACGGCCGCAGTGTGGTCTTCGTTGAGCACGACCACGAGGTACTGACCGGTCCCTGCTTTGCGGAGGGATGCGGCAAAGGGGGTCACTACCCGGCTGAGCTTCCCCTGCTGTTCGACACGGGCGGCCCGCTCGAACGTGGAGAAGGTCGATGCCGAGACCCAAAGCACCGTCACCTCGTCGTCAAAGCCGGCACCGTCGACCTCGAGGATTGCCTCGCCGGAATCGGAATCCCAGGTCACCTCCTGGGTGGAGATGGACGGAGCCGCTCCCCGAGGCCTCACGACGAGGGGGTTCGAGGCCTTGGCCAGAGTCGCCTCGTCCACCTGGACGAACAGATCGCAGGTCATGCGGACGCGGGGCAGGGTCCATTCCAGGTCGAAGGCGTGAAGCAGCCCTTCCGGGTGGCTCCAGGCCGGAGGGCCGAGCTCAATGAGATCCTTTCCGCATCGTACTCCGGCAATCGGAAGCTCGGCGGGATGGGCCAGCTGAACGAAGATCTGGGCATCGAGGTCGGGATTGACGCGCTGGGGCCAGAAGATGACCTCACCGGCACGGGCATGGGCAAGGCGATCGGCTGACCAGGTCTGCGCCGCAGCATGTCCGGGGATCAGCAGGGTGGCCAGCAGGAGTACTGCCACGGGGAGAGTCTTGTCGCCAGTCTGTCGGCTGCCCCTCATCGCACCCTCCTTGACGGCCGCATGGAGACGTCCGTCCGTGCGATTCCTTAAGAAAGAATATAACCATGCGGCCCGCACGATCAAAAAAGTGGACCACAATCGGGACGAAAGGACGGGGTTGGGTGGAGTATTCCGGAAGAGGCTCGGGGCGGCGGAACTCCCTTAACGCGCCGAGGGTCGGTCGGGCGCCCCGATACCCGACCGACCCTCGTAGAAGTCCGACGAGTCGGACTCTCTACTCAGCAGCTAGATCATTCAGTCTCGTTCTGCGAGAAGAGGGCAGCGGCGCTCACGATCGAGCACTCGCCCGAGGTGGCCTTGGGGTCGCCCTTTCCATAGCGCTGGAACGTGGACACGGTGCCATCGCAGTCCAGGTCGGCGTGTGCGTCAGCCGTGAACTGGGCCTCGGTCCGGGTCTTGTCGTTCCAATCGAAGGAGTACCAGAAATAGTGCTCCTCGGTGATCTGGAACTTCAGGGCCGACCAGGTGGCAGTGCTCCACTGATCCGGATCGGTGTCGCAGCGGTCGTCGTTGTTGGTGTCCTTGCCACCGCCAACGCCACCCGAGCAGCAGTTCTGCTCGACGGGGGTCGGGCCGTCGTCAGCCGGGAACTGGCAGTCCAGCTTGGACGCGGTGTTCTCTTCCACGCGAGGCGTGGCATAGTAGTCCGACGCGCCCTTGTAGATCTTGTCCAGCATGTCCACGGCCTCGGACGTCTTCGCCTTGCGCATGTACTTGATGAAGGCGGGAACGGCCACGACCGACAGGATGGCCAGAATGGCCACGACGATCATGAGCTCAATCAGCGTGAAGCCCTTGTTGTTGCGAATCATCTTCATCATCTCTCTTCCTCCTTGTTGGGTCCTTCTACCTTCCAGCCCGGTCACCCGCCGGGCCAATTGCCTGAACCCCCCTTATGCAACTGCGGTGCCAGCGGCCTTTTTTTTCGTTCAACCCCTCGAGATTGCAGGGGATCTTTTCCATTTCGGGCCCGGCCGGGCGGAGGGAGGGCGGCTCTGGATTGGCAATCCGCGTCACCGGATGCTGACGTTTTTCGTCACCCGGTGCCGGGAGGTGCCCGGGCGCCTTCCGGTGTCATGCCCGAGGGATGGGCCCCGGACTGGCGGGAAGCGGTTCCGGTTGCGTTGACGTGCACCGGTCCCCCGTGTAATGTAGCGGCGCTGTCCGGCAAGCGGTAGCGGGCCTTCCAAGCGGGGTCGGTGCCGTGTGGGCCGGGGACGCAGGAGAGGACGTGTTTCGACGTTTCGGACCGGAGTGGTTCATCGCGGCACGGCTGCTGGCCTCGGGGAGACGGTCATACGTCTCGCTGGTGGCAGTGGTGTCGACGCTGGGGCTGGCGCTCGGTGTGGCCTCGCTGGTAATCATCTTCTCGGTGACGTCGGGGTTCGAGGATGTCTTTCGGGACAAGATCCTGGGAGTGTACCCGCACCTGGTGGTGATCGGCCGCGGCGGCGATCTTCCGAACTGGAAGGAGGTGGTCGATCTCCTGTCGGAAAAGCCGCACCTCCAATCTGCGACGCCGGCCACGTACGATGAGATGATGGCGAGCTTCCGGGGGCGGCGCGGCGGATGCATCGTCAAGGGGATGGATATTCGGGACGAGCGGGTTGCCGCGGTCCTGGAGCAGTTCCGGACGGAAGGCGCATTCGACGGGATGTCGATTGAGCCGCAGGTCTCGCTTGCGGGGAGCACTCTGGAGGTCGGGCCTCTGCCCGGGGGAAGCCGGTATGTGGTGGCTGCAGCGTCAGGGCGGGAGCCGGTGGTGGTGCAGTCGCTGGCGGAGGAGGAGGAGTTCCCACGGTTCCGGGTCGTGTCTGCCCTGGAGGAGCGTGTAGAAGTGACTCTCGGGGGGGTGTTGGTCGATGAGAAAGTGGGGCTCTCGCCGGGCCAGGACTCCGGGTGGCGGGAGAGCCCGGAAACGGAGATGGACATCACGGTCGGGAACGAGAAGGTGAAGGCTACCATTGGCCCGGGCAACCAGACGCTGGTGCTGGGGAGGCAGGGGGGCAAGGCGGCACTCTGGAGCTGCCCTTCGCCTCAGCCGGAACAGTCGGGGGGAGTGGCCAGGCTGTGCGTGGTAAACGTGGGGAAGGAGCCGCTGGAGCTGGTGCTTCCGTCGGGGCGACGACAGGTGGCAGCGGGGGAGGTCGCTCCTGTCGAGGCCGCGGGCGGTCCGCTGCCCGGGGTGCTGCTGGGGAGCGAGCTGGCCGCCCGGATCGGGGCCCGGACGGGGGACGAGATCCGGCTGGTTTCGCCGCTGTTCTCCATTCCAGGCCTCTCCACGGGACGGCGCAAGGGGAGGACGATTGCGGACACGTTCGTGGTTCGAGGGATCCTGACGCTGGGCTTCTACGAGTATGACAGCAAGCTGGCGGTCGTGGATTTCGAGGCTGCCAGGCGATTCCTCCATCAGGGGGATCTGGCCCGGTGGGTCGAAGTTCGGGTGGATGACCTCTTTGCGAGCGAGGCACTGTCCATCGACATCGGGCGCTACCTGTCCGGCTTCTCGCTGCTCGACGTGAAGGAGAATTTCCCGGTGCTGGTCGAGCGGTACGCACGGGCCGTCGCCGGTCAGGAGGCCCCGGCCGACGTAGGCGGCGTCCTGGCCAACGTGTCGGGCGTGTTGAACGACGTCAAGTTCGCAAACCTGTCCGGCGAGATGGCCTTCGGGCTCAAGGACGAGCACCGGGTGATCACGTGGGAGGAGATGAACCGGCCGCTGTTCAGCTCGATGAAGCGGCAGCGCATCGTCCTGACGCTGTTCTTCCTGATCATCATCGTGGTGGCGGCGTTCAACATCGTGAGCTCTCAGATGATGATCGTACGCGAAAAGACCTCGGACATTGCGATCCTCAAGGCCATGGGGGCGACCTCCGGACAGGTGGGCCGGGTCTTCCTGCTGCAGGGGCTTGGAATGGGGCTTGCGGGGACCGTGGCTGGGCTGGGGCTGGCCGTGGGCCTGTGCGTGCTCCTGGATCAGGTGGGGTTTCCGCTTGACCCCATGGTGTACTTCGTGTCTAAACTTCCAGTCAAACTGCGGCTGACGGACGCTCTGCTGGCGTGCGCCATGTCGCTGGTCGCCATCTACATCGCGGTTGCGATTGCGGCCCGTCGGGCAGCGGATCGCGACCCGGTGGAAGGGCTCCGGGAGCTGGAGTAGCCCGGGCCGGCCAGGCGGGGCCGCGGCCGACCGGCCTCATTCGGGGTGTGTACCATGAGCGAGAACAGCTTCGACGCGTTGGAGGCAGGCGCACCGGTATCTGCCGTCTTCCTGCTCAAGGAGAAATCACTGGCCCAGTCGAAGGTGGGCAAGAAGTACCTGACCCTGGTGCTCAGCGATCGGCGGGGGGAGATCGAAGGCAAGCTCTGGGATGAGGCGGAGATGGTCGACGGGCAGCTGGAGCGGATGATGCCGGTACACGTGGAGGGGGTGGTGACGGTGTACCGGGAACGGCCTCAGATCACGGTGCGGACGATCCGGATGCTCCAGTGGACCGAGGATCTGGCCTCCAGGCTGGTACCGGCCTCGAGGTTCGAGGCGGGGGAGCTCTTGACGGGGCTCGACCGCGTGCTGTCCACGCTGACGGATCCGAATCTCCGGGCGCTCGTCGAGGTGATCCGACGGGACGAGGAGCTCATGACCCGGTTCTCTGCGGTCCCTGCGGCCAAGATGATGCACCACGCATACATGAGGGGGCTGCTCGAGCACTCGTTGTCGATGATGCAGATCGCCGTGTTCGTGGCGGACCATTATGGGAAGCAGTTCCCCGGGCTGGTCGACCGGGATCTGCTGATCGTCGGAACCATGCTGCACGACATCGGGAAGATCCGGGAGTACCGGTTCGAGCGAGGCATCGACCTGACGACCGAGGGGCGGCTGGTGGGACACCTGGTGTTGGGGATCGAGCTGCTCGACGGGCTGCTGGCGAAGGTGCCGGAATTCCCGGTGGAGCTGGCGCAGCGGCTCAAGCACCTGGTCGTGTCGCATCACGGAGAAGCGGAGAAGGGAGCACCGGTCAGCCCCATCACGCTGGAAGGGCTGCTGCTGCACATGGTCGACTACATGGACTCGCAGGTCAACGGTGCGGCAATGCTGCTCCTCCAGGCCGGCGACGACGAGTACACGGCCTGGAGCAACAAGTTCGAGCGGAGGTTCCTCAACCAGAGGGGCGACCTTTCGCCAGCGCCTCTTGAACCGGGGGAGGCACCTGCCCCCGTCCCGAAGGCACCTCCCGCCGGTGCCCCACGGGAGGCACCGGCCCCCGTCCCCAAGGCTCCCGCTGCGGCGGAGCGCCCCGCTGCACCGTCGAAGTCGTCGCTGAAAGAGGCGGTGATGATGACGCCGGTGGCGGAGCCTGAGGAACGGCTGCCGTTCGAGGAGGGGCGGCCGGGCCCGGCCTCTGCCGACGGGAAGGATGGAGATGTGGTCGAGACGGTGGAGTTGGCGGCCCCGGAGGGGGAGACGACGGCTCAGTATCACGAGGAGGAGACTGCTCACCACGCCCCGGACAAGAAGACGCCCAAGAAACCGAAGGGGCCGGGGTTGCCAGGCCTGTAGCCGCTGACTGGACGGAGGTAAGCCGATGGCTGAGTTCATCTGTCCGCATTGCCACGCCGTGTTTCGGGAAAAGGTGGCGACATGCCCGGACGACGGGAGCATCCTGATCGAGGTGCCCGTGCTGTCGGACCTGTCGGGAAGGGTGTTGCGGCAGAAGTACCGCCTGGAGAAGTCGCTGGGGCAGGGGGGATTCGGGTCGGTGTACCGGGCGACTCACCTGGTGCTGGGCAAGGCTGTGGCGGTCAAGGTGCTGCGTACGGAATTCCGCAGCGACTCGAGCATGGTGGCTCGGTTCTTTCACGAGGCCCGGATCGTCACTCGGCTGACGAATCCTCACACGATCACGACGTTCGACCTCGATCAGGCCGAGGATGGCTTCCTGTTCATGGTGATGGAGTTCGTGGAGGGCAGGACGCTGCGCAAGCTGGCCCAGGAGGAGGGAGTGCCGGCGGGGCGGCTTCCCTGGCGGCGGGCGTTGCGGCTGCTCACGCAGGTATGTGATTCGCTGGAGGAAGCGCATCGGGCGGGGGTGATCCACCGCGATCTCAAGCCGGACAACATCATGGTATCGAACCGGGGTGGCGAGACGGACTTCGTGACCGTGCTCGACTTCGGAATTGCCAAGGTGATCGAAGGGAGCGAGCAGGCGAACCTGACGGCCGCTGGGATGCTGCTGGGGTCGCCGGCGTACATGAGCCCAGAGCAGGTGGCGGGCGGGACGTTGGGGCCGCCGAGCGACATCTACTCGCTGGGTGCGGTGGCGTACCAGGTGCTGAGCGGCACACTGCCGGTCAATGCGAGGCAGACGGCGGCGATACTGGCCGAGAAGATGATGGGGCGGCCGGAACCGCCCTCGAGGAAGGTTCCGGGGCTTGAGCTCCCGGTGGACCTGGAGTACCTGGTGATGCGGATGCTGGAGCTGGACGAGAGCGCTCGTCCTGGGACTGCAGCGCAGGTGAAGACGGAGATGCTCCGGTTCCTGGCGGCCTGGCCGGAAGGAGCAGGCGTATCGGAGGACCTCACCCTGTCGGCCGTAGACGTGGTCCAGCCGGACGGAACCCGGGGGTACGGTGCGCCATTCGGCAGGACTCCCGGGGGGGAGGGGCCCAAGGGAGCGACGCCCGAGTCGGGGGGGACCACGCCGATGGGGGCGGCCGGGGGGGATGCCGTTGCGGTCCCGTCGGACGGCGTGTCGGGCGGAGGGGGGCTGGAGGAGGATACGGCTCGCTCGGAAGGGGCCATCATCGAGGCTCGCCGGCGGGTGTTCCGGATGGCGGCCGTTGCGGTGGCTGTGCTGGTGGTTGCTGCGGCGGGGCTGACGGCGTGGGCCTGGTGGAGCGGTGGATTCTCTCGTCACAGAGGGACTTCCGTAGAGAACGGCCCGGTGGAGTCGGTGCCCGTCGATCGGGGGGAGGCTCCGACCGTGCGGGCCAGAGAGAGTGTCTCGCCGGCCGGGGCCGGAGCGGATGCGACTCTGCCGGCCGGGGCCTCGGTTGATGCCGTGGCTCATTCTGCAGCCGACGTGGTCGATGCCTCGGGAGCGGCGGCGGCGGGGCCGACGGGGGGAAGCGTCGGGCCGGCCGCCGATGCGACCGAGGCACCGGAGGCCGCTGCCCCTGCATCGGCCGCTGCCCCTGTGACGAAGGAAGACCTGAAGGCCGCTGCCCCTGCATCGGCCGCTGCCCCTGTGACGAAGGAAGACCTGAAGGCCGCTGCCCCTGCATCGGCCGCTGCCCCTGTGACGAAGGAAGATCTGAAGCCCGCTGCCCCTGCATCGGCCGCTGCCCCTGTGACGAAGGAAGATCTGAAGCCCGCTGCCCCTGCATCGGCCGGTGCCCCTGTGACGAAGGAAGATCTGAAGCCCGCTGCCCCTGCATCGGCCGGTGCCGAGGGGCCGAAGGAACACAAAGAGCTCAGTGCCGAGGACCAGGAAACGATCAGGGAGATGGAAGATGAGATGGAGGGGTTGTCGCCCACCGGAGGCCCCGGAATGGACGACGGCTTCGACGACAATGAGGGAACCGGCGACGACTTCGATGGGTTGTGAGCAGGAGGGGGAGAATGACTCGATGTGTGGCGTCTATGGCAGCAAGGGTGGGGATTCTGCTCGGATTGGGAGCCGGAATGCTGGCTGGGTGCGGAGCCGGACATTGCATTGACCCTGCGAACGTGACATACCGGCTCACCCGGCCGGACCAGGTGGAAGCAGGCAAGAAGGCCACCCTGATCCTGGAGATCAGGAATCGTTCGGAGGACTTCATGCTGCTGGAGCGGGTGTCGGGGGACCAGGTCGACGCCTCGGCCAACGATTCGCTCGTGGGGCCGGCGTTTGGGAGCCTGGAGCGAGCCCCGGACGGCGGCTCCTGGCTCTACAACCCGATTGCCCAGTCGGAGACCCCGGGGGTGTTTGGAACCGGGCTCGTCGCCCCCCAGGGTTCGCTCCGTGTCGAAGTCGACCTGGTTCCGGTCAATCCGGACGGAATGCTGACCATCCACTATCGCGGGCTCGATTCTCAGGAGGCATCGCGGTGGCTGTATTTCGCCAGGGAGGCCGGGAGGGAAGCCCTGCAGCGTTTCGAGAAGCTGAACGCGGAGGAAATCGGCACACTGGCCGAATCGGCCGTCAAGGCCTCCGGGGATGCCGGTGAGGGGACCGCTGTCGGTCCGTTGAGCCGGGTGATTCTCGACGACCGGCTCCTTCAGGATCCCGCCACGTGTACCATGGAGATGCCATACCGCCTCAATCTGCCGAAGTGAGCCAGCCCGATTCGAGTGACCATTGACACCTGAGTTTCAGAAGATACTATCGCGGTGGGCTCTATCCCAGTGATGCGGAAACGCCGGGGGGATCGTTTGCAATGTCGTCTCATGAACGCCAGACACCCGTCGATCCACCCTCGCCCCCGGACGGCGAGCGCACAGGCGAGCACCGCACCGAACCGGTAAGCGTTGCGCGGATCATCGGCTCGACCTTGGATGGCCTGGTGCGTTCCTGCCGAGTCGAGAGCCCCTCGGTCCTGCAGATTGCGGGGCGTCTTCTCGAGCGCTGGGATCAAATCCCGGACTGCGTCCTCCGGCTGGAGCCGACGGCGCTCTACATTGCGGACCAGGAGATCCTGACGGCTCAGGAAGACGATGGACGGTGGCTTCTCCCCGCCTTCATGGCGGGAGTCAAGACGATCCAACTGGCGGACGACACGCGTCCCGAGGATGTGGTTCGATTTGCCTCGGAGCTGGCAGCGCTGAACCCAACGCTGGCATCCATCGGCCGCCTGCGGGACTGGCTCTGGGCCGAGGGGGCGGAGGGGTTCGAGATCCTGCTGGACCACGGTTTCGTGGATGGCCTCGATGCGTCGATGACCGAGCCGGTTCGGCAGCGGGCCCTGCTCGAGGCCCTTCGCTCGCAGGGCTCGATCGCGCTGGCCATGCAGGCGGAGAGGATCGCCTCTCGGGATCTGGATGCGGCCGCTGCCCGGGACGAGTTCTACCTTCCCCTGGAATCGTTCTCCCGGATGCTGTCCGACGGCGACCTGTCCCTACCTGCGGAGGAGAGTTCGCAGCTTGCCGCCCGGTGCGATGATTCGCTCTTCTGGATCGATGCCCAGGTGCATCTGGCCTTTGCCCATCCGGAGCTCCAGGCGCAAGTTCCGGCGGAACGGCTGGCCCGCCGAGCGCTGGCGTTGGTGCGGGGGGGGGCGACGGCGCGGTTCCTGAACTTCCTATCGGAGATCATGCGGCGTCGGGAACCCTACGCACGCAAGCTGCAGGCGGCACTGGATACGCCGGAAGCGGGGGAAGCCTTGGGGACGCATGCGGTCACGGATGAGCGTAGCATCGAGGCTCTCGCTCCGCTGCTGGCGGCCCCGGCCTCGGCGTTGACTCGGGCCCTTGCCAACACGCTCCTCGAGCGTTGTACAGGAAGCCGGGAGAGCCTCCAGTGGCTGGCCCGTCTGATGTCGACCGTGGGGTTCGAGGCTTTCTGCGGAAAGGTCGATGCCTCGCAGCTCACGGAGCGATGCGCTGTGGTAATGGGTCGATTGCTGGCTGCCAGCCGTGCACCGCTGCACCCCGTGGCGGACCTTCTGGCCCACGTTCCCCCGGCAACGGGAGTCCGGCTGGCCACAACGTTGCCTCCCGAGATCCTCTTTCGCCTCAAGCAGCCGGTGCTGAAGCTCATCGGGAGTGCCTCGCTCAAGGACGCTGAGTCGCTGCTGGCTCACCTGGCGGCGCAGCAGCAGAACGATTGGGGGGAGGTTGTCGGCGAGGTTCTGGTGGCATCACGGGGAGAGGAATGGCCCCTCCCGGTCGTGAGGACCGCCTGTGCCCTGGTGACTGCCCGCGGCCACGCGCCGAAGTTCCTCGTTCCTCTGGTCCAGGATCGGCATGTCGGGGACGACATCAAGCTTACGGTGCTGCGCTTCATCGAGCGGGATCCCCGCGCCGTGGCGATGCTCGGCACCATGTCGCTCGGGTCGCTTTTCCAGTCTCGAGAGGTCCGGGAGCGCCTCAAGGAGCTGCGCCGCCGGCAGGAGGAGAAGTCATGACCCATCCGGGAAGCCTGCCCGTCGACACGCCGGAAGAAGCGCTTCGCGTCCAGGGGCTGGTGGAGGGCCTGTTCGTGGCCATGCGAACCCTCCAATCTTACGGCCGCGAGCACCCTCTGTCGCACCAGTCGGTCCTGGCTCTGCGCGAGCGCATGGTGGATGCAGCTCCCCCGCTGTCGCTCCAATTCGTGGGACAAGCCATCTTCAAGGATCGGACCATGGTGCCCCTCCCGCTGAGGGTTTACAGGGTCGGGCAACACCTGGGTCAATTGCTGCACCGGCTGCACATCCAGGAGCTGGTGATGGAGCGCCCGGTCGCTGTCGAGCAGTTGACCGAGCTCTGCCTGTTGCTGGGCGAGGCGGATGCGGGGAGGCTCGACTCCCTGGAGGGGGTGGAGATTCCAGGGCTCTCGTGGCGTGAGCTTCCGACAGCTCGATACGGCATCGAGGTGGAGGAGGTCGACCCGGAGGTCTTCTCGTCTGCACAGCTGGCCCTCGCCATTGGCGACGCGGAGCTGCTCCCGGCGGGCACGGCCGCCTGGAACTTCGCCAAGGGGCTCACCGTGGTGCGCCGCCTGGAACGGGCGGTCCAGGTGAGCCGGGAAGCGGTCGGGAGGGCACTGGAGCTGGTCCCCGGCAGCTGGACCATCGCACGAAGATCGGTGGCAGCCTGCACGCATGTGCTCACGGCCCTGACCGCGCTGGAGGTTTCCGGGGCGGCTCGACGCGTGGCCGCCCACGCGGCGCTCGCTCTGGCCTGGACCGGTCTGGCCGAGCGCGGGGGCGGCCCGTTTGCTGACGTCGCTGCCCGCACGTCCGGAAGGCTCCTCGAAGCCCCGGCCGTCAGTCGAACTGGGGTGGAGCCTCACCGGGCCAAGCTCTCGGCCCTCGTTTTCCTTGCATCCGGAGAGCGGCTGGAAGGGGATCTCCCGGCCCCTCTGCTCGACCTGCTGCGCCTGGCCTATGAGCTCGAGCGACGTCGCTGTCCCGTGAAGGTACCGTTTGACCTGACGCTGGCCGACCTGCTGGCGCTTGCCCTGAGCGAGCCCGTGGCCCAGTGCGACCCCACCTGGGTCCGGGCACTATCCACGGCCTATGGGGAGATTCCGCCCGGGGCTCGAGTGCTGCTCCCCGACGGGAAGGTCGGACTGGTTCTGGGCGGAAGCGAGGCCGGTCCGCTGAGACCCCAGGTGCTGGTCAACGGCTCCGTGCTCGTTCCGGGCGGTCCTGTGAGATTCCTTTCCCCTTCGGTCATCGCTCGTGCCGGAGGTGGATGAGATGCCGGTGCGCGTGGGGGATGTGCTGCTTGAGCGATACCTGGTCGAGCGCGTGCTGGGCGAAGGGGGGATGGGACAGGTCTTCCTGGGCCGACACGTGCTTCTCGGCATGCCTGCAGCGCTCAAGGTGTTGTCCGGAGCGGCAGTTCCGGGCATGGCTCAGCGTTTCGAGCGGGAAGCCAAGTTGATGGCTCGGGTGCGGCATCCCAACGTGGTATCGATCTTCGACTACGGGTTCCTGTCGGACGGGTCCCCCTGCATCGCCATGGAGTTTGCCGAAGGCGAGACGCTCGACCAGCATCTGGCGCGGCAAGGGGCCCTCTCCTGGGAGGCCACCATCCCGCTCATGACCGGCCTCCTCGGCGGATTGGACGCCATGCACTCGGCCGGCGTGCTGCATCGAGACCTCAAGCCATCGAACATCGTGGTCACATCGGGCACCAGGCGCCAGGCCCGGATCATCGACTTCGGCATCGCCCTCCCCACCGGCGGAGCGGACGAGCGGCTCACTCAGACCGGTGCCATCATCGGCACGCCCGCCTACATGGCTCCTGAGCAGCTTCTCTGCTACCCGATGGACGCAGGCACGGACGTGTACGCATCAGGGCTGATCTTCTACGAGATGCTGGCCGGCTGCCAGCCTTTCCCGGTCAAGGACCTGTCGGGCGTGATGCGGCGGCTGCGGGAGCCGATTCCGGTCCCGGTTCCACCCGCTCCCCGTCCCGCCGTACCGTCGGCCGTCGTCCAGGTGCTCATGGCCGCCCTCGTCGTGGAGAAGGAGAAGCGACTCCGGACCGCTGACGATTTCTCGGCAAGGCTCCAGGCCGCGGCGTTTGCCGCTCGGAACTCTCCGGCCGCCGGGCAGCCTGCGACGGCACATCCCGCTCGTGCGGCGTCCGGCCCCCACCTCGCCACCGGCTCACCGGGAACCCGGATGCTCCGGCCGGACTCTCCGGCCTCCATGCGGCAGGAGCTTGGAAGCGCAGATACCCTGCTCCAGGATGCCCCGCTGGTCCGAGGCCAGACGGAGGCCCAGTTCGGGCTCCAGCCCACGGTGCTGGCCACGGCGGAGGAAGCGACGGCGGCAGGTCTGCTGCGTGCGGAAGTGGGCGAGGCCCCCTTCCCTCCGCCGCCCGCCGGAGCGCCCGCCCAGGCGGGAGGACCTGATCCCGGCGAGCCCTCACCTCGAGTCGAGCCTCCCGGCCGCTTCCTGGTCGCTGCCCGCATCCTTCCGTCCCGACTTGCCCTTCCTGCGGAACGGCAGTTCCTCGCCGGATTGACCGGAGCGGATGCTCGGGCCTACATGCTGGGCCGGACGATCTGGTTTGCCCTCCAGGGAGCCGCCCGCCCCCGAGCCGAGGCGCAGGCCCGGGCCGAACGGATTGCGACGGGCCTGAAGGAGCGCTACGGGTCGACGGTCACCGTGGTCACCGATGTCGTCGGCGAGGGATTCGTGTTCTCCGCCTCCGCCCTGACCGGTGCCTCGCCCATGCCAGCGGAGCTCACGGCCCTCATCGAGAAGCTCTCGCCCCCCGCCTGATGCCGGGCCGATGGGCCTCGTGGCCCCTGGCGTGCCCGTCGAAAGCCAGCGGTTCAGGGAACGGTGGCCCAGACTCCAGGGTCGTCTCCCCGCTCGAACAGCAGCGTTCCGCCGTCCACGATGTCGTCGTGCAGGGCTACCGCTGCGGGAAGCGTTGCGCCGCCCAGGGAGATGGACGACAGGTGTTTCCCCTGCCCCTGGGTCTTCACGAGCAGGTCGCCGTCCGGCAGGTGGAGCGTGGCCGAGCGGGCCAGCGGGGGGAACAGCGCATACTGGTTCGTGCACGCAATCGGGAAGAAGCCGAGAGCGGCAAACACGTACCAGGCGGACAGAGTCCCGGCATCATCGTTGCCCGCCAGGCCCGCGCCGGTGTTCGAGTAGTTCTTCGTGGCCACCCAGGCGGACCACTTCCCCGCCCGGTCGGGATCCCCGGCAAACGAATAGAGGAACGGCGTGTGAATGTCGGGCTCGTTCCCGTGGAAGTAGTAAGATGAAGGGATGATGTCGTTCCAGAACTGCTCCGAGTTGACGAACAGCTCGTCCAGGCGGGCGGTCAGACCGTCCCATCCGCCCATGAGGTCGGCCAGCCCGGCCGCATCGTGAGGCGCATAGAACAGGTACTGCCAGGCATCCCCCTCCACGTACATGTCCTGCCAGACCAGCGGCTTGAACGGCTCCATGAAGCTACCGTCCGAGAGCTTCCCCCGGAAGAAGCCGGTCTCCTCGTCCCAGAGGTTTGCGTACCAGCCCCCCCGCTCGAGGAACTGCTGCTCCAGGTCCGACTTTCCCAGAGCCCCCGCCATCCTGCCGATGCAGTAGTCGGCATAGGCGTACTCCTGGGTCTTGGAAACGCTTCCGCTCTCCGTGTCCCCCGGCACATAGTGCAGGGCGATGTAGTCCAGGATCCCGCCTCGGCCTCCATAGCCGGAGGCCGGGTCCGTGGGCCCCGTGGCCGTGTCGAGCATCCCGTCAAACGCGGACTCGAAATCGAAGTCGGTCAGCCCTTTGAGGTAGCTGTCCGCGACCACCATGTCAGCGCTCGTCCCTACCATGCAGTTCGTGTAGCCGAAGCACATGGGCCACTTGGGCAGGTAGCCCCCCTGCTCCTTCATCACAACGAGCGAGCGCAGCATGTCGAGCTGTCGGTCAGGCCAGAGCAGCACATACAGAGGGTGCGGCGTACGGAAGGTGTCCCAGAGGGAGAAGTCGGAGTAGTAGGTCCCCCAGTCGGCTTCGTGGACCTTGCGGTCGAAGCCGACGTAGCGGCCATCTGCGTCCGAGAACACGATGGGCATCAGCGCCGTGTGGTACAAGGCGGTGTAGAAGGTCTTCAGGAGCTCCGCATCGTCGAACTCGACGTCGGCCACTCCGATGAGGTCCAACCAGGCATCTCGGGCCGATGCGTAGACCTGCTCGAACGACCGTCCGGCGAGCTCAGCCTCCCGGTTTCCTGCGGCCCCTTCGGGATCGACGAAGGAGATGGCAATCTGCATTTCCACGCTTTTCGACTGGGTCGAATCGAACGTGAACCACATGGCCGCCGGGCACCCCGTTGCCTTGGATTCCCCTTCTCCGACTGCCCCCGGAGTATAGGTCCCGAACTCGACGGGCGGGCGGGAGAAGCGGGCGTCGAACCAGACCGTGTACCCCCCGAATCTTCCGGACAGCGCCCCCCGGTTCTTCTTGAATCCCTTGAGGATGCCGGATCCCTCGTCGAACTCGATCTCGGCCCCCTCACAATGGCAGCCAGGAAGGACGTAGGCCGCATCCACGAGGACGGTCTGGGACTTCCCTTCCGGCCAGGTGTACCGGTGGTGGGCTCCGTGCACTGACGCGGTGAGCTCCGCCAGGATCCCGAACCGCTCGAGGAGCACGGAGTAGTAGCCGGCAGTCCCGGTCTCGCCCGTGTGCGAGAACTTGGAGGAGAACTCCTCGGGCGAAGTCTGCTTCTCCCCGAAATCACTGGTCGGCATGGCGAGGATGTCGCCGTAGTCGACCGCACCGGTCCCATGCATGTGGGTGTGGGAGAACCCGAGCACCAGGTCGTCCGGGTAGAAGTAGCCGGTGTAGTGGAACACGCCCGAACGCCCGAGAGTGGAGTGGCTCGTGTCCGGCCCGGCCTTGACCATGCCAAACGGAGATGCCGCCCCGACGAACACGGCACCGAGCCGGTATCCAATGTCCCCGGAGCCGATTCGGGTATCCACGTGGGACAGGGGAGGGCATGCCGACGGGACGGCCAGGCAGGGGTCGATCGCCACGATCTCCCCCCCATCTCCCCCGGCATCTCCGGTGAGGTCGGAAGCGAGGTCGACGATCTCTCCGGCCGGCACGTCGGAGACAAGCTCCACGGCCCTCACATCGGCCCCGCCATCCCCCGGGGTGGCATCTCCGGCACCGTTCCCTGACGAGCAGGCCTGAGACAGCGCGAGCAGGATTCCCGCACCCAAGGACGACCATCCACAGCGTTCCAGACCCATCGTCATCACCTCCACCGGGGGGAATGTCCGGGCTCAATGACCAGGCCGGCAGCGGCCTGCTTCCCGCCGCCTGCTGCAGCCTCCTTCCGGCACCGGACAGAGGGGTATGCGAACACTTCGAGCCCCTTGTCGGGTGACACCTGCCGGTACTCTGTCTCGACCTCGCGAACGAGCACGCCGTCCTCCCCTGGGACAAAGCGATGCCAGTCGCTCGGAATCAACGATTGGATCCCGGCCAGAATCCATGGATTGTCGCGTCGACAGGGCGGGTAGTAGGGATTCCCGGCCCCGTCCGTGCCCACGAACAGGTCGATGCGATCGTTCCGGATCCCCCCCCCCACGTCGACGGCGCACACTCGACCGTCATGGACCGTCCCGTCGGCCATGGTGGCACCGGCCAGGCGAGGCACGTAGAGCAGCATCCCGACCAGAGCCTTGCGGTTGGCCCGGGTGGCTTCCTTGTCCTTCTTCTCCGAGTTCCCGACGACGCACCTCCCGCTCCCCGACAGCCGGTCGCACAGCCAGTCGAAATCCACCGCGGCGCTGCGATACGGGTAGAGGTTGTACCCTGCAATGCCCAGCCCATAGCTCCCCTCAGGGAGCACGAGGAAACGCCGGCCGTGCCTGCCGGAGCCAGCCACGTTCACCACGCGCCCATCGGCCAGCGCACCAGTCCCCTGGATGAGCAGTGCCTTGCGGAATCCGGCCGATACCTCCCCAATGGCCTTTCCCTTCTGGTCCTCCAGGACCACGGGCTTCTCGTCGGGCTTTCGCGGGTAGAGCACCTCGAAGGCCACCTGATAAAACGTTGGGAAGAGCGGCCCGACGGATACGGCCTGGCTCGCGTCGCTTGGCGCCGAATCCAGCAAGGACGAGAGCGGCCTGACGGGAACGGAAAGCGGAGCGGCCAGGCACTCGACCGGCATGGTGTGCATCGGTCCCACGGCTCTTGCGGACACGAGGCACGACAGCTCCCCCACCCGGACCGGGACCAGCGTGCCGTCCGGGGCCGAAGCCCCAACCGCCGGCGACAGCAGGGTGAGCGGGTGCTTGTAGAAGAGCCGGAGAACCTCCTTGGGGGGTTCGGCTCGAACATCAAAGCAGGGAAAGCCGGCAGGATCGTAGGTCTGGATCCTCCCCAGACTCCGCCACTCCGGTACTTCGACCAGGGCCGGAGGCTCCTCGGCATGGGCAGCGGGCATGGGGACAGCCGAGCAGGCCGAGAGCGCGCACAGAAGAGCGACGCTCACGTGCACGAGAAGGAGCCGGGCTGCCGGCCGCGACGCCGGGCCCCCCAATGGTGCAGCGGGCGCGCAGACCACCGGCCTCCCCGGATTGCCGGTGCGGTCCATCCGACCTGGATTCGGATTACATCGGAAGGTCATCGTCGTCTCCGTCGCCCTCTCCAGGCTCCTCACGCACCCATTCGATGCGGGTCAGATACCACTTGCCGGAGTGCGGCTCGACGGTGCAGGTGCGGGGAAGGGAGGCCGGCGTCTGGAGAGTACAGCGGTACTTCTGCCCCTCGGGACTGCACTTCGGCCCGGCCTTGAACAACCCTTCCGCCACGAGCGGACGGACCACGTTGGCGTAGTTCTTCTCCAGGGAGCCAGAGTCGAGATGGACCATGACCGGCTTCGACGCTCCCTCCGACGACGCGTCGACGTCCAGCCCACTCGTTGGGTGGACGAACGGCTTGAAATCGGCCGCAGCAGACTTCGGGTCCAGCTTCCCCAGGCGAGCGAAAAGCTCGGCGGTCGGGTCTGCTGCCGGGCGGTCCGGAGGGAGTGCGCTCGACACCAGTACGGCAGCGACCAGGATGGACAGGTTCATCGGTTCCTCCGCTCCGCCCCGTGGAGCCGGCGGCGCACGCCCATGATACCCGGAACCGCAGCGAATGCCATTGGAAACGGGCGCTCCGGGGCGCGAGTTGACAACCGGGGCGTTCGGGTTGACCATAGGCGCATGATGCGGGGTGGACCATCGATGGGGGGGATTCTGTGTGCCGGGGCTGCGGCAGGAGTCGCGGCCTCTCTCCTGGAGCTCCCCGAGCTGGTGTCGGACCTCTACACGACGATGCAGAGTGCGGGGACCGTTGTGCTCACCGTGGCCGTTGGGGCAGCGATGGGCCAGTTGCTCGCGGCACTGACCGTGCTCGGCCTGACGGCCTTGCTGGGACGGCCTCCGACCGCTGCGGTGGCCCGCACCGTAGAGCTGGCGGGACGGCTGGCGTTTGACCATGCCGAGCCGGATTCGGCACGCTGGGTCCTGGCAGTCCAGCCGGCAGCTGCCGTGACCTGCCTGGGGTTCCCCGTGGCCGGATTCCTGGTCACCCGCACACTCATCGAAAGACTCAATGACCCGTCGCTCAAGGCAGCGGCCATCCTGCTGTCGCTGGGAGTGCTTGCCGCGGTCTTTCTCCTGGCCTCCGTCAACGTTGGAAGGGGGGTGAAAGGGATCCTCGCAAAGCTCGGCTGGCCCCCCGAGCCCCTCCCCTATGTGGGCTTGTGGGCACCGTCACTGGTGGCGGTCTGCGTGGCCCTGGTGGTCGTTCTGCACCGGGCGCTGGCCGTGGCGGAGACGGCATCTCTGAGCTGGTTCTCGCAAGTGGCGGTCATGACCGGGGCTCTGGTTCCTGCCCTTGTCCTCGTGTCGACATCGCCACGCAGCTGGCCCCGCCAGGTCACGTCGGGGCTGGCGCTCCTGCCCGTCCTGCTGCTGGTTGGGCTCGGCAGCGTCGAGGGGGTGCGCGGTCCGCTCCTCGCCACGGAGCGGCTCGGCCGAGTCGGACTGGGACTGGCCTCACAGGCCACGGACGTCGATCGGGACGGCTTCGGGTTCCTGTTCGGAGGTACCGATTGCGCCCCGCTAGACCCGGAGGTAAGCCCGGCCGCCCGGGAAATCCCGGGGAACGGGGTGGACGAGAACTGCAGCGGTGAGGACGGAATCGTGGAATCGCAGGTGCCCGACGAGGCGGACGAGCAACTCCAGGCCCGTCTCCGGCGACTGCTCCCCGTCCCTCCCCACATCCTGATGGTCACCGTGGATTCGGCCCGCGCGGACCGGTTCTCCTGCTATGGCTACCCCGAGGTCACGACCCCCAACGCGGACCGACTGGCCAAGAGCTCTGCCTTGTTCCTGAACGCCTACGCGGCCGGTCCCAACACGCACTCATCCGTGCCGGCGCTGCTGACGGGCAAGAACATCTTCTCCGTCTCGCTGAGCATCGATCCGGCCAACAAGATGATGATCCGGATGAGTGAGGACAACGTGACGCTGGCGGAGCTGCTCCACGAGAAGGGCTACAGGACCGCTGCCATCGTCAGCCACCGCTTCTTCGACAAGGCCAACCGATGGGACCAGGGGTTCGATTCGTGGGATGTCGCCGTGGAGTCGAAGGCAAACACCATCTCGTCCCCGCTCCTGGCGGAGAGGGCACTCACGGTCATTCGGGAGCATGCTCAGAAGTACCCCGGCTCCCCCCTGTTCCTCTGGGTCCATTTCTATGACCCCCATGCCAACTACATGAAGCACGCCGGAGTGCCGTTCGGGACCGGGGACCGTTCCAAACGGTATGACGGGGAGCTGTGGTTCACCGATCGCCATGTCGGGCAGGTGCTCAGCGAGGCCAGAAGGCGCCTGGGCCGGAACCTCGTCGTCGTGCTCTCGGCCGACCACGGTGACGAGCTGGGCGAGCACGGTCGCTACGGCCAGCATCGTTCCCTGCACCGGGAGAACCTCTGGATCCCGCTGCTCATCCAGGTTCCCGGCCTGAAGCCGGAGCGTATCAGCGAGCCGGTGAGCATCATCGACATCTACCCGACCCTGGCGGACATCGTGGATGCAGAGCTCCCGGAAGGTGTTCGTGGCCAGTCGCTCCTTCCCGGTCTGTTCGAGGGGGTAATGAACGAGAGAGGCCCCGTGTTCTCCGAGGTATCGTGGCGGTTCGCCAACCCGCCCGAGCACTGGGTCGCTGTGACTTTCGAGAACGCCCGAATGCTGCTGGAAGTCAATAGCTCCACCCGGCATCTGTACCTGGTCGATGAAGATCCCTACGAGCAGGACAATCTCGCAGGTGCCGGGCTGGAGGAGGAGGTCGATCTGGAGCGCACCCTCGGACGCTTCCTGGAGACAACAACGGTGCTCACCGACTCGACACGGAGCATCCCATGAAGAACCTGCACCGATTGCCGGCGGCGGCCTGCCTGCTGGTTCTGGCACTCGGGGGCATCGGCTGCACCCGGAAGGAGGAGCCGGTACCCGTTCCGCCGGCCCCCCAGCCGCCCCCTCCCCAGGCGGGAGCGGACACTCACCAGCCCGCTCCGCTGCCTCTGTCCGATGCGGCCCGGCCTGAGCCGGATTCCGCTCCACTTCCGGACGCTCGTGAGGCAGATGTTCTCCCCGCCCCGGCTCCGGGCCCGGTCGATCCGCCTTCCCTTGCCGGGCTTGCCTGGAAGGTGACCCCGGAGACGCTTGACGTGATGCGGGATACCGTGGTGAAGCTCGAAGTCACCTGGACCGACGTGCCCGAGGCCGACTTCCAGTGCCGCTGGGACCCGGGTGACAACTCGGGGACGAAGACCGGCTGCCGTGCCGAGCACCGCTTCGTCGGCGGGCTGGCGGACCGCGTGGTCAACCTCACGGTGTCCTACCGGGGAAGCGAGGTGTTCTCCGCCCGCCAGGCTCTCCCGCTCGAAAGGCTGCCGGTGCGTGAGCTGCCGGCCGAAACGTCGTCGCTTCCGCCCCATCCCGAGGACGAGGGGGCGCTGCGACTCCTTCTGCTCCCGCTCTTCGCACAGCCGGACGACGCCGGTGTCTCGGTTCTCAAGGCCGCAGCCGAAGCCTCGGCCGCCGACATCGTGGTGGCCTTCTTCAACGTGGAGGTCAGTCCCGAAGCCAGCCGCGTGCTCCTCGATGCTCTGGGGGGCGGCGGCAGGCGCAGAGCCGTGCCCATGTACTGCGGAGGGGGGCCGTCGGGACTCCCGGCGGGCGATGCGCTCGACCTGCTGGCGCACGGCCCTGGTGCCGAGCTCCCCTACCGCGCCGGTCTTCTGGCCGGCTCGGCGCTTCTGGTCCTGATGGACTCC
Organism: uncultured Myxococcales bacterium; assembly: GCA_903895725.1. Lineage (GTDB taxonomy): Bacteria > Myxococcota_A > UBA9042 > CAIXZC01 > CAIXZC01 > CAITUV01. The sequence continues at coordinate 47,956 of CAITUV010000046.1, read as the reverse complement.
CGCAGAACCGGCGTGGTCATCGACGAAGAGAAGTGGCTGCTGGAGCAGCTGGAGCTGGGCAAGGTCGCGGCACATCGTATCGTGCTGTCGTGTCGGCCTTTCGAGCCGATCACGGCCCGCCAGACGACCGAGCTCGCTCCCCGCTACCGGTTCTACGAGAAGATGCTGCGGGGCGACGCTTCGCTCCTGGTCACGACCGGGCATGCCGCCTGGTTTTCCGGTGCCTACGGACAGATTCCGGTGCTGTTCCCCGGGTGCGCCACCGGGCAGCCCGAGCCGCTCCTGGGTTCCCCGGATGCCCAGCCCCGCACTGCCTCCATCGTGGATCTGGTTCCCGGGGCTCCTCCGCGAATCCGGGCACTCTCCCCGGAGAGGCCGCAGGACAGCCTCGAACTCGTGTTCCCGGGCAAAGTGGGCAGCTACGAACGACGGAAGTAGTCGGACGGGAGAATCTGCGGGGACCCCTGGCGATTGGCTACTTCGTCCGCTTGGCCGTGAACGAGGCCTTCTCGAACCGCTTGTTGTTGGCAGTTCCTTCGCAAGAGCCGGAGATGAAGGCATCCTGCAGCTTGCCGCGGCACTTCAAGTGGTCGCCGCCGCCCTTGCCGGTCAGGAGAAAGTCGCTGCCGAACGCACCGGTCAGCTTGATGGTGGTCCCGGCCAGGGTGGCCGATGCACCGGAGAGCTTGCCCCCCTTCACATCAAACTTGATGGAGCTCTTCACGCCGGTTCCGACCAGCGTGCCGGCATAGAGCCCGGTCGGACCGAGCTTCTTCTCTTCCGGCTTCACTTCCGCAGGCTTGGTGCCGTCGGCCGGGGCAACCGCCTCGGCAGGAACGGTCCCGTCAGCCGGCTTGGCCGCATCGGCCGGGGCGGCCGCATCGGCCGGGGCCGCGCCGTCGGCCGGGGCAACCGGCTCCGGGCACAGCTCGGACACGAGCGTCCCCAGCTTGGCCTGGTCTTCCGGCTTGGGGGCCCGGTTGTAGTCGGCCCGCAGAGTCTCGTAGACCACCCGGTCCAGCGCGTACTTCTGGAACAGGGCCTCGCGCTGCGTCTGGAAGTCCTGGGCCGGCAGGTTCTTCTTGATGAGGCAGGTCTCCTCGGCCAGCAGCTTGATCATGGCTTCCCACTGGGCCGGATCGACGGGCTTGTCCGCTGTCATCGTGACGGCCTTCTCCTTGAGGGCCGGGAACTTGGCCTTGAGCACCTCGAGCTTGGTGCGGGCCTCGTCGAGCTTGCCCTGCACCATGAGCCCTTCCACGGCAGCCCGCTCGGTCTCGAACTCGTCAAGCTCCTTGACCAGTCCGGCCAGGTTGCCCGCCTTGGTCTCGTCGGCAGCGGCCTGCCACGCGGCCAGGGCCTGGGCAGCGCCGGTCTTGGCCGTCTGCAGCTCGCCGGTGACGGTGGCGAGGTCGCGAGTCAGCGCCTCCCGTGCGGCCTTCTCCTCGATCCGGGCCTTCTCCTCCTCGGCCGCGGCCTGGGCCTTCTCAATCTGGGCCTGAGCCTCGGCCTTCGCCTTGTCCGCTTCGGCCTTGGCCAGATCGACCGCCTTGGCTGCCTCTTCCGCTGCCTTCTTCTTGGCATCTTCGGCCTGCTTGAGTGCCTCGTCGGCCTTCTTCTGGGCCTCGGCCTGGGCGGCCTGGGCGGCCTTGGCGGCCTCCTCGGCCTTCTTGGCCTCATCGGTGGCTGCCGCAGCGGCCGGATCCTCCTTCTTCTCCTCGCCTCCGCCGATTCCGAGCTGCTTGCAGCCCGCGCCGGCAACCGCAAACGCCATTGCAACACCGAGCACGATCAACTTCCTCATTTCCTTCCTCCGTTTGTGAACGCAAAGATTGCGCTTCAGGACCGATTCGCTTCGCACCGGCCTATTCTAGTGGCCGCGCCGGCGCAGTCAACAGCTATCCGATGATCACGGGCCGGCGGTGGGACGCTGCGATTCGAACGTCTCGTGGATTTTCTTCGAATCCGAGTCGATCACCCGGAAGACCGCCTTCCCTTCCTGGAAGTCGACCACCATGAAGTGATGGAACGCACCGGTCTCGACGAGGTACTTCTCCTCCCCCTTGACCACTCTCATCCTGGGCTTGTGCAACGGAGCACCGCCTCCCCCGAGCGTCAGGTAATGCACTCCGTCCGCCTTGAAATGCTCGTAGATGTGCGAATGACCGCCGCAGACGGCATCGACCCGGTACCGGGAAAAGACCTCCCGCAGGTTCCGCAAGGTCGAGTAGACCCGGTGCCGGCTGAAGCTGAAGCCGGGCTCGTGCATCACGACAATCCGGAATCGGTCGTCCGGCACGGCAGCCAGATCCTTTTCCAGCCATCTGCGTCCCCGTTCGCTCATGGACGTCCCCCAGTACAGATCGAGGACCACCACGTGCACCGGCCCCACGTCGAAGGACCGGTGTCCCGTCCCCGGGCTTCCCGGCAATCCGAAGTAGCGCTCCATCATCGCGGCCCCGAACTTGGGGTCGAGGTATCCCTCGTGGTTTCCGGGGGCCACGGCCAAGGGCACATCCCCTGCCACGTCCCGCTCGATGTGGAAGAACCGGCGCCACTCGTCCAGGCGTCGAGCCTCGTTGACGATGTCCCCGCCGTTCAGCAGGAAGAGCGGACGGTAGGGCCGCATCTGCGTCATGATGGCAGCGTGATGATCGTCGCCGTACCTCGTGTCTCCAAAGACAGCCAGTCGAGTCCCCCCCGGGCAGGCCTTGCCCGCTGCCGGCAGCGCTGTGAAGCGGTGAGGAAAGCCTTGCTCGAACGGCTCCACCCGGTACGCGTACTCCCGACAGGCAAGCAGCTCCGTGAGGTCGGCCCGGTACATCCGTCCTGCAAGGGAACGAGCCAGCAGCGACGGCTTCTCTGCCTCCGGCGTGACCGTTCGTTCCAACCCTGTCGGCCCTCGAAGAACGACCCGGGTCTCCCTTGCTCCCTGGACTTCGAAGCGCACGGCCATGCGCCCCTCGCCCGGCCAGAGAAGGTACGGGGGCGTAATCAGCGTCCCGGCCTCAGGCTCCACTTCCCGCTCGGTGCGGTCCCCGTGTGCCGGCTTCTTCGGTGTCGGGGGAGCAGCAAAGCCGGGCAGCTCCATCAGGACGGTAATGGCGAGGGCCAAGGCGGTGCTCAGTCTGCTCTCCATTCTCGCTCTCCTCCTGACCCTGGCGACTGGGGTCGGGGGCTGGAGCCCCCTCCCCCCGGGCAATGCCGGCCAGCAGTCACCTGCACCCTGCCCACGGCCTCAGAACAACACCCTCTTCTTCCCGAGCTTGTCTCCCAGCTCGTGAACCCTGTCCAACGCTTCCCCGCGCCTCTTCCAGAGCTGCCGAAGCTGACGCTCGCTCACCAATCCTGCCAGCTTCGTGCGCAGCTCCTTCCGGTTGAGCTTCCTGAGACGCTGCACCGCTTCCTTCTCGAACCGCTTGAGCTTGTTCAAGTCGGTCCTCGGGCGCACGCAGCCGACGAAGGCCCCGGCGTTGTCAATGGCCCAGAATCGTCCCGTGGAATCCTTGAGTAGGTTCCCGCCGGAGTATCGATCGGGATCGCTCAAGAGGAAGTCGAAGATGACCATCCGCACGAAGAATGAGGCGACCGCCGGGTCTTTGATCGCTGTCCCCGGACTGCCCAGCTCGGTCAGCATGGCATCGGCCCAGGCCCGCCCTTCTCCCTCATCTGCCACGCGGGACTCGGCAACCCACACCTGGACTGCGCCGCAAAGCCTTTCGTCCGGCCGGGGTGCCTCCTTCTGCCCCGGCCTCAGCAGCTCGGCAATCTTGGGGTCGCTCAGGTCGAACAGCGACATGGGCAGCTCGCGAATTGCGGTGGCGGGCACCAACCCGTAGCCCAACGCCTGATCCAGGTGCCATGCTGCGACTTCATAGCGCCAGTCTCCCCAGTCTCCAGCCTGCTCCGGTTTGAGCACGACCTTGAGGCCGTCACGACTCCCGTCCTCGAGCCGGAACACGTACTTGATCATGTTTCCGCCCGTGAGCTTCTTGATTTCTCCTCGAATCTCCGCCTTCTCGAGCACCGCCACAAGGGCCGGATTATCCGCTCCCGCCCGTTCCGGCTCCTTCCCCCCCCCTCCAATCCCAGAATCGGCACTAGCAACTGGATCGGCATCGGCATCGGCATCGGCATCGTAGTCGTAATCGTAATCGTAATCGTAATCGCAATCGTAATCGCAATCGCAGCCGTACCCGTTTTCGCCTGCGCCCCCGACCACGAGCGTCGGCCACGCCAGCAGGAATGTGCTCAGCACGAATCCCAACATCACTCCTCCTGGATGGGGGTTCCGGTCCCCATCCGAACCACGGCCAGTGTATCCGCGACAGCCCTCCCTGACCGGTTATGCCACAGTTGCGGCTTGCTGACGAAGTTGTCCCCCAGCAGCAACGACGAGGACCCCCCTCCGTCGAACAGGAGAGCGTCGGCCGCTCCCACTCCCCGCATCACACAGGCGGCCTCGACTGCCGTCATGCCGTCCGTATGGGGCAACCGCCCTTCGGCCATGAGGAGAACCACGGTCCTCCCGTCCGCGCTCACGCCGGCAGCGGTACGGGGATGTCTCTTGGGTACCCATCCCTTCATCCCCGGGGTCAGCCCCTCGTCCCGGGTTTCAATGCTCACGTTTCCGTCCCGCAGGATCCGGGGCCCGCCGGACAGTGCCTCGACGGTAACCCAGTCCACGCCGGGAACCCGTACCTCCAGGGAAAGCTGTGTCTGCATAGTCACGTCGGCCAGGGGCTCCGCCGACTTCCCGCAGGCCACCAGCAGGTATTCTTCGGCCTGGAACGTGCGAAGCCGGCCGGCATCGCCCACCGCGACCACCTGGACGGGAACGGTACGGTTCACCACCGGCTCTCCCGGGGGCGGCAGCAGGCGGAGCGCCCGGCATCCCCACTGAGCTTCGCTTCGGGTCCGGTAGCGGCCTGCGTAGAGGACCGCTTCGTGCCGACCTGCCTTGCGGTTCATGTCCGCGACCTCGAGGAGGATTCCCCCCCCGCTCACCTGCATCCGGAATTCGTGCTTCCCGATGTGCGCCCGGTTGTCCGAATCGAGCAGGAGCCCCGTGGTTCCGTGAGAAGCGGCAAGCGGCCTTCCCCCTGAAACCAGCAGCCCGAGCGGGTCCCTGGATGTCTGCCCGGGAGGGTAGTAGTCACCGTTGACCGCTGCCTCGACCAGGGCCCCCCCCTGTCGGGCCCAGGCGACCATCTCCTCGACCTTGCCGGAACGGTCGGGGATCCGAAGTGCCCGGAGGGTCAATCCACCGGTCTGCCCGGCCTCCGCAAGGGAGATTCGGACCAGGTGGAACGCCACGGGTATCGGCCCCTTCCTGCGCCTGCCCTCCTTGACCGGCTTCCCCCACCCTCCCCGGGCGTATTCGATTCCCTCCCCCTTCGCCTCCCAGGCCAGTTCAAGCGACGCGACCTCGGCCGGGCACTCCTCTGCCTTCGTCGTCTCCGCAGAGGCAGCCGACAGGAGCAGAGCAGCAAGGACGAGCGCAGGCATTCGGGACCTCCCGTCGCGAACCCGGCAACGCAATGCGCCCGTTGTGTACCACCCGGGCCCGGGAGAATCAAGGCAACGCGTGTGCGTTCCTCATTGACATTCGGCCCCTCCCTTGCCATATTCCCCCCCGTTCAACGCAGAATGGACGCTACGCTCCATTCGGAAAGGAGGGACTCATGTTCAAGTGTACGGTTTGCGGCTACATCCACGAGGGGACCGAGGCTCCGGAAAACTGCCCCAAGTGCAACGCCCCCAAAGAGAAGTTCGAGAAGATGACCGACGAGGCCGCCGGGCTCGTCAGCAAGAGCCGCCTCACCAACGACCTTCACATGCATCTGCTGGCCATCCTCCAGGAAGCCGAGGCCATTGCCGGTGACGGCATCGAAGATGCCCTGGATCCCGCTTGCGTTGCCATCTTCAAGCGGACCCAGAAGCAGGCAGCCGAGATCATCTCCAGCATCAAGGCCGAGCTTGCCGGACACGTCAGCAAGGGCAAGTGGGGCTAGACCGCAGACGGCTTTTGCCAAACGACGCACTGACCGGATTTCGGACCGTGGATTTCGATTCTGAGTGCGGAAGACCGGCGGTGTGGCTTGCCTCGCCGCCATCCCTCGGTTAGAGTATTGTCCTGGATTTCGGATTCCGTTTCAGGAGGTATTCCGATGAAGAAGCTCGCTCTGGTGCTGGTTATTGCCTCGATGTGGCTCCTGTCGTGTGGCGGAGAGGATGGGGATGAGACCCCCACCTCCGACGTGACTCAGGGCGACACGGTGGCGCAGGATGACGTTGCCGACGACGACGCGGAATCGGACGATGCTGCCAATCCTGCCGGCACGTGCCCCAACCTCCCCAACCTGACCGGCAGGGTCTACCGCGTCACCTCAATCGTCGCGACCGACCCCACCGACCAGGTCAACGAGGTCTGGCAGACCGACATCGAGAACTACGATCTCGTTCTGATCTTCCACATCACGAACCATGACCAGGCTGCCCAGACTGCAGTCATCGAAGTCACGTCCGGGCTGGCCGAGAAGGAGAAGTCGGGCGACGATTGGCTGCTCAAGTCGTTCCAGTATGCCCTGGAGCCGTCGGTGTTCACCGCCACGGTCAAGGGATGCAACTTCGGCTGGACCGATCCCATCGAGCTCAACATCCAGACCCCGACGGTCAGCAAGCCCTTCCACATCTTCGGCATCGAGGGGAACGGCCGGTTCAACGAGGACGGGACCCAGATCCTCGATACGTGGTTGGAAGGTGCCATCCTCGAGAAAGAGGCATTCGACCTGTGTCTCCTCTTCCCCGCCCTGGGTGTCGTGAACTTCCACTGGTTCATGAACATGGCCTACTTGTGCCCCACTTTCGACAGCGATGGCGACAGCACCATCGACTCGTACAAGTTCAAGGGCAAGATCGAGGCCGTGGAGGAAACCGAGCTGTTCAAAGAGGGAATCACCCCCATCGAGTCCCAGGTCACCGAGTGCCAGGTCGACGACAAGACCTGCGTGCCGTGACCCCGTTTCCGGCGGAGGGTGCGCCATGAAGAGAGTAACGACGTTCATCCTGGCGGCATTTCCAGCTCTTGTCGCGCTGGCCATCGCCTCGTGCGGCGGCACGGACTCAACGGGCGATTCGGTCTCGACCGCGGACAGCCGCGCAGGCGACGATACGACAGGGCCCTCCGGTGATGCCTTGTTGGACGACGCCATCCCCGGCGACGACATCGTCGAGGACGTCCCCGCTGGAGACGGTTCCGCTCCTGCCGGCAGTTGGTACAAGCTGACCGTGGAGTTGGAGAAGGGCCCGGGCGTCAACTGCCAGGCCGACCCCGAGGCCACCTGCTTCGACGGGGCCGAGTGCTGCACGCTCGTGTTCGACCGCAACATCACCGACATGCCGACCAAGTTCTCCTTCGGCTCGACTCACATTGCGCCGGCCGTCTCGTTTGCCATGACCGATACGCTCTACGTGCCGACTTTCAGCGTCATTACGCTGAACTTCGGGATCATCATCGGGACTTCCGACAAGCCCCCGGCCACCGACACGAGCGGCAAGTATCCCTTCTCCGGCTTCGAACCCGAGATCACCGTGACGATCTACGACAAGGTTCTCTCGTCCAAGGAAGAGGGGTCGGAGGGGGAGTTCAACGTGACCGACTGGGCAGCGGAGCAGGGAGGGACCTGGGCCGGAACTCTGTCCGGGACCATCGTCCAGAAGACCACGCAGGCCCAGAAGGTGCGGGCCCGCGTGGACGGCTCCTACCACTTCATCCTGCCCGAGCCCCAGGGAGGCCAGTAAGGTGGGGAGAACCCTCTCGCTGGAGACCGGGATCCGGTGCGGGAATCAATGCGGGTTCTGCTACCAGCTCTCCTGGCGTGCAGCCGACCGATTGCCCGATCCCGACTTCGAAACGCTTTCAGCCCGCATGGAATGGGGCCGCTCCAACGGTTTCGACGAGGTTGGCCTGTCGGGGGGCGAGCCCACCATCCGCAAGGACTTCATCCCCCTGGTAAGGCGGGCCCGCGAGCTCGGCTACTCCCGGGTTGCAGTCACTACCAACGGACGCCGCTTCCAGAACGAGACGTTTGCCCGGCAGGCCCTCGATGCCGGACTGGATGCCATCGGCTGGTCACTGCATGGCCCTGATGCTGCCTTGCACGACCGCCTGGTGGGACGGGACGGGGCGTTTGACCAGGCCGTGCGCGGACTTGCCAATGTGGCCGCCCTGGCGCGCCAGCTCAACCGCCGAGTCGACCAGAACGTGTTCACCCTGGTCAACCGGCTCAATGCCGATCGCATCCCCGAGGTCGGACGGCTTGCCCTTCGCTTCGGAATCCGACTGCTCGTCCTCCAGCCCGTGATCTACTCGAAGGGCAACCTCGCCTCAGCGGCCCGACTGGCACTGCCTCTCGACGAGCTTGTGTGCGCGGTTCGAACGGCCGCCAGGGCCGCTGCGGAGGGCGGCTGGTTCGTCAAGCCGTTCAACCTGCCCCCCTGCTTCCTGGCCGACGTGGCCGCTGGAATCGAGCACCAGAGGTATCCGGTCGAGATCTTCCGCTACCAGGAAACGGTCGCTGCAGGAGAGTCCCGCACCGCCCCGGGAATCGGCTTCGTCCGGCTCGACCGATGCCGCCAATGCCGCATCGTCTCCGCCTGCCCCGGGCTTCACCAGTCGCTCTTGCCGGCAGACCGGCTGTTCCGGCTCCACCTGGATACTCTCTCGGTTCCGCAGACCCTGGGCAGCAATTCCCCCCTGCGGTATCGGGGACGGGATTCCAGTACGTGGACCGCGGGGCTCGAGCTTCTCGAGGTGCCCTGGCTCGCTCGCTTCCTCGCCCGGCTGAGGGCCTCCTCGGCCGACGGCGCGGTCCGCATCTATCACGCCGGCGACTCGGTGGCCGGCGAACGGTTCCTTCCAACCCTTGCTGAGGCGGGAGTGGCCGAGCTTTGCCTGGTGACCCGACTCGCCGAACAGGGCTCGAATGACCTTTCCGCCCGCGTGGGCAACACGGGGCAGGTCCGAGACCTCCTGGCCTCGCCGGAGCTCGCCGGCGGCCGCATCCAGCCCTGGCTCTCGGTGCCGTACGCCCGCTCCTCGGAGACGACGCTGGTCCGCTCCCTGGCCCAGTTGGGTTTCCCTCGCAAGGTCGGCTTCGAGCTCCAGATTCCCGTTGATTTCAAGAAGCCCGAGGTGTTCGAGCTGGCCCGATTCGCCCGACTCGGGTCCGAATGGGCCCGGGCTGGAGGCCGTCGGCTGCGCCTGGTCGTCCCGGATGATGCCCGACGCGGTACTCCGCTCTTCCGGATCCCCCTCGAGGCCACCGGAGTCTCCCAGTGCGCTGCCGCCCACATGTGCACTCACTGGCACTGCGGACCGGCGGGTACGTGGGTCGCCTCATCGCTCCCGGCATTCCTGTCGGCCCGCCCGGAAGACGATTCCCGCCTCGTCACGGTCGACGGCCTGCCCGGCGAGCCCGTCGATGAGCGTATCCTGTCCCGCATGCGCCCAGGTTGAGCCGCACACCGGACGATTCCCCTCTGTCGAGTGGAGTCGAACGGGCGTCGGTCGTCTTGAGGTCACCGCTCTCGGCCCGGCCCTATCGTGATTTCTACTGGCAGTGGAGGTAGCGGGTGATGAGATCGTTGAGCTCCTCGAACCCGGCGCTGCGACAACGCTTCTCTTCGTCCCCGTAAGCGAGGAGCCGGGCGGCCACCTTGTCGATGAGGACCGGAGCGAACACCCCCAGCTCCTCGTAGTGCTGCCGGTGCTCCAGAAGGGCAGCGGCCGACGCCTGGCACGAAGTCGGGAGCTTGGGGAGCTGCGCACGCCTCTGCTCCGCCTCGGCCTTGAAGATGTTGCTCTCGACCCTCAGTCCTTCCGCATACTCGATGGCCCCGGGCATGGACAAGCCATGCGCGGCAGCCACGCACAAGCCGGCATGCAGCAGGTGGATATCCGCAGAGCCGTCCGGGCTTCGCAGCTCCACCGTGCAGTTCATCGCTGCCCGCGTATGGGCGTCCGGGTCCTTCGGGTTGGCCACCGCGGCCATGTCGCCGACGCCGGACCAGGACAAAGGAACACGGATGAGCACGGAACGGTTGCGTTCCCCCCAGCAGACGTAGACCGGTGCTTCCTGGTTCGGGACCAGGCGCAGGTACGAAATCGGACAGGTGTTGCCAAACGCGGTCAGCGACGGAGCCAGGCTCAGATACCCGGCGACCAGGCGTCGCCCGATGTCATTGAGCCCACGCTCGTCCGCGATCACGTTCTTGCCGTCCTTGACGAGCCTCGAGTGGACGTGGAGGCCGCTGCCGGCATGACCATGCACGAGCTTGGGCGCAAACGTGACCGTCACACCCGCTCGAGCGGCCAGCATGCGCAGCACCCACCGGGCCACCACCACGGCATCTGCCGAATCCTCAACCGGAGCCAGGTCGAACTCGATCTCGCACTGCTCCATCTCGGTCTGGCGATCGGTCAGGCGCCCCACCTCGCTGTGACCATACTTGACCTGAAAGCCCATGCGGGTCAGCAGGTGCATGGCCGAGGCCCGAATTCCCTCGGTCCGCGAGAAGGGGGACGATTCCCCGTACCCCCTCTGCTGTTCGGTCGGATAGAGCGGCGACGGCGGAGAGATCATGTAGTACTCGAGCTCCGCCAGGCTCTCCATCCGGCATCCCGTCCTCTCGAACAGGACCTGGTCGGCCCGGCGGACCATCTGGTCCGGACCGTTGGGCAGCGGCTCTCCCTTGTTCGTGAAGAATGAGCACAGGAGGTCGAGCGTTCGATGCTGCGTGAACGGGTTGAAGAACGCCGTCCGGTACCGAGGCACCACGTACAGGTCGCTCGAGCCCGCATCCACGAACGGGAACAGGCTCGAGCCGTCCACCCGCTCGCCTGCGCTGAGGATCCGGTCGAGCCGGCGCCGGTCGGTCACCGAGAAGTTGAACGTCTTGAGGCGGCCGTCGGCGGCCACGAACCGGAAGTTCACCATCTCCACGCCGAACCTGTCTGCCAGGCCGAGAAGGTCCTTCCTCGTGATGTCGTTGCGCTCCTTCTGGAGCAGCTCGGCAACGCTGCCGGGGCATGCGCTCTGCATCTGATCGACTACCGGATTCATGCCGTCCCCCCCTTCCCGTTGAGCCGCGCCAGCACTCCGGCCACGGCGTTGACCAGTCGTCCACCGTCCACTTCTCTGTCCACCGCCCACCAGACCAGGGAGCCAAGCACCACCCCGGCCAGCACGTCAAGCACATAGTGCTGCTTCGTCAGCAGCGTCGAGATACAGATGAAGAGCGTCGACACCAGAAGCCACAGCCCCGTCTTGCGGCCGGTCCGCCAGACCGCCAGTGAGGCGACGGTGCAGACGGTGCAGTGGGTCGACGGGAAGCAGTTCCAGGGAGGATCGAACTGCCGGACCGTTGCCAGCGTGAAGCTGGTCACGTCCACGACCGGCAGCGCGGTCCTCACCGTCGCCACCGGGAATGCTATGAATATGGCCCAGCACAACAGCATCGTTGCCACCTGGGCTATGTCCAGCTTGGCCAACTGCCGGAGGTCGTCCAGGTACACCAGCGGTATCGCATACACGAAGTAGACGGTCAGATAGAAGAACACCCAGGTCCCGACTTCCGGAATCGCCCGGTCCACGCCCAGTTCCAGCGACCAGTAGGTGTGCGAGCGGGCAAGGTCCGCGACCAGGAAGTAGCCGAACCCGGCAAACGCGAGCATGGCCAGCATGTTGGGCAGCCATCCTCCCAGCCGGAGTTGCGTGCCCTCGCTCCCTCGCCGCACTGCGATGGGAACGGCAACCAGGGCCGGGGCGACGAAGAGCGCCACGGCAACCCCCCCGATCCACTCCAATGGGAGATCGAACACCAGCTCCACGATTGCCAGGGCCTGGAACGCGAGAACGACTCCGACTCCATACCCGAGAAGGGAGTGCTTCAGGCAGGGCGAGATCGCCTGCAGGAGGCCTGAATGACGCGTTGCCGCATGTCCCATGATGCCTCAGCCCGCGTTCCGACCGGGGAAACCGGAGACTGCGCGGCCGGATCAGGTACCGGCCGAGTAATCATCCATGTACTTGATCTGGTCTTCGGTCAGCTTGTCGATGGAGATCCCCATGGTCCTGAGCTTGAGCGTGGCAAGCTCCAGGTCCTGCTCCTTGGGCAGCTCGTAAACCTTGGGCTCCAGCGTGCCCGCCAGGCGGGCCAGCCGCACCAGCGCCAGCGACTGGTTGGCGAAGGACATGTCCATCACTTCCGAGGGGTGCCCTTCGGCGCCGGCCAGGTTCACCAGCCGGCCGTTGACCAGCAGGTACACCCTCCGGCCTCCCTCCAGGCGGAACTCCTCGTTCCCGGGGCGAAGCTCCCGGCAGGAGCTGGCCATGGCCTTGAGCTGCGGGATGTTGATCTCGCAGTCGTAGTGCCCCGTGTTGCACACCACGGCCCCGTCCTTCATGACCGCAAAATGCCGGTCCACGATGACATCCTTCATTCCGGTGGCCGTGATGAAGATGTCGCCGATGGCTGCCGCCTCGTCCATCTTCATGACCTGGAAGCCGTCCAGCGTCGCCTTGAGCGCCTGGAGGGGGGAAATCTCGGTCACGACGACCCGGGCGCCGAGCCCGCGGCCCCTCATCGCACATCCACGCCCGCAGTGACCGTACCCCGCCACGACCAGCACCTTGCCGGCCATGAGGATGTTGGTGGTCCGCAGGATGCCGTCGATGGACGACTGCCCGGTCCCGTAGACGTTGTCGAAATCCCACTTGGTCTCCGCGTCGTTGACCGCCATGACCGGGTAGCGGAGCGCCCCGTCCCGAGCCATGGCCCGCAGCCGGTGCACGCCCGTAGTGGTTTCCTCCGTCCCGCCCGTGATGCGACCGCACAGCTCCTTGTGACGGCTGTGCACCGAGAAGATGAGGTCCGCTCCGTCATCCAGTGTCAGCGTCGGCTCGAGCTTGAGGGTCTCGTCGATGGCCCAGTAGAACTCCTCTACGTTCATCCCCTTCCACGCGTAGATGGGGATGCCGTCCGCTGCCAGCGCTGCGGAAATGTCGTCCTGGGTGGAGAGCGGGTTGCAGCCGCTCCACGACACCTGGGCACCGGCAGCCACCAGCGTCCGCACCAGCACGGCAGTTTCCTTGGTCACATGCAGGCAGCCGGCAACCCGCTGCCCGGCAAGCGGACGAGTCTTCTTGAACTCCTCACGCAGATGCATCAGCACCGGCATGCGCGACTCGGCCCACTCGATCTTCAGACGCCCCTGGTCGGCCAACCCGATGTCTCGAACTTTGTAGCTCATCCCTTCCTCCAGAAAATTGCACAACTCAAAACAGCTCAAGGAAGCTAACCGAACACACCTCGGGTGTCAAGGCTGGCAAAGCGGGACGAAGCTAGGTCCGCTTCAGGCGGTCACGCAACGAGAGGGCGAGGCGGAGATTGTGGCGCACCATCTGGCGCATCTTGAGCTCGTCGGAAACGGGCAGGAGCAGACACTTCCCCAGGTAGAATGCGGCCGACCCCGCGTCCCCCCGGTTGAGAGCGGAAATACCCAGCTTGTAGTAACGGTTGAACAGCTCCTCCGCCCCCCGTTGGAGATCCTCCACGTGAAGGTCCGTCGTGCCGCACCGGGTCTGCGGAGAAACCTCCGAAGTCGGTGCCTCCGCCTCGGGGGACAGAAACTTCAGCCGCGCATCCACATCCCGGGCGGCCTTGTCGGATATCTCCTGGATCAACCGGTTGGCAGCATCCCGCGCCTTGTCCCGAACGTGGCTCTCCACCACGTCCTTCGAATCGTCGTCGTCCTTGCGGCCCTTCGTCATCATCATCGCAGGCACCTTCGTTGCAGAGCAGCGGTTGCCGCAACTACGAGCATAATATAAGGAGGGTCTTTGAATCGATCAAGTTTACGGCCAGATCGGCGCCGCTACGGAGCAGGGTAGCTCGGGGTGACCATGGCCTCCCCCGTGTCGGTCTCCACCGGAGTGACCGTCACCTGCAGCCCCTGGTTCGTCACCTCGATGCGGGCGGCATCCCACAGGTCCCCCTTGGAGAGCACCACCGGGGCCGTTGCCAGGGCCTTCCCGGAGTGAGCGTAGACGGTCAGGCGCGCCGCCGACGGCCCGAATCCGGAATCGTCCTTGTAGAACACCCCGACCTTGTACACGCCGTCGGCCGGATGATCGAGCATGATGGCCTCGGGGCCGGCACCATCCATGTCGCTCCGCAACATCTTGGGATTGTCCATCGCCTTCGGGTCCGGATTGCCCCACTCCGGCTCGACCGACTTGCTGAAGCAGTCGTTGACCCCGTCGAACCAGCCATCCGGCTCCCCGTCGCCGTCCCGATCCTTGCCCGCAGCGACCGGAGATGCCAGGTGCAGGTCCAGATCCGCCCCTGTCCCGAACCCAGCGTCCTGCTCGTTTGCATCGCCCGGGGTGTGCCAGACGAGCTCCACATAGATGTCCTGCTCCGGGATCACCAGCACGCTCTTGGAGGCAACGTTGCAGCTCGCCGTCCCCTTGTCGTCGAACACCGCCAGCTTGAAGACGTACTCCCCGGTCACCTGGGGCTCAACCGAGACATCCACCGACTGACCGGTCGGCTGGAATGCAACAAAGGACGCCCAGGGCTGCACGAGATCCCATAGATAGCCCACGACGCTTCCGGCCAAACCGTAGGAGCTCTTCCCGGACAGGCTGATCTTCTTGAACGGCTCCACCTGGGCAGCACCGTCGTACGAGACCACGGCAATGGGGCACGTGGCAGCCCCCTTCACCCCCATCCCGGTGAGCGGAATCTCGATGGCCGGCGTCTTGGGGGCCGCGTTCTCCACCACCAGCTTCCCCTGGTACACGTGGTCCGGTTCCGTCGGCTTGAACCCCACTGTCACCACCGTGCTCTGCCCTGCATCGAGATCGTAGGGTGGCTTGAGCATCCCCTCGATGGCGAATTCCGGTGCTGACCCCGGAGCCACGTACACCTTGAACACCGGCACCAGCCCGTCACCACAGTTCTTGATCTGCAGGTCCAACGTGTGCACGACCCCCACTTCCTTGCCCCCGAAGACCAACTCCTGCGGGTTCACCCCGAGACAGTTGTTCGCGACGGCCTCGCCCGTCAACGATACCGACACGATACCACCCGGCCGGGTCGGGTCGTCCGTGCTCACCTGGAGCATTCCCTGGAATTCCCCCAGTTGCTCCGGAGCGAACACCACGGTGACACTGATTCCCTTGCCCGGCTCGACGATGAGCCCCGGAGAAAAAACCCGGGCGGTCTCGAAGGAGGACGGAGGGAGAAGCAGAAAGAAGACTCCCTCAGGATCCTCGATCGATGCCCCCGTGACGGTCAGATCCCCCAGGCCGATGTTCTGGATCACGACGTTCTTCTGGGCCATCTGCTCGCCCGGCACGGTCGACGGGAACACGATGCTGGCAGGTTGGGCCTCTGCAAGGCCTCCCTTGCTGCACTCCGGCTTGACCTGATTCGCACACCCCCCCGGCTTGCAACTGTCGGTTGTGCAGTCGTTTCCGTCGTCGCAAGCCTGGTCATCGGGAATGTGCTGGCACCCGATTCCGTCCGTGCACTGATCCGTGGTGCACTCCGCCTCGTCAGCGCAGGGCTCGGGCTCCAGCCAGGCCGTCCCCACTTCGTTGCAGGCCTGGGCGGTCCCGTCCGGAAGGCACTGGTACTCCCCCGGTGCGCACAGAACCCCGGCAACGCACTCGGCGCTCACGCACCGCTCCCCCTCCGGACAATGCTCGTCCTGGAGGCACTCGACGCAGACCTTCTTGACCGGATGGCACTTCCCGCCCGGACAGTCGGCGTTCCCGGTGCACCCTTCTACCGTCGAATCCCCCTCGACCACGTTTCCATCCGGGTCAGCGGCAACGTCCTCGACATCCGCGCCATCCCCCACGGCCCCCGAGCCGCCACAGCCCGCCATCAGCATCAGGACGAAGAAGAGCTTGCTACCCACCTTCATGTTCCACTCCGTGCAGGGCCCCGGATGAGCCGCCGGGCCGAATGAGCCGTCGCCAGATTCTACTCGGGGTCGAGAACGTTCGCCAGCATCAGTTGCTCAACAGCCGCCCCCGAAGCCAGGCAAGGGCATCCTCACGGGATCTTAACGCCCCCTCAGCAGCCAGATCCTCGCACTCCGCCAGCACTTTGCCCACTTTCGGGCCCGCTGCAATCCCCGCTGCGGCCAGGTCGTCCCCGGTCAGGAAGCGGGCGGGCTTCAGTCGCTCAGCAGGCAGGGAGGCCCGCTCCCGGACCAGTTCGTCGAGCCCCCCGACATCCCCTCCCCGGCCGGCCCAGACGCTCCGCACCAGCCGATGGACCTCCTCGAAGTCCTCCGACCGGTAGAGCTCGACCCGCCGCGCCAGCCGGGAACCAGCCACGTTCACCAGCCGGGCAGCCAGCAGCAGGCGATGCTCCAGCCAACGACGCTCGTCCACCGAGAGCCTCAGGGAGCCGGCAAGCTCAGCGCATCGCCCCCGGATGCGCACCCCGTCGACCGGCGCCGACAGCAACCCCGCTTCGAACGAGAGCGCCACGGCCGTCAGCCACGGCACCAGCCCCATCTCCGTCGGCAACAGTCGCAGGAGCCCCACGGCCTCTCCCACCTGTGTGCTGCCCACGTCCGCCCAGCAAGGCAACGCCCTTCCCAACAGCCCCAGCTCGAACATCAGGGCAAGCCCCGAGGCTCCCCCTCCGTTGTGTGCCATCTTCACGAGCTCTGCCCGCACCCGCTCCCTCGAGATGCGCTCCAGACCCGATGCTGCCGCCATCACCGCCTCGCGGGTGGCCGGGTCGAGCCGGAAGCCGAGACAGGACGCAAACCTCACTGCGCGCAGCGTCCGGAGGTAGTCCTCGGCCATGCGCTCCGAGGCCACTCCGATGGCTCGAAGACACCGGTCGCTCAGGTCATCGAGCCCTTTCACCAGATCCACGACTTCACCGGACTCGGGATCAAGCACCAAGCCATTCACCGTGAAGTCCCGCCGTTCAACATCCTGTTCCAGTGTCCCCGGCCGCACCCTGTCCGGATGCCTTCCGTCCGAGTAACCCTCCTCGCATCGGTACAGCGCCACTTCGAACTGGTGGGCACCGACCATCACACGCATCACGCCGAACGACTCCCCGACCGCAACGGTCCGAGAGAAGAGCGCCGCCACCTCGGCCGGCCCCGCGGTCCCCGTGATGTCGATGTCCAGTATCGGTCGCCCGAGGAGAAGATCCCGCACCGAACCGCCAACGAACCAGGCCTCGTGCCCGGCCGACCGCAACTTGCGGACTATCCCGGCAGCTTTCGAGTAGACAGTGCGCACCTCGCCGTCGCTGGCAAGGAGCTCGGCAATCCTGCTACGGACATCGAGGACGTTCCTCACGGTCGGCAACCTTGCTGCACGAGTCGAG
Organism: uncultured Myxococcales bacterium; assembly: GCA_903895725.1. Lineage (GTDB taxonomy): Bacteria > Myxococcota_A > UBA9042 > CAIXZC01 > CAIXZC01 > CAITUV01. The sequence continues at coordinate 30,520 of CAITUV010000046.1, read as the reverse complement.
AGCGCGGCTCACTACTTGGGCAGGAACCGCTCGAGCTTGGCAACCAGAGTGCTCTTCGTGTCGGCATCGGATACCGGGAGCCGGCGCTCGATGGCCCACGTCGCAAGCTGGTCCCGGGATGCACGAACCAGGCCGGTGCGAAACGGCGGAAAGGGAACGCCGCCCCCTTTGACCGTCTGGTTCTTTCCAGCCTTGGCAACCTCGTTCTTCTGCACTGGAGCCGGGGCAGCCGCAGCGGCCTTCGCTCCGGTCGGGGCTGCCTTCTCGCCAGCCTTGGGTCCGGTCTTGACGGAGGCACCGGCGGCCGCTCGCGGAAGAGGTCTCGGAGCAGGGGTGGGCGCAGGCCGGGGCTTGGGACGCGGAGCAGGGGCCGGAGCAGGAAGGGGCTTCGGCCTGGGCGCAGGAGCCGGAGCGGGCTTCGGCCTCGGCTTGGGAGCGGGTGCAGGGGCCGGCTTCGGCTCGGGCTTGGGGGCAGGCGCAGGGGCCGGCTTCGGCTCAGGCTTCGGCTCAGGCTTGGGAACGGGCTTGGGAGCGGGTGCGGGGGCCGGCTTCGGCTCAGGCTTCGGCTCAGGCTTGGGAACGGGCTTGGGAGCGGGTGCGGGGGCCGGCTTCGGCTCAGGCTTCGGAGCAGGCTTGGGAGCGGGTGCGGGGGCCGGCTTCGGCTCAGGCTTCGGAGCAGGCGCGGGGGCCGGCTTCGGCTCAGGCTTCGGCTCAGGCTTCGGAGCAGGCGCAGGGGCCGGCTTCGGCTCAGGCTTCGGCTCAGGCTTCGGAGCAGGCGCAGGGGCCGGCTTCGGCTCAGGCTTCGGAGCAGGCGCGGGGGCCGGCTTCGGCTCAGGCTTCGGCTCAGGCTTCGGAGCAGGCGCAGGGGCCGGCTTCGGCTCAGGCTTCGGAGCAGGCGCGGGGGCCGGCTTCGGCTCAGGCTTCGGAGCAGGCGCGGGGGCCGGCTTCGGCTCAGGCTTCGGAGCAGGCGCAGGGGCCGGCCTCGGCTCAGGCTTCGGCTCGGGGCGGCCTTCCGCCCTCGGCGCATTTCGGGCTGCCTTTGCCCAGTCGCTCGAGCTCTGGAGCGGAGCTGCAGGACGATAGAGGGTCTCGGGAACCCTCGGAAGCTTCACCGGCAGCAGGTCGGCGACGAAATTGTAGGTGTCGCAAACCTTGCCCACCACATCGTGACTTCGCCTCATGACTGCGACAGCGAGATCCACGCCGTTCTCCAGGAGCAGCTTCCCCAGATCCAGAATGTCCTTTCTTCTCATGACGAGCTCCGCAATTCCGTTTGCAGTCTGATCAGGTCTTTCAGACTGGCCGTATTATAGGGCCGGTCCGGGGAGTGTCAACCGCAAAAGGTGGCTCGGAATCCTACTCCAGGACCGGGGTCAGAGGCATGCGAAACGCTTTGCGTTCACCGCGACGCTTCAAACTCGGGGAAGAGCTCCCAGGCCTGCTCGAACAGTTCAGACTCCCGGCGGCGCATGCGGTCGGCCCCCCGCTTCCCCTTCTCGTGGTCCATACCGAGGAGATGCAGCAGGCCGTGAATGGTCATGAGTGCCAGTTCCCGACGGGGAGTCCCGGTATCCGGGCGGCCGTCGTCCCAGGCCGTCCCGGATTGCCTGGCCACCGACTCCAGCGAGATCACCAGGTCGCCCAGGGTGTTTCCGCTCACGTCCCCCCATTCGCCATCCCGCATCGCGAAGGAAAGCACGTCGGTCGGCTCGTCTTTTCCCCGGTAGTCCCGGTTGAGAACCCGCATGGCTCGGTCGGACACGAGCACGAGGGAAACCTCCTGCCCTCCGGCCCCTGCCAGCTCGAGCACCCGACTCGTTGCCAGGGCCAGCTGCGCTGTCGAGATTCGGTACCGACGCTGCCGGTTGCTCACCGCCACGTTCTCAGTTTTCAGTGCCCTTCCCTCCCCGCTCGCCCGGCCCGCCTGCGTCGTCGTCCGCAGCACCGGGTCGGACGGCTTCTCCGGCCGACGGGCTTCGACCGCGCTCTGCCATACCGGGCTCCGGGCCGGAAGGAGCGGCTCCTGGCCCCCATTCGCCCGGTCCTCGCCCCGCGGCCAAGGCCCGGCCGCGCAGCACGTCCTCCCTCCGCATCGGCCGGGTTTCGTCTTCCGAAGCCAGCATCGCAGCCTCGTCCGACTTGAGACGCACAGTCCGGTCGTCCGGCTTGATGCTCAGGTACTCGGGCCGAGCGTGGTACATGCTGACCAGCGTCTTGATGAAGCACTCTTCGATCTTCTTCAGATCTCCGAACGTCAGTTTCGAATCGTCGAGCTGCCCGTCCGTCCGGCGCTTCCGGATTCCCGCCTCCACCCGCTGACAGATCTTCTCCTCGGTGTGCTGCGGCAGGCTCCTTACCGAGGCCTCGATCCCGTCGGCCAGCATGACCAGAGCGGCCTCCTTGGTCTGCGGACGTGGCCCTGGATAGCGGTATTCGTCCTCGTTGACCTGGGTCCCGCCCACCTGGGCGGCCAGCACTGCCTTGTTGTAGAAATGCTCCATGAAGCTGGTGCCGTGGTGCTGTTCCGCGATCTCCTCGATCTTTCGTCCCAGGCGGTACTTCCGGATCATCTTGACGCTGAGCTCGACATGCCGCCGCAAGATGCGGGAGGACACGGAAGGGGACAGGTGGTCGTGCGGGTTGACTCCCTGCTGGTTCTCGCCAAAGAACAGCGGAGAATCCGTCGCCCCGCCCGGAAGCCCGCTCTCGGTCGCAGCGGCCAGCTTGCCGAGGTCGTGATAGAACGCCCCCACCTTGGCGAGCAGAGAGTTGCAGCCGATGGCCGAGGCCGCCTCCTCCACCAGGGTCGACATCCACAGCGAGTGCTGGTAGGTCCCGGGGGCCCGCCTCGACAGCTCCTTGAGCGCCGGATGCTCCGTGCTCGAGAGCTCCACGAGCCTCGGGTTGGTTGTGTAGTCCCACAGGTACTCGAACACCGGCGACAGCGAGATCAGGAAGATGTAGGTCAGCGACCCCGAGACGAGGGATGCCACGGTCAAGTGCAGCAGGTGGTTCGTGGGCACCTGCCCCCCTTCCACGAAATAGACGGCCACCCAGTACAGGATTCCGGCCACCCCGGACATCATGCCCGCAGAAAAAAGGCTGCTGCGACGGGTCACCTGTCGGGTCATCCAGATCCCGGTCAGAGACACGGCCAGGTAGTACAGCGAGTAGTACGCGGCAAAGCTCCCGCCCAGCAGCTCCGGTCCGGCCTGCACCGTGATCAGCAGAGCGATGGCCGCCAGGAACAGCAGCACCACGAACGCCACCCGAACCCCCAGCAGCAGCGTCGCCAGCATCACCGAGACCCCGACCGGGCAAGCGGCCAGCATGGTTCCCTTGTTGACTGCCGGATAGGTCAGGGAGAACACGGATGAGGCAAACAGGAAGAGCCTCAGCAATCCCAACTGGAGCACCAGAAGCACGCCAATGGCCAGGTAGTCGCCGTGAGTCAGCCGGTCCCCCTGCGTCGTCCTCACCAGGAACTTGCGCAGCATGAGGGAAGACAGCACGACCACCATGGCCAGTCCGAGTGCCAGCAGAAGCGTCGGAACCGGAATACCGAGCAGCATCCCCGTGGCCCCACGTCCGACCACTTTGGTCGAGAACCGGGCCACGCAGTCGGCCTGCCACTCCTCCACCTTCTCTCCCAGGGCCACGATGGTCTGCCCCTGCTCGAAGTCTACGGCAACCCGCTTCGGCACGGATGCAACGGCAAGCTGCACCGCCTCGTCCGAGCGCACCTCGTCACGACGGAAGTTCGGCCGGATCCCGGAAACCACCATCTGCGTCACAAAGCTCGTCTGCCGCTTGGCCCCCTTCAGCCTGGGAAAGTTCTCCGAGACGGTCCGGCCCACCGACCGGGCCCGGACCTCGTCCAGTGCCTCCACGTAGCTGCGGACCCGCTGCCCCTCCGCGAGCGTCCGCTCGCTCCCCCCGGAATCGATGTACACGATGCCCCGGGAACGGTCCCGCTGGAACACGAAATCCAGCGTCTCCACCACGAACCAGCGCCCGCACTCGTCCAGGACCGCCTGGGCCGCGGCAAACGAATCGCCCAGCGTCCCCGGCTCCCGCCGGAAAGCCTTGAGCAGCGACTCCTGCTGAGCCTTCGAAAGCCCTGGAGCCACGCTGGCAATCAATCCGCACGCATGCTCCTCGACTTCCCTTATCGTCCCGGAAAGCTCCGTCTGCTCGCCCGAATCCTCCCCCTTCCCCTTGTCCGACTCCCCGGCGCCGTCCCCCTGGTAGAACGGGCTCTCCTTGATGGCCCTGGGGGCTGGCTTCTTCTCCTCCAGCGACCGCAACGACTTCTCGGTTCGCCCGAGGATCTCCAGATCCTCCTCGAGCTTGGTCTCCACGCTCCGGAGAAAATCCTGCCGCGCCTCAATGTGGGAGTTGTCCACCGCATAGACCGGCGCCACCTCGCCCTTGAGCTTGTCCACCTGCGCATCGAGGTTCGGATTGGGCTTTTCACACGACATCAGGCGGGGGGCAACGTAGTAGCTGGTCGCCCGCTCTCCCACCTCCGGGACAATCACCCCCCGAAAGCCGAGGTACGCCAGACGGATCGCCAGCAGGACGAAGCACACCCAAGCTCCATAGCGAAGCAGCGGGTTGCTCCACCCCAAGGAGAAGAGCTTCCTCATTCCCCCTTCCGCTTCCGCCTGGACTGTGGTACGCCCCGTCATCATGGCGGGCAGTCTAGCAGACGTTGTCCGACCGGTCAATCCGCCGCTCCGCCGACCTTCCGCACTGGGCGGAACCGGCTCGGCGCTCAACGTCCGGCATCGCCTTCTCCTTGCATTCCTGGAAACCATCGGGTACACCCTCCTTCGGGTGCTCGGTACCGAAATGCCACCCCCTCTCGGGAGGTTCCGCCATGCGGTTACGTGCTGCGATCCTGATTGCCACTCTCGCCCTGGCTGCCTGCGGCTCCGATGATTCGGGAAGCGGGGATGAAACACCCGCCATCACGTTCCCCCACACCGTGACGCTCGGGCCGGAGGCGGCCCTCGTGGCCCCCACGGGAGAGATCATCGACCACGCGGACTTCCTCAGCGGCGACATCGTCACCTACAAGAATCAGACCATCAAGCTCCAGTCCGGGTGCGAGGAGAGCCAGGCGCATTGCCGGCCGCTGCACATCTGCAGGCCGACCCCGCAGAGCAAGCCGGACACCTTCACCACGGTCAAGGAGGTCTGCATGAACGAGCCGGCCGAGGACGAACCCTCAATCGTGGCCAACGCCGAGACCGGCATGGGCTTCACCGTTCGGCTCAACAGCGCCAACGGGTTTGGCCGCTTCTGGGTCAAGGAGGTCACCGGCGTGGGCGACTCGGCCAAGGTGACGCTCGTGTACGAGCTGTTCCACATGGAAGAAGATCTGTAGTCGCCCGCCTCACGTCCGTCAGCCGGAAAAGAAGCCAGAATCCTCTCCAACGTCTCTGGAGAGGACTCCGAAACCCTTCACGCGGGCCCGGGGGATTGCGACGGGGCCTCATCCATCCGGGTCACCAGCTCAGAGTACCAGCCGGTGTAGCGTCCATCGACCCCATGGATCAGCCACGGGGCCTCCACGACCAGGCGGGGGACTCGAGCCTTGACGGCCTGGAGCAGGAGGTGCGAGGCCGGCTTCCCCTCCCGGGGATGGACCAGGCGCAGGCGGGCGGCCCCCAGCTTGAAGGCCGGAAGCCGCTGCATCAGCTCGTCCAGGCGCCAGGCCGGGTAGACCAGCACCAGCCGCCCCCCCTCGGGCAGAAGGTATCGGCCGGCCGATAGAACATCCTCCATGGTGCAGGTCAGCTCGTGGCGGGCTCCGGCATTTCCGGCATCCTCCGAGACCCGCGCCGTTCCCGCAGGAAAGTAGGGTGGATTGGCCACGACCGTGGACGCACAGCCGGCCGCAAGCAGGGGTTTCAGCGTGCGCAGGTCGGCAAGCTCGACCCGCACCCGGCTCTCGAGTCCATTGGCCGCCATGGTCTCCCGGGCACATCGGAGAAGGACGGGGTTCAGCTCCAGCGCCACCCCTTCCCCCATCCCCGCACGAGCAAGGAGGGCCGACACCACCCCGCACCCGGCAGCCAGCTCGACAAAGCTCCCGCGATCGGCCGTCTCGAGGGCGAACCGGGCAAGGAGCAGCGCATCGACCGAAAATCGAAACCCCTCGGCAGGCTGGACGCAACGCACGCGGCCGTCCAGGATGGGAGTCAGCTCCAAGGCTTCGTTCATGCCACGGTCCCCGGCATCGAGTTGGTCCATTCTTCCAGCCCTTCGGTCGTCACGCCCGCAGCAGTCCCGGGAGCACGGCGGCAAGCTCTTCCACCGTCACGGCCCCGGCCCGACGGACTTCCCAGCCCCCACGCACCAGCTCCAGCACGGTGGATGCCACCCCACGGCAGAGGACATCCTCCACCGGATAGCCGTCCACCAACCTGAGCAGGCGCTCATCCACTTCAGAAAGCCTGGAAGGCGGTGCCTGACCCGTGAAATTGGCCGACGTGCTCACCAGGAACCCGCCTGCTGCTGCGGCAAGCCGTGTGGCAAGCGGGTCCGCACTCAGCCGCAACCCCACCGTCCCGAACGGTCCCGATGCCTCAGCCAGCAGCCCGTCGCCGACCGGAATCGCCAGCGTCAATCCCCCCGGCCAGAACCGACGGACCAGCATCTCGAAACCGGGGGCTGTTGCTCCCCCCACGGTCAGGGCTCGGTCTACCGAATCAACCAGCACCGGAAAGGGCCGCCCGCCTGAGATCCCCTTCACCTGCTTGACCCGCTCGACGACCTGGACACGACGGGCATCACCGCCGATCCCCCAGAGGGTTTCGGTCGGATAGACCACGATCCCTCCGGAAGCCACGAGCCCGCAGAGACGCTCCAGACTCACCGGTACCCCGTAGGCACTCATTCCGACAGCGCTCCGGGAATGAGATCGGCAAGATCCGAGGCCATCGTTCCGTGGATTCCGAATCTCTGCTCGGCCAGCTCGCCGAGACGCCCGTGCAGGAACACGCCGAGCCGTGCCGCATCCCAGGCCTTCATGCCCATGGCCAGCAAGGCCCCGAGGATGCCGGTCAGCACGTCGCCGCTCCCCGCCTTGGCCAGAGCCGGACTCCCCGACATGCAGATTGCCATCCGGCCGTCCGGATTCGCCAGCACCGTCCCGGCTCCCTTCAGCACCACGATAACGCCCAACTTGGCGGCCACCAACGCGGCCACCTTGAGCCGGTCGGACTGGACCGTGGTGGTATCGGTCCCCACGAGGCGGGCCATCTCGCCCGGATGCGGAGTGATGATTGTCTCGGTACGGCAACGGCACAGCCCCACCGCTTCCCCACGGTACACGTTGAGCCCGTCCGCATCCACGACCAGCGGAAGGCAGCCGTGGCAGATGATCTGCTCGACCAGGTCCCGGGCCTCCTGACACGTTCCCATCCCCGGCCCGAGCGCCACAGCGGTCTTGCCGTCCAGGAGCGGGATCACGTCATCCTCCGGCCGGCAGTCCCAGTCCAGCTTCTCCACCATCAGGTCCGGGACCCGCCCCTCCAGGTTGTCCCGACAGCCGGCATGCGTAGCCACCGTGCACAATCCCACGCCGGTCCGAAGCGCAGCCCGGCCACCAAGCAAAGCGGCCCCCGCCTTGCCCGGTGCGCCCGCTACCAGCAGGAGATGTCCCATCTGGTTCTTGTACGCGTCGAACGGCCGGTCCGGAATCCGGGGTACCGCATCGAAACTGTCCAGCAGGTCCACCCCGGCCGCCCCCTCCAGAAGGGCTCTCGGCATGCCGATGTCCGCCACCGCCAGGTCTCCTGCGAACGAGGCACCGGGGGGAAGCAGGAGCCCGACTTTGGGAAGCCCCATGGTCACGGTCACGTCGGCCTGGAACGCAATCCCCGCCGTGTACCCCGAGTCTGCATCCACTCCGGTCGGGACATCCACCGCTATCTTGACTCCAGACGCCCGATTGGCCGCCTCCACGAGCTTGTCGTAAGGGGCCTTGAGCCCGCCCTGCCTCCCCGTCCCCAGCAACGCATCGCAGATCGCGTCGAACGGGCCCAGCTTCTCCAACACCTTGCCGGCATCCTCCGATGCCTTGAGCACCCGGATGTCCAACCCCATCTCCCGCACGACACGAGCATGGGCCAACGCATCCGGGCACTTGCGGGTCGGCATCCTGGATACGAGCACGACAACCTCGTAGCCCGCATTGGCCAGGTGACGAGCCGCCACGAATCCGTCGCCGCCGTTGTTCCCCGGCCCGCAGAGAATCAGCACACGGCCTCCCCCTGCCAACCTCTCGACTACGGCGTCCGCCACCCCTCGGCCGGCGTTTTCCATCAGCACCAGCCCCGGTATTCCGTAGTGTTGGATCGCGGCCTCGTCGAGCTTGCGCATGTCGCTGCTGTACACTGCCTTCATGTCGGCTCCTAGTAGACCAGGTCGAGCATTTCCTGGACCGACTCCTCCATCCCGCGCAGAATGGCCCTGGCGATGATGCTGTGCCCGATGTTAAGCTCGGAAATCTCCTCGATGGCGGCAATCGGCTCCACGTTGGTGAAATCGAGCCCGTGGCCGGCCGCCACCTCGAGCCCCAGCTCGACTCCGTGCGCCGCCGCCCGCCGGATGGACTCCAGGTGACGCTCCGCCTCCTCCCGGGTCGTGGCCTCGCAATACCGCCCCGTATGGAGCTCCACGGCATCGGCCCCCACCGCTTTGCTCGCTTCGAGCTGCAACGGGTCCGGCTCGATGAACATGCTCACCGCGATTCCGGCCTTTCGCAGCTCCGCCACGACCTCCTTGAGACGCTTGCGCTCCCGGGCCACGTCGAGCCCTCCCTCGGTGGTCCGCTCTTCCCGCTTCTCGGGCACCAGCGTCACCCGGTCCGGACGCACCTGGACCGCAATTTCCACCATCTCGGGGGAGGCGGCCATTTCCAGATTCAGCGCCGTCTGGACCGTGTCCCGCAGGATGTCCAGGTCCCTGTCCTGGATGTGCCGGCGGTCCTCGCGCAGGTGTATCGTGATCTGATGCGCCCCGGCCCTTTCGGCCAGCATGGCGGCAAAGACCGGATCCGGGTACAGCGTATCCCTCGACTGCCGAATCGTTGCCACGTGGTCCACGTTCACGCCCAATCTCTTCCCGTACATCCGCTCCTCCTCATTGCCCGCAGCCTGTCCCGGCCCGGCCGCGCACTTTATCCGCAAACCCGGGACAATTGTCAACACGCGCGCTATGATGCTCGGGCAACCCGAGGGAGGAGCCATGCCGTCCTCAGCCCCGTTCGACATCGTCCTGTTCGGCCCTGTTGCGGCAGACCTCGTAGTCGTGGATGGCCGGGAAACCCCCACGACCGGAGGAGGCGTCTGGTACGGCGCATTCCCCCTGCTCACCCTGGGCCTCAAGGTCGCCGTGGTCACCCGCCTGGCCAAGGTTCACTTCCCGGTCCTCGAGCGACTCCGAGCTGCCGGGGCCGAGGTCTTCCCCATCCAGGCCTTCCAGTCGAGCGGAATCCGGAACGTCTATCACGACCCGGGCATGGAAACCCGCACGTGCACCATGCTCGGCTCGTCAGGTCCCCTCCTTCCAGAGGCAATCCCCCCGCTGACCGGCAGACTCCTCTACGGGGGAGCGCTCCTGCGCGGAGAGCTTCCCGTCGAAACCGTGCGTTTCCTCGCGGCACGGGGCCCCGTCAGCGTCGACCTCCAGGGCTACCTGCGCTATCGCAGCGGCAACGACCTCCTGACCGGCCCGTTCGGAGCGCTGCCCGAGCTCCTCTCCCTCTCCTCCTGGGTCAAGGCCGACCTCGCCGAGATGAAGATGGCCACCGGCCTCGATGAACCCGGCCAAGGAGCCGCGACCCTGGCCTCGTTCGGACCTCGGGAGGTCGTCATCTCCGGCCCCGGATACCTTTCCGTCATGGCCGGCGGCTCGTTCCACAAGAGCCCCCTCGACCCCTCCTCCATGGCCGGCAGGACCGGCCGAGGGGACACGGCCATGTGCACCTACCTCGGGGCACGCCTCAAGGGCGCCCCCCCGGCACAGGCCCTCGACTGTGCGGCCTGGGTCACCTCCCGGAAGATGGAAACACCGGGGCCGTATGAAGGTCCGGTCCCGCTCCCTGCACGCTCTGGGATTTCTTGACACCCCCATCCTCGGTTGATAAGGTGAAATCGCCAACTTTCAGGAGTTGCCGATGTGCGCCGCCGGGAAGAAGAAACAGGAACGAAAGCCGCCTGAAGCGACAGCCGCCAATCCGTCTCAGTCGGAGTGGGAGAAGGAACAGGTCTTCTCGGAGACTGGCCAGCGATGCGACGACGCCGTGGCCGACCTCCAGAACCAGGTGGATGCGCTTCGAAGCCAGCTCACACGAGTGACATCCGAATACGAGAACTTCCGCAAGCGTTCCCGGGAGGAACGGGAGAGAACCATCCTTTACGCGACCGAGGCATTGGTCACGTCGCTGCTCCCCGTCCTCGACGACTTCGACCGGGCCTTGTCCCATGCCGATGATCCTGCTGCCGACCTCAGGGAAACCCTGAAGGGAGTCCGCATGATCCACAAGCGCTGCGTCAAGCTTCTCGAAAGCCAGGGAGTCACCGCCTTCGAGAGCGCAGGCAAGCGCTTCGACCCCCGCATTCACGAGGCCGTCCAGACCCGGGAAATGGCCGGCACCGAGCCCGGCACCGTGGTACAGGAGTACGAACGAGGATACCTCCTTCACGAGAAGCTGCTGCGGGCCGCCAAGGTTTCCGTCACCCCCAAATCGGCCCGTGAGCAGCGCAAGCCCGACGTCGAGCCCGCCCCGCTCCTGCCGCCCGAGGCCCCGGGGGAAACCATCCGGGCCATCCCGGAGCAGGCGGAGTTCGCCGGCACCCAGGTCGACCTCAAGGTGGGCCGCACCGGTGTTCTGCCTTCTCAGCCCACGGAGGCGGATGAAGAGCTGCTCGACGTCGAGCTCGTCGACGAGAAGACCATCTCCGGCCAGTCCGGCGATCCGGACCAGTGGGCCGTGGAGGATGTCGACATCGATATCGAGGATCCCTCTATCCGAGACGAGAAGACGAACCCCGAAGGATTGCCCGACTAGATGTTCCCTTCCCACCCGTTTTTTTGGTCTTTTCGGAATGCTTTTCCGGTGCTATGGTTAAGATGGCATGAGACACCAGGTCTACGACCAGATCTGCGGCTCAATCCCCTTCAGGATAGGAGGTTTCGATGAACATTGAGCTTGTCGCCAGGGATGTGGTCATCACGGCGGAAGTCCAGGGCAGAGTCGAGCAGAAGCTCGAGAAAGTCCTGGAGAGCACGAACAAGGAGACACCGGTACGGTTGCTCGTCGAGAACAGTCACGGCAGGTTCGTAGCCCAGATCAAACTCCACGTCCGCGGCAAGGAAATCGTTGCCCAGGCCGAAGAGAAGAACATGGTCACCGCGATCGATGATGTCATCGAAAAGGCGGAGCGTCAGTTCAGGAAGCGGCAGGAGCGGCTGACCAAGCGTTAGCAGCCCGAGAGAGCGTAGCGCCTCGCCAGGATTCCCCCCAACACCAGGCCCAGCAGCAACCAGAACCCGGTGCTCTGCGCTCCGTCGGCAGCAGCCGCACACCCCCCGCCCCCGCCGTCCGCCGTCTCGGCGCCACTGACCACGTCCGGCGGTGCCGGGGATTCCACCGGCTCGAACCGGAACAGGCAACTCGCTTCGTCCCAGTAGCAGCTGCCGGCAACGGCCCCCAGGGCGTTGAACTGCCCTGTGCACTGGCGGTCCTTGCCCGCATCGGTGAACGTGAACACCATCCCGGACTGGGTTACCTTGGCCGCAGGGTGTGTGACTGCCGAGGGGACCAGCCCCACCAGCAGCGCGGCACAGCCATCCGCCTTGACCACGAAGCTCCCGCCGAAGATGCCGCAGTCGCTCTCCGTCACGTCGTACCGGCCGGCAAGGTCGTGACAGCTCGACGGAGCATGCAGGTCCGGAACCACGAGGCCATCCAGGTCGATGGGCGGCATCCCGCCGCCGTCATTGACTCCGGTTCCATCCCCCGTCCAACCGCCGTCACCCCCCCCGCCGACGTCGCCTACCTCCGTAGTGCAGGCCGTGTGAGCCGGAGCCTCGGGCCCCACGCAATCGGCCACTCCCTTGTCCGCATTGAACCCGCACCGGTTCTTCCCCGGGTTGGATGAACAGTCGAGGCTCTGTACGGAGGCCCCGTCACACCAGACCACCGTCTCCCCCGCACAGCACCCGACGTAGTCCACGCCCGGGCATCCCCCGGTCGGGCACTCCTTGGAGAACTTGCCCGACGGCTCCGCCATCCCGTCGGTCTCGCACTCGTACAACAGCCGGTCATCGCTCCAGCCGCAATGAGGCATCACCCCGCATGACAGCTCGCACAGCTCGCCCGCTTCGCAGAAGTAGAGGGTCTCCCCGTCGCAACATCCTTCCACGGCAACGGCGCCACACTTCTTGCCCGTAGGCTTGGCCCCGCCGGAGCAATCCGCCCGCACCGGTCCCCCGGATACGGCAAGCATCACCAATCCCGTCGCAACCCCAAGGGCCCTCGCGCCGGCGACCATCTTCTCAACGCCCCCTCCCCAGGCTTGCCTGGGGCATGGAGCCACGGCTGTCGCGGCAGCGACCATCCGCCCTCGTCGCTGACTCCGGCGGGACCTTGTCGACCATCGTCCATCGACCATCTACAGCCCTTCCCTTGACGCCGGCCGTATCGCCGCCGCCGCCCCGCATTCTACTTCCCGCTTTGTTCGACGCGCAAGTCGAAAGCTGGTATAACCGGCCCGGGAAGTTGATCGTTTTTTCGGGAGCCCCGTGTTCCTGGCGCAGGATGGTGACCATGCAACCGTCCCAAGTGGAAAGGCTGTATTCCCTGTTCGGTCACCGGGTCTACAGCCGTTGCTTCTACCTGATGAAGGAGGATCAGGCCGCCATGGACGTGACCCAGGATACCTTCCTCGCCCTGGTGGATCGCTTCCGAACCTGGTCGGCTGCCATCCAGGCGGGCCTCTCCCCCCTCTCCACTTTCCCGGATGACCGCCGGGCAAAGGCCTGGCTGCTGACCGTGGCAACCCACAAGTGCTTCAACGAGCTGCGTCGGCGTCGCTACTGGAAGTCCGTTCCGGCTGAGGATGCCGAGGCACCGCTCTCGTCCCACCCGTTCCCGTTCATCCAGGACCGCATGTTGGTCAAGGAGCTCCTCGCCCCCCTGAAGCCCGAGAAAGCCTCGCTCATCATCGGGTACTTCATGGAAGGGATGACGCACGAGGAGGTTGCCCAGGAAAACGACGTGAGCGTCCCCACCGTGCGCCGGGCCGTGGCCGACTTCCTCGAAAGGGCCCGTATCCGGAGCGGGGAAAGGAGCACTCCATGAACGGCCACCAGGACAAGACCCCGGACCTCCCCGAGCGGCTTCCCGCTGCCACCCCTTCCCCCATGAACGCCGAGGATTTCTACCGCAGGAATCCGCCGGATCGGTTCATGGCCGCGCTCGAGAGTCGGCGCCGCCCCATCCTACCCTGGATGGCCGCCCTGGCGGGCGCTGCGGCGGCAGCTGCGGTGGCTGCGTTCGTCCTCCTGTCTCCACCACCCGAGCCCTCGTCCCCCCGCCCGTTCGGAGCCGTGGGCACCACCACCATGAAGGGAACCGAAGGGGTCGATCGCCCCCTCCCGGAAGTGCCCCCCGTACTCAAGGTCGAAGTGCGCAGGGACGGTGCCTTCGCCCCGCTGGACGTCAGCGGAACGGTCCGCCCCGGTGATGTCATCCGACTGCTCTACGATGCCACGGACTACGACTACCTCTGCGTCCTTTCCGTCGACGGCAGCGGACACGTCGAGGCCTGGTACCCCGACGGGAGCGGTCGGTCGGTCCCCATCGTTCGCGGGCACAACATCCCCCTCCCCGGAGCCATCGAGCTGGACGACTACGTCGGCCCGGAGCGCCTCATCGCCCTGTTCAGCACCACCCCTCTCGATGCCGGCCGCGCCCTCGAGGAGGTACGCAAGGCCCTGTCCCTCTCCTCATCCTCCTCGCCTGCGGACCTCTCCCGTGCCATCCGGGCGAACCCCAGGCTCGCTTTGCCGGCCCGGGTTTCCACGGTCCTGCTCGAGCGGAGGCAGCCGTGACCACCTCCTTGTACCGCCACACCCCCCTGCTCTTCCTGACCGCGGCCCTGGTCCTTCTCGGCTCTGCGGCCCAGGCCCGCCCGGCGGAAGATGGAGAGTCCCGAACGCGATACGCCATCGTCGTGGGGCACAACCAGGGGGACCACCGGACCACCAGGCTGCGCTATGCCATCAAGGACGCCGACAAAGTCGCACGCCTCCTCTCCGCCATCGGCGAGGTCCCGCCCGAACGGATGTTCGTGCTCCGCTCCCCGGATGCCGACGAGCTGCGCTCCGCCCTCTCCCGCATGGCCGAGCTGCTGTCAGGACCTGCCGGAGAACAGGCCGAAGTGCTCCTGTACTACAGCGGCCACGCAGACGATACGGCCCTGCTGCTCGGCGATACGTTCTTCCCCCTCCAGGAGCTGCGCACCTGGCTCAAACAATCCCCGGCCAAGGTCCGCATCGCACTCATCGATGCCTGCCACAGCGGTGCGCTGCTGAGGGACAAGGGGGGAAAGCGGATCCCCCTCGACCTGGCCATCTCCTCCGAAGGAGACGCGTCGGGATTTGCCATCATCACGTCCAGCTCCGCAGGCGAGAAGTCGCAGGAGAGCGAGGAGCTGCGCGGGTCCTTCTTCACCCATTTCCTGACCTCCGGAATGCGCGGCGAAGCGGATTCCTCGGGAGATGGCCGCGTCACCCTCGGCGAGCTCTACCAGTTCGCCTATCACAGGACCCTCAACCGCACGTACGCCGCGGGAGGTCGGGGCCAGCACCCCACGTTCGACTACTCGCTGTCCGGATCGGGCGAAGTGGTGGTCAGCTACCCGGCCCGGGCCGCATCCAGGCTGCTGTTCCCCGAGTCGGCCGAGGGGGACTTCCTCCTCTATGACCCCGCCAGCGATACCGTGCTGGCCGAGGTGGAGAAGAAGGCGGGACAGACTCGGTCCCTGGCCGTCCCGGCAGGGACCTTCGACCTCTTCCGGCGCAGCGATTCCGCTTTGTTCCGGACGTCCATCGACATCCCGTCGGGCACCGAAGTCTCCATCTCCGCCAGCCAGATGGAGCCGGTCTCCCGCACCTGGCTCATCGACAAGGGGCGTACGCCGTCGGTCAGCCTCGCTGCCAAGGGGGGCTACCAGTTCTTCTGGGATGCCACCATTCGTGAACGCTCCCTCCTGCCCAGTGTCCTGGGTGGTGTCGAGCTTCGGGTCAACGACCTGATGGGTCGCCGGGTCACCCCGTTCGTGGAGCTCCTCGTCGGCGGAGGGGTCTCGAGCAGCACCAGCGACTACATCGGCCCCCTGGCGCAGACCTTTGCCTGCTTCGAAGGGGGAGCCGGCGTAGCGTTCTCGGTGCTCACCTCCCCGTTCCTCATCGAGCTGGCCCCCGAGATTGCGCTCTACTACGCGCGCCGAACCGTGGACAACGAAACCATCGGCCAGAGCGCCACCGACAACTACGTCACCGCAACACCTCTGGCCAATCTACTCGTCGGCTGGCAAGTGGTCGATGCCCTCTCCATCGGCCTCCAGGCCCGGGCCGGATACCTCTACTTCCTGGAAGACGGCATGGACCGCCACCTGGGGTACTCGGAGTTCTTCCTGTCTGCCATGCTGAGGTTGTGAGGCCCGCTGCCCCTCAGAATCCCCTGTCGAAGTCCTTCGCTCGAAAGGTGTGCACCCGTACCACGAAGCTGCTCGCTGAGGGCATCCGGGGGGAGCGCACCAGACTCGGGGCCACGCCGGCCAGGATCCGGACCACGAGAAGGACCGGAACGACCAGGACGAAGAACAGCACGCTCAGGATCACGGTCGACATCACGAGGCCCAACCGCTCGGAGAACCGAAGCCACGCCTCGGCCAGCCATCGTGACGGCCCCTTGGCCAGCAGCCCCAGCAGGAGCAGCCCGACAGCCCCCCACAGCAGCTCCGGCATTTCCAGCCAGAACCCGAACAGCACGGCTGCAAGCCCCAGCACGAGCACCGTTTCGAGCCGCTCCCGATCGGTTATCTGCCTGCCGCCTCTCATCCTGCCTCCGCTGCCTGCCTCAGAATATGGTGTAGATGAACGGTGCCACGGCGGTGCCGCCCGAGAACACGAGCAGCAGTCCCAACAGCACCAGTACCAGGAGGATCGGGGCCAGCCACCACTTCTTGCGCTCCATCAGGAACGCCAACAGCTCCTTGAGAGATTCCATCGCCCCCTCCCCGCTAGTCCTTCTCGAACTCCCTCTTCCACTTCCCCGCCGTCCGGTCCTGCTCTTCCTTGTCGAAGAGGCAATTGCCCATCACGAGGAAGTCCATTTCCGTCGCCATGAAGCAACGGTACGCATCGTCTGGCGTGCAGACGATGGGCTCGCCCCGGACATTGAAGCTCGTGTTCACCAGGACAGCGCAACCGGTTCGCCGCTCGAAAGCCTTGAGCACCTTCCAGTACCGCTCGTTCGTCGCACGGCTCACCGTCTGCAGCCTTGCCGAAAAGTCGATGTGCGTGACGGCCGGAATGTCGGAGCGCTCGAAGTAGAGCTGCTCCCGCCAGCCGCCGGCCCGATACCCGTCGGGAAGGGGCCTTCGCCTCTCGGGAACCACGTCCGCCACCAGCAGCATGTAAGGGGACGGGACCGAAATCTCGAAGTACTTCCGGGCATCCTCCTCCGGAACGACCGGAGCAAACGGCCTGAATCCCTCCCGGTACTTGATCGCCAGGTTCAGCTTCTTCTGCATCTCCGGATTCCGGGCATCGGCCAGGATGCTGCGGTTGCCGAGAGCCCGCGGGCCCCACTCCATCCGCCCCTGGAACCACCCGACCACCTTGCCGTCATCGAGCAGCCCCGCGACCTCGTCGCACAGGCGGTCGAAATCGTCGAACTTGAGAAACGGTGCCGAGTGTCGCCGGGCCACCCCTTCGACGTCCGCCTCGGAGTAATCGGGCCCCAGGAAGCTCCCCTTCATGGCATCGCCCCGACCGTCGACCCGACGCTCCCGGCCGCCCCGGATGCAGCTGACCGCCAGTGCAGCCCCAAGCGCCCCACCGGCATCCCCGGCAGCCGGCTGAATGAAGAGACCGTCGAAAAGCCCGGAACGAAGCACCGCTGCATTGGCAACGCAGTTCAGGGCCACACCGCCGGCGAGACACAGATTGGAAGACCCGGTGAGACGCTTCGCCTCGCCGGCCAGCTTGAGCACGATGTCCTCGGTCACCCGCTGGATCGCCAACGCCAGGTCGCAGTGGTGAGACTGGAGCTCGTCTTCCTCCTTCCGCAGGACAAAGCCGAACAGCTCCTCGAGCTTCGACTCCCGGATCATCTTGAGGCCGGCCGCAAAATCGAAGTACTCCATGTTCAGCCAGATGGAGCCGTCCTCCTTGACGTCCACGAGCCTTTCCCGGATGCGGTTCTCGTAGTCCGCCACCCGGCTCGACGCCGGATCGCCGTATGGGGCGAGCCCCATCAGCTTGTACTCGCCCGAGTTGACCTTGAACCCCAGGAAATACGTGAGAGCCGAGTAGAGCAGCCCGACCGAGTGAGGGAAATGCTGCTCCCGGAACAGAGTGATGGAGCTCCCCTCTCCCCGGGCAATGGTCCCCGTGGCCCACTCCCCCACCCCGTCCACCGTCACGATGGCCGCCTCCCGGAACGGTGAGGGGAAGAACGCACTGGCCGCATGGGACAGGTGATGCTCCGAGAACAGCAGCTCGGGCCCGTTCGTCCCGGGCTTCCAGGCCTTCGTCGACTCCCGCCCCAGAGCCTGCGCCATCTCCTTGCGCAACACCTCCCGAAGGAACAGCTTCTCCTTCATCCAGACCGGCATCGCGGTCACGAACTGGGCAACTCCCCGAGGCACGAAGGCCCGGTACGTCTCGATGAGCCGCTCGAACTTGAGCAACGGCTTGTCATAGAAGACCACGGCGTCGAGATCCCGGAGCGACAGGCCGGACCGGGAAAGACAGAACCTTATCGCCCCGGCGGGAAAGCGAGGATCGTGCTTGCGGCGGGAGAACCGCTCCTCGTGTGCAGCGGCCACGATCTCCCCGCCGGCCACCAGGGCGGCAGCGGAATCATGGTAGTAGGCCGAGATCCCGAGGACCTTCATCTTCCCCCTCTACACCAGATAAGGGAGGACGTGGCGCAAGTCGCCACCGGGTACCGTCACATCCGCAGTCTTTGCCAGCTCGTCCGACTTGCAGTTAAACGCGATGGAGAACCCGGCCACCCGAGCCACCGCCACGTCGTTGAAGTTGTCCCCGATGAACGCCGTGCGCTCCATGGGAATCCCGTAACGCCGTGCCAGATCCTTCAGCCCCGTGGCCTTGTCGCACACGTCGTAGGGGGTCGGCTCCCACTCGGACAGACGCCCCTGCGAATCGAACCCGATGTGATTGAGATAGATGTCGTCGAAGTAGTCGGCCAGACCGAACTTCTCCACCACGATGTCGAGCGAGCCGGAGATGATCGCCAGCCGAGCCCCGCTATTCCGGATGGCCGCCAGCGTGTCCAGCGCCCCCTCCATGAGCCGCATCCCGGAGATGGCCTCCTGGATCGTCGAGTGGTTGGCCCCGGCCTCCGTCAGGAGCCGGATGTCGTGCTCAAACCACTGGCGGTAGCTCCATTCCCCCGCCATGTACTTCTCAAAAGCCATGTCACGGGATGCCCGGTCGGTCCGGTGGTGGTCGTGCAGAGTCTCCCACACGAACACCGTATCGTCCACCAGGGTCCCATCCACGTCGAATGCGATGAGGTCGAACCGCTTGATGCTCATCTGCCGCCCTCGGGGTAGAAGGAGAAAGGATAAACCACCTGGCACGGCACATCCCCCGGTGCCGGATAACCCACGCTCTCGAGCGCTGCGACCAGGCATTCCGCCATGGGAGCGGACCCCAGGTCGTCTCGGACCACCTGGAATCCGGTCGGCTTGCCGTCCGGCAGCAGGGAGAATCCGACGACGACTTTCCCCTGCCTGGGCTGCTCCATGTGCTTCAAATAGCAGGCCTGGACCGGCCCCCCCGGTCCCAGCTTCGCACGTACCGCAGCACGGATGCCTTCCATGTCGCACCCGGCCCCGGTCTGCTTCGTCGCTTCCCGACACGTCGCCCCTGCCGAGGTCACGGCCGTTGTTCCCACGGTCGTGCCCTTCTCGGCTGTCGTGCCCTTCTGTGCTGTCGCCCCCTTGTCCGTGGAGGCCTCCCGGGTCGCGTCCGCACTCTGCCGGGCCGTACAGGTCGAAAGGAGCGCCGCCGCCAGGAACATGACGAGAGGGCGTGATATCATGTCTGCGTCCACCACGGTTCAGGCAGCCGAGGCAGGATCCCCCGGGCCACGAGACGGTGAACCAGCACCTGCATGTCCTGCCAGGCCAGGTTCTTCCGCGACGGTGTTCGCAGCAGGTAGGCCGGGTGGTACATGGCCAGCAGGTCCGTCTCACCGAGCTTGCGCACCGTGCCCCGGGCAGACCCGAGGGCCGCGGAACCGGGCATGAGGGAGGTGGCCGCGACGCGCCCGAGGCAGACGATCACGTGCGGGGCGATGAGCTCGATCTGGTAGTTCAGATAGGGCCGGCACGCTGCGTTCTCCTCGACCGAGGGGTCCCGGTTGTTCGGGGGCCGGCACTTCACGATGTTCGTGATGTAGACTTCCTTGCGGTCGATACCGGCAGCTTGCAGCATCCTCGACAGGAGCTGGCCGGCCCGGCCCACGAACGGTCGCCCCTGCTCGTCTTCCTGGGCACCGGGCCCCTCGCCGACGAACATCACCCGAGCCCGACTGCTCCCTTCTCCGAACACCACGTTGCGGCGCCCGTTCGACAGCCCGCAGCGCTGGCAGGCGAGTGCCTGCTTGCGGTAGTGCTCCAGGAGCCCCTCCCGCCCCAGGTCGGTCGGCGGGGCCTCCAGGCGGACCTCGGCCGGCTTCTTCTTGGGCACCGGGGCCTCCTCGACCACCGGGTCCCCGGGGAGCACCTGCACCCCGCGGGTATTGAGCACACGAAGGAGCTGTGCGGTCTCCCGCGTCAATGCTGCCAGCTCCCTGAAATTCGAAAGCTGCCTCTTCATCTGGTTGCCCCGAACTCCCGGTAGAGCATCTCGAGGCTCAACAGGGTGAGATTGCCGTCCACGACCTCGATGGTCTCGCTGTCCTGTGCGATCATCGTGGCCAGCCCTCCTGTCGCAATCACCCGGGCCGGGAACCCTGCCTCCCGCTGGAGGCGCCGGGCAAGCCCGTCCACCATCGCCACGTAGCCGTAGTAGACCCCGGCCTTCATGGCCTCTTCAGTGCTCCGGCCGATGGCGTTGTCCGGCCGTCCCACCTCGATTCTCGGGAGCCGGGAGGCATAGTCGAACAGGGCATCCATGCTGATCCGGATGCCGGGCACGATGCACCCACCGAGGTACTCGCCTCCGGGGCTCACCACATCGAAGGTGGTGGCGGTCCCGAAATCCACGACGATGCAGCCGCCCCACTTGCGCCAGGCGTACACGGCATTGACAAGCCGGTCTGCCCCCATCTCCTCGGGCCGGTGATACAGGAGCTTCAACCCCACGTCGACCCGGTGATCCACGAAGAATGGCTCCCTGCCGGTCAGCTCTCGGGCGAACTTGGTCAACGGAAACACGGTGGGCGGAACGACGGTGGCCACGACCACGTCCTTGACCGAGGTCAGCGAGTATCCCGCACGTCGGAACAGAGGCTCCAACAGCGCGTAGTACTCGTCGCTCGTCCGGTTCCTCCGGGACTCGATGCGGAAGTCCGCCATCAGGGAGGCCCCGGAAAACAGACCTACGACCGCATTCGTGTTGCCGATATCAATGACCAACAACAGCGGTCCGTCACCTCGGTCGGACATGAATGACCTCCCCGGACACCACGCGAATCGTCTTCCCCTGGCTCACCATCAGCAGCGCACCATCCTCGTCGATACCCGAGATGGTCCCCTCCACCTGCCGCTCCAGATAGTACACGGCCGCCCGGTGCCCGACAAAGGGAAACCGGGAGCGATATTCGGCCAGTGGGAGCTTGCGGGACGAAACCAGGCTCTCCTCGAACCCGGCGAAACGGTCGAGGAAACGCATGGCGATGTCCCCCAGGGACCACTCCCGCCCCGTGAGGTGGAGGAGCGTGGTGGCGGAAGAGTGGAGCTCCTCTGACAGGGAAGCGACGGGCACGTTCACGTTGAGACCGATCCCCACGACCTGCCAGTCCTCCGGCTTGGGCTCGGCATCGGCGGAATCTCCGTCCTCGGCCTCGTGGTCAATCCCGGAGCTTGTGCGGGACCGCTGCGGCCCGGGGATCCATCCGAGGCGCCCCTCCAGCAGGATTCCGCCAAGCTTCTTCCCCCCGACCCAGACGTCGTTGGGCCACTTCAGGTCCACCGAGATCCCGGTCACCTCCTCGACGGCCAAGGCCAGGGCAACCCCTGCGACGATGGCCATGCCCGGCGAATGCTCCAGCCCCTCCCGCATCCTTCGCAGGATCGAAAGGTACAGATTGCCCCTGGGGGACGACCACCGGCGTCCGAGCCGCCCGCGACCGGATGTCTGTCTCGTTGCGGTCACGACCGTGCAGTCCGGTCCCCCCTTCCCGAGCTCCCGCCAGGCCTCGTCGTTGGTCGAATCCGTCTCGTCGAAATGCACGAAGCGCACGAACCTCGTCGTGAGCCATGGTGCCTGCACCTCGATGTCCTTCAGCGGGCTGGTTCCAGGCACAACGCTCATTCGTGCTCCTCCTCCCCGACAGCCGGCGTGGCTGCGTCGCTCCCGGGGCTCCCCGCGACCAGGCGCCCCGCGCTCTCCCGCCTCATCCCCTGGAAGGGACGATCAACATGCTCAGGTCGGCAGCCGGAGCGGAATGGGTGAGCGCGCCGATGGAGATCCGTGCCACCCCGTTTTGCGCTGCGGCCAGCACGTTGCCCAGGTTGACGCCCCCGGACACCTCGAGCTCCACCCGCTCTCCGACCAACGCAGCGGCCTTGCGGATGTCGCCCGGCTGCATGTTGTCGAGCAGCACGACGTCGGCCCCGTATTCCACGGCCAGCACGAGCTCCTCGAAATTGCGCACCTCCACCTCGAGCACCACGTCCGGCCGGGCCTTGCGGGCCTTGGCGATGGCCCGATCCACCCCTCCGGCCGCCGCGATGTGGTTCTCCTTGATGAGGATGGCATCAAACAGCCCCATCCGATGGTTGCAGCCGCCCCCGGAGCGGACCGCATACTTGTCGAGCGTCCTCATCCCCGGGGCCGTCTTGCGGGTATCGTAGATGCGGGCCCGTGTCTTGCTCACCTTCCGCACGAACCTCGAGGTCAGCGTGGCGATCCCGCACTGCCGCTGAAGGAAGTTGAGCACCGTCCGCTCACCGGCCAGCAATGCCCGAAACTGACCCGAAATCCGGCACAGGACCGTGCCCGGGGTGACCCGGCGACCTTCGTCCACCAGCAGCTCGACCCGAATTGCGGGGTCCAGACGCCGATAGACCCGCTCCACCAGGAAGAGGCCGGCCACCACACACGCCTGCTTGGCCGTCACCTGCCCGACGCCGCGGGCCCGGGCCGAGACGATCCCGTCGGTCGTGATGTCACCCGCCCCGAGATCCTCCTCCAGCGCCAGGTCGATCAGCCGCTCGACGGCTGTCCAGTCGATCCGCTCCATCACGCCCCCGAAAAAAGGTCTGACATGCCGTACAGCCCGGGCCGCCGCCCCGCCAGCCAGACCGCTGCCCGGACTGCACCGACGGCGAACACCGAACGGCTCAGTGCCGAGTGCGACAGCCGGAGCGTCTCCGACGGCCCCGCCAGGATCACTTCGTGCTCCCCGACCACGTCCCCGGCACGCACCGCGTGGATCCCCAGCTCTCCCGCCTTTCGAGGACCGCACAGACCGCTGCGCCCGCGCACCTGGGCCAATTCCGTGGCCGAGGCCTCCTGGAGCAGCCGGGCCAGGGTCAGCGCAGTTCCCGAGGGGGCATCCGCCTTTCGGCGATGGTGGATCTCGACGATCTCCTTGTCCCACTCCTCGCCGACGAGGCGGGCGGCAAGCTGGGCCACACGACCCAGGACGTAGACTCCGGTGCTCAGGTTGGTCGCATGGAACACCGGGTTCGATTCCGCGGCCGTGCCCAGTGCGAGCATGGCCCCCTCCGACAACCCCGTGGTCCCGCAGACCAGCCCGCACCCTGCCGTGGCCAGCCCAGGCAGGATGGCATGTAGCCCCGCTTCACTGGTGAAGTCGATGACCACGTCCGGTACCCGGCCTTCCCAGACCCGGTTCACGTCCACCGGGTACCCGGCGGGTCGGGAGCCCAGGTCGGGATGTCCCTCCCGCTCCCAGCAGGCCACCACTTGGATGCCATCGCGGGCCAGGGCAGCGGAAAGCACCTCGCGCCCCATCCGCCCGCATGCACCGTTGATCGCGACCTTCACGCCGTCCTCCTGTGCGCTCTACAAGAGCCCGCACGAGGCGAGAGCCTTGTCGATCATCCGCTCCGTCGCCTCAGTCACCGGTACCAACGGCAACCTCAGGTCGTTGGCCCCGAACCCCATCTTCGACAGCGCATACTTGAGCGGGGCCGGGTTCGTCTCGGCAAACAGCGCCCGGAACAACGGCAGCAGGCGGTAGTGCAGCTTGCGGGCCTCTTCGACCCGTCCGTCCCGGAAGGCCCGGTACATCCCGCCCATCAGCTCCGGGGCTGCCGTGGCCGTGGTCGAAATCACCCCGTGCCCGCCCAGCGCATACATCGGCAGGCAGAGCGAGTCGTCGCCCGAGAGCACCGCGAACCCGTCCGCAGCGCACTCCAGGATAGCACCGACCTGGTCCATCGAGCCGGCCGCTTCCTTGACTCCCACGATGCCCGGGACGCGGGAAAGGGCCCCGATCGTCTCCGGCGTCATGTTCACTCCCGTCCGGCCGGGGATGTTGTACAGGATCACCGGCAGCCCCCCGTCGGCAGCCACCGCAGTGAAATGGGCGATGAGCCCCCTCTGCGTCGGCTTGTTGTAGTACGGGGCCACCACCAGGGCTGCCCTTGCGCCAAGCTCCCGGGCCAGCCGAGTCCGGGAAACGGTGCTCTGCGTGTTGTTCGTGCCCGTGCCGGCAATCACCGGAAGGTGGCGGCTTTCCTCCACGCACACCTTCACCACCTGCGACCATTCCTCCAGCGTCAGCGTCGGGGCCTCCCCCGTCGTGCCGCAGGCAACGACCCCCTCGACCCCACGGTCCAGCACATGGCGCACCAGGCGACGAAGCGCCTCCTCATCCACCTTGCCGCGGGAAAACGGGGTCGACAGCGCAGGAAACGTCCCGGTCCACATCTTGCCACCTCGTTTGGAAGAGAATCCGGCACCCCGGCCTGTCCCGGCCGGCCAATGCCGCTACCTCACCTCGAACGGGGAACGGGTCAGCTCCGTGAGCGCCGCGTCCAGCGCCTGGAGAACCTGAGGTTCCCGCTCCGTGAGCTGCAGACTCTTGAGCAGAGCCACAACCCCCGCACCACCGACCCGGGCAAGCCCTCGCACGGCCACCGTCCGGATGTCGGCATCTCCGTCGCTTGCATACTGCTTGAGCGTCTCGTACGCCTCGCTCCCCATCGACCTCGCCATCGCCTCCAGAGCGGCCATCCGATACGGCTTGTCCCACACGGGGTCCGTCAGGATGCTGCGCAGCAACAACCTCGCCCGCTTGTTCTGGAAGTACCCCAGGCAGGTCACGGCCTCGATCCGCAAGGCCTGGGACACCCCCTGATCATTGGTGAGGTTCGCCAGGTCGGAATCGACGGCCGGGTCCAGAGAGCGGATCTCCTGCTCGGAGGCAAGCCCCGCCTTGGCCAGCAGGTCCACGAGCTTCTCCCGGGTCGTCATCCGGTGCGAATCCACGGGCCGAGGAAATGGCTTGGCCCCCCCGGCACCGGCCGGAACGGGGTCCTCCACGGTGGCAGACGGACCGCATGCGACCAGGGCCAGAACAAACGCCAGGAGGAGGGGTGCTCTCATCGCTTTCCCTTCTTCTTCTTCATCGCCTTCTTGCGTTGCTTGCGGGCTTCCTTGGCCTTCTTGCGCCGCTTGTCCACCTCGGCGAACTTCGGCTGCCCCCGCCGCACCTCCGAGCCCGGCATCCCCGGCATCCCGGGGTGCATCCCGGGGTGCATCCCGGGGTGCATCCCTGGAGGCATCCCCGGCATGGGCGGCTGCATCCCGCCCGGGAACATGTCCTCGGGCTTCATTCCTCGGGCAGCCTGGGCCTGCGCCATCTGCTGGAACCCGGGAATCCTCCCCAACAGCCCCGGCTGCTTGCCGATGGCCGTCATCATCTGCTTCATCCCCTTGAACCGCATGAGCAGGTCTTCCACTTCCCGCTCGTGCCGGCCCGCACCCCGGGCAATGCGCTTGATCCGGCTCGGTCCCAGCAGCTCCGGATGCGCCCTCTCCTTGGGGGTCATCGACTGGATCAGCGACTCGATCCGCACCAGCGCCTTCTCGTCCACGTTGAAGCCGTCCGGCAGACCGTCCGGGAAGAACGGCAGCTTGGCCACCATCTCCTGAAGCGGGCCCATCTTCCGGAGCATCTTCACCTGTTCCAGGAACTGCACCAGGTTGAACTGCCCCTTGAGCATCTTGACCGCGTCTTCCTCGGCCTTCTGGACATCGACGACCTCCTCGAAGTCCTTCATCAGGCCCACGACGTCGCCAAAGCCCAGGATCCTCGACGCCAGCCCCTCGGGGCGGAACGGCTCGAGCCGGTCCAGCCCTTCTCCCATACCGGCATACTTGATCGGCTTGCCGGTCACCGCACGCACCGACAGGGCCGCACCGCCGCGGGCATCACCGTCCAGCTTGGTGAGGATCACACCGTCCAGCTTGAGCCGCCGATTGAATTCACCGGCCGTCTTGACCGCATCCTGGCCGATCATCGCATCCACGACCAGGTAAATGTTGTCCGCCGAGGCCTCCTTGTCGATCTGCTCCAGCTCCTGCATCAGCGCTTCGTCGATGGCGAGTCGGCCCGCGGTGTCGAAGATCACCACGTCCCGCTTGTCCCGCATCGCCTTGATCACGGCCGCCTTGCACATTTGAGGCGGCCTGAGCGCGGCATCATAGAACACCGGCACGCCCACCCGCTCTCCCAGCACCATCAGCTGCTCGATGGCCGCAGGTCGGTACACGTCCGCAGCCACGAGCATCGGCTTGCGGCCGTCCTTGAGGTAGTTGCGGGCCAGCTTGGCCGCCGTCGTCGTCTTGCCCGAGCCCTGCAGACCCACCATCATCACCGTGGTCACCGGCCGGGTCTTGCTCCGCTGAAACCCCGTGTCCTCACTTCCCATGAGCGACACGAGCTGGTCATGACAGATCTTCACGAAGTGGTCCGCCGGGGTCGCCCGAAGCTCCTGCCCCTTGTGCGTCACCTTCGTCTGGACCAGCTCGCCGACCGCCTTCTTCTTGACCTGCTCCAGGAAGGATAGCGCTACGTGATACTCCACGTCCGCCTCGAGGAGCGACGTCTTGACCTGCTCCAGCGCCTCCTCGATGTTCCCCTCGGACAGCTGCCGGAACCCCTTGAGTCGCGCCCGCGCGTTACGAAAGCCTTGTGTCAGAGTCTCGAGCATGCAACCTCTCCGTCGCAGAAAAACCCGCCGGATTCTTGCAGCAGCGGGCCGGGGGTGTCAAGGAAAAGCCTGCGCCAGGAGACAATTGCGCTGTGGCGTTTGGCGAGGTTGGGTGGAATGGGGCATGGTGCGGCCATCCCGGAGCCCAGGGGCGGAGAGACTCGGGGAGTTGGTGCGGGGGGTGGGGATACACCCCGGGTTCGGTCATGCGGCGGCAACTTCCAAAGCCACTCGATTGCCTGATGGTAGAGATCGACCGCACAGACCGGTTCCGTCGCCGTTGCGTCCTCTGCGGCGATCCGGCATACTGGCGACTTGGACGCAGCGGAGCCGGGCGCAGCCCTGGGGCCCCTGCAGCCCGGGTGGAGAGCCTCGTGGGTACCGACAGGACAGGATTCGGCTGGGTGGGACGCACCCTGGACGGGCAATTCCGCATCATCGGCCCCCTCGGAAGGGGCGGCATGGGGACCGTCTATCTTGCAGAGCAGGTCACTATCGGCCGCAAAGTCGTGGTCAAGATTCTCAACCAGCGCCTGTCCGACGACCCCACCGCAGTCGAGCGTTTCCGGCGGGAGGCCAAGGCCATCGCCCGCCTGAGCCACCCAAATCTGATCCAGGTGTATGTATTCGGGACGACCGATGAAGGCGCCCCCTATATCGCGATGGAGTTTGTGCCCGGCCGCCCGCTCTCGGAGCTGCTGCTCATCGCATCAAGTCTTCCGCAGAAGCAAGCGGTCCACATCGCAGTCCAGATTTTCGATGCCGTGGCTCATGCGCACGCGACCGGGGTCATCCACCGGGACCTGAAGCCCCCCAACATCATGCTGTGCGAAGTCACAGGACAGACCGACTTCGTCAAAGTGCTCGACTTCGGCCTGGCCAAGCTGGTGGGCGAGGCAAAGCCCGAGGCCACCCTCACCAAGACCGGCTGCATCACCGGAACTCCCCGCTACATGTCTCCCGAGCAGGCCCGAGGGGATCCGCTCGACTCCCGCTCCGACATTTACTCGCTCGGCGTGATCCTCTACGAGATGCTGGCCGGGGTCCACCCGCACGAGGCCGCGACCCTCTCCGAATACCTCATCTGCCACATGAGTTGGCCCCCGAGGCCCTTCTCGGTCAGCGCTCCCGGGCTCCAGATCGTCCCCGAGCTCCAGGCGTTCGTCTTCAGATGCCTTGCCAAGGCCCCGGAGGAACGCTTCCAGACGGCGGAGAGTGCCGCTCGAGCCCTGCGTGCGATCCTCGACCAACTGCCCGCCGGCGAGATTAAGGCCAGCATCAGCGAGATCTCCCAGATGCCGACTGCGGACGCAGCGCTGCCGGCGGCGCCTCTGCCCCCCGGAGGCCTGCCCAGGTCTTCGGACTTCACCGGCAAGCCGAAGTCGGGCTCGCCGGACAGTCTTGCATCCACGATCGCCCTTCCCACTCCCAGCCCGGACAAGGCACCGTCCACCTCACCGCAACGGGCCCAGGAGCCGGCATCGCCCGGCAAACGCGCTGCGACCGACAGGCGCCGGGATGCCTCTGAGCCCCCGGATGCCGCACGACGCGGAGCCTCGTCGCCGGGTTCGCCACGCCCACCCGTACCCTACGGCAGCCCGGGGGACTCCTCGGGGAGCCGCACCCCTCCGTTCTCCCGGCCGGGAGGGCACGGATGGAAGGGACTCGCCGTCGCCGCCATGGCCGCGGTCGTCGTAATCCTCGGCCTCTGGCTGCTTCTCACACTGGTCGTGGGCTGGCAGCCCGAGCCGGCCCCGTCGGCCGGGAATGGCTCGGAGAAGCCGCTCGGCGCCACCGCTCCGGAACCCGCCCGACCATCGCCATCCGCACCAGACGCCTCTCCGCAACACAAACCCGTGGCCTCTCCGCAACAAGAACCCGTGGCCTCTCCGCATGAAGAACCAGTGGCCTCTCCGCAACAAGAACCCGTGGCCTCTCCGCAACCAGAACCCGTGGCCTCTCCGCAACCAGAACCCGTGGCCTCTCCGCAACAGAAACCCGTGGCCTCTCCGCACGAAGAACCCGTGGCCTCTCCGCATGAAGAACAGGACATGGTTCAGCCTCCCCACGGCACGGTCCAGCTCATTGCGAGGATCGATGCGCTGGACCAGGCCCCTTCTGCATCGGACGACGAGGATGCCGAGGGCGACGTGGCGATGGCCGAGGCCTCCGACAAGCCCCCCACACGGCGAGCGGAGTCCCCTCAGGACGACTCTTCGTTCAATCCCGCCACCGAGGTCCGCTTCGGGCTGCCCCCCTTCCCGGGGGCCCTGGAAGGTGTTGCCGACGACGAATCGGTGTTCTATGAAGTCCACGGCCCAGCCGACAAGGTCGTCGCTTTCTACAAAAAGGAGCTTGCACGCTTCAAGGGCGTCGATATCGTGGAAGGCTCCGTTCCAGGCGGCCCCGCACTTGTCGCCTCTTCGGCGAGGGCCGGTGCCGACGTGAAGTTCCAGTCCGTCATACTGGCTACAGAAACCGACGCCGCCGGCAACCCGGTCGTCCAGATCATGATTGTGGCCCGGCAGTTCTGGCTCGGACGGTAGGTTGTCTCACGTCACCGCGTACCACTGCATGTCGTTGAAGTTCGCAAAATGCTTGTCGAGGGTCAGGATGGCCAGGTTGTGTCGCACGCTCAGCACTGCGATGAGCGCATCGGTCAGAGGTGAGTGAACCCCCTTGCGCCGCAACTTGGCCAGTAGCGACCCGGCCACCGTCCAGTCGCGTCGGTCCGCCTCCACATACCGGAGTGTCGACAGACTCTGCCGCAACGTCTCCTTCTCCTTCTCGGTGCGGGCACTCTGCAGCAGCTCCGCCAACACAGGCCCCACCAGCACCGCCCGGTCCTCCCGGACCAGCCGGTACACGGCGTTGGCAATCTGCCCCTCCCCGCGCTTGAAGAACTCGAGCCAGGCCGACGTATCCACCAGCACCAGGACGTCCTCACTCATCGAGCTCCTCCTCCCGGCCCTGCTGCCAGATGTCGCTGAGGTTCATCCTGCCCCGCAGGAGGAGAAGCTCCTCCCGGGCCTTCAACCGGACATACTCGCGCAGGGCGACGTCCACTGCCCGGGTCTTCACCCGGGTCCCGGTCAGCCCCATCACCCGCTCGAGCAAGCCGTCCTCGATGTTGATCGTGGTCCGCATATGCACCTCCGAGCATACGGAGAGTATGCTGTGCGAAGCATACGGTCAAGAGCGCGCTCGCTTTTCGCTTGACTCGTTTCCCCCTTCCCCCTACATTACCGCCCGAACCGAAAGTTGCAGCACTCAGGAGGTGGAAAATGGCGGGGAAGGAACTCAAAGCCAAGACTCCGGCAGCGCGCAAGTCGCCGGCCAGGAAGGTGACCGCAAAGAAGGCGGTGCCCGAGAAGCCCGTGGTGAAGACAGCCGCTGCTCCCAGGAAGGCCACTCCGGCCAAGAAGGAAGTTGCCCCCAAGAAGGCGGCTACCCCGAAGAAGGCCGCTGCTCCCAAGAAGGCTGCTCCGGCCAAGACGGAAGTTGCCGCCAAGAAGGCCGCTGCCCCGAAGAAGGCCGCTGCCCCGAAGAAGGCCGCTGCCCCGAAGAAGGCCGCTGCTCCCAAGAAGGCCACCGCTCCCAGGAAGGCTGCTCCGGCCAAGAAGGAAGTTGCCGCCAAGAAGGCCGCTTCCCACAAGAAGGCTGCTCCGGCCATGAAGGAAGTTGCCGCCAAGAAGGCCGCTTCCCCCAAGAAGGCCGCCGCCCCCAAGAAGGCCGCCGCCGCCAAGAAGGCCGCTTCCCCCAAGAAGGCTGCTCCGGCCATGAAGGAAGTTGCCGCCAAGAAGGCCGCCGCCCCCAAGAAG
>CAITUV010000045.1 GCA_903895725.1 uncultured Myxococcales bacterium | reverse complement strand
GGCTGCGGTGGGCTCTGCGGGATGTGCCTGGTGGGGCAGGCGTGCGTGGACGGGAAGTGCGAGTGCATCCCGGCCTGTGCGGGGAAGGAGTGCGGCCCGGACGGCTGCGGCGGGTCTTGTGGCGCATGTTCAGGGGGGAAGGCGTGCGACGCACAGGGGCTCTGCCAGGGAGGCTGCGTCCCGTCCTGCACGTTCCAGCAGTGCGGTCCGGACGGCTGTGGTGGAACATGCGGGACTTGTCCGGTGGGGCTTGCGTGCCAGGAGGAGTTCGGGATGTGCGCCTGTCCGCCCAACTGCGTCACGCTGGAGTGCAAGATGGCCTGCTCCTGCGCCATGAACTGCATCGGCAAGGAGTGCGGGAGCAACGGCTGCAAGGGGGTGTGCGGCGCCTGCGAGCCGTGGCAGACCTGTGTGGACGGGCATTGCTGCGAGCCGAACTGTGAGAACAACGAGTGCGGATCGGATGGTTGCGGCGGGGTGTGCGGCGTGTGCGGTCTTGGATGGGATTGCGTGGACAACTTCTGTGTGCCGACCGGGGGCACGTGTCCTCAGACCCAGGACTGCACCGGTCTCTCGTGCGGGCCGGACCCCGTGTGCGGGCTGTCGTGCGGCACCTGCCCGGAGGGATCCCTGTGCGACCCGGCCGGGCAGTGCCTGTGCGACAAGTGGCTGAAGAAGTACGACATCTCGGGCAAGAACACGGGGCTGGCGGATGCGGTGGCCTTGCCCTCGGGCGGGCTGGTCCTTGCCGGGGGGATATCGCCCGAGGCGGGCGGGGACGGCATGATCTGGCTTGTCGGCACCGATCCTTTCGGGGGGATCTTGTGGGAGCAGCAGTACGGGGGGATCTCCACGGACGCGGTGGGGAGGCTCCTGCCGGTCTCGACCGGCGGGTTCCTGATGTGCGGGACCACCTACTCCAAGGGCGCTGGCAAAAGCGACCTGTGGATGCTGCGGCTGGATTCCAACGGAGGGCTCCTCTGGGACAAGGTGTTCGGCGGGACCAGCTACGAAGGGTGCAACGACGTGCTTGAGGAGGCGGATGGCGGCTTCCTCGCCGTGGGCTACACGCAGTCCAAGGGAGCGGGCAGCAGCGACATGTGGCTCGTCCGGGTCGACAAGAACGGGACACCCCTCTGGGACAAGACCTATGGCGGAGCGAGCCAGGATGCGGGCGAGACGATTCTGTCCGTTCCGGGAGGAGGCTACATGGTTGCGGGGTGGAACCGGTCGAAGACCATGACCTTCGACGGGTGGCTGGTCCGCCTCGATGCCTCGGCCGGGATGGTGTGGGAGAAAACCTACGGAGATGCAAGCAAGGATCAGCGCTTCTACGGTCTGGACGTGGCTTCGGACGGGGGTTACATCCTGGCCGGCAACCTGGCACAGGGGGTGGCCTCCTACGACGAGGGGTGGGTGGTGAAGGTCGATGCGTCCGGCTCGCTCCAGTGGCAGCAGACGCTGGCGGGCAACTACTTCGAGACCTTCTACACCGTCAAGACAGTGGCCGGGGGCTACCTCGCGGGGGGACGCAAGTGCCCTTCGAATTCCCCCGGGGATTGGGATGCCTGGCTACAGAAGGTGGACCTCTCCGGAAACCCTGTCTGGAGCAAGACCTGGGGTGGCGGCGGTGCCAACGAGATGCGATTCATCCATCCGGCGGGCAAGTACCTCCTGGCCGGTGGCACGTACGTCGATTCCACCGAGAGCTACCAGGCCAAGGCGCTTCTCCTGAGCGTGGATTCCAACGGGAGCACGGGGTGCACGTGCGGAGACGGCCTCTGCCAGTCGGCAGCGGGCGAAACGTGCGATACCTGTGCAGCGGACTGTCCCTGCCCCTGAGCTTCGCCTGCATCACTCCTTTCGGGCCAGTCGCGAGGCGAGCCGGCGGATGGTGAGTGGAGCGCACCCCTCGTAGTGGTTGTTGACGTTGACATAGACCGGCACGGCCCGCTTCACCAGGTCGGTCAGCATGTCCGCCACCTCGTCGAGCTGAGCATCCCGGGGGTCGAGGAGCCGGTCCCAGCGGGCGTTCCCCTTCTCTTCGATGGCCTTGCGATCCGGCCCCATCAGGCGGAGCACCACCGGGCCTGCGAGGCGGTCTGCCTGCCGGCGGTAGATGGCGGCCGCCGAAGGCATGTAGTACCCGTCGCAAAAGACGTGGCTCAGGCCTCGGCTCCGGAGGAAGTCGAAGTACTCGGGAGTCAGGAAGCTGGGGTTGCGGAGCTCGATTCCGATAGGAACCCCGGGGCCTGTCGCGTCCAGGAAGCGGCCGAGGCGATCGAGCAGCTCAGTCAACCCGGACATCTTTCGCCGATTCAGGTATTCGAACTGCAGCATGACCAGGCCGAGCTTCGTCCCCAGGGGCTGAAGGAGAGCGAGGAAGCGGCTGAAGAGCTCCGAGGACAGGAAGTCGGGATTGGGCAGGAGCTGGTCGTGTGCCCGGAGCGAGTAGTGGTGCGTCAGCGAAACGCTGTTGGGGGCCTTGACCGTGAATCGGAAGTCCGGCGGGACACTGGCCGCGTAGTCGGCCACCACCGACGGGGCGGGAAGGACCACCTGACCGGGGGCAAACAGGGACCAGAACCATTGGTCGACCTCTACCGTGGGTAGGCGTGCTGCGTACTGCTCGAGGTGGTTGATCTTCCCGCGTAGCGGATAGAGGATCCCGCGCCAGTCATCATACTTCCAACTGCAGGTTCCGAACCGGATGGCGGGCGGCAGGCTTCGGAAGCTCGGGGCAGACCAATCGTCCGCGCTGCCAGATTCATTTCGGGTGAAGAGGTCTCTGGCCACCCACTCTCCCTACCATTCCGTGTGGACGTTCAGGACTCCGCCCTTGGCATCGACCGTGACCGTGCCGACCTGGTCGGTGCGGTAGAAGTCGGCTCCGACGGCCTTCCATTCCGCGACCACTTCGGGAGCGGGGTGGCCGTAAGAGTTGCCGGCGCCGACGCTGCAGACCGCCACCTTGGGGAGGACGAAGGAGGGGAACTCGTCGTAACGGTCCGAGCTGCCGTGGTGGGGCAGCTTGACGAGGTCGGCCTGGAGGTCCGAACCGTACACGTCGATGAGGTCTTCCTGGGTCCCTGCGTGCGCATCGCCGGTGAGCAGGACGCTGACGCCTTCGCACTCGATGCCAAGGACGATACTGTCCCCGTTGGAGTCGCCCCATCCCTGGTCCGAGTTGAGGACCTCGACCCGGCATGCATCGATTTCCCGGACGTCGCCACGTTGGACAGTGACCCGGGGAATGCCGTGGGCATCGACCGCGTCCGAGAAATCCCACCAGGCCGAGGTGTCCTTGTCGATGCCGTTCTCCCAGACCTCCTCGACCGCCACCCCCTGAACGACCTCATCGAGCCCGCCGCAGTGGTCCGCGTCGGCGTGCGACACGACGATGTAGTCCAGGTCCACGAGGTTGAGGGCCTCGAAGGCCGGGAGGATCACTTCGGTACCCCGGTCGTTCTTGCCGCCGTCGACCAGCATGGTGGCTCCCTTGGGGAAGCGGACGAGGACGGCATCGCCCTGGCCCACATCGAGGAACACGAGCTGAAGCCCGTCGGGGGGGACGTAGTCGCCCAGCGGGTGAGTCCCGTGGTCCGGGAACCCGGTGGACTGGTCCTGCCCCGAGGAGACGTCGTCGGACCAGGGGGGGATTCCTCCCTCGCCCACGGAGTCCGTGCCGCTGCCGGCAAACGAGCAGCTCGAGAGCAGGAGAAGGGAGAGCAGGAGGAGTCGCAGGACGGAACAACGCATTCGGGAGACTCCGGAAAGAGGCCCGGGGGTTACTTCCAGGACTCGACGAGCTCGACCTCGCAATAGCCTGGCACGACCAGCAGCTTGACCACCAGGTGCTCGGGGTGGAACCAGCCGTCGGCATCAAACCCGGTAGTGGGGCATTCCCCGGTTTCCGGGCATTCCTTCATCGTGACCTTGAAGTGGGTCGCCCCGGTCACCGAGCCGAACGGCACGTCGATCGTGGCGTCGGTCGATTCCATCGTCGAATCGACGGTGATTTCCTGCACTCCGCCGTCGGTGGTCCCGAACATCATCTTTCCCTTGCCCTGGGAGACCTGGTGATCCTGGGTTGGGTCCATGCTGAGCTCGAAGGGCGGCTCGAACACGTAGGCCATGCCGGGGTTGTCCGCATCGCCGTCCCCCCAGACCTCGATGGCGTGACACTTCACGGTCCACGGCTTGCTGACGTCGATGTACGCCAGGATGGAGGCCTTCCCGCCAACCTGGTTCAGGGCGATCTTCATGCAGGGCGTCCCCTTGTAGTCCGCTTCTGCATCGACGGTGGCTTCGAAATCGAGCCAGTCCGCGCCCTGGCCGCAGGTGCTGACACGGTAGAGGGCCTTCTTGCCTGCCGCGGGGGTGAGGGCGAACCACCCTTCCTCGGTATAGGTCCAACCGCCGGGAACGGTGGCTGCCGCATCACCGCCGCCGACCGTATCGTCGGCGGTGACCGATTCTTCCTGCTGTGCCGGGACGTCCTCCTGCTGTGCCGGGACGTCCGCCTGCGTCGTGCTGTCGGCCTTCTCATCGCCCCCCGAGCTTCCGCAGGCGGCAAGAATCAGCATGGAGAGCACAGACAATCCTGATGCGAGTGAAAAGGACTTGGCCATCACCGAAGACCCCCTTCAGGGCACAATTGGCAGCCGGGGGTCCTGGCCCCGAGGGACGACGCCCGGCAGACCCCGGAACGGCCCGACCCTCCAGCCGGCCGGTACCGAGAATCCTTCATCATCCTCGGGCCTTTCGGGGGCAATGTCAAGAAGCCCGGGGAGCTTGACGGGGCACATGTCAGTAGAGGTAGGGAATCAGTCGGTACCGGTCCTGCTTCCACGTGCGGTAGCGGTCCCCGATCACCTCTTCCATCAGGCGCTCTTCTTCCACGATGCGGAGATGGAGGGCCAGCGGCAGCGCAACCAGCGTGAGCAGGAGTCCCAGGAGGCTGCCGATGAAGAGCGAGATACCGGTTGTCAGGAGGAGCAGGCCGAGATAGAGGGGGTGGCGGAGCATCCGGTAGGGGCCTTTCGATGCAAGTGCCTGATCGGCTCGGACCGTCACGGTGCGGCTGAATGCTGGGCCAAGCTCGTGGATGGCCCAGTAGCGGAGCACTGCGCCCAGGACCGCGCAGACAGCTCCCGTTGTAGTCGAGAGCGAGAGCCAGCGGTCCGGAATCGGTCCCATTGCAGCGGCACGAAGGGCGATGGACAAGGCGATGGAGCCGATGATGGCACCGGAAACGACGGCGAAGCTGGCTGGTTTCCGGACTTCCGCCTGGGGCTCCGGACTGCGGAACCAGACGAACTCCCCGAGCCACAGCACGGTGGCTGCCACGAGCATTCCGATGTTCCAGCTGTTGTAGTCCGTGGCCCCACCTCCCCTTGCGGGAAACCCTACACTGGACGGGGCCGGCGAATCAAGCGGCCTGCACCCTGTTCTCGGCCCATCCTGTTGGCGGGTCGGGAGCAGATGATTGATGAGGGGGGGCCGGTGCTCTGCTATGCCTGGAGAACTACCTGCAACTGGTGCGGCGCTCGTAGTGGAAGGTGTCTCCTCCCTCGATGTAGGAGAGCTTGGTCTCGGTCAGGGTCTGGATCACCCAGTAGACGACCGAGCCGGGGCTCAGGGTGACCTCGACGGTCGGCATGTTCCACTTCTCGATGAGCTTCCAG
This sequence comes from uncultured Myxococcales bacterium, assembly GCA_903895725.1. Classification (GTDB taxonomy): domain Bacteria; phylum Myxococcota_A; class UBA9042; order CAIXZC01; family CAIXZC01; genus CAITUV01. The sequence goes on along the minus strand of CAITUV010000045.1, from coordinate 41,252 downwards.
GTGATGCTCGAGGCCTGGTCGCACTTGAAGGAAAACTTGCCATCTTCCGTGAAGACGTTGAACTGACCGGGAGGCACGGGCTGGAACGGATTGCCGCTGTCCTCCATGCCGACGGCTTCCCACACGCCCGGGAGGAGGGCCGTGGCCTGCTCCAGGGTCAGACTTGCGGGAGGCGGCTCGTCGGTGGCCTTCTCGAGGACCCAGTACCGCCAGCTTACCGGGTGGTAGAAGTAGTGGTCGATTACGAGCTGGTCCCCGTCGATGCAGTAGGAGACCTTCAGCTCATCCTGGAACAGGGTCATCTCGCTGCCCGATGCCGAGTAGGGGAGCTCCGTGTCGTCGGGCTCCTTCCAGCTCTGTCCGGAGCAGGTGCACGCATCGGCGGCGTAGGTGCAGGTAAGCTTCTCCGAGTTGAGGGAGAGGCAGCGGGCCTGGCTGTCCGCCCCCGGCTGTCCGGCAGCGACCAGGCAGGCATCGGTAAACACCCAGGAGAACACGATCCAGTGCTCGGAGACCATCTTGGCCGTGTCGGCGTCGATGAACTCGAGGGTCCCGTCGATGACGGAATCGCACAGGATGTCATTACCTCCGCCGACGCAGGCGGGGAGGTTGTCGAACGGGCTCTCGCACAGGTCGTTTGCCGCAACGGGGTCTTCCGGACACATGTCGAGGAACTTCCACTTGCCCAGGAGGTCGCCGCCGCATGCCTCGTAACCGAGGACGGGGCAGACGCCGGAGGGATCGATCACGTCTCCGGGGAAGACGTCCTCCGGGGAGGCGACGTCGGAGTCACTGCCGATCGAGTCCGCGGCCACGTCGGCCGCGGTTCCATCCGGTTCCACAGGGACGTCGGGTGCACCCGAGTCGGTCAGGAGGTCGGCACCCGAGTCGGGCACGAGGCCGTCAGGGACCGGGCCGTTTCCGTCTGCCGGAGCGAGCAGATCCAATGAGGCCGCATCCGCAGCGGAGTCGGCCAAGGCCGCGTCGGCGGGAACGGAGTCCTTGCTTCCGGAATTGCCGGAAGAGCCTGTGCAGCCTGCGACGATCAGGGCGCTGGCAAGCGCCACCGTCATGAGATTCCAGCGTGGCATGTGAATTCCTCAGGTGGAGGGAAGGGGACTACTCTTCCTTGGGAAGGCCGGAGCAGGTGTAGAAGGCCTCGGTGCAGCCCTTCTCGTCCTGGCAGGTCTTGCAGGCCGGGGCCTCGGCGTCGGCGACGCACTCGGCAATGCAGTTGGTAATCGTGCAGCCGATGATACCGACCCAGCAGGCCGAGCAGCCGGCGGTGAGTCCGGTGCCTTCCTCGACGCACGGGGTGGCGCAGCCGACGATGTCGGGCTCGGCGATGCAGCCCATGCCGCACTCCTTGGCCTTGTCCTTCACGGCCTGCGTGTCGGCCTGGAGGATCGCAAGGTCCGCCTCGTTCGTGCACTGGTCGACGACGGGCTCGACCGGGGCCTCGAAGCCGGAGCACTCGTAGAACGCGGCGTAGCAGCCCTTCTCGACCTGGCAGGTCTTGCAGGCCGGGGCCTCGGCGTCGGCGACGCACTCGGCGATGCAGTTGGCAATCGTGCAGGCGATGATGCCCACGTAGCAGCTCGAGCAGCCGGCGGTAAGCCCGGTGCCTTCCTCGACGCACGGGGTGGCGCAGCCGACGATGTCGGGCTCGGCGATGCAGCCCATGCCGCACTCCTTGGCCTTGGCCGAGATGGCGTCGGCATCGGCCTGCACGATGGCGAGGTCGCCGGCGTTCTGGCAGGCGTCGGTCACGGTCACGACTTCCTCGGGGACGGTGTCGTCGGCCGGGACGGTATCGTCGGCCGGGACGGTGTCGTCGGCGGGGACGATGTCGTCGGCGGGGACGATGTCGTCGGCGGGGACGGTGTCGTCAGCCGGGACGGTGTCGTCGGCGGGGACGGTGTCATCGGTCGGCACGGTGGTGTCGCCCGCAACGGTGTCGGTCGGGGTGGTGGTGTCCTTCTCTTCGTCGCTGCCGCCGCAGCCGACCGAGTAGAGCCCGAGAGCCAGAACTGCCGCAACAACCAGGAACTTCTTCATCTTCAACTCCTCCTTTGGGTCCTGGTCGCGTCCCGTAATCGACAGGGGCAACCCGAGTGGACCAATTCGAGATGGCGGGACTGTTACAGGAAACCGAATCGAAATGCAAGAAATTTCGAGGAAATGGTTCTAGCGGACGTCCGCGTGGGGGGCGATCCGCATGAGCCGTTCGAGGGCGGTGGAAGGGTCGTCGCCCTGGTGGACGACGCGGAAGACCTCGTCGAACAACGGGGCGTCGATGGAGTGCCTCTTCATGATCTCGTTGGCAACGGCGGAGGTATTGACGCCTTCGGCCACCATTCCGAGGGAGGCGACGATTTCGGGGAGCTTCTCCCCACGGGCCAGGGCGGCGCCGACGCGGAAGTTCCGCGACAGGGGGCTGGAGCAGGTGACGATGAGGTCGCCCAGTCCTGCAACGCCGGCAAAGGTCTCGGGCAGGGCGCCGAGCGCGGTCCCGATGCGTCGGATTTCGGCCATGCCCCGGGTGATGAGAAGGGCCTTGGCGTTGTCCCCCAGGTCGAGCTCGCTGGCGACGCCCGCGGCGATGGCCACGACGTTCTTGAGGGCCCCGGCCAGCTCGACGCCGAGCACGTCCTGGCTGGTGTAGACGCGAAAGCGCGAGGACACGAGGAGGGCCGTGGCGGATTGGACGACGGCCGGGAAACGGGACGCGATCACGGTGCCGGCGGGCTTGCGCTGGGCGACTTCGGGGGCGATGTTGGGACCCGACAGGACGCCGAGCTGCCGGAGGCAGGTCTCCTGCCTGAGAATCTCCGACATCCGGCAGTGGGTGGAGGCCTCGAAGCCTTTGGTGGCATGGACCGCAAGCTGGTCAGGGGTGAGCAGCGGCCCCATGGAGGCGCACACGTCCCGGAAGGCCTTGGAGGGGATGACGACGATGAGCAGCTCCTTGCCGGTCACGGCCTCGTCGATGCGATGGGTGGCGCGGATGTTCCGGTGGAGGCGGATCCCCGGGAGGTAGCGGGCGTTGGTGCGTCTTCGGTTGATCTCACGGGCCTGGTCCTCCCGTCGGCACCAGAGGCTGACCGGGTGTCCGTTGGCCGCGATGAGGTCGGCCAGCACGGTTCCCCAGTTGCCCGCTCCGATGACTGCTGCGGACGGGCGCTTCACGTTGTCGGGGCGGGGGAGGATTCGACTCATTCGGGAACCTCCGTGAGGGACGAATCGCCGGCAAGCCCGTACCCGTCGAGTCGATTGCTGTAGTAGACGAGGAGGTTGGCATCGCCGATGGTCAGCCGGGAGCCCTGGCGTTCGACCACCGGGCGGATGTGGTAGGAGCCGAAGCTCCGCAGGGCCTCGTGGATGAGCTGCCCGCTGCCGGTACGGGTGCGGGGGGCCAGGCGGATGCGACCGTCGGCCTCGAGCTGTTGCAGCCGGTCGAGCAGCGCCACGGTTTCCGACTCCACTTCGGGGAGCTGCAGGGGCGTGTCCGGGGTGAGGGTGCGCAGCAGGCGGTAGAGGTCGAGCTGAGGGAAGCGACGGACGAGGACCCGGAGCGCAGCCCTGGCCAGCACGTGCGTGGGAAAGACGACCGAGTGGGCGTGGAACGAGGCCGACAGGCGGTGAGCCAGGTCGCGGGTGTACTCGGCATCACGCTCCCGGTCTTCCCGGAGAGTGCCCCGTGACAGCAGGTAGCGCTCCGGCTCGATGATGCGGCCCCTGGGGTCGAGGGAGCGTCCCTCGAAATCCACGTCGTTGCCGAAGGGGTCGAGCGGGTTGGCGAAGGTCACTACCACCTGCTGCTCGAGCGCTGCCAGCGCGTTGATGAAATCGAGCCAGCGTCGAACCTGGCTGAACTCATCGTCTTCGATGATGTAGCGGGCTCGCCCGGCCTCCTGGAAGTAGTCGTCGATGAGGGTCGAGGCCTCGAGCACGAGGGGATACGAGATGGTACAGGGGACCACGAAGATGCGGGAGGGGCGGCCGGCAGCAAGGGCGTTGTAGAAGGCCGACAGGGGCGTTCCCAGCAGGCCGAGCTTGAGACGGGTCTCGACCCGGTTGGATCGGGAGCGGCCCCCGCCCGGAAAGAAGAGGCCGTGCCGGCCCGACTCGAGCGTGAGGGTGGCAAATTCCTTGAGCGATTCCCGGTAGAGGGGGTCGGTCTTTCGTCGGTCCACCGCGAAGGCCCCGACGTTGCGCATGAATAAGCCGATGATCGGGTTGTTGAACAGGTGGATGCTGGCCCCGTAGGCCACGGGCGGCAGGCCCATTCGGTAGAGCGCATACCCCATGACCACGGAGTCCAGGTTCGAGGAGTGAGTCGGCGCAAACACCAGCGTGCCTCGCGAGGCCAGGCGACCGAGCCACTCCCGGTCCCCGACGAGCGTCACCTGGTGCGAGAGCCGCACCAGCGATTCCGGGTTCCGCAGCGCACGCAGCGGGGACAGTCCGGAGAGCACGACCGACAGCCCCACCGGAATTGCCCGAGTCGCCAGCCCGTACACCAGCGGGTTGAAGTGGCCGCCGATTTCCCGGGCGTACCGCTCCACGATCCGCGTCAGCAGCAGAATTTCCTGGGCCCTGCCAGCCCGGGGAAGCTCCTTGCGGATTGCGGCGAGGAAGAGCGAGTCCGAAGAGACCACGCCGCTGCCGTCCCCCTGTCGGGCCAGTCGCTCGCGCTCGTGGTACAGGGACTCGTTGATCACCTCCGCCAGCGGGCGTCCCCCGGGGCGTGCGGCCTCGGCGACCTTGCGGGCCACCACCCTTGCCACCATGTCGGCCGAAAGCCGATCTTCCTGCTCCCACTGCATCGTCCACGTCCTCCGGGGGCTATTCCAACCAGCCGATGGCCCCCTCGTTGTTGACCCCTTCGCAGCCCGGGTCGAGGCTGACGAAGTGGTCCACCGTTCCCTCCGGGCTCTTGAGCCAGCAGCGGTACACTGCGTGGAGGCCGGGGCCGGGAGACGACCACGCAAACCCCATGATGCCCAGCGTCGTTCCGCCCTCGCAGCTGCTGAACTGGCTGACGAGGTGGTCCTGGCCCTGCACGCAGTCGTAGAGGGGGTGGGTTCCCGGCAGCGAGTTGGCCGCGAGCTTGCCGAGCCCGCCCTCGGACGCGTAGCCCGGGACCGGGGCCGTGGTGCACCAGTGGTCAAACGGGCTGGCATTGTGGAAGTAGCGGACCATCTTGCGGCGGTCGTAGCTGACGGTCTTGATGTCGCCGCTCTTGGTGAGCTCGATGTCGGCAATGAACGCCCGGTGAGAGGCCTGCTTGCCCGTGTCGTCGCAGACGGTGGCGTGGACGAGCTTCAGGTTGCGGCCCGTGAGGTCGCGTGACCAGGAGGCGGCATCGACGACGGTCGGGTAGTAGACGGGCAGCTCGACGTCTGCGGCCTTGATGTGTCGCAGCAGGTCGAACCGGGGGCCCCAGTTGATGCCGTCCGCACTGGCCCGCAGGGAGAAGCCGGACTCGGTCGCACTCACCATGAGATAGGCGTCGAGGTAGGTGTTGTAGCTGACCGTGGGGAACGCGTCGAAGCCGCCGCTTGACGGAATGATGGCGCTGGACGGTCCGGAAGGCTCGAGGAAGCTGGTGGAGAACGCCTCTCCGGAGAAGCTCCCGTTGGCGTACTTGCGCCACGTGCCCGCCTTGCCGCAGTCGCTGCGGCAGGTTCGGGCCAGGTAGATGCCGTTGGGGGCATCCCAGTCATAGTAGTACAGGTAAAGGTAGTCGCCGCCCGGGTCGAAGATGGAGCCGCCGCCGGCACCGTAGGCGCACTTGGGGGCCCCGTAGCTGGCGGTACCGGAAGAGGTCAGGACCCACGTGGGGGAATCGACGGAAAACGAGGGCCCGCCGCCGGGGGCCGTGGCCCGGCACATGGACGCGTGGTAGGGGGCCGGGCAGGCGGGCCACGGTGCCACCGGGATCGCATGGTACTCCGCGTGGAAGAAGGCGGTCAGGACACCGTCGCAAGTGGTCACGGACGTGATGCCCGCATAGCCGTGGTGCGGGGTTGCGGTGTTTCCCGTGGGGGACAGGATGGGGGAGCCGGGGTTCAGGGACACCGATGTCGGGGAGGGGCCGGTCAGCCGGTAGGTGTCCTTGGTGACCGCGATGGTGACTTCCCACTGGCCGCCCGTGTTGCGGAAGGTGACCGCACTGTCGGGGTAGTACTGCTTGCCGTTGTCGGTGAGCGTTCGAAAGACCGGCGAGGGCTGGGAGATCGCTGCAGAGAAGGCAGGAGCCGAGGCCGGCGAAAGGCCGGTCCCCGGGGCACCGGGCGAGCATCCTACGGGGCCCGTGTCCTCGGGCTGCTGGACGTCCTCTGCCGCATCCTCCGGAGGCTGGACGTCGGCCACTTCTTCCAGAACCTGGGCGTCGTCCACATCTGCTGGGGCCTGGGCGTCGCCCATATCTGCTGTGGCCTGGGCGTCATCCGCATCTTCCGGGGTCTGGGTGTCATCCACGTCTTCCGGGGTCTGGACGTCTCCCACATCGCTCGGTGCCTGGCCGTCCGGGCCCGTGGCCTCGATGTCTGCCGCGTCCACATTGCCGGCGCCGTCGGAGCCGACCTCCGGTGCTTTCTCGTCATGGAGGAGATCGCCCTGCCGGGTATCGGTGGCTGCTCCGTCCGCAGGAATGTTCTCCGCTGCGTCGACAGCCACGGCGTGATCGCCGGTCGTGTCTGGAAGGCCGGTCGTCGAATCCGAGGCGGCATCCAGGTTCCAGATCACGTTGGAGTCGGCGGTGCTCTGCCCGCTCCCGGTGCTGCAGGACGCGGCGTGCAGCAGCAAACACAAGGCCAGCATCGGTCGAACCATGGTGCCCCCCGGCGTTCGGATCGCTCCTGTCATTCACACTCCATCAAGCATCCGGCCCCGGCCGGTTTCCACTGTCATTCTCCGATGATCTTGACGAGGACGCGCTTTCGCCGGCCGCCGTCGAATTCGCCATAGAAGATCTGCTCCCAGGGACCGAAGTCGAGGTGGCCGTTGGTGACGGCGACGACGACCTCCCGGCCCATGATCTGGCGCTTGAGGTGGGCGTCTGCGTTGTCCTCGCCGGTCAGGTTGTGTCGGTAGCCCTGCGGGCTGAACGGTGCCAACTGCTCCAGCCACTTCTCGAAATCCTGGTGGAGGCCGGACTCGTCGTCGTTGATGAACACGCTGGCCGTGATGTGCATGGAGTTCACGAGGCAGAGCCCTTCCCGGATTCCGCTCTCGGCAATGGCCCGCTGCACGTCGCCGGAGATGTTGACGAACCCCCGCCGTCCGGGGATGTTCATGACCAACTCCTTTCGATGCGATTTCATCCTTCCCTCCATGCCGATGACGTAAGGCCTGCCCGGGGCCTTGTCCAGGGCCTTGTCCGAGGCCTTCGAGCCGACTGAGCATAGCGTCTTGCCCGGCGCATGTCGAAGGTCTTTGCGAGCCCGGGAAACGCGGCGGAATCATCGGAGCTTGAAGCCAGCGGCCGTGCGGCTCATGGAACGCTCGTCCCCCGGGGCTGATCTCCCTTGCCTGCGCGTCCGGGTCGGGACATACTGTCGATGCGCTGGCACGGAGCGCCGAGTGGAGGACGACTTGAGGAGAGACCTGTGGGCGATCGCTGGCTTGTCCTGCCTCGTCTGGAGCGGTGCGGGCTGCGGGGACTCCGGGCCGGGTGCGAGCGCGTCGGACGGCCAGACCCTCGTGGTCGATTCGGTTCGAGGGGAGGTTCCCAGGAGCGACGGCCGTCCTCAGGACGCCGTCAGCCTTGAGGCCGATGCCGCTGAGACCTGGGGCCAGGACATTCCCGTCTATCCGGCCGAAGTGGACGTGACGGTGGAGCACAACCCCCTGGCGTTCCGGTTCGCACACGATGGAAAGCCGATGACGGCCCTGGCTTCCCAGGAGGGCAGCGCATTGTTCGTGATGTCGGGCGGCAAGCGAATTGACATCACATGCGGCGATGCAACGAGCATGGGGAGCGACCAGGCTCTGGCCTGCATGACGGACGATGGACGGGAAGTCCAGGTGCGCCTCGGCCCTCGGGAGGAAGGAGCGTTCCGGCTCCAGGTGGTGGTTGAAGGGAAGTCGCAGGACGAGCGGATTGGACTGGCCTTCGAGGTGGGACCCACGGAAGGGTTCTACGGCCTGATGGAGCGTGTCGTCCAGGGCGATCAGGACAAGTCGTGGGCGTCGGGTACGACTGCGGGGCTGAACCTCCGGGGGCAGGAGGTGCTGCTGTTTGTGCTGCCCACCGTATCGCTCTACAGCCCCTTCTATGTGTCGACCGCGGGTTATGGCGTCTACGTTGAGAGCGACTGGCCGGGCACCTACCGATTCGGGCTGGACGGGGACGAGGCGGTCACGGTGGTGTACGAAGGCCCCGAGGTTGCCGTACGCCTGTTTCCAGGGCCCGGTCCGCTGGACGCGGTGGCCCGATACTCGCGCACCGTGGGAACCACGCTTCTCCCTCCTTCCTGGGTCTTCGGGCCGTGGCGTTGGCGCGACGACGTGTGGGACCTGGCCGAGTTCTATGACGGCAGCCCGGCCGAGGTTCCGTTCAACTCGATGGTGGTCGAAGACGTCCTCATGATGGAGGCCCTTGGAATCCCGTGCACCTTGTACTGGGTGGACCGGCCGTGGGCGGAGGGACCGTTCGGGTACGACGACTTCGACTGGGACGAAGATCGGCTCCCGAATCCCGAGGCGATGGTCCAGTGGCTGGCCGCCCGCGAGACGAAGTTCATGCTGTGGATCGCTCCCTGGGCGGTCGGGAAGATGGCCGATGAAGCCGTCCAGCTGGGGTACACGGTTACCAGCGAGATGCCCTGGGCCATGCCGGCCTACGCCAAGCTGCTGGACCTGACCAATCCGGATGCGGTCAGCTGGTGGCAGAAGCACCTGGCGATGCCGATCGGCGACGGGGTGGCCGGGTTCAAGCTGGATCGGGGCGAGGAGAAGGTCCCGGACGGTTTCATCGTGACGGGCCAGTACTTTGACGGGACCAGCTATCGAGAGGGGCACAACCGGTATCCCGCACTCTACGCCCAGGCAGTCCATGATGCATTCGTGAGCGCAGGCGTCGAGGAGTTCGCCGTCATGCCGAGGGCAGGCTGGGTCTCGACCTCCCACCACGCCGTAGTCTGGGGCGGAGACACTTCCGGGACGGAGTGGGGGCTGCGCTCCGCAATCATCGCGGTGCAGCGGGCAGCCTCCATGAACTTCCCGATCTGGGGCTCGGACACCTGCGGGTACGACCAGCTTGCGCCTCGCGAAGTGTGCGCCCGCTGGCTGGCTTTCTCGGCCTTCACCCCGCTGATGGAGGTGGGACCGACGGGAAATGCGGCATTCTGGTCGCTCCCGCCCGACGGAGAGGAGTGCCAGGTAAGCCAGGACGGATACGGCCACCTGCCCACCTACGATGAATTCCTGGTCGCCGTGTGGGTGATGTACGCCCGACTGCACGCAGACCTGTCGCCGTACACGCAGCAGCAGGCGCAGACGGCGCACGATTCCGGGGTGCCGATTGTCCGTCCCATGGCCCTCTCATTCCCGGGAGTCGGGGAGTATGCGGCGCTGTACGACCAGTATCTCTTCGGCCCCGACCTGCTCGTGGCGCCGGTCTGGAAGCAGGGGCAGGAGGTGCGGTCCGTGTCCATTCCGGAGGGGAGCTGGGTCGATGCCTGGACCGGCGAGACGGTGGTCGGCCCGGTTGTGTTGCCCGAGTATCCCATTCCGCAGCATCTCATCCCGATCTTCGTGAGGGAGGGGGCGGACGTACCGTTCGGGGACCTGGCGGAGCGGTGGGCGGAGGCTCAGGAGGCAGCTGCCACCCACCCCGACATTTCGAGTCTGGCAGCGGCGCAGAGCTGGTAGGGCTCACGAGGCAGGGCACGATGACGTGCCGGAGGTTCCATGGTGCTGGCATCGTTGATGGCGTTGGCGCTCTTCGCTGTTCCCATGGGGGATGAACCGGTGACCCGGCCTGCCAACGCCGGAGAGGCGCAGCTGATGCATGCCCTGGCCGGCGGCATCGCCGCACTGGGCGGCGAGGCCTACCTGGAGGCCGTGCCGAGCTGTCGGGAGGGGGAGTCGACCTGCCTGGGCGTGGCCCTGTTCCTCGGGACCGACGACAAGGGGCCGGTGCAGACCCCCGAGTGGGTGGCGGAGCAGGTGACCCACGCCAACGAGGGGCTGGCACCGCTCGGGGTGGCCCTGGAGCTGGACAGCGTGGAATTCCTTCCACTCGAAGAATACCACGTGGTGTCGAAGGACGACCGGGACCGTCTGGGCGGGAAGCGTTGGAGAAAGGGCGTGGTCAACATGTTCGTGCCGGGCAAGGTGGACAACGTGGACGAGCCCGGCGAAATCTACGGGGTGCACTGGCGGGTGCGCAAGGACGTGCGCAAGCGCATCATCATCGTGTCGTCGATTGCCTGGCCCTTCACGCTGGTTCACGAGCTCGGGCATTTCTTCGGCCTGTCCCACACGAAGAAGACCGGAAGCGTGATGAACCTGAAGGGAGCGACTCCGGCCAGGGAGCGGCGCTTCCTGGAATGGGAAATCGATGCCATGAAGAAGGGGCTTGCGGCCAAGATCAAGAGCAGCGAGCTGGTGGATCGGTGCACCGCCGCGTTGCCGTAGTCTCGCCTGCCCGCACGTGCGCTTCAAGACGGAGCGGCGCCTTCGAGTCGGATGGCCTACCAGTACACGTAGCTCATGACGGAGCGATGCTGGGAATAGGGGAGCGGGTCGTCGTTGGGGCCCTGGGCCTGGCCGGCCTGAGCGAAGTCGATGGTGTGGGCTCCATCGGTGGGGGGCGGGTTGACCGCGTCGCCAGGCTTGTACTCGTTGGCATACTTGAAGAAGAGGTAGTCGTAGCGCTTGCCGACGCCGACCTGGCCCATGGTCGAGTTGGAGAGCAGGCACTGCTTGAGCTCCGTGTCGCTGGCCGTGTTCTGGTCGCATTGGTTCCAGATCGGGTCCCGATAGCCGAGGTTGTCCGGCACGGCGAGGCCGACGTTGGTGGTCTCGTACCAGGGCTTGTAGGGGGCCGTGTCGGTCTGCGATTCCAGGTCGGGCAGGTTGGCATCACCGCCCCAGATGTACATCTCGACGCCGGTGTATTCCTTGAGGTTGTCATGGGTGAGCTTGGCATTGGTCACGCCGCAGGCTCCAACGACGGGCCAGTGGATGGAGGCGACCGCGATCTGGTGGCCGGAGGCCTTGTCGGTCAGCTTGATGACGAGGTTGAGATAGCGGTCGGCCTGAGCCGTGACGCAGGTGCCGTCATCGGCCTCGCGCACGGAGCGCCAGGTGCTCTTGGAGCCGGTGACGTAGGTGAAGCGCCCCTTGCGGTAGAGGATGGCGTTGGTCTGGTGGAGCTTGTAGGGGCAGTTGGCCTCGTCGTAGGGGCCTGGTTTCTGGACGGAGATGATGGTTCCGTACGAGTAGCCGAGCACCGCCTCCATCTGGGCAGCCAGGGCGTCGAGCTGTGAATTGTCGGTGATCTGCTGGACCAGGAACAGGTCGGGGGCGTGAGGCTGGTCCTGCATGAAGTAGAGGAGGTCCTTCCAGTCCCCGGCGCACTCGTCGGGGGTGTAGGTGACCTTGGGGAGGTTCTCGACGTTGCCGGTGTAGACGAGGATGCGGGTGGGGTCGTTGTTGGGCTGTGCGGCGCAGGGGCCGCAGGTTTCACCGCAGCCGTCATCGTCGCCGCAGGTCTTGCCCAGGCAGTTGGGCACGCACTCGCAGGGCCCGCAGTCGGTTGGACAGGTCGTGCACGTCTCGTTGGCGTTGCACTTGCCGTCCCAGCAGCAGTCGTCGCAGTCCGCCTCGCAGAACCAGTCGCATTCGCCGTAGTCGCACGCGCCGTTGCCGCAGGCCGGCCCGCAGTCCTCGGGGCAGTTGAAGTTGTCCTCGCCTCCGGCACAGTAGCCGTTGCCGCAGCAGGGGCCGCAGTCGGACTGGCAGGTCTCGCACGTCTCGTTGAAGTCGCAGTCGCCGTTATCGCAGCAGCCCCCGCAGTCGGCCGGACAGAAGAAGCAGTCCTCGCCGTTGGCACACTTGCCGTCACCGCAGCAGGAGCCGCAATCCTCCGGGCACGTGTGGCAGAATTCGCCCGGCAGGCAGACGCCGTCCCCGCAGGGCGGGCACGAGCCACAGTCGGAGGGACAGTTGGCGCAGTTCTCTCCAAGCGCGCAGAATCCATCACCACAGCCCGGGGTCGCCGAATCGGCCGGGGGCAGCGTCACGTCCTGGGCATCAGGTCCAGTCGTCCCATCGGGCAGGTGCTCCAAATCGGGCAGAACGGTGGCGTCGAAGGGAACCGGGGCGTCCCCCCCCCGACCATCCAGAGGCTGGAGCGCATCCGGCAGAGGCACCGCCCGATCATCCCCAGCATCATGTTTCCCGAACTGGAAGGCACCGTCCGGGCTGCCCGTGTCCCCCGCCTCCGTGGATGAGGGGCCGGTAGAGCCGCACGACGTCACAGCCCATGCGGCCAGGCAGAACAGACAGACCCGTCGCATCCGCATCCTCCTCATCCGCATCCACGACAGGGATGGTCCTTGCTACTCGGGGAAGCAGGCGTAGAAAGCGTTGCAGTCGTTGAGCGCAGCCAGAGCGCACGAGACCGCGGCATCGCCCATCATTCCGAGGCCGCACATGTAGTACCCGATCACCTCACTGGTCATCATGCCGAACTTGGACCCCGCAGGGGCCGGGCACTTCTTGAAGTTGTCGAGCAGCTTGGTGCAGTCGGCCGCAGGAACGGCCTGTCCCGTCGTGCACATGGCGTTGGTGTGGGAGTCGTTCTCGGAGAAGTACTTCACGATCTGGCTGCACGTCATCACCGTGTAGGTCCCGAAGACATCGGGAGCCATGGAGCACTGGTAGCCGAAGAGCTGCTCCATGCCCACCTTGAACGGGGCCGATTTCGGGCAGTCCGAGACCATGCAGCCAACCACGTACGGCACGCTTTCGTCGCACGGTCCGGTCTGGATGTCACACGCGTCGACGAGCTCCAGATTGTACTTGGCCAGATCCTTGAGCAGCGCGTTGCAGTCTGCCGTCGCCAGGAGCGGAGCAATCTGCTCCGGGGTCAGCTCGGTCTCAAAGAGCGTCGGGCATTCCGCCTTGGCCTCCGACAGTCCGGGTTCCACGAGGCCGCACTTCTCGACCATGCACGGGATCAGGTAATCGCACAGGAGCTCGACGTCCGTCTTGCCCTCGAATCCCGCCTGGAACCAGCTCAAGTGCTTGACCGTGGCACTGAGCGTCATGCCTTTGATCTCGGTGGGCAACGCGGTCCAGGGCTTGTCCTTGCCTTCAGCGGTGTACACCACCGGAGTGCCCGAGCCCGGCAGGCTATCCACCGGGATCTCCAGCGTGGCGTCCTTGAGGAACTGCGTGCCGGACGGGCCGATGTCGACCGCGATGGACAGCACGGTGAAGGTGCCGGCATGCGGGGCGTCGACCTTGGCAAACGAGAACTCGACGACCTTGTCGAGAGCTCCGGCCGGGATGATGAGCTTGGTTCCGTCCGGGCCGCTGATCTCGCCGCCGTCAGGGCCGACCGCATTGGCCGGCAGCTCGGCATCCTTCTCCAGTAGGTCAGCGGCAGTCTCTTCGAGCGTGCCGTCCGTTCCGGTATCCTCCACCGCCGTGTCCTTCTCGATGTCCGGGGTCACTGGCACATCCTCAGGTTCCTGGACATCCTTGCCGGTATCGGCCGGCGTCTCGTCCGGCTCGACTCGCGTATCTCCAGCCAGGTCCGGCGGTACGGTCTGGTCTTCCGGGGGCACCGGCATGTCGCCCGGGAGTTGATCATCCGGCACCTGCACGTCGCCAGTCCCGTCGGTCGCCACCTGGTCCTTGCCCCCGGTGACGTCCTTGTCGTTGCCACCGCCCCCGCACCCCACGATGAACAGCGAAACCACCACGGCGATCCACGTGCACGTTCTATTGATCTCGTTCATCTGGCCCCTCCGATTCCTGGACTGAAGTCAGAATACTGCTGTGTCCGGAGGGAAGCAAGGTCTTTGCAGACGCTTCATTCCTGCTGGAGCCAACGGGCCACCCCGTTTGCCCCGGCAGCCGCGATATCGGGGAGCCCGTCGCCGTCGACATCGGCTGCGGCCAGAGCCGAGATGCCCGAAACGGGCGACAGCAGGAGGGGAGAGACGGCAGGGTCAGGTGCGCCCAGCGGCGACTTGACGAGCACCCGGGCAGGGCCCAACGCAGGGCATTCACCTTTGTGACAGGACGGGGGGGGCTGCTGACAGGAGGCGAGGAAGTCCTGGCTGCCGTCGCCGTTCATGTCGCCCAGTGCCAGCGCAGTCGGAGCGCACGGCAGGCGGGCCTGCTCGACGAGTGTGCTTGAAAGCGCCGCACTTCCTCCCTCCTCGGTGACTTGAAGGTCGAGCCGCCAGACCACGGCTTCGGGCAGCGTCCCGTCGGGGACGGGCACGGCTCCTGCCAGGTAGATGGTGCTGCCGTCCGGGGAAAGAGCGACGGCGGTCAGGACGCGGCCGCATTCGATGGCTCCGATGGTCTCGCATTCCTTGGACAGAGGCGAGTACATGGTCAGGAGCAGCGTCTGTCCGTCCGCAGTCACGAGGACCGGCCCCAGCCCTTCGATGGGAGTCGCGGTAAGGTCATGGTCGGACAGGGCACAGGTCTCAAGCCCGGTCGGCTCGGGCTCATCGGTCGGCTCGGGCTCTTCCGGGGGCTCTCCGTCGGTCGGCAGTTGCGCTCCCGGCGGGAAGAGGGTCCCGTCAGCAAGCTGGAGGACGCCCTCCGGCGCCACTGCCGGCGGCCCGAAAAAGAGGCTGGGCTCTCCGCCCGATACCGGTGCCAGCGCCGAGTACTCCACCGTCCCGCTCGGCAGCTCCGCAGCGTCCACGTCGTCCACGGGGTCGGCCGTGCTGCTGCACGCGGCTGCTGCCAGGACGATGACTGGGAGAAGGGGGGAGAGCTTCATCGGATCCTCACGATGTCATCGCCCGGCGCGTCGAGCTGCCCGAGGTGGGTGATGGTCTCATCGTCCCGGTCCACCAGGTACAGGTGCAGGTAGTCGGCCATCATGGCGTGGATGCCCAGGCTCGTGTGCGTCACGTCCACGATGCTGACCCGCATCGGGACTGCGAGCCGGCGCCCTCCGGGCCAGATGGCCGGCGACAGGAACGTCTGGGACACTCCGGAGTTGGCATCGCCGTTGGCGAATTCCACGGCATGGAACAGCTTCTTCGGCTTCCAGTCCGGGGCCGTTCCGACGTAGACCTCGATGAGGTCCACCGTGGGCTTCAGGAGGCCGCTCACCTCGGAACCGATCGTGGACGTCTGAGAGGTGATGGCGTAGGCAGACCCGTCGCGGGCGATGCCGGCGTAGAGCTTGTCGCCCGGAATGTCGCCGGCGATCAGGAACGACTCGTGGTCCAACAATCGGGTCAGCACGGCACTGCCGTAAGGTTCGAGCTGGAGGAGGTTCATGCAGTCCCACCCCCAGTGGGTGCGGACCGGCTGCTCGTTCGGCTCCGGCCTGAGCCCGCTATCTGCTAGGAGGGTCTCCTGTCCCTGCGGGGTGACCTGGAGGATGCGGCCGTCGGCCATGGCCGCAACGACGCCGGTGCCCTCAGGCAGCGGACATGCGGCGATGGCCTCGAACGATCGGTAGAGCTCGGCACCGTCGTGCGTGGCCCAGACGACGGTCTGGCCCCCGGGCCCGGCGGCAGCGACCGCGGACCCGTCCCTGGCTGCCACGATCGGCCCGTGGATGCCTGCGGCCAGCACGGACCAGGTCTTCTGCCTCACGTCCGAAACGAGCAGGTAGCCGGAGGGGGTCGTTGCCAGGAAGAGCACCCCGGTTTCGGCCACGTCGAACGCGGTCACGTCCTGGTTGCCCGGCATGACGGACGAATGGTGGCCGCCGGCGAGGTCGTGGACGTCGACGAAGACCCGGGCGTAGCCGCCTTCGATACCGGTGTTCGCATACGCCACGCTCTTCAGGTAGGCCAGGAAGTGCCCGGGGGGCTCTGCGGCCTTCTTCATGGCCGTCCCCTGGAGGTCGGGCGGGCCGAGCCACTGGAATTCCTCGCTCTGATGGTCCTTGTCGAACGGAGGGAGACCGACGGGCGCATCCAGTCGGAGCAGGCCGGCTTGCGGCGCCCCCTTCATTCGATCGTAGAGGCGGTGGAACACGCGGGACGGGAGCATCTCGTACGTGTCCGGCAGGTACTCGAAGGCATCATCGTCGGTGGCGAAGTGGAGGGTGTTCCAGGGGGTCCACGCTCCTCCGTCCGGGAGGGACACGGCGATTCCCGTGACCGTGTCGACGAGTGTCGCGGCTCCCCCTGACCCTGCGTTCGACGACGTGTAGACATATCGGGAATCGGGCGAGAACCCGGGGAACCCGTTGGTGTGGAGGTCCGGCAGCAGGAGAGGCTGGCCGTCCCCCGTGTCCGCCGGCGTGATGACCAGCCCGGCCAGGGCCTGGAGCGCCACGCTCCGGCCATCGGGGGAGAATGTGGGGTAGAGCCCGGTGCCCGGCTTTTCGACGTCCGGTCCGCTCTTCCACAGCAGTGTGCAATCACCGGTATCCGGGGAGACCGCGTGCAGGGCAAGGCCCGCCTCCTCGGTCCAGAGGGCTACGGCCACGGCCGACCCGTCCGGGGCCAGGGAGGCTCCGAACGCGTACTTCCAGTCGTCTCCCTCGGGCATGCACTCCGGAGTGACCTCCAGTGTCTCCGGGCAGGATTCCGGGCCGCAGACACCCATGAAGACCCTCTGCAGGGTCGACGGGAAGTAGGCAAACGTCGTGCCGTCCCCGTGTGCGGCAAAGGAGTAGGCATAGATGTAGTGCTCGTCGCCGCCGAGCGTCCCCTGGGGCGCCTTGAACCGTTTGCCGGAGGCCAGGTCGAAGAGCTCCCACGTGTCGGCATCAAGGATTCGGCTTCCGGACAGGTCCGCGATCGCGTGCCAATTCGATGCGGAGCCCTCGAGGTTGAACCATGCCTGCCCGTCCGTGCCGGTCGTGACCACCCGTCCTTCGGGGGTGACCACGCTGTCCTTCCGCCAGACGCCGGCCGTGCTGGAGCTGCTGTAGTGCCGAAGCATGCGGCCCACCACGAAGATCTGGCACGCCTCCACAGCTCCCTTGCGGCCGCAGACGGTGGCGGTACCCGGGGCCACGCCGACCAGCTTCCCGCCGTCCTCCACCCTGACCACGGCGGGGGCGGACGACTCGAACGACGCCTCCGCAGTCAGGTCCTTGTTGTCCGCCGTCGCGAGCTGGAGCCGAAGTGTTTCTCCCGGGCCGAGCCCGTTGACCGGAGGTCCCGCCACCGGGGTTCCGGTTTCCGCATAGGCCATGAGGAGAGGAACCGGGGCCGGGTCGGTCGTCTCCGGGAACTTCAGTACCATGACCCCCTTGATCTCGATTTCGGGATAGCCTCCCGAATTCTCGCTGCATGCCGACATCAGCAGCACGGGAAGGACGAGGAGGCTTGAGCACCGGATGCGCATGCCTACTCCTCCCTGTACCAGTAGGTTTCGAGGCCGGCACCGATGGCGAACACGTGCAGCTTGCCGTCTTGGTCCCGGCCGGCACGGACGTGGTCGGGGCGGACCGGGGGAGTCGGCAGTGTGCCTACCTGCGTCTCCTCGCCCGCCAGCGACAACCGGGCGACTACCGGCTGCCGGGGGATGCCTGCATCCGACGGTACTCCGCTGGCCGCATTGGGCCATGCGACGAACAGCTCGTCTCCCCGGCGGTCGATCTCCGGGTGCGGGGAGGGCTCCTGGCAGGGTACCGAAGCCTCGAGGACCAGCCCCTCCGCAGTCCGGCCCGGCTCAGCCTTGTACGCCCGGACGTTGAGCTTCCCGTCCTTGGTGCGGGACTGCCAGACCACGAGGTCATCGTCGAAGCAGTGGGGCTGCACGCCCAGGTCATACTCCCAGTAATCCTTCGGGAGATCCTGCCAGTCCATGGCCACCTTCGTCTGGCCCTCGCCGGTTGCCAGTTCGACTGCCGTGTCGTACAGGGCGAAGGCTTCATCCTCCTTCATGCAGACCGTGCGGAGGCGGACCGAAGGCGCGGTCGGCTCGGGCTCCCCGTCGACCTCTTCCACCGCTGTCATCCGGATATTGGCCTCGGTGAGCGTGGGCGGTGCTCCGCCGTCGGGGCAGAGCGTTCCGTTGGGGATGACCGGCCTGCCGAGGGGGGAGAGAAGGAGCAGGCTTCCTTCCTTGTAGTTGGACAATAGCCCCACGACCTGGCCTTCGGTCTCCACGACCGCAATCATCCGAAAGTCGTTCCCCGGCATGGGCTCTTCGGGGTCGGCGAAGAGCTCCTCGGTGATCAGCCAGGAATCGTCGTCCAGCCTGCGGTAGACCTTGGGATACTGCCGGCTCACCCCCACCCAGGTTCCGTCGACCGCCTGATGAATGGCTGCAGGCGTGTCCTGGATGTAGCCGAACGTTCCCGATGCTTCGAGGTAGCGGGCCCAGTCAGTGTAGTCGTTCTTGTGCAGCACCCACTGGACGAAGAAGCCGCCTTCGAGCGGTGCCAGGAGACGCAGGTTTCCGCCCGAGAAGTACTGGGGCGGCTGGAATGGCCCTCCGGATGGGTAGGTGAGCGCGAGCGGTACCGGCCCGGTCATCCCCGGCCAGGGAGGGTAGACTGCCGGGCCGCACCCCACCGTCGGCTCCACCGGGAACCCGGGAGACGCGACGCCGGCGTGCACGAAGCTTCCCTCGGCAAAACGCCCCTCGGTGGAGAACTCCCGATAGGCCGTCGGGCGGAAGATGACCGTGTCCTCCGTGCCGCAGGGCGCAAGACTGTCGAACGACAGGTCATACTGGAACAGCCCGTCGCCGGGGTTGGGCACGGACTCCTGGAAGCAGAAGTCCTGGCCATAGTCGTACGACTTCTCCTCCTGGTAGCCGAGGGCCTTTTCCCGGTACAGCACCACCTCGGAGGTGAACTGCTGGGCCAGGAGGATGTCGAGCCCCTCGGCGGAGACCCAGGAGAAGGAGGCACTGTCTCCCTCGCACAGAACGAAGAGCTGGGGGACCACGAAGTCCACGAACTTCACGACCGCTGCGGATGCGTTCTCGACCGGGAGGACGACTCCAGCTTCGGATACGTTCCACCCCTCCTGTCCGCCGCCGTTCGCCATCTCTGTGGAGGGGAAGACATAGAGGTTGTCCGGCACTTCCGGGAGCTCGGCCGCACAGTCGCAGCGCTTCCCGTCCTCGGTGCAGGTGCACTTCCGGGTCAGCGAAACGCAGTGCCCGCTGTCCGGTGGATACGGGCTGTTTGCCTGGATCTGGGGCTGGCACTGCCATGCCGGTCCCACGCCGTTTGCCGAGTAGCCGACGTCGAGAATCGGCCCCTGGACCCCCCACCACGAAGCCACGACGGAGCGTTTGTCCGACCAGATGGAGACTCGGGCGAACCAGCCGCCCCGCAACGATACTTCCAGGTGGACGTCTTGGAGCAGGGCATCGAATGCGACCTGCTTGTCGTCGGCATCCGGGAGCTCGCCCTTGACGTCCTCGAGCGGCACGGTCTCTCCGGTTCCTCCCGCGCAGCCGGAGGCAAGCGCTATTGCCCCCAGAAGGCCCACAAAGGCGGCCCACCTTCCATTCACGACCCACATGCCGCACCTCTCCAGCAAGGCCAAGTAGACGCCCGCACCGGGAGGATGTCAAGCGCTGGCGCCCGCGTGCGGCGCACGGCTCCCTGGCATCCTCTCACCGCCTCTGGTAGTCTGCGCAGGTCCGGCCGACCGGGCGTGTCGAGGTGTTCATGGAGTGCCGAACCGCACTGAATCGCTCCGGGATCCCCGGGGTGGACTGGTGCTTGAATCCGTACCTGGGATGCCGGCATGCCTGTGTGTACTGCTACGCGTCGTTCATGAGCCGCTTCACCGGAATCCACGACCCCTGGGGCAGCTACGCCTTGCCCAAGGAGAACGTGGACAAGGTGCTGGCGCGCCAGCTGCGCCGGATCCGATCCGGTACCGTAGTGCTCTCGTCGGTCACGGACGCTTACCAGCCTGAGGAGGCTCGCCTGGGACTGACTCGGAGCTGCCTGCGGCTCCTGGTCGATACCGACATGGAGGTGTCGATCCTGACCAAGTCCGACCTCGTCGTGCGGGACCTGGACGTGCTGCGGCGGTTCCGGGATCTGGACGGACGGCAGCGGGCCAGCGTGGGGTTCAGTCTCACGACGCTGTCCGACGAGATGGCCGAGGTCCTCGAACCGGGGGCCTCGGCGCCGTCCGCCAGGCTGGCTGCGCTCGAGAAGGTGGCTGCAACCGGGATCTCGACCTGGGTGTTCCTGGCCCCGCTGATCCCGGGTGTGGCGGACGATCCGCAGACTCTGTCCCGGATGGTGACCGAGGTGCGGGCGAGAGGGGCCAGCCGGGTCGACTTCGATCCGCTCAACTTCTACCCGGCATCGGTGTCGCGGCTGGCCGCAGCGCTATCGAGGGGCTTCCCCTCCGCGGCAACGGCTCTTCGGGAGGCCTCCCGACACGCCGAGGATTGGCGATGCCAGATCCGGGACCTTGCCGACCGGATTGGGGGGACCCCGGGAGCAATGCCGCCTGCCTCTGCTTAGCCACCGGCCATCAGTGAGGGGGCTGGTGTGCCGCCGACGCTGCGTATGGATGTGCCGTGGGTGCGGTGTGCGGATGTGCCGCCGCAGAATGCCTGGAGGACGTATCGGCTGAACTGTGCGCCTGTCAAGTCACGGGGATTCCCACTGCCGTGCTTGTAGCCTCCCTCGGGAGGCGCGAGCCACGCCGGAGCCTCGGCGAAGGCGGGCGAGCGGTGGGGCTGGTAGTTTCGCCAGAATCGCTGGCAGTCGGTCGGCCAACGATTCCAGGGAAGCGAGCTGTCCCCCTCGGCCCCGCCGGCCGGTGCCGGCGGGGATCCTCCCCCTGGAGGGGGAAGCCAAGGACGGCATTGCCCGCAGCAACGGGTATGCTGGCGCACAGGGCAGCCGATGTGACGGACTCGCCTCAAGCGCCTCGGCCGTCGGGTTGCCCGCACCAACGGCTCGTTCGGTGCATCGGCCGTCGGGTTGCCCGCACCAACGGCTCGTTCGGTGCATCGGCCGTCGGGTTGCCCGCACCAACGTGACATCTTCAACGCGCGGGCCCCCGCATTCAGGGTTTTTCCCCGTTCTTTCCCGAACCCCGACCGCCGGGCCCCCAGCCCCGTGTTCTTCCTACGCCTGACCCGCGCTGCCGAGCACGGCAACGCACTTGTGCTTGTAGAGGTTCTTGAGCGCATCGCGGGCGGGGCCGAGATACTTGCGCGGGTCGAATTCGTCCGGCTTCTCGACGAAGACCTTGCGGATGGCGGCCGTCATGGCCAGGCGGCCATCTGAGTCGATGTTGATCTTGCAGACTGCGCTGCGGGCGGCTTCCCGGAGCTGCTCCTCGGGGATGCCGACGGCGTCCTTGAGCTTGCCACCAAACTGGTTGACCATGGCGACGATCTCGAGGGGCACGGACGAGCTGCCGTGGAGCACGATGGGGAAGCCCGGGATGCGCTTCTCGATCTCGTGGAGGATGTCGAGCCGGATCTTGGGGTTGGTACCGGGCTTGAACTTGTACGCACCGTGGCTGGTTCCGATGGAGATGGCGAGGCTGTCGACGCCGGTGCGGGAGACGAAGTCCTGCACTTCCTCGGGGCGTGTGTAGGTGTGCTGCTCGGCCTTGACCTCGTCCTCGATGCCGGCCAGCACGCCGAGCTCGCCCTCGACCGTCACATCGTACTGGTGGGCATACTCGACGACCTGGCGGGTCAGCTCCACGTTTTTGTCGTAGGGGTGGTGGCTGCCGTCGATCATGACCGAGCTGAACCCGGTCTCGATGCAGGACTTGCACAGCTCGAACGTATCGCCGTGGTCGAGGTGCAGGCAGATGGGGATGTTGCCGCCCAGCTCCTTGGCGTACTCGACCGCACCTTCGGCCATGTAGCGCAGCAGGGTCTGGTTCGCATACTTGCGCGCACCGGACGAGACCTGGAGGATCACGGGCGACTTGACCTCGACACAGGCCTGGATGATGGCCTGGAGCTGCTCCATGTTGTTGAAGTTGTACGCGGGAATCGCGTAGCCGCCTGCGACGGCCTTGGCGAACATCTCCCTCGTGTTGACCAACCCGATTTTCTTGTAGCTGACGGTCATGAATTCCTCCTTTCCGCTCGGGGCGGTACCCTGCTCCTGAAGTTGACGCAGACATGGTTAGCAGCAACCGCGGGATTGTTCAAGGGTCTTGTTCAGGAGGGGGGGCCAGGATCAGGCGGGGTGGCCAGTGCCGGGACGGGCCGTCAATTCGGCCTCCGGAGCGAAGCAGGAACCGGTGAAGCGGCAATCACACCGGCAACCCATGCTTGCGGCACACAGCCCCGACCACGCGGGAGGGGCAACCGCGGAGGATCTCCGATCTCAGAGGCCCATGGACAGGATGGTCGGCTTGAGCCCGTTGGCAATGTCGAGCAGGTAGAACGTGGGCTCCAGCGCTTCCCCCAGCACGAGAAAGTCCTGCTGCGGCCTCAGGTTCATGAGCGTGGGCGTGCCGAAGATGGCAATGGGGGAGATCTGGCCGCTTGCCGCGTCGAGCTCGAAGAGTCCCTTGTTGCTGAAGAAGTACATGGTGCTGCCATCGTCGGTCCAGACGAACCGGGTCATCTCGATCTGGGCGCTCTTGGCAAGGGTCTTCCAGGCCAGGGTCTCGAGCGTGACCTGGATGATGCCTTCGGACGGATCGAGAGCCTGGAATCCCTCCCCCCGGGGTCTGCGGGCATTGTCCGTCTCCGCGTACACGAACAGGTTCTTGCCGTCGGGAGAGAGGGTGTAGGTCGGGATGTCGTCGCCGTAGTCCATGACCTTCCACGAGAGCGTGTCGAGGTCCACGACGATGAGGCCGATCTCGCTGTTCTGGAGCGTGTAGTTCCAGTCGGAGAGCATGTTGGCTTTGCGGGTGAAGCCGACGGCCCGCGACCCGTCCGAAGCAACGACCACGGGACCGAACCCCGGGAGGTTCTTCACGAACGAGCGCTTCTCGAGATCGATGACGGAGATGGGGTCGTGCTGCTTCTGCTCCATCTCCTGCTTGGTCGGAGTCACGCAGGTGGTGGGGCTCAGCAGGGCCATCTTTCGGGTCGAGTCGACGACCAGCTCGTCCGCACAGTTGGGGAAGTCGGTCTTGCTGACGAACAGGTTGTCCGCAGGTGAGTAGAACTCGACGACCGCGTGGGGCAGGAACTGGGTCTGGGTCTCTTCATAGTAGGAGTAGGTGAACAGGATCTCGCCGCCGACGGGGGAGAAGTCGATGTCCCGCAGGAGGTAGGGCAGCGTATGGCTCTTCACCTCGCCCGTGGCGACCTTCACCACGGCGACCTGGCAGTGGTTGAGGAGTTTCCCG
Source organism: uncultured Myxococcales bacterium (assembly GCA_903895725.1). GTDB lineage: Bacteria > Myxococcota_A > UBA9042 > CAIXZC01 > CAIXZC01 > CAITUV01. Next base: position 17,802 of record CAITUV010000045.1, on the reverse strand, counting down.
CCGTTGCCGAAGTCGAAGCCGGTGCATGCCTGGGTGGACGGACCGTAGGCCATGTCGGCCCAGTCGCCGAGCATGAGGTTGCTGAGCACCACGTAGGCCCCGTCCGGAGTGACGTCCACGACGGAAAAGACCCCGGGGAGGTCCAGGGTCCGGAGCACTTCGTAGCTGCGCAGGTTGATCTCCGAGAGTGTGAGTCCACCCTTGCCGATGGCATAGGCGCGGTCCCCCGACGGGGAGAAGTTGAGGCGGATGATGTCCTTCACTTCCGGGAACAGCCTCTTGGTGCCGAACGGAAGCGGCTGGACCGCCAGGATCATCCCGGGTTCGGAGTATCCCTTGTCGGGGCCGGGGACGGGAACCATGGCCAGCAGGTTGAGGCCGTCCGGGGACAGGATCACGTCCGAGTAGAACGGGTGGTATTCCCAGGCCACCACGTTCCCCTCTTCGTCGGTCTCATTCTCGCTCCAGTACCAGCCTGCATCACGGCCGCGTTCCTGCCTTCCGACCTGCTCCTCGTTGTCGTTTGCCCCCATGTCCACTCCGTCGCAGCCGAGCCCGGCCGCCATGGAGATCGATGCCGCCAGCACCACTACGACAGACTTCAGACCACGCGCCAATGACTTCTTCATTGCCGTCCTCCACTGAGGGTTGCGATGTCGACTGCTCCAAAACCGCCGCTTCCTGTAGCAACGGCCGTGCCAACCGGTCCGGCGACCGTCTCAGAGGGACTGATACCCCAGCGTGCAAGCTCGTCCGAGGCCTTGTTCCATGGGGTCGATCGGCCGATCCGCCACGTCTCCGAGGGGGGGCGTCCGGCGGGTCCGGGGAGCGGGTCGGTGACCTGCGACACGGTTGTCGGCTGTGGGAATATTTTCGACATCACCAGGCGCAGGCCAGCCGCTGCAAAGGTTCATGTTGAAGCCGGGGAGGTTTGGGTGCAGACTGTGCGGCTAGGGTAACCCGGAGGAGCCACAAGGTGAACGAGAAGAGCCCACTGGCCAGTTTCGTGCCCGCCGCGGTCGTCCGTCGGTACGGCGATTCGGCCGTGCCGCCGAGTCAGCCCGCGTCCCAGTCGCTGTCTGCGGCCGTGCTGCTTGCGGACATCTCAGGCTTTACTCCGCTGGCCGAGCGCATGGCGTTGCTCGGTCCCCGGGGTGCAGAGAAGCTGACGGAGCGGCTCAACGACTACTTCGGGCGGCTCATCGAGGTGGTTACGGCGCACGGAGGCGAGGTGGTGGGGTTTGCCGGGGACGCCCTGCTCGCTCTGTGGGCAGCGGAGGCTCCGTCCTCGGACGGGCTTTCCCGGGCCGTGGTGAGGGCCGGTCAGTGTGGGCTGGCCGTGCAGGAAGCGCTGGCGTCCTTTGCGGCCGATGCCGATGCGCCGCTGACCCTGGTCACGGGGATGTCGGCCGGCGAAGTGACCCTGATGTTCCTGGGAGGCACGGGGGGGCGGTGGGAGCTCCTGGTGGCCGGAAGTCCCCTGGCCCAGATGGCCGAGGCATCTCGGGAGGCTGAAGCGGGGGAAATCGTGTTGTCCGCCGAGGCCTGGGCGCAGGTCGCGGAGCGGTGCAAGGGGATGCCTCGGGGGGGCCGGTGCGTCCGGCTCGAGGCGGTGCTGGAGCCGATCGAGGTCGTCGCAGTGTCTCCTCCGTCCGAGCTGCGGGCGGATGCCGGAGTGGCCGCGTTCGTCCCTCCCGCGGTCAAGGAGCGGATGGCAGCGGGGCAGACCGAGTGGCTCTCCGAGCTGAGGCGCGTCACCGTTCTGTTCGTGAGCCTTCCCGACCCGGCCGGTCAGGGGACGGGCGCACTCCACCGGACGCAGCAGGTCTTTCTCTCCGTCCAGGAGGTGGTGGAGCGGCACGAGGGGACCATCAACAAGCTGGCCGTGGACGACAAGGGGCTGTTCATGCTCGCCGTGTTCGGCCTGCCACCGTTGGCGCACACGGATGATGCCGCTCGCGGGGTGCGCGCGGCCATGGCGCTGCGCAGGGAGCTGGTCGAGCTTGGGGTGAACACGGGCATCGGAATCGCCACCGGCCGGGTGTTCTGCGGTGTCGTGGGAAGCCCGATCCGGCGGGAGTACACGGTAATCGGCGACACGGTGAACCTGGCGGCCAGGCTCATGCAGCTGTCCGGCGGAGGGATCCTCTGCGATGCCACGACGACCGAGTCCGCTGCAGCGCAGGTGGACTTCGAGGAGAAGCTTCCGCTCCGAGTGAAAGGGAAGCGGGAGCCGGTCGCCGTGTTCGCACCGACGAGCGGCGCAGCGAGGGTAGCGCAGCGTGCCCCTCTCGTGGGTCGGCACAAGGAGCTCGAGGTGCTGTCGAGCTGTCTCGACGCGTTGCGTGCCGGGACGCCCTGCGCGGTGATGCTGGAAGGTGGAACTGGAGCGGGCAAGACCCGGCTGCTGATGGAGCTGTCCCGGATGGCCTCCGAAGCCGGCGTCCCGTGCCTCGAGGGGGCTGCAGACTCCGTGGTCCGCGGGGCCCCCTATCACGCATGGCGGCCAGTCGTGGAGAAGCAGCTCGGGCTTAACCGGCTCGAATCGGCCGACAGGAAAGCCCGCCGGATGCACGTCGAGCACCTGCTTGCCGGCGACGCACTGTTCGAGAGCCTGGGGCCGCTCCTGAGCGACCTGGTCGAGTTGGATCTTGCCGACAACCCGCTGACTGCCGCCATGTCGGGTGAGGTGAGGGCGCACAACACGCAGGATCTGCTCGTTCACCTGCTCAGCAAGCCTCTGGGGCAGTCCGCTGCAGGGTCCGTGCGGGTGATCATCCTCGATGATGTCCAGTGGCTGGATTCCGCTTCCTGGGCCCTGCTGCGGCAGGTCCGCAAGGCGTCGGCTCCGCTGCTGGTGGTCGTGGCAGCCAGGCCTTCCGGCGAGCTGGAGATGACGGACTGGGACGCGTTCAAGTCGATGCCCGGCGTCTGCTTCGTACCGTTGCTGCCGCTGACGTCCGAGGAGACGGCGGATCTCATCCGTCAGCGGCTGGGCCGGACGGCCTCGGAGGATGTCGTCCGCCTGGTTCATGAACGGGCCGAAGGCAACCCCTTCTTCACCGAGGAGCTGGCCCTGACGCTGTTGGAGGCCGGAGCGACCGAAGTTCGAGACGGCATGCTGCACCTTGCCCCTGCGGCCGGGGACCGTTTGGCCATTCCCGACACGGTGCAGGGGACGGTCCTGGCCCGTCTCGACCGGCTCGATCCCCGGCAGCAGCTCATCGTGAAGGTGGCCAGCGTAATCGGCCGTACCTTCGCATACAACCTCCTGTCCGAGGTGTACCCGGTGGCAACGGACAGGCCTCGGCTCACCCAGAAGCTGAGCGAGCTGGAGACCGTGGATCTGCTGTTCCGGCAGTCGCAGGAGCCAGAGTTGGTGTACCTGCATCGGCACGAGACGATCCGAGAGGTGGCCTACGGCCTCCTGCTGTACGAGCAGCGGCGGAGGCTGCACCGGGCCGTGGCCGAGGCAATCGAGGCGGGGGGCGGGGAGTCGCTGGCCCCCTACTACCCACGACTGGCCTACCACTGGGCCCGGGCCGAGGTCGTGGACAAGACCCTGTTCTACCTCGAGAAAGCGGGTGAGCGGGCCCTCTTGGAAGGAGCCTATCGGGAGGCAGCAGACTGCTTCCGCGAGGCCCTGAGCCTGGTCGCAGGAGGGGGAGCAACAGCGGAGCCCCGCCAGCGGGCCCACTGGCTCCGCCTCCTGGGAGAGGCGCATCTCGGCCTGGGCGATCTCCCGGCCAGCCGCGCCTCTCTGGAGCAGTCCGTGGCCCTGCTCGGGTTGCCCGTGCCCTCGTCGAAAGCAGGAATGGCAGTCGGGTTGCTTGGTGCCATTTTCCGGCAGCTGGCCAACCGCTTCCTGCCCTGGCCGCGGATTGCCGCCGGGCCGGAGAAGGCGAGGAGCACCGAGGCAGCGCTCGCCTACCTGCGACTGCTGGAAACCTATTTCTTCCTGGCCGGGCCTGCGGATTCGTTCTTCGCCGTCCTCCAGGCGCTGAACGCGGCCGAGCGGGCCGGCCCAGGCCCGGAGCTGGCCCGTTCCATGGTCCTGACCGGCTGGATGTTCTCCCTGGTCCCCGCGTTCGGGTTGGCCGACCGCTACCTACGGCGTGCAGCGGCATTGGTGGCAACACCCGTGGGAGCGCCGGCGGTCCAGCCGGTCCGCTTCTTCACCGGCTTCGTCCGGATTGCCCAGGGGCGGTGGGAGGAGGGGAGCGTTGCGTTGGAGGAATCGGTCGGAATCGCCCGGAAGCTGGGAGACAAGCGCCGCCTGATCGAGGGGGTCTGCGCATTCTCCACGCTGATGCACTACCGCGGCCAGTACGAGCGTCGCGTCCAGATGGGGGCGGATGTGCTGTACGCGTCGGCCCGGCGGCAAGGGGACTTCCAGGCCGAGGCATGGGGGCTCCTCGACCAGGCCGAGAGCCTGTTGACCCTGGGCCGGCAGGAGCGGGCCATGGAGCTGCTCACCGCAGCCGCTCCGTTCATGGAGAAGGAGATCGGGAAGTCGGAGCTGGTCTGGGGCCACGGGCTCTCCGCCCTCGTCCACCTGCGAGCGGGCAACCGGGACAAGGCCTTTGCCGAGGCCGTCGCAGCGACCCGGGTTGCCACTTCCATGGCTCCGGTGGCGGCTTACTGCTACGAGGGATACGCCGGTGCAGCTGAGGCCCTGCTCTCCCTGGCAGAGGAGCTGCGCAGCTCCCCGGTGGCCGCCGGCGGCCCCGTCCCCGAGGGAGCAGGGCTGAGCCCAGCGTCTCGGGGCCAGGTTCCCCGGCTTGCGACACAGGCCTGCAGGGCCCTGGCCGAATATGCCCGCGTGTTCCCCTTTGCCCGCCCGAGGGCCGCACTGTGCTCGGGGACACTGGCCTGGCTCGCAGGGAAGCGGGAGAAGGCCCGCCGCCTCTGGAGTCGCGGGCTGGAGGCGGCAACTGCACTGAAGATGCCCTATGAAGAAGCACGGCTTGTTCACGTGCTGGCCCGCCACCTGCCTCCGTCCGACCCCGAGCGTGCAAGGAAGCTGTCACTCGCTGCGGAAGGATTCGAGCGGCTCCACGCCGGCCATGATCTCGTGCTCGTGCAACGGGATCTGAGCTAGAACGCTCCATGCTCGGCCAGGATGCGGATTCCGATGCCCAGCAGGATGAGGGCCCCCGCGACATTTGCGATGCGGGCCAGCGGGAAGCGCATGCCGATGCGGCTGCCGACCAGCATGCCGCCGGTCGTCATGGCCGCACAGACCACGCCGATGACGAGCGCGGGCATGGCGATGGGAAGCCCCAGCACCGAGAGTCCCAGGCCCACGGCCAGCGCATCGATGCTGGTCCCGATGGACAGCATGACGAGGGTCCAGCCGCGGGTCGGGTCGTTGCCCTCGGCCCGCTCGGATTCCGAATGGAACGCCTCCCAGGCCATCTTTCCGGCAACGAAAGCGAGTAGAGAGAAGGCCACCCAATGGTCCACGGCACCGACGAATCCGGCGACGACACCCCCTGCAAGCCACCCGATGACGGGCATCATGGCCTGGAAGAGCCCGAAGTGAAAGCCGAGGCGGAAGAGCTGTCGCCCGGAGAGCTTCCCCAGACTCACTCCGATTGCCACTGCCACGGCCAGCGCGTCGACCCCCAGCGCCACCGCCACCAACAGGATAGCCCCGATGTCCACCCGACCCTCCCTATCGCCCTACCGACCGCGCCGATCTGTGTTGAGACAAGCGGGCTGCGCCTTGTCTCGACGACCGGTCGAAAGCCCCTCATCCACTACGGTGCCACTGTCCTGCAGATGGCGGGGTGCTCGTTCGCACACTCGGCATCGTTCCACTTCCCGTCGCCGAGCATGCGCACGCAGTCCTGCTCGCCGCTGTTGTTGGGCTGACCGTTGGCCCAGGACGTGTAGGAGGCGGGCTTGCCGTCGGCCCAGACGTAGACCCCTTCGACATCGATGTCATTGAGTCCGAACCAGACCTCGCTGCCGGCGGCCACCTGGTCAAGGGCAGTCCGGACCTGGTCCTGGACCTTCTGGGTCTCGAACCAAGCGAGGTCGCCGCCCCAGAACTGAGTCTGGCAGACCTTCCTGGCCAGCTCACGCGAGATGGGATTGGGCAGGAAGTAGAAGATGTCTCCGTTGATGGTCGGCTGGAGCGGCTTGGCATCGCCCCCGAGGCAGTTGGGGGCATCGTTGTCGGCCCCGGAGCAGTCCTGGTCGATGCCGTCATTGCAGATCTCGGGTGCGTAGGCATAGACCGTCGGGTTGCCGTCATCGCAGTCGAGGTCACACGGGCCGAAGCCGTCCCCGTCCACGTCGAGGCCGGGAGGGCAGGGGTCCTCGCACGCGACAGGGAGCTCGGCATCGCACGGGAGGTCGTTCCACTGGCCCCACACGAGGAGCTGCGCACAGTCCTCACCGCCCCAGTCGTTGGGCTCACCGGCGTTCCAGCTCACGTAGGGGGGCTCCAGCCCTCCCCACCACACGAAATGCCCCTCCTCCGCCTCGTCGGTCAGGCCGAGCCAGAGGGTATCGAGCGGGTATCCGGGCAGCCGGCTGCGCAGCCACTGCTCCTCGGTGAAGTCATTGAGGATGATGGGGGCGCTGCCGTAGTCGAGGCAATGCTGGACCGCAAGTGCGTGGGGCCGGGGCACGGGGCAGATGAGATAGCGGTGGGTCCCCCGATACTCCTCCTTGCAGTCGGGGCAGTCGTATCCGTCGTCGACCCATCCGTTGCAGTCCTGATCGATCTGATCTCCACAGATCTCGGGCTGGCCCGGGTGGATGTCGGGGTCGACGTCATTGCAGTCCGCACCGCAGCCAAAACCATCCCCGTCCGTGTCGTAGCCGGGAGACAGGAAGCACTGGAGCAGCTCGTCGAGGTTTGCCTTGCGGTTGACCAGGAAGTCCCGGGTGGCCTGGACCTGCTGGCCGACCTGCTCGAAGGAATAGGGCTTCCTCGGGTCCGCCTCCGCATAGGGGGCCAGCAAAGCGGAAAGCTCCTGCGCCAGCGCGTCGAGCTCGAGGTCCGGCAGCACGTCGCCGATGACCGCAAGGCCCTGCAGGAACGTGGTTCGGCATTGCCCGATGTTCATGCACCGCTGGAACAGGTAGCCGCCTCCCGAGAAGTAGTCGCGGAAATCGGCAAACGTCTGGTCGACTCCCCACGGCATCATGACGAACCGGCCGGCATCGTCGCTGTGGAGGAAGTAGTTGTTGATCGTGGGTGCGTAGCCGTCCCAGTGACCGATGAACTGCTCGACGGCCCACATGCGGGTCATCTCGTCGAGATCGGCCACCGGGGCCATGGCCTCGATCCAGTGGGAATCCTCGGTGTTCCAGGCCACGTCGGCCAGGGTCTCGAGGTCGTCACGGTTCTCCACGTCCCCCTCGTCCGAGTCGAACAGCATGCTGCCACCGGGCACAACGTCGGTACCGTACTCCCCTTCATACAGGTGCTGCGTCGACGGGAAGTGTCCCGTGAGGAAGACGTCGTCATACCGTTCGAGGGTCAGATAGAGCCCGTAGTCCTGGCCGTTCACCTTGACCCAGGCGTATCCGGTCTTGGGGCACGGGATGCCGGCCGCGGCAAAGATCCGGTACGCGAGCACCTCGTGGATCATCGAGGGATCCTGGACCATGTTGTTGAGGGTGAGGTTCTGCAGGCCGAGGAAGTTGCCGTCCGGATTGCCGAAGTTGAAGCGGACCCGGAACGCGGACTTCCCGTTGAGGTCGCGAAACGACCCCCACTTGCCCTTGATGCGGATGCCCATGGGCAGCTCCTCGGACTTGAAATCCCCGGCTTCGTAGCGGAACGTCCCGGGGACGAACGTGCGGGGATCCTTCCAGAGCGAGTCCACGGAGGCGTCGGGCAGCGTGATCTCGATGGAGGCCACGCGGTCCACGGTAAAAATCAGGGCGTCGAGATCGGGGACCGCCTCATTGGGCTTGCCCTGCGTGGACGCAGTGATGGTCCAGTCCCCCGTGAGATCGGGCAGACGGCCCCACGTGCGGCCTTCGGGAGCCAGCCCGGGTGTCGCCGAGTCCTCCACCGTGCCGTCCGGTGCCACGAGGTAGACCGTGTCCGTACCGCACTGGATGCCGAAGAGGAAACCGTCCTCGTCCTCAGTCTGGCGGGACAGCACGAGCCTGCCGCCGGGCAGGAGGAGGGCCTTGTCGGACAGGGAGAACTGGTGCCCCTCGTTCTGGAGGTCGTCCGTGACCGCGTAGCCGGCAAGGAAGCCGCTCTCTTCCGGAGTCGCTCCGACCAGCTCGATCCAGTCGCGGCCATGGCAGCTCACCTCGTTGAGCCGGAGGGCCGGGAACGCGGGGGGAACGTCCGGAGGCGGGACGTCGGGCGTCGTGTCCGAGCCCGTGTCGGGCACGGAAACCTCGGCCGCGTCCGGGGCCTCCAGATCGGCTTCGGGCTCGTCGGGACGGAGGTCGGGAGCCGTGGCATCCACCCGGGGGTTGGGGCAAGCCAGGTCGCTCTCACAGCGGCACGTCACGTCCGGGCAGTTGCCCGTGCTGCACGGGTCCGAACCGGAACACGACGCAAGAACAACGAGCAGGGCGAGAATGAGGATACGTCGAGATGGTGCGGAACGCACAGGTACCTCCCCGCTGCACCAGGAATCGGAGCCGGTGCAGGCTCGGCGAGTATACCCGAAGCGGGTCCGGGAGTCGACACGAACGCACTCATGCACAAACTGGAGCTTCGATGCCGGACGGGGCGAACCGGAGCCGGTCGACGTGGGCCGAGCCGGCCGAATCGGCGAAGGATGCCGGAGACGGAGGGAGGGCTATACGGTCTTTCCGGCCTTCTTGTCCTTCTTCTCCTGCCGCTTCTCCTTGGCCGTCTTCTGGGGCTTCTTCTTGTTTTCCTTCTTGACTTCCTTTTCCTTTCCCATGGCATCCTCCGTAGGCTGTGGCCTGTAACGACTCAACCATGCAGCCGGACAGGCCGGTGTGCAAGTTTTTTTTTGCGGGTCGACAGCGGAAGGTGTTGGCGCTATCCTTCCGGACCGGAGCGACGGGGGGACAACGTGGGCCTGCGGCCGGCGACGTTCTGGCTTCTGGTTCTGCTGGCGGCAGGCTGTGCGTCGACAGGCCGCGGCGTTGCAGGAGAGCCGTGGAGGCCGATGGTCGAGCCCTCGGCGGGCATTGGGGCCACCGACTCCGGCCGCGAGCCGGGGCGGCCCCTTCCCTTCTATAAGTCCGATGATCTGCGCTACCCGGCGAACATCGTGCCCCGCTTCTTCTCCTCGCTGGTCGGCACCACCGTCAACTTCGTCTACTGGGATGGGATGGACTGGACGTATGCGGGACTGACTGCCGCGGGGACACTGGCCTTCATGGCGCCGACGAATCCTTCTCCGGATGCCCGGTTGCAGTTCTGGATCCAGGAGCGGCGCACGGATTTCCTGGACAGCGTGTTTCCGCGCCTCACCACCGAGCGGTTCAGTGCCTTCGGGTTCTGTCTCATCGGGGCATTCGCCCTTGCCGGGCTGTCACTCGAGGAGCCCGATCTGCTGGAGATGTCGTCCCTGATGCTGGAGACGCTGGGGATTACGCAGGCCCTTCACGTCAGCCAGAAGCTGCTGGTGGGACGGGAGGGGCCGGAGCAGGGGGATGGGCTGGGCATCGTCTACGGGCCGAGCGCGGGCCCGGGGTTCTTCCCGGCAGGGACCCCGTCCGGGCACACGGCGTCGGTCTTTGCCCTTTCGACCCTGATGATGGGGTACTTCGACGAGCCTTGGCTGGACTACCTCGGGTACGCGGCCTGGGCCTACATTTCGGTTTCGGTGCTCTACAACAACCAGCACTTCATATCGGACGTGGTGTGGGGGGCTCCGATGGGGTACTTCATCGGCAAGTGGATGCTCGAGCACCGGTCGAGTCGATACCGGTACCGGGACGGCCGGCCCATCCGCGTGCAGTTGGACGATCCCACTCGGTTCGTCGGAATCCTGCCCTGGGGAACTCCCACCCAGGGGATGCTCGGACTGTCTGCTCTCTGGGTACTGTAGTCATTCGGAATTCAGCTGAGTGCCCCCGACTTCGAGGCGGGCGACGCGCCACTCCAGGCAAGCGGAACGCTAGTATTTCCGGCGGGATCCGTCCATTCAGACCGATTCGGTGGGAAAGATCCACGGGGACGAGGGCAAGGAAAATCGGGCTCCGGAACAAAAAGAGGTGGAAAAAGATCTTGAAATGCCTTATCAGGAATTGGATTAATGGTCCGGGCCTGTGCGGGGCTCTGCATCGGCTCGGCGGTTTGGTCATTGGAGAATTGAGCCGTCTTCCAGGTGGGGGACGGCGTTGGACCAGTGGAAAAAGGGGAGGGAACACATGCGACGACTGTCTCTGTTTCTGGGGGGTGTCCTGCTGGCGGCGTTCGTAGCGTCGTGCGGCGGCGATACCAAGGAAGTCACCAAGGAAGTACCCGCGCCGACGGTGAGCGTGCAAGGTGACGTGGCCATCGAGGTCGGCAAGACCGCGACTTTCACCGCAACTACGAACGACGGTACCGACGCCGAGTACGAGTGGTCGACCAGCGATGCCAACGTCGCCACCGTAGGCGCCGACGGCGTCGTGACCGGCGTGGCCGAGGGCACCGCCATCATCACCGCCACCGGCAAGCAGACCGGTGCAGCCGGCACCTGGGGCGTGCACGTGTTTGCCGCCGCTGTGGAGCCGGGCAAGCCCGCCCGCGTGTTCGTGTCCGGTCCCGCCCTGGTCGAAGTGGGCCAGGCCATTACGCTGGAAGCCGAGACGGTCGACGGCGAGGATACCGCCTACACGTGGGAGTCCTCCGAGGCCGGGATCGCCACGGTTGACGAGAAGGGGGAGGTGACCGGTGTGGCCGAGGGTTCGGTCACCATCACCGCCACCGGCAAGGAGACCGGCGAGAAGGGCACCTGGAACGTCTATGTGTTCGAGACCGACGAGCCGCCGCTTCCGGAGCCCAAGGTCACGATCTCCGGCCCGTCGGCCGTCAAGATCGGCGAGACCATCACGCTCGAAGCCACCACCACGGACGGTGAGGATTCCGGCTATGACTGGGCCTCCTCGGACGAGGCGATCGCCACCGTGGCCGACGGCGTCGTGACCGGCGTGGCCGAGGGCCCCGTCGTCATCACCGCCACCGGCAAGGATACCGGCGCGAAGGACCAGTACAACGTGTACGTCTTCGTCGTGGTCCCCCCGACCCCGAAAGTGGCCGTGTCCGGCCCGTCTTCGGTCAAGATCGGCGAGACCATCACGCTGACCGCTGCCACCACGGACGGCGACGATTCCGGCTATGACTGGGCCTCGTCGGACGAGGCGATCGCCACGGTCGACGCCGACGGCATCGTGACCGGCGTGGCCGAGGGCCCTGTCGTCATCACCGCCACCGGCAAGGATACCGGCGCGAGCGATGACTTCAACGTGTACGTCTTCGTCGTGGTTCCGCCTCCGGCCCCCGAGGTCAAGGTGAGCGGCGCCGCGGCCGTGAAGCTGGGCGAGACCCTCACCCTGACTGCCGCCACCGTCTATGGCGAGGATTCCGGCTATGACTGGAAGTCCTCCGACGAGGCGATCGCTACCGTGGTCGACGGCGTCGTGACCGGCCTGGCCATCGGCCCGGTCGTCATCACCGTCACCGGCAAGGATACGGCTGCCACTGCGGACTGGAACGTGTACGTGTGGGACGAGATCCCGCCGCCCGACCCGGTCGTTACGGTCGTGGGCCCTCTGTCGGCCGTTGAAGGGGAGGCCAAGGAGTTCAAGGCCACCACCGCCAATGGAAATGACAGCGCGTACGACTGGAAGTCGGACAACGCCGCCGTTGCCACGGTGGATGCTGCCGGCGTCGTGACGGCCGTTGCCCCCGGCACCGCCATCATCACCGCCACGGGCAAGGACTCCCTGGCCGTCGGCCAGCAGGGCATCGTGGTCATGGACTACGTGCCGGAGGTTCCGTTTGAGCAGCTCTGGGAGAAGTCGGGCCACGCGGACTTCGACGCCATCGCGTTCAACGACTGGAACGATGCCAATCCTCCCGAGGTCCCGTCGACCTGCGCCAAGTGCCACAGCACGCCCGGCTACCTGGACTTCCTGGGTGTCGACGGCTCGACGGTCGGCAAGGTGGACAAGAATGCCCCCATCGGCACCGTGGTGAGCTGCACCGCGTGCCACAACTCGGCCACTGCGACGCTCGATACCGTGACCTTCCCGTCCGGAGCCGTCGTCACCGGGCTGGGCGACGAGTCGCGCTGCATGCTGTGCCACCAGGGCCGTGAGTCCACCGTGTCGGTCGACAAGGCCATTGCCGACAACGTCTCCTACGTCGACGCCGACAGCAAGGGTGACGGCAAGCTCGGCTTCAAGAACATCCATTACTTTGCTGCCGGTGCCACCCTGTTCGGCGGCCAGGTGAAAGGCGGCTATCAGTACGCGGGCAAGCACTACGATGGCCGCTTCCCCCATGCCCAGGGCTTCCAGAACTGCAACAACTGCCACGATCCGCACACGCTCGAAGTTCAGACCGCTCAGTGTGCCACCTGCCACGCGGGTGCCACCGACCTCGCCAAGGTCGAAGAGATCCGCATGCCGGGCTCGGGCGTCGACTTCGACGGCGACGCTGACATCGAGGAAGGAATCAAGGAAGAGCTGGAGACCCTGTCGGACAAGCTCTACGCAGCGATGCAGTCCTATGCCAAGACCGTGATCGGGACCGGCATCGTGTACTCCTCGGCAGCGTACCCCTATTACTTCAAGGACACGAACGGCAACGGCCTGCCCGACGCGGACGAGACCGTCAGCGCCAACAAGTTCGCTCCCTGGACTCCCCGCCTGCTGAAGGCCGCGTTCAACTACCAGTACGCGCACAAGGATCCGGGCGCGTTTGCCCACAACGCCAAGTACATCGTCCAGCTGCTCTATGATTCCATGGAGGACCTGGGGACGAAGGTCACCGTCAACATGACCGGCCTGCACCGCACCGGCGAAGGCCACTTCGATTCCGGCGCCGAGCCGTGGCGTCACTGGGACGTGGATGGGGCCGTGCCCTCGTCCTGTGCCCGCTGCCACTCCCCGACGGGCTTCGAGCTGTACGCCAAGTACGGCGTCGATACCCTGCAGTCGCAGCCTGTTTCGGATGGCCTGAACTGCATGACCTGCCACACCGACGTGAACTACGCCAGCGGCGCTCCGCGCAAGTACATTGCGCAGATCACGTTCCCGAGCACCAAGGTCGTCAAGAACGATGCGGCCAACCCGGATGACTCGCTCCTGTGCGCAAGCTGCCACATGGGGCGTGAGTCGAAGACCAGCATCGACACCATGATCAATGGCGGCGGTACCCTGTCCTTCAAGAACGTCCACTACCTGCCGGCCGCTGCCGTGCAGTGGGGCAAGGATGCCGGCGTGCTCTACGAGTATACGGGCAAGACCTACGCCGCGAAATTCGCTCACTTCGACCCGAATTCCGCCAAATGCACCTACTGCCACAACCTCTCGCCAGAGGATCACACCTTCAAGGCCGAGCTGTTCGCATCCTGCAAGGGCTGCCACAGCGAGGCCGCCGGTGATCTGACCAAGGTCCGCAAGAACAGGACCCTGGACTACGACGGCGACGGCAACAACACCGAGAAGCTGGCCGACGAGATCAACGGTCTGTCCGATGCTCTCTACGCCCAGATGCAGGCCGTCGGCAAGGCCGCTGGCAAGGCGCTCGTGTATGATGCCAACACCTATCCCTACTTCCTTAACGACAAGAACGGGAACGGCGTTGCGGATCCGGACGAGCTCAACAGCGGCAACAAGTACTCCGGCTGGACCGCTGCGCTGATCAAGGCCTCCCACAACTTCCAGGTCTCCCACAAGGAGCCGGGTGCGTGGGCCCACAACACCGACTACATGGCGCAGGTCCTCATCGACTCCATCGCGGACCTGGGCGGCGACGTGAGCAAGTTCAAGCGTCCGTAGCCTGAGCCCGTAGCGGTTCCCTCCCGCTCGAGAATCTCTTCCACATTCTGAATCCTGAGGCCCTTTCCAGGCCTCAGTCTGTGATGCGATCCCCTACTGCCCGATGCACTTCTTCATGGCGGGGCAGTCCATTGCGGAATCGACGCACGCGACGAGCCACTCGTAGGAAGAATGCTGAGTGTCTTCAAGCACGGAGCAGTAAACCTCGCACAGCCAACCTTCGAGCAGACCACAGCCCTCGAGGCCAGCGCACGCGTCCAGGCAGCCTTGGGGAGGCTCAACCAGGCATCCGTAAACCGCCTCCTGGGGTTTGGCGGGGCAGGAATCGAACGCCTCGATGCACTGGCCTGCTGCCTCGGGAGCGGCGACGGGGATCGCCATGGCAAGCCCGGTGCATCCGTCGAGACAGTTGATCTCGTTGACCACTCCGTTGTCCGGGCACAACTGGAGCAGCGCCTGGCAGTAGTCGTCGCAGCCGTCCTGCGGCTGCTCGGGCGGGCTCGAGCACGACGACGCGCTGTCGCACCCGGCAAAGCTCAGGCAGAAGCCGGTCTCGATGGCCTGATCATAGGAGAGTGCGTCGCACTGCTCCTTGCACGCGGACTTGGACTCGAACAGCGTGTAGTACTGGCTGCCCGACTTGCAGTAGTCGAAGAGGCCGCACATCGTGCCGCATTTGCCCGCCAGGCAGCCGAAGACCGCGTCGTCAGGGTTTGCGGGGCAGTCCTGGAGCTGGTCCAGGCAGAGCGGTGCCGTGGCCGGGTCGATGATGGGGATCTGCATCCCGACGCCGGTGCAGAACGACGGGCAGGAGGTGGCGTCGAGCCAGGCGACCGACGGGCAGAGGTCCAGCAGGGACTGGCAGTAGTCGGCGCAACCCTCCAGTGGCGAGGCGGGAGGGGCGAGGCAGGCCTCGGGGTGGTCGCACCCCCCCACGACTGCACACATGCCGGCTGCCTGGGCCTCAAACGGGGAGAACCCACTGCAGACCTCCTCGCACGCCGAGGTCGTGGGGAACTGCTTGAACCAGGCACTGCCCGGGGCACACTTCTTGGGGGCCTCCTGGCACATCAGGGCGCACGGTCCCGCCAGGCAGGCGAACAGTGCCACGTTGGGGTTCCCCGGGCACGTACCATACTGGTCCAGGCAGGAGGCGGCCGCCGTGGGAGCCGGGTTCCCCAGCGACCAAGCGGCGGCCGTGCACACCCAGGGGCACGTGTCGGTGCCGACCTCGGAAAACGGACAGAGCGCCAGGAATGCGTCGCAGAACTCGGCGCAGCCGGGGAGCGGCTCTTCCGGAAGGCCGCCGCACACGGCCGGGTCGTGGCACTTGTTCATGGCCAGGCAGAGCTGCAGAGTGTAGAGCTGGCTCTGGGTCGACTGCTGGCACTGCTCGACGCAGGCATTGGTGTCCGGGAAGAGCGGCTTGAGGGTGTACCCCGGGTCGCACTGGAGCTGAAAGTCCTGGCAGGTCTGCTCACAGTTGAGGGGCATGGTGTAGCAGTCGGCCACGGCCTCCGGGGAGCAGGTGTCCTCCAGGGCCTTGGCCGCACACGCCACGAGGGGCTCCGCAGCTTCCCCCGTCAGAGCGAACATCCCGTTGCAGGTCGCCTCGCACAGGCACTGGTCGTCCGGTATGTAGTACGCGTCCTCGATGCCGCAGTCGAGCACCTCGTTGCACCACGAGTCGCACCCCGGAATGGCGGGTAGGGGCTTCGGCCACCAGCAGTTGCTGAACTGATAGTGTTGCTGGATCATGGTGACACACAGGAAATTCGGCAGCCAGTCCGGGTTCTCGGCCAAAACCTCCTTGCAGAAGCCCTGGCACTCCTCAGAGGGAGCAAACATGTCGCTGAGGTCGTAGGTCGCAATCTTCTGGCAGAACTTGAAGCAGACCTTGCTCAACCAGGGCTGCTCAGTCCCGGGGCAGAGAGGAGGGGGCAGCGCATCGGGCTTCAGGGCATCGGCGCCGGCTCCGTCCGGATCGCCCGCGGCGGCGTCGGCCGGACCCGTCTCCCCGGTCACCTCGGGGAGGGTCCCTCCGTCGACACTCTCCAGGTTCTCAGCATCCTGCCGGGTCGACTGCCCGTCGATTGGGATGTCTGGGACAACGTTGACCTCACCCGAGGTTCCCATGGTGGGCGAGTTCCGGCCCGAGCAGCCGGCAGACAGGAGCAG
This sequence comes from uncultured Myxococcales bacterium, assembly GCA_903895725.1. Lineage (GTDB taxonomy): Bacteria > Myxococcota_A > UBA9042 > CAIXZC01 > CAIXZC01 > CAITUV01. The sequence goes on along the minus strand of CAITUV010000045.1, from coordinate 1,665 downwards.
GAGCAACGGCAATGTCCTACGGATCCAAGTGCTCATCCGACCCTCCGTGAACGGGGTCCGCACATAGACAATTCGAGAGCTGGCTTGGGCTGCTGGCACGTGGGGCACGAAGGGATGCATCCCTCTGGGCTCCAGGTCAGGCTACTGACACGTGGGGCACGAGGGAATGCACGCCTCACATGTGAGAATCTCCTTGGCACAGTACATCTCGACGCACGGCTGGATGCAGGCCGCGTCGTTTCCGCAGTAGCTGCAGTTGTTCGACACGCAGACCTGGGCCTTCCAGTAGAGCTCCTGCGCATCCTCGGTCCCCGAGAAGATGCAGCTCCACTGGCACGGCCGGTCGCCGGCGCACCCCGGCAGGCACTGGAGGATCCAGAGGCAGTCCCGGTCTCCCCATCCTCCCAGGCAATCGGACCAGGGGCCGGGGCAGAACTGGATGAGACAGAGGTGCTTGGCCGCAGAACCGTCCGGGAACGCCGCACAGGTCGTGTTGGCGCATTCCACCATGGCATCATAGGCATCCTGTCCCATGATGCTGGCGATGTCGAAGCAGTCGTCGATGCACTCCTGGTAGACCGTGCACTCCACCGCGCACAGGAGGATGTCCTCGCAGTCCCCCTTCTCGCCAATGGTGCGGCATTGGCCCAGGTCGCACTTCTCGTCGATCTCGCAGTCCCCGCAGCTCCCTCCGCAACCATCCTGGCCGCAATCCTTCTCGAAGCAGTAGGGGATGCAGATGCACTGGCCCGCCTCGCACTGCTCCTGATTGCCGGAACAGGTTCCGCACGAGCCGCCGCAGCCATCCGGGCCGCACACCTTGCCACCGCAATCCGGCACGCACACGCACTGGCCGCCGAGGCAGACGTCCTGGGCACCGGGGCAGGTTCCGCACGAGCCCCCGCAACCATCCGATCCGCAAGCCTTCTCACCGCAGTCCGGCACGCAGAAGCATTGCCCACCCTGGCAGACGTCGTGCGACCCGGGGCACGTGCCGCAGGAACCGCCGCAACCATCCGGTCCACACGCCTTCCCGCAGCAGTCCGGCTTGCATACGCACTGGTTCGCCACGCACTTCCGCCCCTTCTTGCACTTCCCGCAGCGCCCTCCGCAGCCGTTGGAGCCGCACTCTTTGCCGGTGCAGTCCGGGATGCAGACGCACTTGCCGTCCTGGCACGACTTCCCCTTGTCGCAGGTTCCGCAGTAGCCGCCACAGCCGTCCGGGCCGCACTTCTTCCCCTGGCAGCTCGGCCGGCAGACGCACTGGCCCTCGAAACAGGTATCGCCCTCCGGGCAAACCCCGCACGAGCCGCCGCAGCCATCCGGGCCGCATTCCTTGCCCTTGCAGTTGGGGTAACAGATGGAGTGGCAAGCTTGCTTGGGTGGGTCCGCCGGCTCCACGCGATCCGGGCCATGGGCAGCCAGCGGAAGGCCTTCCAGCGGAAGCGCTGCAGCGAACCCGCACGAGGTGCCCCCCGCCTGAGGCGTGCTCACTCCCGTCTGAGGCGTGCTCACTCCCGTCTGAGGCGTGCTCACTCCCGCCTGAGGCGTGCTCACTCCCGACTGAGGCGTGCTCACTCCCGACTGAGGCGTGCTCACTCCCGACTGAGGCGTGCTCACTCCCGACTGAGGCGTGCTCACTCCCGACTGAGGCGTGCTCACTCC
>CAITUV010000044.1 GCA_903895725.1 uncultured Myxococcales bacterium | reverse complement strand
GAGAAGGATGGGGCTGCCGAGAAGGATGGGGCTGCCGAGAAGGATGGGGCTGCCGAGAAGGATGGGGCTGCCGAGAAGGATGGGGCTGCCGAGAAGGATAGGGCTGCCGAGAAGGATCGGGCTGCCGAGAAGGATGGGGCTGCCGAGAAGGATGGGGCTGCCGAGAAGGACGTTCCGCCCCCTGAGCCAGGCTCCCCCGTTCTGCCCAATCTGCCCATGTAGGCCGGTCGTTCCGGGGATCACTCTGGATCTCAGTGGCGGTGTCTCGACGTGGTCCGGCCGGGGAATGGGAGCGAAGCGCTCTACCTGGTGGGGGCTTTCTGGAATTGCACGGTGCACCCCGAGGAACAGTCCACGGTGAACATCTCCGGTTCCTCGAGCTGGCCGAAGCAGTCCCCCATGTAGAGCTGCGGGATGTCCGACTTGAGCTCGATTGCACCGTCCGGGCCCATGGTTCCAGACAGCACTCCCAGGTCGTCCGAGAACGTGCAGTCAGCATTCTGCATGATGTTCAGCTCGAGCTCCCCCTTCGGGCTTCCGCCGCAGAAGACCTCCAGGTGCCAGACCCCATCGATCGAAGGACAAGCGGGTTCCGTGTCGGTCTTGCCGTCGGACGTCGAGTCGGGCGGAGGAGTCGTGCCGTCGACTGAATCGGGGGACGTCGTGTCGTCCAGGACGTCAGGCTCAGGCCCGTCGAAATCGGTCACGTCGGGAGAGTAGGTCTCCGTCCAGACATCTTCGGTTGGCCGGGGAGACGTGCCCTCCGGGCACTGAGAGTCGTCGAAGACCACCCAGGTAAGCGATGCATCCTGGGCCGTCAGGCCGTTGTCGTCGGTCACCTCGAGGAGGACGAGGGTCTGGACCAGCTTGTCGTCGGACATTTCGGGCTGTTCGAACCGGAACTTGAGCACCGGCTCCCGCGAAGTGAGCCAGGCGTCCGAATGGCCGATGCGAAACGAGTAGCGGACGATCTCTCCCCCCGGTGCCTTGGAATCACTTGCGTCGAGCTCGACAGTCTGTCCGGCCACGGAACAGAATGGGATGCTCAGTCGGGCCTCTGGCGGAGCCATGGAAGTGCCCCCGCAGGATGCCATCAGCAGTGCAATTGCAGGAAACCAGGCTTTCACGTCAGATCCTCCCGAAACTATCTGCGGCAATCCTACGCCAGCGGCCTTCTCCGGTCAACTCGTGCGGCCGACCTTGATCTGCGGCAACCAGCGGCCTTATGATGCCAACCCGGCGCCGGGCGGTCCGAAACGGGAGATCCCGCGCCGCCGTTGGCTTCGGGGAGAAGAGGAAATGGGGCTGTTCCGCCGCACCTTCGGAATTCGTGAAGGAGAGCTGACCAAAGTCGGCGGGATGTTCCTTTTCTTCTTTGTCGTCATCGCCTCCTACTGGTTCTTGAAGCCGCTGCGCAGCGTCCTGACGGTCGAGAAGCTCGGGGCCGATGCCATCCGGGAGCTCAAGGTCCTGACCGCGTTCGTGTCCGCCGGAGTGGTCGTGGCGTATTCGCTGGCGCTGACACGGCTCTCCCGCGAACGGTTGACGCTTCTGGTGGCGGGCACGTTCTTCTGGATCTTCCTGGCATTCTGGGCAGCGTTTACTTGGCTGGGTTATTCAAATATTGTTTATTATTGTTTTTATATAGTAATTGACCTTTTTATTACGGTTAATCTTTCTGTTTTCTGGTCGTTCCTGGCCGACATCACGGACGCCTCATCGGCGCGACGTCTCTACGGGCTCATCGGGGCGGGAGGGGTCGTGGGCGGGTTCTTCGGCTCGGCCATGTGCAACCGGATGGTGGATCGGGTGGCTCCCAGCACCATGATTCTGTGCGTGGCGCTGGTGTATCTCCTGGTTCCGGTCCTGGTGCTGGTGGTCTCGAGGCGGATCCGCCGGCTTCCCGGGGTGGCGCACGGAGTGATTGCGAGGTCGGGGAGCTCCCGCCTGTCGGATGCTCTGGCCGGCCTCCGGGTGGTGGCATCCTCCCGCTATTTTCTGGGCATCTGCTTCATCCTGGGGTGCTACGAGCTGGTATCCGCGATCAATGATTTCTCGTTTCACAAGGCGGTGGAGCTGTCGTTCCGGTCGGAGGGGGGGGCGCTGTCCCTGCTGGGGACTGCGTTGTCGGCTTTCGACGGGGTGACGGGGTTGAAGCTGACGGAGCTGCTTGACCGGCTTGGGTGGAACGTGACCGGCGGGTCGATGGGGTCGTTCTTCTCCGGGTTTTTCCTGGCGATGAACATCGTGGCGCTGCTCGTGCAGGTGCTGCTGACGTCGCTGGTGCTCCGGCGGGCCGGCATGTCGGTCGCGCTGCTGGTCCTACCCCTGACCATCGTCGGGCTGTCGGTCGGGTTCTTCGCACTGCCGGCGCTTGCCCTGGTGGAGCTGTTGTTCCTGGCGGATAACTCGCTGAACTACTCGATGAATCAGACCTCCCGGGAGCTGCTTTTCGTGCCGGTGGGTCGCGAGGAGAAGTATCGGGCGCTGGCATTCATCGACATGTTCGTGCTGCGGGCGGCCAAGGCAACGGCCGGTTTTCTGCTCCTGCTGCTACCTCTGGTCCTCGAGGCGGTGGCCGGTATCGGCCTGGATGCCGCTGACATTTCGTCGCTGCGATGGTACATGCTGCTGACGGTCCCGCTGGGAATTGCCTGGGGCGTGGTCGCCGTGTTGCTGGGGCGTGCCTTCCGGCGCCGGACCAGCCCGGCGGCTTCCGGGGCCGGGGAGGCCCGTGCGGACGTACAGCCTGGTGTGCCGATGGAGGGAACTGAGTGATGGATGGAAGGGTTCGGGGTCCAGGGTTCGGGGTCCGGGGAGAGACCCCTTCCGTGAAGGGACGGGGCCAGAGCTCCTGGTGGCTCGGACTGGCCGTCATGGTGACTTGCTGCGGGTTTGGTGCAGCCCCGGTACCCGCGGCTGCGGCCGAGGCGAAGGTCTACCTCGTCACCATGCATCCCGGAGAGGCCCTGTTCACGGGGTTCGGGCACATTGCGTTTCGAATCGTGGATCCGGACGCCGGAACCGACGACGTCTACGATTACGGCACGTACGAGGCCAACGATCCGCTGCTGGCGTGGAAGTTCCTGGTGGGGACGCTTCCCTACTACTGCTCGCACACCACCTACCAGGACATGGTGGCCTGGTACTCCCAGGATTTCGGGGGAATCGTGCTCCAGGAGCTGGCCCTGACCGCGAACCAGATCGCCCGGCTCCGCGCCCAGGTGGTGGAAGACTGTCTGCCTGAGAATGCCGCTTACCAGTATCACCATTTCACCAACAACTGCTCGACGAGGCTGCGGGACATCCTGGACGGTCTCCTCGGGGGCCAGCTCTCGCAGGCCACCGTCGGCCAGGGGGCCGGCAAGTCGATTCGTGACCTCATCGATGCCAGCATGGCCCGCTGGGAGTTCTCGTTCACCCGATGGCTCGTATTCGGCCTGCTCAACTATGAGATCGACGGCGAGGCCGATCGCTGGCAGCAGATGTTCCTGCCCTGGTACCTGGGGAGCGAGCTCCAGGCCTTGCGGCAGCCTGGGTCCGGGGGAGCCCCCGTGGTTCGCTCGCGGGTCGTCGACCTGGGGGCGGACCGCGAGGAGCCAAAGGTACCCGGCATGGGATTCGGAATCGCCGTCCTGCTGGTTCTGGCCGGGGTGGCCCTGCTGCCCATGATGGTGCGGTGCCGAAGCCCGCAATGGGGGAGCCGCCTCCTGCGGTTGCTTCTGCTGGTGACCGGGTTGCTGGCTGGCCTCTACGGCGTCCTTCTGGCGTTCACCTGGATCGCCTCGCCTTACCCGGAGACCGGCCCGAACCTCTCCTTACTCTGTTTCCACCCGTTGCACTTCCTGCTCGCGGTGGCTGCCTTGCGTTGGAATCGGTCGCCGAGGTGGGAGCAGCTCGCCCGACGCTATCTCCAGGTGGGGGTCGTCGTGGCCGCTCTCGTCCTGCTCACGAATCTGGCCGGCGTCGAGCCTCAGAGGCTCTGGCCCTATGCATTGGCCTGCCTGGCGCTGTGCATACCACTCCTGGGATTCTGGTGCGGCTGCGGCACCACGGACGGGGGGCGGGATGGCCGTCGTCTTCCTGGGCAATGAGCGGGAGCTCCGCGTGCACGGACCGTGTCGGCTCCGGGGCACGTGCCGGCTCCATCGAATCCCTGCTGCATTCCGGGGAAGGCCCACGGAGCTCCACTTCGCCGTCCTGCCGGCTCTCGTGTGGCTCCTGTTGTGCATCCAGCCTGGCTGTCGGGGCACGAAGGACGAGGTCGAACCGTCGGGCCGGTCCGCAGGCGAGCCAGTTGCTTCCAGGGCCCCGGTGGGTCCGGACAGCTCCGGGAGGAGCGGGGGAAGCGGCACTGCGCTCGATGAGCGCGGGCTGGAGGCCCGGAGGGGCGGCAGGGCATGTCGGCCGTCGGCCATCACCGTCGGATGCGTCAGCGAGGAATCGGTCCAGTGGCTGCCCGAGCCAGTCGTCACCGCACAGGTCGAGCGGGCCATTGACAGGCAGTGGCCCTCGGCCGACAGGGGCTCTCTCCAGCTGACGGTCCAGTATGCGCTGCGCTTCTCCCAGGATGCTCCGGTGGCATTCATCGGGTTCGGGGGGCGGCTGCACGGGCCGGGCTCGATGGGGCCGGTGGACCTGGAGCAGGATTCCTCGGCAGATCTGCCGTGGGAAAGCCCGTGCTCAGGGGCTGCGTCCGCACCCGAGGCTGCGCCGTGCCGGGCCCGCCTGGACGAGGCTGCCGGCAGGCTGGTGGACGAGCTGGTGGGGAGGCTGGCCCTGCGCTGCGAGCTCTCGGCCTGTGACGAGGAGCTGTCGCGTCGCAATCTGGCCTCCCGGGACGACTTCGTGCGTCTCGAGGCGGTACACTCGGTGGGTGATTGCCGTTTCGAGCGGCTGGCCCCGGAGCTTCTTCCCCTGGCGGAATCCGCCGATCTCGAGCTGGCGCTTGCTGCCGTGGTCTCCCTCGGGCAGACCCGCTGGCCCGGCGGGATCGCTGCGATCGTCCGCCGCTCGCAGGCAGCGGACGACCGCATCCAGAGGGCCGCTGCCCAGGCACTGGCCGACATCGGGACCGAACCCGCCTTGCGATACCTGAACGACTGGGCCCGGCTTCACCCGGACCCGGCGATGCGGGAGCTATGCCTGGAGCTTGTCAGGAGCGGGAGCGGAGGGGAACCGACAGGGCAGCGATGAGGCCGAGCAGGAGCAGCACGGCCGCCGCGTTGCCTTGCGCACCGGCGGTGCATCCGTCGGACTTCTTGGTCTCTTCCTCACCCACGTTCAGGCACTTGCCGAACTTGAGGGTCTGGCCTTCGGGGCAGACGTAGGGGTCTTCCGGGTCCACCGGGTCGGGCTCGATGAATCCTTCCTCGCACATGAACGAGTCGTTGCAGCCGAATCCCTCGGGGCACGCACCGCAGGTGCCGCCGCAGCCGTCGCTGCCGCAGACCTTGTTCTGGCAGGAGGGGATGCAGGGCACGTCATCTTCGCCGGCCACATCCTCACCGGCATACGGGCTCACGCAGAGCCCGTCGCCACTGCAGACCAGTCCGCCGGGACAGGTGCCGCAGGTGCTCCCGCACCCGTCCGAGCCGCACTGCTTTCCCGAGCACTGGGGAGTGCACGGCTCGTTGGACTCGCACTTCCCCTTCCAATTGCAGAAGAAGCCGGCGGGGCAACTTCCGCAGGAGTTGCCGTTGCTGTCGAACCCGCACTCCTTGTCGCCGCAGCCGGACGGCTGGGACGCGCAGTCACCAGGACAGGTGGTGGAGTTCTCTCCGGCCTCGCAGACGCCGTTTCCGCACTTGGTTCCGCCGCCGCAATCCGCCGGGCAGCCGACCGATTCACCCTGCTCGCAGATGCCGTTTCCGCACTTGGTTCCGCCGCCGCAATCCGCCGGGCAGGTGTTGGCGTTCTCTCCGGCCTCGCATGCCCCGTTGCCGCAGATCGGGGTGGTTCCGCCGCCGCCGCAGCTCTTCGGGCTTGCCCCGGACGGGTCCTGCCCGCCCGAGGTGGCGCAGTCGTAGAAGTTGCCCTCCGCCTGCCAGCCGCAGGACGGATTCTGGTTGCAGTCGATGGTTTTCAGCTGGCCTCCCTCGCAGTACTTCAGGAGCTCGCCTTCGCAGCACCCTTCATACGTGACGTTGCCGCAGGCCCCTCCCCCGCCCCCACCGCCCCCGCAGCCCGAGAGCTCAGGGCACGAGTCACAGACGTCGCCGCAACAGTCACCGTACTGGAAGCAGGCGTCGTCGCAGAAGCAGGTCCCGTCGGCAGAGCCGCCGCCGCAAGCGCCAGCACACTGGGCCTGAGCCGGTTGCGAGGCAAGCGCCAGAACGAAAACCACCGCCATTCCAAGGAGACTTCTCATGGTCATACCCTCCCCTACGCCGGCCGCATTATACTCATCGTCCCAAGCCGAAATCAACGCCTTCGTTGCTCAAAAAAGCGCTTGCCTCCGAGTGCCGCCTGTGCTAGAAGAGACGGCCTGTTGGATCATTGGATCGGCAAACTGATGGGCGGAATAGCCCGAAGACAAGGAGGAGACGATGAGGAAGCTGATTGCGGTGTGCATGGTGGCGCTTCTGGCGCTGGCGTTCGGATGCAAGGAGAAGAGCTCGGCCGAGAAGGGCCAGGATGCTCTCAAGCAGGTGAAGGTCCCCGAGACACCCGATAAGGTGGTCACCGAGGCCGTCGCAGCGATCAAGGCCGGCAACTTCATCGCCGTTTACGCCATGCTGCCCGAGTCCTACCAGAAGGACGTCCAGGCTCTCTACAAGAAGTTCGGCGACAAGCTCGATGCCGAGATGTGGGGCAAGATCTGGGGAACGCTCGAGAAGGCCGTTGCCGCTGCCAAGAAGCACAAGGACAAGCTCGCCCAGGGCGCGCCGGTCCCCCCGGCCGCATTTGACGTCGCCGAGCAGTTCCTGGCCCTCGCCAAGGAGTGCAAGCTGAACGACGGCAAGGCCATGAAGGAGCTCGATGTGGCCGGCTTCCTCGCCGACAACGGCAAGAAGCTCTCCGACTTCGGCTGGAAGACCGCCGACACGTTCGCCAAGCCGCAGGCCGATGAGGCCAAGAAGATGCTGGACGGCATCAAGGCCGAAGTGAAGGAGACCAAGGAGAATGACGCCGTGGTCGTGATCACCATGGGCGAAGAGAAGCAGGAAGTCCCGTTCGTGAAGGTCGAGGGCAAGTGGATTCCCAAGCCGCTGGCCGACGACTGGAAGAAGGTCATCGAGAAGGCCAACAAGGACCTCGACGAAGGCCTGGCCCAGCTCGACAAGAACAAGGCCCAGATCGACGGCATGCTCAAGGGGCTGGATGAGGCGCTGACCAAGTTCGACGCCTCCGGCAACCCCGCGGACATCATGGGCAGCCTCGGCCCGATGATGGGCGGCATGATGGGCGGACCGGCCGGAATGCCGGAAGAAGCCCCGGCCCCCGAGGCCGCTCCGGCCCCCGAGGCCGCTCCGGCTCCCGAGGCCGCTCCGGCCCCGGCTGCCAACTAGTATCATCCCTCCCGTTTTTCAGAATCCTTCCAGACAGAAGTAACTGAGCCCTTCCGAACCTGGAGTCTGAGCGGGTCTGACCGTCTCGTCAGCGGACGGTCCGCCGGACGACAACGGAGAGGAGAGCCGTCACCAGCAGGAGCAGCACGGGCCAGGCGGCGGGCGTTCCACTCGCGCTGCAGCCATCCCCCGAACGGCGGATGATGTGCAGAGGGGGACCGTCGGCCGTCGAAGAAAGTCCATCCCCATCATTCGCACTGTTGCCGTCAGGGCCGGCGCCGCCATCCGGTGCGATGCCGTCCTTCCCCCCGCTGCCCGAAAAGTCGGCAGGCAGCCCCCCGTCTCCGCCGGTTCCTTCCGCTCCATCGCCCAGCGTCGCTGCATCCGGCTCGGCCTGCTCCACCGGCTCGGCATTCCCGGACTCGTCGGATTGCCCCTGCGCATCGGGGGACTGGTCTGCGAAGATCGGCTCCGGCCCGTCGATCGCCTCGGGGGACGGCTCGACAGGGAAGTCGTCGCATACGTCCACGCAAGGCTGGGGACCGGGGGGGACGTTGTCGTTCTTGCCGCCGCCGTCGAGAGCGGTCCTCACGTAGCCGACCGTCTCTTCGTTCGACAGGATCAGCCCATGTCCGACCAGGGCCTCGACCTCGATGTTGAGCGCACCGTCCAGCGTCGAGTTCGTGGACGGCACCACGACCTCGTCGAACGTCGTCCAGATGGCCGTGTACCGGATCGGGTCGAACGGCGTCATGTCGCACTGGTTCAGCTCGAGCAGGAATGGGTTGTCCTTCCAGTCCCCGTCGTCGCTTCCGACGCAAAGCTGGTCCGCACCGCACGATACCGGCTCGAGGCAGGCCACAGCGGACCCCTGGTTGGCACCGGCAATGGACACGAAGTCGTTGACCCGTCCGTATCCGCACATGTGGCGAATCCACCACCGGCTGTCCACGCATCCCATGCTGTGGCAGACGATGTCGAAGCGGTCCTTGCCGGTCCAGGCCATCAGCTCCTGGGCGTGCGCCTCGATCTCCTCGCCGTGCTCCGGGTTGCAGCCGAACACGTCGTTGAACTGGAACGAGAAGAGGTACTCTTCCGGCCACCCGGCTTCGACCAGACGCTTCTTCAGGAAGCTCCAGGTCCCGGCATCGCCCAGGAAGTACCCGTGCACGAAGAGGACCGGATCCTTGGAGTAGTCGGCCTCGGCCCGGGTCTCGACAGGGGCCAGGAGAATGGCAAGAGCACCGGCGACCGTCAGCCACGAGCATTCAGAAACCGCAAGCAGCCTGCTCCCGCTCCTTGACGCCATGGCCCCCTCCCTGTCGCATCGAGCCCGACCAACTCCGCAGGCAAGCAGAAGCGGGCTCGAACTGCTCGTCGTCGGCAGCCGCGGGCTGAGCTACTCCGCTGGAGCGTAGAAGCAGGGCTTGGGCGAGGCGACCTTGCCCCCCTTCTTGAGCTTGGAGAGAAGCTTGGTCACGTCTTCCTTCGGAATTCCGGTTGCAGTAGCGAGATCGCCGGGCCGCACGGGCTTTCCTGCCTTCTTGAGCGCATCCAGGATCAGCTTTTCGTTGTCCGCCATGGATCTTCTCCCTCAACCAATGGGCTCGACCGTCATCGGTCGAGGCCGAGAAGCCGCTTGAGAATCGTGTCCAACAGGCCGTCCCGAGCAAGCCGGTCGTCGCTGATGTCGCCCGCAACCGTTCTCCCGCCCTGAGGACCGAAGGCAGCGGGGGGCAGAGGGGGCGGCTCGTACGCTGCCTTGTCTGCTGCTGCACTCCCGTCCGCTGCCGGGGTCGTCTGAGCCGAATCGCCATCCGCCAACTCCCCCTGGATCGGCAAGTCGTTGCGGTTGCGCTTGCGTCGCCGACGTCGCTTGCTGCGGGACTCCGAGGACGGCAGTCCCTCCTCCGCCGTCGGAGACGGGACCACGGGACCTGCCTCCTCCGCCGTCACGCCCACCGCCCCGCTCTCCGCCGCACCGACGGCCGACTCGACGCGCTGAGGCATGGGGGCCGAATCACTCTCCTGGAGGCCACGTTCTGCCCCGACAGGCCGCTCTTCCGTGGTTTCCTTCTTCCGACCCCGTCGGTCTCGGCGTGCTCGTGGCTTGTCCCTGGACTCCCCCTCCGCCTCGACCTTCGAACCGGCCTCGGGGCTCTCTCCACCCGGCTGCGCAGCGTGAGCGTCGCCTCCGGAAGGTTTCCCGGCACCATCCGCCGGGAGGACCTTGCCCTGCGGGCTCGCTTCGACCTGGGGCTGGGCCTTGTCACCTTTCTTGCGGCCCCGGTCCCGGCGACGCCGGTCACGCCCCGCACCCTCTGCCCGCTCCGGGCCGGCTTCGCCCGAAGATGCAGTCGAATCCGCTGCCTGCGGTGCGTCGCCTCCCGGGGCTTCCGGAACGGCTCCAGGCCCTTCCTCCGGCGCTGCCTCGGCCACGAACGGAGCAGGTGCCGGTCGAGTCGTCTCGGCCTCCTTCCTGGCAGGTACCTCCGAGCGGGTGGCCTCGATGGTCTCCTCGATGAGGTCGACCCGGCCCTGGATCACGACTCGGACGCCGTGCTGGCGCTCGAGGTCCAGGAGCAGCCCGCGAAGCCCGTTGTGCATGAAGTTGGCGACCTCCACCGGAGCGTTGACTGTGATGGCATCCGCGTTCCCGGAAACCGCCATCTCCCGGATTCGCCTGAGCACGTGCAGGCCCATGGACGGAATGGTCCGCACGTAGCCGACCCCCCCGCACCGGCTGCACGACTCCGTGGCCCTGGAAACCAGGCCCGAGCGCAGCTTCTGCCGCGTCATCTCCAGCAGGCCGAACTGCGAGATCTTCCCGAACGATACCTTGGCCTTGTCGTCCTTGAAGCACTCCTTGATGTGCTGCTGCACGAGATTCCGGTTCTTCTGCTGGTACATGTCGATGAAGTCGATGACGATGAGCCCGCCCAGGTCCCGCAGCTTGCACTGGATGGCGATTTCCTGGGCAGCCTCCATGTTCGAGCGAAGCGCCGTCTCCTCGATGTCCTTCTCCTTGTGACGGGCCGAGTTCACATCGACCGCGATGAGCGCCTCAGTCTTGTCGATGACAATCCGGCCGCCCGAAGGGAGGGGTACATCACGAAGGAACATCTTCTCGATCTGGCTCTCGACGGCGTAGCGCACGAACAGGGGCAGCCTGTCGGTGTAATGCTTGAGCATCTTCTTGTACTTCGGCATGACGACGTTGAGGAAGGCACCGACCTCCTTGCGCAGCGCCTCGTCGTCCACGATAATCTCGTTGACGTCCGGGGTCAGGTACTCCCGCAGGAACCGGATGGCCAGGCTCTGCTCCTGGAGGACCAGTGCGGGAGACGAGCTCTCGCCGTAGACCGCCTCGATCTGCTTCCACACCTTGATCAGCTCGTCCAGATCGGCAAGCAGCTCCTGCTTCTTGCGGTCCTGCCCCGCGGTCCGGACGATGACGCCGAACCCCTCGGGGATCTCGACCTCCTCGATGATCTCCCGCAGCCGCTGGCGCTCGTCTTCGGGGAGCTTCTTGGAAATGCCCGTCTTCTCCACCGCAGGCATCAGGACCACGTAGCGTCCGGGCAGGGAGATGCAGGTCGTGAGCATGGCCCCCTTCTCGCCGACAGGGTCGCGCACGACCTGGACCAGGACATCCTGGTTCCGGCTGAAGATCTCCGACATGAACGGCCGCTTCGGGAATCCCTCGAGGATGGCGGGATGCACGTCGTTGATGGACAGGAAGCCCTCCTTGGGAGAGCCGATGTCGATGAACGCAGCGTTGAGCGAACGGGAGATATCGCTGATCTTTCCCTTGTAGATGTTGCCGATGATGCTGCTCCCGGATGTACCTTCAGCGTCGATGTTGACGAGCTGGCCGGAGGCGAGGAGGCACGCTCGAGTCTCTCCCCCTTCCCGGCTGATGAGAATCATTTTCTTCATTCAAGATCTCTCTGCTTCGATGGTTCAGTCTGCCGCAATGTCTGTTGTCGTGTCGGCGGCCGAGGGCTCGTCCGCCTGCTGGATATCCTGCGCGTCGGTCGCCCCGACGTCCTGTGCGTCCCCGGGAACGGTGTCCTGCGCGTCGGTCGCCCCGACGTCCTGTGCGTCCCCGGGAACGGTGTCCTGCGCGTCGGTCGTCCCGATGTCCAGCACATCCCCCGGGGCGGTGTCCTGCGAATCGGTCAGCAACGCGTCCTGCGTGTCCGTCCCGACATCCGTCTTCACGTCGGCCGGGCTCGGCAGCACGAGGTCGAGGTCGCCCACCGGCGTAGCGATGCGACAGGCCCCGTCCTGCATCACGGAACCCGCCGGGCAGAGCCGTTCGCCGGAGCATCCCGCCCCGAGAACGAACACTGCTGCCACTACCAGACGCCGCACCATACACCGCCTCCTGTGGCGTAACCTAATGGATTCGAAGGGGAACGTCAAGGAGAGTAACGGCTGTACCCGTTTTCTCGACTCCCCGTTCTTCCACTGCTACGATGGCATTCCGGCGCTTCCCCAGCAGGAGGTTGGTCGACCATGGAGAACCCCCGTCCGTCGCTTGTCCGCAACCTGGGATTGCTGACCACGACTGCCATCGTAGTCGGGTCGGTCATCGGGTCCGGGATCTTCAAGAAGCCGGCCGTCATGGCTGCCCAGCTCGGCTCGGGGGAGCTCTTGTTGTTGGTATGGATCGTCGCCGGAGTGTTGACACTGTTCGGCGCGCTCACCAATGCCGAGATTGCCGGGATGATCCCGGTGACGGGCGGCCAGTACGAGTTCTTCCGGCGCATGTTCGGGGATTTTACCGGATACCTGTACGGCTGGGCGGTGTTTGCCGTGATCCAGACGGGGTCCATCGCGTCGATCTCCTACATCTTTGCGGAGTACGCCGAGGTGTTTGTTGCCTTGCCGAGGTTTCCCCCTGACATCGAGCAGGCGGTGGTGCTCAACGTACCGATGCTGGGCACCATCACGCCGTTGGCCAACATCGGGGTCAAGGCCCTCACGATCCTGCTGGTGTGCGGGCTGACGACGGTCAACTACCTCGGCGTGCGCTTCGGCGGCGCGGTGCAGGTGACGTTCACGACGCTCAAGGTCGTGGCCATCCTGGTGCTGGTCGCTGCCGGCTTCTTCCTGACGGCCCGGATAGCCGATCCGGCTCCTGTGGCCCAGGTGGTCTCGCACTCGGGTGTTCCCATGATCCTGGCGTTTGCAGCGGCCATGTCCGGGGCATTCTGGGCCTACGACGGGTGGAACAACATCACCTACGTGGCCGGCGAGGTGCGTGACCCTCAGCGCACCGTCCCCAGGGCCCTCTTCATCGGCACGGGCATCATCATCGCGGTGTATGTGCTGACCAACCTGGCCTACCTGCACGTGCTGCCGGTCGAGGCCATGGCCGGGTCGCAGCTCGTGGCCGCGGACATGGCCAACGCGGTCATGGGGAGCGCAGGGAGCGCATTCGTGGCCGCTGCCGTCATGATCTCGACGTTTGGAACCGCCAACGGCACGATCCTGGCCAGCGCCCGGGTCTACTTCGCCATGTCGAACCGGGGCCGCTTCTTCCGCCCCATCGGCAACATCCACCCGGTCTTCCGCACCCCGGGCAATGCCCTGCTGCTCCAGGCGGCCTGGACCTCCCTGCTCGTGTTGAGCGGCACGTTCGACACCCTGACCGACATGCTCATCTTCGTGAGCTGGGTGTTCTATGCGCTCGGTGCAGCCGGAATCTTCGTCCTGCGACGGACCATGCCCGATGCGCCCCGTCCCTACCGGGTGTGGGGCTACCCGTTCGTCCCCGCCATCTTCGTGCTCGTGGCGACGGTGTACGTGGCGCTGACGCTCTGGAACGACATCACCGCATTCCAGCGGGGCGAGGTCCCCATGGTGAACTCCGTGTTCGGGCTGCTCCTGGTGGCCACGGGCATTCCGTTCTACCTGGCGTTCCGGCGCCGCCCTGCGATCGAGGGCGACTTGACGGAATGACCCGGACGGTCGCCTCTGCCGGCTGCCCCCCCTCCTTTCCCGTTGACATTGTGCGCCATCTGTGGTGATTTCTCGCCTCAGTCGACGCCGGGAGGCCGCTCATGGACAAGGCGCTCTGGTTTCCGGCCCTGCTTCTGGCCACCGTGATCCTCTCACCTGCGTGCAAGCAGGAATCCGGAGGGACCGATGCGGTTCCCGCAAAGGCCGGGGAGGAGCCTGCCGGGCAGTCGGGGCCGCTTGCCGAGCCGACGCTGCCTGCGGTCAAGCCGCCCGCTCTCCTGTCCGAGCTGAAGATCGAGGCCGGGGTTGGGGAGCCGGTCTCCCTCCTCTATGCGCCGGTCGAAAGGGCCGACTATGCCGTGCGCCTGCAACAGGTGAGCACGCAGCATCCGGGCGGCAAGACGGTGGCCATGGGAATGGAGCAGTCGTTCATCCTGGAGCGGACCCTGGTCGAGGGCGGCGACCGCCAGGCGTGGGCCGTCAACCTGCGCATCCGGGACCTCGAAATCAAACCGAGCGGGAAGTCGAAGGACAAGGAGATGGATTCGGCCATGGCATCGCTGCGGGATGCCATCGAAAAGGCGCATTTCCGCCTCCACACCACCGCTACGGGCAAGGTCGATCAGTTCGTCCTCGAAGGTGAGGGGGCCGACCGCTGGTCCGGAATGAAGGACGTCCTCGAGCAGCTCGTCCGAGATGCCGTCATCGAGCTTCCCGACCACCCGGTCAAGCCGGGAGACACGTGGCAGGCAAACCGTGAGACCAAGGTTGACCGTCGCAAGACCGTCAACCGGATCCGGTTCACCATCCAGTCCAAGCTCGTGGGGCTCACGAAGCTCGACGGACATTGCGCCCGTTGTGCCGTGGTGGAAACGGACAGCCGATTCGTGATCGACGGGGACGTGACGGCTCCGGGGATGAGCGGCAAGACCGTGGGAAAGGGGCAGGGGAGTGGGGTGGCGGTCATCGACATCGAGCGGGGAGTGATCGTCAAGTCGGCCATGGCAGCCGTATCCAGCCAGGCGTTCGAGGTCCGCAGCAAGGGACGTTCCCAGAAGTTCGACGAAGTCATGGAGTCGACCTACTCCCAGGAGCTGGTCGAGCCGGGCTCGAAGGAGCCGCAAAAACCCCAGGCCAAGAAGGTTGAGAAATGAGCGAAGGCCGCATCATCAAGCGCTACAGCAACCGCAAGCTCTACGACCTGAAGGAGAGCCGTTACGTCACCCTCCAGGAGGTGGCCGAGTTCCTCCAGGCGGGCGACGAGGTCCAGATCCTCGACAACAAGACCGGGGAAGACATCACGTCCGTGACCCTGGCTCAGATCCTGTACGAGCAGGAGAAGCTCAACCGGAGCAATCTCCCCCTGTCCACCTTGAAGGGGATCGTCCGCAGCAGCGGCGAAATCCTGCACAAGAAGTTTGCCAACGTCACTGCCCTGGCCGACGAAGCCGAGAAGAAGATGGCCAGCATCAAGGAGCAGGCCGAACGCAAGGTCGAGAAGATGGGAGAAGACGCCCGTCACGTCGTGGCAGGAGTCAGCCAGGCCACCCAGTCGGCCCTCGACGAGCTGACCAAGGCGGTGGACGACCGGTTCAAGCAGCTCATCGGGTTCCCCATCCTCGGTGCGGCCCAGAAGGACGTCGAGCCCACCATCTCCGACCGCCTGATCACCCTGGAAAGGAAGATCCGCGAGCTCGAAGCCCGGATCGTCGACCTGGAGAGAAAATAGAGCCGGCGGGAAGGGCGATTGCGATGGCGATGTCCATTGCGATGCCGATTCCGATTCCGGCAGACCATGCTCTTCCGGGCGGGCGGCCTCGGCTCGTTCGTGGCATCGGCGACCATCGCTCATCGACCATCGACTATTGTCAATCCGGCAGTGCTCTCCTGATGCCACCATCGCTGCCGACCTTGCGCTGAGAGAAGGGTGGCATATATTGACAGCGGGGGAAGGAGCCGGCCCCGGGGAATGACGGATGGCACGCGGGGCGCCGGCGAGGGTGTCAGATGAGGGACTACTACAAGATCCTGGGGCTCGAGCGCGGCGCGACTCAGGACCAGATCAAGAAGGCCTTCCGGGATCTGGCCAAGAAGTTCCATCCCGACGTGAACAAGGATTCCGGAGCGGAGGCCAGGTTCAAGGAGATCAACGAGGCCTACGCCGTCCTCTCGGACCCGGAGAAGAAGAAGCAGTACGACACGTTCGGAGCGGAAGGATTCTCTCAGCGCTTCAGCCAGGAGGACATCTTCCGCAACTTCGACTTCCAGTCCGTGTTCAACGACCTGTTCGGCGGAATGGGGGGCGGAGGGGAGGACATCCTCTCCCGGATCTTCGGATTCGGAGGAGGGCGGAAGTCGGGCGGGGGCAAGCGCCGGGGCGGCCGGTCGGCCGGCCCGGACTTCCAGACGTTCTCGTTCGGGGGCAATCCGTTCGGCGGCCAGTTCCGGGGAAATCCCTTCGGTGACGGGGCCGGGACCGAGGGGAACCCGTTTGCCGGGGCCAATCCCTTCGGCGGAGCTCAGGGGGGCGGTTTCGAAGGCAATCCGTTCTCGGGCGGCGGACCCTTCGGCCCGCAGGGGGGGAAGGACGCCGAGGCGGAGCTCACCATCACCCTGGACGAGGCCGTGACCGGCGGAAAGCGCCGGGTCAACCTGGGAGGAGGGGGAGCCTCCCAGGGACTCGAGATCACCATCCCCCCCGGCGTTCGCGACGGCCAGAAGCTTCGGTTGGCCGGGAAGGGGAGCCCCGGCGGGGGCGGCATGCCGGCCGGCGACCTGCTGCTGCGAATCCGGGTGGCCCCGCATCCGCTCTTCCGGATCGAAGGGGACGACCTGGTCACCGAGATCGATGTGCCCCTCACGACTCTGGTCCTGGGGGGGACGGTGGAGGTTCCGACCGCGGACGGAACCCGGCGTCGTCTCAAGGTAAGGGAGGGGACCCCCAACCGGGCGCGCCTGCGCATCCGGGAGCAGGGGTTGCCTCGCAAGGGTTCCCCCCGGGGTGACCTCCACGTCGTGCTCCACGTACTCCTGCCGGATCCTCTCACGGAAGACCACAAGACCCTGTTCGAAAAGCTGCGCGACCTGGGGGGGTAGCTCTCCATCGGCCGTGGAATGGCATGGGCCGTGGGGACGTGTCCGTGGGCATCCGATGTGGGGCACCATCCGATCCCAGGGTTCCGCACCGGCCACAGGTGGCCGGGCTACACCCTGGGCTATCAACGTGCGCCCCATCCGGGGGATTGATTGTGCCAGAGCGTCGCCGGTGGATCCAACCTCTCCTGCCGGATCGGCCGAAACCGATCCAGCCCCCAACGGGGGCGATACGTTGATAGCCCGGGGTGCATCCCCGGGTTCGATGCGCCGGATGTGCCGTCGGCGCGGGATGCGGATGTGCCGTCGGCGCGGGATGCGGATGTGCCGTCGGCGAGGGATGCGGATGTGCCGTCGGCGCGGGATGCGGATGTGCCGTCGGCGCGGGATGCGGATGTGCCGTCGGCGAGGGATGTGGATGTGCCGTCGGCGAGGGATGCGGATGTGCCGTCGGCGAGGGATGCGGATGTGCCGATGGTGCTACGGTCGCCGTGCGAGCCGGCCCAGGCATCGGGCCAGGCCGACGAATGCGACGAACAGGAGCAGCACCGGGGGGGCCGTTGCCGGAACCCCCGCAGCGCACCCTCCCGACTTCTTTGCCTTGATGATGCCGGTCACTCCGGGGGGGGATGGGGCGGCCTCTTCGCCGTCGGCCAGGAGGCCCTCGCCGCCGACTGCAGAATCCCACTCGAGCCCATCTCCGGCTCCGGCGTCGCTCATACTGTCCGATCCTGTTCCCCCTTCGACAGTCCCAATCTCTCCGGTCCCCGGCTCACCTCCAAGGTCTTCGGCCTCTTCGGGGCTTCCGCTTTCCTCCCCCAAGGCATCGGGGTCGGCATCGGCATCGGCATCGCAATCGTAATCGCAATCGTAACCGACTTCGCCCTCCACCACCTCGGGCTTCTCCACGTGAGCGGTGTAGAACTCGATCATCTGGCTGTCCTTCTGGTCTCCATGGGCGGCCGTCACGACGATCTCGTGCGGGTACAGGTCCAGGACCGAGGCATCGAAGTACCCCTGCCAGACGTGGTCCGCAACAGGGACCATTGCGATCTCCGTCGTGGAATCGAGCACGGCGGTCACCGAGTCGATTCCGTCGGGATGGAAGGCGATTGCCCGGATGGGGGCCTGGGTCATGTAGTCCGGGATCTTGTAGTCGTGCTTGTGGTTTCCGGCGAGCCCGGCATGAAGCGGGGCGGTCACGAGGAGCATGGGCCATTGGCCGATGTCGAAGGCGCGAGCCGACAGTCCCCGTCCGTCGAAGGCGAAGAGGCCGACCTGGAGCTGCTTGGACTTTCCCAGCGATGCGAGGTTGACGTGGAGCGTCTGGTCCTGCCACTTCATCGAGTAGTCATGCGTGTGGCCGAAGAGGTATGCCGATGCCCCCTCCTGCTCGAGAAAGTCCCGGAACTCGTTTTTGCCCGACTCGAAGTTGGAGACGGGGTGGTGCCCCAGGACGGTGAGCACGTCGGTATCGGGGGCGGCGGCGAGCTCGCCGGCGGCCCATTCGAGGTCGCCGGACTCGAGCCCGGCATGGTCCGCCGGCCAGAAGGCCCCGTCGGTGTTGCAGGTGCGCATGCCGAGGAAGAGGAAGTCGGAGTGTGCGGTCTTGACGGTCCAGGAGTGCTGGAGCTTGCCGGTTGCCCGCCCCTGGACCGAGTTGGCCAGGTACCTGGGCAAGCCGGGGTCGCCGTACTGGTCGTGGTTGCCCGGCAGATCGTGGTAGAAATCCGCGGTCATGCCGTTGCCATCGACGATGGCCTTGTAGTTGTTCCACTCCTCGTCGAACTGTCCGACGGGGACGAGCCCGCCGCCCGTGGCATCGACGAGGTCCCCGAGATGCGCCAGGAACTGCGGCTGCACCGTGTCCAGGAGCTCCGACGTGGCAAAGTTCAGGTTCTCGGTATCCTGCTGGCCTCCCATGAGGCTGGCACCGATGTGGGAGTCGGTCACGGCAACGAACCAGAACAGGTCTTCGGCGTCGGACCGGTACTGGACTTCGTCCGGGGTGATGGCTAGGAGATTGGAGGACCAGAGGAGGGCGAGGCAGGACGCCGCGAGGCGAAGGATCATTTCTTCTTGTCCTTGTCGGCCAGGGCCTTCTGGAGCAGCTCTCCGAAGCTCCCCATCTTGTTGACTCCCTGCTTGGACATGTAGGCCTCGAACTCGGAACGTTCCTCCTGGCTTTCGCCGGAGGCGGATTCCAGGGTGACCCGGCGCCGCTCGGGATCGACTTCCCGCACGGTGAGGGTGACGGCCTTGCCCGGCTTGTACTGGGCCACCAGCGGTTCCCCGCGAGTCGTACCGGCCAGAGAACCGGGGAGGAATCCGACGATTCCTTCCTCGAGCTCGACGAAGACACCCCCTGCGCCGATCCGCTGCACGGTTCCGGTCACCGGCTTGCCGACCTTGTACTTGTCGCCGATTCCGGCAAACGGGTCCGCATGGATCTGCTTCATTCCAAGGGAAATCCGCTTGCGCTCGCGGTCGATATTGAGGATCGCGACCTGGACGGAATCGCCGACGTTGACGACATCGCTGGCATGCCGCACGCGGCCGGCCCAGGTCATGTCGGACACGTGGACCAGGCCTTCGATGCCGGTGGCGATGCGGACAAAGGCGCCGTACGGCTCGACGCGGGTGACCGTGCCCGACACGGTCTGTCCGGACGGGAAGCGGAGCTCCACGTCGTCCCACGGGTCGACTCCGGCTTCCCGGATGCTGAGCGACAGCTTGTCTTTGGCCGGGTCGTAGCCGAGCACCTTGACCTTGACCGCCTGTCCCTCGCTGACGTGGTCGGCCGGGTTCTCGACGCGGTCCCACGCGAGCTCGGACACGTGGACGAGCCCGTCCATGCCCCCGACGTCCACGAACGCGCCGTACGGCATGATGCGCTTGACGATGCCGTCCATGAGAATGCCGGGCTTGAGGCGTTCCCGGGTTTCCCGGGCGCGGGCCTTGTCCTGTTCCTCGAGGAGCACGCGACGGGAGACGACGATGTTGCGTCCTTCCTGCGAGAACTCGATGATGCGGAAGTGGTAGGTGAGGCCGATGTAGGCCTCGCCCTTGTCCACGAAATGGTTGTCGATCTGGGAGATGGGGCAGAAGGCCTTGGAGCCGCTGCCCAGCTCGACGCCGAAGCCACCCTTGCGGACCTCGGCGACCTTGCCTTCGACCGGGATCTGGTTCTCGAAAGCATCCTGGAGGACGCTGTCGGTCTGGTGCTCCTTGCGCAGCTTGCGGGAGAGGCGGACGCCGTCCCGCAGCGTGACGACGGTGGCCTCGACCACGTCGCCGAGCATGATGTCGATTTCCCCCTCGGCGTTGACGAACTCGTCAACGTTGATCATGCCCTCGCTCTTGCCTCCGATGTCGACGAAGACGAATTCGTCGCCGATGGAGACGACCTTTCCGGAGACCATTTCGCCGGGGCGAACGATTTCCGGGTCCAGGTTCTGCTTAAGCATCTGCTCGAATTCGGCCGGGCTGATATCGCCGCCCTGATGCCCGTCCTCGGTCCTCACGATTTTCACCATTGCGTCCACTGCCTCCGTCAGGTCAAACCCCCATAGGGCCACACATGGCGTCCCTCCCTTACCACAATGGCGAGGGGGGGGCAACTCAAAACAGGGGCCATCTTTTTTTGCTTGCGCGGGGGGTAGGATGTGTGGAGAATGACGAAGTTTTCGGGGGTGGGGTCCGTCCGGACCGCCTCCTGCGGGCATCCGGCGTTTTTCTCCTGGCAGGTAGTTGATTTTGCGTTTCGACCTGAGTACAACGATGGAAGTTTCATGCGGCAGGGGGCATGACTATGCGAAATTGCCCGCCGCAGAGGAGGGGGCTTTGAAACGGGCGATTCTCTGGGTTTTCGCAGGGCTGGTCGTCGCGTCCTCGTGGCCGTTGCTGGCGCAGGAATCTGCAGGTGCGCCTCCCGCGGTCTCGGAGCAGGAGCGGCGGCTCGAAGAGGCCAAGAAGGAGAAGTTCCCCATCGGTGCCGGCGTTTCGCTGACGCAGGAGATCGGAGGCGGGACGTTCGTGGACGACCCCTATGTCCGCCGGGCATCCTACGACGTGAGCCTGGGGCTTGCGCCGTACTGGCGGATCACGCCCATGCTGCGACTGACCGCCGGCATGACGGTGTCGCAGTCGGTAGTGGAAAACTACGAGAGCTCGGTCACCTACAAGAACCGGCTGCTGATTTCCGACCTGAGCCTGGGGCTGTCGCACGCACAGCTCTTCAAGATTCCGGTGGTCGACATCGGAGTCAACGGCGGCATCGGGTTCGGCCTCCCGACGAGCCTGCAGAGCCAGTACCGGACGCTGCTGCTGTCGAGCAACGCCCGCCTCGGCATGGGCCGGGCGATCGGCCCGGTCTACATCGCGTACGGAATTTCTTTCTTCAAGAACTTCAACCGGTACACCTCGCCGGTCATCGACCAGTCCAAGGCCGGTGAGCACGTGGTGCTCGCCCACTACCAGGGCAACGAGCAGCTCACCACCGACCTCGTGGCCGTGGGCGGCAGCAACACCAGCTTCGGCCTGGTGAACTCTCTCATGGCGAGCTGGAACATCACGGATGCCCTGTCCTTCGGCATCATGTACTCGCTCAACCACTCCTGGACCTACACCTCCTACGACAAGGACGAGCTGTCATCCGAGTTTGCACGGGGAGGGCGGGGGTACCGGGACGGGCAGTCGGGCGTGCTCGACTTGAGCTACCAGTTCAACGACTACCTCAGCGCCTCCATCGGGACGTCCACGATGGTGTCGCCCAAGTCTGCGGACAACAAGTCGTTCGTCTTCCCGTTCGCCAACTTCTGGGACGATTACCGGCGCAACAACACTTCGATCTATGTCAGTCTGGGCGGGAATTTCTAGGCCATGGGCATTCGCAAGGAGGGGATCCTGATGAAGTCGGGCATGTCTTTCAAAGGGTTGACTGGGGTGTTGGGGCTGCTCATGATGGTCAGCGCCTGCGCCACCGAGGTGGGTGACATCGACCGCACCAGCCCGGACAAGATCCGCAAGGCGGACCTGAAGGGGTACTGGTACTACGCGGCCACCGTCATCGAGGCACCGGTGCCGTCGCCGGTGACGTTCGACGGGGAGATGGCTTACTTTCCCGGGCCGACCAAGGTGATCTTCGACGTCCAGGAAGACTTCCTGGTGGTTTACCCGACCGCGGAGCTGATCGCGGCGGGGTCGGAGAAGAAGTGGCACACCCAGAAGATCCGGAACTACTGGGACGAGGGCAAGAGCGACGAGTTCATCGAGATTTACGTCGGCCAGCCCATCGCAGCGTTCCGGATCTCGAAGCACTTCGACGTGATCCGGCAGTACAACTCCCAGACCGGCGACCAGGGCAACGTCATCATCGAGGACACGTCCGACAACAAGTGGTTTGAGCGGGAGTACATCCGGGTCGACTGGTCCTCGAACAACGTCAAGGATCTCATGTTCCTGGCGGGGACCGGCATGAGCGGCGTGGACTATTACGTCCAGGAGTACGAGACCGACAACCCGGACCGGTTCGAGCTGGACGAGCAGGCCATCAACATCGTGACCAAGGTGTACCTGGAGCCGAGCTCGCCCGAGGCCTGCAGCGTCTACCTGGTGGCACCGACCGACTGCGTGGGCGCCGTGGCCAAGGTGCGTCACTCGTTCCTCAAGGTCGACCCGAATGCCGACTACGTGCCGCTCCGGTATGACCAGGTGCAGCACATGGAGAACTTCGGGTTCTTCCTGACCGAGCGGAACGGCTACGACGAGGAGGAAGGGCTCGTTTACTCCGCCAAGGTGAGCCTCATCAACCGCTGGAACATGTGGAAGAACTCCCGCACTGGGACCCCGGTCCTGGACGAGGTGGGCAAGCAGATCGCCTGCACGCAGGACGTCGACTGCGAAGGGCTGCACGAAGGCAAGGTCCACTGCTGGCTGGAGGACGGCTGGTTCTCGAAGGGACACTGCGTGACGTGGGATTCCCTCCCCCCGCACGAGCGCGCCCCCAAGACCATTCGTTACTGGATCTCCCCCGACTGGCCCGCGGAACTGATGCACTCCGCCTATGAGGCCGCCGACCAGTGGGATTCCGCATTCAAGGACGCAGTTGCGTGGGCCCAGTTCTACAGCGAGAAGGGGCTCTACGATGTGAAGTACTGCGAGACGAACCAGGATTGCACCAGCGGCGCCATTCTCGACACGATGTACCAGGACACGCACCCGCGTTACTGCGATCCGGCGGCCGAGAAGGTCGCTGCGGACAAGGACAAGCTCTGCCTCTACCTGGTCCCCTCCGCGGAGAAGGCCAACCAGCAGTGCACCGACGGCGGCGTCTGCGGCGCTCCGGTGCTGTGCGGCAAGAACTCCCCGTGCCCGCTCGACCAGGCCTGCCTGTCCGGCATCTGCCACACCTGCCCCGCCGGCAACTGCGATCCCAAGAACCCGACGGGTTGGGAGAAGCAGTTCAAGGTCCGCATGGACAAGGGGGCGTTTACCCTGTACTGGCTCCGGGAGCTGGTCAAGCAGGATGACGGGAAGGGCAAGTTCGTGGAGCACTTCCGCCGCGGCGTGGATGACTGGATCGGCGGCCTGAGCACCGGCGAGACCCGGATTGCGCTGGCCCACCTGAACCAGAACGTCGGCGAGGTGAAGATCCTGGACGAGGACGGCAAGAGTGTCTGCCTCAACGCCGACGGGTCGGACATGCTCTTCCCCTATCAGAAGGACGAGCTGTTCGCGACCAAGGGCTGCAAGCTGACCCTCCCGCTGGACGACAAGAAGGTCCCGCAGCCGATGACCCGGAATTTCACCGTGGTCACCAAGGACGGCATCAAGATCGGTCAGGTGAACTTCGTGCACATGTTCGGCCAGTCGGTTCACACCCTGGCCCTCGTCGGCGACGAGAACGGCAACAGCCATCTGCTGAACGGTGTTGCGACCACCGAGGACATGATCCGTGGCGGAATGCGCCTGGCCCATGCCATTCCCGGCCAGGGAGCGGTGGACTTCTCTGTGACCGCAGCGCTGTCGGGCCGTGGCGTGCGGTTCGGCCAGTTCACCAAGTACGCGCACATCACCCAGGAGGACAACCGCGTGGTGGTTCTCCCGGCCGGCGCCAACGGCGAGATCACCTGCTACCGCGACCACGCCCAGGATGCCGGCGTCTGCACCGGCTGGCGGCCTGAGCTGAATGCGGACGACATGAAGCGGGTCAAGGAAATCCTGGACGCACTGCCTCCGATGTTCGCCGCGTGCGAGAACGTGTACACCGGCGACTCCTGCTCCGAGGAGGAGCGGGGCGACATGGCCCAGATGAACGACTGCCGCTACTGGTACAAGAAGGCGGACGGCGAGTGGGCCAACCCCTGCGGCGAGGTCGAAGGCGCGCAGGACATGAAGAAGCACGGCGACCTCCGCTACAGCAGCTACTACTGGATCTCGGAAGACCAGACCGCGTCCCCGCTGGGCTACGGCCCGAGCGCGGCCGACCCGGATACCGGCGAGATCTACTACGGTATCGCCAACATCTACGGCGCTCCCATGATCAGCTACGGCCAGTATGCCAAGGACCTGCTCGATGCGGCCAAGGGCAAGCTGACCAAGGGCAACATCATGTCGGGCGACTACATCGCCCAGTACATCCAGGCCAAGGGCAACCCCTCGGCCTACGAGAGCCTGTTTGCCCCGCTGCCCGGGAAAGACGCGATCAAGAACCGCGTCGAGCGGATCAAGAACGTCCGCCCGCCGGTTCACCGCTTCTGGATGACGGCCCAGGAGCAGGCCGATTTCGATGCCCTCAAGAAGGATCCCGAGTTCATCCACATGATGAACCACCCCAAGGAGACCATGGTCGCCGCGCTCAATGCGCTGCCCCCGTCGATGAGCCAGGAGCAGCTCCTGGCCCGCTTCGGCAAGGTCAAGGGGAGCTGGCTCGAGAACCTCATGATCACGGAAGAGGTCAAGCAGATCGCGGCCGGCGGCAGCCTGGAAGGGATGCTGCTTTCCCCCGAGGACATGAAGGACCTCTCGCCCCTGTCCTGGGCCTCTCCGGACCGGATCCAGAAAGAGCGTGACCGCCTCACCCTCCTGGCCGAGCACGGCTGCTACTACGCCCAGGAGATGGCGGAACCCAATGTCTATGCCACCGCCCTGTCCGTCCAGGAGTTCTGCAAGGACCCGAAGAGCCAGGAGTTCTACGGCGGCAGCGAGGACGAGTGCCAGGTGTGGGAGATTACCAAGCGGATGCTGGACGGCGTGCTCGAGCACGAGATCGGGCACACCGTGGGCCTGCGCCACAACATGGCCGCCTCCACCGACATCTTCAACTACAATGACAAGTACTACGACATCCGTGAGCAGGACTACCGCACCTGCACCCTCGAGGGCAACAACGGCTGCTTCCACGGGGACACCTGCAAGCTGCTCTGCTCCGACGACAAGGACTGCATGCCCGGCACGGTGTGCACGGAAGTGGCAGTCGAGGGCGAGGAAGGCCCGGTCAAGGCCTGCGTGAACGAGCACATGGAGCCGCAGGGCTGGTGCTGGGGGATCCGCAAGCAGTACAAGGATTGCACCACGGATGCCGACTGCACCGAGCTGGGGACCGCCCGCTGCCGCATCAAGGCTGAAGAGAAGTTCGGCAAGTGCGAGATCCTCGCCACCGTCGATGCCCTCGGCGTCTGCCCGACCGGCACGTTCGAGACCGACGGCGTCTGCCTCTCGGGCGACTACTGCGTGGAGAAGAACGGGAAGGGCCAGTGCGCCCTGGACGGCAGCCGAAGCTGCGACCCGAAGGGTGCGGAGAACACCTGCGCCCAGGTCTTCACCGTGTACTACAAAGAGGAATACGCCCCGATCAAGGGCTTCAACGTCCGTCCGGGGCAGACTGAATCCGAGATCCTCCAGGGGCGGTCCGAGTACACCTACTCGACCCTCATGGACTACGGCGGAACGATCAACTTCGACATCCACGGCATCGGCAAGCACGACCGCGCCGCGATCCGGTTCGGCTATGCCGAGCTGGCCGACGCGTACGTGGACACGGACCGGATGTACGAGGAGATGGAGGACGTCGGCGAGCTGTGGGGTGACAAGTTCGGCTGGTCCGGGGCCTTCATGGATTCCGAGTTCTGGCCCGACTTCTACTGGTGGTCGCCCTTCTTCTACCTGGAGGACTTCCTCGGGGTGAAGGAGAACAAGGAGCGCGTCCCGGTTCCGTTCCGCAAGGCCTACAACGAGAAGACCATGCTGCTGAGCGAGGACCGCGGCCTGTACGACCTGTCCTACCGGCTGGTGCCGTGGGTCATGCAGACGGACATGTGGGTCGGGTCGCTCGGGACCTACACGTTCGACATCGGTGCGGACCTCGGGGAGATCATGGATCACTCCTGGAACAAGCTGATGGAATACTACGTGTTCGACGCGTTCAAGCGGGAGCGCTGGGGTGCGTTCCGCGGGGCCAACCCCCTGGGCTACTTCATGCGCATCCGGGACCGGTGGATGCCGCCGCTCGAGGATTCGGGGCGGTTCGGTGCCATGTTCCGGTTCTCCTGGCGTGCCTACCCGAGCTTCATGCCGATCCTGTACGGCAACTCCCAGTGGATGGCCCGCTGGGACCGTTGGGCCGAGGATGCTCTCAAGAAGCTGTCCATCCTGCTGTTCACCGTGAAGCCGGGCTCGTACAAGGTGGTGGATGAGGGGCTCCCGACCGAGCGTCTCGCCAACTTCGACCTCGAGCCGGGACGTGACGGGAGCCAGCTCGACGTGCCCATCGGGCCGGGCAAGTTCCCCTACACCACGTTCTGGAAGGATGCCGGCTACTACTACTTCGACCATGCGGCGTTCATCGGCTCCTTCTGGGAGAAGCTGGCCGCCCTGGGCACCATGACCTACGCCATGGGCTACTTCATGGGCGACTACATGGGCGAGCAGGTCGACGTGGGCGTCGGGTCGAGCATCGGCTTCAACACCGTGTACTACACGCAGCTCACCAACTTGCTGGCCGGCTTCATCACCGGCGACATGTCCCGGTATGCCCCCTACGTCGAGGACGGGAAGATGCAGTTCACCGACCCGCTGCGGGCGTGGGAAGGGGCGGGGCTGCCTCGCGTCGAGACCAGCCTCGAGACTCTGGCCATGAAGGCCTATGTCGGCATGTACGGGTTCGCATTCATGCCGTCCGGGTTCGACCCCGGATTCGTGGATTCCTTCTCGCTGTGCCTCAAGGGCAACGGAAGCTGCTGGGACGTGTGCAAGGTCTGGAAGGACGGCGTGTGCGTCGAGGCTCTGGGCGAGGGAGAAGAGGCCGACTGGCAAGTCGACGTCATCGAGTTCGCCGATCCGTGGACCAAGAAGACCTACGTGGCCCGGACCACCAACTACGATCCCGAGCGGATCAACGCTGCGTACGAGCTGCTCCAGCAGGCCAACGAGCTCAAGGCCGAGTGGGAAGCAGCCACCGACGATGTTGTCAAGCAGGCACTGGCCAAGCGCCTCAACGACATCCGGGAGGTGCTCGACATGATCTACACGTTCAACGAGCTGTACGGCTATATCCAGTTCTAGGAGGGACAGGAGGAAACCATGAAGACTACCATGCACAACGGCTTCAGGATGTTCAAGGTGGCCCTCCTCGTGTCCCTGGCCCTCGTGGCCGGCTGCGCACAGCAGGTGGGCGAGATCGACCGGACCCAGGCGAACTACATCGCCAAGAAGGACCTGGAAGGGGAGTGGTACTTCCAGCGGACCACGTCGGATGCGCCGTATGCGGCCACGTTCACCTTCGTGGGTGACCAGGGCAAGCTCGAGCGGGGCACCTTCGAGATCCAGGAAGGAGCGCTCAACTTCTACCGGACCTACGAGTTCTCGCAGTTCAGCCAGTCCATCGGGCTCAAGGCCGATACGGACGTGCCCTATCTGGCCTGGCTGGCCGAGGATTCCAAGCAGTACACCCCCAACCCCTACCAGGCCCGCGGGATGAAGTTTGCCGAAGGCAACGTCATGCCCGGCAAGGACGGCAAGAACGTCGCGTGCGCAGGCCAGAAGGCGGAAGGCGGGACGATGCACGAGTTCTGCCAGGCCCAGACCGGAAGCGGGATGGCCTACTGCGGACACGAAGCCAGCGTGGCCGCTGCCGACCGTACGCATGCGAACGCCGTGTGCGTGCGCCCGACGCGCTACATCTTCAAGGGGTCTCCGCTGGCCGTGTACCCCATCGCGGACCACTTCGACTTGAAGTACGACTACAACCCGGGGACCGGCGAGCCCACCAACGTGCTCGAGGAAAACGGCTCGGACCGCTACTGGTACGAGCGTGAGTTCATGCGGGTCAACTGGTCCGAGTCCCAGGTCGTGAACTTCGAGTTCAGCCTGTCCTCCATCATCAAGGCCCAGATGGAAGACCTCATGGTCACCCAGGACATCGTGATCTCGAGCTTCGAAGGAGAGGCCGCTCCCGAGGAGGAGCAGTTCCGGATCTTCCGCAACGAGGCGGAAGTCCCGACCTACTTCGACTACGTCAGCCGGCACATCCTGAGCGCCCCCAAGGCCTTCTACGAGTACTGGGGCCAGGACATCCCCATCTGCGTGTTCTATCCGTTCTACCTGGGCGGCGTTTTCGAGTGCAACTCGGAAGAGATCAAGGTCCGGACGGCCTTCATGAAGGTCAACCCGGATGACGACTACGCCCCGGTCCAGTACGACGACCACGTCATGGACAAGTTCGGCTACTTCCGGCAGGAGCGCCAGTTCTACGACGAGCAGTACGAGACCACGTACACGGGCGTGATCCGGCACATCCAGCGCTGGGACATCTGGGACAAGCACCCGGTCAAGGCCGATGGCACTCCGGACTACTCCCAGGCCAACCCGGTCCCGATCGTGTACTACCTGTCCGAGGACTTCCCGCGTGACCTCGTCCCGGCTGCCAACCAGCTTGCCAAGGACTGGGCCCGCCCGTTCAACCAGGTCGTCGAGTTCTACAAGGGCAAGGAGGCAGTGCCCGCCGAGGGCATGTTCATCCTGTGCGAGAACAACAACACGACTGCCCAGGCAGCCCTGGCTGCCGGGCAGGCTGTTGCCCAGTTCGAGTCCGACTACTGCAAGGACATGGACTACGTGAAGATGGTCGGCGACATCCGTTACAGCTACCTCTTCTCGGTGGTTCCGCCCGCATCCAACGGTCTTCTGGGCTACGGTCCCTCGTCCGCGGATCCCCTGACGGGCAAGATCCTGTCGGCCAATGCCTACGTGTACGACGCAGGCGTCAACCTGCAGGCCAACCGGGCTGCCGACCTCGTCGAGCTGATGGCCGGCTACGTCGACCCGGCCTCGTTCGCCATGGGCATCGACATTTCCCAGAAGAACACCCCGGCGCTGATCGCGGTCGGCCACAACCCGGCCCCGTCCAGCATCGCCGAGGCCAAGGCCATGGTCGCCGGAATGGTCGAGCCGAGTGCACACGACTGGCTCACCAACTTCGGCATCCAGAAGACGGAGCAGGACTGGGCGTTCATGCGGATGAGCATGCTCAAGCAGAACCCCGAGCTGGACAAGGCCATGATCTTCGACGCGGTCCGCATCCTCATGCGGGATCCCGCTGCGCTGGTGAGCGCCGAGCTCAACGACAAGGACTACGAGCGCATGGCACTGCGCAACTGGGCCAACAACCGCGGCGTGGAGAAGGAGCGCCACCTCATCCAGTCCCATTCCGAGGGCGGCTGCCTCTACCACGACGAGTTCACCGACGCGGCCATCATCGGCCTGGCCAAGGAGTGGGTCGACCGGTTCGACCAGCAGCTCTGCTCGGCCGCGTTTGACGGGATCCGCAACGGCGAGGAGCTCGCCTTCAACCTGGCCGACTTCAACGTGGTCAAGGACGCGTGCACCAAGGAGCAGGAAGGGCAGATCCGCACGGAGGAAGAGGCGCCCAAGCTGTACCTGTGGCGGGAGTACAACCCGAAGTTCCCGGCGGCCGGCGATACCTGCACGTTCGTGTCGCAGGGCGGGGTGGAAGGATACTACTGGGTCAACACCTGCACCGCGGCCAAGCTTGCCCAGCAGGTGTCCCACAAGATCCAGTACACCGAGCTTCGCAACCAGCTCGAGCACTGGATGCCGTCGGCATGGTTCAGCGATACCAAGGACCCGCTCGTTGCCAAGACCCAGCTGTTCGTTCGTGATATCGAACAGAAGATCCGCACCGAGATGGTCCAGGAGTTCCGCGAGCGCATCTACCTGTCGGTTGCGACGCACGAAATCGGCCACACGCTCGGCCTGCGCCACAACTTCGAGGCCTCGACCGATGCCATGAACTTCCCCCAGGAGTACTGGGAGCACAAGGTGGCCCTGGCCGCGGATGGCAAGTCCTGGCTGCCGGTCGACCTCTTCAACGGAGAGACCGACCTCCAGAAGAGCAACTCCATGCGGATGCTGCAGTACTCGTCGATCATGGACTACGGTGCCAAGTTCAACGACCTGTGGCACGGAATCGGCCTGTATGACGAAGCCGCTATCAAGTTCGGCTACGGCAAGCTCGTCTCCGTGTTCAAGGAGAAGCCGGAGCTCAAGACGTGGGAGCCCTACCTCGAGAACCCCGAGGGGACTGACACGCAGGTGGCCGTGCTCGATGAGCCCAACCGCCTGGAGGAGCTGTTCAAGCGGATCCACTACACCCAGATCCCCAACGTGCTGGGCGGACCGACCAAGGTCTATGAGCGCCAGGACGTGGAGTTTGCCTCGCTCGTCGGCAAGAAGTGCGCCAGCGACGCAGACTGTGGTGCGGACGCCGGATGTGCCGGGTGCACCGAGTGCCGCACGCAGCTCGGCGCCTCCTACTGCTCTCCGCCCGACAAGGTCGAGGTTCCGTTCCGGTTCTGCTCCGACGAGTACATCGGCCGCACGCCTTACTGCGACGTGTGGGACCAGGGCGTCGACCCGTACGAGATCGTGCGCAACACCGTGGACGACTACTGGTGGTACTGGCCGGTGTGGGGATACTGGCGTAGCCGGCTGACCTACTATCCCGACCAGTACTCGCGGCGCATCCTGTGGGCGTTCAGCCGCATGAAGCACCAGTTCCAGTGGTGGGCCGTCAACTACATCCGTTTCAACCAGAATGGATACTGGGAGAAGAAGTTCGGCACGCCGTGGGAGCTCGACATGAACGGCGGCCTCTCCGGTGCCGTGGCAGCACAGGAATCGTTCAACACTCTGGTCAACACGTTCGCCATTCCGGCCGGCGACGGGGTCGGCGGGTACAACTACCCGTTCGGCTACAACCCCTTGACCGACCGCTACGAGAAGGACACCGCCTTTGCCACCGGTCTGACCAAGACCTTCGTGCTGGAAGAAGACTATGGCAAGTTCGCTGCCCGTCCCATGTACGGCGGCATCATGCTGAACGCGGACGAAGTGGCATACACGTCGGGTGGGGCGATCTACGACCGCCTCAACGCCTTCATGACCCTGTGCGACCCGACCACCAACTTCCTGGCCATCGACGAGTCCCCCGATGTCCGGAAGTACCTCATCAGCTACTTCACCTTCTTCCCGGACCGCATGATCAACCTCCTGGGCGGCATCACGACCCAGCGGGAGGCGAACTACGCGGCCTGCGTGGTCGAGGATGCCAACGGCAACCCGAGCTACCTGCGCCTCCGGGACCTGTCGAACATGAACGACCCGGGCTTCTGCAAGGACGGCAAGTACCTCTACCCCGAGGAAGTGGACTACAGCTTCCCCACCACCTGGTTCCGTATCCCCATGCTGGCGGCCTACTTTGGCATGTCGCTCATGATCAACGACTACGACCGCCGCTTCATGGATACTACGAGGATCTACCTCAAGGGGCACGAGGATGCCGTGGACCTGCCGGCCGACGCGGTCAAGGCCGAGTTCACCGACCCCATGACCGGCAAGACCTACGTCGCGTTCAAGCTGGGTGACGAGAACACGTTCGACACCGCATACTACCTGGTCAACAAGGCCAACGAAGTGCTCAACAGCTTCGAGACCCTCGAAGACCTTCAGGCCGACTACAAGACCGGTGCCGGCAAGCTGCAGAAGTACGCAAGCCTCCTTGAGCTCATCCGCGGTCTGCACAAGATCTACGACTACTCTTCGGTCAGCGGACTGGTCGTGTCCACGTCCGTCGAAGAACAATAGCCTTCCCTTCTGAAACCTTTATCCATCGGGAATGCCATGAGAGTATCTCGCTACCACATGCCTACGTTGAAGGAGGCCCCGAAAGAGGCCGAGCTCGTCAGCCACACCTTCCTGCTGCGCGGGGGGTATATCCGCCAGCTGGCCGCCGGCATCTATGACTTCCTGCCGCTGGGGGTCAAGGTGCTGCACAAGGTCAGCAACATCGTGCGGGACGAGATGAACCGCAAGGGCGCCCTCGAGGTGCTCATGCCCGCAGTCCAGCCTGCAGAGCTCTGGCAGGAATCGGGCCGCTGGCAGCATTACGGCCCCGAGCTGCTGCGGGTGATCGACCGCCACAAGCGGGAATTCTGCATCGGGCCGACCCACGAAGAGGTCATTACCGATCTGGCCCGTCGAGACTTGCGCTCCTACCGCGAGCTGCCGGTCAACATGTACCAGATCCAGGCCAAGTTCCGGGATGAGATCAAGCCCCGGGGCGGTCTCCTTCGCGGCCGCGAGTTCATCATGAAGGATGCCTACTCGTTCGATGCCGACTCGGACGGCGCCAAGAAGTCCTACCAGGCCATGTACGAGGCCTACTGCGCCATCTTCCGGCGCTGCGGGCTGGACTTCCGGGTCGTCGAGGCCGATACCGGGAACATCGGCGGCAGCATGTCGCACGAGTTCCAGGTCGTGGCCGAGACCGGCGAGGACTACGTCCTTCGCTGTGGCAAGTGCGACCACACGGTCAACCAGGAGCTGGCCGCGATCCGCGCCACCGTCGGCGCACAAGCCCCTGCCGATGCCACGGGAGTCTCTCCCTTCGAGCCGGTTCATACGCCCGACCAGAAGAGCGTGGAGGACGTGGCCGCCTTCCTCGGCGTCAAGACCTGCCAGGTGGTCAAGACGCTCATCTGCGTGGCCGACGGCGAGCCTACCGCCGTGCTGCTGCGGGGCGATCACGACCTGTCCGACGTCAAGCTTCGTCGGGCGCTCGGGGCCACCTCGGTCGAGCTTGCCGATGATGCCACCGTCGAGAAGGTGACCGGAGCGATCGTCGGCTTTGCCGGTCCAGTCGGCCTCAAGGAGAAGGCCGGCGGAGGCAAGACCCGGATCGTCGCGGACCTGGCCGTCCAGGGGCTTGCCGACATCGTCGTGGGGGCCAACCGGGACTACTACCACTTCCGGCACGTGGTGCCGGGGCGGGACTTCCAGGTCGAGAAGTACCTCGACGTGCGTAACGCGCTGGAAGGCGATCCCTGCCCGAATTGCGCCGTGGGTACCTACTCGCTGTTCCGTGGGATCGAGGTGGGGCACATCTTCTACCTTGGGACCAAGTACTCGCAGGCCATGCAGTGCATCTTCCAGGACGAGCAGGGGGTAGTGAAGCCCATGGTCATGGGGTGCTACGGCATCGGCGTGACCCGCATCATGGCCGCGGCAATCGAGCAGAACCATGACGATCGGGGCATTCGATGGCCCGTTCCGATCGCCCCGTTCGAGGCCGCCGTCCTGGCGCTCCAGGTGACCGATCCCAATGTGTCGGCCGCGGCCGAGAAGCTGTATGCCGATCTCCAGGCGGCCGGCGTGGACGTCCTGTTCGACGACCGCGACCAGCGCCCCGGCGTGAAGTTCGCGGATGCCGACCTGGTCGGAATCCCCTTCCAGATCGTGCTGGGTGCCCGGGATCTGGCCGAAGGCCTTGCGGAGATCAAGGACCGCCGCACCGGTGCCCGGGAGAAGGTCAAGGTCGCCGAGGTCGCGGCGATCGTGACCCAGCGTGTCCGCGACGCCAAAGCCGGATCATGACTGACGACCTGACCATCTGGGGCGAAACCCACATCCTGGAAGTGGCGCGGACGGCTGCCGGACTGGTGCGGGAAGTGCTGGTCGACGGGAATTCCCGGCGCCAGGGCGAGTTCCTGGAGCAGCTCCAGCGGCTGAAGATCCCATTGCGGGCAGCAGACCGGCTCGATCTCCAGCGCATGGCCGGCGAGGAGGCCCGCTTCCCGCTGGCCATCCTCAAGCCCTTCCCATATGTGGGGCTGGAGGAGCTGCTTCGCCGCACCGCAATCCCGCCCGAGCCCCCAACCCCCAACCCCCAACCCCGTCTCTTCCTCGTCGCTCTCGACGAAGTGACCGACCCGGGCAACCTGGGTGCGATCATCCGGACGGTCCGGTTCTTCGGCGGGGCGGGGCTGCTCCTCCCGGAGCACCGCTCGGCCATGGTGACGTCGGCGGTGCTTCGGCGAAGTGCCGGAGCGGCGTTCCAGCTCCCGATCGCCCGGGTGACGAACCTTACCCGGGCCCTGGAGCAGCTCAAGGAGCAGGGCTTCTGGATCTACGGGACGGGACTGGGCGGAAAGCGCACGATCTGGGAGGAGAAGTTCCCCGAGAAATCCTGCTTCGTGCTGGGCAGCGAGGGGAAGGGAATCCGGCCCACGGTTGCCAATGCGTGCGACGAGGTTCTCTCCCTTCCCGGCCACTTCGAGTCGCTCAATGTTGCCGCGTTCTCGTCGGTCCTGCTCTACGAGTGGAGCCGCCAGGTGCCGTAGCCGGCCTCCCGCCTTTCTTGGTCTTCTCCCCTCGGCATCGATATCGGCATAGGCATCGTAGTCGTAATCGATTACGATATCGACATCCCTCCCGCTCTCCCACCCGATGTCGGGCCACTGGTCTCCTTCAGGGGGGGGAACGGCTATGAAAGAAGTACTTGCAAAGGATTCTCACTCGCCTAGAATGAAGCCAGTTGGACGACACAACTAAATGGCGGCATCTATTTACGATAGGTCGACTGATGAGACGGAGGTGCATGATGAAAGCGGGCGACAGGACAGGGCGTCGCGTCTGCAATCTGCTACTTCTGAGCGCCGCGGCTCTTGCAGGCTGCGGAACAGCGGACGCTGGTTCCGAAGTCCAGGAAGGCCAGGGTGAAACGGCCATTGAGGTCGCTGATCTGCCGGATGGCGCGGCCGAGGTGGGCGATCTCCTCTTGGAAACCAATGGAGGGGACTCGGAGACGACCGATGGACCTTCTCCGGAGATCCCTGGTCCGGCCGACGAGGTGGAGAACGACACGGTCGAGCCGGATGAGGGGGCTGGTGCCGATGAGGTCGGCGAGGTCACGCTCAGCCACTCCTGCGGGGGCAGCGCCAAGTCCAGCGACATCAGCGGGACGGTGTACTACCCGGGGACATTGCCCGAGAAATGGACCCTCCAGATCCACTACTTCGAGGGAACTGAGAAGCCGTCCGGTCCGCTCGCCCCTCCACAGGGAGCGCTGGTATGTAAGAACCCCGGCTTCCCCAACGATTATGGTATCGACCTCAAGAACCAGCCCGGCACGTACTGGATCGCAGCGCTCCTCGATCTGGACGCGGACATGGAGATCGAAGTAGCTCAGCTCTATCCCGATCCGATCGTGCTGGTGGCAGGCGAGCCGGTATCGGGAATCGATTTCCACCTCGAGTAGGGCGGACCAGCCAGCCCGCAACGAATATCCCTGGATCAGGGCGAAAAAACTTCTTGACACCCGGACCGCCGGCGTGTACAAGCGTCCAGCCTGCAGTGCCTCTCTGTGCTCAGAGGATGGCATTGGCGGGGCCCGGCGTCTTTGACAATTTGCGCTGGCGTAGCTCAACGGCAGAGCATCTGATTTGTAATCAGAGGGTTGGGGGTTCAAATCCCCCCGCCAGCTCCGTTGGGCGGGCTCAATGGCGAGGTTCCCGAGCGGTCAAAGGGGGCAGACTGTAAATCTGTTGCCGTACGGCTTCGGAGGTTCGAACCCTCCCCTCGCCACTGACAATTGCGGGAGTAGCTCAGTTGGTAGAGCATCAGCCTTCCAAGCTGAGGGCCGCGGGTTCGACCCCCGTCTCCCGCTCGAAGGGGATAGTTCGGAGCGACGGTCCGGCTCCCCCTGGCAGGATTTGACATTCAGGCCTACGTAGCTCAGATGGTAGAGCACATCCTTGGTAAGGATGAGGTCATCGGTTCAATCCCGATCGTAGGCTCCGTGGCTTGTTTGGTTTGGTGACAAAGCAGTGTTACAGCTCCCTGGCGCTGCCTAAGAAGGAGGAGAGGAGATGGCGAAGGAAAAGTTCAAGAGGACGAAGCCCCACGTCAACGTGGGGACCATCGGTCACGTGGACCATGGCAAGACGACGCTGACTTCCGCGCTGACGAAAGTGGCATCCAAGAAGGGCTGGGCCACTTACATCAGTTACGACGAAGTGGCCAAGGCGTCTGCCGCTCACGGCCGCCGCGACGAGACCAAGATTCTGACGATCGCCACGTCGCACGTGGAATACGAGTCGGACACGCGGCACTATGCGCACGTGGACTGCCCCGGCCACGCGGACTACATCAAGAACATGATCACCGGCGCTGCCCAGATGGACGGTGCGATCCTGGTGGTCGGTGCGGACGACGGCCCGATGCCTCAGACCCGTGAGCACATCCTCCTGGCCCGCCAGGTGAACGTGCCGGCCATCGTGGTCTTCCTGAACAAGGTCGACCTCCTGGACGATCCGGAGCTGCAGGAGCTCGTCGAGATGGAAGTTCGCGAGCTGCTGAACAAGTACCAGTTCCCGGGCGATTCCGTGCCGGTCATCCGCGGCAGCGCGATCAAGTCGCTGCACACGGACGGCGACGAGAGCCACCCGGACAACCAGCCGATCGTGAAGCTGCTCCAGGCCCTGGATTCCTACATCCCGATGCCGCAGCGCGAGATCGACAAGCCGTTCCTGATGCCGGTGGAAGACGTGTTCTCCATCAAGGGACGTGGCACCGTGGTGACCGGGCGTGTCGAGCGCGGCGTGGTCAAGATGGGCGACGAAATCGAGATCATCGGCCTTTCCAAGGAGCCGAGGAAGACCGTCGTGACCGGCGTCGAGATGTTCCGCAAGATCCTCGAGTCCGGGCAGGCCGGCGACAACATCGGCCTCCTGCTTCGCGGCGTGGAGAAGGCCGACGTGGAGCGCGGCATGGTGTGCGCGGCTCCCAAGTCGATCAACCCGCACAAGAAGTTCAAGGCCCAGGTGTACGTCCTGACGAAGGACGAGGGTGGCCGTCACAGCCCGTTCCAGCAGGGCTACCGTCCGCAGTTCTACATGCGGACGACCGACGTGACGGGCAGCATCCAGCTCGGCGGCGATCGCCAGATGGTGATGCCGGGCGACCACGCGGACTTCAGCGTTGAGCTGATTTACCCGGTGGCCATGGACAAGGGGCTCCGGTTCGCAGTGCGTGAAGGCGGCCGTACCGTCGGTGCGGGCGTCGTCACGGAGATCATCGAGTAGTTGAAGCAAGAAGGCCTGGAGGGGGACCCCGAAGTCGAGGGTCCCCCCTCCAAGGGCCGGGGAGCGTGCCATGGCGAAGAAAGGCGCAAGAGTCATCATCCATTTGGAATGCACCACCTGCCGGAGCAGCTCGTCGCCAGGCGTGTCGCGGTATACTACGGTCAAGAACAAGCGCACCACGACCAAGCGGCTCGAACTGAAGAAGTACTGCAAGTTCGAGCGGAAGCATACCGTGCACAAGGAGACGAGGTAGCAGTTGGTGATCGCGGGCCAGTAGCTCTAATCGGCAGAGCGTCGGACTCCAAATCCGAAGGTTGTGGGTTCGAATCCCCCCTGGCCTGCCAGAGTACTTGAGGGCGCAGCTATGAACTTGCAGCGTTTCGTGAACATCGCTTACGTGCTGGCCGGACTGACGGCATGGGTCATCTGCGGGCACCTGTTCGGGGCGATCTTCGACCTGTTCTCCCGTGACTTCGACCAGCCGCTCATCGGAACCGAGTTCCTGCGCAGCGACCTGCTGGGCCTCATCTGCGGTGCCGCTGTTGGCGTGGCGCTGAAGATGAACCGGTCGGTCAACACCTGGGCTCTGGAAGTGGCCAACGAGCTCAAGAAGGTCACGTGGCCTTCCTGGGAAGAGACCCGGCTGTCGACCGTGGTCGTGATCATCACGTCCATCGTCATGGCGATCATCCTCGGGGTGTTCGACATGATCTGGGCGTTGGTGTCCACCGCCATCTACAGCCTCGGCTAGCCTGGAGGCCCAGTCCATGACCGCCAAGGAGAAGATCGAGCTCAAGTGGTATGCCGTTCATGCCCTTTCCGGGTACGAGGAGAAGGCTCGCCGTTTCCTCGAAATGCGGATCCGGGAAGCATCGATGGAGCGCTACTTCGGGTTCGAGACCAACCTCGAGACCGGGGAAGGGCGGTTCGCCATCATCGTGCCCACGGAGACCGTGGCCGAAGTGGTGGACGGCAAGAAGAAGAGCACCAAGCGGCGGTCGATGCCGGGCTATCTCTTCGTGCAGATGCACCTCAACGAAGATACCTGGCACCTGGTTCGCGAGACCGAGAAGATCACCGGCTTCGTGGGGGATGCCCGCAACCCGAGGCCGATGCGCGACCGGGAAGTGGCCAAGCTCATGAAGCAGCGGGAAGAGGGGACCCAGGCACCCAAGCCGGTGGTTTCCTTTGAGGAAGGGATGTCCGTGCGCATCATCGACGGGCCCTTTGCCAGTTTCACGGCCCAGGTGGACGAGGTCAAGGCGGACCGCCAGAAGCTGCGCGTGCTGGTGACGATCTTCGGCAGGGCAACCCCTGTCGAGCTCGATTTCATGCAAGTCGAAAAGATTTGAGGTGAGCCATGGGAAAGAAAGTCGTAGCGAACATCCGGTTGCATATCGCTGGCGGCGCCGCCAGTCCGGGACCGCCGGTAGGCCCGGCCCTCGGCCAGCACGGACTCAACATCATGCAGTTCTGCAAGGCGTTCAATGCCGATACCAAGGACCTCGGCGGACTGACCGTGCCGGTGGACATCACCGTCTTCTCGGACCGCTCGTTCAAGTTCTCGGTGCACACGCCCATCGCCTCCGACCTGATCAAGAAGGCCGCGGGGATTGAGAAGGGCTCGGCCATTCCCAACCGGAACAAGGTCGGCAAGATCACGCTCCAGCAGGTCAAGGACATCGCCCGCCAGAAGATGGCGGACCTGTACGCCGCGGACGAAGCTGCCGCGGTGAACACTATCAAGGGTACTGCGCGCAGCATGGGTGTGGACGTCATCGACTGAGACGGGACTGCGTGCAGGAGAAAGCGGGCAGCAACGCTTTCGCAAAGGAGGAATCGTCGTGGGAACCAGAGGCAAGCAGTATGCGGCAAAGCGCAAGCTCATCGACCCGCGCAAGGTCTATGTGCTTGAGGAGGCCATTCACCTGGCCCGGACGTCGAACTTCGCCAAGTTCGACGAGTCGTTCGACGTGGCCATCCGCCTCGGCGTGAATCCGAAGTACTCGGAGCAGATGGTGCGGGGAGCCTGCTCCCTGCCCCACGGAACCGGCAAGCCGGTCCGGGTCCTCGTGTTCGCCAAGGGGGAGAAGGCTGCCGAGGCAACGGCAGCCGGTGCCGAATTCGTCGGCGGCGAGGAGCTCATCCAGAAGATCGCGGAAGAGGAATTTCTGGATTTCGACAAGGCCATCGCCACTCCGGACATGATGGCCAAGGTCGGTAAGCTGGGCAAGATCCTGGGCCGCAAGGGGCTCATGCCCAACCCGAAGCTCGGCACGGTGACCTTCGACGTGGCCACCGCGGTCAAGGAAGCCAAGGGCGGCCGGATTGAGTTCAAGGTCGAGAAGGCCGGCATCGTCCACAGCGTCGTCGGGCGCAAGAGCTTCACCGACGAGCAGCTCAAGGACAACCTGATGGCGCTGTTCGAGACCATCGTCAAGTTGCGCCCGCCCACGGTCAAGGGAACCTACATTCGCAGTGTGGGCATCTCGTCGACCATGGGCGTGGGTGTTAAGGTGGACGTGAACGAGCTCGTTGCTCGTTTCCGATAGGCTCTTTTAACCAGGCGAAGCAGGTTCTGGTCTGAGAAGCGGGTAGCGGGACGACGGCTTGCATAAACCCTGCGGAGGCCAACAACTTGCGTTTCCCTTCGTTCTCCAGCCCACCCGGCTTCGCCAAACAGGGAGGTAGGACCCGTGAAGAAACAGCAGAAGGCGGAGGTCGTAGAGCAGCTCAGGAAAGACCTCGGCTCGGCCGAAGCTGTGGTGGTCGTGGAGTACAAGGGAATCACCGTCGGTTCCGTCCACGAGCTCCGCAAGCAGCTTCGCGGGAAGGGTGCGGGCTTCCAAGTCGTGAAGAACACGCTCCTTTCCATCGCCGTGCAGGGGACGCCCAATGAGCAGCTCACCAGGTTGACCGGAGGACCCGTGGCCGTTGCGTACACGGCCAAGGATGCTCCGGCCATGGCCAAGGAGTTGCTGGCGTACGCAAAGAAGGAGGAGAAGCTCATCATTCGTGGTGCCGTGCTCAGCGGAAAGTACCTCGATTTCGCAGGCGTTGAGTCCCTCTCGACCCTGCCGTCCATCGAGGAGATGCGGGCGCGGGCGCTGGGTCTGTTGCAGGCCCCGGCGCAGCAGTTCCTCGGGGTGCTGCTGGCAGCTCCCAGGAACCTGCTCGGTGTGCTGAAGGCCAAGGCGGAAAAGGCGTAGTACGGACTGAAAAACGACGGGGTAGATTCCCCAAAGCAGAAAAGGAGATCAGCTATGTCGGATCTGAACAAGGACCAGGTAAAGGAATTCCTCAGCAAGATGACCGTGGTGGAGCTGGCCGGCTTCGTGAAGGAGCTCGAGGCTGCATGGGGTGTGAGCGCCGCTGCCCCCGTGGCCGTTGCCGCCGTCGGCGGTGGGGCCGCTCCGGCCGCTGCCGAGGCCGCTGCCGAGCCGACCGAGTTCAACGTCATCCTCACCGCGTTTGGCGACAACAAGCTCAACGTGATCAAGGAAGTGCGGGCCATCACCGGTCTCGGGCTCAAGGAAGCCAAGGACCTCGTTGACGGCGTTCCCAAGCCGCTCAAGGAAGGCGTGAACAAGGCCGACTCGGAAGACATCAAGAAGAAGATCGAAGCCGCTGGCGGCAAGGTGGACGTGAAGCCGGTCGCGTAAGCGCTGCGCTGGTGCTATTGGATTCTGGGTTCGAAAAGGGGGGGGCGGTCCTTCGGGGCTGCCCCCCCATGAGCATTTTGTGAATGGGGGAGCGAATGGGATCCGTCACCACCACCGAGTTGAGGCTTCGCAAGACCTATGGCAACGTCAAGACGATCATCGACCCCCCGGATCTGATCCGCGTCCAGAAAGAGTCCTACAACAGCTTCCTGCAGACCACCGTCGCTGCCGATCGGCGTGCGGAGACCGGCCTGCAGGGAGTGTTCCGGAGCGTGTTCCCGATCCGTGGGATGAACGATCTCGTCAGTCTCGACTTCGAGTGGTACAAGCTCGAGGAACCCAAGTATGAGATGGAAGAATGTCGCCAGCGCGGCATGACCTTCCAGTCGCCGGTGCGCGTCAAGGTCAACCTCACCGTGTACGAGGTGGACGAGGAGACCGGCGAGAAGAGCATCAAGGACATGAAGGAACAGGAGGTCTACTTCGGGGACATGCCGCTCATGACCTCGAACGGTACCTTCGTGGTCAACGGTGTCGAGCGTGTGGTCGTCAACCAGCTCCACCGTTCTCCGGGGGCCTTCTTCAAGGCGGTCAAGGGGAAGAAGACCGGCGTCGGCAAGCTGCTCTATGCCGCTCAGCTCATCCCCTACCGCGGCAGCTGGCTCGACTTCCAGTTCGACCAGAAGGACTTCATCTGGGTGCTGGTCGACCGCAACCGCAGCAAGAAGGCCAAGGTCTACGCCTCCACGTTCCTCAAGGCACTGGGCTACTCCACCCAGGACCTGCTCGACTACTTCTATGATCGGGAGACCGTGCGGGTCGATTCGGAGAAGAACTACTGGCGCAAGCTGGACTTCGATCTGCTCAAGGACAAGTGGGCCACTGCGGACTACAAGGACCCCAAGACGGCAAAGACCGTCGTCCGCAAGGGCGCAAGGCTCACCGAGAAGCAGCTCAAGAAGCTCGAGAAGCAGGAGATCTTCGAGGTCCCCATGCCCGTCGAAGAGCTGCTCACCAAGGTCTTTGCCGAGGACATCGTCGACGAGCAGACCGGCGAGGTGCTGTGCGAGGCCAACGAGCCCATCTCCAAGTCGGTGCTCGAGTCGCTCCGGGAGCGGGGGGTCGCCCAGTTCGACATCCTGTTCTACGACGAGCGCAACGTCGGCCCGTTCTTCCGCAACACCCTGGCTGCGGACAAGACCGAGACCCAGGACGAGGCCGTGATGGAGATTTACAAGAAGCTCCGTCCCGGCGACCCGGCCACCCCGGTCCAGGCCCGCAAGTACTTTGAAGGGCTCTTCTTCAGCAAGGCCCGCTACGACCTGTCGCAGGTGGGCCGGCTCAAGCTCAACACCCGGTTTGCGCTGGACGAGCCCATCGACAACACGGT
Source organism: uncultured Myxococcales bacterium (assembly GCA_903895725.1). Lineage (GTDB taxonomy): Bacteria > Myxococcota_A > UBA9042 > CAIXZC01 > CAIXZC01 > CAITUV01. The sequence continues at coordinate 167,514 of CAITUV010000044.1, read as the reverse complement.
GCTGACCAAGCGTGACATCATCGAGGTGGTCCGCTACCTCGTCGAGCTGCGCAACAACCGTGGCGAAGTGGACGACATCGATCACCTGGGCAACCGCCGTGTCCGTTCCGTGGGCGAGTCCCTCGAGAACAAGTACCGCGTCGGCCTGGTGCGCATGGAGCGCAGCATCAAGGAGCGGATGAAGAGCCAGAGCGCCGAGCTGGACAAGCTCATGCCGCACGACCTCATCAACTCCAAGCCCGTGATCGCCGTGGTCAACGAGTTCTTCGGCTCGGGCGAGCTGTCCCAGTTCATGGATCAGACCAACCCGCTGTCCGAGATGACTCACAAGCGGCGTCTGTCGGCCCTCGGGCCTGGCGGTCTGACCCGTGAGCGGGCCGGATTCGAGGTCCGTGACGTGCACAACACGCACTACGGCCGTATCTGCCCCATCGAGACGCCGGAAGGCCCGAACATCGGCCTGATCTCGTCTCTGTCGACCTATGCCAAGGTCAACGACTTCGGGTTCATCGAGACGCCGTACCGCAAGGTGGTGGACTGCGTCGTGACCAAGGAAGTGGCGTTCCTCTCTGCGACCGAAGAGGGGCGGTACACGATTGCCCAGGCCACGGCTCCGACCGATTCCAAGGGTCGGCTCAAGGGACCGCTGGTTTCCGCCCGCGAGAAGGGGGAGCCCAAGATGGTCAAGCCGGAGGAGGTCCACCTGATGGACGTGTCCTCCACGCAGCTGGTGAGCGTGGCAGCGGCGCTCGTGCCCTTCCTGGAGCACGACGACGCCAACCGCGCCCTCATGGGCTCCAACATGCAGCGCCAGGCGGTTCCGCTGCTGGTGTCCGAGGCCCCCATCGTCGGGACCGGCATGGAAGGTATCGTGGCCCGCAACAGCGGTGTGACCGTGGTGGCAGAGCACGACGGCATCGTGGAGTACGTGGATGCCGGCCGTATCGTGGTTCGCCGCGAGGGCAAGGGAGCAGCCACCATCGCCAAGCCCGACATCTACAACCTGATCAAGTACACCCGTTCGAACCAGAACACCTGCATCAACCAGCGGCCCCTCGTGATCCGTGGGGACCGGGTCCGGTCGGGCGACATCATCGCGGACGGCTCTGCCACCGATCGGGGCGAGCTGGCCCTGGGACGCAACGTGCTGGTCGCGTTCATGCCGTGGAAGGGGTACAACTTCGAGGACGCGATCCTCGTGTCCGAGCGGCTCGTCCACGACGACGTCTTCACCTCGGTGCACATCTTCGAGTACGAGTGCGTCGCGCGAGAGACCAAGCTGGGCAAGGAAGAGATCACCCGGGACATCCCGAACGTCTCCGACGAGGCCCTGCGCAACCTGGACGAAAGCGGCATCATCCGGATCGGTGCCGAGGTCGGGCCGGGAGACATCCTCGTGGGCAAGATCACGCCCAAGGGGGAGACGCTGCTGTCTCCGGAAGAGAAGCTGCTGCGGGCCATCTTCGGCGAGAAGGCCGGCGACGTGCGTGATACCTCCCTCAAGGTTCCCACCGGAGTGTGGGGGACCGTGATCGGGGCCAAGGTGTTCGCCCGCAAGGGAGTCGAGAAGGATTCCCGCTCCCGGACGCTCGAGGACGTGGAGAAGAAGAAGCTCACCCAGGACCGGGACGACGAGGTCAAGATCATCCTCGATGCCGCGGCCCGGCGGGCCAAGGACCTGCTCGACGGGCAGGTGACCTCGGCCAAGCTCGTGACCGATTCCGGCAAGACCGTGGTGGCCAAGGGGGTTACCCTCAACGCCGACGTGCTGGCCAAGGTCCCGGAAGAGCTCCTCTTCCGCTTCAACGTCGAAACCGAGAAGACCCAGGAAGAGCTGGCCAAGCTGCTCTCCAACCGCGATGCCCAGGTGCAGGCCTGCAGGACCCTCTTCGACCAGCGGATCGACCGCCTGGGCAAGGGGGAGGACCTGCCTCCGGGCGTCATCAAGATCGTCAAGACCTACGTGGCCGTCAAGCGGCGGCTGTCGGTCGGTGACAAGATGGCCGGCCGGCACGGCAACAAGGGCGTGATCTCCCGGGTGCTCCCCATGGAGGACATGCCGTACCTCGCCAACGGCCAGCCCGTCGACATCGTGCTCAACCCGCTGGGCGTTCCCTCCCGAATGAACGTGGGCCAGATCCTCGAGGTGCACCTTGGCTGGGCGGCCTACAACATCGGGCACCAGATCGCTGCGCTGTGGGAGGAAGTCGGTGGAGAGAAGGCGGTTCGCCGGGAGCTGAAGAAGTACTACGACACTCCGGGGACCCGCAAGCTCATCGACGAGCTGTCCGAGGAGGACCTGCTGCGCCTCGTCCAGGACATCCGCAAGGGAATCCGGGTCGAGTCCACGGTCTTCGACGGTGTCAAGGAGACCGAGATCAAGGCCATGCTCGAGGCCGCAGGCGTGTCCACCCGCGGGCAGGAGATCCTGTTCGACGGGCGCACCGGCGACCCGTTCGCCCAGGATGTGACCGTGGGCATCATGTACATGCTCAAGCTGCACCACCTGGTCGACGACAAGGTCCACGCCCGTTCCACGGGGCCGTACTCGCTGGTGACGCAGCAGCCGCTGGGTGGCAAGGCGCAGTTCGGCGGACAGCGTCTGGGTGAAATGGAAGTGTGGGCCATCGAGGCCTACGGCGCGGCCTACACGCTGCAGGAATTCCTCACCGTCAAGTCGGACGACGTGGTGGGGCGGACCCGCATGTACGAGGCCATCGTCAAGGGGGAGAACGTGCTCGAAGCCGGAATCCCCGAGTCCTTCAACGTGCTGATGAAGGAAATCCGCTCTCTGGGCATCGACATCCAGTTGCTCGAGAAGGGGCGGGACGAGAAGGCGATGTAGCTTCGACCGGGTTTGCTGACGACTCCATAAGGAGGCTGCCTTGAGAGATATGCTGACTTTCTTCGAGAAGCCGAAGGACCCGTCGTCGTACGTCGGGGTGAAGATCGGGCTTGCATCCCCCGAGGCCATCAAGGAGTGGTCCCACGGCGAGGTGAAGAAGCCGGAGACCATCAACTACCGGACCTTCAAGCCGGAGCGGGACGGCCTGTTCTGCGCCCGGATCTTCGGGCCGGTCAAGGACTACGAGTGCAACTGCGGCAAGTACAAGCGGATGAAGCACCGGGGGATCACGTGCGAGAAGTGCGGGGTCGAGGTGATCTCGTCCAAGGTGCGCCGTGAGCGGATGGGCCACATCGAGCTGGCTGCCCCCGTGGCGCACATCTGGTTCATGCGGAACCTGCCGAGCCTTCCGTCCCGAATCGGGACCCTGCTCGACATCAGCACCAAGGACCTCCAGAAGGTGCTGTCGTGCGTGGGCTACATCGTGATCGATCCGGGCGATCCGGCCATCGGGCTCAAGAAGAAGCAGATCCTGATGGAAGAAGAGTACGAGGACCTTCTGGACGAGCACGGGGAAGGGAGCTTCACGGCCGGAATGGGGGCCGATGCCATCCGCACCCTGCTCATGGAGATCGACCTCGACGAGCTGGCCACGCGCCTGCGTGAGGAGCTCGATGCCGCGGCCGGGCACCCGCCCAAGCAGAAGAAGATTGCCAAGCGGCTGCGGGTCGTGGAGGCATTCAAGGACTCGGGGAACAAGCCCGAGTGGATGATCCTGACCCGGCTGCCCGTTCTGCCGCCCGACTTGCGCCCGCTGGTTCCGCTCGACGGCGGCCGGTTCGCCACGTCGGACCTGAACGACCTGTACCGCCGCGTGATCACCCGCAACAACCGTCTCAAGCGGCTCATCGAGCTGTCCGCACCCGACATCATCATCCGCAACGAGAAGCGGATGTTGCAGGAAGCGGTCGATGCGCTGTTCGACAACAGTCAGAAGGAGGGGAGCAAGGTCATGACCGCGGGCCCCTCCCGCCGCCAGCTCAAGTCGCTGTCCGACATGATCAAGGGCAAGCAGGGCCGCTTCCGGCAGAACCTGCTGGGCAAGCGCGTCGATTATTCCGGCCGTTCCGTGATCGTCGTCGGCCCCGAGCTCAAGCTGCACCAGTGCGGTCTGCCCAAGACCATGGCCCTGGAGCTGTTCAAGCCGTTCGTTTACAACCAGCTCGAAGAGCGCGGCTACGCCAACACCATCAAGGCGGCCAAGAAGAAGGTCGAGCGCCAGGATCCGGAAGTGTGGGACATCCTCGAGGACGTGACGCGGGAGCACCCGGTCCTCCTCAACCGAGCCCCCACGCTGCACCGCCTGGGCATCCAGGCGTTTGAGCCCGTGCTGATCGAAGGCAAGGCCCTCCAGATCCACCCGCTCGTCTGCGTGCCGTACAACGCCGACTTCGACGGTGACCAGATGGCCGTGCACGTGCCCCTCTCGCTGGAAGCCCAGCTCGAGGCCCGCGTGCTCATCCTGTCCACCAACAACGTGCTCTCGCCCGCCAGCGGCAACCCCGTGGTGGTACCGACCCAGGACATCGTGCTCGGGCTGTACTACCTCACGAGGGAACGCCCGCTCGCTCCGGGCGAAGGCAAGCGCTTCTACGGTCCGGAAGAGGTCCGCGTGGCCTACGATGCCGGCGAGATCCACCTCCAGGCCAAGATCAAGGTCCGCATCGACGGCAAGATGATCGACACCACCACCGGCCGCGTCATCCTGTCCGAAGTCGTGCCGGAGAGCATCCCCTTTGCGCAGTACAACAAGGTGCTCGACAAGAAGTCGCTGGCCAAGCTGCTCGACTTCACCTTCCGTTACTCCGGCAGCAAGGATACCGTCCTGCTCGCCGACCGGCTCCGCAACCTGGGGTACACCTACTCGACCCTGGCCGGAATCTCCGTGTGCATCGACGACATGCACATCCCGGATTCCAAGGAGCGCATGGTCAAGGAAGCCCAGAAGCGGGCGGCCGACGTCCACGACGAGTACAGTGAAGGCTTGATCACCGACGGCGAGCGCTACAACAAGATCGTCGACATCTGGTCCAAGACCACCGACCAGATCGCCGACGCCATGATGAAGGAAGTCGCCGAAGAGTCGGTCACCGCCAAGGACGGAACCGCCCGCAAGATGCAGAGCTTCAACAGCATCTTCATCATGGCCGATTCCGGTGCCCGTGGCAGCCAGACCCAGATGCGCCAGCTGGCCGGAATCCGTGGCCTCATGGCCAAGCCGTCGGGCGAAATCATCGAGACTCCCATCACCTCGAACTTCCGTGAAGGCCTCACGGTGCTCCAGTACTTCACCTCCACCCACGGCGCTCGCAAGGGTCTGGCCGATACCGCCTTGAAGACGGCCAACTCCGGCTACCTGACCCGCCGCCTCGTGGACGTCGCCCAGGACGTGGTGATCAAGGAGTGGGACTGCGGTACCCTCGAAGGAATCGAGGTCAAGGCCCTGGCCGAAGGCGGCGAGATCGTCCAGCCGCTTCGCGAACGTATCCTCGGCCGTGTGGCCCTCGAGGACATCGTCGACAACTACACCGGCGAAGTGCTCGCCTACGCCAACGACGAGCTCGACGAGCGTCGGGTCGACATCATCGAGCAGGCCGGTATCGAGCCCGTCAAGATCCGCTCGGCCCTGACCTGCCGGACCAAGGGAGGGCTCTGCTCCCTCTGCTACGGCCGGGACCTGGCCCGTGGCCAGATCGTCAACGTCGGCGAGGCCGTCGGCACCATCGCTGCCCAGTCCATCGGTGAGCCTGGCACGCAGCTCACCATGCGTACGTTCCACATCGGTGGTGCGGCCTCCGGACAGGCCGCACAGAGCCAGCTCGAATCCCGCTCCGGCGGCGTCGTGAAGTTCTCCGAGCTGCGCACCGTGGCCCGCAGTGACGGCAGCCTCGTGGTCATGAACCGTAACGGCGAGATCCAGATCTTCGATGCCAACGGCCGTGAGAAGGAGCGCTACGGCGTCAACTACGGCGCTCGGCTCGAGATCAAGGAGAACCAGGAGGTCAAGCCGGGAACCGTGCTGGCCAAGTGGGACCCGTGGTCCATGCCGTTCCTGGCCGAAGTCGGCGGCCTGGTGAAGTTCGGCGACATCATCGAGGGAACCACCATGGTCGAGCAGCTCGACGACGTGACGGGCCTCGCCCGAAAGGTCATCATCGAGCCGACCGACCCCGAGGCCCGGCCCCGCATCTCGATCAAGGATCCGGGCGATCCCAAGACCACGCTCAAGATCCCGAGCAGCGGTAACCCGGCCCGTTACATGCTTCCCGTCGGTGCCAATATCGTGGTGACCGAAGGACAGGAAGTCCAGGCCGGCGACGAGCTCGCCAAGATCCCGCGTGAAACCACCAAGGCCAAGGACATCACCGGCGGTCTGCCTCGGGTCGAGGAGCTGTTCGAGGCCCGTCGTCCCAAGGAGCGAGCCGAGATTTCCGAGATCGACGGCCGCGTCAGCTTCACCAAGGGAACCAAGGGCAAGCGCAAGATCGTCATCACGCCCGACCTGGGAGCCAAGAAGGAATACACCATCCCCAAGGGCAAGTACGTCATCGTGCACGAAGGAGACTTCGTCCGCGCCGGCGAGGAGCTCATGGATGGTGCCTCCGACCCGCACGACATCCTCCGGGTGCTCGGCGAGAAGGAGCTGTCCAAATATCTCGTGGACGAAGTGCAGCAGGTCTACCGCCTGCAGGGCGTGAAGATCCACGACAAGCACATCGAGGTCATCGTCCGGCAGATGCTGCGCTGGATCAAGATCTCGAACCCGGGCGACACGCACTTCCTCACCGACGAGCAGGTGGAAAAGTGGGTGTTCGAGGACGAGAACGAGCGGGTCGTTCGGCTCGGTCAGCGTCCCGCCACGGGCGAGCCCGTGCTGCTGGGCATCACCAAGGGAGCGTTGTCGACGGGAAGCTTCCTGTCGGCCTCGTCGTTCCAGGAGACCACCAAGGTGCTGGCCGAAGCCGCGGTCGAAGGCAAGGCCGACTGGTTGAAGGGCCTCAAGGAGAACGTGGTCATGGGCCGCCTGATTCCGGCCGGTACGGGCTTCCCGCTGTACCGTGGCCTGAAGATGTCGGTCATGGGCGACACGCTCGAAGAAGAAGAGTAGATCCTCCGTTCCCCCTCTCACGAGTAGACCCCCCATCCTCCCGCTGCGGCCAGTCAAAGGCAGCATCTCCCAACCGAACCTTCCCCCAGGCGAGGATGCCGGAACCCGAACCGTTCCTCTGCCGCAAATTCCCTTGCAAATGGGATATGTGAGGGCTAATCTGCAAGGGAATACTCGGAGGACGGCATGGGGTACAGGCCACGGTTCGCAGAGAAGAAGCTGAAGTCCCTGGCGCGGCATTTCAAAGTCGTCCTTGTGAGCGGGGCCCGGCAGGTCGGCAAGAGCACGCTGTTGGCCAACGTGTATCCCCGGCTCCGGCGGATCGAGCTCGACCCGGTCCAGGATCTCCATGGTGCCAGGCGGGATCCGGACCTGTTCCTGGACAGTTTCCCTCCTCCCCTGATTCTGGACGAGATCCAGCACGCCCCGGAGCTGCTTCCCGCGCTCAAGAGGCGCGTCGATCGTTGGGAGAAGAAGGGCCAATACTTCCTGTCCGGCTCGCAGAATCTGGCGGCTCTCCGTTCCGTTGCGGAGAGCATGGCTGGCCGCGTCGGGATTCTCCGGCTGGAAGGATTGTCTCCGTGGGAGGCTGTCGGTCTGGACGGCCGGGATTCGTGGCTCCCGGCATATCTTGACGACCCGGATGGCTTGGTCCGGCGCGTGACCGGGAGGCTCAACGAGCCCGCAGGACGGCTGAACCGGCTGCTCTGGCGGGGCAGCCTGCCGGGCCTGTTGGAGCTCCCGGACGACGTGGTGCCGGACTACATGGCATCGTATGTCCAGACCTGTCTCGAGCGGGACATACGCGCCTTCGGCGACATCCAGGACCTTGGCGAGTTCGCACGCTTCCTGGCGATCGAGGCGGCACTGACGGCCCAGGAAGTCAACGATGCTCACCTGGGACGGGAGCTCCGGGTGAGCGGCAAGACCGCACATCGTTGGCGGGACATGCTCGTGCACTCATTCCAGTGGCGGGAGTTGCCGGCCTATGGTGGAAACGCAGTCAAGCGCGTCACACAGAAGAGGAAAGGACATCTGGCAGACACGGGGCTTGCGTGCTACCTGCAGCGCATCAGCAGCCCCGAGGCCCTTTCGGTGAGTCCGCTCCTGGGGGCGCTGTTCGAGACCTTTGTGGTGGGGCTGATTCACCAGCAGTCGGTGTGCGTGAGCGTCCCGCCGTTGGTGCACCATTGGCGCAGCGCCGGAGGGGCGGAAGTGGACATCGTGCTTGAGCGGGACGGAACGTTGTTCCCGGTTGAAGTGAAGTGCCGGACGGCGCTGACCGGGCACGATCTGCGCGGCTTGAGGGCGTTTAGAGAAGGGTGCGGGCATCCCCGCGTGGCTCCGGGGTTGATCGTGTACGCAGGAGCCGAAGCCGTCCGGATGGATCGCCACACGATCGCTCTGCCCTGGGATGCGGTGTGCGGGTAGGCAGCACGAGTGGCTGGACGGAGGGCCTGCTCCGGAATAATCTGCTCGTTCGGCAATTGCTGCATCCCGCCCTGCTGCGTTGCTCTCGGGGTTGTCGCTCAAGCGGCCGCCCCGATCGCCCCGGAGCCACCGGAGGCCGGCCCGTGGGGATCGCCGGGCCCCTCATTTCTCCGGGCCCGCGGGGGAAAGAGCAGGCAAACGCAGGGCCCCGCAAAATTCCCGCCAGATTTTGCTTGACACCCCCGCGGCGATAGCTATACTGCCGCCCTGCTATGGACTCCCCCGGGGTGGGGAGGTGGAGAGGAGAGACGTAGATGCCGACGATCAACCAGCTTGTCCGGAAGGCACGCCGAGGGGTGAAGGCCAAGACCAAGGCTCCGGCGCTCCAGTCGTGCCCGCAGAAGCGTGGCGTGTGCACCCGAGTGTACACGACGACGCCCAAGAAGCCGAATTCCGCGTTGCGCAAGGTGGCTCGTGTCCGCCTGTCCAACGGGATCGAAGTGACGGCCTACATCCCCGGTGAAGGACACAACCTGCAGGAGCACAGCCTGGTGCTCATTCGTGGCGGTCGTGTGAAGGATCTCCCGGGTGTGCGTTACCACATCGTTCGTGGCCAGCTTGATTCCGCGGGCGTGACGAACCGGAAGAAGAGCCGCTCCAAGTATGGTACGGAGCGGGGCAAGAAGTAAGGAAGAGGGAAGACCATGCCGAGAAGGAAGACAGTCGAGCCGCGGCGGGTGGATCCGGATCCGAAGTTCGGAGACGTGCTCGTTGCGAAGTTCGTCAGCAAGCTGATGTACTGCGGGAAGCGATCGGTGGCCGAGGGGGTCTTCTACCAGGCGCTGGAGCGCGTGGAAGCGATGACCAAGCAGGAGCCGCTGTCGGTGTTCAAGCAGGCGTTGAACAATTCCCGTCCGCACCTGGAAGTGAAGAGCCGCCGCGTGGGTGGTGCCACGTACCAGGTTCCGGTCGAAGTCCGGCCGAACCGCGCACTGGCCCTGGCGATGCGCTGGCTGCTCACGTCGTGCCGCGCCCGTGGGGAGAAGAGCCTCACGGAGAAGCTGGCCAACGAGCTTGTGGATGCCGCTGCCAACCGTGGTGCCACGGTGAAGAAGCGGGACGATACGCACCGGATGGCGGAAGCCAACAAGGCATTTGCGCATTACCGGTGGTAGGGCGATCGATTCGCCCTGATTCTTGAAAAGTTGTGCGTGGGGAGGATGTCGCAGCGGGACGCAATGGCTGCGACGAGGGGCTGCAACGGCACCCCTTAGAGCCCCGGCGAGACTGTAACAGGAGTGGCGATGGACAAGATCCGGATCAGACTGAAGGCCTACGACTACAAGGTGCTCGACCAGTCCGTGGCGGAGATCGTGGACATCGTGCGCCGTACCGGTGCGAAGCTTGCCGGTCCGGTGCCGTTGCCCACCCGCATCAACCGTTTCACGGTGCTGCGGTCGCCGCACGTGGACAAGAAGAGCCGTGAGCAGTTCGAAGTGCGGACGCACAAGCGGCTGCTCGACATCCTGGAACCGACGCAGCAGACGCTGGACGGGTTGATGAAGCTGGACCTGTCCGCGGGTGTGGACGTCGAGATCAAATCGTAGGGGGGACGCGGATGGCGACCATCGACATCTTCAACATGAACCGAGAGAAGGTCGGCCAGCTCAACCTGGCCGACGAAGTATTCGGCGCCGAGGTGAAGGAACATCTCTTCTGGGAAGTGGTGCGGTGGCAGCAGGCCCGTCGTCGGGCCGGCACGGCCAGCACCAAGACCCGTGGAGAGATTTCGGGCGCCACTCGGAAGCTTTTCAAGCAGAAGGGAACGGGACGGGCTCGCCGGGGTGACATCAAGTCGCCGGTGCTTCGTGGCGGCGGCAGGGTCTTCGGCCCGCATCCGCGGGATTTCGCATACACGGTACCCAAGAAGGTTCGTCGGCAGGCGATGATCGCTGCGCTGTCCCGCCGCGTGGCGGAGAATGGCCTGGTGGTCGTGGACCGGCTGGAGCTGCCCGAGGTCAAGACCCGGCGGGTGTGTGCGTTCCTGAAGAAGTTCGAGCTGTCCAGCGCCCTCATCGTGGACCAGGACAACGAGAAGCTGTCGTTGTCGGGGCGCAACATTCCGCACATCAAGGTGCTGCCGGTGCAGGGCCTCAACGTGGAGGACATCCTGCGCTACGATCGCCTGGTGCTCACGCCGCAGGCGGTGGCAGCGATCGAGGGGAGGCTTAAGGGATGAACAGCATCTACGACGTGGTATTGCGGCCGGTCATCAGCGAGAAGGCCGACTCCCAGCGGGAATTCGAGAACGTGTACACGTTCGAGGTTCACCCGGACGCGAACAAGTTCGAGGTCAAGACCGCGGTGGAGAAGGTGTTCAACGTAGAGGTGAAGGACGTCCGGGTCAACGTGGTGCGTGGCAAGATGCGCCGCGTGGGCAAGACCGCCGGTCGCCGGCGGAACTGGAAGAAGGCGTTCGTCACGTTGATGGAAGGGCACCAGATCGACCTGTTCGAAGGCGTGTGAGGACCTCGGGGGGATAGACCATGGGAATCAGAAAGTTCAAGCCGACTTCTCCCGCCGTCCGGTTCATGTCGGTCTCCGATTTCGCGGAGATCACCCGGACCGAGCCGGAGAAGAGCCTGCTCAAGACGCTCCCGAAGACTGCGGGGCGTAACAGCTACGGCCGCATCACGTCCCGTCATCGGGGCGGCGGCCACAAGCAGCACTACCGGATGATCGACTTCAAGCGCGAGAAGCTGGGCGTGCCGGCGGTCGTCAAGTCGATCGAGTACGATCCGAACCGGTCGGCCCGCATCGCACTGCTGGACTACGCCGATGGCGAGAAGCGGTACATCCTGGCGCCGGTGGGGCTCAACGTGGGTGACCGGGTGGTGTCGAGCATGAAGGCGGACATCAAGCCGGGCAACACGATGCCGATGAAGTACATGCCGCAGGGCACGGTGGTCCACAACGTCGAGATCAAGCTCGGTGCCGGCGGCCAGCTGGTCCGGTCCGCGGGCAGCTCGGCGCAGCTCATGGCCAAGGAAGGGAAGTACGTTCTGCTTCGTCTTCCGTCGGGCGAGCTTCGTCGGGTGCTGGCCAACTGCCGTGCGACGGTGGGGCAGGTCAGCAACGTGGAGCACTCGGGCGTATCGATCGGCAAGGCGGGGCGCACGCGGTGGCTGGGAGTTCGTCCCCAGAGCCGTGGCGTTGCCATGAACCCGGTCGACCACCCCATGGGCGGTGGTGAAGGGAAGAGCTCGGGCGGCCGGCATCCGTGCACGCCGTGGGGCGTTCCGACCAAGGGCAAGAAGACGCGCAAACGGAAGAAGCCGTCCACCCGGTTCATCGTGGCCCGGCGGACGAAGTAGGGAGGGAAGACGTGACCAGATCGCTCAAGAAGGGGCCGTTCATCGACGACCATCTGATGAAGAAGGTCATCGAGGCCCAGAACACGCAGAAGAAGAACATCATCAAGACGTGGTCCCGGCGCTCCACGGTCGTTCCGGAGATGGTCGGGTTGACGATCACGGTCCACAACGGCAAGAAGTTCGTGCCGGTGTTCGTGACCGAGAACATGGTCGGCCACAAGCTGGGGGAATTCGCTCCGACGCGGCAGTTCTTCGGCCACGGCGGCGACAAGAAGTGATGCAGGTGAGGTAAGGTCATGGAAGCCAAGGCCCAGTGGAGATTTGCTCGAATCAGCGCTCAGCGGGCGCGGTTCTTTGCGAACGAGCTGAGGGGCAAGAGCCTCGAGCAGGCGTACGAGGTCATGCAGGTGGTGCCGCAGAAGTCCTCCAGGTACTGGCTGAAGCTGGTGGAGAGCGCTGTGGCGAACCTGAAGGTCCTCAAGGAGAACGATGTGGATCCGGCCCAGATCTACATCAAGGACATCTTTGCGGACAAGGGACCCATGTGGAAGCGCTGGATCCCTCGGGCCATGGGTCGGGCGACCCCGGTCGCCAAGCCCACCGCACATTTGACTGTCGTCGTGGCAGAACTGTAGGGGAGGAACGAACGTGGGGCAGAAGGTTCACCCGGTCGGGTTTCGAGTCGGCGTCACCAAGGGATGGAACTCCAAGTGGTTTGAGGAGCGGGCGTATGCCAAGTGGCTCCATGAGGACCTGAAGATTCGCAAGGTCGTCAAGAAGGAGCTGTTCGATGCCGGGATTTCCCGGGTGCACATCGAGCGGGCCTCGAACAAGGTGAAGGTGAACGTGTTCACCGCCCGTCCCGGGATCGTGATCGGCAAGAAGGGGCAGCGTGCGGACCAGGTTCGGGCCAAGGTGCAGGGGATGACTGAGGGCGAAGTGTTCCTCAACATCCAGGAAGTGCGCAAGGCCGAGACCGATGCGCAGCTCGTGGCCGAGAACATCGCCGCGCAGCTCGAGCGCCGGGCTTCGTTCCGCCGAGTGATGAAGAAGGCCGTGTCGACGGCGCTCAAGTCCGGGGCCCTCGGGGTCAAGGTGCGCTGCTCGGGGCGGCTCGGCGGAGCGGAAATGGCGCGGACCGAGTGGTACCGTGAGGGTCGGGTTCCGCTGCACACCCTGCGTGCGGACATCGACTACGGCACCGGCATCGCGAGGACGACCTACGGCGTCATCGGGGTGAAGTGCTGGATTTACAAGGGTGACATTCTCTAGGAACAGCGGAGGGCGAAATGCAGTCGCCAAAGAGAACCAAGCATCGCAAGCAGCAGAAGGGCCGGAGCCGGGGAACCGAGTTCACCGGGAACGACGTGTCCTTCGGGGATTATGGCCTCCTGGCCACGGCAGCCGGTTGGGTCACCGCCCGCCAGCTCGAGGCAGGTCGTATCGCCATCACGCGCCAGATCCGTAAGTACGGTCGGGTCTGGATCCGCGTGTTCCCGGACAAGCCGGTAGGAAAGAAGCCGGCTGAAACCCGCATGGGCAAGGGCAAGGGTACGCCGGACGTGTGGGTTGCCGTGGTTCGCCCCGGCCGGATGCTGTTCGAGGTTGCGGACGTTCCGGAAGAGCTGGCCAAGGATGCTCTGCTCCGGGCGGCGCACAAGCTGTCGATCACGACGAAGATCATCAAGCGGAACATGGTGGTGTGATGAAACCGACCGAGATCCGGAACTTGACCGAGCAGGAGCTGTTGCTCAAGGAGCAGAACGTGCGGGAGGAGCTGCAGAAGGTGCGGTTCAAGAAGCACGTCGGCGGGCTGGCCAACACGGCCACCATCAAGAAGCTGAAGAAGGACCTGGCCCGGTTGCTGACGGAAGGAAAGAGCCGCCGCCAGCAGTCCCCCAAGGCCTGAGGCGAGGTGGATTATGAAGGAGCGAGGGAATCACAAGGTCGTCACAGGCGTGGTGGTGAGCGACAAGATGGACAAGACCGTGCGGGTCGAGTTCGTCCGGCGCTTCCTGCACCCGGTGTACAAGAAGTACGTCACCCGCAAGAAGGTCTTCATGGCGCACGACGAGCGCAATGAGTGCGGGATCGGTGACCGCGTGGTCATCGTGGAATGCCGGCCGCTCAGCAAGAACAAGTGCTGGCGGGTCCGCAAGATCGTCGAGAAGGCGGCCTGAGGCCGAAGGTTTAGGAGGGTGCCATGATACAGGCGGAAACCTATCTGGAGTCCGCGGACAATTCGGGAGCCAGGCTGCTCCAGGTCATCAAGATCCTGGGGGCCACGCGGGCCCGGACCGCATCTCTGGGTGACATCGTGATCGTGACCGTGAAGGAAGCGCTCCCCAAGAGCAAGGTCAAGAAGGGGGAGGTTCATCCGGCCGTGGTGGTGCGCGTGCGCAGCAACGTGCGGCGGGCCGACGGCTCCTACATCCGGTTCGATGACAATGCGGTGGTCCTGCTCAACAAGCAGAACGAGCCCATCGGGACGCGCATCTTCGGCCCGGTTGCCCGCGAGCTGCGGGCCCGGAAGCTGACCCGGATCACGTCCCTTGCCCCCGAAGTTCTGTAAGGAGGACGGGTCATGAAGATCAAGAAAGGGGACGAAGTCCAGATCATCGCGGGAAAGGACCGGGGCAAGCGGGGCAAGGTGCTCAAGGTCGTCAAGGGGGAGCGGGTCCTCGTCGAGAAGCTCAACATCATGAAGAAGCACACCCGCCCCACCGAGAAGGAGCCGCGCGGCGGCATCGTCGACAAGGAGGCCCCCATTCACGTTTCGAACGTGATGCTGGTGAGCGCTCGTGCCGGCAACCGCCCCGTGCGCGTGAACTACAAAGTCATCGAGCGGAGTGGCAAGACGACGAAGGTTCGCCACTCTCACAAGATGAACGAAAGCATTGACTGAGGGAGAAGAGCATGGCACCGAGGTTGAAGGAAAGATACCTCAAGGAGATCTGCCCCGAGCTGGTCAAGGAATTCGGGTTCAAGAACCCCATGGAGATTCCTCGGCTCACGAAGGTGGTGGTCAACATGGGGTTGGGCGAAGCCATTCAGAACCCCAAGCTCATCGAGTCGTGCGCCCGTGAGCTCGGCCAGATCACCGGTCAGAAGCCGATCGTGACCCGGTCGACCAAGTCGATTTCGGCCTTCAAGGTCCGGGCCGGGATGCCCGTCGGCGTCTGCGTCACCCTACGTCGCGAGAAGATGTGGGAGTTCGTGGACCGGCTGACGAACCTGGCACTGCCTCGCGTGCGTGACTTCCGTGGCGTGCCGCGGCGCGGGTTCGACGGCAAGGGGAATTACACCCTGGGGCTCAAGGAGCAGATCGTGTTCCCCGAGATCGACTACGACAAGATCGAGAAGATCAAGGGAATGAACATCACGTTCGTTACGACGGCCAGGAACGACGACGAGGCGAGAAGCCTGCTGACTCACCTGGGCATGCCGTTCCGCAAGTAGGAAGGAGGACTTTCGTGGCCAGGAAAGTGTTTCTGATGAAGATCGGCGTCCAGCCGAAGTTCAAGGTCCGATACCGGAACCGGTGCCCGCTGTGCGGACGGCCTCGGGGGTACTATCGGAAGTTCAACATGTGCCGGATCTGCCTTCGGAATCTGGCCCTCCAGGGGGATCTCCCCGGAGTGCGGAAGGCGAGCTGGTAGGAGGATTGACATGAGCATGACGGATCCGATTGCCGACCTGTTGACCCGGATTCGCAACGGCCTGCAGGCTCAGCACGAGGCGGTGGAGCTTCCCTCGTCGAAGCTCAAGATCGCGATCGTGAAGCTGCTGAAGGAAGAAGGGTACATCGAGGATTACATGGTGCTGGACGACCGGCTGTCCGGGGTTATCCGCATCGATCTCAAGTACGTGAACAAGACCCCGGCCATCCAGGTCATCGAGCGGGTGTCGCGTCCCGGCCGCAGGATTTACCTCGGCTCGGACGAGCTGCCGCGGGTGCTCGGAGGGATGGGAGTGGCCATCGTGTCCACTTCCCGGGGGATCATGACCGACCGCGAGGCCCGCAAGCAGCGGGTCGGCGGCGAGGTCCTGTGCCGCGTGTACTAGTTGGAGGCCGATATGTCGAGGATTGGGAACAAGCCGATTCCGATCCCCAAGACGGTCAAGGTGACGGTCGCTGGGGACGTGGTGACCGTGGCGTCTTCGGACGGGAAGAAGAAGCTCACCCAGGAAGTCCGCTTCGTGAAGGTGCGGGTGGATGGGGAGCAGGTGGTCGTGGAACGCAACGATGACACGCGGCCGGCGCGGGCCTGTCACGGGCTCTATCGCACGCTGATCTCCAACATGATCCAGGGGATCACGTCGGGCTGGAGCCGGACGCTGGAGATTCACGGCGCGGGCTTCAAGGCGGAGTTGCAGGGGAAGAAGCTGCTCCTGACCGTCGGCTACACCAAGCCGCGGGAATTCCCGGTCCCCGAGGGGATCAAGGTGGAGCTGCCCAACCCCAACACGCTGGTGGTCTCGGGCATCGACAAGCACCTGGTCGGTCAGACGACGGCCAGCCTGCGGGCGGTGCGGCCGCCGGACCCCTACAAGGGGAAGGGTATCCGCTACCAGGGCGAGCACGCGGTGCGCAAGACGGCCAAGGGCAAGTAGCCGTTCAGGCCAAGGGAGGATGACGTGAGCAACAATACGTCGGTAAGACAGGTTTCGAGGCTGAAGCGTCAGCAGCGCGTCCGGGCCCACATCAAGGGAACGACGGCCCGTCCGCGGCTGTGTGTATTCCGCTCCAACAAGCACGTGTATGCGCAGGTGATCGATGATGACTTGCGCTCCACCCTGGCCGCGGCCAGCTCGCTGTCGCCCGAGTTCAAGTCGGGCGAGGGAAAGAAGACGGGCAAGCCGGCAGCCGAGGCGGTTGGGCTCCTCATCGCCAAGCTCTGTGTGGAGAAGGGGATCTCCGAGGTGGTGTTCGACCGGAACGGCTTCATCTACAAGAAGAACGGACTCATCGCCACCTTGGCCGAGGGTGCCAGAAAGGGCGGGCTCAAGTTCTAGGAGGATTCGATGGCTGAGAAGACGTATCAGGCATCTCTCGACTCTCGCCGGGGCGACAAGGGCGGTCCTGCTGAAGAAGAGGACAAGTTCATCGAGAAGGTGGTCTACATCAACCGCGTCGCCAAGGTCGTCAAGGGTGGCCGCCGGTTCAGCTTCGCCGCCATCGTGGTGAAGGGGGACGGCGAGGGGTCCGTGGGCATCGGCGTGGGCAAGGCCCGGGAAGTCCCGGAGGCCATGCGCAAGGCCTCGGAGAGGGCCGAGCGCAGCATGACCCATGTGCAGCTCGTCAACGGCACGATCCCGCACGAGACCTTCGTGAAGTTCGGGGCTGCCCGCGTCGTGCTGCGGCCGGCCGGACCTGGTACGGGAATCATCGCCGGCGGTGCCATGCGAGCCGTGCTCGAGGCTGCCGGGGTGCAGAACATCCTGACCAAGGTCATCGGAACCACCAATGCGCACAA
Source organism: uncultured Myxococcales bacterium (assembly GCA_903895725.1). Taxonomy (GTDB): domain Bacteria; phylum Myxococcota_A; class UBA9042; order CAIXZC01; family CAIXZC01; genus CAITUV01. The sequence goes on along the minus strand of CAITUV010000044.1, from coordinate 150,219 downwards.
CGTGGTGAAGGCCACGCTCAAGGCACTGCTGACCATGACCTCCGCGGACCAGGTGGCCCAGCGGCGGGGCAAGTCGGTGGAAGAGATCCGGACGAGGTAGGTGCCATGGCAAAGAAGCTCAAGGTTACGTATGTGAAGAGCACCATCGGGGGAACCCAGCTGCAGCACGACTGCATCCGCTCCCTGGGATTCCGCAAGCTCCACGAGGTCCGGGTGCTGGAAGACAACGCGGCCAACCGCGGGATGGTCAACAAGGTCATCCACCTGCTGAAAGTCGAGGAGGTCTGACCATGAAGGAGCTGTCCAATCTCACGCCCCCCGAAGGGGCAACCAAGACGCGCCGGCGGGTCGGACGCGGTGTCGGTAGCGGCCTCGGCAAGACCGCGGGCAAGGGGCACAAGGGGCAGAACGCCCGGGCCGGCAAGGGCAAGGTCCGCCCGTTCTTTGAAGGCGGCCAGATGCCGCTCTATCGCCGCCTGCCCAAGCGTGGCTTCAAGAACGTGTTCGCCGAGAGCTTTGCGTGGGTCAACGTGGCCCAGCTCAACGGCTTCGAGGACGGCGCCGTGGTCGATCTGGCCGCGCTCGTGGAAGCGGGCCTGGTCAAGGGGCGGCCCGATGGCGTCAAGTGCCTCGGCAACGGCAACCTGGAAAAGCGGCTCACCGTAAAGCTCGATGCCTTCTCGAAGTCCGCGATCGCCAAGATCGAGGAGAAGGGTGGCAAGGCGGAGGTAACCCGTGGGTAGCCTGAGGAACATCGGCAGTGTGCCCGAGCTGAGCAAGCGGCTCCTGTACACGCTGTTCATGCTGGCCGTCTACCGGGTCGGCGTGTTCGTGAGCGTGCCGGGTGTCGATCGCTCCATCATGGACCAGTACATGCGGACGGGAAGCACGGGCCTGGCCGGCCTGTTCGACCTGTTCTCGGGCGGTGCCATGAAGCAGCTCTCGGTGTTTGCGCTCGGTATCATGCCGTACATCAGCTCGAGCATCATCCTGCAGCTGATGGCGGTCGTGATCCCCTCCCTCGAACGGCTCCAGAAGGAAGGGGAGCAGGGACGGCGCAAGATCAACCAGTACACGCGCTACGGCACGGTGCTCCTCTCGCTGTTCCAGGGGTTCGCCATCGCCTCCTGGCTGGAGAGCCTGTCCGGCTCCGTCGCCAAGGGGATGGTGTTCGAGCACGGCCTCGGCTTCAAGCTGCTGACGGTGCTTGCGCTCACGACCGGGACCGCGTTCCTGATGTGGCTGGGCGAGCGCATCACCGAGCGGGGAATCGGCAACGGCATCTCGCTCATCATCTTCGCCGGTATCGTGGCGAGCCTGCCCGACGCCGTGATCCAGACGATGAAGCTGTCCACCTTCCAGGGGGGCAAGCTGGAGCCCATCACCCTGGTCCTCATCGCCATCCTGGTCATCGCGGTCATGGGGGCGATCGTCTTCTTCGAGCGCGGGCAGCGCCGGATCCCGGTGCAGTATGCCAAGCGGGTCGTGGGTCGCAAGGTGTACGGCGGCCAGACCACCATGCTTCCGCTCAAGGTCAACAGTGCGGGCGTGATCCCGCCCATCTTCGCTTCGTCGGTGCTCATGTTCCCCAGCACGCTGGGCAACCTGTTCCCCGGGGCCAGCTGGGTCGGCTGGATCCACGCCAAGCTCATTCCCGGCCAGCTTGTTTACAACGTGATCTACGTCGGCCTGATCGTGTTCTTCTGCTACTTCTACACCGCAGTGACCTTCAATCCGGTCGACGTGGCGGACAACCTGAAGAAGCAGGGCGGGTTCATTCCGGGCATCCGGCCTGGCAAGCGGACCGCGGACTACATCGAGCGGGTGCTGTCCCGCATCACGTTTGGCGGTGCGATGTACATGTCGGCCATCTGCGTGCTGCCGACCTACCTGCAGTCGAGCTTCGGCGTACCGTTCTACTTCGGTGGTACGTCGCTGCTCATCGTGGTGGGAGTTGCGCTTGACACGGCGCAGCAGATCGAGTATCACCTCATCTCCCGCAACTACGAGGGCTTCGCGGGCGGCCGCGGTCCTCGGATCAAGGGCAGGAGAGCGATATGAAGATCATCCTGTTGGGGGCCCCTGGGGCCGGTAAGGGCACCCAGGCACGCAAGATCATGGAGTTGCTCTCGATTCCGCAGGTTTCGACGGGTGACATGCTGCGTGAGGCCAAGGCGAAGGGGACCGCTCTCGGGCTCGAGGCGGGCCGCTCCATGGCCAAGGGCGAGCTGGTCCCGGATGCGGTCGTCGTGGGCATCGTGTCCGAGCGGCTCAAGGCTCCCGACATGGCTAAGGGGTTCATCCTGGACGGCTTCCCCCGGACGTTGGCGCAGGCCAAGGCGCTCCACGAGATGGGAGTGGCGATCGACCTGGTTCTGAACATCGTGGTGGACGCGGACGAGATCGTCGAGCGGCTCACGGGCCGGCTGACCTGCGGGAAGTGCGGCGCGATGTATCACCGCACGTTCATGGTTCCCAAGAAGGAAGGGACCTGCGATTCGTGTGGCGGCGGGCTGGTGCAGCGGGCCGACGACAACGAGGCCACGGTGCGCAACCGGCTGGAAGTGTACAAGCAGCAGACGATGCCGCTGGTCGAGTACTACGGCCGGTTCGGCAGCGTGAAGGAGGTAAACGGCACCGGGAAGACGCCCGAGGCCGTGTTCAATGCGGTCAAGGGACTCCTGGGGAGCTGAGGGCGGGTATGGCCAAGGAAGAAGGAATCGAGGTAGAAGGGACGGTCATCGAGCCGCTTCCCAACGCGATGTTCCGGGTCGAGCTGGACAACGGTCACCGCGTCCTCGCCCATGTCGCGGGCAAGATGCGGATGCACTTTGTCCGGATCCTCCCCGGTGACCGCGTGAAGATCGAGCTGTCGCCCTATGACCTGACCCGCGGGCGGATCGTGTACCGCTCGGTCGGGAAACCGAAATAGGTGATGTCATGAAGGTTCGTTCGTCGGTGAAGAAGATTTGCGAGAAGTGTCGCGTGATCAAGCGAAAGGGCGTCGTGCGGGTCATTTGCGAGAACCGCCGGCACAAGCAGCGGCAAGGCTAGGAAGGTGTAGACATGGCACGTATTGCGGGTGTTGACCTACCCAGGAACAAGCGCATCGACATCGCGCTGACCGCGATCCACGGGATCGGACGGTTCAGGGCGGACTGGATCTGCAACAAGGCCGGAGTCGACGGCTCCGTGCGCTCGGACAACCTCACCGACGGTGAAGTGGCCAAGCTGCGCGAGGTCATCGACGCGGAAGTCAAGGTGGAAGGCGAACTCCGCCGGGACGTGGCCGCGAGCATCAAGCGGCTCATGGACCTCGGGTGCTATCGGGGACTCCGCCACCGACGGGGGCTGCCGGTGAGGGGTCAGCGGACCCACACCAATGCCCGGACCCGGAAGGGCCCGCGGCGCGCGGCAGTCAAGAAGAAGAAGATCGGCGGCAAGAAGTAAGGGGGGAGCCATGGCGAAGGCACCGAGAGCTGGTAAGAAGAAGATCAAGAAGAACATCCCGGTGGGCGTGGCGCACGTTCAGTCCACGTTCAACAATACCGTGGTGACCCTGACCGACCTGCGCGGCAACACCGTGGCGTGGTGCACTGCGGGCGTCAAGGGGTTCAAGGGGAGCAAGAAGTCCACCCCCTTTGCGGCCACCACCGCGGCGGAAGATGCGGCCCGCAAGGCCATGGAGCACGGCATGCAGAGCGTGACCGTCCTCGTGAAGGGACCCGGAAGCGGCCGTGAAGCCGCAGTCCGCGCCCTGGCCGCTGCCGGCCTCAAGGTCACCCTGATTCGGGACATCACGCCGATGCCGCACAACGGCTGCCGTCCCAAGAAGCGTCGTAGAGTGTAGCGGCAAGGAGGAGCATCGTGGCGAGATATACCGAAGCAAAGTGCAGGCTGTGCCGGCGGGAAGGGATCAAGCTCTTCCTCAAGGGAGATCGTTGCAGCACCGAGAAGTGCGCGCTCGAGCGGCGCCAGTACGCCCCGGGGCAGCACGGCCAGTCGAGAGGCAAGAAGTCCGACTACGGAATCTCCCTCCGGGAGAAGCAGAAGGTCCGCCGGACCTACGGCATCCTCGAGCGCCAGTTCCGGATCGTGTTTGCCAAGGCCGTTGCCATGAAGGGGATCACCGGAGCCAACATGCTCCAGCTCCTGGAGCGGCGCCTGGACAACGTGATCTACCGCTGCGGGTTTGCTGCCAGCCGGGCCGAGGCACGCCAGTTCGTGCTGCACCGTCACATCCTGGTGAACGGCCGGATGGTGAACATCCCGTCGTACACCGTCAAGGCCGGTCAGACCGTCACCGTCAAGGAGACGAGCAAGAAGCACGGCAGCCTGTCGGTGCGCGTGGAGAGCCCCTCCAAGGAAGCCCCGGGCTGGCTCGATGTGGACCGCAAGGAGATGACCGCGAAGGTGGTTGCGCTGCCTGCCCGCGAAGATATCGACCTGCCGGTTCAGGAATCCCTCATCGTGGAGTTGTACTCCAAGTAAGGCGGAACGGACGGAGGGTAGGGCATGTACAGACACTGGGTAAAACTGAGAAGGCCGAAGGAAGTCGAGGCCGAGAAGGTCGGCAAGAGCGGACGCCTCGGCATCTTCTCCTGCGCCCCCTTCGAGCGCGGGTTCGGCGTCACCATCGGCAACGCATTGCGCCGCATCCTCATCTCTTCCGTGCGTGGGTCCGCCATCGTCACCGTCAAGGTCGAAGGGGCGCTCCACGAGTTCTCCGCAATCCCCGGGGTCCAGGAAGACGTTGCGGATATCATCCTGAACCTCAAGGGAGTGCGCCTCACGGTCCCCGAGGGTGAGGCCCGCACGCTGACCATCGACGTGAAGGGTCCCGCCCGGGTCCATGCCGGCGACATCATTGGAGATCACACGGTCTCCATCCTCAACCCCGACCATTACCTGGCCACCGTCGTGGACGGGGGACGGCTGCGGGTCGAGCTGACCGCTTCCATGGGCCGGGGCTACGTCCCCGCCGAGAAGCACCGCATGGGCGAGATGCCCATCGGCACCGTGGTCGTGGATTCGCTGTTCTCGCCCATCATCAAGGCGAACTACAGCGTCACCAACGCCCGTGCCGGCGAGGATACCGACCTCGACAAGCTGGTCATGGAGATCGAAACCGACGGCTCCATCCTCCCTCGTGATGCGCTCGGCCTTGCGGCCAAGATCATGAAGGACCAGCTCCAGATCTTCATCGGCTTCGACGAGTCCGTCCCCGTGGACTACCACGAGGAGCGGGATCACGCGGATTCCCTCAGCCCCAACCTCTACCGTCCGGTCGAGGAGCTGGAGCTGTCCGTCCGCAGCGCCAACTGCCTGAAGAATGCCAGCATCCGCTTTATCGGCGAGCTGGTCCAGCGCAGTGAGGCCGATATGCTCAAGACCAAGAACTTCGGGCGCAAGAGCCTGAAGGAGATCAAAGAAGTCCTGGCCGGGATGGGGCTCCAGCTCGGGATGAAGCTCGAGGGCTTTGACCCCGGCAAGGCCCCCAACGCGCCCAAGGAGTAAGTGAGGTCGCCATGAGACACCGCAAACCGATCCACCGGCTCGGCCGGAACCCCTCGCACCGCAAGGCCTTGGTCAGGAACCTGCTGACCTCCCTCATCGAGAATGAGTCCATCAAGACCACGATGGGGCGCTGCAAGGTGCTCAAGCAGGAAGTGGACAAGCTGATCACGCTTGGCAAGAAGGGCACGCTGCATGCCCGGCGCCTGGCTGCCCAGACCCTGTTCACCGACAAGGCGGTTGCCAAGCTGTTCGAGATTGCCCCGCGTTTTGCGGAGCGTCACGGCGGCTACAGCCGCATCATCCCCCTGGGCCAGCGCCACGGCGATGCCGCTGAAATCGGTATCATCGAGCTCATCGGCTCCGAGCACGTGACCACCGCTGCCATCGAGAAGAAGCTCAAGCAGGAAGAGGCACCCGAGGCCGAGAAGAAGGACGAAGAGTAGGCCGTCCCCACGGTTGCATTCCCCCCCCGCGGCGCTATAATCCTCCCATCCGGCAACGTTGCTTGAACCGTGGCGTTCCGGGCAGGTGGCCCCATGTCCTATCGATTCCTCTGGAAACAGATTGCCTCCCGAGCCCTGAGCTCCGCGGTTGCCAAGGCGCTGCTCACCCTGGATCGGGATGATTTGTGGAAGCACCTGTCCCGCACCGAGAAGTTCACGCCCGAGCAGATGGACCAGCTCCGGGCCGACATCGAGAAGCGGCTCAGGGATGTCGAGGAGAGCGGGCGCAAGGAGCGGGACCTCATCGGCCAGGTCGTGCAGGAGCTGCTCAGCGGGCTCATCAAGCCGGGGGGCAAGCCATGAGCTCATCCCTGTACAGGTTCTTCCTGCTGCCGAGGTCTTACAAGAAGCTGAGAAGATACCGGGACATCGCGGCCGTGCTGGCCCGGCACGGGTTTGCCGACGTGGCCACCAGGACCGGCCTGTCCCGTGTCTGGCGAGGGGTGCGCAAGGCGATCTCATTCGGCCGCCTCCAGGAGCGCGAGGCACTCTCGTTCGGGGCAAGGCTTCGTGCCGTGTGCGAGCAGCTCGGCCCGACCTTCATCAAGTTCGGCCAGGTCCTGGCCAACCGGCCCGATCTCTTTCCCCCCGAGGTGATCCGGGAGCTGGCCCGTCTCCAGGACCAGGTGCCCCCTTTCCCGTACGAAATGGTGGAGGCCATCCTGGCGCAGGAGCTCAAGCGCCTGCCCGGCGACGTGTTCGCCGACATCGAGAGGCAGCCCCTGGCTGCGGCCTCCATCGCTCAGGTGCACCGCGCCCGCCTGGTGAGCGGTGAGGAAGTGGTCATCAAGGTCAAGAGGCCCGGTCTCGAGAAGGTAGTCCGGGAGGATCTGGCCGTGCTCAAGGACATTGCCGGGTACATCGAGGACAACTTCGACGGGGTCGAGCACATGCACCCCCGCCAGCTCGTGGACGAGTTTGCCCGCACGTTCACGCAGGAGATGGACCTTCGCAACGAGGTCCGCAACATGGAGCGCTTCTCCGCCTGCCTGGCGGACGAGCCGAACGTGCGGATCGCCCGGACCTACGACGACTTGTGCACCGAGAACCTCATTGTGATGGCGTTCCTCAAGGGGAGCAAGGTCACGGCCGTCTCGGACTGGAGCGCATTCCCGCTGACGCCCAAGGAGATCTCGGAGATCGGGACCCGGCTGCTGCTGCGCTCCGTGTTCGAGTTCCGGTTCTACCATGCCGACCCGCACCCTGGGAACTTCATGATCGCGGATGACGGCAAGGTCTGCCTGCTCGACTTCGGGATGATGGGCTACATCACGCAAGCCCGGATGGAGGAGATGCTCTCCTTCATGGTTGCCCTTGTGTCGCACGATTCCGCCATGCTGGTGGACAGCCTGCTCGAGGCCGGGCTCGTGCCCGCCTCCGCCGACATCCGCAGCCTTCGTCGTGATGCCGAAGTCATGATGGAGCGGTTCGCCACCCTGAGCATCGGTGCCATCAAGCTGGACGAGCTCATCCGTACCTCGGTCGAGGTGATGTACCGGCACAAGGTGTCGTTGCCCACCGATCTGCTGATGGTCGGCCGTGCGCTCGGGACCATGGAGGGGCTTGCCCGGCAGATTTACCCGCAGTTCGAGCCGCTGGCCGCGGTGCAGCCCTACCTGGTCTCATTGTTCGTGAAGCGGGCGCTCGATCCGACGCAGCATTCGGGCCAGGTGGTGGACGTCGCCCTCGATCTGCTCTCCTTTGCACGCACCTTCCCCCGGGAGCTCAACCAGGTCGTCCGTCGTCTCAAGGACGGCGATCTCAAGGTCCAGGTGGAAGATCGCAACGTCCTGCTTGCCGTCAGGGAGCGGTCCAGTGCGCTCAACCGGCTTACCGGAGCGATGCTGGCGGGTGCCGGCGTGGCCGCCTCGGTGTGGATGGGAGGGTCTTTACAGTTCCCGCAGTGGCTGTCGACTGCCAGCCTGACGGTCTCGTTCCTCGTTGCCCTCTGGGTCGTGCTGGGAATCCGGAAGTCGGGTGGGATGTAGGGGGCAGGATGAGAGCAACTCCCCCCGCGGATCCAATCACCACGTCGCCGGCGGCAGCATTCGAGCTGCTGCTTGAGCGGAGCGCCCCCATCCCGCTCCGGGAGTTTGTCCAGGAGCGGGAATGGAATCGCCGGATCCTCGGGGCCACGCTGCAGCACCTGAGAAGTCTGGGGTTGGCCGAGGTGGAGCCGGGGTCGGAGCCGGCACGTATCGGCGTCACCCCGTGGGCCCGGAAGCGGGCCAACGCTGTAGGCGCCGTCCTGGCCTCGAGGCCGTCGCCCCTCTGGGCGGCAACGGACCGGGAGCTGCTCAGGCCCCAGGTCGAGTCGGCCCTGGAGCAAAGGCCCGGATGTCTGCTGGTCTACGCGTCGGACGGGACCGAGCGCCTCGACTTCGACTTCAAGGGCTACCGCAGCATCATCAGCAACGCGGAATGGCTCCAGCCGGACAGCACGCCGCAACTGCTCGACGTGTCCAACGAGGCCGTGGCCCGCGTTCGGGACATCCTGTCCGAACACGCCGACCGGGAGAGGCTCATGGTGCCCGGAATGCAGGTCCCGACCCGGCCTGGGAAGCGGGCGGCCCCTATCTTCGAGGTGAGGCCCGGGGGACATCTCCGGTTTCGCCCTGTCGAGCGGGAGACCGGCCGACTGCTGAGGCGGGCCCGCGACGGCGAATCTGCAGGCATGGGCGGTGATGGGAACCCTTCATCCGGCGACGAGAAGAGGCGGCAGCAGTTGGCGCAGGCCTTCCGGACCGCTCTGGCATTGGAGACGACGGCATGGCAGGTGCGGGCCACGCCGGGAATCAATACCATTGATCTGTTCCCGCAAGGGCACGACAAGGCATTGGCTCGTGACCATCTGCTCACGACCGGCCCCGGGGGGCAAGGCCGGCAGGTCGTGTCGATCGCGGACCGGATCGATGGCAACGATGCTCCGTTGTTCACGCGGCCTCTGCCGGTGCAAGGCTGCCGGTATCTCTTCCTGTCCGTGGCCTCGGACGCTCAGCCGATCGAGCTCGGGTTCTCCAGGGGGCTCGTGCCGCCGGGATTGCGCATCGGGCATCTCGGGACAGGCAGTCGTCGCACCGAGCGCTTCCTGAATCGTCTCCTGGCGCTTTGTCAAAAGGGAATGACCCACGTGGCTGCCCTCGTGCGTACGCTCCAGGAGGAGCAGCAGAATCTCCTGGGGCCCCACAACCTGGCAGCGGCAGCGGCGGTGGACGAAACGTGGGATCCGGGGCAGCCCATCACGCTGGCGTTCGACATCGACGGGACCCTCAACGAGGGCGAAGGAACGATGCCGGTCGCAACGATCCTGCAACTGCTGTGGGAGCTGGACCGCTGGGGGTTCCAGCTGGCCGTGGTCACCGGCAAGACCATGGTTCGGCTACAGGAGGGGGGCATGCTCGGGTTGCAGCGGGAGGTGCAACGCCGTAGTGGGAACCCCGTCGTGGGGAACCCGCATGACTGACCATGTGGACGTCTTTCGCGAGGTGGCCCGCTGGCTCCGTCATTGGAGCCGGACCGGGCTCGTTCTGCCGCCGGTGGGGGAGCTCCCGGTCCGACGTGAGGCCGCATCCGTCGTCAACTTCCTCAATCTCAATCCCGATCTGCTCGACCCGGTCCGCCATCCGGGCCGCCTGGAACGGCTGAGCGACTATGCGTTTCAGGCTCACGACGATGATCTTCGATACCACGCCGGGCAGGCACTGGGGACTTACCTGGGGGCCAGGGAGCGGACCGACTTGCTCGACCGTATCCTCGTCAAGCTCCTCACCGTGTTCACGGCGGACGAGGACCTTCGCAGCGGGGCCGCCATCCTGGCACTGGCCTCGGAGCGTTGCGACTCCTGGGTCCGCCGGCGACTCGACTACAGCCCGCTTTCCAGCCAGCGCCTCAATATCATCGATGTCGTCCGGAAGGGGCACGTAAGCGCCGACAACCTCGACGTGGGTATGGCCTCCAACGTGGTCGATCGCCTCTGGTTCCTGGAGCGCGCAAGCAAAGTGACCCAGGGACACCTGCTGGCCGAGCACGACGGAGTCCGGGTGGCAGCGAGGCAACTGGTGCGGCAGGAGACCGAGGCAGCGGAAGGGAATCCCGTGTGGTTCGTCAGGGCTCTGGCCGCGGATCTGGCCGCGTGTGCGCGCTCAACGGATGGGCCCACGCCCGACCAGCTCTTTCTCGGAATGTTCTCCGACCCCGAGCCGGAGGTCCGGGTGCGCTTGAGGCACGCCTGGGCCGCCTGGGCCCTGGATGGCGGCATCGAGCGGGAGTGCGACGGCGCTCAGAGGCTGGTCTACGAGATCGCCTCGGGGCGGCAAGACTCGCAGCTGCGGTATGCGAACGGGGCGATCGTGGACCTCCTGGAGCCGCTTCTTCCGACCCGGGACCCGGAGGTTGCACGCCTGGTGGAAGGGGTGCTCTCCAGTCTACACGAGGTGGGGCGCAATCACCCCAACGCCTACCATCGAAAGACCGCCGTGAAGGTGAGCGCGAAGCTGGCGTGTCGGTGGATGAGGCGGTCACCGGAGGCCGCCCGGTACAACGTGGCATTCGTGTTGTCCCGCCTGGCGGATCCCGATCCGATCGTGCTCGAGGAGGTGTTTCTCTCCGTCTCGAAGCGAGGCTGGCCCGAGCTCCTCGATGCCAGGCAGCTGGGGCAGCTTGCGGACAGTCTGGGCCGGGCCGTCGAGTTGGCAGACCCGTCACTGGTGTGCTCGTTGGCTGCGATGCTTCCGGAGTTCCTGGACCGCGCCGGGCTGGGGACGCTGGTGGACCCGGAAGGGCGTTGTGCACACCTCCGGGCCGCTGTGCCGGAAGACCCGTCCAGGGCGCCTCTGCCCTGGCGTCCGTGGCCCTGTGAAGCGGATGCCGCTGTCGAGGGCGGGACGAGTCGGCTCTCGGCCCTGGTCTCGCTCATGCACAGCGAGCTTGCCGACCTCGGGCTCTGGCTGGACCAGGTAGGGCTGCAGGATCTCCTGGCCCTCGGCCGGAGCGCCGGCAGCGAGGCAGCGGTGCTCTATGGAAAGGCACTGCCGGCGACGCGGGATGCGCTGGGGCATGAATTCCCGACCCTCTGGAACGGGGCGTTGGAGCTCGCCCAGGCATCGGAGGGAGCCGACGCCAGGGTGCTGGGAGATGTCTTGCCCGCGGCCCGTCGCATCTTCGGAGACGAGCTGGCGCGCTGCCTGGACGGCATCGTCCGGATCGGCAAGCATTTCCAGTGGACCCGCAAGTCGCATCACCTCTTCGTCCGTGCGCTGGAAGGTGCGGCCGCCCTGAACCGAGCGGTCAGAGGTTCTCGCTGGTCCGACCTGATCGACGTGACCGTGCTGGGGGGCAAGCATGGCTACAAGCTCCTGGACAACATGGCCTTCCTGTTGGAGGCTGCCGGCAGCGGGGGAGCCGACTTCGTGCTGGACACGGCTGTCCGGATCATCCGCGGGGCCGAGGTACCCTACGAGGCGGTCAAGCGGTACAACCTGGTGGTCTGGCTGCTGCGGGAGTGGGAGGGCAGCCCGGCTGTCGACTGGCCTGCGTTGCGGGATTCGCTGGGAGCAGTCGCAGCGGGGGCCTCACCGGACGGCCTGCTGGCTCAGCTCGGGGCACTTCCCAGGGCGGTGCTGGGAGATGCCGCACCGGCCATGGTCTTCGTGGGAGGGGCACCTGCGGTGTGAGAGGGGGCGGAATCAGGACGCCCGATGTGTGGCTCCTTTCCTGGCCTTGGCTGCAGCGTCCATCTTCTTCTTCAACGAGCTGGCGGTCCGCTGAAATTCCTCGTCCGACATTCTCTTGAGATCATCGGAGCGGATCCAGACGACCCGTTTCTTCTTGGCAAAGGCATCCACCATGGCCACCGCCGTCCCGGCCGGCCCCCTCGGGGGCTTTCCGTCCCAGAGGCCGACCAGCACGTCTGCATCGTCAACCGCGAACTCGGAGCCCTGCCTGTATGACGCCGGGCGAACGGCCGGGGCCAGGAGGACCGTCGTTGTCGCTCTTGCCAGCAGCCTGCGGAACTCCTGGCGGGATTCCGGGGAGAAGTCGATCTCGTAGACGTCGGCAGGCATGGGCAATACGGCCTTGAGGTTTGCCCCCAGCTCTCTCATGGCAACCACGGCCAGGATACGGTCCGCCCCGTGCGCCAGGCAGCTCACGACTTCCACGGAATTGCCTTCCGGACGCAGACTTTCGAGCTCACGCATGACGCCGGATACCACGAGGTCCAACTCCGGGGTTTCGGCAACGGACCGATGTCCCACGACAGATATCCGCCACGGGCGAACGACGCCACGGCCCCGGACTTCCTGGACCATCCGCCCGTCCTGGAGCCTGACACCAGCCCCCACGACGGCCAGGATTTCCGGGATCCCCCGCAGCTGAACCCGATCCAGCTCCTTCGTGTCCTCGGCCAGCGCGTCCCATGCAACGAGCCACGGGTGTACCTTGGCATCGTTGTCCTTCGGGTAGCCCAGCCGGAACCCCGATGCCTGTTTCTCCGCCATCCAGCGGTCATGTTCCTGGGCGGCCATCCGCTCGATCATGGAATCGGGCAGCGGCAGAGGAGTCACCCCCCGCATCGGCACCACAGCGCACCCTTCAGCCACCAGCCGCAAAGCAATGGAGCGCACGAACGCGCGGCTGGATGACTGGTAATCTTCGGGCATCGTGCTGAGCGGAACGTCGCCTTCCTTGAGTCTGACCTCCGGGGAAGCCCCATCCAGCTGTCCCTTTCCGAATTTGGCCTTCCGGTAGCACTCGTGCGACTTCAGGGCCATCGACTTCACGTCTTCGTCCGAGAAGACCGGCTGTTGAGCAATGTTCAGGAAGTCCTCCTCGACGTGGATGTACAGTTGCGCCGGCGATGGCAGCCGGGAACGCTCGAAGCTGCTGCGGCCGGCCAGATCGCTCATGGCGATGATGTTCTCCATGGACCGGGCGCCGTGCTTGAACACCCGGGTCATCAGGAAAGCGTTTACGAGCCCTTCATCGATCTTCAGCTCGCCGTTCACGATGAGATGACCGGCAGCTCTCTCCAACTGGCTCCTGAGGATGACGGCTCGGCGGACCACGTGGAATCGGTCGGTCGGGTCAGGGCCGTCGTCGGCCCGCAGGCGCTGGTTCGGCCCCATGACATTGATGTAGCCCTTGAGGCGGCTGACGAAATCCGGGAGCTTGGCATCTCGAACGGCCTGCGGTCTTCCCGGGTGCTTCGGGTCCTCTGCTGGGATCTCGCTGAACTCCTGGAAGGTCTTCTTGGTGCCTCCGGCGAACACGTAGATGGCCCGCCCGGTCGGATGGTTGGTACCCCCTTCCCGGAACTCGCCGTCCTGCATCGGGGCCAGGAAGTACTTGAGCCAGAAGAGCGGCTTCCCGTCCACGGCGGAGTCGAACTCGTCCCAGAAGATCAGCGGGCATTTCCCTGACAGACAGATGTCCCGCGCGACGTGGAGCGCCACGGTCAGCTCGTCCGGATTGCGGAACTGGGACAGGTTGAACTCCTTCGTCTCCACGACATCAGCGGCGATGGCCTTTGCGATCTGCTTGACACCGAAGGACTTCCCCGACCCCGGCGGTCCGAAAACGGCGATCGACAGGGGCTGCTTCGAGTCCCCTTTGACGTACCGCTCCAACAGGTTTCGAACCGCCTGGTACCCCTCGATCTCGCTGCGGTCTGCGGTGCTCAAGTTCTCATACGTCAGCACCGGGACGCCGGTGAGGGTCTTCCTGGGGCCGAACCTGAGCACGTCGGAAGCGACCCTCACGAGGTCCTTTCTCTTCATCCTCTCCAGGAAGGTCCACCCCTCCTTGTAGTCATCGCTCCAGGGCACCAGCACATCCATCTTCGCAAAGTTTTCGGACGAGGCCTGCAGCGCCCGGCAGGCCTTGTCCACGGGGTAAAAGGTCGCCGGCTGTTCTTTCGCCCTGTCCCCCCGGGAGTACCCGGCCTGCTCGACGGCCCGCATCGCGTCGAGAGCCGCAGCGCATGCACCGGCCAGGTCGGACGTCGACGCCACCGCCTGGGCCACGGCTGCGGTCAGAAGTGTGCAGGCACCGAGCACCTTTCCCTTGATTGCGGAATGCCACTGACCTTCCGCATTGGACGGGTCCAGGACCAGACGGCAGCGCTGTTTCGAGGCCTTCTCCCGGGTCTCGGGATTCTCCACTTCGAAGCGGTCCATGAGGAATACGGCATCGAAGGGGAACAGCACCGCCACGGCGGCGCATTCCCACAGACCGACCATGTGTTTGCTGAACCTGAGCTCCCAGGCGAGCTCCTCGCAGGTCTTCTCCCAGGACAGCCCCGCGCTGATCAGCACGCCGGCGTCTCGCAGGTCGTCTACGCGAATGACGGCCGTCGTGGTCGACCTCCACGGGGCCAGAGCCTCCCACAGGTTGCCCTTGGCCGCGGGGCGGGCCATCTTGTAGACCACGGAGCATCCAGTCGGCAGCCCCTTGAGACCGGCCTTGAGCTCATCCACGGGCCGGCTTCTCAGCCCCTGGTTGGCATCGTCGACCACCAGGACGTCCGTGCCGACAAGTCTGGCCGTCGTCCCGGGCAGCGGGCCGACTGCATCCACGGAGCTGTTCCCCAGAATGTCCACGATTCTCCAGGGCGGAGGCGGGTCGTCCTTCTTCCTCTTCTCTCCCTTCTTCCTGGGGGGAGGGATCTCCTTGACCACGTGCCACGTGCAGTCGAGGCGCTTCCCTGCCGGCGTCCCGAGGGGGTTCATCGACACGCTCCAGGGCTTCGCACCCGAGCGGGCCAGCTCATCGAGAATGCGTGCCGTAAGACCCGCTCCGCCCGGCTCCGAGGCCACCTCCACCTGGAGAGGCTTGTTCTCGACCGTGGCCACGGACTGGAAACAGTCCGCCTGCAGGTCGCCCAGAACGACGATCTTCTTGCTCATCACCTTCGTCATGCTCACCTCATTTCCCCAGGTACGTTGGAGCCAGATGCGACGTTAGCGGGCGGGCAGATCAGGGTCAAGGGTTTTCGGGGACCTTGGTCCCGCATGCCTGAGTGCTTCTCGAGCACCATCTCGCCCTCTCTCCTCCCTGGACCTACCGGCTCCGGGCGCGCACAATGAAGGCCTTGCCCTCAGCCCTTGCTTGCCCTATCGAACAAGGCGCAAGACGCGCACGAGCCCCGCCTCGTCGCCGACGGCAAGAGAGGTTGCCGACAGGGCGACGCAGGCTGTCGGCACGGAATCGTCGTCCCATCTGGACACCGGTGAGAGCGTCCTCAGATCCCAGATCCCGAGCGTACGGTCGCTCGAGGTCGAGGCGAGCAGACCCCCTCCCGGCAGAACGGCGAGGGACGTTATGCTGCCCTGATGAGCGTTCACCTCGCAGACGGTCTCCCCCCGATTCGTGTCGACCAGGAGAATTGTCCCGGAGTCGCATCCCACGGCAATGCGGCCATCCTCGAGCAGGACGAGAGCGGAGACCTTCGTGCGAGATGCGGCCGGAAGGCTCCTGGAAGCACCGTCGTCCAGGTCCACCACATGGAGTCCTCCCTGGGCATCCACCGCAAGCACGTGCCCTTGTCCCTCCAACCGCAGCAGATGCTCGGCCTGGAAGCCCAGGGGCAGCCGGCGAGCGCACTCCAGCGTTCGAAGATCCCATTCCTCGAGCTTGCGGTCGGTGGTGGCGGCGTAACCCTTCGCACCATCCTCGGCCATTGCGACTGCCCGAACCCTGGAATACTCGTCTGTCCGCGGGACGGTCGTCTCGTAACCGGTTGCCAGGTCGAGGAGCGTCAGCTCGAATGGAAGTCTCGGCAGTCGCGGCTCGAGCGGAACCAACCAGCGCCATGCCAATGCTCTCTGCCCTGTAGTGCCGGAAAGCCCGCCGATCCATTCCTGGTAGAAAGCTCCCCCACGGCTCGGTAGAGTCGAGCGGCACGCGGACCCATCCGCAAACCAGGTCCTGATTGTGCCGTCCTTGTGAGTCGAGAGCGGGAAACCTCCCTTCCCCAATGCAAGGCAGACCACGGGAGATGGCGGGTGGTTTGCCGTTTCCGTGCGCTCGGGGGAACTCTGCAGGCTCGGCTCCCACACCTTGACGGTGCCATCGCTGCTCGCCGTCATCAGCCGACCGTCGCTCGATGCAGCGACGGACCAGATGCCTCCGGTGTGTCCGGTGAGCGTTGCAGTGCGCCTGCCTTCGTCGACATTCCATATCTGCAGGGACTTCTCGGCTGCGCAAGCCACATGCACGCCATCAGGCATCGTAGCCAGGGACATGACCGGGCCGGGCAACCCCTCGATGGTTCGTAGGCAGACGCCGGAGTCCATGTCCCAGAGCCGCAGCCTGCAGTCGTCGTCGCCGGTCAGGAGTCGTTGTCCATCGCTCAGGACCGCGACAGCCCGAATCCACTTGCAATGGCGCTGGTCCTCCGGATGGTAGTCGGGATGGCACGTCTGGATGTTCGGGGCATGGATGCGCCGTTCCTGTATCCCGTTCTCGATGTTCCAGATGATAATGGTTTCTCGACGGCAGGCCGATGCCAGACGCCCGCCATCCGGAGACAGGGAGAGCGCCGTGACCTCGTCGGGATGGCCCTTCATCTCCAGCAGGCAGACTCCGCTTACCCAATCCCAGACGCGTACGCCCCCGTCGGATCCGCCCGAGACGAGGCGGCGGCCGTCGGGATGGGCAGCCAGAGCCGTGGCATCGTGACCGACACCGCGGAGGGAGCGCACCCGGGTGCCGGAGCGGGTGTCCCAGATGTCAATTCCCTGGCGGCACGCCACGGCCACCATGCCACCTCCCAACGCGGTTTCCCTGCATGCCCAGGGAGAGGAGTAGCCACCCGGTACGGTTCGCTCGCATGCTCCGTCTGCAATGCTCCAGATCCTCAGCTGCCCGTCCCCTCCCACCGAAGCTGCAAGTGACCCGTCCGACGCAAACACCGCGGCGTAGGCTCCCCCCGGGCGACTCTCCAGTGTCCTCAGGCATGGTCTGTGGCTCCGATCTCCTGGCCGTGGAGCGGCGTGAAGGCGGGGCCAGGCGGCGCCACCCTCCGCCACAAACCGGTCGGCCGCCCGAAGGACAGGGCTGTCCCGAGGTTCCTCCAGGGCAAGTTGAAGAAGGATGCGGTGAGAAGGCCACGAGGGTGTGCCTCGAGCGAGCAAGTGCCCCTGCTGGCGGAAGAATACCGCCCAGGGGACCAGGCCGGAAGCCACCGGGGTTGGCGCAGCACGCGAGGAATGCTCCAGCTCTGAAGCCAGCTCTCGATGCAATCCGGCCTGACATTTCGCTGCGAGGAACGCAAAGTCGGTGGCGGTGCGTTGCAGACTCGGCCAGTCCTCCGCCCGAATCTCCTGATGGAGCAGCTCCGAGACCTTCCGGAGATTCACCAGGGCTTCTCCGTCGGCGCTGGAATGCAGTGGCTGAGAGCGGAAGAAGTCAGCCAGCACCCGGTGTCGATGGCCTCCTTTTTCGCCCTGGAGGAGTCTCTCCTTGACGACTGCCGAGAGCTGCCCATGGTAGAACCCCAGCAGCTCCGTGCCATCCGCCGCCCGCCACGTCAGATACGGCTCCAGGTCGTGGTACAGGCGCGACCAGACGACCACCGGAACTCTGTCTTCCGTCGGGTGATGATGGGACTGCGACTGGAACGCAGCGAAGAACTCCCGGTCCCCCGAAAGGACCTCCAGCAGCTCGTCCTCGGTCAGTCCGTGGCGGGATGCGGCCAGGAATCCCAGGCAGCGCTCGACCAGGAGCGGGCCATGCTCCTGAGGCCTCGACAGGCGCCAGAACAGGTTGCCGATGACGCCCTCCACCCGGGGGGCGAGTCCGGTCATGCCCTCGTACGAAGGGACTCCCTCCCACGAGCGCCACCGCCGGGCCTCCTCGAAGGCCAGCTTGAGGTAGAGCGGAAGACCGCTGACCGCGAATTTCTCCAGAACCTCGGCTCGCTGGGGAGCCGTGACCGTCCGACCGCAGTCGGCCAGCAGGGCCTCCAGGATGTCCCCGCCGTCCTCAGGCGACAGAGGCATGACCTCCCGGATCTGCGAGTCGGGCAGGCAGCCCCTCAATCGAGCCATGGCCGGCTCGGCCCCCGAAACGGTCGAGACGATCAGCTTCACACAGGGAGGCAACTCCGTTGGGAGCCATTCCAACTTCATGGCATCGTCCCCTTCGGAAAGCTGGTCGAGGGCATCCAGGAAGATGATCAATGGTCGGTCGTGGCAGGCACGCTTCAATCGTCCGTGGAACGACTCCACCAACTCCCTGAGCTTCTCCGGAGGCTCTTCCACCGGTTTATCGTAGGCAAGATCCAGAATCCGGCAGAAGTCCACCAGGAGTGACCGGACCTGAGTTGAAGCAGGAGTCGCACCGATGAAGCGCTCGACCAGAATGGCTTCGCCCTTCCAACTCACCGTGACGGGGGAACCGTCCGGGCGCTGGACAGGGCATTGATAGCCCGGGCAATACGCCACATCCGACATCGACCGCCTCCTGGCCACTGATGCGGCGGCCCGGGCCAGCAGCGCCGACTTGCCAGAGCCGGACGTGCCGTGAAGCACCAGCGGCTGACGGCGGTCATCGTCGAGGTAGCGCTCAACCTCGTCGAGCAGGTCCTTCCTGCCCACGAACACCCGTGCCCGCTCTTCTCTGAAGGCAGCATGAGCCTCCGTCTGCAGGTGCAGGGGGTCCGCCTCCCGAAGGCTCTGGCACTCGCTCCGTATCAACGTTCCCAGGTCGCGCCAGACCTGCCTGCAGAGGGTCGTCGTCATCGCCTCAGGGGCATCCAACAGTGGCAGGCACTGCTCGAGCGTGCACGGCAGGTCGCCGATGTGATCCATGGTCATGCCGACGTCGGTCACCATCGTACCGTGCTTGCGGACGTTGGAGCCGCCGATGGTCGTCTCAAGCCTGACCTTGAGCTTCTCTGCCCTGGCGTGTGCCGCACCGGCAAACCGTTTCTTCCCGGTATCGTCTTGCCAGCTGTCCACATAGTCTTCGAAAGTCGCCGGGATCTCCTCTCCATCCTGCAGCCCCAGGTTCAGGATCTTGCGGAAGTACCCAAACACGTGTTGTGCCGCAGCGCCAAGAGCAATCGCTCCGTGCCTGATTTCCTGGTGAGTGGCCGAGGCTTCGAAGGGCAGGAGCGCATCCTCGTCCAGCCCGAGGTCACGGACCGCGGTTCTCAGGAGGTTGCGGAGGGGCCGCTCTGCCTTGTGGTCCCAGACTCTCGTATCCACGAATTCGCCGGTCCTTGGCTGGAGCACGTACACTGGCGGCACACTGTTCTCGTCACACCGGTACCACTGGTCCAGCAGGGCGTTCGCCGACATCCCGGAAGGAGCCGCAAGGGCATCGAACTCCCCTGGCGATGCTCCGAGCCGTTCCCTGATCTCCCGGAACTGCGAGCACGGGATCTCGAAAGGCAGGGGCTCCCAGCCGTAACGGTCCCCCAGGAGAACGATGAAGTTCGGCTTGGGGGTTGTGCTCTGGCACCGTCTCAGCTCCTCCAGGCAGAGCCGCATGGTCCGTTGGTCGAGGCCGGCCTCGGCGCTGACTCCCCACCTGAGGTCGATGGCCTGGAAGCGGGTGCCGTACGCGGCACACAGCTCCTGCAAGCGGGGAAACACATGCCGCTGCAACGCGTTCCGCTCTGCCTTGAGGTCGCTGAACGTCGAGCTTATGAACACGCGAAAAGTCTTGCCCGCTTTCATGGCCCGCCCCCTGCGCCAAACCCCCTTTGGCAATGAGCCACCGTATCACAGGTCGAATCCGAGCGGGATCGGAAAGGTGCCAGCCATCCAGCGGCAGGAGGCGCGCTCAGGTAGTGCACCTCCCCACAGCAATTCGCTACCTCCCCGATCACCACGCTGCGCTCGTGCACGGGGCTACCGGACCGGCTGCTCCTCGTCAAACCCGCATAACGCCTTGCCATGGCAGGGCGAGTCCGCCTCTGGCATGATTGCTGCATCAGAATGGCCTCGGAACCTGCGGGAGGTGCACCCATGGGGAAGAGGAAGATCAAGATGGCCGGACGGGTTGGCGAAGCGGCGGGAAGCGACAAGTTGGGCTACGCCTCGCCATTCCGGAGCACAGACTGCAACTCGTGGTACCGGTTGGAGGGCACGCTCGGGGAGCCGGTCCGCAAGCTCGCCATGACAGCGGACCGCGGTCGTGTGGTCGCCATGGGGGAGCGAAGCGTCGGCATCTGGAACGTTGATACCGGCCGGCTCATGCACCTCTACGAGGCGGCCGAGCCGAGCCTCACGGACCTTGCGCTTTCCCCGTCATCGAACCAGGCAGCGACCGCGGGGCGGGGGGATCCAGTCACCATCTGGGACCTCGATGCCGGGGAGCGCCACGGTCGGTTCCTCCGGCTGGACCCCCGCGGGGCTCCCCGACTGGAGTCCGTTGCGTTCACGCCCGATGGCAAGACCGTGGTGTCGGGGGAGCACAACCGATTTCGCATGGGTCCGATCCGGCTGTATGACCTCGTGGGGGACAGGGGAGGGGATGCCCTCTTCCTGGGAGCGAAGGTCGACGATGACCCGTTCACCCATGCCGTGGCAGCCGGACCGGACAACGACTTGGTGGTCTCCTGCGGGCAGAGAGGCTTCCTCCGGGTCTTCAGCATCCGGACGGGCCGTGGGCTGAAAGAGGTCCGGACCATGCCGAAGAGTACTCCGTCCCTCTCGCTGACTTCCGACGGGAGGATCGCTGCCCTGGCATCCGATACCGGTGTCGTCGAGCTGTGTGACGTGATCGCCCTGATGTCGGTGAAGACGTTCCCTACGAGTGAGAAGAACTCGTGCGCGACCCCGAGGTTCACTCCGGGTGACGGAAAGCTCATTGCACGAGACGGATCGGCCATCCTGGTGTGGGACTGGGCAGAAGACCGCCTACTGCACTCTCTGAGGCCGGGCAAATGTCCGGTCATGGCGGCGGAGCCGACCGATGACGGGCAGCTCGTCGTGTCCTGCACCACCGGGGGAATGCTCAACGCGTGGAACCTCTCTACCGGGCAGCGCGACATCGAGCTGACGGTACCCGGCGAGGTCTCGAGCCTGGCGCTCGTCGAGAAGGATGTCGCCGTCGGGCTGGCAACCGGAGCGGTCCTGGTGCGGCGGCTCCACGGCCTGCAGCTCGGGCCGCAGATTCTGACCCTGAGCCGAATGTATGATCGGCAGTCGGGGAAACGCACACGCCTGTTTTCCGCCCGATGCAGGCGTTGCGGGGCACCGATAGCGGGTCCCGACCGCGTCGTCACCGCCATCCGGGGACTGCTGGAAGAGGCCAGGAAGACCACCTGGGAACAATGGCGGCACATGGGGATCATGCTGCCGCCCGCGATCCAGATGAGGATGATCGAGAACGCCCAGGCGGTGCCCCTGACCGCTGCCTGCCCCGCGTGCGGCGGTGCGATACGCTACTCCCCCTACTTCGGTGCCGAATCCTGGGGGCTGAAAGGCGAACCGGGCGACATCCCCGAGTGGACCAGGAACAGGTGAGGGCGTGGGGGGGGCGAGCCCGAAAGCTCCAGTGCGAAGCCGACTGCCTTCGAAGGCAGCTTCCGGGACGCGTGTGCTCACACAACGCCGTCTCCCGACGACCCAGGATTGCTCAGGCTTCGCACTCCTCCAGCCACTTCGCTGGCACTGCCTCCGCGAGCCAGTGCATCCCGTCCGGGCAGTGGAACTCGAGGCCTGCTGCCGCGGCAGCGGCCGCCTTCACCCGGAAGACGACAGGTGTCCGACTGTGCCGTCCGGCCACCGACAGCGCGTACTCCGGGCTGGATGCCAGGTGCACGTACCGCCGGCCAATGCTGAGCAGTCCGTCCTCCAGGATCGATGCCCGAGCGTTTCGGGACGTCCCGTGGTACAGGAGCTCCGGTGGCGGCACCGGCTCGTAGCGCACCGTGACCTGCGAGTGCCCGTAGAGCGCCCGGATGCGTCGCCCGTCGATCTGGAAGCGGACCTTTCCGTCCGGGCTGCTGCCCGTCAGGTCGATGAGATCCTTGCGGGAAACACGCGTGCGGAACCGCCGTACCAGCAGCGCCTCGACCTCGTCCAGGTCTGCAAACCCCGTCCCAACCTGGATCTCGATGCCGTACTGATCTGCCTTGTGCCTCAGGACGAGCGCCAGGAACTTGGATATCTCCTGCCGGAAGCTCTTCCGGACCGCAGCGTCACGAGTCTCCCACTTCCGTCGTTCCCGCTCGACCGCCCAACCTGCGGGATTGGGGCCTTCTTCCTCGAAGCCCATCTGTTCCGCGTGCCTCATCGTCCACTCCTTCCTGTCTGCCCCGTGGTTTCCGTTCTCCCTCCGCCTGTCCCCATCCATGGCTCTCTCCGCGTCGTGGCGGCGGCCCGGGGTCGGCTGCACCCCGGGCCGCCTGGTCGCCCGCCGATCCCACCCTCAGCACTTCGAGCTGCAGTAGTCATCCACGCACTCGAGCAGGGCCAGCAGATCGTCGGCACCGCCCATGTAGCTGTAGATGCAGGAGTTGGCGCACGACTCGGTACCGCAGTTGGAGAGGCACTGGAGGAGCGCACCACACTGGTAGTTGCCCTCGCAGGTCTTCAGCTCGTAGCCGCAACTTCCCTCCATGCAGGCACCGCAGGCGGACATGCACTTGCCCGCGCTGCACTGCTCGTCGTAGCCGCACTCCCCGCAACTCCCGCCGCACCCGTCGTCGCCGCACTCGCTGGCACTGCACTGCGGAACGCAGGATGAAACGTCTTCGGCCTCGACAACGGCATCATCGTATTCCTCCTCTCCGCTGTAGTAACCGCCCTCGTTGCCCTCGTCGCACCCGGTGCCGAACAAGAGACCCGCAGCCAGCGCCGCCACTGCCATCCACTTCGTTGCTACCATGACTTCCCCCTTCTGCCCTCAGGCATCCGGCTCAATTGCCGGGCTCGACCTGTCCATGTGCATAAGGCCTGCCACGGCTGCAGAATATCTCCCAACTTTCAGTGATTGCAGGAAAAATTTCTTGCCAACGACCAACGGGAAGGCCCCTTCGAAGCCATTGCCAGCACAGCGCGATTTCGCGGTGCAGCGCAAAATGCTGTGGTCGCGATGCGGTATCGAGCACGAGTCACTGCGACACCGATGCTGCCAGCCGCTCGAGCCGGGAACCGGCCTCGGCAAGTGCGGGGGTAACACGAGAACGAAGCATATCGAGGCGGCGGTAGTGGGCCAGGAGCATCCGATACAGCGGCTGGCGTCCTGGAAAGCCCACGAAGCCCTGGCGGAGCTGCATGAGAGCGGCGAACTCCTTCGCCAGGTCCGAATACACGCTCTCCGCCCAGGAATGGAGGGCCTCGATACGGCCGGAGGAGAGCTCGCTGAGGTCGACCAGCACCCGGGCGAGAAACGCGTTGCCGCACCCGGTCTCGACCAGGCTGGCGAATGCAGGACAGAGCTCGGTATCCATGCAGACGCCGCGCAGGCGGCTCAGGTCAGCGCCCAGCAGCAGGTAGAGCACCTGGACGAGGTCGCGGAAGGCCGGGAGGTCGAGAAGCCGTGCTGCGGCCAGGGCCAGTCTCTGGTCCTCGTGCCAGGCATGCCGAAAGATGTGACGGCCGGCGAGGAGCAGGAGCTCATCGGTCTCCAGCGGCCAGCCTCCCCAGGGGGACGGCACGGCAGGGCCCTCAGGCGCCTCCGCCCCAGTGGCCGCAGGGAAATCGGTTCCCCCGGCCTGAATCCGGCATCGTCTGGATGCCACCAGGCCGGATGCCACGGGTCGCAGCGCGGACAGTCGCAGCAGCCGAATCAGGCCCGAGGGTCCGGTGACTGGGAAGAACCGATTCTGGGCCGGATCCTCTTCGTCGAATGCAGCGGAGCGGTGAAGGTCCTCCAGGATAGCGGTGTAGCGCCCGAAGTAGTCGCTCCTTGCTCGGAACAAGTAGTGGTGCGGAAATCCGTGCGGGCCCGTCCGGACCTCCAGCGCCAGTCCCCAGTCCAGGTGGGCCAGAGCGCTGCGTGTGCGCCGCACGTTGGCCAGGCAGACGGGATCGGCGTCCGGGCGGTGAGTCGGGAAGGGAACCGGCTCCACCATGAGCTCGGTCAGGGTCTTGAGGTCCCGCACCTTTCCACCATGGCTGCGCAGACGGGTCAGGAGGGCCTCGTACTCCGCGAGCCGCAGCAACAGGGGTCTCAGCGCCTCACGAACCGTCCGGTCGAAGTCCGCGGTGGAGTCTGGAAGCGCATAGCGCCACAGCGGGGTCGATGCGATCATGCCTTCCTCCTTCTTCCGGCAGGGCGACTCTTCAAGGCGTCGGCGACGAAGTCCGCCACCCTTGTGGCGACCACCGTGATGTCTCCGAGTCCCTCCCGCGGCAAGGTCAGAAGTCGGTCCGCACCCTCGAGCGCATAGTCGTCGCTCTCGCCGACGGCGACGAGCGTGTGGTCGTACTTGCAGGGGAGCTGTGAGCGGACGATCTTAAGGAATCGGACCATCTCTTCCTTGCCGGACTTGCCTCCCATGCTGGTGTTGAACTGGCAGTCGGTGATCTGGACTACGAACAGGGTTCCCCGGCCGGCATGGTCGGCAGCCTGGGATGTCATGTAGGCCAGGGATGGGACATCGAGGTTGGTACCCTGCTGGCTCTCGTCGAGCAGGGTGACGGCCTGCAAGCCCTTGAGAGGGCTGTGGGCCGGGGTGAGCACGGGGTGGTACAGCCATCGGACGCAGGCGCTCCGATCGAACCGCTCCGCGGTCGAACGGCATCCGTAGACGGCTGCGAAGAGCGCGTGCCTGGGTCGTCCCAGCAGGGACAGCCCGAAAGCGCACAGGAGGAGCCTGGCCATGTCCAGCAGCTCCCGTCCCATGCTGCCCGAGACATCGACCGCAACCAGGACCACCGAGCGTTGCCCGCGATCCGGGTCCTGGTCGGAGATGGACAGCCTCCGGCAGATGCAATCGGACAGTCCCAGGAGCGGAAGGCGGCCAGGGTCGAGCGGACCGGATGTGGCCCGGGTTCTCCAGTCGCTTCTCCAGCGCTTCTCCTCGAAGAGCCGGGCATTCAGAAGGCGGGTGACGGGAGCCGCTGTGAGGCAGAGCTGGTCCCAGGCTGCAGTGTCCCCGGGCGGGACGGCCACCTCCCAGTTCACGCGGACCTCCGGGGACTTGCCATCCCCCCAGCCTTGCATCAGTACCCAGTCCACGGCGGAAGGCTCTCCTTCGAGTTTCGAGCTTGAGAAAGGGAGATCGAGCAGCATCCGCTCCACTACGTCGGGCCTTCGGGACTGCGACGGGTTGCGTCCGTCGTTGGCGGACGGCAGGATTCCTTCCAGTACTTCCAGGAACTTCGGAACGGCCGGCTGGGACGAACCGGTCGCCGCTGTGCCTGACCCGGGGGACGAGAGGGCCTCGGCAGCCTTCTCCATGGTCTCCCCGGCAGAGGCGGCTCCTGCCACCAGAGAATTCCCCGGCGCGTCAAGGGGGGCCAGCTCTCGCTCGAGCATCTGCTCCTCGGCCGGAGAATCGGCCAGCCCGTCGCTGATGGCGGACGGAGAGGGAAGTGGTGCCGCTGCCGGGTCGCGTCCGATCATCTTCATCGCCTGCGCCAGAGTCCGTGGGGGCGCCTTGGGCAAGCCGGCAAGCAGGACCCGTCGTGGCAGGAAGGGCCCGACACCGGCCAGCAAGGCCGCCACGTAGTTGACTCCGAGCTTGGACATGGTGAAGCGGGGGGCATCCTGCAACTGGCGCTCGAAATCCAGGACGACGGGCTTCATGGCCCCGTACTGGCGCCGGAGCAGCCCTCCCATGCGTCCCCAGGATTCGTCGAGGAGCGCCAGCGTGTAGTCGCCGAGCAGTACCGCAGCGGTCAACAGCTCCTGCGTCGAACGCGGTGGAAGACGTACCTGCAAGGCCATCAGGGCTCTGTAGGAATCGATGCTTCGCAGCGACGGATGGAGCGCCAGCTCCTGCAGCAGCAGCCGGGAATGAACGCCGGCGCAGCACTGCTTCACGAACGCAAACACGGTGTCGAAGCAGGGGGGAGGGCCGGTCCAGGATTCCTGGATCTGCAGCGACACGAGATCGCGGCTCCAGTACTTCTCCAGGGGGTTGGGGCCGCAGGCCGTCGAGTACTCGACATAGGCCGTGTGCCCGATTGCGGCCTCGAGCGCCAGTCTCGAAGGGCACGACGTGTAGAACGCAGCGATCTGAGGCTTCGTCTGCGGTTTCGTTCCGGCCCTGTGCCCGGCCGCTATGTTCGCAGCAGCCGTCGCCGTCTCGTGGGCGAGCCGGTAGAACTCGGCTCTTGCCAGGGCCGTCCGGTACGGGTCCCACCCGTCGATGAAGGCCTCGCCTGCATGGATGGGACGCCAGCTCGTGCGGCAATCATCGTCACCGGGGCCGAGGATCCTCGGACAGGTCCAACGGGTCATCGAGCTAGTGCTCATCTTGTCTCCTCCTTGAGCGGGCCTACAGCTGCGAAACACCGTCGTCGCCCTTTTCGGAGCCACTGCTCCGTGCGGTGACACCGAATATCTTTGCCAACATGTCCCCCGCCTTGGGACGATCCGCTGGCGCACAGCTGGAAAGCACCGTGCTGAACGCCAGGGTCTCCACCTGAACGTGGGGAAGCATGCGCCTCATCTTCAGGAACTGCGCACACCCATCCAGAGAAGGCGGAGGCAGCGACAGGAGTGACCGCTCCGCCCGTGCCTTGCGCACGTCGGACGCCAGTCGGACGATCCGGACCAGCTCCTCGGGATCGCTCTCCGCAACCAGGGTCTTCAGGATGGCGCACTCCTGCTCCTCACCCGGGTGGAACATCTCCACCGCGATGCTCAGCCGCCGGTGGAGAGCTTCGTCGAGCTTGACTAGTGAATACTCACCCGTTGTGTCCGCGTAGTTACTGTCGCCGAGCCAGCAGACGTGGTCCACCAGCAGGAGCCGGCGTTCGGAATCGAGCAGCACCGTCGGGCTGATGAGCTCGACCAGAGCCCCCTGGATTGCCTCCGACAGGGCCCTTCCCAGCTCCGGCAGGAGGATGACCGCGTAGTTCTGCCCTCGTCGACCGTCCTGTTCCTTGAGGGCTTTGACCAGTATGGAGTCCTCGTCGACGATTTCCCCACGCTTCGTCGCCGTCCGCCGGAACACGATCTCGGAGGGACCGTCGAAGCGACCTATCTGGCAGCTGTAGACGGTCAACGGCAGCAGCGGGAGACCGAGCGCCCGGCAGATGGTCTCGAAGTTGGAAGGGCGATACACGAGCGAGCGGATCGTCAGGGTCTTGGCCGTCCCCGTGGGACCTGACACGTGGAGGCGCGAACCCGACACGATCCCCGCAACCATCAGGTCGAGCTTCCACCGCTCGACGATTGGAGCCACCTGTCCCGGCAGCGGTTCGAGGCGGACCAGGTCCGAGTATCCTGCGTTCGAGTAGTTCTCCTGAGTGAGCTCATAGATCTTCATGACATCCTCCTTCGGATATGGAGTCCTTTCCTGCCGGTCCCGACGACGACCGCGGGCGTCGACTCGGGGAAGGAGCCGCCGTGTGCTGCAAGAGCGGCTCGAGCCACCTGGTCCGCCACCAGGGTCTCCAGTGTGCGGGCGTCGTTGGAGCTTCCCCTGCTTTCTGCAAGCGTCATGACCCAGCGGACCGCACCGGCCGTGACGTCGACGCATGATGCCGGGTCGAGGCCGTATGCCCGACCGGCCGCATTCGCCAGCAGCCGGCGCACGATCTTGCTCCACGTCTCCTTGTCCAGCGGGTCGAAGATGATCGGAGCCCCCGTCCTGGACAGGAACGCAGTCGTGAACAGCCGGCCGAGCCTCGATGTGACCGCCTTGCCGACGGTCGCAGCATCGTCTGTCCTCCCCGCTGCGAACCCGAGGGTGCTCCTGGCTTTTCGGTCCTCGTCGCCCGGGAGATTGCAGGTAAAACAGAGGACGAGGTTGGAGCCGTGGAGCGGAGTCCCCGTCCCCGAGGTCACCATGCCCCGCTCCATGAGCTGGAGGAACAGATCCGCCACGGCCCGGCGGGTCTCGTCCGGGATGTGGTCGAGATCGGCTACCTCGATCACCGCACCGTCGGTCCTGCAGGCCTCCTCCAGGAGCCCGGGCTGGTAGCTGTTCACGATCCCGCGGCCCGACCCCAGCAGCATCGAGTGGGCCTGGTGGTAGCTGCCGATCGCCGCGGCATCGAGGTAGAGCAGGGGCATTGCGAGGCTCTTTGCCAGGAACTCGACCGATGCCGACTTGCCCACGCCGGGCGGGCCTTCCAGGAGAACGACCAGCGGCCGGTGCCCGGAGCGGCACATCACCTGCGAGAACAGGCGCCCGTGCAGCTCGCCAAGAGCTCTCGCCTGGCCCAGCACCCGACAATTGTGCTCCTCCAAGACCTTCGGGTCGGCCAGCACCTTGCGAAGCTGCACTTGGACTTTCGGACTGCGCTTCCGTCCGGGCTCCAGCCTGAGCCCTCCGAAGCTGCGCTCCTGCGAGAGGATGCTGGCCACCTGCTCCTGGCACGTCGCGTGGATGCATCCCTGCCCCAGTCGTGTGCCTATGAGGAGTGCAGAGACCAGCGAGCTGAGCCGGCCCCGCACCAGCTCCTCGGGCCAACTGGCCAGGGATGCCCCCGCGTTTCGCACGACCTCGTCGAGGACGGCCTGCGGGGCTCCGGTGGCTGCACCGGCCTCCTGGACGGCGAACCGGAGCAGCCTATCCAGCGAGAAGGCGGGAGGCTGCAGCACCACGGGTAGCAGCGGGTTCTGGCCTGCGCCCGCAAGCCCGAACATCTCGTTCATGTCGTCCTCGCTGCCGTGAAACACGACGGGGACCGACCGGAGCGAAAGCGATCTCAGGATTCCCCGAATGACCCGGCGCATCTCGTAGGCCGAGCTCTGGCAAACCAGGTTCGCTACGCCTGCGGACAGGAGCGCGCCTCGGCGCCATACCTCGGCAGCAAGCTGCGGAATCGTCTCGAGCGGGTGTGACTCGGACAGGCCGACCAGGGCAACCGACGTCGTCCTGAAGCGGTCCGCTAGCAGGGCCAGGCAGAGATCCCGCTCGATGTCCTCGCCGCCGCACAGGGCCATGGGACCCGCTCCGAGCAGCATCGCTGCATTCTCGCCGAACAGCTCCTCCCCCGTTGTGGCCGGCCGTTCCGTCCCCAGCGCGACCAACCGCTCCGACAGCTTGCCGAGCGATGCGGGGAGCTGCCGCTTCTGCGTAGCGGGGAACATGCCTCTCAGGCGCTCCGCCCTCTGGCCGATCTCCTCGAACACCTTGTGCAGAGTCTGCTCCCGCAGCAGCGAGAGTGGCTCGCCTGCTGCAACCCGGACTCCGACGCGGAAGCACACCTCCTCGCCCTCGATCTCGGGGGAGAGCAGGTGGACCGACGGGTGCATGCCCGAGACGATGTCCCACAACGCCCCCACCGCGATCCGCCCCGCTGCCGGGTGGCGGGCCAGCTCGATCTCGACCAGCAGGATCTGGTCCTCCTTGAGATCGGCCCTGACCCGCCCCACACGAGCGCCATCCGCCGGAGGCTCGCAGCGAAACGATGCCCCGTTGCGGGACCGCTGGTGGTACCTGCAGAGCGACATGCCCAGCACGTCGAGAACCTGGCCTGCAACGGCCCGGGCCGTCGAGGCATCCTCCGCCGGAGTTGTCTGCTGGCGCTGCTGGTTCATTCTCTCACCTCCCTTGCGGAGCGTGTCCGCAGCGTCTCGGTTTCTGTCAGTCAATCGGCAACTCGCCCCCGGGCCTTCGGCTCCAAGAGAAGCAATGGCCGTGCCGTCTGCCGCCGTCTCCCTCGTGCGGCCCCTCGCTGCTGCCGCCGACCGGCCTGCGAGGCGGCCCGGTGCCTTCCCGCTTCCCCGCCCGCCAAGGCCCCGAGCGTCGTCCCCGCCGGCACGCGACCATAGCGTTGCGCTGCGCGAGGCAGCGTTGCGCTGTGGGGGCAACCCAGGTGCCGACGCCGGGGCAAGGCATCCGACAGCGCAGGGCCAGGGCCCTGGTGGACCGGCAACTCGAGCACGACTGATGGGAACAGAAGAAGGGTCGTCAGGGCATGCAGGTTTGTCAAGAGGTGCCGAGACTGTCGACGGGGTTCAAGTTCCAGGGATTGCCCATGGGACAGTGATTTTCGAAGGGGCGGAATTGCGGAAATCACGGCCTTCTGCTGCTTGTGCCGCCCGACTACCGATGGCGCCGAAGTCAGGTTTGCCCAGAATTCATGCGCCCCGGAGAGTGATTCCCTAATCGAGGAGCGCCTGCCCTTTCCGCTCCTCGATGGTGTGAGCGAAATTTGTGAGGATGTCGTCGACCGGCACGGCAAAGTTCGTCACGACGTGGCGGCGCCGGTGCGTGACTCCCATCATCACGGAGCTGAACCCGGTTTCGATGCACAACTTGCAGACTCCGAGGGTGTTACCGTGGTGCAGGAGGGGCCGGTCATGGCCAGGCGGCCGTCGGTGTTGATGTTGAGGTTGCGCATTCCAGCCGCCGTCCGGTCTGCCGGAACCGGGTTTGGTCGGTCCCCGCGAGGCTAGCGGAGTTTGTCTGCCGCTCTCACGATGTTCGGATCACGCGACTGCTTGAGCCGGGTGTATTCGGCCTCCGGCAGCTTCAGCCCGAGCCGGATCATGCGTTGCAGGTATGCAAGATGGACCTTCGGGCTGCCGGCCAGCTTGTCGCCTGCGTAGTGGTCTGCCAGCAAGCGACGGGCATCATTGTCCTCGAGCTTGTCGATGGCGGGGAGCAGGGCGTAGATATCGCCCAGTTGGCCAGCGCCCAGACGACATTCGATTTCCGAGAGCCAGAAGTCCGACCGGAGGGTCTGTGCCGGCAGGGACGCTACCAGAGCATGCCAGTAGTGGGTGTTGCGGCGCTCCTCGTAGGCCACCTGAACGGCGCCTTCGAAGCTCTGGCTCCCCAGCAGCTTCGCCATGTCCCCGAGCAACTCATCAAGGTGTCTCCCGCTCGGAGGATTCGACCCGGAGCAGTACTGGAACATCCAGGCGATGCTGTCGGCCAGGAGGAGCGTGTTTCTCTGTTCCCTTGCCGACTGCATCACGGCGAGGATCATCTTGCCGAGAACCTGGAACTTCTTGTCCTCGACCGCAAGCAGCCGCGAGGCCACAAGGCTCTTCTGTTTCTTCCAGGAGACCAGAAGGGGGATGATGAACTCGTGGACCATCCAGCGCTGGTCGTGGTAGCCAACGGCCCGCGCCATGAGGAGGTTTGCCATGGTCTCCGACACGTCGCCATGTTCGAGAATGTCCCTCAGTTGCTTGAGCTCTGCAGGATCCTGAGGGATGTCGACGATGCCGTGCAGCTCCCAGGCGTAGCACTCCTGTCGAATTGCCGGGACGACCTTGGGCAACAAGTAGCGCCAGCTTGTCGAGCCGCCGGCCTTGAGCGCGGCGACCGCAGTGAGGCGCACGTTCTCTTCGGCAGACGGAAGCGTCGCGACCTGCCGCACGACCTCGACTGCCTCCTGCGGACAGCGTTCCGCCAGGACCGACATCAGGACGGTCTGGGCCAGCCAGCGGTCGGTCTCCAACAGACATTGGATCAGGCCCCCTCGGTGCTCCGGCAGCGCTGCCCGTCTCGCCACTTCGTCTTCCAGAACGAAGAGCTGTACCGGGACTCCGCATGCATGGAGCGACAGGACACGGTCCTGCAACTGCGCCAGGGCTTCGGCGGCACCGGTCCCAGTGCCGCCGGTATAGCCTCCACCTTTGGCTCGCACGGGTCCGATGTTCCCCGCCGCGACGACCACCTCCTCCCCCGGGTCGAGATTCTCGACGGTCAGCGTCTGGACGTCGCGATCTTCAAAGTCACGAGGCCTGGGGATTGTCAGCGCAGTTCGCGTGCCGGTCCTCTCGGCCTCTTTCAGGACGCGGCGCTTTGTGGAGACGCGAGTCGTCAAGGTCACGGGGCCCTTCGAGTGGTTGCCGAAGACGAAGTATACTCCGTTCGGCCAGTAGAACCCGGTCGTGTCCTTGTCGACCAGGCTCGGGTAGTGCATGTCGCATCGCGTGCGAGGGTGGGCCACGGTCCAGCCCACCACCGCCCCCGCACATCCGAGCCCGAGAGCTTCGGGCAGCTTGCCCAGCAGTTTGGACTGCACGGGAAGCTGTGACGAGGACAATGAAGCCTGCTGTGGGGAAGAACTCTGCGGCGGCGGCGGGGGCACATCCTCCTTGAGGAACTTGGCCAGCCTGTCCATCGATGCCGTGAAGTAGGTGTGGGAGTACTCGACGCCGTTGTGTCTCGGCAGATCCCCGATATCCGCTGGCATCTCCCCCTTGTCCGGAAAGCGGAAGCCGGGCTCGAACATCGGCACGACGTTGCGGCCGGTGGCGATGGCGTGTGCGATCTCCCTCCGCAGCCAGTCGCCGTCGGTCTTGCACCGTTCGAGGCAACCAGGGCTCAGGACGAGGACAAAGTTGGGAGCCTCCTCGATGTTCCGCAGCAGCCGCTCATCGAAGTGGGAGGCTCCAAGATCGTCGACGTCCAGGAACGTCCTGATGCCCCGCCTGTCCAGGTCCGCCTTGATGAGTCGGGCCATGTTGGCACCGTTCTCCCGGCGATAGCTGATGAACACGTCGTGCTTGTCCACGCTTGCCCCCAGTTGCCTTGTCCGGCGCTCATCCTATCACGGCTCCCTGACGTTCGAAAGAGGAGTCCAACGGTTCCCTCGACGCAGTTTCTCTTGCCCGTACTTTGATGTCCTTGGCCACCACCGGGAGGCCTGCTATGCTCCGTGTCGACAGCGACGTTCTGGAAGTTGACGACGAAGTCGGGCCGGTTGCGTTGCTGCGCACACGACAGACTGGAGGTTCCCCCCATGGCGGTGAAGAAGTCGCAGAAGAGCCAGAGCAAGAAGGCGAAGTCAGCTCCGAAGCCGGTGCCGCTCGGTCCTGCACGCAAGCTCACCGAGCAGGAACAGAAATTGGCCGAGCGGTCGCCCTGCTTCAAGGAGTTCTGCGAGCAGTGGAGAAGCCCGGTTTCGCTCCAGCTGCTCAAGGAGCTCCAGCGCATTGCCAAGCACAAAGAGCCGATCATGATCCTCGGGCCCACCGGATCCGGGAAGACGACGATTGCCCGGTGCATCCACCAGATCAGTTGGCGGGGCGCGGCCAAGGACATGATGGAGAAGTACCGGCAGGTCAACATGGGCAGCCTGTCTCCGGACCTGCTCCGTTCGGAACTGTTCGGCCACCGCCGCGGGGCGTTCACAGGAGCGGAGCGGGACTACAAGGGATTGATTCTCGCAGCGAATGGCGGAACGTTGTTTCTTGACGAGGTAGCGGATGCGGATGTGGGGGCTCAGGCGTCATTGCTGCGATTCCTCGAATCCGGGAAGATCCGTCCCGTCGGCTGCGAAGATGAGCGGGACGTGTCGGTCCGGATCGTCTCGGCCACGAACAAGGATCCAAAGCACGAGGTTCACTACGGTGTGTTCCGGCAGGACCTCTACTACCGGTTGGCCGCTGCTGAAGTCGAGGTGCCTCCGCTGCACGAGCGGATAGAAGACATCGAGGGGATAGCGCCGTCGATTGTCGCCAAGTTGGTGAGAGAGCGATACGCGGACGACCCGGAGCTCTGCGCAGAGGGCATCACCCTGGAGGCCATCCGTCGGTTGCAGGATTTCGGCGAGAACTGGACGGGCAATATCCGTCAGTTGGACAGCGTGCTCGTTGCAGCGTTCATC
The DNA here is from genome assembly GCA_903895725.1 of uncultured Myxococcales bacterium. Taxonomy (GTDB): domain Bacteria; phylum Myxococcota_A; class UBA9042; order CAIXZC01; family CAIXZC01; genus CAITUV01. Next base: position 116,546 of record CAITUV010000044.1, on the reverse strand, counting down.
AATGCGGGGAGCAAGAAGTGCATCGAGGTAGAGGATCTGCCTCCCGAGGAACGCTGGCATGGCGAGACCCGACTGGTGGATCGCAAGTCGGCTCGGTGGGCGATCGAGCGGTACCTGGGCACCATCGACAACCAGGAGCTGATGCGGGACTACGCACGGGCCCTTCTCGTGTGTGCGGGAGGCAACAAGCACCAGGCCGCCAGGAATGGCAAGATCGCGGTGACGACGCTGACCCGTTGGCTGGCGATCCCTGAGGAAGAGGAGGCAGGCCAGGAGGAGCGCCCGGCGGTGGCGAGGAAGAAGGCAACCCGGGCGACCGGGAAGAAGAGTAGCAGCGAGGACGCGGGCGTCCTGGTGTGAGGGGCAGCGATCCGCAGTAGCCCCGGCCCTTTCTCACACCTCCACGATCCGCCCCTCGTCCAGGGACCGCTGGGCGGCCACGGCGAGGCGGATGCTCTCCCGGGCACGGGTCAGGTCGCACCAGGGGCGGCGGGCAGTGCGGATGCAGTCGGCGAACTCGACCCATTGTTGCGTAGCCCCGGAATGGACCGCCCCTTCCTCGTGGTAGCCGACCTCGTCCTGCCAGGCCCGGCCGGTCGGATCGGGAGGAAAGCGCTGCGTCTTGTCCGGGGCCTTGTGGACGTAGATCAGCCGGTCCATCTCGTAGACATCGATCTTCGATTCCTCGGACAGCACGCTCATCCGGAACTCTCGCCCCCAGGGACAGAAGAAGGAGAGCCCGAGCTGCGCCCGAACACCGTTTTCGTACTCGACGAGCACCCACGCATGGTCCGGGATCTCGCTGGCCGGCAGCCGCTTCTTCTCATACAGGCACCAGCAGTCGCGAGGCTGGTCCTTGAGCACGGCTTGCCCTCCGAACGTCACGACTCGAGCCGGGCGGACGGCATCCCCCAGCATCCAGTTGAACAGGTCGAAGTGATGGCAGTTCTTCTCGATGAAGACCCCGCCGCTCACGGTGCGGGAGAACCTCCATTCCATGTGCGGGAACGGCCGGAATTCGCTTATCATCATCATGAGCGGCGGCGATGATTCCTCGACGAGCGTGCGCAGGTGGCGGAACACCGCGGAGTATCTCAGCACGAGCCCGACCTGGAACGTCAGTCCCTTCTCGGTCGCCATGCGGTCGAGTGCATCATGCGCTTCGACGGTGAACGCCACCGGCTTCTCGCAGAAGACGTGGGCCCCCTCCGCAAGGCATGCTCTCGCAATGGTGCTGTGAGTGTTGTTGGGCGTGGCGATGAGAACGGCCTCCACCCCGCTTGCTTCGAGAAGCCCAGAAGCATCGGGCCACCACCGGCGCTCCAGGAAGTTGTGCACGTCCGGATGCCGTCGATGTTCGCTGCTCTGCCGTTCGATGGGGATGCCGAGCCATGCCGCAACGGCATCGGAAGCTGCCTCGGGCGAATGGTCTGCGACGGCCACGAGGTCGAAGCATCCGGCGGACCGAATTGCCGGCAGGTGCTGCGCCCGCACAATGGCACCGCATCCGATGATGCCCAGGCGGATGGGCCGGGTGTGGACTCTGCGTTCTCCGCCATTGCCCGTGTTGCGAAGCGAAGTTGCCACGGTGACCTCCTTGCAGGCGTCCGGCCTGCTGCGGTGCCCGATGCGATCATGCCACAGCCGCTGCAGGAGGGGAAACGGCCTACTCCATGCCCAGGATTGTCCCGGCATGCACGGTCTTGCAGAAGTCGATCTTCAGCGGGGAGGAGGCGTAGGCGAGGCAGGCAATCACCGTCCTGGGCAGCCGAAGCGGCAATCGCGCGATCTTCTCCCTGAGCTCAGCGTGGGCCCGCCGGGCACCCGGCAACGTGAGCGACACCTTGACCTCGCCGACCAGCAGCGCCGTTCCGTCCACTGACCGGGCCATGAAGTCCGACTCCAGCGGCTGGCCGTCCTTCCCGCGCCCCCACCATCGGCTCGCCGGCTGCCACTTCCGTCCTGCTACATCCAGCCGGTGGACCTGGGAGCGGACGAGCTCCTCGAAGACTCCGCCGAGATGGTCCCGGAGACGTTTGCCCACGTCGGCCTCGACATCGTCGATCTGCCCTGCTGCCAGCCGTGAGCGGTTCGGGTCCACGTGCCGGTACCAGAAAGCAAGGAACGGGTCGGCTATGGAGTAGAGCGACTGCCGGCTCGTGGCGGGGTCGGTATCGAAGGGCTGCTCACGGCGCACCAGTCCCAGCCCCACCAGACGTTGGAGCGGCCTGGCCAGCGACGTGGCCGGTTGCTCGAGCCTTCTTGCCATTTCCGAGACCTTCCGGCACCCCTGCCCGATCACGGCCAGCAGCGACGATGCCCGAGGCGTCTCCCGCAGGTCGTCGAGAAGGAGCCGCTCCGGCTCATGGTGCAGCACTCCCATTGGGTCGAGCGCCAGATGGCGGATCGCCTCTTGCCGGTCCTTGAAGTCAAGCGCCAGCTCCCAGTACCGGGGGATCCCGCCCCAGGTCGCCCAGGCCTCCAGGGCCTCCGTGGCGGTCTTTGAACGGAATGCCTGTGCGACGAAGCCGGGCGGCAGCGGCTCGATCCTCAGGACCTCGCGACATCTTCCGTACAGCGGTGCCGCGGCATCGAGCACGAGGCCCTGCATCATCCGCTGGGAGGAGCCGGCAACGACCAGGTGCCGCCCACCCCCGTCGTGGAGGTCCACCCGCTTCTGTAGGAGGCTTGGAAGGAAGGGAGCCGCAGTGACCAGCGAGGGAAACTCGTCCAGCGCCAAGACCGACCCAACCGGCGAGTCGTTCCACCAGCGGTCGAGCAGGACATCCCAGTCCGGGTACTCGACCTGTGCAAAGCGGGGGATGATCTGCTCCATGGCCTGGGCCAGTGCCCGGCGCTGGAGCACCTCCGTCCGCTCGTCGCCGACGTGATAGACCGCCTTCCTGCCCGCGAGCACCTCCCGCAGCAGCCTGGACTTCCCACACCGACGTCTGCCATAGAGGCATACCATGGAGCCGTCCGGGTGATCCAGCGCCCTTGACAGCCGGCTCATCTCGTCCACTCGGTCCAGGAATGGCAGCCTCATGTTTCCCTCCTCGTCCCCTGCCTATTATGCCACGACGGCATTATGACGCAAAGGCATAACTTGAGTCCAGTCAGCCAAGGCGAGCACCGCCCCTTGCTGCGACACCGGAAAAGTCGTAACAAGGTAGCCACAGGGGAAGGAGGGCCGGAGGGCCAAGTCGTAACAAGGTAGCCATAGGGAAAGGGGGGCCGGAGGGCCAAGTCGCAACAAGGTAGCCACAGGCTTCGGCGCGCCGAACGGCAACCCCGGGGAGCAGAGTCAATAGTGTCGGGTGACTTGGAACGGGCAGGAGGTAGGAGCATGGCGTGGTACTGCGAAAGACACAGGTTGCAGGTCGAGGACTACCGTACATGCCCGGAGTGTGCCCGCACGGAGGAACGGGACAGGAAGGATGCTCGGAGGGCCAGGCTGGAGGCCGTCCGCGACGCCATTGGGCGCTGCGCTGAGGCGGTTGTAGCGGCGGGGGCCGTGGTTCTGAGCCCACTCAATGCTTTGGCGGACAGAGCCAACTCCGCGGCCGACAAGACGCCCGTCTGGAGACATGTGGGCCAGTGCCTGATGTCACGAATCCTGCAGTTCCTGGCGGCCGTCCTGCTCCTGGTCTCGAGAGTTGTCTTTGGACCTTGGCCGGGGTGGGAGACCGTGGTCACGGTAACGTCGGTCGTGCTTCTGTTGGCATCTGTCCGCGAGCTTCCCGAGAGGATCCGCAAGGGATTCTGGGAGATGAAGCCGCGCAGTCGCCCTGGGCGTTTCCTTCACTCGCTTCTCTTCTGGGTGTTCTGGAGCGCGGAGTATTCACTTCTGTTCGCTGTGGTGGCCCTCAACACCCTTTGGTATGTGCTCGTCCGCGCAGCGGGAAAGGCGGTTCTGAGGGCAGCCGTCGCTCCCTTCTTGATGATCAGTGAGAAGCTGGGGGACCTGGCGAGGGAGAGGGCTAGCCGCCAGAGCATGGAGAGGTTGCAGAGGAAGTGGGACGACGAGGACAGGCGAGGAGCCTCCGAACTGACCAAGCGCTGCAGTCGCTGCGGGGCCCGCGTGCACGAGCGCTCGAGGCCGGGAGACGTGTGCTCTCACTGCGGAGCCTTGTGGAACTTCGAGCGGTGAAGGGCGACAGGCGCGGACGGCGTTTCCTACCGTCTCCGCGGGCTGATGCGGACCTGGCTGCCGACGAGCTCCACCCTCCAGCGGTCGTCGGCGCTGCTGCTGGATGCGTTGGCCCAAATCGGGGCATCCCCTTGCGGGTGCGCGTCCGGTGTCACCCTGTGCATGGTATCCCCGCTCTCAGCGTGCCTGCACAGCACAACTCGACCGCACTCAGACCACTGCACCGCAGAAACCGGGGCACCGGTCTTGACGACATCAACATTGTTGAGATCCAGGGACTCCAGAGCGGAATCCCACCGGAGGACCACGACGGTGCCCTCATCGCAGCTCACGGCAAGCGTCGGGGCATCGGGGTGCCAGGCGGCAGCAGTGGTTCTGCCGGCCAGCAGCAGCTTGCGCCACGTGCCCCGAGGATTGCACCGCATGCAGACGATCTCCCTCGGGCCGAGGAAGACCATACCCAGGCCGAGCAAACCGATCGCCGCCGTGAGGCTGATGAACCAGAGGCTGAGGAAGATTAGCGGTGCAGTGACCAGGACGGCACCTGCGAAGAACGCTGCCAGGATTCGGCGGGAGAACCGTGTGAGATACGCGCCGCAACTGGGGCATCCTACGGGCGGCCTGTCTTCTGCTGCGCCCGTCGCGTCGGCATGGCGGCACGCCGGGCCCCACACTGCAGCTGGACGCTGAGCCACATCAGCAGTCCGTTCTTCCGTCCGCACCGGTTTGGCGGGCGCTGCGCTGCGCCCCGTGGGGGCACCCGCCGTCGCTGTCGCCGCCCCTGTGCCTGACGCTCGTCGTCCGGATGGTGCCGGCGTGGATGCCGCCGCTGCTCTTCCTCCCGCCGAACCTGGGTTTGCCGCGACCCGGACGGCCGGCACTGCAGGCTGCCGTTTGGGCCACGTGGGGGGCGGGAATACGAGCGGAGCGGCAGCAGTACCGGGCGACCAGGGACCGGGGCCCAGCGGCTCCAGAAAGAGCACTTCGCCGTCGGTCCCGCCAGCGACGATGCGTGTGGCCGAAGCGTCCACACACCGAATCGCGGTGTCCGCAGGCCACGCGGCCACAGCATCGCTGCGAGCAAGATCCCACAGAACCAGGAGTCTCTCAGCTCCGCTGGACACCGCCCAGGCCCCGTCCCAGTGTGCCGCCACCCGCCCCACCTCTTCCGTGTGCCCTCGCAGGACGGCGAGGCATTCGCCGCTGTGGAGGTCGGAAATCCGGAGAGTGTGATCCCGAGATGCCGAGATGGCCAGGTCGCCCCGCTGCTTGACGCACACACCGCTCACAGCTTCCGAGTGGCCCCCAAGACGGTGTTTCACGGCTCCGGAAGCGGCATCCCACACGGTCAAGGAACCGTCCTTGTGGCCGAGCACCACGCTGGAACCGTGCAGACTGGCCCCAAGGGACGTCACGGGCGGGAACAGACGCATGCTCAAGGAGCGCACGGGGGCAACGGAGCGTCTTTCCCACAGATTCACGGCTTTGACATTGCCGTGCCCCCACCGATCGCTGTTGGTCGTCACCAACCCGGCGCCCCCTTGCACAATCTCCACATGGACGGTGAAGGGAATCGGAGGTGTACTGGCAGGTCCTGACGAAAGGACGTCCAGGTCCCAACTGCGCAGCCCACTCTCGCGGACCTCGACGTCCTGGAACTCCTGTAGGGGGTCCTGTGCACTAGTAGTGAGCACCGTCCGGGCACCGATGTCGAACGCCACCTCAGTTATGATGGTCATCCCTGCCTTACGCGTATCGCTGTCGCCAAGACCCGTGGCCAAGCGCCTTCCGGAAGCCGCATCCCACAACCCCAGACGATTGTCGCACCCACCGGACACGGCCACAGGCTGCCCCTCCTGGATGCCGACGGCGTTCACGGAGTCCGTGTGCCAGTCCGCATCTTCCGCCCGGGCCTCCTCCATGTCCGCATCGAACACTCCTTCGACCGTCCAGACCTTCAGAGTCCCATTCAAGCCCGCCGACACAGCCCGGCATCCGTCCGGGTGGGTGTCCAGCCAGTTTGCGCCACCCAGGTGTCGCCCCAACCTGCGGATGACGCCCGTGCTCAACTCTATGGCCGCGACCCCTGACTGCCCGTCACCCCAGACGGCCCAGCGGCCTCGGCGGTCGATGGCGAGGCTGATGATCGCGCGGTCGAAGGTACGGCTCCAGCGGCATTTGCCCGTGGGCCAGTCCCAGGCCGCGATCCGGCTGCCGCTGGCGACCAGCACGGTCCGTTCGTCGCTGGTCACTGCGACGAGGGAAAACCATTTCTCCCCCCAGGAATCATCCCGGCCGCCAGCCCGGCCCAACGTCCTTGTGGTTCGTCCGTCCGACACGTCCCACACCTCGACATCGACCCATGGATGATGGTCCGCATGCTTCAATGCGAGCCACCGCCCACCGCAGAAGAACGCGGGCCTCCTCACGGCATGGAGTCGCGTGTCGGCAGATGGGATTCCTCCCTCAATCACCTGAAGACATTGGCCGGTCTCGAGGTCCCACTCCCGGATGGTCCTGTCCAGTGCCCCCGATAGCATCCGGCGGCCGTCTGGGGACACGACCAGCCAGGTCACGGAAAGGGTGTGACCCGAGAAGGTGACCGCGGTCGAACGGACCATGGGGTCGAGGACTTGCGGGGCCGTGATCCGGTCGAGCGACTTCTGGCCCGGATGACTTGGTACACGCAGATTCAGGACTACTCGGTCAGTTCCGGGCACGGGCGCCAATTCGCTGCCGGCACCGCTGAAGGCCTCGGTATGGATGCATCTACCGGTTTCAAGGTCCCAGACCATCAGCACCATGGCTGGTGGGTCTGAACTGTCCCAACTGAGGGAGACAACGCGGGTTCCGTCGGCGTTGAACGCGACGGAGACAGCCTCACCCCTGATACCTTCTATTGTCGCCAGACAGTGGCTCTTCGGGATCCGCTTCGGCCGACCCACCCTCCGTAGCCACGGCGTCGCGGGGCCCGACCAAGCGAGCCAGGCTTCCGCTCCACGGGACACAGGACTTTCGTCGGCGTGTGCGTATGCCCCCTGGAGAAGAGTCAACTCCGGCTTCAGCAATGGATGTTCGCGGCGCAGCAGATGGAGAGACTTAGTGAAGAAGAGATCCCATGCGGCCAGAGCGGACGCAACGTCAGTCTCGAGATCGGAGGACGCGAGGCGACCGTGGGCGAAGTCAGCCGCCATGGCGGAGACTTCCGTTGGCCCCAGCACCCGAAGCCGATGGTAGTGGTATTCGAATTCCGTGAGCAGCTCGACCGCTTCGGCAATGCCACCGGCTCCGAGGTGATGTTGCACCGCATTCGCCAGTGCGTACCGCTCGGACGCCCCTTTGACCTCCCGCCACTTCCCACATTGCCGAGCCAGGAGCGCATGCCACCCACCTGGAGATCGGATTCGGCTGGGGCTTCTCGGATCGTCGGCATCCAGCATCGTGCTCCAATCCCTCGCTGCAATCCGGAAGCTCTCGTAGAAGAAGTCGGTGCGGCCCTCGCGTCGGGCAAGGAACGGACGCACCTGCCGCAGGACAACCTGCACCGCGTCTGTGATGACCAGACGTCGGCGATCCGGGGACATGCCGGTCCGGTCGAGTTCCGGAGAAAGCTCGTCCAGGAGAATGTCAGCGAGGAAGTCCTCCGGCAGCCCCCCTCGGGAGTGCGCCAGCAGCCCGAAGATCAGCGGCACGAGTCTGGCGAAGGGTACTGCCGAGTCCGCCGGGTCGTCTTCCAGCCGCTTCAGAACCGCCGTGAACGCAGAGACCGGACTGCCGCCGTACTTCGTGGCGATGCGTTGCCCGAGCTGCCCGAAGGCACCGAAGACGCGCAGTTCGCTCAAGACGATCTTCAGATAGAGCGGGTTGGAAGCAGGGGGCAGACTGCGGTTGTCGGCCTGGGACGGCAGCGAACCCAGGGGGCGTTCCTGGTCCGCACCGACCAGGGCATCCACGTGCCTCTCGTCGAGTTCCTTGAGGTACCGGGCCAGCCACGCATTCACGACGGCCCGGCGGTCCTGGACGTGCTCGAAGGGCTTGAGCTCTTCCACCTGATTTTCAGGACTCTCTGCTAGCCGCTGACGAAGGTCGTCCCCTTCCTTCTCGCCGATCTTGAAGCTGATGACCAGGCGGACTCCAGGAGGCAGCTCCCGGGGCAACCAGTCCACGTCGGAAAGGCCGGAGTCCAACTGGTTGAGCGCATCCAGCACCAGCACCAGCCGCTCGCTTGTCGCTCCCCCTCCCAGGAGCTTCACCCAATCCCGTCGAAGCTCTCTCGGATCATCCGGAACCTCGGCATCCAGGGGCAGCCACTTCTCCTCCTTCAACTGCGCAAGCACATTCCGCAAGAGGCTGTCCACTGTGCCGGAGCGGTCGCCGACTCCGATGAACCGGTAGAGCAACCGTTCGCCGGCTACCTCCGGGCTTTGGCGGTGTTGTACCCAGGCAGCAAGCAGCGTGGATTTCCCCAGACCGGCCGGCGCCACCACAGCCAGAAGCCCTTTCTCCTTTCCCGCCACGTACCGGTCGAGCGGGTCGAAATCATCCGATGCCGATGGCGGCCTGCCCGGGTCCCGGGTGCGGGGGATGAATCCCTCTGCAGCAGCGGCAACGAACTCCTCGTGCTGGTCAATCTCCCGCTGGAGGTCGTCGAGCTCAGGCAGCGCCATCCGCTCCGAATGTCGAGCAGCGATCGCCGCCATGAGGTCGAGGCCGATCACTTCCCCCAGGGGCACTCGGCCGTCTGGGAAGCGCTGTCGCAGCTCAGCAAGCCCGTTCTCCAGGAGGGCCCCGGCCGGCTTCGGCAGGTTGGCCGGGGGGTTCTTCACGACCTCGTCGAGACGGCACGCAAAGTCCGTCAGCCGGCCGGTCGTGAGCCACTCGTTGAAGTGTTGTGCCTTGTCACGGTCCGTCTCGACCACGGAGGGACCGGCGGCCTTGACTCCGGCCCACTTCTGCCAGAGCTTCTGCCACCGGGCAGCGCCGGGCGAGACCGACTCCAAGTTCTCTCCCATGTCGAAGGGGCAATCGACGGGGATCTCCAGCTCCGGCGTCCGGGCCGAAGCGTTCCAGCGGGCCGAATAGACCCTGGCAGGTCGTCCTGTCTGTGGAACACGTTCCTTCCGCAGCATGGCGAGCCGTTCGGCCTTGAGCTGCCGGAGCTTCAAGTCTTCCTCGTCCTCGTCCGTGTAAGTCCAGCGGAGCGGCTCCGGTGCCATGCCTGCCGCACCTGGGGGGCGAAGAGCGGCGGGTATTGCGGGAAGGGACGGCAGGTACGAGTCGTCCCGAAGGTAGAAGAACGCGTGCTCGGCCGGCAGCCTCAGAGCATCCGGAGCGTCTTTGCGCTGGAAGGGCTCGAGCAACGCGTGCATGACCTCGAGCTCGGTCACGGAGCGCCCCTCGTCGACCGCCTCCCGAAGTCGGGACCAGTCCAGGGACGAGAGACTTCCGCCTGACGCGCCCGAGGCCTCCGGACCCGGCAGGTCATTCCGAGTAGGAAGCCAGCCGCATCGTTGCCCCAGCAGGCAGATGAAGAACGGCCTGCACTCGTCGATTCGCTTCAGACAGACTTCCACGACCCGCTTGTTTCGTGTGGCATCGGCCTCGGTCACGCCCCAGCGCAGGTCGATGTCCACGAAGCGCAGGCGGCGCTGCTCGCACCAGTCTCGAAGCCTTGGGAAGACCCGTTTGACCAGGTAGTCCCGTTCCGCGTGCATGTCGTTGAACGTACTGCTCAGGAAGACCGAGACCGTTGGCCAACCCTGATTTCTCATTGACTCGGTCTCCTCAGTCGAGCCGCGAGAACGTCTTTCCGCACTTCCTGCACGTCCCGCTCACGTTCATGTCCCCCATGCTGTCCACCCAGTACTCTGTGTCGTAGTCATGATAGCACTCCGGTGGTGGCTGGCGGCTGCGGCGGTCGGCCGTGGCGCATTCCTCGCTGCAGAACGCCAAGTTTCGTTTCGCTCGCTCGAGGGGCATGTGGCCATGGCACCGGTTGCAGCGCTGGCTGGCCCAATACTCACGCTGACTTCTCGCCTTGGAAGCCTCCTCCCGCAGCGAGCGGACCTTGGCGGCGAGGAGGCGTGGAATCAGCAGGGCGAGCCATCCCAAACCCGTCCACAGGATGCTGACCGCAGCGACAGCGACGAAGAGAAGCCATCGCACCAGACGGGTACTCCCGCGACTCAGGCGGATACCGGCTTCCGACCACCGGCAGCGCCTTTTCGCTCCACGTGCCTCGGCGGATTTCACTTCGGAGCGCACGCAGTCGGGGCAGGATGCGAAGTCCTCCACCCTTCTGCCATGTCGGTCGCATGTCCAAGTCATGGGCCCTCCGACAAGATCCCCGCTCGAATACTACTTTGTGGCGATGTCCTGAGGCAAGAATGGAGAGCGGAGCAACGAAGGTTCTGCACCTGGGAGGCTGCCATGGCATCCGGATCACGAATCGTCCGGACTCACGGCACCGGCCCCTCTGGCACGCTGTCGAACGAGACTTTCAGCTCGAGCGCCTCGCCAGCGACCGGCTTCAAACGCAATGCCACGACGCCAACATTGTCTGCCCAGAACTGCGTGGCTGCCGACAGGTCGTACATCGCCCCGAAGCTGAGCAGCGGTTTGCCGTCGACGGTCTCGAGCACGATGCGAATGGTGGGTTTGTGTGCGGGCTTGATTGGTGCGTAGCCCTGTGCTGCCGTGTCCACCTCGTTGTAGGCCCCGAGGACTTCCACTTCCAGCCGGTTCGTCTGGTCGGAGGGGAAGAAGCCCGGCTGCTCATCGGGCACCCAGGTGAACTGGAACGAGCCTCCGTCGACCTCGACCTTCGACATGTCCCCCGTGTCGCCGATGCCTCCGGACCGAAGAGGAACATCTGTCATGAAGGACGACGTCACACGGTACAGGTTTGCGTCGGTCAGGGCGATGCCGTCGGCAGAGTCGATGTTGACCTTGTAGATGCCGCTGCCGGTCACGCGCTCCTGCTCCGGGAGATAGCGCATCTCCATGTCCCAGGACCAGCTTCCGGCCTCGTCCGTAGCGCCCATGGGGATGACGCCCTCTGCCTCGACCTTGAAGCCCTTGGCCGTGCACTGGATGATCGGAGCCTGGGCACCCCGGACATCTGCACCGGCGAGGAAGGTCATCAGGGCGCACGAGGATCCCCAGGCATCGAGCTCCGCGAGCGACGGATGGGGTCTCAGCACCAGCGCCCCGGACTCGAGGTGGATGAGGCTCAGGAAGTGCTGCGTGCCTCGGTAGAACCGGTACTCGGTTCCCTCTCCCGTCCCCACCTTCAGAACCACGCCATGGCCGCAGTCGAGCCAAGCCTCTCCTGCGGAATCCGCCGGCACGGTCTCCGGGCCGACATCAGGCGATGTCTCCGACGCTGCGTCCGAGGATGTCTCTGCAGCGACATCCGGAGGTCTTTCCCTCCCCGTATCCGGCGGCTCGGGAGTGCCGTCTGGCGGTATCGGGACCCTGTCCGTGCTCCGGTCGTCAATGTCAGGCGTCGCCACACCGTCCCCCTGGGTGCGAACGATATCGTTGGGCAGCCCGTTCTGTTCCGCCACCATCTTCCCGGTCGAACAGCAGCATCCCAGCAGGCACAACCCCATCAGCATGGCACCGACTCCGACTCTCTCCTTCTTCATGGACAATCCCCTCCGGTCCGTGCGGCATCCGGCCCGATTGCCGTGCCCGCTGCAGACCTCTGCAACCACTGTGCCAAGGGCACATCGTCGCCCGCTGTGCAAAGAAAGGCCAGCGATTATCGATGGTTAGGCTGCGTGGCGGGCCCGGGCGAACATCGGCCGAGCAGAGCGAAACGCTGCGCTCCGGTCAAGAACGATGGTGCCTGGCCGCAGGGGAAGAGCGGCCGGAGGGCCAAGTCGTGTCGCCGCCTTCTGGCTGATTGAGAATTGGATTGACAAGTAGCCCGGAGCGGCTTATTCTGCGGTCATGATAGAGCGAGACCTCAGCCCCACATTGCTCAAGGCGGCATCCCGATTCCCGGTGGTGACGGTCACCGGACCCCGGCAATCCGGCAAGTCCACCCTTGTCGCAGCCTGCTTCCCCGACCGTCCACTCGTCTCGCTGGAGGATCCCGATGTGCGCCGGTTCGCGGCAGCCGATCCCCGAGGGTTCCTGGCATCGGTAGGGGAGCGCGCAGTCTTCGACGAGGTCCAGAGGGTTCCGGAGCTCGCATCCTACCTCCAGGGACTCGTGGACAAGGACCCCAGTCCCGGCCGGTACGTGCTGACCGGATCCCAGAACCTCTCGCTCATGCAGTCCGTGTCCCAATCACTGGCAGGACGCTCCGCCGTGGCCCGTCTGCTGCCCTGCTCGTTCGACGAAGTCCAACGGTTTGACGACCCACCCGGGGATCTTTTCGAGGCACTCTGGGCCGGTGGGTATCCGGCCATCCACGACCGCAGAATCCCGGTCCAGGAATGGCTGTCCCCGTACGTGAGCCTGTATGTGGAGAGAGATGTCAGGCAGCTTCTCAACGTGGGGGACCTGACGGCCTTCGAGTCCTTCCTGCGCCTGGCTGCCGGTCGGGCCGGGCAGCTCGTCAACCTGTCCGCTCTGGGGGCCGATGCCGGCATCACCCACAACACCGCCAAGGCCTGGATCTCGGTGCTTGATGCGGCATTCCTGGCGTTCCAGCTCCGTCCGTACCATCCGTACCTGAGCAGCCGGACCGTAAAGGCTCCCAAGCTCTACTTCCACGACACCGGACTGCTGTGCCACCTCATGGGCATTCGGGAGCCGGAGCAGCTTCTTGTGCATCCGCTTCGAGGTGCAGTCTTCGAGAGCTGGGTGGTCAGTGAGGCGACCAAGGTGCTTTCTCATGCCGGCGTCCCGTTTGACATCGGCTTCTTTCGGGATCGAAGTGGGTTGGAGGTCGACCTGCTCGTGCGCTGTGGCTCACGAATGCTGGCCGTGGAGGCAAAGTCGGGGAAGACCGCGGTGCCGGAAGCAGGAGCGACTCTGCAGAATCTGGCCAGGAAGGGGATTCCGGGATCCGATGTCCCGTCCACGCGGCGCATGGTGGTCTACGGGGGGGAGGAGCGCTGGACCTCGAATGACGTTGAGTTCATCCCCTGGAGGCAATGGGGGACCGTGTTGAAGGAGCTGGCGGACGATGAGAGCGGGAAGGCCACCGGCGGTGCACGTCGGAGGCGAAATCCATCCACACATCCCGATGCCTGACCAGGCGGGCTCCCAGAGAGCACCAGAAAAGTCGTAACAAGGTAGCCGCAGGTTTCGGCGGTCAGCGGGCTGCGAATACTGCCCCAAGACGCGACACTGGAAAAGTCGTAACAAGGTAGCCGCTGGGAAGAGGTGCAAGCTCACTGCTGGAACCGACCGGGCACTTCTGGCATGCTTCGTGCTGCAGTCGCATGACCAGGAAGCGTGGAGGCCACGATGGGTCACCTGAAGGTCCAGTGCTACACGGCGGAGCAAGTAGCTGCTGCCCTTGTCGTAGCCGGGGTGCAGGTCCATCCGGATGCCCTGATCACCCGGAACGTCCCCGAGCAATGTGAGCCGATGTACGACATCGTGTCCAGCATCGCGATGGTGACAAGGCTCCGGCACGTCTCGCCCGAGGCGCTCAAGTGCGTGTATCTGGCTCACCGCAGTCGCACCACGTGGTTGTCCGAACCCTGGCCGGAGACCATCGGGCGAACGCCGTTGGCCTCGAATTTCGAGATGACGCTGGAGGCCTGTCTGAGCGGTGATCTGGAAGCCATCAAGTCCTGCCTGGCGGACGAGGCCGGTGTGGCCTACGTGCTCCCCTGGGCGGAGTATGCCGAAGTGCTCCGATGGCGGATGACCGGGTTCGGCTTCCTCCCGGACAGCGTCAGCCGCGTGGCGGAGATGTTCATGTCGCTGGCACCGCTGTCACCGGCGATTGACTGGCCGGAATGGAACAGAGCCCTGGGCCGGGCATTCCCCAAGCTGAAGCTCGACCACCCCGTGCACGTGTACTGCTTCCAGTGGGCGATGGAGCGCGTGATCGAGGACATAGAAGGGTTGCGGAAGTCGAATTCGTGACGAAGAGGCGGAGCGGGAACGGTGAGCCTACCGGCACACAGCGGCGCCGAACTGGCCGCTCACTTTGTGGTCCGGGCAGCTCCCCTCGGCAAACGAGCTCTTGGTGAAGTCCACGTCGAAGGAGCCGGTGAGCCACGGTTCGGTCACTCCATCACCGATACCGGAAATCGTCACAGAGCCGGCCTTCTTATCGTAGAAGCAGTCGTTGTTGCTGGAGAACATCAGCGTTCCGCTCGAGAGCGGATTGGAGCCATCGACGGGGTTGTCTACCGTGAGCATCAGGGTCAGGTCCTGACCGTAGAAGGCGAGGCTGAACCGGTCGTCCTCCCAGTCATACTTGGCGTAGTTCATGAATGTGGCATCGCCCGCAGGGGACAGAGCACCATCGAGCAGGATCTGGACGGCCCCCTGGTAGCCCTGGATGGAGGAGGAGAGCACGAAGAGGTCATACAGGCTGCAGACCCAGTACCTGAATTCGGGCGAGTCCGGAGTCCAGCCGAAGCCGGGGATGACGCTCGTCGGATCGTGCACGGTCGTGGAGAGCGATCCGGCCAGGGTCAGCGTCGCATCACGCGGTGCACATTCCGACGCGAGGGTGAGGCTAAAGGAGCCGGTCACGGGGTCTCCCACCTTGGAGAATCCCTGGTCCAGCTGGATGAAGCCTGCGCCCACGACGGTGGTGTCGCCGCCGCCGACCAGGTAGGTTTCGTTGCCGAGCCCCGTCATTCCCCCGACTGCCGAGTCCGCAGTTCCGTGGAGCACATAGCCCTCCGTGGCCTCCACCGCGTAAGTGCCCCCCCCGGTCGGTGCGGCATCGAGATCGAGGTAGATGGTTGCCGTGGCGCTGCCACCGGGGTTGGCCGTGCCGGCCTTGATGAATTGGAGCTCGAGCCTCCAGTGGGATTCGTCCGAGCCGGCACCGGCGTCATAGACCGTGACCCATCCCGTATCGATTTCTCCAAGCCTCGGGTCAGCACCGTTGGCAATCACGGAGCTGAGGGTGATCCCGTCGACATCGGTCCCGCACGAGCCGAAGTCGATCCCGTCCTCTTCTCCCGAGGTCGGAGCATCGCTGAGCACGATGTCCGGGGCTGCCTCGCAGTCCGGGCACTTGCCCGCGTTCTGCGGCATGGCCGTGACCACACCCGATTCGCCGAGCGAGCCCGTTGCCGAGAGGGTGACCAGCGCACCCTGGGCCGCTGGAGCGCAGTAGTTGCCCTTGTCATCGGTCACGACGGTGAAGCTGGACGTGCCCATGGAGGCCTTGATCACAGCGGCTCTGGGGACGCCGTCGCCACCGACGACGCGGCCTTTGACGCAGGACTTGCATCCCGCAAAGAAAGTGTCGTCGCAGTCGAGCGGGGAGTCCTCGGGGGTGCAGGGGAGCGTGATGTCCGCATTGGTGCAGGGGCCGGGACACTCCGACGGATCGGAGCCCGAGGTCACCAAGACCTGGCCGACCAGGCGGTCCGCACCGAACCCGTAGGCCGCCGTGAGCGAGACGGTGGCACCGGTCTTCACCGGGATGCAGAAGCTGCCGTCCCCGGATGCAAACCCGGTCGAGGAGCCGTCATAGTCAACCCCTTCGCCACGGAGATCCGCACCTGCGGCGGGAGTTCCGTCGCACAGCTTCACCTGGCCCGAAACGCACGTCGTCTCCATGGGCTTGTCGCAGTTCCACGTGGAGAAGTGGCTCACCGTAGCCTTGAACGCCAGGCGCTCCGGGTCCTGAGAGTACTTCACGACCGTGCCCGTACCCTCCTCGTTCCACTTCCCCGAGGCCTTGTCGAAATGCCAGGCGGGTACCGTGTCCCCCTCCTTGAGGGTGGTGTCCGCTGGCAACAGAATCTCGATGTCCGCTGTCTTCCCGTCGCCGATGGCCAGCTCGGCGCCGCTCTCGTCGACAAGCTGGAAGTCGGACATGGCAAAGGTTTCGAGCCGGGCGTCCCCGCCGGCCTCCGTGATTGCGGAGAAATCACCCGGGACGGCCACGGACTTGGCCCCGCGAATGGGAATGGGGGTGACACGGACGCTGGTCTTGCCGGTTGCGGGCTTTCCATCCTTGTCCACGATTGCAGCGTTGTCGATGGCCACGGTGGCATGCTCGAAGGTCGCAAGCCCCGCCTCGACCGGCTGTGCCGCGGCGCGAGGCAGCAGGATGGCGTTGACCGTGATCCGGAGGCCCTCGGTCATACTCCCGATCTTCGTCGCAGGCAGGAATCCAGTGGCCTCGAACGAGAGCACGATGCGGTCCTTTGCCGGCACGTCCGCAATCGAATAGAAGCCATCATAGTTGGTCGTTGCCGGGGCCGTGCCCGCATCCGTCGACACCGTGACGCCTTCGACGCCCTGTCCGGTCGAGGAAACCACCTGGCCCACGATGGCGTTCTGCTCGGGCGGCTGGAACGGCGGAAGCTGGGGCACTTCGAGCGTCACATCACCCCCAACCGCATCATTGCCGCCGTTTCCGGGCACGTCGGTCCCTCCTCCGCCGCTCCCTCCACCGCAACCCGCCAGAATCACCATGACCCACAACGCGCCCAGAACCCGCTTCTTCATGTAATTACCTCCGGATGTAAAGCAGGAAGACTGACGGTGCGGAAGGTACTACAGGATCTGCATGGTGGCAACAGCGACATCGATCGCGGCCTGTACGCACGGGCGGTAGTCCATCACGACCCCGTGTCGCATCGGGTTCGAGATGATCGGACAGATGGTACCCGCACGCCATCCCAGTCCCTGCGCCAGGTGGAAGATGAGGCTCGACTCCATCTCGAAGTTCACCACACGATGGCCGCCCGCCTCGATGGCAGCGCAAACCATCTTGATCCCGGGTACGGAAAGCGAGAGCCCTTCGATATGGCGACCCGAAGCCCCATAGAAGCCCGGAGCGGCCACGGTCACCCCCGTCACCTGGGGAAACCGGGGAGCGACGGTCCGGGCGGAGTGCTCCAGCAGCCGTACGATCTCGGGTGTTGCCCGTGACGCATAGGGAGAGATCCAGCCGGCAAACCGGGAGTCCGGGACGGTGGCCTCGCCAAGTAGTCTGCGAGCCGCGACCTCGAGCTTGCCCGCCGTGTCGTCGGGCAGCGGGACGTTCCAGTAGATCCCCGTCGTGTCGAGCCCCAGAGCGTAGGAAGTGATTCCAAGAGTCCCCGGCTCCACGTCCGGCTGTGCTCCCCCGGAGGTACCGATACGCAACACCGAGATGGGAGGGACTACCGCCTTGCGCATCCCGGTGGACAGGTCGAAGGCCAGCAGCGTGTAGGCCTCCAGCAGCGCAATCTCCACATTGTCGTGGCCGATGCCCGTGCCCATGACCGTCGCCGGCCTCCCCCCGAGCAGCCCGGTCAGCGTCACGAATTCCCGGTTCCTGCACTCGAAATCCACCCGCTCGAACCGGTCGGCCACCTTGTAGGCCCGGGCCGGATCTCCCACCTGGAATATGCGCGGTGCGATCTCGTGAGGAGCGACGCCGATGTGGTACGCACGACCGTTCTCGACCGTGATGTCAGACCTCATGGAACCCTCCTGTGCACCGCATCCGCCGATTCCGCCCATCCCTGCCGGGGACACACGAACGTGCCCGGCAACCAGATTCCCTTGCCTACTGCAGCTCGATCTTCAGGGTAAACGCTCCGGCCGTCACCCCCGTGGGGCCGGCTACGCCAATCACGACGTTGTACGGGTTCCTGATCGCGTTGACCGAAACGGTGCGGGTGTGATCCTGGGTCTTGCCCTTCTTGGGGCGGTCCCACTTGTGCTCAGCCTCGCACGTGACGCACTGGGCGAGGTCCGGCGGCAGCGTGAAGTTGTTGGTGCCGATCTCGTAGGCGTACAGGCTCATGTCTGCCGAGGTGTCGTCCGGAATCACGGTGATCTTCATGATCGACTGGGGCGGAATCTGGGTAGAGAAGAACACGTGGTTGCCACGGAACTTCTCGTTCTGCGTGGCAGGGAAGCAGGCCACGCTGCTTTTCGAAGCGAACGTGAGATCTTCTATGAGCTTTCCCGTCTCGAGGTTACCCTTCACTTCCACTGTCTTCCCCTTCTCGACCTGCACGGCGGCTACGCCCTCGGGCCATTCGGCCTGGGCGGAGAGGGGGAATGCGACGAACAGCACGAGAAACAGCATAGCCAGCTTACGCATGTAAACCTCCGGTTGGATGATGCGTTCCCCTCGACCTTAGGCAAGGATGCTGGTGGCGTCAAGAAGAAGCTGCCATGGCAAGCGACCCGGATCACGGGGAGGGGGCTGGCTCAGAACCGAGGGGGGAGTCGGAAGGGCCGGCGTCAGCCGCCCGGTGGCCTACAGGTCGTCGCAGCAGCGGACGCCTCGATTGTAGTCGCCCACCATGCCGTCAAGCGGGTAGCGGGCGGATACCCGGAGGTTTGCGGTGTTCGTCGTGGTTGTGTGTCCGCCTCGACCGACCTGGTTCTGCCCCATGATGAAGCCCAGGGGATCGTACCAGGGGTTCTGGTAGGGATTCTGGCCCGAGCAGGAGCAATTGTGGTCGGTGTTGTTGCTGCCGCCGTTGCCCTTGCAGTAGAAGTTGCAGATGAAGTCGTCCTCCACCCACTCCACGATGTTCCCCAACATGTCCTGGGCACCGTAGGGGCTCTTTCCCGAAGGCTTGCTTCCGACCGGCAGCATGTTCGTCGGGCATCCCGCCGCGCCGATGTTGCCGAGCGCTGCGTGATTGCAATCGAGCGGTGAATTTCCCCACGGATATTTCCTTCCATCCGTGCCTCGGGCAGCTTTCTCCCATTCCGCCTCGGTGCACATCCTCTTTCCAACCCACAGGCAGTAGTGCCATGCACCCGCCCACGTGACCATGTTGGCGGGGTAGTTGCCCTTGCCCGATGCGGCCTGCCAGACTCCGCTCAGCTTGACGACGTTGGCTCCCGCCTGCCCATCCGTGATGCACGGGTTCCCGCAGTTGTTGTTGTTCGTCTTGAGGAAGTTGGCGAAGTCCGATGCCTTCACCTCGAGCTCGTCGATGTAGTACCCGCCCAGGATGACTTCGTGGTAGGGGTACTCGGAGGCGTAGCACTGGGTGTCCACCGCTGCGTTGCATCCCATCATGAAGCCGCCGGGAGTGACCAGGCACTTGCCGTTGCTGCAGCCGGTCTGGTAGCAGCCACCATTGATGCATGTGGTCGTGCCGCCGCATGTTCCGCACACGCCGCCACAGCCGTTGTCGCCACAGACCTTCCCCGTACACTTCGGCGTGCAGCAGGTGGTGTTGAAGCACACGGCAGGCGAGTTGCACGCTCCGCAGCTTCCCCCGCACGAGTTGTCTCCGCACTGCTTGCCGGCACACTGCGGAGCGCACACGCACTTGCCGCCGGAGCACATCTGCGTCACCGGTGTGCACTTGTTCCCGCACCACCCGCAGTTGTTGGGGTCATTCTGGTAGTCCACCGTCGGAGTGAACACGCAGCCGGTCGCTGCGTTGCAGCTGTCCACCGTGCATCCGTTGCTGTCGTTGCACAGCCCGTTGTTCGGAGTGAACTTGCACCCGGCGGCTGCATCGCAGGTGTCCACGGTACACGGGATGTTGTCGTTGCACAGCAGGTCGCTGGGCGGGAAGGTGCACCCCTTGACCTTGTCGCACGTGTTGACGGTGCAGGGGACGGAATCGGTGCACTGCTCGTGGTCAGGAGTGTGGACGCACCCGGTCGGCGACTTGCAGGTATCCACCGTGCAGGCGACCGCATCATCGCACGAGGCCGGGGCAGGGCCCGAGCAGATTCCTCCCGAGCAGAGGTCACCCGCCGTACAGGCATCGAGGTCGTCGCAGGACGCTGCGTTGGGGGCATACTGGCAACCCAGATCCGAATCACAGGTGTCGTCCGTGCATGGGTTGGAGTCGTCGCACGGCCCGTCCTTGGGGAGATGGACGCACCCGATTCCCTTGACGCAGTAGTCCTCGGTACAGGAATGTGCATCCAGGCAGTCGAGCGCCGAGCCACCCGGCACGCAAACGCCGTCCTGGCAGGAATCACCGACCGTGCATGGGTCGAGGTCGGAGCATTCCCCCGCGATCGGCTCGTGCACGCATCCTTCGAGCGGATCGCAGACGTCCGTGGTGCACGGGTTGGCGTCATCGCACTTGGAATCCTCCGGCACGAAAGCGCACCCCTGGCCCGGAACGCAGCTGTCCACCGTGCACGCCTTGCCGTCGTCGCACGCAAGCGGGTCAGAGCCGATGCACGTTCCTCCCGCACAGACATCGTGTTGCGTGCACGGGTCGGCGTCGTCGCAAAGGAACGTGTTGGGCAGGTTCTGGCAGCCCGTGAGCGTGTGGCACATGTCGTTGGTACACGGGTTCGAGTCGTCGCAGAGCGAGTCGTCGGGCGAGTGCACCAGCACGTCGTTCTCCTCGTCGCACAAGTCCTGCGTGCAGTCGATGCCGTCGCTCCAGTCGAGCGCCCCGGGAGCGCACCCCTGGTTCTCGACGCACACTTCGATGCCGTTGCAGTAGAGCAGGTCGCCGCAGACCGGAACGGACTCCGGGAGCACCGCACAGAAGCCCAGCAACCCGGGCGGAGCAACCGGCTGGCAGAACAGCGCTCCGTTGCAGGGGTTCTCGTCCTGGAGCGGTTTGCAGTCATCGTCCGAATAGCAGACGCACTCGAGCGCCACCAGGGCCTCGGGAGGGAGCCACGTCCCGGTGCAGAGGCCTTCCACACAGACATCGTCCGCGGTGCACTCATTGCCGTCGTCGCACGGGGCCTGGTTGAACGGGAATGCACACTGGCCCTGCTCGGTGCACTGGTCGTCGGTGCACGGGACACCGTCGTCGCAGGTACCGCACGTGCCACCGCAGCCATCGGTGCCGCACTGCTTTCCGCTGCAGTCCGGGACACACGGGGCCGCGTCGGAGACATCCTCCGAGACGTCAGCCGGCACTTCGGAATCCTGCGAGCTCTCGTCCGGCCCGGCCTGCGTGTCCGCCCCGGCTTCCTCCTGGGCCGTATCCAGCACGGCGTCCGGCGCCGGCTGGTCCGCCAGGTCCATCCCGTCCGGGGGCTGCACCTGGTCGATGATTTCAGGCAGCTCCATCACGTCCGGGGCGTCCACCGTCGGCACGTCCGGGACCAACGGAGCGTCCGGAACCGCGGTCCCGTCGGGCAGTTCAGCCGGTTGTGGAGCATCGGTCGGAGCGGCTGCTTCAACCGCCAGCTCCAGGAGATCCGACGGAATGCCGGGGTCACCGCTCAGGTCCGCCGGCGGCATAATCGCCTCCCCGGCCACGTCCGTCCCGTCCTGATCCCCCTTCCAGGAATCGGCATCGGCCTTCCAGGAATCGGCATCGGTGGAACCTGCACCTTCGCCGGAAGGCTTCTGAAGGCACCCGGTCTGCCCGAGGACAGTCAGAGCCAGAACACATGCCAGTTGAATCCTCATGAAACCCCTCCGAGGTGTCCCGGCCGTGCCACGGGAAGCAAGTCCCTGGGGCACCCTGTACTATAGAGTCATCCTGGCCGGCGGGGCAAGGGGTTCACGCTTCGCTTCGCAGCGGCGGCGAGTCCTTGAACTCCCGGAAGCGACTGCTGTTGCGCACGGCGGACAGCAGGGTCGTTCGCACGGGCTTGCTGAGCAGGAACGACCGCACGAATGGCAGCCTGAGCGTCGCGTTGGTGACGGAGCGCAGGACCTGGTGGAGCCTGCTGGTCTGGTCGTCGAAGAAGAAGTTGCCGAGCTTGGCCTGGTAGACCCCGCCGAGGGCCCACTTCTCCAGGAAGTCCTCCGGCACGTAGACTTTTTCCGGGCGGCCCGTCAACTGGCAGGAGCCGGTCGGGCAGAAACGGGCGCACACCCCGCACCCGAGGCAGCGTTCCGAGACGACCGGCACTTGCCCGGGAGGCAGCGTGATGGCATCCACGGGACAGCGCTTCGCACACGTTCCGCACTTCGTACAGCTCCGCGGGTCCATCGTGGCGGCGTAGCTGCTCGGGCTGACGATGTGGTCGAGACCGAACTTCTTGTAGCCCAGCAGGAGATCACAGCAGCATCCGCAGCAGTTGCAGATGATCACCAGACTGCTCTTCTTGTTCTCGCCGATCTGCACCAGGCCGGCATCCATGCACTCCCGGATGATGCGGCGTGCCTCGTCCTTCGAGATTTCCCGGGCAATGCCGTGTGAGGACAGGTACCTGGCCGTGTCATTGAAGGTCAGACACACGTCCATGGGGGCATCGCAGGCCAACCCCATGTGCTCCATCTTGTGTCGGCAGAAACACTGTCCGGTCGTGATGCACGAGGCGTTCTCGATGCCCTCGCTGACCCGCTCCCAGCACATGACCTCCGAGGTCATGTCGTCCAGCATGTCCTCGTGGGGCAGCACCCTCGTGAACGCGGGCCAGGACGCACCCTGTTGTCGGATGAAGCCCTCCTCGACGTTGTTGTACTGGTGATAGAGCTTCGAGAGCGTCTCGGGGTCGAACCGTCCGTCCGTGCGCATGAGCGAGAATTCGAAGAAGCCCAGAACCGGCGGCGCCAGGGCATGCTTCTTCGTCCCGTTGTCGTCGAACACGTACACGATGCCCTTGTGCGCAAGCTCATCCAGTGCGGCAGCAGCCTCGGGCTCCGGAATCTTCCAGATGCGGGCCAGCTCGGCAGCGGATGCAAGGCGTATCGGCATGAGCGAGCAGAGACGTGCCTCTTCGTCAGTCACGAGCACCTTGAGGATCTCGTAGAGCGTGCTTGAGTCCACGTTGCCCGGCACATACTGGCTGAGCCTGCGCTGCATGCGGCGGTAGTTGCCGTAGGTCAGATGTCCCATGTCCCCTGTGTCCTTCGGCCTCAAGGCGGCCGCACACGAGGGCAGCACGCCGGAGACAACCGTTCCGGTCACGTCACTCGAGCCGCATTGGAGGCTCTTGTCAACCGATGGATTGACTACGGCATGGACGCTGCGATGTCAAGCGGAACGACCGACCCACGTCGGGGGCCGAGGCCACGACGAACGAGACGAGCCGGCATCAGGCAGGACGTCCGGTAGCGAGGCCGATCCTCTCCCTGCCGAGGAGCCAGCCGTCACGGGCGTTGAAGTAGATCCGAACGGTGCGTTCCGGTAGGAGCCGGGCATCGAGCGCATAAACCAGGGCCTTTTTCCACCCCGTTCCTTCCGGCGCGAGCAGAGGGCACCTGGCCGAGGCCGCCCAGGAACGCCCGTCCGGCGAGTGCAGCAGCGCGATTGCGGAGCGGGAATGCCCGGCCTCATCCCGGTAGATCCCGTTGTTGAACCCCCAAAGCCCATTGCCGTCCGGATCCGCAATCACTTTCATGCTGCCAGCCCCCAGGTTGCGCAGGGGGTCGGTTCGTGAAGGGCTCAGAATCGGCTCGGGCAGCGGCTCGAACGGGCCTTGTGGCGCCGGGCCGATGGCCAGCCCGACAAAGGCCGGCTCCACGAACAGGCAGTCCCGCAGGAACACGGTCCCGGCCGAGTAACAGAGAAGGTACTCGCCCTGCCTGGGGACCACGCACGGGTTACCGCAGGTCCGGTGGAAACGACCGTGCCACGGCAGGCAGGGAGACAGCGCGACCCTTGCCTCGGACCAGGTCACCAGGTCGCTCGACTCGCGATGCTCGATCCGGCTGCGCAGCGGCGCAGGCCAGAGAATCCGCTCGTAGTACAGGTGATACCGCCCGTCGAATCGGCGCCAGTACGGCCGCATCGCCCCCGGCAGCAGTGAGCCATGAGGCTCAAAGGTCACGCCGTCGTTCGATACGAAGTGGTGCAGCCGCGGTGGGATGCTGTTGGCAAGCAGGTGCCAGCGCCCGTCCGGAGTCTCATCGGGCAGCAGAACCGTGGGGTCCGCTATCATGAAGCCGGGGGGGGTTGGCGAGATCAGGGGGTTTCCCGGGTGCTCCTCGAAGCGGAAGTCGGAAAGGTCCATGGCGTTACCTCCGGCGCCGTCGGGCCGGCCACCGTTAGGATCATAGCGCAGGCGAGGGCGCGATTTCTCTCCCAATCTGCCGGCGGATCTGCGAAATTGTTGCGAGAAGGGCCGGATGGCCGGCGCGCGTCCCGCCGCCTGCGGGGGGCAGGCCGCACGGAAAGCAGCCTCCGACCTCGGCGCCTGCGGAGCGCTCATGCTAGCCGACCGGTCGTCGAAATTCCTGGCCTGGTGCCTCGTGCTCCCCTGCCTGTGCGCATTGTCCCCGCCCGTGTCGGCCGGCGGGTTTTCCAGTCTCGATTTCGGCAGTCGTCGTCTCGGCATGATGGCCGTGGTGGGGAAGCCTGACGATCTGACTGCCCTGTTCCACAATCCGGCCGGGCTGACCCTGTTGCACGGATGGCAGTTCTACCATGGCCAGACCTGGATCATCGGCGACACGCAGTTCAAGATGTACGACTCGCACGGTGAGCTCCAGCCGGCCGACCACACCATCTCTCCCAACTGGAACGTCGGAGTGCTACCGTTTCTTGCCGTTGCCTCCGACCTCGGCTCCGACCGGTTTCGACTCGGTCTCTCGGTGTACGCACCCAACGGTTTCGGCGCCTCCCTGCCCGAGGACGAGCCCACCCGCTACCACCTGGCTAATGCCCTGTTCATCAGCGGCAGAGCCAGCATCACCGGTGCCGTGGAGGTCACCCGCCGACTGAGCATCGGGGCCAGCGCCAGCCTCATCTGCAACTACCTCAAGGCCCGCAAGGCCATGAATGCCCTGGTCTTCCAGGACCCGGACAACCGCTTCCTGCCCTACGACGAAATCTCGTCCTCCGATGCCTGGCTCGACCTGGACGGTCTCGGCTGGTCATGGGCCCTGGACGCCGGGATCCTCGTCGAGCCCATCGACGGGTTCCGACTCGGCGCCTCCTTCAGCGGCGGCTCCAGGGTGGACATGGCCGGAAAGGTCAGGCTGACCCTCCCCGACGGGAGCACACAGCAGGCAGACCAGACCACCACCATGGCCATCCCGTTCACGCTGAGGACCGGCATCAACTGGGAGTTCGCTCCGGATTTCGAGCTCGGGGTGGACGTGACATACTGGCACTACCAGGTGCTCCAGGAACAACGCACGTCGCTGTCGTCGCCGGTCATGGGCTTCTCCGAGTTCGTGGACCCCAAGAACTACGGCAACGGTCTCCTCTGGTGTTTCGGGCTGATGGTTCACCTGAGCGAGACTTGGGACGTGATGATCGGCTTCCAACAGGACTACACCCCGATCCCCGAGAAGACCCTGACGCTCGAAACCTCGGCTCGGGATACCAAGGCCGTGTCGATGGGGGCTCGATGGCAGGTCACCGACTCCGTTCGGATCGGCTTTGCGTTCGAACGACTCTGGAATGATCTTGCCGACGTCCAGGAGAGCGAGACCGTTCCGCCCACCAACATCAAAGGTCCCGGCGGCCTGACCTACTTCAGCTCGGACGTCAGCTTCTCCCTGTGATGGCGCTCGTCAGTGCGAAAGCGAGTCGAGCAGCTCGAGCACTGTCTCCGGGGCAATCTTCGGCCTGCGGTGGAAGTCGGCCAGCCCGTTGCGCTCCTGCGCCACGTCAAACAGTTGCGTGTAGCAGAATCCCGCAATGTGCGGGTGGTCGGCAAGAGCCGATACGACCTGTCTCAGGCTGTCCAGCAGCGTCATGCTCGAAGTGGAGTACGGGCCGAACCCGAAGCCGCCGCATTCGCTCACCATGACGGGTTGGCCGGAGTACTGCACGCCTGGAACCAGAGGGGCTCGCACGACTCGAGAGGGCAGCACGGCATAGAGACTGCGCCACCAGCGATGAGCGATGGAAGCCGGGTTGACCAGGGCCGCATACAGGTGCCTCACCCGCTCCGGTGCCGCCAGGTAGTGATGCACGTCCACAATGTCCGTCTCCACGTGGTCGAAACCGGAATTGTCGACGAGGGGCCGTGACGGATCGAGGCTCCGGCACAGGGTCGCCATCTGCCGCACCCAGGTCTGTGTGTCGTGATTGCGCGGGACGTCGGCGATTCCCCAGCTCTCGTTGAACAGCACCCAGGCCACGATGCTCGGATGGCCGCAGTCACGCGCAATGCACTCCTCGAGCATCCTCGTGAAAGCGGGGCGGCTCACCCGGGAAAACGGAAACGCACTGGGCATCTCGGACCAGACGAGGAGGCCCATCCGGTCGCACCAGTAGAGAAGGCGCGGGTCGGCCTGTGACTGGTGCACCCGCAGGCCGTTGAAGCCGAAAGACAAGGCCAGCTTGACGTCCTGCAGGAAGTCCTCGTCACGGACGGCAGCGGCCCAGCCGTCGGGGTAGTAGGGTTGATAGAGGGCCAGCTTCAGGGTGCAGGGGCGGTCGTTGAGCCGGAATCGTCCGCCGGAAACCCTCACGGAGCGAAGGCCGGCGCAGGATTCCACCGAGTCGAGCACGCGCTCGTCGCACATGAGGTCGATCCGGAGCCCGTAGAGCACCGGGCTTGCCGGCGACCATTCGAAGCGACGCCGTGGAATCAGGAGGACCGCAACGTTCCCCGCAAGAACCGGTACCCGGGCCTCGGCCTCCGAAGCGGCGTCCGGGGCGGTGAGGTGGACGCACAGCGTGAGCGGGGAAGGGGACGTTGACTGCCCTAAGCGATCGGACACCTGAGCCGACAGCTCGAAGCCGCTTCGATCCGGCAGCGGCAACGCTGCCGCCGAAATGATGAAGGCCGCCCCGGCCCTCTCCAGCCAGACCGGCTGCCAGATGCCCGAGAACGGGGGATAGAAAATCGTGTGGGCAAACGGGAGATGGCTCTGCTTACCTCGCGGAAGACGAGGGTCGGTCGTCTCCCGGACATGAAGCACGATCTCGTTGTCCCCGGCCGATAGGAAGCGCCCGACCGGCCAGCTCATGGGGGCAAAACCGCCGTCGTGAGCGCCGACCGGATGGCCGTTGACGAACCCCTCGCATCGATAGTCTGCGGCCCCGATGCGCAGCAGTACCTCATGTCCCGCCCAGTCGTCGGGCAGGCGGAACGTCCGGCGGTACCACAGCTCTCGAGCCCCTCTACGGGCGCGGGCAGGAAGCCCGGCCGCCTCGGATTCCGTCGGGAACGGGACCACGATCCGGTGCGGGTATCGACCGTCGGGAGGCGAGCCTCCTTTCGGCTTTGCGTCACTTCCGGGGCCGGGGGCTGCACGCCGGGAGCAGGCGAAATCCCACTCCCCGTTCAGAGAGAGCCAGTCCTGCCTGGCGAAGAAAGGATCGGGATGCTCGGGCCGTGGATGTTGGCGACTTTCGCCCCCTCGAGTTCGCTCGGGACAGGCCATGGACCATCGACCATTTCTTCAGGCGGGCCGGGGATCAGACCCTCGTCAGATCCCCTTGCAGGCCCGCTGGAGCACGAAGAACGAGACGAACAGGCGCTTGCCACCCGGCAGCGCGGCGTAGGCCTTGCCCAGGAGCAGATCCGGATTGTCCGGGTAGACCTGGACGAGGTAGTCGCGAAGCCGGCTGGCCGGGTTCCACGCCGGGGTCTTGGGGCTGTGGTAGTTGAGCAGGAGCGCGTTGGGATAGTAGTTGTCCGTCTCGCTCCCGCGCACCGGGTAGACCCGGAAGAAGGAGTGGCGCTGAGGCTCGCCGCTCTTCTTCATCATGGCGACCCAGGGCTGGTCCAGGCGGCTCTGCCGGATGTTGACGTTGTACCCGCCGAACTCCCCGGCATCGTACGCTGGCTCCTCGTAGTAGCCCTTGCGGAACTTGCGGATTGCGAAGGCCAGCGTCCCGGTGTTGTAGCCGTCGAACTCCCATCCGACGATGGCGCTTCGCTCCGGCACGGTGCCGCGCCGGAAGAAGTCCTCGAGGATCCGGTCCGGCAGCAGGCACATCGCCTTGTGATCGTATCTGACCTCGGTCTTGTCGTTTCCCATGTTCTGCCTCCTCTTTGTCGTGCCCGTGCCCGTGCCCGACTGTCCTACTGCATCTGCCGGCGCCACGATGGCCCCTCCCGCGTGGTCGGGGCTGTGTTGGCAGTGCCCCTGCCCGTGCCCGGTCGTGTCTTCCCCCGTCTCCTTCTACCCGTTGTCCCGGTACCACTGGAGCGTGCTGGGAAACGCCATGCGCGCATCCGGATAGCGGAAGGTGAATCCAGTCTTCTTCAGCTTCTCGTTCGAGTACCGGAAGTCCTCCGGGAAATAGGCAATCATGTCCGGCTCGATGGGCGAGTTCTTCTTGAGGACGTCCCGGCAGAACTGATGCTGGAACCGGAGGGCCGGCATCAGGGCATCGACGAGCTTCCTGGCCGGCACGGGAGGCAGCTTGACGAACGGGACGTGAAGAAGGCGAGCCATGGTTTCCATGTACTCGAGGTTCGTCATGTCCGTGTCGTCGTTCAGGTTGAACACCTGGTTTGCCGCCTGGGGGTGCTGGGCCAGGTACAGGCATGCCCGGGCGAGATCCTCGACATGGATGAACGGGATGTGCCCCTTGAGGTTGGCGGGTCCCGCCACCACGGCCATGCCGTTCATGCCGAGGAACAGCTTGCGGGCGCCATAGCCCCCGCGGGGGCCGTACACCGTCGTGGGGCGGACGATGGTCCACTGGATCTCCCCCCGCTTGCCGGCCTCCATCACAGTGAACTCCTGCTCCCACTTCGAACGGAGGTAGTCGTTCGTCGGATTGGGGGCCATGTCTTCGGTGAACACACGATTCTGTCGCTCCGAGGGGAGGCCGTAGACGCCCCCGGCTCCCACCTGGAACCATCTCTTCAGCCGGGCCGACCCTGCATACCGCGCCAGGAGCGCACGGGTGCCCTCGACGTTGACCCGGTAGAGGGTATCCCACGTGGCCGAGTAGCTGAACAGCGAGGCCACGTGAAACACGTAGTCCACCTCGGCCGGCAGCACCTTCAAGGTCTCCGGCCTGGCCAGGTCGATGGTCTCGCATCGAGAGGCCAGCTTTCGGACCAGGCTGGGATACCGGGCCTGAGGTATCGAGTCGGTCTTCCAGGCCGCCTCGATGTCTGCCGCAATGATCTCATGCCCCGCCGCTGCCAGCACTTCGACGACGTGGCTGCCGATGAAACCGCAAGCCCCTGTGACGAGGCTCACCTCTCTACTCTTCTTCACCATGGGTCACCTCCTGACCGGACCTCAGATTAATTGGTTCAACCATTTCTGTCAACCCCTTTTGGAACGATCCGGGCAGGCCGAGATCACCTTGGGTTGAGCGTTGCCCGGTTTGGGGCTATACTGTTGCGGCCTTCGATTCTTGAGGAGGGGCCAGAGATGAGCAAGCGGGTATCCATCCTGTTGGCGTTTGCGGCTTGGTTTGCGTGGGGGTGCGGCGGGGGCGGTCAGCAGACCAGTCTCGACCTGGGGGGAGTGGACCAGTTGCCGCAGGAGGTTGCCGTCGACGTTGCCGATCGTGAACCGCCTCCGACGCCTCCGGATGTGCAGGAGATCGCAGCGGACATTCCCGCTCCGCCCGTGGACGTGGCCGAGCCCGAGCCGGACGTGATCGAGCTTCAGCCCGATCTGCCCCCCGATCTTCCCGAGCCGGCCGACCTCGTTGATCTGGTTCCGGAGGCCCAGGCCGAGATCTGGCAGCCGCCCGATCTGCCCCAGGAGGATGTCGGGCCTGCCTATCTGCCTGCCAAGCTGAAGGTGGATTGGACCAACCTCGAGAGCATGGACATGGTCGGCATCAAGAAGCAGATCGTGATCGAATTCCCGGCCGACACCTACATGCCCCAGACGGCCGAGGAGGAAGCCGAGTTCAACAAGAAGTTCACCGTGGCGCTCCACGAATACGATCCGGATCTGGATGTCACCACGGTCCCCGTTGCCGTGAACGTGACCTGGCGTCCGATCACGCCCGGCATTCATCGCAAGCCGGCCCTGGTGATCACCCCCAAGAAGAACCTGCTCCCCACGCAGCCCTACTTCGTGGCCGTCTGGCTGGGCGAGACCTGGTATGAGCGGATTTTCCATACACTCCCCATGTGGACGCCGGGCTACAAGCTCGTCGAGCTGACCGTTCCCAAGGAGGACTGCGATCGCTGCTTCCCCTTCCCGGTCAAGATCCACGTGTTCATTCCGCCCGAGTACAGCTCGGCGGATCCGGCCTACGACAACACGAGCATCCCGTGGACCAACAAGAAGCAGCGATACCCCATGCTGGTGGGTCTTCACGGCTACAACGGACAGGGCATCAGCATGGCCGATGCGTTTGGCTACCAGACGCTCCCCCGCTTCTCCTCGCAGGGGGTGCTCGAGCCTACGCTCCTCGTTCTCCCGGACGGTACCGTGCCCCCCGAATACTGCGGGGCCGGCTGGAAGTGGCCGGGGGCCGGAAACACCTGCTACACGCAGTTCATGGGCATCGGAGCGGAGATCCCGAACTACAAAGAGTTTACCCGGTACTCTTACTTCATGGCGCACACCATGACCCGCTACGTGGCCCAGTACTTCCGGGTGCGGGGAATGGATGACGGCGGCAACCGGATCGATGATGAGGGGAACGTGATCGAGTACCAGGATGAGGCCGATTTCGAGAAGCTGGCGGAGCAGGGCCGCACCTGGCACAACTTCCGACGCTCCCACGGCATCACAGGCCTGTCCGGAGGCGGGTTTGCCGCCCTCGTCAATGCCTTCGCATTTGCCGATTCCTGGGGCGTCGTCTACGGACTCATGCCGACCACCGTATCGTTCTTCAATCCCTACGCTTACTGGTACGCGGACGGCAAGATCACGCAGGAACAGATCTGCAACAAGCCGGAGAACGTCAAGTATCCTTACTTCCCGCTCGGCGACGGCTTCTGGGACAAGTCCATGACAGACCCGCTGACCGGCCTGGCCCGCAAGATCACGCTCAACATGCGGGAGATCTGGGCCGGGGGAAAGACCTGCTTCTGGTTCTCGCCGCCCGCCGTGAACAACGCCATCGTCGTCTCGCTCCTGTGCGGCCTGGACATCACCTGCATGATCGATCCGGGCACCGACACGCAGATCAATCCCTGGTTGACCGACTTCGACAAGTACCCATTCGACGGTAACATCATCTTCACGACGGGGACTCGCGACTTCGAGGGCCCGCCGCCAGCGTTTTTCGACCTGGATCAGCAGCTCGACAAGCGGGGAGTCATCCACTCCTACCGGTACGAGGACAAGGGCGGCGTCTACCACGACTGGCAGTCCATCTACGACCAGGTCGTCGGCCGGTACGAGATCACATGGCAGGACGGGACCAAGTCCCCGGGCAACTTCCCCGGGACCGGGCTGCTCTACCCGTTCACGAACGCAGCGTTCGAGGGGTTGGGAAATCACCCCTTCAACCATCCGACCCTGTCGGAGTTCACCGTCGGAGCCCTCGACAAGGATCGGGACGGCTACCTCGATTTCGACTACCCCGACGTCCCCGAGCTCAAGGACTACAAGTTCGTCGAGGACAATTGCCCCGGTCTGACCAACGCGGACCAGGCGGACTCGGACGGTGACGGGGTTGGCGACGCCTGCTCCGACGATGATGACGGAGACGGCATCTTCGATGCCAACGACAACTGCCCTGCGGATTCCAACCCGGGCCAGGAAGACATGGACCTCGATGGGGTGGGAGATGCGTGTGACTTCTAGCGGCTTGTCCCCGAACGGCAGGGGCTCCCGAAATGGTCGATGGTTGATGCCCTTTCCCGAGTCAGGTCGAGGCGGCGACGGCCGCCGCCTCACCGGCCTCTTCCGCTGCGTCGCGCCACCCTGCACCCTTCTTGCTCGGGTCGCCGTGACGCTGTCGCTGGCGCTCCTCGTCTCCTGCGCCGTGGAGAAGCCGCAGACGTCGGATCTCGGGAGCTTCTTCCCGGCAGACCTCCTGCCTTCGGAGCCGGAGATCGCCGAGCTCGGTGCCGGGGATGCCGGAGGGTATCGATGCTTCACCGGAGTCAACGGAGGGGAGGTCGAGCTCTCTGTGGCGGGGCAAGTGTTCGAGATGTCCTGGGAGAACCTCTTTCCCGGAGACTATGTCGGCAACGTGGGCATCCGACTCAACGACCTGTGCGGAAACGAGGTGCACCGCTTTGCATCCTCCGACATCGGGAGCTTCGCCTTTCACGTCCCCGTCCCCGAGGGCGGATTCGACGGATACTTCGAGTATCCGCTCCCGGCCGACGATGCGGCCGAGGCCGATTTCGCCTATGCGGACTACCCTCTGTACCGGGAGTTCGACAAGGATCTGGCTGGCGACTTCATCCACGTAAACCTGCGCATGTTCTCCCCCGGAATCGTCGCTCTCCCGCTCCAGGTCACGAAACAGAAGGACGACCTGGGCTATGTCCAGGGAAGCCTGTATGACTGGGTCACGTACGAGACCATCGCCGGGGCTTCGGTTGTCCCGGATTCCGGGACGGTCTGGTACATTTCGGAGAAGCACCTTCCGGACGCCACTCTCCCCGCCACGCAGTCCAAGGGGCTGTTCCTGATTGCCAACACGCAGCCGGGACCGGTCCGCATCGATATCACGCTGGCCGATGGGAGGAAGCTGACGCGTCACGTGGTCACCTGGCCCCTGGTGTCCGAGCCACGCAAAGTCATCACCAACGTGGGCATCGGAGTGCTTCCGGAGTGAGATGAGGCCTTTCCTCCGAGTTGAGACGGTCGAAGGCGGGCTCGAGATCATCCGGGTGGAGACCCGCCTTTCGAGACGGCTGGGATTCTGCGGTCATGCCTCCCTCCTGGACGGGGTAATGCTCGACGCCTGTTTCCCTCGGGCCGTGCGCCCGCTGCTCGAGGCCGTCGGCAACCGGAGGGTGGACGTCGTCGCGGTCACGCACGAGCACGAGGACCACGTGGGCGGGTGCGGACCGCTGGCCAGGAGGTTCGGTGCGGACGTGCTCTGTCCCGAAGCGCTGGTCCCCGTGCTGAGCAACCCGCCTTCCGTGCCCCGCCTCCCATACAGGCACCTGCTCTGGGGGATTCCGGAGCCCTCGCCCGCACGGCCGCTGGAACGAGAAATCCGGACGTCGAAGTTCCGCATCGAGGTGATTCCGACACCGGGACACACCCGGGATCACGTCTGCTTCTTCGAGTCGGAGCGGCGGTGGCTGTTTGCCGGCGATCTGTTCCTCGGACCGAGGGTCCTCCAGGCGCGCCTCGTCGAGAACGCCGCCGACCTGCTGGCATCGCTGCACCGGGTGGCCGCACTCCGGCCCAGGCTCCTGGTCTGTGCACACAAAGGGGTGATTCGGCAGCCCGAAGAGGCACTCCAGGCCAAGATCTCCTACCTGTCGAGGCTCATCGACGGGGTGAGACGGCTGGCCGACCGCGGGCTGTCCCCCTCTGCCATTGCCCGGCAGCTCCTTGGCCGGGAAGACCTGTTCATGACGGCATTCACTTTCGGGGATTACTCCAAAGCCCGCCTGGTTCGAGTCGCGCTCGAGGCCCCGGGGCGATACCTGGTTCCCGTGGGGTAGTCCGGTGCCATGCTCGCGGCCTTGCGCATTTCGAGATGCCATTGTAGCCTGCAACTTGAGTGGGCTTTCTGGACTGGACGGGGTGAAACAGCGAGTGCCCGGAACCCTCCGAATTCCCGGACGAGGCCTCCGGAGCCGCCCCGGTTCGCTCCGCGACCCGGATGAGGTGAGACCATGAACGCCGACATCGAGCGGCTGACTCAGAAGCTGGAAAGCGAGCGGGCAGCGCGAATGGCAGCAGAGGACGCTCTCGAAGAGCGCACCCGTCAGCTCTCTGTCGCCCTGCAGGAGCTGGAGCGCCTGTCCTGCGCCGATGCCCTCACCGGGTTGTCCAACCGGCGGCATTTCTCCCAGGCAGCTGCCCGGGAGTTTGCCCGCGCCGTGCGCCACAAGCTGCAACTCTCGGCCATCATGCTGGACATCGACCACTTCAGGCAGGTCAATGAGCGCTACGGTCACGCCGCTGGCGACGCCGTGCTGGTCGGTGTGGCCGCAGTGTGCAAGCGCAACGTGCGCTCCATCGACGTGGCCGCCCGCTACGGAGGAGAGGATCTCTGCTTCCTTCTGCCCGACACCGGAATCGAAGGGGCACGGACGCTTGCCGAGCGGCTTCGACAGGCGATCCTCTCCCTCCGGTTCGACTCGGGCGGGGGCCAGTTCTCGGTGACGGTGAGCCTCGGCGTGACCTGCCGGAACGAGGCAGACTCCTCCATCGAGACGCTCCTCAAACGGGCAGATGACGCACTCTACGTGGCCAAGCGCGAAGGGCGAAACCGAGCGGTTGTCGCCACGTGACGTGGGCCGGCAGCCGATGGAGACGCTGGAACCCCCAACCTGCGGAGGAACGACCATGGGGATGATGAGCGAATTCAGAGCATTTGCCATGCGTGGAAACGTCGTGGACATGGCGGTCGGCGTGATCGTCGGAGGCGCCTTCGGGAAGATCGTGTCCTCCCTGGTGGGGGACGTCGTCATGCCCCCTCTGGGGCTGCTGCTCGGAAACGCCGATTTCTCCGCACTGGCCCTGACTTTGAAGGAGGCGACCGGCCAGACCGATGCGGTGACCCTGAACTACGGCAAGTTCATTCAGACGGTCGTGGACTTCCTGATTATCGCGTTCTCGGTGTTCGTGGCCGTGCGGATGATGAACTCGGTGCGGAAGAAGGAGGCGGAGGCCCCCGCTTCGCCACCGGCTCCGACGCGCGAGGAGGAGCTCCTGGGCGAGATTCGAGATCTGCTCAAGAAGCGGGAATGACGTGCCCCGCTTCCCGGTCCGAAACCTCCGCAGCGACTTGGCCCCGACCCTCCGGACGACCGTTGCAGACCGGAGCTGAAACCGCTACCCTACGGCCATGAGCTCTCTGGAAAAAGCCATCGAGATCGCAGCGGCTGCACATGCCGGACAACGGGACAAGGCCGGCGAGCCGTACATTCTCCACCCGCTGCGTGTCATGTTGAGCGTACGCACCAACGAGGAGCGAATCGTCGCTGTGCTCCATGATGTCGTGGAGGACACGGCCGTGACCCTGGAGCAGTTGCGGACCGCAGGTTTCCCGCCCTTGGTGCTCCAGGCCATCGAAGCCCTGACGAAGCGCAGCGGCGAGGAGTACATGGACTTCGTGGCGCGGGCAGGTCGCGACCCCATCAGCCGCACCGTGAAGATGGCCGACCTGCTCGACAACAGCGACATGTCCCGCCTGCCCAACCCGACGGACAAGGACTTGGAGCGGCTGGAGAAGTACCGGAAGGCCATGGAGCTCCTGCTCCCCAAGGGACCCAACGCCGCATGAACGCACGGGGACGAGCCCCTGCCGCCCTGGCTGCGGCAACCGGCCTCGTCGTGGCCGCTTCAGGTCTCCTGATTGCGTGTGCCAACCGTCTCAACCCGCCTCAACCAGATGCCTCGGTCGCGGGCGACGGGGTAGCGATGGAGCATCGAAACGGGGACTGGTTTGCCGCCGACGCAACCACCGTCGACGCGCCGCCCGTTGATGCCGCTCCCGCCCACCCCTGGCCCACCTGCCCGCAGTGGGACTCTTCAGGGCCCGACCTGGCCGAGAAGGCTTCGATCCTCGACGATCTGATCATGAAACAGCACTTCCCGGATGGGCTTCTTCGCAGCGTCGTTGTGGATGACGCGGGCACACCCCAGAAGTGGGCCCACCTGCCCAGCACCGGCCTGTGGACCGGGATGTACCTGGCCTCGCAGGCCCTGAGGTACGCGGTCACCCGCGAGCCCGAGGCCGCTCAGAACGCGGCCAAGGCCGTGGCGGGGCTGCACGAACTGACTCTGGTCACCGGCATTCCCGGGCTCTACGGTCGGGGCTACGCACGGCCCGACACCGCCTACACCTACGACGTATCCTCGTCCCCCACCTGGGTCGCGTCCACCGACCCGAATCACGCTGGCTGGTACTGGAACGACGACGTATCCAAGGACAGCCTTGACGGGATCCTGTTCGGTCTGGCCGTGGCCCTCGAGCACCTCGATGACGAGTCGGTGCGGACCGTCGCCCGACAGGACCTCCACACGTTCGCAAAGGTGTTCGTCACCAACGGGCTCAACGTGATCGACTGGACCGGGAAGGTCACCGAGCACGGACGCCTGTTCGCCACCGCGATCGATGACTTCCCCGGCTTCAACGCCCTGCTCGCATCGTCGTGGATTCGCACCGCACAGCTCGAGTCCGGCGATCCCGAGCTCGATCAGTTCTTCTCCAACTGCCTGATGCGTCTGGGGGACAGCTCGGACTGCCCCGAGATCGATATCGTGGATCCCGGATCCTACAT
Source organism: uncultured Myxococcales bacterium (assembly GCA_903895725.1). Classification (GTDB taxonomy): domain Bacteria; phylum Myxococcota_A; class UBA9042; order CAIXZC01; family CAIXZC01; genus CAITUV01. The sequence continues at coordinate 80,179 of CAITUV010000044.1, read as the reverse complement.
GGACGTCATCGAGTCCACCCTGTACGTCTACCGGACGGACTGCCAGACCAGCTACGACAACATCGACATGGTCTACCAGGGGCTCTACCCGTGGCTGCGCCGGGAGCCGGACCCGACCCTGCGCAAGCGACTGCTCGAAGTCCTGGACCATGAGGCGTGGGACCCCAAGGACCCCTCGCTCGACCCCTCCGTGCGCGTTTCGACCCATACGCTCTACATCTTCATGTACGGCGGGTTGTCAGGGGTCGGCCCCGAAGACACGGAGCTCGCACAGGCAGTCGACGAGGCCGTCTGCACACTGCGCCGCATGCCGGTCGGCCGCTCCGACCGCGACGTCGCTGCCGGCAAGCAGGAGACCGCCTGCCTCAACCGCCTCGGCAAGCCCAACGCCGCCGAGATCATCCCGCTCGAGGAGCGGTGCTACGACAATTACCTCTGGCGCCTCGATCCCTACGAGATCCCGGAGGAACACCACGCAGATCCCGGCTTCATCCACTCCCCGGAAGACTACCTCCTGGCCTATTGGCTGGGCCGGTACTACGGGTTTCTTTCGGCCGACATGTAGACGAGGCTCAGGCTGGTCGGAAGTACGACACGAGGGTGGCACCGGCGATGCAGAGGACGACCCCGAGCAGCTGTAGCGGTGACAGGCGCTCGTGCAGGACGACGTAGCCCAGGAGGGCACCAACCACGGGGGCCAGGCAGAACGCCACCGTCATCACCGTCGACAAGTTGCCGGACTTCAGGCCCGTGTACAGAAAGATGATCCCGAGACCGCCCGCAATCACGCCGCCCCCCACAGCGATCAGCGAGATGGAGGCCGGTCCCGCCTTCCGGAGTTGATCCCAGTACGGATAGGAGACGAACGCCAGCAGCAGGAGCGAGAACGCCGTGCGGATCGTCGTGCCCATGACCGGGCTGAAGCCGCCCAGCTTCACCCCCTTCTTCTCGAGCAGCGACCCCACTCCCCAGCACAGCGCAGTGAACACGGCAAAGATCTCGGCACGCATGCGTCGCCTCCATACCCACGAGGTGATCCTACCTGCGACCGCCGGACCCGCAATTTCCCCTCCGGTCCGGCCCGACCGGCGGGACAGGGCTCCCGGCGTCATAAGTCGGCCGATGATGGAACATCCCGGCAGTTGTGACGCTCCCGGCGTCATAAGTCGGCCGATGATGGAACATCCCGGCAGTTGTGACGCTCCCGGCGTCATAAGTCGGTCGATGATGGAACATCCCGGCAGTTGTGACGCTCCCGGCGTCATAAGTCGGTCGATGATGACAACAGCGGCCGCTCTCTACCGTTTGCCAGCCGGCACGGTGAGCAATTCGACGGTCCCCACCAGGCCGGTGGGGGCGAGACGCTCCGGGTCGGTGACGAACTGGGGGTAGTCGGAGTTGCCGGCCTGGCCGAGGCCCACGAGCCGATTGCGCAGCGGAGGTACCAGGCGGATCTCGAACGTGTTGGAGCCGGAAACCAGCAGGTCCGTGACCTCGGCCTCGAACGGCCAAACGAGGAGGTCGGGGGCCCGCTTACCGTTCACGAGTACCTCGGCCGCTCCCCTGACGTCAGCGGCTCGAAGGAAGTAGCGTACTTCGGCGTCAGGCTCGATGGCGAAGTCCGCCGTGTAGGTCCCCACGGACGAGCAGTAGCGGAGGGTCTCCACGTCCCGCCAGTCAGGCAGGTCTGTGAGCATTTCGTCGTAGACACCTCCAGCTACGTCCGGACCTTCCACGATCAGGTGCCAGGGACCGATTTCGTAAGGGATGAAGGGGGATTCGCTGGACTGTTCGGTCGCAGGCCCGCCAGCGTTGGCGTCTGCTTCGGGAGGCAGCACCTCCATGGGGCCCTCGCCGGCCTGGGGCTCCGCGTAGTTGCAGACGAACACGAGCGATCCCAGTGCGGCCAGCGCAGCGGAGGGCTTCGACGTGGCCTCTGCGGGCCACCACTGGTTGGCCCAGGCATCGAGCCAGTATCCCGAGGTGCATCCGACGGGCCACTGGAACGAGACCGTCCGGGGCTCCGGCTCGGGATTGAACAGGAGCGCATGGAGCGCAAAGGGGGGCGACTCCTCGGTGATGACGGGGACGGCTTCCGTCTCAGAACCACCGTGGTCTGGGACGATTCGGGGCGTCTGCACGCTCACCCGAACCTGGTGTCGGATCTCGCCGCCGGAGAAGCCGGGAAGATGGGGCACGGCACCGGACTGGAGCAGGGCCAGCCCGGAATCCTCCGCTGAAGAGATTGCGACCGTCGTCGACGCTGCCATGACGCGCGTCATGGCAGCCTTGACGCGAGCGTCACCGGCCTCGTGATCCAGGAATCCGGGCTGACGCTGCGGTGGCTCGCCCACCACGATGACAGGGACTCCGGCGTCGGACGCGGAGGCCAGGCGCTCCGCCACCTCGGGAGACATGTGCGGAACGTGGAACAGAACGATGCCCCGGTAGCCGACCCGCCCGAGGAAGAGAACCGCCCCCCCCACAGAGTCGGCACAGTGTCCCTTCCCGGGTTCCTCCTCCGCATGGGAGGCGCAGCCAGCGGCCCCCAGACCCTGCCGGGCGATGTCGTCGCTGACGAAGTCCCATGCGTGCCCTGCACGGTCCAGCGAGCGGAGCGCAGGCCACGCCTGCTCGAGCCAGACTGCGCTTGGCGGAGGCTCCTTTTCGCCAAACAGGCCGTCGACCAGTGCGAAGAGCGGGTTGGGTGCGTTGCCTCCCGGCTCCCCCGGGAAGTGGCCATTGAAGAACAGTTCGTCGTGATTCTCCATCCGGACCAGCGATGCCGAGGCTCCCAGGAACGGGTAGTAGACCAGGATGCCATTGGCCGGCTCGCCCTGGCGCATCAGAGCCTGGACCCGGGCCACGTAGTCGTTGACCTGCTTCATGAAGGGCCAGAAGGGGCTTGCCTCTCCGACGTTCGAGGAGAACGTGCCTCCGCCGCTGAATGGAGAGCAGAACGGATGCCAGCCGGTCTCGCCGTAGCCCTCGGTCTTTCGGTAGGGGAAGCCGTGGTACACCACGTGGTTGACTCCAGCGGCCAGCAGCTTGTCCACGGCGGCCCGGATCTTGGCCGGCGTGGTCATGTAGGTGCGCTGCTCCCACACGAGCGATTCTGCACTGACGGGACTAGAACCCGCTGCCTCTGCACTGACGGGACTAGAACCCGCTGCCGAGGTTCCGCCGGGGGCCGCGACATCGGGTGCGCTGTCGTCCGGTCGCTCTGAGGACGGAGCGGTCTCCGCACCGAGCTGGGCGGCTGCTTCGGACAGGTGGGCCCCCGAGGACACCAGGCGGAGGAACAGCTCGGTGCCTCCCGCATAGAGCTGCTCCGCTTCCGGGATGCTTGCCAGCGCTGCGGAGCGAATGATGTCCACATCGATGCCGTACGCCTGGATGCGCAGGAGGCCGGTCCGCTCAACCGCAGGCTCAAGGAACCGCTCGATGAACAGGTCGGACACCGTGTGAGCGTAGTCAAACCGTATGCGTTCGTCGTCGTCGCCCAGGGAGAACGGACTCTTGCGCCTCAGCCCGCCTCCATCGAACAGGTTGTTGTCCGCACCCGGCAGCACCGCCGCGGGCAGGTAGGGGGTCAGGTCATAGCCTCGCCGGGCTTCGAATTCCGCCAGGAAGTCGGAGGTGAAGAGCCGCTCATTCTTCAGCTCGAAGCTGTCGACGAACAGCCCTCGCCAGCCGGAGTCCGGCAAATCGTTGAGTCCGGTTCGTTTGCCTAGCCAGTGTTCGAGCGCTGCGTCCACCACGTCCGCATCCAGGTGGTCGACGACGTGAGCCGGCGAGGGCAGCGCGGGCAGCACCGGAACCTGTCCGTCGGGCATCTGGTAGAACGCGATCACGCGCCAGTCGCCCGGACCGGGCTCAAACGTGACGGAGCCGGCTTTGACCTTGTCGGTGAGCACCTGCACCGAGGCCGGGTCGAGAACGAGCACGTCGTCGAGCACCAGGGGATTGGCTGCCCGCTCTCCTCCGGTCACCCGGGCGGCGAGCACAGCGGTCAGAACCGCCTCGCCCGGGAGCCACTCCGCCATGGGCTCGCCGAACGCTGCGGCCATGTCCGAGAACTCGTAGAAGGCCGGCTTGACCGGGGGCGGGATGTTGACGGTCCGCGGGCCACCACCCTCCACGGTGGCTTCCCCCCACACGAGCATCTGCATGGAATCCGACAGCTCGATGTCGGTGCGGGCCGTCGGCCAGCCCGACCCGAATGTCATGTCCACACCGAGACCTGCGTCATGAGCCTTTGCGAGCATCTCCTTGACGTTGGCGAAGTATGCTGCAGTGTCGACCGAGCGCCGCTTCTGGAGCTCGGCCTCATCCGCCCCGGGGTCGAGCGCGGCATCGAAAGCCTGCAGCTCCACGCCGCCAAAGCCTTGCTCGGCCAGGGAGCTGAGCTCCCGTGCGATCTCCGCTGGCTCGACGTCATTGCCCGGCCACCACCAACGAACCCACGGACGGAATTCGGCTCCCGGAGTCTGCCACGCGGCCCAGTCGAGAGTCGCTCGGGGCTCGGGCATGTCCGTCCTCGGGCCTTCGCACGAGCAGACGAGCGAGGACAGAACCGCCAGCCACGGACAGAGCGTCCGCAAGATCCTCAGGCGCAACCCGGCGAACCAATCTCCTGGGAACCGGACGTCCCCCATGCTCTCCTCCCACAGTGGCTTGCTCACAATACCGGACCCGACGAGCCCGCTCAAGCACCACGCCAGGAGCGGTGACCACTGGACGCAACAACCTGCCGTCGACCATCCGCCTTCGCACAGGGCCTGGGCGGGACCTCATCGGCCATTGGCCCTTGCACCGGGCTTTGTCGGGACTTCGTCGACCACAGATACCGGCTCCAGCCGTCGGGCTGTCGCCACGGCCCTTCAGTTCAGCGCGTCCGCCAGGAAATCGAGAATCCGGGCCTGGTAGTCCTCGAGCTCGGCGTGGAGGTCGGGAGGCAGCTCGTCCGGGTAGGAGTATTCGCGGGGCTCGTCATCGACCACGGTGTAGGAGGGCATCGGGATGTTGTAGTGGGTTGCGTCCTTCACCTCCCAGAACCGGTTGGTCGGGTTGTTTCCCCTGACCGCATCCCAGATGGCCCGCCCGTGCTCGACGCCCACCCGTTTGTCCTTCGTCCCGTGGAGCACCATGAACGGCAGCCCGATCCGGGCGGCCCGCCCCACGTTGTCGAACTCGGTATCGGCAAACCAGGCGCCCTCGAAGTCATAATAGCCTGCCGAATCCGCCATCATGTCCACGCTGGCGAACGCGGCTTCGACGATGCAGGCCGCGACCTCGCGGCCGCTCTCCTCGGAGCACAGGTAGACTGCCGGGGCCCCCCCCATCGAGTAGCCCACCGACACGATCGTCCCGACCCCCGTCCTGGTGCTGGCATAGTCATAGGCAGCGACGGCATCCTGGTACATATTGGCTTCCGTGGTCTCCCCGGTGCTGGCGCCGTAACCCCGGTAGTCGTACATCAGCACGTTGAACCCCATCTCCTCCCAGTAGCCCAGCCGGTAGATGTACTGGAGCATGTTGTCAAACCGGCCGTGGGAGAAGAGCACCGTGATTCCGTCGTCCGGATCGAAGTCCGGGGAGAGCTTCGACACGTCCCGCTCCACGAAGATCACGTGGATCCAATCGCCTTCGTCCCCGACCGGGATGAGCTCACTCGTGATCCGGTCCGGCGCAATCCCGTCCAGGTTCGGCGAAGTGAAGTCATAGTCCTCGAGGGTTGCGGGGACCCCCCCCCACAGGAAGAAGTCCAGCTTCACCGCGCACCCCGACAGCACGAGCGAAGCAGCGATCATCACCATGGGGAGCCTACTCACGGCCGCCCTCCTTTTCCCCTCCGAGGTGGAAGCGGTACTTGAGGCCGAGCAGGCCGCCAACGGCCCCCATGCGGCCCGGAGACACATAGTCCACGACCGACGAGTAGGTGTCGAACCAGGGGGTGAACCAGACCCCCGAAGCCGCCACGGTCCAGTGACCGATGTCGGCCTCGAGCCCGGCAAAGAAGTTGCCCAGAACGCGCCCTCCCCAGGCATCGACTGCGAATTCGGCCCCGGCAAACGGGGTGAGCCAGCCGAACGTGTACCCGCCCGCCAGGTCGGCCGTGGGCGAGATGCGGGCTCCGCTTTCGAAGTCGGTCAGCAGGGCGCCTCCGATCTGGGTGGCGAGGTTGGGGCCGCTGCGCCCCTCATGACGAACCAGGGCGAACGTGGCCGCGGCGTCGAGCGCCATGAAGCCGCCCATGCTCAGGGGCAGCAGGTTCAGATGCGCGGAGGCATCGATGCGGTCCGTGATTCCGTAGCGGGCACCGACGGGGAGGTTCGGGGCGGGAAGAGGGGGGCCGAGATTGCGCAGGAACGGCCCTCCGAGATTCCCCTCCAACTGCAACACTCCCGCACCGATCGTGCGCCCGGCATGCGTCGGGGCACAGCCCGAGCCACCCGTAGCGAACAGGGCCAGCAGGATGGTGGACAGCAGGAGCGAGCGAGCCACAGACGACCTCCGGCCGGGCCCATGCCCGACGCGGCCAGCATCCCGTGGAAGCCTCGGGTTGTCAATCGGAACTCGGACAGGCCAGGCTCTGGCGACGCAGGGGTTCCCACTGCGGCGGGGGTCTCCTCCACCTCAGAAACCGAGGGCCCGCCCCCGAATTCCATCTTTGGGACTATGGTGCCAGGATCTTCCCGAGCTGCTCGGAAAGCAGCCCGGCCACAACCTCGTGCCCGTAGGGGGAGAAGTGGCAGCACTCGTCGATGCGCAAAGCCCGGAGATCGTACCCCGCCAGGAGCGGACGCAGGTCGATGAGCAGGATTCCCGCGTTCGAGGCCCAGCTTCGGATCTGCCCGTAGAAGCGGGCCGTGAGCCCGTCCTCGCCCAGGCTCAGCTCCCTTCCCAGCATGGGGAGCAGCACGATGACGAGCCGGGAGGATGCGCCGGCCGCAATCTGTCGGATTCGCTCCATCTCGGCCATCGCCGCGGCCACCTGAGTCTCGTCACGACCCGATGCCAGATCGTACGCGGCCATGGCCCGGAGCGTCAGGAACCGGTAGAACACCGAGTGCTCCGTGAGGAAACGGCTCATCCCATCCGGCAGCGGGAAGAGCTCGAACGTGGCGACCCCTTCGACTTCTCTTACCCGGATGTCGTACGCGGTGCTGCCGACCACGGTGTACTGCGCCAGATCGTTCGGGAACACCCCCAGGAGGATCAGGTCGGGCGAAGGAGACATCCCCTTGCGCTCGAGAGAGATGCGTTCCTGCTCGGTGCTGTACCCGGGCACGGCCAGATTCGTCAGTGCCACCGGTCCGACCCGCGGCTCGAGCCGTCCGGCCAGCAGAAAGGGGAATGACTGGTCGTAGTCTACCCGGATTCCATAGGTCACGGAATCCCCAAGCACGGTCATGCGAAGGGATGGCTTTCCCGGTTCGGGACGGCCGGTCCGGATTCCCCGATCGTCGAAGCCCCAGGCCCCCCGGTATTCCCAGTAGGCCTGACCGTCCGGAAGGGGCTCCACGATTGCTCCGGCCGAGTCGGCCTGCACCGGTTCGGTGTGCACCGGGCCGCCGGGAAGCAGGTAGCGGGCCCCGATCTCGAGGAGCAGCACCGAGAGGAAGAGCCCGCCCAGCACCAGGGACGCTCGACTGAGCCAGCTGAGAAGATGTCGCCGCGACGAACCGGCCGATGCCCTGCGGTGCACCAGGAAACCGAGGCCGAAGCAGGCCGCAGCGATCGCTCCCACGAGCAGCGGGAACACCACGTCGATGTCCGGTCGTCCGGGCTGCATGACACTCCCCCTTGCCGGTGCGACGGTGCGGTCCAACCCGGACCTCGGACGAAGGAACGAGCCGGTCCCGGCCGCACGCTCCGCCGATGATAGCACCGCCCCCGGCCTGTAGGAAGGTGGGAGTTGCCCCGGTGGGAGCTTGCCGGGGTGCGTGCTCCCCCCCCCGGCAAGCTCCCTCCCGTGCGGAACAGAGGGGGCAGGCGGGAGGGACCGTTGCCAGGTGAACGAACCGTCGCGTTGCCCGCTGTCTCTGATCAGGGCGCTTCTTGACCTGCACCGAGCAGATCCAGCATAATGAGCTTTGCGAAATGCGGCCCGCCAGCCGCCTTCGTGTCGCACCTCGACCTGCGCGGGCGGTCGGGTCCAACTGGGGAGGGCTTCAGCATGGAAAAGCGTTCTGGGTTGATCGGCCTGGCGGTCGCCGGAGTGTTGTGCGTTGCTGTCTGGGGATGCTCCACCGGCGCCAAGGTCGTACCGCTCGATGCCGACGGCGGCCCTGGCGGCCCCGAGCTCCCCGGATTGACCGAGGTGGTCTTCCCCGGTGACCTTCCCGAGCTTCCCTTCGACGGCGGAGCGCTCCCTGACAATCCGCCGGACCTCCCCTTCGACTATGGCAGCAGCGTGTTCGATCAGCCGTGCACTTCCAACGCGGACTGTCCCACCGGCGTGTGCGTGTACACCAAGGATGGTCAGCGCTGCACCATCCCCTGTATCGAGGATTGCCCGGCCGGGTGGCAGTGCAAGCTTCTTCCGGGCGGCCCCGACATGACCTACGCCTGCGTGCCGGCGCACATCACCACCTGTCGTCCCTGCGCGGAGCACAAGGACTGCCAGGAGTTCGGCTTCCAGCCCGACGGCGTCTGTCACCAGTTCTCGGAAAAGGACGGCTCGTTCTGCGTCACCCCCTGCTCCAAAGAGAGCCTCTGCCCGGCCGGGTACGCCTGCGTGGAGCTGGACGTGGAGGAAGGAGGATCCAACTACTGTCTCCCCTCGAGCGGCCAGTGCGCGTGCGACGACGTGGCTGTGGATCTCGAGCTGTCGACCCCGTGCTCCGTCACCAGCGGCACCGGAACCTGCAAGGGAATCCGCAAGTGTACGGCCGAAGGGCTGACGGACTGCAATGCTCCCCTTCCGACTCCGGAGCAGTGCGATGGCAAGGACAACGACTGCGACGGGACCGTGGACGAAGGGAATCCGGGCGGCGGTGACGCCTGCCCCATCCCCGGCAAGAAGGGGCTCTGCGAGGAAGGACAGAAGACCTGCAGCAGCGGAGAGCTCACCTGCTCGCAGACCTACTTCGGCCTCGACGAGGCCTGCGACGGCCAGGACAACGACTGCGACGGCCAGACCGACGAGCCCGGTGCCGAAGGGTGCACCGTGTACTACCTCGACAAGGACTCGGACGGCTACGGCGTCGACTCAGCCTCTACCTGCCTCTGCCTGTCGGAAGGCTACTACACGGCCCTCGAGTCCGGGGACTGCGACGATACTCAGCCTCTCGCACACCCCAATGCCGGCGAGGATTGCGACGGCCTCGACAACGATTGTGACGGCATGCTCGATATCCTGGACCCCAACATCCTGGTCCCTCCCTGCGAGCTCCAGTCGGGCGTTTGCGCCGGGACCAAGAAGCCGGCCTCCCTCTGCGAACAGATGGAATGGAAGCCGTGCGGACCGAGCCTCTACGGGGCCCTTGACCCTGCGTACCAGGAAGGGCTCGAGCTCGACTGCGACGGCCTCGACAATGACTGCGACGGCCAGGTCGACGAGGACTTCGCCTCCATCCCCGAGACGTGCAACGGAGCGGATGACGACTGCGACGGCACGATTGACGAGGGGCTTCTCTCCGACTACTTCATCGACGTCGACGGCGACCTGTACGGCGACGAGAAGAGCAAGGTGACGGCCTGCTATCCTCCCGAGGGGACGATCGCTACGGGGCTCGACTGCGACGACTCGGACCCCACCATCCACCCCGGGATCGAAGAGATCTGCGACGCCAAGGACAACGACTGCGACGGAAAAGCGGACCAGTACGACGAGGTCTGCACGCACGGATGTGCGGACGGGACGCGGACCTGCACCGATGCTCAGTGGTCCGAGTGCAACGCGCCAAAGCCCATCTCCTGTGTCGACTGGGAATCGTGCAAGTTCCAGTTCCTCTGCCTGGCCAACTGCCCGCCGGAGCCGGCGGAGCAGTGCAACGGGCTCGATGAGAACTGCGACGGCCAGATCGACGAGGGGGTGCTCGTCACCTTCTTCGCAGATCTCGACGGAGACGGGTGGGGCGTCGAGACGGCAACCACCCTGGCCTGCTTCGCTCCGCCCGGTTACAGCGACAAGAAGGGGGACTGTGCCGACAACAACCACAAGGCCCATCCGGCAGCGACGGAGGTCTGTGACAACGTCGACAACGACTGCGACGGAGGCGTCGACGAGCTGCTCGGAAGCTCCACGTGCGGCGTCGGCCCGTGCCAGCACACTGCGGTTGATTGCGTCAACGGCGTCTACACCCCGTGCGACCCGTTCGAAGGGGCTCAGCCCGAGACCTGCGACGGAATCGACAACGACTGTGACGGCATGGTCGACGAGGAGCTCGGGACCACCAAGTGCGGGCTCGGCCTCTGTGAGCACACGGTCGTCAACTGCCTCAATGGCGTCCCCCAGACCTGCAATCCCCTCGAAGGGATGAAGGCCGAGATCTGCGACGGCTTCGACAATGACTGCGACGGGACCCCGGACCAGATCTTCGCATGCCCACCCGGCAAGCAGGACGTCGTGTCCTGCGGCATGTGCGGCACCCAGACGCGTACCTGCACCAACAGCTGCACATGGGGACCGTTCGGACAGTGCATCACGCAGGGAGTCTGCACCGCAGGCCAGCAGCAATCCGAGGCATGCGGGCTGTGCGGAACGCGCTATCGCTCGTGCAACAACCAGTGCCAGTGGGATCCCTGGGGCAGCTGTCTCAACCAGGGAACCTGCTCCCTCGGGCAGAGCCAGACCCAGGGGTGCGGCTACTGCGGTACCCAGTCGCGCAGCTGCAATGCCCAGTGCCAGTGGGACCCCTGGAGCAGCTGCGTCAACCAGGGGGTCTGCTCCGCGGGTCAGCAGCAGACCCAGTCCTGCGGTCCCTGCGGCAGCCAGTACCGCAACTGCAACGCCATGTGCCAGTGGGATGCGTGGAGCATCTGTCAGAGCCAGGGAGTGTGCCAGCCGGGTCAGCAGCAGAGCCAGTCCTGCGGCCTTTGCGGAACCCAGTACCGGTCCTGCAACGGCTCCTGCTTCTGGGATTCCTGGGGTAGCTGCATGGGGCAGGGATCCTGCTCTCCGGGGCAGACCGAAACCAAGAGCCAGTCGTGCGGTAACTGCGGCACCCAGACTGCGACACGCACGTGTGACTTCAGCTGCAACTGGGGAGCCTGGAGCAGTTGGAGCACCTGCTCGGGCCAGGGGGTCTGCGCTTACGGGCAGACCGAGTCTCAGTCCCAGGCCTGCGGGAATTGTGGCACCCAGTCCCGCTCCAGGAGCTGCACCGCCTCCTGTCAGTGGGGGAGCTACGGCTCGTGGGGCACGTGCACCGGTCAGGGGGTCTGTGCGCCCGGCACAACCTCCGGCAGCGGCTGTGACGCCTGTGCGCAGAAGACCTGCACCGCAAGCTGCCAGTGGGGCAGCTGCGCGCTCAAGCCCGGTGCCCAGTGCCTGTGGGAAGAGGGCACCAACTGGAAATGCTGCGGGACCAACAAGTGGAAGTTCTGCCTGTCCCCGACGTACGGCTGTGTCTGGAGCAGCTCGTGCGTTACCTGCACGGGCTGCGGCTGCCCCTGAACACCGCCTCCGGCTTCGTGACCATCCCGGGGGACGGCGTCAGACGCCGGATGCCGTGCCCGACGTACCCCCCAGGTACGCCTCCGCCGCCATCTCGGCGCCTTCCCTGTCCGCCGGGCGCTCACTTGCCGGTCCGCCGGTGTTCGGAGGTCGCACGGGAACCAAGGGGAGGCAGGTCGATCGCCGGACCGGGAGTCTGAGGTCTACTTTCCGAGCTCCTTGCGGACTTCCTGCTCGAGCTCGAGCACCCGCCTGGACCGGTCCTTGAGCCGTCGAACCGGGCAGCCGGCAAAGATCCCCCAGGGGGGTAGCCCTCGGGTGACCAGGGATTGGGCGCCCACGGCGGTGCCCTCGCCGATCTCGACTCCCGGGAAGACCACCGTGCCCGTCCCGAGCATGACGTGGCGTCTCAAACGGACCGGTGCGCTGGTGATGCCGGCAAAGCGTTCCGGGACGTTGTGGCCGCACAGGTGCTCGCCGCTGTAATCGTCGTTGCGGCTGTAGATCCGGCATCCCTGGGACACGATGACGAAGTCCTCCAGGTCGATTCCGGCCCCGGCCGAGAGCAGGGAGTAGCCGCCGACGAACACGAACGAGCCGATTCGAAGGTACCCGTTGCCCGGGGCCACCAGGGTGCAGTAGCCGTCAATCCGCACGCGGCTGCCGATCCGGATGTTGGGCAACCCAAGGATCGTGCAGTTGCGGGAGATCCGGACGTCGTCCCCGACCTCGGCAAATCCCATCTGGCGCAGCTCGTGCTCCCGGTAGTAACCGGGATCAAAGGGGTTTTCCATGCGATTCACCTTCCCGGACGTCGCAGGAAGGATGCTACGCCCGGTGCTGATTTCACGCAACTCCAAACCAGTTGAAACCCCCGGCCCGACGCGCTAGGATGGAGGCTGCGAACGAGGAATTCGCGTGCACACCGCAGAACCAGGACTCTTCTGCCAGGAGGTTGTCATGCTTACCAGCGCGGGTACCGAAATCAGAGACTTCATCCGTCGCCTCGTGGAAACCATCGTGGACAATCCGGAGGGCTTGTCCCTCAACGTCATCGAGAGCGGCAACATGGTCGTGGTGGAGCTGTCCGCTGTCAAGACCGAGATCGGGAAGATCATCGGTCGAGAGGGCCGGATGGCCCAGTCCTTGCGGGTCCTGCTCACCGCGCTCGCCACGAAACTTGGCAAGAAGGCCGTCCTGCAGATCATTGAGAAGTAGCCGGCGTCGAGGTTCGATGCCGGGCCCTTTCCGCCCCGGCAGTGGAGGAACCAGCACATGAAGAAGAATGCACTATCGCTCCTGGCGGTGCTCCTGGCGGCTGCAGCATGTCAGGACGTCACGGTGGAGGAGGCGGTCCCGGTGACGGTCGCTCAGTTCGACCCCGCCCCCGTCTCCCCCGACGCCGAGCATCCCGTGCTGCCCGCGATCCCCAAGCCGAGCGACCTGCTCATGGTCCAGGACCCGGACAATCCGGCGCTCATGAAGGTGGCGTTCCCGCTCGAGGTGGAGCTCACGGTCCTGGGGCAGGACGAGCCGCTCGTCGTGCCCGCGTTCTCGACCGAGGCTGCCGAGCAGCTCGTGGAGACCTACCTCAACACGCTGCACGGCTTCCCCACCGACGGTGCGACCTCCACCGCGTTCCAGGGGTTCCGGATCGAGACCGATCCGGCCAAGGAAAGCCCCCTTACCGAGAAGACCGTCCGCGTCCTGGACCTGACCGGGCTGCTCCGCCCCGATGCCGGGGTTCCCGTGGCCCGTGTGGCCGGAATCCGCATGGTCGCCGGTCCCGTCGACGAGGCGGCCGGGATCACTCCGCTCAGCATCCTGCCGCCGGAGGGGCAGGAGTGGCTCCAGGGGCACACCTACGCCGCAGTGATCACCACCGGCATCACGGATGAGACCGGCGACGCCGTTCGGTCGAGCTATGCGTTCAACCTGCTCAAGAGCACCAAGGCGCTGGCCATCGACGGTCGCTCGGTGTGTGCGCTGCCCGACGAAACGGCGGTCCAGCTCGAAGGCCTCCGCACCCTGTTTGCCCCGATCTTCGACTGGCTCGCCAGCGATGCCGCCGGCAACGAGAAGCTCGGTCGTGGGGATGTCGCCCTGCTGTGGACGTTCTCCATCCGCCCCGAGGCCATGCTGGTCAACGACCCGACCCGCAGCCTCTTCCCCACGCCCAATGACATCGTCAAGACGTCCCCGGCAAGCTCGCAGCATGACTGCGACGGCGACGGAAAGCCCGACTGCATCGAGGGGAACCTCTGCTTCCCGGTGGACTGCACCAACGACACGCCCGTGCAGAAGGCCTTCTTCGAATACATGAACTCGCTCGACGGATGGCCGGCCTCCATGACCCTGTCCGCCACGTTCTCCCTGCCGATCGACCCGGCCTCGGTCACCTCCGAGGCGGTCATCCTGCAGAAGATCGGTGCCGCGGCCCCCGAGAATGCGGCCCTCTCCGTCAACGATTCCGGAACCACCCTCACCATCGTTCCCGAGGGGGGCTACGAGGCCGGCGCCGCCTACGCTGCAGCCATTACGGACGCAGTCCTGACGGCCGGCGGGCTCTTCCCGGTCACGCCGTCCACGGTCACCGCCGTGTCCCGACTTACCGTTCCCGTTGTCAAGGAGGGGGTCAGCCAGCTTGCCGACTTCGGGGTGGCCGACGCGGATGCCGCCCTGCTCGAGGGCATTCGGCAGGGAGTCCAGGCGCTCATCACCGCTGCCGGGCTGGCCGATGTCACCAATCGCCTGGCCGGTATCTGGGGATTCTCGATCCAGTCTCACAACGAGGCGATCTTCGACCCGACGTCGGGTACCGTCCCCTTCCCCAACGACGTCCTCATGTCCCTCGATGACAAGGGCAAGCCGGTCCAGGTTGACATCCCGGTCAACCCGTCGTGGCCGGACATGCAGAAGGACATCGTCAGCGAGCTCAACCGCCTGGACGGCTTCTCTCCGCTGGCATCGACCCACACGGCCTTCCTGCGGCCGCTGGACCCGGGTAGCTTCAAGTGGCTCGGGGCCATGACCGACATCATGGGTGGTAAGGGGCTGGGCGACATCTCGCTGGGCATGGCCGACGTGACCGAGGTGGACCCGGCCGCAGGGACCCTGGGCATGATGTCCCTGATGCAGCCGGACAACATCTACACCGATGGCGAGGTCAAGGCCTCGTTCGAGAGCGGCAGCCTCATCGTACGACCGACCGGCGGGCATCCGCTCCAGGCCGGCCGGCGTTACATGCTGCTGGCGTTCGACAACCTGCGCTCCAAGGACAAGGGCCCCGACGACAAGCCCTGGCCCATCGAGGTCGCCCCCGTCTTCTTCATGGCCCGCAGCCCGGACCCGCTGTTCGATGCCGAGGCCGGCAAGAGCAACCTCATGACGTTGAGCGATGCCGATGCGCAGCAGCTGGAGATGCTCCGGCAGAACTACAACTCCATCTTCGCAGCGCTCGAGTCCGACATGGTCGGCGTCGGCCGCGAGCAGGTCCTGATGTTCTGGACGTTCACCACCCAGACCGTCGGTACCTGGCTCGTCAACGTGGTCAAGGCCGAGCTCGACAAGCACACCGTCGGAGACGATCCGCAAGGCACTCTGGCCGAGGCCGAGACTGCGACCCCAGTCGTGAAGAATGCGGACAAGGTGGTGCTCGAGGGCGGACATTTCATCGCCTTCTCGGCCCTGGCCGCGGCGGACCCGGCTTCGGGCAACTTCGGCCGGATGAAGCTCTCCGCATCCGGCGTCCCTGATTTCACGCAGTACAGCCTGCCGTTCATCCTGGCACTGCCCAAGGAGGAGTTCCTCCCGGTCTCCGGTTCGCCAGTTCCGCTGGTCGTCCTCCAGCACGGGCTGGACGGGAAGAAGGAGCTTGCGATAGCGCAATTCGACCCGTTCCTGAAGGCCGGATACGCGGTCCTGGCCATCGACCTGCCCTTCCACGGGCAGCGGGCACTGCCGGGCCTGGGCAACGGTGTTCCGTTCTTCTCGGCGGATGCCGTGGCCACCCGAGACCACCTGGTCCAGGCCGCGCTCGACATCTACCAGGCGGTGCGCTTTGCCACCAACCCGGGCAAGAACGGGCTCAACTCGTTCCTGTGCGAGAAGAACGTGGTCTGCATCACGGATGGCGGGGGAAAGAAAGTGGGACCCATCGACACGGGCCGGATCTTCTTCGTCGGGGACTCGCTGGGCGGCATTGCCGGCGTTCCGGCCCTGACCCTGACCGATGCCGTCCAGCACGCGGCGCTCGTGGTCACGGGCGGCCACCTGACCCGAATCCTCCAGGAGACGGAGAACGAGGAGTTCCGCAAGCCCATCGAGGACGCGCTGACGGGCATGGGGTACGTCAAGGGGACCGCGGAGTATGCCGAGTTCATGGACACGGCCCAGATGCTGCTCGACCGTGGAGACCCGGTCAACTACGCTCGTCACCTGGTCAAGGCTCCGCTGGTGGGGGACAAGAAAAAGATCCTCCTCGCCATGGCCAAGACCGACGGGTTCATCCCCCATGCCGCCACCCGGGAGCTGGCCTGCGCGGCCCGTGACGGCGTGCAGCCTTACTTCAAGGAGTACCCGGCCCCGTGTCACGGCTTCTTCTTTGTCGATTGCGGAGGCGGGGTGGGGGCGGACCCGGTTGCCAAGGTGACGGTCGATGACATCATCGCCTTCTTTGCTCAAGACGGGGACGGCTCCAAGGTCGCGGGGGCGACGAGCGGCGACTCGCTCCCCTGCGACGACCTGTAGGAGGTGAGGACATGCGCACGAACACGAATCCACGACCCCGGCCGTTCTACAGGGCCTCTTTGAGAAGGCGGCTCCTCACCGTGCTGGCTGCTACCCTCCTCCTGGCCCCCTCTGCGGCCTTCGGGGCGGGAATCGAGCTCCAGGAACAGGATTCCGCGGCCATGGGACGCGTGCTGGCCGTCCGAGCCTGGCTCCAGAACCCCTCCACGGTGTTCTACAACCCGGCCGGCCTGGCCTACCTGGAGAGCCTGGCGTTTGCAGCGGGAGACACCATGGTGTTCCCCAGCTTCAACTACGAGGACCCTGCCGCAGTCAACCCGAAGGGCAGCAACGTGAACAAGCTGGTGCCTCCGCCGCACGTCTATGCCTCCTATGCCCGGAAGTTCGACTTCGGGAGGCTGGGGGCCGGAATCGGCTTCAACTACCCGTTCGGCCTGACGCTCGACTGGGGCGACGATTTCTCAGGAAAGCACCTCGTCACCAAGTCGGCCCTGACCATTGCGGAGCTGACCGCCGGCCTCGGGTATTCCCCCATTCCCGAGGTCTCGATCGGTGCCGCGTTCGTGGCTTCGCCCGCCCACGTCTACCTCAAGAGGTACATGGGCCAGCAGTTCGGCCTGGCCGCGGATGACGGGTCCCCCATCGAGGATGCTTCCGTCGAGATGTCGGGCAGCGGCTGGGGCTTTGGCTTCACCGCCGGTGTCCAGGCCCGACCGCTTCCCTGGCTGTTCATCGGTGCCAACTACCGCAGCGCCATCCACCTCGGGCTCGAGGGGAACGCACACTTCAACCTCGACGGCCTCTCGGACAAGTCCGGCTTCCCGGACCAGAAGGTCGAAACCGCGTTCGAGCTGCCCCACATCATCGCGGCCGGAATCGGTGCCCGATTCGGCTCCTTCTACACGGAGTTCGACCTGGACTACACCTTCTGGTCGATCTTCGAGGAGATCCCCCTGACCTTCCCAGAGGACCAGACCGGTGCCTTGACCCAGAGCGTCCCGGAGTACTGGAAGGATGGGTTCACCTTCCGCCTCGGCAATGAGTACGCGATCACCGACCAGCTCCGGGTCCGCCTCGGGGTCGGCTATGATCAGTCGCCGGCCACCGACGAGTACCTCTCTCCCATGCTGCCCGACTCGGACCGGGCTTTCGTCATGGGCGGAGCCGGCTACACGTTCGACTTCGGTCTTTCCATCGATGCGGCCTACGGCTTCACCTACTTCATGCCTCGCGAAGTCTCCGGACATGCCTGCACCACGGCGGACCCCCAGTGCCTCGATGCCGAAGGCAACCTGATCCCCTACGCCGAGGACGGGAGCACGAACTGGGTCGGCAACCGCTTCCCGGCCCTGTACAACAACAACGCACAGCTCGTGTCGGTCACTCTCGGGATGACGCTGTAGCGGCAACGAGGGGCGTTGCGCCCCGCCCAATCACGACTCCAGGAACTCCTCGAGCAGATCCTTGCGGCCCGACGACCGCAGCTTCTCCAGGGCCTTGATCTCGATCTGGCGGATTCGCTCCCGGGTCAGCTTGAAGCTCCGGCCGACCTCCTCCAGGGTGAAGGTCCTCGACTCCCCGATGCCGAAGCGCATGCGGAGGATCTTCTCCTCGCGGGGATGCAGCGACTTGAGGATCCGGGTGGTTACCTCCTGGAGGCTCCCCTTCAGCACCGAGTCGAGCGGATCCTCGGCATTCTCGTTGCGGATGAAGTCCTTCAGCTCGGACGAGTTGTCCCCCACCGGCATGTCCAGCGGCAGCGGATCGTTGGCCAGGTTCAGCGTCCGGGAAACCTGAGAGGCGGACAGGCCGCACTTCTCCGCGATCTCCTGGTGCGACGGCTCCCGATCCAGCGCCTGCTTCAGGCTCATCCGGGACCGGTAGATCCGGCCGAAATTCTCCACCAGGTGCACCGGGACCCGGATCGCCTTTCCCTGGTCTGCAATAGTCCGGGTGATGCACTGGCGGATCCACCAGGTGGCATAGGTCGAGAACTTGTGTCCCCGCCTGTAGTCGAACTTCTCCACCGCCTTCATCAGGCCAATGTTCCCTTCCTGGATGAGGTCGAGGAGCTGGAGACCGTGCCCCATGTATCTCTTGGCGATGTTGACGACCAGCCGGAGGTTGGCCCGGATCATGCGGGCCCGTGCCCTGTGCGTGCGCAGCTCCCCGCGTCCGATGGTCGCCATCACCGCAGCCAGCCGCTCCCGGCCTACTCCAAAGCACCGTCGACAGACGGCATTGGGGTCCCGGGGGGTCGCCGGCTTGCGCCCTCGGGGGGCAGGCCGGAGCGAGCCGGAGGGCAGGATGCCGCGGCGCAGATACGCCTGGGCAGTGCGGCAGAATTCGGTCGACAGGATGTGGAGCGTGCGCAGTCCCACGGGGCTGTTCCGGAAGGCGAGGAAGAGCCCGGCCAGCGAGTCGCCGTCAAGTGCGCCTACGGGCAGGGGATCCCTGGGGTCGGCCATGTCGAGACGCTCGAGCTCCCGGGCCACCTCGGTGCGCAGGAGCTCCAGCTCCTCGACACAGTTGCGACGCTCGAACGTCACGAAGTCGGTGGTCAGCTCCACGATTTCATCCGAGGAGCGGTCTCCGCCCAGGAACTCGTCGAACTGCTGCCACAAGCGCTTGCGGACGTAGGGCACGGAGAGCATGGCACGGAGGCCCTCGATCCGCCCCTCCTCGATTTCCCGGGCCAGTGCGGCCTCCTCTTCCCGGCTCAGCAGAGGGACGGTCCCAATCTTCTTGAGGTACAGCACCAGAGAGTTGTCGGTCCTGGAATCCCGTTCCGCATCGCGGGACGATTCCTGGGGGACGAACACGTACCCCTCGTTACCCGAACAGGGGACGGCATCCTCCGGAGAATCCTCCTGGAGCCGGAACAGACCGCCTGCTTCGCCCGGTGACATCGAAAGCCGCTTGCCGTTGCCCATGGGACCCTCCGCCAGTGGCGTCCTCTGTGTATGCAAGAATCATGCCCTGTCAAGGTGGGTCCAAAGAAACATGGAACCTGTTGGAATTGCTTTTGAAATTCTGGGTTCGTGCGCTCGCATGCGTGCCGTCGCCCGCAAGAGACGTGTGAAATTTCTCTACTCTCCCCTGATCGCGCTGGCAGGCAGAAGAGGGCCCACCCGGTCCCCTCACGCGCCCCCTTTCTTTTTCTTTCCGCTGTGATATACACGCACTGCTTTCGGGGGGAGGCACAGCGCCTTTTCCCATAACCCAAGAGGTGGAGTCATGATCGTCGGAGTGCCAAAGGAAATCAAGGTCCAGGAGTACCGTGTGGGGGTGACGCCGGCCGGGGTCCAGAAGCTTTCCGGAGCCGGGCACACCGTGCTGGTGCAGAAGGGGGCGGGGTTGGGGAGCGGGCTCAGCGACGAGGAGTACGTTCGCTGGGGGGCCAAGATTGTCGATACCGCCGAGGAAGTGTGGGGCCGCTCGGAGATGATCATCAAGGTCAAGGAGCCGATCACGCCGGAGTACAAGCTGTTCCGCGAGGGGCAGGTCATCTACACGTACTTCCACCTGGCAGCCGCACCGGAGCTGGCACCGGCCCTGCTCGAGAAGAAGATCGCGGCGGTGGCGTACGAGACGATTCAGCTTCCCAACGGCAACCTGCCGTTGCTGCAGCCCATGAGCGAGGTCGCAGGACGCATGGCCATCCAGGTCGGCGCCTCCTGCCTCGAGAAGGAGCGGGGGGGCAAGGGCGTTCTCCTGGGCGGCGTTCCCGGAGTCCGTCCGGGCAAGGTCACCATCATCGGCGGCGGCACGGTCGGAACCCATGCTGCCAAGATGGCCATGGGAACCGGTGCCCAGGTTCGGATCCTCGACGTCAACGTCGACCGGCTCCGCTACCTAGACGACATCTTTGGGGGCCGCCTGACCACCCTGTTCTCAGACCCCGCCACCGTTCGTGACAGCGTGATGTGGTGCGACCTGCTGGTCGGTGCCGTGCTCGTCACCGGAGCGCGGGCTCCGCAGCTCGTGTCCGAGGAGCTCATCTCCCAGATGGAGCCGGGCTCGGTCATCGTGGACGTGGCCGTGGACCAGGGCGGCTGCATCGCCACCTGCAAGCCGACCACCCACGAGCACCCGACCTACGTCAAGCACGGCGTGATCCATTACTGCGTGGCCAACATGCCCGGTGCCGTTGCCCGGACCTCCACGTTCGCCCTGACCAACGTCACCATCGGTTACGGCGAGCTGCTGGCCAATCGCGGCCTCAAGGGGGCCATCGCGGCCCGCTCCGAGATCGCCGGCGGGCTCAACACCTACGGCGGCAAGATCACGCACCGCGCCGTGGCCGAAGCGCTCTCCCTGCCGTACACCCCGCTCTCCGACCTGCTCTAAGAGCTTTCGGCCCTCCAACAGCAATTCATTGACACCCGTCGGGTTGAGGACTACCTTGCCGACTCCACGCCCCGCCCTGCGACTGGCAGGGCCGGAGCCTTCTTCGAGAGGTTCGGTTGAGACGGCAGGACATACGTAACGTTGCCATCGTCGCCCACGTCGATCACGGAAAGACCAGCCTGGTCGACCAGCTGCTCCGGCAGAGCGGCCATTTCGCACGGGGCGAGCTGTCCGGTCAGCTCATCATGGACTCGAACCCGCTGGAGCGGGAGCGGGGCATCACCATCCTGGCGAAGAACTGTGCCATCAGCTACGTGGACGTGGCGGGAAAGCGATACCACATCAACATCGTGGACACTCCGGGACACGCGGACTTTTCCGGCGAGGTCCAGCGGGTCCTGAAGATGGCCGATGGCGTGCTGCTGGTCGTGGACGCGTTCGAGGGGGTCATGCCCCAGACCCGCTACGTGCTGGCTCGGGCCCTCGAAATGGGGCTCAAGCCGGTCGTCGTCCTGAACAAGATGGACCGCCCCGAGATCCGCCCCGACGCCGTCCTGCTGGAGGTGTTCGAGCTGATGGTCGAGCTCGGGGCCGACGATGAGGCCCTCGATTTCCCGGTGCTCTATGCCTCGGCCAAGGAAGGATGGGCCACCACCGATGACAAGCAGTGGCCACCGGCCGGCCGCAGGGACATCCACCCGCTCTTCGAGGCGATCATCGAGCATGTCCCCGTTGCAGACCTCGATTCCGAAGCCCCGCTGCAGGCCCAGGTCACGACGCTGGACTACAACGACTACGTCGGACGCATCGGCATCGGCCGGGTTTTTGCCGGGACACTGGTGGCGGGCGAGGAGGTCGCCCTCATCGACCGGCAGGGAAGGACCACCCTCCAGAAGGTGGCTCAGCTCTTCCGGTTCGACGGCCTCGGGCGCAAGGAGGTCCGTCGGGTCGACACGGGCGACCTGTTTGCTGCCGTGGGCCTGGAAAACGTGGACATCGGCGTGACTCTGGCCGACCCCAATCGTCCCCAGCCGCTCCCTCCGATGACGCTCGATGAGCCGACCCTGCACATGATCTTCCGAATCAACGACAGCCCGTTCTCCGGGACCGAGGGCAGCAGCGTCACCGCCCGGCAGCTGCGCGAGCGCCTCCGGCTCGAGTTGCAGACCAACGTGGCCATGCGGGTCGAAGAGAAGGGAGACGAGCTGGTTGTCTCGGGCCGTGGCCTGCTCCATCTGGGCATCCTCCTGGAGAACATGCGGCGGGAGGGTTTCGAGCTTTCGGTGGGGAAGCCGCAGGTCATCTTCCGGCACGAGAACGGCGTCCGTACCGAGCCCATCGAGCACCTCACCCTCGACGTCCCCAACGAGTACATGGGCACAGCCATGGAGCTGCTGGGAGACCGCCGGGCCGAGCTGTCGAAGATGGAATCCCGCGGGATGCGCACCCATCTCGAGTACACGGTCCCCGCCCGGGGCCTCATCGGGCTGGCCGGACGCATGATGACGGCCACTCACGGCGAGGCGCTCATGCATCACCGGTACCACTGCTACGGGCCCTACAGAGGACCCATCGGCGGCCGGAATTCGGGGGTGATGATTGCCACCGAATCGGGCAACGTCACCGCCTACGCGCTGGACCAGCTCTCGGACCGGGGCATCATGTTCGTCCAGCCGGGGGAGCCGGTCTACATGGGGCAGGTCGTGGGCGAGCACTGCAAGCCCAATGACATCCCGGTCAACGTCGTCCGCACCAAGAAGCTCACCAACATGCGTTCTTCCACCAAGGACGCGACCGTCGTGCTCAAAGCCCCCAGGCGGCTCACCCTCGAGGCAGCCCTCGAGTACATCGAGAACGACGAGCGGGTGGAGATCACCCCCAAGAGCATCCGCATCCGAAAGCGCTACCTGCTGGACTCCGACCGAAGGAAGTACTCCAAACAGGGGGACGCTCTGGAGTAGAATAGGCGGGAATAACTCCAGGCCGCACCGTGTTGGAAGCGGCGTCGGAGGTGGACAGTGTTGCGACTGCTCAGACCACGCAAGCCCGCAAACGGAATCGAGGCCGAGGTTCTCCCGCACCTCGATGCCCTGTACGGATACGCCCTGTACCTGACCCGGAACCGGACCGACGCCGAGGAGCTGACCCAGGAGTCGATTCTCAAGGCGATTGCCGCATTCGGCCAGTACCAGCAGGGGACCAATTGCAGGGCGTGGCTCTTCCGGATCCTTCACAACACCTGGCTCAACAAGCTCCGCAAGCGGCACGTGGAAATCGAGCTGTCCGATGCGGCCTCGGCCGATCTGGACCAGCGGGAGGATGCGTCGGCCTTCGTGCGGAGCAACCCGAGCCCCGAAGACAGCCTCGTGTCCCAGATGTCTCGAACCCGGGTCCGGGACGCGGTCGAGTCGCTCCCCCCGGACTTCCGGTCGGTGGTGGTGCTGGCCGACCTGGAGGAGTTCGCATACCGGGAGATCGCAGACATCCTCGCCATTCCGATCGGCACGGTCATGAGCCGCCTGCACCGCGGGCGAAGGCTCTTGCGCATCAAGCTCATGGACACGGCCCGGGAGCTCGGGCTGGTTGCCGGCAAACCGGCAGAGCCCGAGGCCGAGGAAGATGACAACGTCATGCAGCTTTCGGCCCGCCGCCGCATGGTGGCGGACGGAGAATCGACGAAGGAGCAGCCGTGAAGTGCGACGATACCCGCAGGGTCGCTGACCTCTATCTGGATGCCGAGTTCGAAGAGCGGGAGCGCGTCCTGGTCGAAGCCCACCTGGCCGAGTGTGCCGACTGCCGGGAGCTGTTCCGGGCCCGTCAGGCGTTTGGCGAGGCGCTTCGGCGCAAGTTGACTCCCCACCGGATTCCGGCCGATGCCCGGGAACGTCTGGCCGCGTCGATTGCCACCGCGTGCCGGCCCCAGACTCTCTTCCCCTGGGGGCTGCTGTCTCCTGTCCCCATGGCCGCCGCTGCCGTGCTTCTCATCGGGCTGATCACGGGAGGGGTTTTCCTCCTCCAGCAGGAAGGAGACGGAAGCCTGGCTCCGCTGGTGGACGAGGCCATCGCCACGCACGAGGCCTCCCTGCCTCCCGAGGTGGTGGGCAATGCCGAGCAGATCAAGGGCTTCCTGGCACGCCAGGGGGAGACCGATGCGGCCCCCCCGCTCAAGGAAGACGGGACCACCCGTCTCATGGGGGCCCGGCTCGTCCGCGTCGGCAACATCCCGGCCGTTCACTACCGCTACCTGCACCAGGGGCGTGACGTCTCCGTGGTCCAGCTTCCCAGGCGCATGGCCCGCACGCTGCGTCGGGTTGGCGATGCCCTCCCCAAGGCCGACGTGCAGCAGGCCAGAGTCCTGCTCAACGAGGCCCGGGACGGCCACTCGGTGACGCTCTACGAGAGCCCCGGGTTCACCAATACCGTGGTGGGCGACGTGCCCCAGAACGAGCTGCTCAAGCTCATTCCGGCATCTCTCTGATCACTTCAGGAGCTCTTCCATCTCGTCGATGGTGCGGGAGAACAGGTCGTACGTGGACTGCACGATCTCGGGGCTGGTGAAGTCGATTCCCGACTTCTCGAGGATCGTCAGCGGATAGTCGGAGCCGCCTGCGCTCAGCAGGTTGACGAACTGCTGGACCGCCCCCTTCTTTCCTTCCTGGATCCGCTGAGCAAAGACGATGGCGGCCATGAGGCCGGTGGAGTACTTGTAGACGTAGAAGTTGTAGTAGAAGTGGGGGATGTAGGCCCACTCCATCTCGTCGTTGGGCTCGATTGTGAACCCCGGGCCGAAGTACTTCACGATGAGCCCCCGGTAGATCTCGCCCAACCGCTCCGCAGTGAGCGCACCGCCCTTTTCCACCTCGGCGTGGATGAGCTTCTCGAACTCGGCAAACATCGTCTGCCGGGTGATCGTCAGGCGGATGTTCTCCAGCCGCTTGTTGAGCAGGACCAGCCGCTCTTCCTTGCTCGTGGCCTTGCGCAGGAGGTGGGCCAGGAGCATCTCCTCCTGGAACGTCGACGCAATCTCGGCCAGGAAGATGGGGGCATCGGCCACGGCATGGGGCTGCGCCTTCCCGGAGAGGTAGAAGTGCATGGCATGGCCGAACTCGTGGGCCGTGGTGAACACGTCGTCCAGTTCGTTCATGTAGTTGAGCAGCACGAACGGATGCGTCCCGTAGACGCCGTTGCAGTAAGCACCACCCTGCTTGGCCTTGTTGGGGTAAACGTCGGTCCAGCCGGAGCCGGGCTGGATCCCCTGGTCGAGGATGGCCAGGTACTCCGCCCCCATCGGAGCGAGGCTGTCCTTGACCAGGGCAACGGCCTCCGAGTAAGGGACTTCCTTGCTGAAGTCGGGGAAGAGCGGGTTGTAGAGGTCGTAGTAGTGGATGGCATCGACCTTCATGAGCTTCTTGCGCAGCTCCACGTACCGGTGCAGCGTCCGGGGGAGGTTGGCTGCCGTCGTGGAAAGGAGGTTCTCATAGACCGAGACCGGGACGTTGTCCGCATCCAGGGCCATCTCCAGCGACGAGGCATAGCCGCGGGCCTTGGCCTCGAAAACGGCCCCCTTGACCGACGTGGCCAGCGAGGTGGCCAGGGTCGTCCGGTACTGGTACAGCGTCTTGAAGTACGCCTCGACAGCGGCCTTGCGGACGTCCCTGCTGACCGACCCGCGGTACCGGGGGAAGGTGGCCGGACCGAGCTGCACGTCGTTCCCCTTCTCGTCCTTCACCTTGGGGAAATCGGCCTCTTCCATGAGTGCGTTCATCACGTAGTACGGCCCGTCGCGCATCGGAAGCGTCAGCGCCACGAGCGCCTCCTCCCGGGGAGACAACAGGTGCTGCTGCCGGCGCTTCAGGTCCTCGAACGGGTGATTGAACCGGGCAAGCTCCGGCTTCTCCGTCACCATCTGCGACCACCGGCCCGTGTCGACCTTCATCAGCTCCGGCTCGAAGAACGAGGCGGTCTCCTGGATGCGGGCCGACAGCGTGGACGTCCGGTCCTTGATCTCCTGGAGCTTGGATTCGTCCATGGCCACGGACCAGCTCTGGAACGCGTAGGCGTCGAGCGCCTCGGCCTCGTGCTTGAGACCGTCCAGGCGGTCGAGACAGGAGAACGTCTCCGACGCGGAGCTGCCAAGCTTGCCCTGGCAGACGGTCAGCTCGGGCATCCGGGCGGCCACCGCGGCAAAGGCCTTCTCCCAGGCCGCTATGTCCGGGAACAGGGCAGCCAGGCTCCAGCGATGGGTCTCGGGAATCGACGCACGAGCCGCATCCGCGGACGGGGCAAACGTCGTGTTCGAGCCGCTCCCCTCCTCCGCCATGACCGGGAGTGCCGCCAGGCAGGTCCAGACCGCCAGCGCGGCGACGAGCACTTTCAGGTTCATCCGATTCTGCATCCTCACCACCTCCATGGTTGTCACAGTATTCCCCACAGGTGATTCCGAAACCCACGGCATATCCGTGGGGCCCCTCCCGCGTGGTCGGGGCTGGGATGGCCCACTACCCACGGCATATCCGTGGGGCCCCTCCCGCGTGGTCGGGGCTGGGATGGCCCACTACCCACGGCATATCCGTGGGGCCCCCCCCGCGTGGTCGGGGCTCGGGTAACCCGCTACCGGGTGTCCCAGGCGACCGAGCAGCTCCGCCACCTCCCGGGCGACGATCCCCTTTCCACCGGCAGCGCATCCCAGCCGGATCCCCTCCTTGAACGTTCCGTGGTAGTCGCTGCCCCCGGAGACGAGGAGGTTGCGACGCCGGGCAAACCCGAGGGCTACCCGGGTCCACTCCGGCTTCATGTTCGGGTGGAACGCCTCGACCCCGTCGAATGGGAGCTTTCCCAGCTCCTCGAGCCCGTGGAGGATGTCGTGCCCTTCGCCCGTCAGGCTGTTGGGATGGGCTGCGATGGCCAGGGCTCCTGCCTCGTGGATCGCGGTCACGACCTCCTCCGGCGTGGCCTTCCGCTTGGGAACGTAGGTCGGACAGCCTGGGGTCAGCCAGCGGGCAAAGGCTTCCTGGAGATCCTTGACATACCCCCGCTCCAGCAACAGCCGGGCGAAGTGCGGCCGGGCGATCACCTGGCCCCCGGCCAATCGGCTCACCGCCTCGAGGTCCACGTTCATGCCCTGCTGCCGGAACCGCTCGACCATCTCGACGTTGCGCTCGTGCCGGCGCCTGCGCATTCCTTCGAGGAACTCCCGGACGTGCCCGCGTCCCTCTCCTGTCAGCCCCATGGCCAGCACGTGGAGCTGGTGTCCTCCAAGCGACGTGGAGAGCTCCACCGACGGGATTGCGATGACTCCTGCGTCCCTGCAGCCCGCCTCGAACCGCTCGAGCCCGTCCACCGTGTCATGGTCGCAAAGGGCCAGGGCCGCGATCCCCTGGGCGGCAGCCAGCCCCCCCAGCACCTCCGGAGCATCCGTCCCGTCCGATGCGGTCGAATGCACGTGGAGATCCACCAGGGCGGCTTCGGGAAGCCCGTGACCGCCAGGCGGAGACTGCTTGCCCAATGAAGCGCAATGGCTCATCGACGGTTCTCCCTTACTTTCCCGGCTCGTCGTAGCGGACGAGCGGAGGCTTGACGCGGCGAACGCCCCCTCGAGGGGTATCCACGTCCCCTTCGAAACGGGGGATCACGTGAACGTGGCAATGGAACACGGTCTGCCCCGCGGCCGCCCCCACGTTGGCCCCGATGTTGTAGCCTGCCGGTGCCCGCTCCTTCTCGACCAGCGCCTTGACCATCCCGATCACGGTCCACATGTCAGCCAGCTCCTCGGGCGTGCACTCGAAGAGGTCTCTTCGGTGAGCCAGGGGCACCACCAGGGCATGGCCCGGGTTTACCGGAAAGGCATCCCAGAGCGCTGCGGCACGTCCGTGGCGGACGATGTGGCGATCCTCGGCATTACAGAATGGGCAGGCGTGCGCCATTGCCTCCTCCGCATCAGGGGGGTGAGTATAGCGCCGCCGTCGCCAAAAACAACCGTCTGGACCCGATCTGGCAGATGTCCTATGATGGCTCCATTGCGAGGTGCTTCATGAGACGTGCAGCGCTCCCCTTTTTCGTGTTGGCGGTCGCAGCGTTCGGTTCCTCGTGCAGGGGGAAGGAGGAGGCCCCGCCACCCAGGGAGGAGCAGGCTGCGGCTCCGGCCCAGACCGCTGCCGTGGCCGAGGCCGAGCAGAAGCTACGGCAGCTCGAGGCCGAGCAGAAGCTGCTCCAGGAAAAGCTCGACCGGGCCCAGTTGCGGGCGCAGCAGGCAGCCGAGCTGGAGGAGGAGCTGGGCATCATCAAGCGTGAGCTGGACAAGTCCCGCATTGCCACCGCACAGGCGGAAGAGGCACTGCGCCGTGCCAAGGCCGCGGCCATCCCTCCGGCCGAGGTTCCGGATTCGGGAAGCGCCGCCGCACCGGTCGATGCCGCCCCCGCCCAACCGGGCCCCGATGCGGCCGCCGGCGTTGCCGCGGCAGCGGATGTCGTGACGCCTCCGCCTCAAAATCCCCCTCTGCCCATCGACTCGAAGCTGGCCGAAGGGGGGGATGCCGCGTCCGGAGGGGGAGCCCAGGATGCCGAGAACGTCGTCCTGGCGCCGCCCGTGGGACAGCTCACCCTGCTCGAGATGAAGACGGCCTCGTCCGTGGACCGGGACGGGCGGTTGCCGGTCCAGGAGCAGTCCACCTTCGTGGCCGGGCAATCCGAAGTGTATGTCTGGCTGCACCTCTCGAACGCGTCTCCGGACGAGACCCGGGTCGTCGTGGGCTGGTACAAGGGGGACAAGGAGATCTCGAGCATCGAGCTCAAGGTCTCGGGCAACTCCAAGCGCTGGCGTACGTGGGCCCACACCAAGCCTCCCAAGCATGCGGCCGGCGAATGGCGCGTCGAGATCCGGGATCTGGCCGGCAACGTCCTCGGCTCCCGTCAGTTCACGGTCCAGTAGGGGGCTTACCCCCTCCGCACGAAGAACCTTTGAATAGCCGGTCGGGCAAGTCGTTGATGGGTGCCTTTTGCGCTGAGTTGGAGGCCGACTATGAACAAAGCCAGAGCGCTGCTAGTCATTTCCGTGCTGCTCTGTATCGGTGCCGGGGCATCCCGCCAGGCCCAGGCAAGGGGGACGATCTTCCTGCTCGAAGGTGGGGCCGGGCTCGGGGTGACCGACAGCTCGGAATCCGCCTGGTTCTGGCAGGCCGCATTCGGAGTCGGAGGCAAGCTGCGGGGCTTCCCCCCGAGGTTCTACTTCCTGGTGGACTACAGCGGGGACGAGCTGGACTCGACCCTCCATTCCCCGGCCGGGGTGGCCGACCGCACGCTGGTCGACCACCTGCTCCTGTTCGGCCCGCGAATCTACCTGCCGCTGAACCCGCGCATCCGTATCTACTTCCAGGGACTGCTCGGCTCGTTCTGGTCCCAGTCGGAATGGCTCGTCAACTCGGTCGAGAGCTACCAGCCCTCGGATCGCGGCATGGCCGGCAAGTTCTCGTTCGGACTGCAGCTTCGGCCGCTCAAGGCGCTCTCGATCGGCGTGGGGATCGACCGCGTCGTGTTCTGGGGGCGTGAGCAGGATCCTGCCGTCGCTGCCATGACGGGATTCGGGGCCGACGCCGACGACGCGGACCACACGCGTTTTGGCGGCACCGTGGCGCTGCACTTCTAGGAACAGGAGGGTGACCATGCTGGCACAACTGCGCTCGCATCGCACTCACGGGGACCCGGGGCGGTTCGACCGCCTCGTTCCACGTAGCGTCTTCCCGGTCTGGTCCTGGTGGCTCGGCGTGCTGTTGGTGACGGTCCCGGGACCCGCCCTTGCCGCGGGAGTGATGGTCGGCGACGGGTCGGCCGTCGTTACCCAGAGCCTGAGCGGCCAACCCGGGAAGTGGCTCGAAGCGGAGGTCTCCGTGCTCGGGGCCTATGCCACCGACGTCGGTGCCGGAGGCCATTCCACCGTGTTCCGGTTCCAGTTCGTCCGCCCCGATTCCAAGGGGGTCGCATTCGCCGTGTTCACCCTGCCTCCCGGAGCGTTTGCGGGGACTTTCCCGGTCGGTGCCACCGGTGCGGGTCTCATCTACTACGAGATCCACCCCGATCACCCCGACCAGAAGCTGTTCCTGGCCGACCACGCATCCGGGGAGATCGCGGTGTCGTCGGCCTTGCCTACTGAGGTGAAGTTCTCGTTGAACGTGACCCAGGAAGCGGGAAAGAAGGACGTGGCGCAGGATGACGAGGCCCGCCAGATCACCGATGCCGGAGTCTGGTTCTTCGGGCCGGGAGACCTGTCCAAGGTGGAGTATTATTATGATCCATATTATGATGAGGTATATTACTCGAACGACGTATATGTAATCTACGATGACGGGTGCACCGGCGGACCGGACGACTACGACGACTCGGGCACCTACGACGACACGGACTACTACGACGACGGAGGGGGTGACTACTCGGGCGACTCGTGCGACGGCGACGTGTACGACGGGGGCTCGTCCGACTGGAGCGACGACTCGAGCGATGCCTCGTGCGACTACGACGACTCCGGGTCGGACGACTCGTCAAGCTCGGGCTCGTCGAGCAGCGGTGACAGCGGCTGGGAAGGGGATGACTGGGCGGCCTCCTCGAGCGACGACGAGGAGGAGGACGACGACGATGACAGCGGGGTGGAAGGGGACACCTGGCGGATGCGGGGGATGTCCTGGTTCGCCCCGTTGGGCAAGCTCGTGAGGGCGCACCGACGGGCGATGCGGGCGATGCCGTTGCTGCTGGCCGTGGGGATTCTGCTGTTGCTGCGTCGCTTCGGGGGTCGGGCTACTTCCGCTTGCGGGCGTTGACCGCTTTCTGCATCTTCTCTTCCAATTCGGAGAAGAGGAACGGCTTGTCGACGTAGTCGTCGGCACCGTAGAGGGGGGACGTCATCTCGTTGAGGTTGGGGCCGATGGCGGTCAGCATGATGATCGCGACGTCGTCGAACTCGCGCTTGTTGCGGAGGTACTTGCACAGCTCCCAGCCGTTCATGACGGGCATCATCACGTCGAGCAGGATGACTTCGGGCTTCTCGACGAGGGCGACTTCGAGCCCTTCCTCGCCGTTGATGGCCTCGAGGACCTCGTGCCCCTGCTTGGTGAACCGTTCCCGGACGAGGCGTATCTGGTTGATGTCGTCGTCCACTACAAGAATCTTCATGGTGCCCTCCCGGTGCCGCTTCGAACCTGCAGGGGAGTTTTAGCCCACGGGTCGGGGGAAGTCAAAGCAAAAGTCGGGAGCGGGAGCGGGAGCAATGCGCTGCCACTGAGTTGGCGGCCTTGCCTCGTTCGCTGCACCGACGACCATCCTGCTTCGCCCTTCGGACCTCGAAGGACAAATCGACCATCGGCTTTGTCAACCCGGCAGTGGTTGGTTGCCGGCACTTCCGGCACTTACCGAAATCTTCTTGACATCCACGTTCACTCATGAACAGTTGATCTCGGTGGGGGCGAGAAATCGCCGGTGGTCGACAAGGAGGATGTGATGGAACGTCTCTGTCGAGACCGGTTGAAGCTTTGTGATCGCCCAACCCCGGTGTTGTTTTGTCATCCGGTGCCCCCCCCCCACACTATTAGCAGAATCTGCCAATCGCGTTCGGCCCGTTGCTGAATCAACAGAGCGCTTTGGTGCTTGATGGACCGGACACACGAAGTTATCATCGTGGCGTGGAGCCCCCTGTTCGGTGCGGCGGTGAAACGAATGATCGAGAGTGACGCGAAGTTTCAAGTCAAGGCGGTTGCCAGGCCGACCCAGGGGGCGCTCCCATGGGGCGGCGGCAGTCCACAGCCTGCCGCCGTGGTCGTCGCAGGTGCCTGCGCCCCGGTTCCTCGCGGCCCGACGATCCTGTCGGCCGTCAAGGGGCTGACGGGACACAAGCCTCCACTGCCGATTGTGGCCATCGTTCCGGACGACTGCCTGTGCATGCACTTCGTCGCGGATCTGGTGCGACATGGCGTGACTGCCTGCCTAGGGTGGGACAGCGAGGAGCCCGAGTTCCTGAGATGCGTTCGTAGCGTTTGCGAGGGGGGGGTACAGCACAGCCCCGCGGTTTCGCGGCTGTTGAGGGATTACTCCTCCCAGCAGTCCCGGCGAGGAACCCGGGGAGTGTCTCGGGAGTTGACTTCCACTGAACGCCTGGTGGCGGAGCTTCTTCTCGAATCGTTGAGCATGCAGCAGATCGCCTTTCGATTGGGGCGGGCCAAGGGGACCATCCAGACCCACTGCAAGCGGATCTACAAGAAGCTGGGGATCTGCGATCACAGGGGGCTGTACCGGTGGTGGACGACCTGCGGCAATGGAAAGGGCAACGAACACAGTGAGGACACGGGCATGGCCCGGAAGACCAGGAGGACCCAATGAGGTGTGCGGCGGTAAGTGTCGTCGCTTTGCTGACTGGACTGGCGTGCAGCGGCAAGCAGGATGCGTCGTTCCTGCCTGCGGACCAACGGGCAGCACCGGACGGCGAGGCCGCGACGGATGGGGCGGCTCAGACGGACGGTGCCGCAGACACGGGCAAGACTTGCGGGCAGTGCCCTTCGGACAAGACCTGTTCTCCCGAGGGCGAGTGCGTGCCCTGGCCGTGCAGCTCCTCGAAGGACTGCCCCGGCGAACTGGTCTGCGCCCAGGAACCGGGCATCTGTGTGCAGTGTGTCGGCCCGGAGGACTGTGCGGAAGGGCTTTCCTGCGGTGCGGACCACGAGTGCCACATGACATACCCCTGTACCTCGGACAAGCAGTGCAAGGACAAGGACATGGTCTGCGACAAGGCCGCCGGTGTCTGCGTCGAGTGCCTGGACGCTGCCGAATGCGGGAAGGATGAGTATTGCGAGGGCGGGTTCTGCCTCCCCGCAGCCTGCACGCCGGGCGAAACCAAGTGCGTCGGGACTGAAGTTCACGGGTGCCCCGACGGCAAGGGATGGATTGTCGCCCAGGCATGCACCGGGGAGCAGTACTGCCAGGAGGGCGTCTGCAAGGACCTTGTCTGCGACCCGGGGCAGGTCTGGTGTGACGGCGAGATCTACAAGGTCTGTTCGCAGGACGGGAAGTCGGTCCAGTATGAAGAGGACTGTGCGGCAAAGCAGCAGCACTGCTTCGCCGGCGCCTGCATCGACTCGGTCTGCGCCCCAAGTCAGAAGTACTGCCTGGACGGGGACACGGCAGCCACCTGCGCTGCGGACGGCCTCAGCTTCACGTCAGCGGACTGCCCGGGCCAGCAGTACTGCAAGGCCACGGACGGGACCTGCCAGCCTTGGGCTTGTGTGCCGGGAGAAGCCGTGTGCCAGGGCTCCGTGGCCACGGTGTGCAACTCCATCGGATCGGGCGTTGCATCGCAGACCGATTGCGCCGCGCTCGGGAAGCAGTGTGCGGATGGCCAGTGCAAGGCCTGCCAGCCCCAGTGCGACGGCAAGGAATGCGGTGACGACGGTTGCGGCGCAACCTGCGGCGCCTGCGGTGACGGCGAAACCTGCCAGGCGGGACAGTGCGTACCCGACGCCCCCGACTGCCCCGCGGACAAGGACTGCACGGGCCTGGAATGCGGCCCCGACCCGGTATGCGCCGAATCCTGCGGTCAGTGCACGCCGCCCAAGGCCTGCCAGGATGGGCAGTGTGCCGGCTGCCAGCCGGTGCCCGGCTCGAAGACCTTCGAATACACCGGCAAGGTCGAGTATTTTGTCGTCCCCGAGTGCGTAACCCAGGTCTCGATCGAGGCCTGGGGTGCCCAGGGGGGGAATGAGAACGGAGCCTACTGTACGAAGGGATACGGCGGGAAGGGCGGGTACGCTTCGTGTGCGTTATCGGTCATGCCGGGTGAAACCCTGGCGATCCGCGCGGGGGGCACCAGTTGTTGTGCTTGCACGTTGGGTTTCAACGGGGGTGGGTACCAAGCGGGCGGGGATGCGTCGGACGTTCGTCGAGCCGGCGATTCCTTGGCAGACCGCGTGGTAGTCGCGGCGGGGGGCGGTGCGGGCCTACAGTATTTGAGCGGGGGGAGTGGTGGAGGTCTGAACGGGGGAGACGGGAAGGGATTCGACTCGCCGGGCCCTGGGGCGACGCAGGTTTCGGGTGGGAAGAGCCAGGGGGGCGAAGCTTACGACGGTGCTTTCGGGTATGGCGGGGGAAAGAACGCCATAGGCTTCGCTGGCGGCGGCGGCGGTTGGTATGGGGGCGGTGGGGGGTGGAACGCTGGTGGCGGCGGCGGGTCGTCTTACTTCGGTGGCTGCATCGAAGGATCTACCGAGGCCGGAGTCAACACCGGGAACGGCAAGATCATCCTCACTTGGTAGCGCCGCCGGACGCTGAAAACCCCAGCAAAGCGTTTCGCCGCGGGGCTCGCTGGCCTCTCGCTGGCAGTCGAGTGCCGCTCCGTCTTGTACCGCGAGCGCGGTACCCCCGAGTACCGCGCTCGCGGTATGGCGTTATCGAAAGTCTCTCTGGTATTCAACGAGCGTACGTTCGATTGACAGCCAGGGAGGAACCCATGGGAGTCACGATTGAGTTGTTGCCGCTCACCACGATCGAAAAGGCGGACCCGACACCGGTCTACCAGGACGTGGGAAGCACCATCGACACGTCTCGGTACTCGTCCGCAGTGGTAACGGCCCGTGCCCTGCGATTGGAGGCCGCCCCTCCCGGGACGGCGACACTGGACGTGGAAGGCTCCGATGACGGACAGTCCTTCACGGCGATTTCTGCCCTGAGCATCAACGCAGCCCCGGACTCCAAGCAGGCGTACCTCAACCGAAGTGTCACTCCCCAAAGTGGCGACTACCTGTGGCGCTATCTACGCTGGGTGCTGACGCCGTCGGCAGCCAGCATGCAGTTCTGCGGACGCATCACCGTGGTTCTGAAATAAAGGAGGAACAAGATGGACTTCACTCACCGAGAACGGATCTGGACGCCTCCGCAACGGGCGGCGGGCGGTCGTGCCATCGTGTCGAACAACGTGCCGTGCGGGCCGGGCATCACAGCGACGCCGGCGCAGCCGCGCCTCATCGACTTCCAGCCTCTGACCACCATCATGGTCCCCGGCAGCGCCGACATCGTCCCGGAGGCATGTGCGATTCAGCCCTTCTCGGGCTGGTTCGACGGTGCCGGAATCACGGAGGTCCACTTCAAGGTGGAGGTGCTCCAGGCCGACGACGCCACCGTTCACCTGGAGTCGTCGCCGGTCATCGACGCGGACGTGGACCAGTGGGTCGGGGTGCGTTCGTGGGACGCGCCCATCAGCACTCCGGGCTACGAGATCATCCGAGTGATCTCCTCGTCCGGAGACATCGGGGCCGGTTTGTACAGGTTCAGCCGGTACATCCGGTGGCGAGTGGCCAGAACCGCGGGCGGAACTGCGGGCCACACGTGCTTCCGCATCAAGGCGATCGTGGGAGCCAGCTTCACGCAGTGGGCCGAGAAACCGCGAGTGGTTTGACGAGTCATGCCGCTCTTGCGGCCCTCACCGGGAGGAATGAGTCATGGGAGAAACCCGTGCAATGCAGCCGCTGATTACGGTCCAGGGGAAGAAGCAATCCACTACGCCCGACGTAGCGGCCGGGAACGTCGTGCAGCCCAGCGATGGTTGGGGTGATGCCAAGGACGTGAAGGACGCTGTGTTCCACGTGCAGATCCTTGCGCAGGAGGGAGTGAGTGGCACTCCGGACAGGCTCCCCAAGCTCGTTCTGGAGACCGCAGCGTCTCCGGCGGGGCCGTGGAAAGCCATCAGGGAGTGGCCCGGCACGGCAGGCGTGCCCATCAACGACGTGGTCGGTGCGTCAACACGAGCGCTGGGCTTCGATCCCTCTCCGAGCATGTACCTGCTCGAACGCTTCTATCGTTGGAAGATCGATGCCACTGCGCTCAACGTGGGCAACGACACCTGGGCGATGTGTTTCGGCATCTGCGTGACGTTGAAGTAGCGACAACTGGTGCTTGGGACCCGGTGAGGGCCGGCAGCAGCGCCGGCTCCGAGGGGGGGACTGCCTGGCGTTGGTGCGACGACGGTTGCGACGGCCCATCGAGTGAGAGGCGGCCATGAACACGTGCGGAAACGATCAATTCCCGCGGCCGGTCGATGGCCGAATCGCCATCAACAACCTGCTGCTCAACGAGCTCCTGTCCCAGGCGCTGTTTGGTCCGAACGCCCAGGAGATCAACGACACCCTCGGGGATCTGACAATCCGTGTGACCTCGGGCCGACGGCTGGAAGTGGACTGGGTCCGGCACGAGGACGGACAGGCCGATGTGCGCCTCCTGGGCCGGGCGACGCTGTTGCCTCCAAGGTTGGACTTCGCCGTGCAGGAGGAGGCGGACGGGGGCCAGGGGGCTCCTGTGTTGCTGGTCGAGTTCCCGATGCATTTTCACCAACTCGTGCTTGCAGTTGACTTCCTTGCCACGCAAGCGGAGCTGGAAGCGGTATTCCCGGAGGAAGTCCGGGCGGGAGAGGGAGCATCGGTGTTCAACCACGTCGAGGTGGCGTTCCGCTACGTCCTGGAATTGGCCGAAGTGGGGGGCGAAACCGGACTCCCCATCGACCCCTTCATGGTGCCGGAACGGGTGCCCCACAGCGTCGGATTCCGGGTCCCGGGAGACGACCCTGCAGAGTGGTTCGAACGGTCGGACGCCCGTTGGCTGAACACTGGAGTCGGGGGGGAAGCGACGCCCTATGGACTCACCCCTCCTGCCGTTCCGGCTGGGGCGGAGCTGCTGTCACAGAGCCTGCTGACCGATGGAGCGGATCCAGCCAGCCCGGTTTCCAGGAAGCTCCAACTCCTGATCGGGCTCGTGAACGGCGACCTCCCCATGAACCCGCCCCTGCCCGGGGTGGACCTTCCGGTCCTGGAGCCAGCCGTTCCGGGAATCCTCCTGGACGACCCGCCCGCCGAACTCCCTCCCGAGGCAAGAGCCGTCGAGCGGCTCCGGCAGTTGTTCCGCCTGTTTTCGGCGCTGGCGGGCCCCAGCTTCGTCGGGCCAATCCGAGACAACATTCTCCTGCGCCTGGGAA
The DNA here is from genome assembly GCA_903895725.1 of uncultured Myxococcales bacterium. GTDB lineage: Bacteria > Myxococcota_A > UBA9042 > CAIXZC01 > CAIXZC01 > CAITUV01. The sequence goes on along the minus strand of CAITUV010000044.1, from coordinate 43,463 downwards.
TAAGTGATGACGCCGTGAACGAGCTGCCTGACGATTTCGTCCCTCTCGTTCCGCCGGTCGATCTGGAGCCATTGACCGCGCTCGACGAAACTGTGTGGACCCCCGCTTTCCACGGGGCGGTCAGGCTCCTGCTTCGCAACCTTGGCACGGCCGGATGTGCGCTGCACCAGCCGGTCCCCGCACCGGATGCCGAGGCAGACGAATCCGCGTTCCTCGACCGTCTTACCGCTCCGGCTGTAGCGCAATGGGCGCTCCTCCCGCGAGACAATCCCCAGGGCATCCCGGAAGTGCCCAGCAACTCCGGCTCATGGCTCGTAGTTGGGTATACGTCGAAGTATCTAATGGTCCAGTATTTGTGCTCCGTATATCGACAACAACTCACTGAAACAGTATCGCCGATTGCGGACGCCATTCATTTATTTAATGTCGAAAACCAGCTATTACTAAATAATTTGCCATGTGCATTTTGGCCGATGTTAAACAGTGAATTTATCGTATACTTAAATGGGCAGACAAATTCACATCTAATTGTCCTATTTGACATAAGCACCAGACTATCGCTGTCGCTGCTGGCCTGGCAGGATCGATGGAACCGGGAGATCCTGGCGAATCGCAATGCCGTGCTGGATCCGGCGAGACCCGGGGGCGGAGACGCCTTCACCGACTGGCTGCCAGGAGTTTCCCTTCCGCCCGGGGTGGAGCCGCCGGATGCCCCTGCGACTGACACCTCGGCTTTGAGCACCATGCTTGCGACGTTCGGAGCGCTCCAGGTCCGGTTCGAGCAACTCTGCTCGGCCGTTGCCTGCTTCGAAGTCGGCATGGCACCGTTCTCTCCCCCCGGTTCACCCGAGCCCGAACAGGACCCTGCATTGTTCTTGGCCGAGGGAAGGCAGATTCTCGCACAAAGCTATCCTGGGGCGTATGGCGAGTTGGATCTGCTACTCGACGTGGCAGGCCCGATCGCAACGGGCCTGTCAGCAACCCCTCCCGATCCCCAACAGGCGCTGGTGGCGGAACAGGGGATCCGGCGCTCCCTGTCACATGTTTCCGCCCTGACCCTGGCCTGGGCGCGTGACGCTTTCGCACGGCTCTCAGAGGCCTTTCCCGTCGGAGGAGAGCCGGCGGAGGCATTCGGTGCTGCGCTGGCAGCCCTGGACGCCGCAGTGGAAGGCGACGACCTGACTGCGCCGGTCCCCCTGGAGCAAGTTCTGGCAAGGCTGGAGACTGCCGAGGTGTTGAGCAGTTGGATTGGCGTCGTGCCATCCGACCAGTTGGGGGATCCCGGGCTGGCCATCGTGTGGTTCCAGGACCTCCGGGCGGTCCTGTGGCAGGTCGTGTGGGCTCATGCAGGCGGGTTGGCATCGGTGCTTGGATGGCTTGCGGAAGGCGATGGTTCCATTCGGATGGCGGCGGGGTCGATAGAGCAGGACGTCTCGGTTCTCGACGGAGCCCTTGCGGCCGGCGTGCAAGGCAGTCTCGCTGCCGCGGCCGTGAGTGAGGTGGCCTTCCTCGAGGCCACCGGGGAAACGGCCCTGCAACACCTGGTCGGTTCCATCACTGCGCTTTCTCGAGCCGTGTCTCGTCTTGCCGCAAGCTCTGCCGCAGGTGCCTTGAACTGGGCGGTATTCGTGCTCGAAAGCAACGGTGCGAGCCAGCCGGAGAGCGTCGCCGGGTTGCGGCTTCAGGAGAGTGAGCTGTCCGTGTGGGCTGCAGCGTTGGACGAGGTCTTGGCCGCCGTCTTCCCGAACTGGAGTGAGAGGGTTGATCATTTCGTCGTACTGTGCCAGGCGGCGTTCGAGGAAGCGCTGGTCTCGACAGAGGGCGTGGTCGTGGACCAGGCCGAGTTTGCGGCACTGGAGCGGCTCCGAAGCACCTATGACGTCCTGTACCGGTCGAATGAGTCCTTGCGGCAGGCCTGGGACCAGGCGTTCAACCGCTGGGGAAGACGAGTCGTCTACCCGACGCTCCCGCTGGGTGAAGCTCCCAGCGTGGTGTTCTTGCCCGCGCAGTACCTGTGCGATGGTGGAGCCGAATGCGCGTGCGACGAGCCGGCCGAGGCGGTCGAATGGGCAGTGGGAACGGCGAGTCAACTCCCCGGTCCCCCCATTTGGCCCCTCAGCACAGCCGATCCTGGCTGGCCGTCCGAGCCAACTCCGGCTCAGTCACTCCTCTTCGGGGAGTCATGGGAGGAGATGGGCGGGGTGCCAGTCGCGAGGATTCAGCAGAGCATCGGGGCGTTCAGCGCGACCCGCAACAGCGAAGCGCTGCTTCAAGCAGGGCTGCCGGCTGGCTCCGTCCGCTTGAACGCAGTCATCGATGTCAGCGTGCGGTTGACGACCGAAGGGAAGGCACTGGTCAATGCTCTGTCCGGGGCCGCATGCACGGTGGGGCCGCTCCTGGATGTACTGGTTCCAGGCCTGGGCTGGGCGGTGTGCTCCTGGGCTGCTACTACTGCGGCTCTGCTTACGGTCGCAGACAAACAGATCCTGACGAAGTACGCTCAAGAGGCGGAGGGGGCACCGGAATCCGTACCCTTCCGTCTTTCACTCTCTCCTCGGGTGGAAGCCGGCAGGGCGTGTATCTGGCGGCAGATGGAGGCCATCCCTAACTTCGAGGACATCGCCGAGTTATCCCAGATGGCACAGGATGCGGTAGATGACTTGACCGAGCAGATGCGCGGGAACCGAGTCGAACTGCCCGGGCTGCCGGCGCCCTTGCCGGCTGTGGCCATCCTCGAAGCGTTTCCGCACGCGGTCCCGTACTTCTTTCCGGCGGTGGTGGTCATCCTGGGGAGGGGATTCGAGCCCGGAGCGACCCAAGTGTTTCTGACTTGTCCGGACGCTGCTGTCCCCGAGATCCCGATTGAGACCCTGCTTGTGCACCCGAACGTGATCATCGTGAGAATCCAGAGCGTCTCGCAGGGGCAGGGGCCCCCGGACCTCCCTCCTGATGTTCCATCTCTCTTCCCGATCGAGATAGCGGTGGACATCCGCGGCCAGAGACACGCCTCTCCGGCCACCCTGGAGGATGCGTTGCTGGTTGCACAGCCGGACCTGCAGGATCCGACTCCTCCTGCATTCTCGTCGGCTGACATCACTCGCGTGCTCATGGGCGATCTGCCTATCCTCTTTGCCGGCGATCCGCCCTTGACAGAGCCGCCGCTGGCCAGGAATCATGTCATCCCCCTGTGGGCTGTCCCCGATGGCCGCATGGAACCCTCTCTTCGCGTGGAGTTCGCTCACGAAGAGGGGGTTCGGTTCTTCCGATTCGCCGAGAACGAGCCGGCGCTTGTCGAGGAAGTGCCAACGGAACTGGCAACGGCCAGCGCCCACCTGGCGTGCGTCGCCCACACCACTGAAGTGCCGGGATTCCTGGTGCCGCTGCAGGCTGGGGTCTACGCTCTCAACGGCTGCCAACTTCTGGAACTCGCCCAGCGGCCTCCGGTGACCGTGTCACCGGCTTCGAGCGCCTTGGCCGACGCGGACGAATTCCCCTTGGTGCCCAACGGTGTCGCCCTTGTCGCCCCCGGTGATGCGCTGCAACTTGATCCAGGGGGGATTCCAATCGAATCCACTCGAAGCTGGTTGCTGGTGCTGCCGTGGGGTGAGCATGTACAAGTGGTCTATACTAAAGCATATGCGATTACTGTAGCTAGTGCACAGATAGTTGTTGATCAGCAGAACCATGAAACATCATTCGATATATTTCGAAGTCAATCGAATGAGCTTATGTATTCAAGGAGTTTCGGCATTTCTGCGCTCATCCAGACGCAACACGGCCGCTTCATCCTCGAGGTCCAAGACGAGCAAGACCCGCCGGAAGATGGAACTGTCGGCCTCCCCGGCCTGGTGAGGGTCCGCTATCGCTGGTTTGTCCGGCACGGAGCCCAGTTGCTGGAGATTGAGCCAGGCATTCCGCTGCCCGGAGAGAACGGCGAGATTCTGCAAGCGCAGCCCCTCAACGTTGCCGGGATCCCACCCAATGACCAGAACTCCATTCTCTCCGTCCTGTCGGACCGGCCTCCGTCACACGTGCGAATCGTCTGCCGCCGCGAGCCTCTGGAGTTGAGCGCCGAGCTCGGCAATGACGTGTTTTCGGGAGACCGGGTAGAGGAAGAGATCGAGATTTCCCTCGGGTGGAGTGCGGGACTCGGATGGGGCGTTTCGGCCTTCAAGCACCCGCCGCTTGGCGCTCCACCGATGGAAGTGCCGATACTGCCCAATCCCTCGATTCCTCCATTCGGCCCGTAGGACAGGCAGTCTATTGCTCGCTGCCGCAGCCGGCTGTGAAGGGTAGCAAGCTGGGTTCAGCCTTCGCTGCCCCGGTACCCGCGCACCAGGTTTCCCACCACGGCGGCGGTGAGGCCGACGACGAGCGCGAGCCCGAGCACCAGCGTGCCGGCAAACAGGAAGAACATCGTCCACTGGGCATGGACCGGCACGTCCGCTGGCGAGAAGAAGGGGGCGATGTAGGACAGGCGCAGCATGTCCCTCAGCCCGACCAGGGCGGACAGGCTGAGCGCGGCCGCGACCAGCGCCGCGATTGGAAGTCCCAGGGAGCGGCTGCGGGACGCGAGGAACGCCAGGAGAGCCGCCAGCGCAAAGAGGGCGACTCCGGCACCGGCGACGGGGAGCAGCAGGGGCATCTCCCGGACTCGGGCAACGACCGGGTCGGGCAGGCGCAGGATGAACCAGGCTCCAAACGCGGCCGTGGCAGCGGCAGAGACCAGGAAGGCCTTGATTCCCAGGGACTGGAACGCCCGCCCCTTTTCGTCTTCCCGCCAGCGCCGAAGCACGGTTCCGGCTGTGATCAGGCCGAGCCCGGCCACGGCAAGGGCCGGCGAGAGGAAGGTGAGCCAGCGGGGCACGACCGTCGGATCCTTCATGTTCAATGCCTGGCCGTTGGGGCGCAGATGGTACAGGTCCATCCACCGCTCCGGGGCCTGCATCAGCGTCAGGTTGTTCACGTAGAAGAACCCGATCGTCAGCATGGCGAGGAACGCGATGAGCAGGTAGATCCACTGCGCCGACGGCTTGCGCTCCCGGGTCAGCTTGTGCAGGTAGAACAGACCGTAGGCCACGATCAGCAGGGGCACCACCAGAATCCAGTGGGCACCGATGAGCACCGACGAGCTGTAGAAGAGCTGCCCGTACGTGACCTGGAGGAAGAGCAGGGGCGGAATCCCCAGCGTGACCAGGTAGGAGAACCCGAGCGTCAGCCCGTTGCCCAGGTACCTCGACAGGCTGTCCGCGTGCGCCGGTTTTCGCAGGCGCAGCCACAGCCACAGCATCACCCCCCCCAGCGTGAAGTGCATGGCCAGGAAGTGCAGGGTCAGGGTCAGGTACGAAAGTCCCCTCAGCAGCTCGACAGGGACCGGATACCCGAGCGGGTCGGGCGAGGGGAGCGGCAGAGAATCCCACAGTCCGGTTGCCAGCAGGAACGGGTTCATGGGGTCACCTCCGCCGCCTTGGCGGCCTTCGCCCTTGCGGCGTCCTCCTCAGCCCGGGCCTGTTCGAGGATCGCCTGTGCCGTCACGGTCTTTCCGTGCAGCGACTGGACGTAGGCGGAGATGGCGGCCCGGTCCTCGGCGGTACCCACGAACGGGGGCATGACCCCCTGCTGATCCATGGTCTCCAGCCACTTGAAGCCGGACAGGGCGGTCCAGGAGGCCGTTCGGGGGATGATCCCGCGGTAGCCGTTACGGGTATGACAGCTTGCACACTGGAGGCGGAAGGCCCATTCCCCGTGCTCCGGGGTCAGGGGCACTACGTCCGGGTCCCAGCGGGTCAGCGACAGGTACGGTTGCCGGAGGTACCCCGGCTCCGCTGCCTTGTGCTTCCACAGCGAGTTGGAGTAGAGCGTGTCATAGATGACGTATGGCTTGCGGGCCATCTCCCGGGCAAACTCGCCGCCCAGGAAGCCCACCTGCGCCACGATGAACAGCGACAGAGCGGCGGTAAACGTCAGCGCCCGAGGCCGGGCCTGGAACAGCAGGGAGCCGAGCACGATGAGCATGCCGGCCACTCCGGTCACCACGGCAAAGAGCGTCATGACCTCGAGCCGTCCCCCTCCCAGCCCCGTGGCCCCGGCCGCCATCAGCCGGGCCGTGTTGACGGGCAACGTCGTCCAGTACCAGTAGAACAGCCCCGGCAGCAGCAGCGCAGCAGGCAGCACCCAGCGGCTGGAGAACTGAACGATGCGCTCCTTGAGGTCCTCTTCCCCCTCCATCAAGGACGCGATGAGCAGCCCTCCCAGCCCCGCCACCAGGAACATCACCAGCGTCCGGATGAGCAGTGACGGGACGTACCCCGGATTGAAGAAGCCGGCCACGATGTCCGTGTTCTCGAGCGTCCACCCGCCCGGCGTCAGCATGAACGTCAGGATGCCGTTGATGACGAACAGAGAGCCCCATGCAATGACGAAGTAGAGCCCCGCCAGCCACACCTGCAGCCTTCGCGAGTTGGTCTTCCACCCGTAGTAGTAGAGGTACAACAGGGTCAGCTCGCCCAGGAACATCACCCATTCGATGGCCCACGCAAACACGAACTGGTGGATGAGCAGGCTGGTCCCCTCCGGGCTCGCAAGCTGAATAGAGAACCAGATTCCCACGCCGGTCATGGCCCCGAACACCGTCGTGTAGACCAGGAAGAAGGTGGCGTACTTGTGCAGCCAGGTGCGGATGCGCTCCCCGTCGGCCTGGCGGTTGGACCACAGCTCGGCCACGAAGAGGAATGCCCCTCCGCCGACGGCAAAGTGCGAGATGAGCACGTGGATGATGGCGATGATGGCGACCACCATTCCAGCACCCAGAAACGGAATATCCCAAACCGGGTAGTTCATCGTCCTTCCCCCTCAGCTCATCCAACCCCAGACCGTCATCCCGACCAGGAACGCGAGGAACCCGATCCCGATGCGCGCGACCATCTGCCCCCGCCGATCCGCTGGCACCGTCCGGTCGACGAAGGGCACGACCAGGAAGAGCACCGGAATGAGGCCGGTCAGCGCCATGCCCAGGAATTCCAGGCTGCCCGGGAAGAGCTTGAGCATTTGGAACGGAACCATGAAATACCACTCGGGCTTGATCCCCTCGGGGGCCGCGGCCCCGGGGTCCGCCTCCGGTGCCAGCACCCGGGGAAACAGGGCGCTCAAGGCCACCAGGAGCGCGGTCAGCGCCATCCAGATCGGGATCTCGTTGACCAGGTACTCGGTGAAGAACTTGTGGTACTTCTTCTTCTCGGGCGGGAGCGCACGGAAGCTGTCCGGCTCGCTCACCCCCTGGACCTGGACGAAGAAGAGGTGCACCCCGAGGATCGAAAGCAGCAGCAGCGGCAGCACCACCACGTGCAGCGGGTAGAACCGCCCGATGGTATCCACCGTCACGTCCGGTCCTCCCCGGACCAGCCCGGCAATCCACTGGCCGAGGACCGGCATCTTCTCGAGCTCGCTGATGCCCACCCGGGTGGCGAAGAAGGAGAGGTCGTCCCAGGGCAGCAGGTAGCCCGAGAATCCGAGGAACATGGTCGTCCCCAGCAGGGCCAGACCAGTAAGCCACGTCAGCTCCCGGGGGGGCCGGTACGCCTTCATGAAGAATGTGCTGAACAGGTGCACGAACAGCGCCAGCAGCATGAGGTTGGCGCTCCAGTGGTGGATGCTGCGGATGAGCCCGCCAAACGGGATCTCCATCACGATGCGCTGCACCGACGACCAGGGCTGGCTCGGGCTGTAGTAGATCATCAGGAGAACGCCCGTCACGATCTGCACCAGCAGGAAGAACAGCCCCATGGAACCCAGCGTGTACCAGAAGCTGTGCTTGTGCTGCGGCACCTTCTTTCGGGCGAGGAAGTCGATGACCGGCCAGATGGGCACTCGGCGCAGGAAGGCTCTCGATGCCTTCCCGGCAAAGGAATCGGCGCACGGCAGGGCCTGCTCGGCTTCCTCAGGAACAGCGTGGAAGCGGGCGTCGCGGGTGGATTCGTCCACGGCTACACCTCCTGCTTCTTCTCGGCCGGTGCCACGTAAAGCACGCCGTTCTCTTCGAAGACCGAAAGTGGTGTCAGAGGCCTGGGAGGCGGACCTGCTACGTTCTTTCCCTCGAAGTCATAGACCCCGCCATGGCAGTGGCACGAGATTCTGTCCCCTGCGAAGTTGACGTTGCAGCCGGCATGCGTGCACTTGGAGTCGAATGCCCGCAGCTCCCCCTGGGTGGTGCGGAACACGATGCATCCTCTCTGTCCGTAGGAGCCGTTGGCACCCGAGCCCGGGGCGGCCACGTCGGCCGGGGCGACCTTGTTCACCGCAGCCCGCCCTTCCTTGCCGAACGGGTCCGGTGCCGGTCGAGGTGCGATGTAGCGATATACCGGATAGGCCGACAAGCCGAGCCACGCCAGCCCCAGGCCTCCGGTCACCCAGAGAAACCGTCGCCGCCCCTTGTCCACCTTCTCCTGCTGCGGAGCCGGCCGGACCTCGCATCGTCCTCCATCCGTCATACATCCTCCCCGGGGGGAAGCCACCCCCTGCGCACGGTCGGCATTCGAATGTAGGCACGCTTGCGATTCCTGCCAAGCGGAATTGAACAGGGCGAACGGCGTTGACGGAATGATCCGGACTGACTAGAGTGGGAACGCTTCGTCCGAATCGAGGATGACAAGGGGGACAGGATGAACGGAATCAGACGATTCGTCACAGGGTGGCATCTGGCGTTGCTCGTGCTTGCCGGCAGCGTGGTTGCGATGGCGCAGTATGAGCCGGCCGAGTCCCAGTGGCAGGCCAACGAGTACTCGCAGAATCCCTGGGACGGCAATCAGTACGGGCAGAAGTCCGGAGGTGAGTACGGGAACAACTGGCAGGAGCTCGACAAGCAGCGCAAGGAGATCCTCCGCCGCCTGCCGGACGAGCCTGACCTGCTCATCAACCTGACCGACGAGCTCATGCCCGCCACTCCCGACCTGACGGCCCTGGGCCGCAAGGCCACCCGGGCCCTGGTTCGAGGGCTGCTGGACAACGCCTCGGACGGAATCCGCCAGACCTGCGCCTCGGTTCTTGCCCAGGTGCGTGACCCCGAGGCCGCTTCAGCCCTGGTCGATGCCCTGGCCGACCGCAACGAGATGGTCCGGATGCAGGCCCTCGTCGGCCTCGGCAACCTGGCCGACCCGGGCTTCGGCCCCCATTTCGTCAAGCGCATTGAAGACCCGGAAGAGAGCTACACCGTCAAGTCAGCGGCCGTGTCCGCCATCGGCGAAGTCGGCTATGCCAAGGCCATGCCCCTGCTCATGAAGCTGGTCAAGGGGGACGACCAGACCTACGCCTGGACTGCTCTTGCCGCCATGTGGGACATGCGCAACAAGGCCGACCGGGACGACCTCGTGGATGCCTTCCTCTACGTCCTCAAGAAGGAGACCGGAAGCGGCAGCCAGGTCGTCGAGTACCTCGGCGAGCTCAAGGCCGAGGAGGCCACCGACCTCCTGTCCAAGTTCTTCGTGGGCCGGGACGTGCACACCAAGAACCGCGTCATCCTCGCCCTGGGCAAGATCGGCAGCGCCGGTGCCCGCAAGATGCTCAAGGAGGTGATGCAGACCACCCAGACCGCCCGCCACCTGAACAACGCGGCCATCGCTTTGGCCAAGCTCGGGGACCGCAAGGAGGTCATCTCCATCCTCATCGGGCTCCTCAAGGACAGAAAGGCCTACATGCGCATCAACGCCGCCTTCGCCCTGGGCGAGATCGAAGCCCGGGAGCCGGAGGCCGTCGACGGTCTCATCACCGCTCTGGCCGACTCCAACGACTACGTGCGCTCCGAGGCGGCCGTGGCCCTCGGCCGTATCAAGGCCGCCAAGGCCGAACCGAAGCTGGAGGAGCTTGCGGCAGGCAACAACCCCTTCGTGTCGCTCGACGCGGTCATCGCGCTCAACCGAATCGACTTCGGCAAGTACCGCCAGCTCATCTTCGACAAGCTCCTTGTGCACAAAGACCCCAAGTTCCGGCGCATCGTGGAGCGGGGCATCCGGTTCCTCGCGGAGCAGAAGGACGCATCGGCACTGCCTTACCTGCTGTCCTACCTCCGCCAGCCGTCGGGGGACTATGCGAGCACGCTGCAGCTCCTCGCTCCGTATCCGGCCGACAAGCTCGGGGACTTCCGGACCAGCGTCCAGTACATGATCCACACCTGCTCGTACGACTGCTTCGGCACGCTCATGCGCAACATCCGGGACTGGAAACTGGGGGAGGCCGCTCCGGCCCTGCTCGAGCGGCTCTATCGGATGTACTACCTGTACGACAAGCAGACCGCGTACTTCACCCTGGGCAAGGTCGGAAGCCGGGAGCTGGCCGCTCAAATCGGAGCGGTGCAGGAGACCTCCAACGCGCTCAAGCTCTACCAGCAGTTCGCCCTCGCCAACCTCGGCGATGAGGCCGCTCTCCAGAAGCTCGTGGACGTGGTGCGTGACGGCAACCTCGACGACAAGCGCGATGCTGCGTTCCTTCTCGGCTCCATCGACGTCGAGGCCGTCTTGCCCAAGCTCGCCGAGCTCATGGACCAGGGCGATGCGCTCACCTCCCTTACCGCAACCGCCGCCCTCGTCGGGCTTGAGTATCTCCCCGCGTTCGACCGCCTGTACAAGGTGATGAAGGAAGGCACTCCTTCGCTGGCGGCCGAGGCCACCCGGGTATTCCAGATCTCTCCCAGCAAGAGGGTCGACGAGTACCTCGCCCGTGCCGTTCCCAGGGAGAGCGACCTCGTCACCAAGCGCCGCTGCGAGGAGATCCTCTACCAGCGCCAACCCAAAGAATTCCGTTAGTCTTAACACGCCTCAGGCGACCGCACCGGCGGGCGGAGCTAGAATGGAAGGCCGGGGAGCTTCGCTCCGATCCGTGGGTTTCCAGGCGCCTCAGGCGACCGCGCCAACCTGCAGGGAAATGGAATGAGGAATAAGGGGGCGCTCCTGCTCTTCCTGGTGCCGGCCGTGGCGCTGGCCGCGTTCCCGTTCTTCTCGTCGTTTGCGCCGGCAAAGGCGCTGGTGGCCGGTGTGGTGCTGGCCGTGGCCCTGGTTCGGCCCCGGCTTGCCGCACCGGATCCCGGGCTCATCCTCGCCCTGTCGTATCTGGCGGTTTCACTGCCGTCGGTGCTCTTCCCGGCATCGGCCCGGCAGGCGGTTCTGGCATCGCACCTGGACCTGGTCGGAGTGGCGGTGTTCCTGGTCGCTGGGGCGTCGGCACAGGAGGGGCGGTTCGGCGAACGGCTGGCTGCCTGGGGTAGCGGCACGATTCTCCTCGTGGTGGTTCCGGCCGCCATCGAAGTCGTGATTGGCCGACCGCTGCTGGGGTACGCCCTGCTGGCCGGAGGGGGGACGCTGGGGAATCCAGACCTCGCGGCCGAGCTGGTGGCCATGGCGCTTCCAGCCGCTCTGTGGGGGACCTTTTCGCTTCGGGGGGTTGCCCGTGGATTGGCCGTGGCGGCCAGCCTAGGCGCCGTTCTCCTGCTTGCGCTCGTGCCGTCGGTCACGGCCCGGCTGGCCGCTGCGGGCGTGGTGGTCGTGCTGGCGTCGATGGGGCTTTCGTGGCTGCGCATTCGGCCCGGCCGGGGAGGATGGCCGGGGACGAGGGTCGTCTTGCCGCTGCTTGCCGCCGGGGTGCTGGCAGGGATCATCCTGGCGGCAACCGTGACCTGGGGGGAGGGGCGGCTCTACCTGGTTCGAGTCGGATTGGACTGTGCGCTGGAACAGCCGCTGACGGGGCAGGGCGTCGGAGCGTTCCCGGGGTGCTTCCTGGAGCACCAGGCCAGGACCGTGGCGGCAGCCCCGGACCTGCTCCCACTCTGGACCAACGCCCGGCATGCGCACGATGAGTGGCTTCACCTGTGGGTCGAAAGGGGGCTGCTGCCTCCGCTGGTGCTGCTCCTGTTGTTCGGGTACGCGCTGGCGAGGGCCGTAAGGGCGGGGTTCGGGGCCGGGGGCTCGGGGTTCGGTCAGGCGGGGTTGGCAGCGGCGGGCATCATCGCAGCCGGGGTGTGCGCGACGGGCTCGGTTTCGCTTGCACACTATCCGGGCCGTATTCTGGCATTCCTCTGGCTCGGATTGGCCTGCGCCCCGGCTCCGGGGACCACGGCGAGGGGGGAAGAGGGGGACGACTCGACGGTCCGCCGATTTGCCCGATGGCTCGCCTGGCCGGCCGCGCTGTTTCTGGCAGCAGCTCCGTTGTGGATGGTCTCGGTCGATGCCCTGTACGTGAACGGGGGATACCGGACCGCTCTTCTCCTGGACCCGTGGCACAGCGGGGCCGCCCTCCAGCGCGGGCTCGACGAGATCGAATCCGGGAATATCGAGGCCGGCTGCGGACTTGTTGAGCGGGCTCTGAGCGTGAGCCCCGATGTCAACACGGCCGTGGCAGCCGGCGTCTGTCGGGCCCGAAACGGCAACCTGGGTCGGGCGATTCAGCATCTGGAAACCGCGGTCCGCTGGCATCCAAGATTCGGAACGGCCCATGCGAATCTGGCCGAGCTGTATCGGCTTGCCGGCAGGAAGGAGGAGGCGTGGCGTCACATCACCCGTGCAGTGAGCCTCTGGCCGGGGCGCAAGGACTTCCGTGCCATCCGGCGGGCGGTGTGCACGGACAATCCGTTTTGTTTGCCGGACCCGCGGTGACCGCGGTATGATGCCGTCGCCCGTCGAGCCCCGCACGGGACGTGCCGAGGTGGAGACATGCTCCAGACGATCGATGTCTGTGTCGAATTGGAATCCGTGGCGGCCCGAATGTACAACTCGTTCAGGACCGCTCCGTTTGCAACCCCCGGGGCTGCCTCGGCCTTCGAGAAGCTGGTTGCCGAGAAGCGGGAACGGATCGAGCAGTTCCGCATCGTGCGCGGCGGATTCGAGGCCGGCCTGGTCCCTTCGGCCCTCCCGAATCCTGAAATCACCCACTCCCGCCTGAGGTGGAAGCTCGACCAGGCCTACGCCTGCTCCAGGGAGCCGGTCAACGGGCTCGAGGAGGCCGTCGCCGTGACGCTTCGCACCGAGGCTCTGCTGTGCGATTCCGATTCCGTGCGCATTCTGCGGCTCAATGACCTCTACGGGCTCGAGAAGAACCGGGCCGGTGCCGCGGCCCCGGCCGTTGCGGCCCTGCGGATCATCGGCAACGGGGTCGGCCCCACCCTGGCCGCATTCGCCGAGACGCTCGTCGACCTTCACGATACCCGAATGAAGCTGTGGGAGCGCGAGGACCAGGATCCCGTAACCGGTGCCAGGGCCCGCAAGATCCTCTTCCAGCACGGCCGGTTTCTCCTCGATTGGGCCGTGCGCTACGATCGACCGGTCGGTCTTCTCCTCATCCAGGTGGACGACTATGCATCCATCATCCGGCAATACGGGCATGCTTTTGCCGACTTGGTCCTGGCCGAGGTGAGCAAGCGTCTGCAGGCCGTCAGCCGCCGCACCGACTGGGTCATGCGAAACGGTGCCGACAGCTTTGCCGTCCTGGTGCTGGGGACCCCCCGCTCCGGATTGAGGGTGCTGGCCACCAAGATCCTGGACCAGATGCGGGGCTCGCACTTCGTCGTGTCGGGCAGGACCGTGCCGCTCACCGCCTCGCTCGGGCTGTGCAGTTACCCGGCCAGAGGGCTGGAGGAGCCGTCCGTCGAGCTCATGCTCCAGCTGGCCGAGGAAGCGTTGCTCAAGGCCCGGGAGGTGGGCGGGAACTGTTGTATCGAGGTCGAGACCGGCAATGGGTAGCTGCAGGATGTTGACGCCTGCAGCCTTTTCCGGTAGAAGCGCGGGCCTTGAGAACGCGTGGAAGGAGTCGCTCATGAGGTGTTTCAACCGCATCGGTCTGGTAGTTCTGCTTGTCGCGACGGCCCTGACGGCCCACGAGGCCTCGGCCCAGACGAAGATCGGCGTCGTCGACCTCCAGCTCGCGGTCGCTTCGACCAAGGCAGGCAAGGCCGCCAAGGAGAAGTTGGAGAAGCTCACCGCCCAGAAGCAGAAGGAGCTGGACACCAAAGTCGAGAAAGTCCAGAAAATGGAAGAGGACATGCAGAAGCAGATGCCCCTCATGTCAGAGGCGGGCAAGAAAGATATGTTGGAGAAGTATAGAAAGGAGATGATGGAGCTCCAGAAGCTCTACGTCGACAACCAGACCACGCTGGCCAAGAAGAAGGCCGAGCTGCTCGAGCCGATCCTCAAGAAGATGGGAGAGGTGATCCAGGACCTGGCGCTGAGCGAAGGGTTCACGCTCATCCTCGACCGGTCCGAGGGGACTGTGCTCTACTTCCAGCCTTCCCTCGACGTGACTCCCGAAGTGATCAAGCGTTACAACCAGGCGAAGTAATGCTCCCCGTGCGCTTTTCCCGGCTTCTCTTCCTGTCCGTTCTTGCGACGGGGCTTTGCGCCTGCGGCAGCGAGGAGAGGGCACCGCAGGGGGTCGTGCAGCGGGAGGCCCTCAATCTGACGGCGCAGCGTCCGGGAGAGAGCGGCGCGCCGACCGTGGTGCGCCCGCAGTTCCTCTCGGACGAGGAGATGGCGCTGCGCATCGAGCTGCCGCCGCGAGTCGAGGTGCCGCGGCCCGTGGAGCCGGCGGTGAAGGAGCCCGTCGTGGCCGATGAGACGGAGCCCAACAACGATGCCGGAGCTGCCCAGACCGTCGCGGTGCACGGCACGGTGAGGGGGAGCATCGGCCCGAACGGGGAGAAGGGGGGACCCGACCACGACTGGTATCGGCTCGACGTGGACCTGGAGCATCCCCGGGTGCTCCAGCTCGACCTGTCGCCGGCCGGCAAGCTCGACCTCTCGCTGGAGCTGTATCGTGAAGGGCTCAAGGGGCGCGAGCTCCTGGTATCGCTGAACAATTCGGGCAAAGGGAGGGGGGAGAAACTGCCCAACTTCCGGCTGGCCAACGGCAGCTACTTCCTGCACGTCTACCCCGTGGGAAAGAAGGTGGCCGTCTCCAAGCCGCAGAGCTACACCCTGACGCTCGTTCTCGAGGAGGCCCGGGCCGGTGTCGAGACCGAGCCGAACGACGATCATCTCAAGGCCGAGCTGCTCACGTTGCCGGCCCGTGTGTCGGGCGTCATGCAGCGGGCCGACGATCAGGATTGGTTTCAGGCCGACCTGCTGAAGGTGACCCCGGGGACAAGCCGGCTCGCGGTCGAGCTGCTTCCTCCGGTGGGGGCCGGGCTCGTGCTGTCGATCCATACGCAGAGTCGGGACGAGCTCCTGTCGGTTGCCACGGCCAAGGGAAAGAAGCTCGTGATTCCGAACGTGGCGGTCCTGGATGGATCGTCCTCCTACTACCTGCGCGTGTCTGCTCCGGAGGGGGGCAAGCCGATTGCCGGCGAGTACTCGCTCGCAGTCGAGGTCCAGCCGCTCCAGGAGCGCACCGAGGTGGAGCCGGACGGCACGCCGGAGCAGGCCCTGAGGCTCTACCTGGACGAGGCGCTGTCCGGCTGGCTGGCCTTCGAGGGGGACGAGGACTGGTTCCGGATCGAGCCTCCCGACCTGAGCATGCCGGACGACGACGCCGGCGCCGAGCCCGGTGCCGAAGGGGCAGGGCAGGGGGCACCGGATGCCGGAGCCGCATCTGCGGGGGAAGGGGCGGCGGCTGGAGGTCCGGGAGCGGCCGGAGCCCCGGCGGAGGCTCCCTCTCCGGACCCGGAGGACGAGCATCCGGCCTTCCGCCTCCAGCTCACCGGCGTGCCGGGAATCGACCCCGTGCTCGAGCTGTTCGAAGAAGATGGGCGCACGCCGCTCGGGCGGTATGACACCGGAGGCAAGGGGGAGGGGGAAGTGGTTCCCAATCTCGCGCTGCCGGTCCATCCCATCGTCGTGAGGCTGTCCGGAGCCGGGCTCAACGCCGGGGCCACCTACACGCTCCAGTCCTCGCTGGTCCAGACCAAGGGGATGGAGCTGGAGCCGAACAACCGTCCCGAGGATGCCACGCTGCTTGTCGGCGCCTCGAGACAGATGAAGGGGTACCTGGCCCTGGCCGGCGACACGGATTGCATCCGGCTGGAGGCTCCCGTTCCCCGGCTCACGGTGACGCCCCCCCGCAACGTGGACATGACCGTCAGCTTCTACGACGGGCCGGACAAGCTCGTGGAGCAGGTGACCGGGAAGTCGGGGGAGCCGGTGCGGCCCGAGCGGGGTGGTCAGAATGCCACCGTGATCTGCGTGCAGCTCTCGGGCACGGCTCAGCGAGGGGCCGGCGAACCCTGGATTCTGGTGGTAGAGCTCGACGAGGCTCCCTGAGAATCCGGCAGAGGAGACCGACATGACACAAATCTGGAATCAGCTCGTGGACTCGCTGTCGAAGGACAGAGCCTTCGCCATGGTCACGGTGGTCGAGACGGTGGGCAGCGCTCCCCAGTCTCCCGGGGCCCGCATGCTCGTGTATGAAGACGGGAGCATTTCCGGAACCGTGGGCGGCGGTGCCGTCGAGCACCGCCTGATCCAGGACGCCCGGGAAGTCCTCGAGCAGGGGAGTCCCCGGCTGGTGCACATCGATCTCAAGAACGACGTCGGCATGATTTGCGGCGGTCGGATGGTCGCGTTCGTGGAGCCCATGTTGTCCGGCTACCAGGTCGCGATCTTCGGTTGCGGCCACGTCAGCCGGGCTCTCGCTCCCCTCCTGGTCGGGCTCGAGTTCCGGGTGACCGTGGTGGACGACCGGCCCGAGTGGGCGGATCCCGCCGCGTTCCCCACGGGCGTACGAGTGCTCTGCCAGCCGTTCGAGCAGGCCTTGAGCTCGTTTACCAGGCTGGCCCGCACGGCCGTCCTGGTGATGACCCGATCGCATGCCTCCGATTTCGAGCTGCTCGACCGTCTCGTGAAGACGGATTCTCCGTATCTCGGGATCATGGCCAGCAAGAACAAGGCCGCTGAGTTTCGCAGGCGCCTGGAGGCCGAAGGGGTTTCCGGCCAGACCCTGGCGCGCGTCTGCATGCCTGTCGGGATTTCCATCGGCAGCTCCTCCCCGGCCGAGATCGCAGTCAGTATCGCGGCCCAGCTCATCGATCACCGCAGGCGTTCGTTCCAGCCCAAGGTCGCTCAATGACCGGCCGGCTCCCTCCGGACTCGTGCGCCTGCAAGCCCTCTGAGCCGGATGAGGGGCATGGCCTGCGCCACCTCCACACGGGCTGGAGCCCCTACGGCCCCAACCCCTGGGTCCCACGCCAGTCCATCGGGGCCCGCCTCAAAGCATCGTTTCTTGCCCTACCCATGCTCGTGAGGGTGCTGCTGATCCTTCAGGCGGCCCTCTACCTGGTCGTGGTCATCGCCGGGGACCTCCCTCTGCTCGACTATGTGGTTCTTTCGGCCCGGGCCGTGTCGTCCGGCCACGTCTGGGTGGTGCTCACCCACCTCCCGTTCCATGCCCGCCCGGACGCATTCGGTGCCCTGTTCGATCTGGCTATCCTGTGGAGCCTGGGCGGCATCTTCGCCCGCCGCTGGAGGCCGACGCACTTCCTCTTCTTCTACGTCGCTGCCGGCGTGGTCGGCGGGCTCCTGCATGCCGGTGCCGGGGTGCTCTGGCCCTCGACCCTGGCGGTGCCCTACCTGGGCAGCCACGCTTCGTCGTTTGCGCTTCTGGTCGCGTTCTGGGTCGTATTCGGGGAAACCCCCGTCTCCGTCTTCGGATCGCCTCCGTTCAAGGGCAAGTGGGTGTTCTTCTGCCTGGCCGCGCTGGAGGCGCTGCTGTTCCTCACGGGCAACAACCCGATCTTCTTCGTGCAGGCCGGCGGAATGCTGGCCGGATGGCTCATGCTGACGGGGCGCTGGCGCCCCCGAAAGCTCAAGACCTGGCTCCAGGAGCTGGCTCGTCGCCGGGAGAAGTCCAGGTTCCGCGTGATCCACTGACCGGCGGGTGGAATTCGCCACTTTTCGCTTTACACGCCGCCCCTCTTGTGCCAGCTTAACCGGGTGTATCTTTGGACTTGGTTGCCTGGGGGGGCGCAAGCATGGCTGGTGGAAAGCTCATCCTCGTTCTCGTGGCGCTGGCGTGCCTGGCAGGCTGCCGGGAGAAGCTGGCCGACGAGAAGGCAGACGGGATCCTCAAGGACCTGGCCGTCGAGCTGGCTCAGTTGGACAAGCCGACGCCCGAGGCTCATCTGGCAAAGGTGCAGGACGCCTGCAAGAAGCACGGCATCCCGGTGGAATCCTTTGCCATCTGGCTCAAGGATCATGCGGATTCTCAGACGAAGCTCGCCGCACATCTCCAGGCGATCTACGACAAGCAGATCGAGGAGCGCAAGGCCTTGCTCGCCAGCCAGATCAAGGCCCTAGAGGAAGAGGGGCAGGGCGTGGTCGAATCCGCCAATGCCGACGCGCTGAAGAAGAAGCAGGAGATCGAGGCCGCCACCCGCACCGAAGTCGAGAAGCTCGAAACCGAGTTCAAGACCAAGGAGCTCGAGCTCCAGAAGGCCCTCGAAGAAGCGCGCAACCAGTAGCCGCGCCCGCTACAGACCGTCGTTCGACCCTACAGCAGGAGCATGACAATGCGACGAGAATTCCTGTCCGTCCTGGTCGCAATCCTTTTGGGGACCGCATGCATCGACAAGGGGGCCGAGATCGAAACTCTGGCACCGGACGTCGCTGACCTGCGCATCGAGGACGGCCCGCTCGCCGACGCCGCTGCGGAGCTCCCCGGGGTTGCCGACACGGCCGAGGTCGCCGGGGACACGGCCTCCCCGGAGGTCGCACCGGATGAATCGGCTCCCGAGATTGCAGCCGGGCCCACCTGCTACGAGGGGCTGCACTGCCTCGTGGACATGAAGACCTGGTCCCCGGGGAAGCCGATTCCGCAGGGCGGGTGCCTCGAAGGGATCTCGGACGCCGAGATGACCCAGGTCGACGATCTCCTCTCCTGCGTGGATTCCAAATGCACGGCCGAGTTCGAGGCCTTCGACAAGGGCGGGGCCGGAGAGCTGGCGCTGCTCTACGTCTGCATCATCGAAAAATGCTCCTCCGCAGCCGCCATCTGCATCGGTGGTCAGGGGGACAAGGACTGCGGGGACGCACTCTACTGCATGTCCGCCTGCTCCCCCCTCGACCAGGAATGCACGATCCCCTGCCTGGCCGCGACGAGCGAGGCGCAGAGCGAGAAGACCGGGAAGTTCCTCGATTGTGTGTTCAAGTCGTGCGCGCTCGAATCCCTTCCCACCTGCGACATCCCCACTGCCTGCGTGCTGAAATGCCCGGAGCTCGCGGGCTGAGCCGAACCTGGGCGGGGCTCCCGGTCATCGACGGGAGCGTCGCCTACGCCTCGCACTTCAACGAGTAGTCGGAGCAGGACCCGGTGCTGATGGGCGCAATCTGGATGTAGGCGGTGCCGGAGTCGTCGTCCCCCTGCCAGATGGACTCGCAGTCGCCTACGCCGATGGAGATGGAGTTCGCCCCCGAGATGTTCTGGCAGGAGCTGAAGGTCTTGCCGCTGTCGCACTTGTAAGTCACGCACATCTTGTAGGTCTGCCCCGCCGGCACGCTCAGCGTGAACTTGGGGTCGATGGAGTGGAGTGATGTGTCGCTGATGTGGATCTTGAACCAGTCCGCGTCATACGCCGGGTTGATGCTCGCCGCCACGCTCTGCGTGTCTCCTGCCGCGTCGGTGATGCCCGGGAGGGTGTAGGACTGGCCTTCGACATCGTTCTCCTCGTACCCGTCCATCTTGCCCAGCGCGCACGAAGACCAGCTGCATCCGGCCGAGCAGGTCTGCGTCCCGCAGTTGTTGCACGGCTTGGTAGTGCCCGGGCTGCACTCGCCTTCCCCGGAACAGGCCCCGAATGGTCCCCAGGCGCAATTGTCCGCACAGAAGCGGTACTTGTTGCCGCAGTTGCCGCAGGCTGCGCTTTCCATCTGGTTGGGCGAGCAAACGCCTTCCCCGGTACAGGGTCCCCAGGTGCTCCAGCCGCACTGGGCCGTGCACGTCCGTTCCCGGGAGCCGCACTTGCCGCAAGCCTCGGTCTGCTTGTCGCCGGGCGAGCACACCCCCTCGTCCTGGCAGGGTCCCCAGATGCCCCATGCACACTGGTCGGTGCACGTGTGTCCCCGCTTCCCGCACTTGCCGCAATCCTCGTACTCCGAGTCACCCGGGACGCAGACTCCCTGCCCCTCACAGCTTCCCCACTGGCTCCACGCGCACGAGTCGGTGCAGTTGCGCGTCTGGAATCCGCACTTCCCACAGGCCGTCGACTCGTTGGCCCCCGGGGTACAGACTCCTTCATTGGTGCACTGGCCCCAGTCGCTCCACTGGCAGGCTTCGGTGCAGAGCCGCAGGGTGGTTCCGCAGTTGCCGCAGGTCATGGAATCCGAGGCCCCGGGCATGCACACCCCGCCGCCCTGGCACGAGCCCCAGTCGCTCCACTCGCACTTGGACGTGCAGGTCCGGGTCTGGCTCCCGCACACGCCGCACACCGTGTTTTCCAGGGCCCCCGGGGCGCATTCCCCCTGGTTGCCACATTCTCCCCACTCGCCCCATGCGCACTCGGGGCCGCACGTACGCTCCTGGGTTCCGCAGTTCCCGCAGGCCTGCGTCTCCGCAGCTCCGGGGGCGCATCCTCCCCCCTGCTGGCACGAGCCCCAGTCGCTCCATTCGCACTCGGCGGTGCAGGTCCGGGTCTGGCTCCCGCAGTTTCCGCACGGCTGGTTCTCCACGGTACCGGCCGTGCAACTCCCCTCGTCCTGGCAGGCCTGCCAGTCGCCCCACTGGCACTTGTCGGTGCAGGCACGCTGCTGCGTTCCGCACTTGCCACAGGCCTGATCCTCGGACATCCCCGCCTCGCAGGTCCCCTCGCCAAAGCAGTTGGACCACTCCCCCCACTGGCAGTTCTCCTTGCACGTCCTTTCCCGGCTGCCGCACTTGCCGCACGTCTCGGTGGCCACCTCGCCGGCCTTGCACACCCCCGCCCTGGCGCAAGTGGTCTCGACGTCGGGAAGGCAAACGAAGAGGGTGTCGGGGTCCGAGTAGGCCACTCCCTTGCAGCTCCATCCTTCCGGGCAGTCGTCGATGCACATGTCCGTGCAGATGTAGCCGATGTCCGAGGGCACGCAGAAGCCGCTCAGGCAGTCACCGTTCTTGGTGCAGGCGTCCCCGAGCCGACCGGCGCTCGGCGGGGTGTCTTCGACTGGGGGAAGCTCCCCCGCACGGACTTCGGGGGTGCACGCAGCGTCTCCCGGGCAATCGAGGTCCTGGAGGAACGTCGTGTCGGGGGGCACGGTTCGGCCATCCGGCAGGACCGTGACCGAGTCGGGCAGGCTCCCGGGCCCGTCAGCGGAAGCGTCGGCACCTTGCGAGCCCACCGGGGTCGAGCACGCGATGAGCCCCAGGGCCGCAGCCGCCAGGCAGAGACTTCCGACCGTCTTCTTCAGGCACATGGTTGCCTCCAGCTACAACTTGCACTTGAACTTCCCCGTCCCCGTATCGAAGCTGCACTTCATCCCGTTGGCCTGGCAGTCGTCGATGTAAAGCTTGTTGTTGACGCAGAACCAGAGGAGGCCGGCATCGCACCAGCCCTTCTCGGTGATCCAGCCGCACTCGGCACCGGCCACCGGGTAGCAGGTTCCCGACTTGCAGGTCCAACCCGGGGTGCAGGTCCCGCATTCGCCGTAGCAGCCGTCGTACCCGCACTCCTTTGGGGTCCCGTCGTCCCACTTGCACTGGGGCACGCACCCCTGGGAGCAGACGAACTTCTGGGTGGGGCCGTCCCACTTGCAGAAGTAATCGGCTCCCAGACTGGCGCACGGGGTCTCCTTGAGCTTGCCGTCGACGCATTCCTGGAGCACGTTGGCGTCGGTGCATTTCCCCTTGTCCTTGGGAACGTCCCCGCACGGGTCCGGGATGCACTTGCCCGCCTCCCCATCGCAGACCAGGCCGATGCCGCACAGCCCGCACGTTCCGCCGCATCCGTCCGAGCCGCACTCCTTGCCCAGGCAGTTGGCATCGTGGTCGCAGAAGGGGTAGCACAGCTGGTCCTCGCCGCAGATGTACCCGTCGGAGCAGCCGGGGGGGCATTCTCCGTAACAACCGTCCGGCCCGCACTGCTTCTTGGTCCCATCGGGGAGCGTGCATTTCGGTTCGCAGTACTCCTTGCACAGTCCGTCGGCGCAGACCTGTCCCCAGTCGCAGTAACCGCAGATGGAGCCGCACCCGTCCGGTCCGCACTGCTTTTCGGTACCGTCCTCGAACTTGCAGGCCGGCTGGCAGGCCCCGTCATCCTCCTGGACGTCCTTCTTCACGTCCGGGTCGGGAGGGGCGGTGTCCCCGTCCGACACGACGTCGGGGGCCTCCGTCTCGGGCTGAACGTAGCCATCCGCGTCCGGGAGGAGCGCCGGAGTCTCGGTGACCAGGTCGAAGATGTGGTTGGGAATCTCGAACTGCAGCCCGTTGTCGGACCCCAGGTCGCCATAGCGGAATTCCCAGTCCGGGGTCTTCTTGCCACCGCCGCACGCCGACATGCCGATCAGTACAAGCGCCGCAGCGCACCACACGTTCATGAACGCCCCCGTCCTACATGCAGTCATAGCCGCCCTTTCCGAAGTCGAAGTTCTTGTTCCAGGCGCATTTCTTCCCCAGGGCCTGGCAGTCGATGCTGTAGAGCTTGCCCGCGGAGCAGAACCAGCGGACGTCGGCGATGCAGGCACCGGCCGAGCTGTTGATCCAGGCGCACTCGGCCCCTTCCGACGGCTTGCACAGGCCGCCGCCGCACCCCCAGCCTACCGGGCACATCCCGCAGCTTCCCCAGCAGCCATCCGGACCGCACTCCTTGGGCTCTCCGTCGTCGAACTGACAGCTCGCCACGCAGGCCTCCTCCGGCACGCACTCGAACTTCCCGGCGGCCTTGTTCCAACCGCACATGTGGCTTTCGATGCTCTTGCAGTTCGTCTGCACCGGCGCCAGATCGATGCACTGGACCAGCGTGTACTGGTCGAGGCATTTCGCCTTGGAGGTCACATCTCCGCACGGATGCGCCACGCACTTGCCTTCCTCGTTGCAGAGCTGGTCCGGCTTGCAGTACCCGCACGGGCCGCCGCAGCCGTCGGAGCCGCACTCCTTGTC
Organism: uncultured Myxococcales bacterium; assembly: GCA_903895725.1. Taxonomy (GTDB): domain Bacteria; phylum Myxococcota_A; class UBA9042; order CAIXZC01; family CAIXZC01; genus CAITUV01. The sequence goes on along the minus strand of CAITUV010000044.1, from coordinate 20,435 downwards.
CTTGCAGTCGCCCGTGCACCCGGCCCCGTAGCAGAACCCGTCCTTCCCGCAGCTCTCCCCATCTCCCATGCAGATGCCGCAGTAGCCACCACACGTGTCGGGGCCGCACTGCTTGCTCACGCTCTTGCCGTCCAGCTCCACCGTACAGAGCGGCTCGCACTTGTTGGTGACACACTGGCCCTGGAGGTTGCACACCTCCCCATAGGCGCAATAGCCGCACACGCCGTCGCAGCCGTCGGAGCCGCACTCCTTGCTCTTGCACGACGGGACGCAGGAGGAATCCGGCTTCACCTCGACGACCTCCGGCTTGACCTCCTCGACCTCGGGGACATCGACGAGCTCGACCGCGTCGGGAAGGTCCAGCACGTCCGGCTGTGGCTTCTCCTCGGCCAGCTCGACCGGCTCAACGGGCGTCACATCCGGGACGACGTCATTCTGGTCGGGTACCTGGACATCGAGCTCGGGGCCGAGCTCCCCGACCAGCTCACCGTCCTGGGGGCCAAGGTCCGAGGGGCCGATGACGATCCCGTCCCCCGTTCCGGTTTCCACGGTCTCGGCCGGAGGATAGTAGAACTCCGGCCCGCCCGAGACGATCGATTCCTCCGAGCACGCCAGCGTGCCGAGGAGCAACAGGCAGCAGACGACAAGGTTCCTCATCAAGTCCCCCCAAGAGCCACCGTCCGTGGCAACGCACCGCACGGTAGTATACACGGGCGCGGGAGCCGCGCCAACAAGCAAGAACCCGGCGCTCTCCCGCCCCGCTCCGGTCCTGCTTTTCACTTCTCAAGACCCAATTCGGAGTGTATAGTCGTGCGCATGAAATGCGTCGCCTTTGGCGAGACCCATCCCGGCTACATGCGCTCGAACAACGAGGACACGTTCCTCTGGGTTCCGGGTGCGAATCTGGCCGTGGTGGCGGACGGAATGGCCGGCCACCGGTTCGGAGAGCTGGCCTCGGCAATCGCCACCAACACGATCCAGCGCTTTTACTCCAGTGCCGAGTTGGACCGACTGCTTGAGGGGCAGTTCACGCGGGCCAAGCGGGCCGGCCTGGAGCCCCGCCAGCTTCCATACGACCAGTTCAAGCTGCGGCGGGCCATGGAGGAAGCCAATCTGGCCATTTTCAACACGGCCCGTCGTAACCCTCAATACGAGACCATGGGAACCACGATCGTCGGCCTCGCGGTCGGCGACCGCAGCATCTTCGTGGCACATGTCGGGGACAGCCGCATCTATCGTTTCCGCAAGGGCACGCTGGAGCAGGTCACCAAGGACCACAGCCTGTTCAATGAGTACGTCCGGATGAATCTCGTCCGGCTCGAGGACGCAGACTCGTTCCCGCTCAAGAACGTCGTCGTTCGGGCCATGGGGCTCCAGGAGCAGGTGGTCGTGGATACCGCCATGAAGAGCGTGCGCGGCGGAGACGAGTTCCTGCTCTGCTCGGACGGGTTGAGCGATTACGTCCCGGGGGCGGAAATCGAACGGGCCATGGCGAAGAACGACTCGCCGGAATCTCAGGTGAAGGCGCTCCTGGCCCTAGCCCTGCAGGCCGGCGGCCCCGACAACGTTACGGCACTCGTGCTCCGGCTGGAGGACGAATGAGAAGAATTGCCTTGGCGATTGCCTGTCTGCTAGTATCTTTTCTGATGCCGGGGTGTAGGGACGGCTGTGAGACGCTCTCAGAGGAATCCTGCGCCAGGCATGGTGAGGAGTCCGCTGTCTGCATCGCGACGCGCGCAGCGACGGCAGACGCGGGGACCGATCGGCGGGATACCTGCCGACGGGCATTGATGTTGTATCGGAGCGTTGAGGGAAGCGAGCGGAGCGAATGAAACCCCTCCTGACGCTGGGCAAGTACGAGCTTCTCGAGAAGATCGGCAGCGGTGGCATGGCCGAGGTCTACAAGGCCCGCCTCACCGGCGCCGAAGGCTTCGAGAAGATCGTCGTGGTCAAGAAGATCCTGCCCGGCTACGCACGGAACAAGGCGTTCATCGACATGCTTGTCGAGGAGGCCAAGCTCTCCTCCGTCCTCCAGCATCCCAACATCGTGCAGACCATCGAGCTGGCGCAGGCGGACAGCCAGTTCTACATCGCCATGGAGTACGTGAACGGCCGGGACCTCCTCAAGGTGCTGGCCCGCTGTGCGGAGCGCAAGGCCACCTATCCGCCCGCCATCGCGGCTCACGCCGTGGCCGAGGTGTGCAAGGGGCTCGACTATGCCCACCGTGCCCGGGACATCTATGGCAAGCCGCTCAATATCATTCACCGGGATGTCTCCCCTTCCAACGTCATCATCTCGTGGTCTGGACAGGTCAAGGTGATGGACTTCGGTGTGGCCAAGGCCCGCACCCAGGATGCCAAGGGGTCCAAGCACGTGCTTCGCGGCAAGCTCGGCTACATGTCACCCGAGCAGGTCCGAGGGGAGGAGATCGACCACCGCTCGGACATCTTCTCTCTGGGCGTCGTCCTGTTCGAATCACTGACTCTCAAGCGGCTCTTCCTCGGGCGTACCGACCTGGAAACGCTGATCAACATCCGGGATGCCGACGTCGAGCGCAAGTTTGAGAAATACCCGTTCATCGAGGAGCCTTTGCGCGTGGTCTTGAGAAGGGCACTCGCCCAGGACCGCGACAAGCGCTACTCCACGGCGCTCGAGTTCCACGACGACTTGATGGAGTACCTGTTCGCCAAGAAGGCACGGGTCGATTCCAGCCGGGTCGAGGAGTTCCTCGCCGCACTGTTCGGGGATGAGGCCGGTCGCGCTGCCATCGCCGAGGTTCCTCCCGAGGCCCCGACCGCGGAAGCAGTCCAGACCCTGGTGGGCGGGCGTCCGTCCACCTCGCCCGGAGTGAAGAGGACTGCCGTGGAGACGATCCTCGAGGACATGGTCGAGGAGTCTCCCCCCCCGGAGGATTCCAAACCTCCCGAGCCCAGGTCGGAGCCGTCCACTCCCCCTCCCCGGCTCCAGGTCACACCGGCCCCGGGGTTCGAGGGGGAGCAGTCCTCCCCCAGGGTGGGGCAGGAACCCTCGCCGGTCCCCGACTCGCTCAAAGGGCACGAATTCCGCCTGCGGAACACCTCCGGCTACGTCTTTGGTCCCGTCGACTACGGCAATCTCGTCAACCTCGTGCAGACCGGAGCGGTCTCCGAGGACGAGTACGTCCAGCTCGACGGCGGCGAGTGGAAGCGGGTTCGGGACATCACCGAGGTTCGCTCCCTCTCCCCCAACGAGACGCTGCGGAAACGCGGGGTCACTCCCCTCTACTCCGGAACCATCTCCAGACCCGGGCTCGTCCGGATCTTCTTCCAGGTTGCGTCCCGCTCCCTGTCGGGGAAGCTGCGCTTCAGCGCCGGGTCGTCCCAGAAGGAGTTCTACTTCCGAAAGGGAAAGCCGCGGCACATCGCTTCCAACCTCAAGCACGAGCTGCTCGGCTCCTTCCTGCTGCACCGCGAGGTGGTGACCGAGGAGCAGATGAACCTGGCACTCGAGAAGTCCCGGGACTTCGGCGGCAAGCTGGGCGACGCGCTCGTCTCGCTCGGGTACGTCAAGCCCCACGAGCTGTACGCGCTTCTCGACCAGCAGTTCCGGGCCAAGTTCCTCCAGGTATTCGCCTGGACCAAGGGGACCTACGAGTTCTTCGACGGCATCCCCTGCCCCATCGACATGGCACCGGCCGATGCCAACGTGTACCGGTACGTGCTCGAGGGGATTCGCAAGCACACGACGGCCCAGGAGCTGGAGCCGATGTTCCGGCAGTTCGGAACCGCCCTGCTTCGCGAGAAGCGCAGCAGCTATGTCACCCCGGAGGTGCTCCCGCTGACCAGCAAGGAGCAGCGGCTCTGGAGCCAGACCCTGCGGATCGGCCGCATCAACGAAGCCGTTTCCACGCTCTGCCGGAAGCCGGAAGAGAAGGATTCTCTGTACCACCTCCTGGTTCTCTTCTACCAGTTGGAGCTCATCGAGTTCCAGAGCAAGAGCTGAGTCTTGAGCGATCCGAAGCGCTACGTCTGCACCCTCTGCAATGTCGAGTTTCCCGCCCAGGGGAGCGACGCCCCGAGGTGTCCCCACTGCCTGCGCCTGACCGGTATCGTGCCTGCGGCCGTCCCGTCCCTGAGCAGGGAAGCCTGGCGGCCCGGGCGGCGGTCGCTTCTGGTCCTGGCCTGCGTGATCGTGACCGCCGGCCTGGCCGTCTCCGCCTGGTTTCTCGTTCCACTCCTCAAGAGCTCCGACGAGGCCGATTCCGTCGTCAGCACCCTGACTCAGGCTGGCCTGCCCGTTCCCTGGGGCGATCCGGCCTCTCTCGACGACCTCGTCGCTCCGCTCGTTTCCCTGGCCCCCGCTCAAGCGGCGGAGGCGCTCTCTGCCGCCTGCCACCGCAGAAGCTCTGTTCGCCTGGTGGCCCCGGATGAGCTGCCCGGGGAGTTCCGGACGGGAGCGGAGGTGGCCCGCCTCGACCGGGGGGCCGTTACCCGAGTGGAGGCCGCTGCCTGCATGCTGGCCCTCGCCATGGCAGCCGACCTGCCGGCCGTCCCCTGTACTCTGAAGTCGTCCTCGGCTAAGTCCCCGGCATGGGACCGGGCCGCAGGAATCTGCCTCGGCGATGCGTCGTCGCCCGTCGTTGCCGCTCCCGGAATCGATTCCCCCGAGGCCACTGAGTGGCAACCCGTCACGCTGACGCAGTTTGCGGCGATCTACCTCGCCGGAGCGGCCGAGGCCGCGACGACGCAGGCATCCGTGTACGCCCTCTTCCGGCAGGCGAGGAATCTCTGGGACGACCCCACATTCCTGTTCCGCCTCGGAGTCACGAAGGCCCGGCTCGGCGTCAAGGAATTCGCAGTCGAGGACATGCGCCAGGCACTGGCTGCCGGGGCCCCGACCGACGGGAACCTCCTGCTGGCCGATACCCTCCTCGAGCTGGGGCAGGCCTCGGAAGCCCTTGCCGTCTACGAACGGGCAGGAGCCGACGAGCCCCGTGTCCTGCTCGGCAAGGCCCGCACGCTGCTCGTGCTTGACCAGCCGGACAAGGCGGGAGCCGTGCTGGAGCCCCTGGCTGCCGATCATCCCGAGCTCGAGGGGGTGCTGGATACCGTGGCATCGTGGAAGCTGCGCACCGGAGACACGGCCGGGGCCCTGGCTGCCATCGAGAAGGCCATCACTCACCGCCCGAGACCGGACCATTTCCTGATGCTCGACGACCTGCTGTCGCAGCAGAACAAGGGAGCAGAATCCATCCCCCGGCTGGCCGCCGGATATGAATCGACCCGGGATCTCCGGGTCGGTGAGCGTCTCGTCCGGCGACAGCTCGAACAGGGGCTCCAGGAGGAGGCCGTTGCTTTCTCTGCACGTCTCGTCAAGGAGCACTCCGGGGAGCGGGCGGCCCACGGACTCAGGTTCGACGCCCTGCTGGCAGGCGGACGCTTCGGGGACGTGGACCGTGAGGCCGATTCCCTTCTCCGAGGGGAGCCGTCGGCCGGCACGCGGCCTGCCCTGGTAGCGGCCTCCATCGCACGGCTGGTCCTCGAAGCCAAAGGCGGCAAAGGGATCGCTCCTGCTGCCGACACGGTGAAGCAACTGGCTCAGTCGGGGCCCCGTGGCGTCCATGGCGTCACCGGCTGGCTGGGGGAGAACGGCTATCCCGAACTGGCCGAGAGGTCGCTCGTGCTTGCCCTGGAATCCCGCCCCGGGGACGAGGAATTGACGAACCATCTCTACCTGCTGTACGGTCTGCACGGCCGGGCCGACGAGGCTCGCAAGGTCAGGGAGCAGGCCCTGACCGGGCTCGAGGGGGATGCACGGGATGCTCGGGAAGACTCGCTGGACCGCATCGATCGATACATTCAATCCAGCCGGGGCAAGTAGAAGCCGGGCGGGGGAAGCGCATGCGGACAGGCCGACGGAGCGGCCGTGCTCGCTGAGCACTCGGCCCTTGCTGGTCGGCATTGCCGGGCTATTCTGGCTCCTGTCTGGCGGAACCTCCCTGGCCCAGCAGCCCGGAGAGCTTCCCCCCCTTCCGATCGGAGAGGAGCCGGTGGGCAAGGCCGACGGGGCCACTGATGGATCCACCGATGAACCTGCCGACGAGCCTGCCGACGAGCCTGCCGACGACCCCGAGCAGCCGAGTCCGGATGAGAACGCCCAAGGTTCTTCCGACTCCGATTCTCCGACGCCTCGGCGCCTGCCCTGCGCCGAGCCGTTCACCGGGGAAGTGCCCGCACAGCCCGCTGGCCGGATTGCCGAGGCGCTGGCCCACAAGGAGCTCGCGCAGACCCGGATTGCAGTGCTGGCCGTGGCCTACCCGGAGGGGATCGTCCTCTTCCGTCAGAATGCGGATGAGCCGCTCAATCCAGCCTCTGTCACGAAGCTGTTTACGGCTGCGGCGGCCCTGGCGCACCTCGGCCCGGATTACACGGTGGAGACCCGGGTCATGGCCGGTGATGGGGAGTGTGCCCCGCTATACCTCGTGGGCGGCGGGGACCCCGGGCTGACCCTGGACGACCTCCGGGCCCTGGCCCGCCAGGTCCGCAAGTCCGGAATCACCTGTGCCTCCTCACTGAGCTTCGACGTAGCGCTGTTCGACCGGCAGACCCTGGCCCCCCACTACGAGGAGAAGGACAGCGATGCCCACTGGCGTCCTCACGTCGGGGCTGTCGGCATCGAGGACGGTGCCGTCACGCTCGTGCTCCGACCGGGGGACCATGTCGGTGCGGCCGTGCGCGTCGAGACCATTCCCGCCTGCACCGGGCTGCTCGTCGACAACCGGCTCGTCACCGTTGAGACCCCCTCCAAGGACAAGGAGCTGCTGGCCTCGGTGGACAAGGGACCCGACAACGTCGTGATCCGGCTGGAGGGGGAGGTCAAGCTGGGGATCAAGAACCCCGTGATCGTCCGGCGGGCGCTGCCGGAACCCGATGTTTTTGCTGCCCGCTGCTTCCGCGACACCCTGATTGCCGCCGGCGTCAAGGTCAAGGGGGACCTGCCGGTCGCGTCGAAGTGCCCCACGGCGGTCCGGAAGGTGGCGTCCCTGCTCTCCGATTCCCTTTCTGCCGACATCCGCCGCATGCAGGTCTGGAGCAAGAACTTCGTGGCCGAGCAGCTCGTCAAGCTGGCCGGCTCCGGGCGTTGCAGACCTCTCACCTTCCAGTGCGGCCTCAAGGTGCTGCGCCGCACGCTGGAGCGGTTCCATCTGCCCGCTTCCTGCATCCGCTACGAGAACGGCTCGGGCCTTTTCGATGCGAACCGCTTTTCCGCGTCGCACGTGGTCCGGCTTCTCCTCGAGGCCGCCAACCGGCCTCCCGTGGCCGGCCCGTTCGTCCACGCCCTTGCTCAGGGGCGCAAGAGCGGGACGCTGCGCGACCGAATGGGCCGGGTCAATGCCGTGGTCCGAGGCAAGACCGGCACGCTGGACGGGATTTCTGCCCTGGCCGGCTACATCGAGCGGGGACCGGGCCGCTCCATCGTGTTCGCCATCCTGATGAACGGCCCCAACGCCACTTCCTACCGGATGCAGCGGGTCCAGGACCGCATCGTCGAGCTCCTGGCCTGGTGGGCCTTCCCGGGGAAGAAGAAGTAGCCGGCCCCCCAGCCGGGACCTTCTCGAAAGATCCTCCTTGACGACCCTGGGACCCGGGGGGCATAGTTGACTCTACGTTGTGCTGGAAACCTACAACCGGAGGAAAGACGATGCGTTTGATGATCCAGTCCGCCGTAGTCGCCCTGCTTCTGTGCCTCGTGCCGCAGCTCGCCCAAGCTCAGTTCGGGCTCAAGGTCCCCAAGTTCGACACGGGGCCCGTCAAGAAGCTCCTCGGCGAGATCGACAAGGTCGTGGCCGAGTATGAGGACGCCACCGAGAAGGTGTGGACCGCCACCGAGACCATGCAGGACATCATCAAGACCTACGCCTCGGGCGAGTTCCCCGTGCTGGAGAAGCCCTGGGGCGAGATCCGCAAGATGATCAAGGAGGCCAAGGACGAGGCCGCACGGACCGCAGCCTTCGAGCTTTCGGAGAAGTATCTCAAGGAGATGGACGAGCGCAAGAAGGCCGTCGACGCCTTCATGGACGACCCCGTCAAGGCGGCCGATCTCAAGGGCAAGCTCCAGCCCCCGGAGATCGAGCAACTCAAGACCATCGCCGCCAATCTCAAGCCGGTCCCGAAGGCCGATGCCGAGATCATCACCCGGGCCGGCAAGCTCAATGCCGACACGGCCAAGGCCGTCGGCGATCTGGGCACGCAGGCTGCCAAGGACCCGCTCAAGGCAGCGGACTACAAGAAGCTCGTCGACCAGTGCAACAAGGGGATCGAGAAGCTCACGAAGATCCCGACCGAGCTCGAGAAGCAGGTCAAGGCCGTCGAAGGCGTCCTCTCCAACCTGGCCAAGCTCCTGGGCGAGTAGCCCACAGCACCGACGACACATCTGCCCTCCAACCATCTGAATGGGCCCCCCTCACTGCGACCTCCCCCTGGGGGAGGGTAGGTGGGGGCATCTCCCCCCCCCTTAACAAACCTCTTGAACTGAACCGACCGCTGGGTACAATTGCCCCGGTTGATCCTTTGGTGGTCGAATTCTCCAGGAGGGTACTCTATGAGGTTGGCACCGCTTTTCGGTCTGATGGTCGTGGTGGGGATCCTGGCATCCTGTTCCGGCTCGAGCGAGACCGGGAAGTGCCAGACGGCGGACGAGTGCAACCAGGGCTTCACCTGCGTCTCGGAGAAGTGTGCGCAGGTCGAATGCGTCACGCACGCCGATTGCCCCGGCGACGATCCGTTCTGTGCACCGGCCGGGGTCGACCCGACCCAGAGCGGCAAGAAGTTCTGCTCTCCGATCAAGTGCAAGTCGGACGAGGACTGCGAGGACGGGTTCACCTGCGACAAGTACAAGCAGTGCATCCCGAAGGAAGCGCCGGCGGACGCCACGAACACCGAGGTCGAGGATCAGGATGTCGTGACACCGCAGGAGATCGAAGACGACGTTCCGGTCACGCCGGTCGGCAGCACCTGCACGTCCTGCTCCTCGGATGCTGACTGCGGGAAGCTCAAGTGCTACCCGCTCGGCGGCGGCACCTTCTGCTTCGGTAACTGCAACTCGAATGCGGATTGTCCCACCGGCTGGATGTGCTATGCCCTGAGCAACGAGGGGCAGCAGTGCATCCCCATGGCGTTCAATTGCGATGCCGACTGCCTCAAGACCGGCTGCCCGGCCGGCCAGGTCTGCAACCAGGAGACCGGGGCCTGCGTTGATGGCAAGCCGCAATGTGGTGCCTGTGCCCAGGACTGGGATTGCCAGGAGGGGTACAAGTGCTACCAGGACGGGAAGTACTGCGCTCCGGTGTGCCCCGATGGCGTCTGCCCCAAGAACGGCACGTGCCAGGAGGTCAACACCCTCAAGGTGAAGCTGTGCGTGTCGGGCAGCGCCACCTGTTGCTACGGTGACACCTGCGCCAACGCCTGCCCGCCCGAGACGCCCCATGCGTACAACGGGAAGTGCGTTGAGTGCCTCAGCGATGCCCACTGCGGGGCCAACAAGCACTGCACTGCGGAGAAGACCTGCCAGTCCAACAACTGCCAGCCCCCGACCCCGTACGACTTCAACGGTACCTGCGTCGAGTGCCTCAACACCACTCACTGCTCGGCCAAGGGGGAGAACTACATCTGCGACCAGGGGCAGCACAAGTGCGTGACCTCGGAGCAGCCGGACGAGTGCTCCTACTGCGTGGATCCGTACCCGGCCTGCACGCAGATCAACGGCGTCTGGTCCTGCGTCCAGTGCACCGACAACACCTACTGCGGCGGAAACGAGTGCGACCTCTCGCTGTTTGCCTGCAAGGGAGGAAGTGGTTGCGGCTCGTGCACCAACGACAGCCAGTGCATCTCGGCCATGGGAGACAAGACCCTGGCGTGCGACACGGCCAGCGGTTGCTGCTACGACGTCAAGGGCTGGTGCGACGGAGTGGAATCCATGTGCAACACCGGAGCGGCCTCCGAGTGCCTCGGCCTCATGGACATGCTCATGGGCGGCATGGGCGGAATCCCCGGCATGCCCGGGATGCCTGAAGGCTCTGCGTTCGGCGTGTGCACCTGCTCCGAGCCGGCCGGTGCGGATGCGCTGCTGTGCCTGTTCATGGGTGGCTGCCCGGCGGGCGGCTGCTTCGGCGATGCCATCTGCATCGACCCGGCCGCAATCCCCATGCTGGGGGACATGCTCGGCGGGCTTGCCGGTGGCGGCGGCATCTGCCTGAACCCGTCGTCCCTCATGGATCTGCTCGGCGGCGGAGGTCTCCCCTTCTAGCCGTAGTGCGATAGCTTCCCTGCAGCAGCGTTGCTTTGATCGTCGCTCACTGCGACGGGGCTTGGGCCCCGCCTCATTCGCTCCTCCGGGCGCGCGCACGGTAATTCTTGACTCTCCCTGATTCATCGGGACATACTATTTTCTCCCTGGCCGAAACCGGGCCGGGATTGACCAAACCGATCTCAGGAGGGTCCGATGTCGAAAGTCGTTCGTTGCGCGTTGATCCAGGCCACCAACGTGATCCCGCCGTCCAAGGAACCCGACAAGCTCACGCCGGCCAAGCAGAAGGCCGAGGTGCTCAAGATCCGCGATGCCATGGTGGACAAGCACGTCAAGATGATCGCCAAGGCAGCCAAGCAGGGCGTCAAGATGCTGTGCATGCAGGAGATCTTCTCCGGCCCGTACTTCTGCGCCGAGGTCCACCACCGTTGGTACTGGCTGGCCGAGCCGATCCCCGGCGGGCACATCACGACTCTGATGCAGGAATTGGCCCGCAAGCACGGCATGGTCCTCATCGTCCCGATCTACGAAGAGGCCATGACCGGCGTGTACTACAACACCGCCGTGGTGATCGATGGGGACGGCAAGATCCTCGGCAAGTACCGCAAGAACCACATCCCGGAGATCCCGCCGGCATTCACCGAGAAGTTCTACTTCAAGCCCGGTAACCTCGGCTATCCGGTGTTCGAGACCGACTACGGCAAGGTCGGCGTGTACATCTGCTACGACCGGCATTTCCCGGAGGGAGCACGACTCCTGGGTCTCAACGGTGCCGACATCATCTTCAACCCGTCGGCTACCATCGAGGGCGTCAGCAAGTACCTCTGGGAGCTCGAGCAGCCGGCCCACGCCGTTGCCAACGGCTACTTCGTCGGTGCCATCAACCGGGTGGGGATCGAGGAACCGTTCCGCTCGGGCAAGTTCTACGGCTCGAGCTACTTCTGCAACCCCAGGGGCAAGATCATCGCCCAGGCCAGCGCGGACAAGGACGAGCTGCTCATCGCCGATCTGGATCTCGACGAGGTGCGGCAGGTACGAAACGCCTGGCAGTTCTTCCGTGACCGTCGCCCCGAGACCTACGGCGACATGGTCAAGCTTCTCCCGTAATCGCACTGCGAGGAGGCACCATGCCAAACGGCTTCTTCGGCCGCATCCTGGAAGTGGATCTCGAGGCGGGACAGACTCAGGTGACCGAGTTCGCTGAAGCCGAGGCCCGAAAGTACTTCCTCGGCTCGGGGCTGGCCGCCCGCAGGCTGTTCGACGACTTCGAGGAGGCGCTGGGACCTCTTCACCCCGACAGCCCGCTCTACTTCATGTCGGGAATCTTCACCGGGACCCCGCTTCCGGGCACTTCCAAGCTGTCGGTCTGCTGTCGTTCGCCGCAGACGGGCATCTGGAACGAGGCCACCGTGGGCGGACACTGGCCCGCTGAGTTTCGCCGCACCGGGTTGGACGGAATCTGCATCGTCGGTCGTGCGGCCGCTCCGGTGTACCTGTACGTCACCGCCCAGGGGGCCGAAATCCGAAGCGCACAGCACCTCTGGGGCCGGGATGTCTACGATACCGGGGAGCAGCTTCGGTCCGAGGTCGGAGAAAAGGCCCGGGTTGCCACGATCGGGCCGGCCGGCGAGAAGGCGGTTCTCATCTCGAGCATCATCTTCGACCCCCCGAACACCCGCGTCGCTGCCCGGGGTGGCCCCGGGGCCGTCATGGGGGGCAAGAACCTCAAGGCCATCGTCGTCGAGGGAGACCCGAAATCCCGAGTACCCCTTGCCGACGCCTCGGGGCTCAATGCCCACCTCAAGGAGGAGATCCCCAAGATCCGCAAGAACACCCAGGGGCTCCATGACTTCGGCACCTCCGGCGGCGTCGTGACCGTCGAGGCCTATGGTGACCTCCCTATCCGCAACTGGAAGCTCGGATCCTGGCCCGAAGGTGCAAAGCGCATCACCGGGCAGGCCATCCAACCCGGCATGCTCGACCACCACTACGCGTGCTACGCATGCCCCATCCGGTGCGGCAAGATCTACAAGGTCGCGGACAAGGGGCTGTTCGGACACGGCCCCGAGTACGAGACTCTCGGCATGCTCGGGGCCAACTGCCTCGTCGATGACCCGCTGGCCATCGTGCAGGCCAATGAGCTGTGCAATCGGTACGGCATCGATACGATCTCCACGGGGGCCGTGGTGGCCTTCGGTCTCGAGGCCTTCGAGCGCGGGCTCATCACCACCTCCGACACCGACGGAGTTCCGCTCCATTTCGATGCTCCCTCCATGCTCTACCTGGTCAACGCCATCGGCCGCCAGGAGAGGGTGGGGCGGCTCCTCGGAAAGGGGGTCCGCCTGGCCGCACAGGAGCTCGGCCGCGGTGCCGAGGAATTCGCTGTCCACACCAAGGGGCTCGAGTATCCGGCCCATGACCCACGCGGGCACGTGAGCATGGCCCTCAACTACGTCACCGCCGTGCGCGGTGCCTGCCATCTCGAGGCCCTCTCCTACTTCCTCGACCGAGGGGTCAAGGCCCCCGACTTCGGCTATGTCACGCCGCCCGATCCCCATCGCTCGGACGACAAGCCGCCCATCGTGGTGAACCTCCAGAACTACCTGTCCGTGTTCAACCCGCTGGGGATGTGCAAGTTCCTCTTCCTGGGCGGGGTCGGCCCGGTCACCATCGGCCGGTGGCTCAACTTGGTCTGCGGCTGGGACATGTCCATGGGCGACGTGCTCCTGGTCGGCGAACGGCTGTTCAACCTGAAACGGATGTACAACGTGCGTCTCGGAATCAGCCGCAAGGACGATGTCCTGCCGCCGCGGCTCTACGCTGGCGCCAAGCCCGATGGCAGGGCCAAGGGGGTTTTGCCCGACATCGGCAACATGCTGTACCACTACTACCAGCTTCGAAGTTGGGATGACGAGGGAATCCCCACCCGAGAGAAGCTCGACGAGCTCGGGCTCGGGATGGGGGCCTGAGCGTTGGCCGACCGGGCTTGCGCCCGTCGGCACGGAGAGATGACATGGACAAGACATTTGCCGGCTCCATGGCTGCCATCCACGATATCCGGGACGGTGCCGTGATCATGACCGGCGGCTTCGGTCTTTGCGGGATCCCGGAGAATCTCATCCGGGCGGTGCTGGAGAAGGGGGTCAAGGACCTCACCATCATCAGCAACAACATCGGCTCCATCGACCTCAAGAAGGGGGGAGCCTTCGGCGTGGCGCTGCTGTTCAAGAACCGCCAGGTGCGCAAGTTCGTGGGCTCCTTCCCCGGACCGGTGGCCCGTCTCGACTGGTTCCTCGACATGTACGAGAAGCACGAGGTGACCGTCGAAATCATGCCCCAGGGCACGCTCAACGAGCGGATCCGGCTGGCCGTAGCGGGCCTCGGAGGCGTGTACACGCCAGTCGGAGTCGGGACCGAGCTGGCTGTCGGCAAGGAGACCCGGGTCATCGACGGCAAGGAGTACCTGCTCGAGCTTCCGCTCAAGGCCGATTTCGCCCTCGTGAAGGCCCATACGGGGGACCGAATGGGCAACCTGGTCTACCGTCGCACCGCTCGCAACTACAACGCGGTCATGGCCGGTGCCGCCGCGGTGACCATCGCCGAGGTGGAGAACCTGGTGGAGCCGGGAGCCATCGACCCGGACCAGGTGCACACGCCGGGAATCTTCGTCCAGCGCGTGGTCAAGGGTGAGCTGTTCGAGAAGCGGGTCTGAACACGACGAAACACCTGGCGCGAACGCAGGAGTTACGACATGAGAGCAGGATGCAGCAAGGAGCAGATGGCGTGGAGGGCAGCCCAGGAGATCCAGGACGGCATGTACGTCAACATGGGCATCGGCCTTCCCAACCTCATCCCGGAGTACCTCGGCAGCCGTGACGTGGTCATCCACTCGGAAAACGGCCTGCTCGGCATGGGGCCGCTGGCTGCCCCCGGGACCGAGGACCCCGACGTCGTCAACGCAGCCAAGCAGGCCGTCGAGATCCGGCCCGGCGGAGCCGTCTCGTCCCAGGCCGATTCGTTCGTCATGATCCGGGGTGGGCATCTTGACATGACCTTCCTTGGGGCCTTCCAGGTCTCGCAACACGGGGACATTGCCAACTGGCACGTCCCCGGCGGCCGCGTCCCCGGGGTCGGCGGTGCCATGGACCTCGTGTGCGGGACCAAGAAGGTGGTTGCCCTCATGACGCACACCTCCAAGGAGGGGGAGATCAAGATCGTCAAGGAGTGCACCTACCCCCTTACCGGCAAGCGCTGCGTCAACCTCATCATCACCGACCTGGCCGTCATCCGGGTCACGCCGGATGGCCTCGTCCTGGACGAGGTGGCCCCAGGCTGGACCCCCGCCGAAGTCCAGGCCGTCACGGAACCGACCCTCACCGTCTCCCCGAGCCTGCGGGAGATGGGCGGGCCCAGATAGGAGGCACACCATGGATACGATCATCCGGAACGGAACCGTCGTCACCGCGGCCGAGACGTACCGGGCCGACGTGGGCATCAGCAAGGGACGCATCGAGGCCATTGCCGCTCACCTGCCCGATGTGCCCGGTGCCACCGTCATCGACGCGACCGGCAAGTTCGTCATGCCCGGCGGCATCGACGTCCACGTCCACCTCGAGCTCCCCTTCTGCGGCACGGTCAGCAAGGACGACTTCGCCAACGGGACCAAGGCCGGTGCCTGCGGCGGAGTCACCATGCTCGTGGACTTCGCCATCCAGTCCAAGGGCAAGTCGATCATGGAGGCGGTGGAAGGCCGTCGCCAGCTCGCCGATGGCCGCGTCGCCACGGACTACGCCCTCCACGGTGGAATCACCGACTGGGAAATGGCCGAGAAGGAATTCGATTCCGTCGTCGACTATGGAATCCCCTCGTTCAAGATGTTCATGGTCTACCGCAGCCAGGGATGGATCGCGGACGACGGAACCCTGCTCCAGGCCCTCGACGCCACCTCCCGCAACGGTGCCCGCATCCTCGTCCACGCGGAAAACGACGATGCCATCCAGATGCTCCTGCGCAAGTACGGGCCGCAGGCCCAGGAGCTGGGGGCGTGGGGCCATGCCATCACCCGTCCCGACTACACCGAGGCCGAAGCCATCTCCCGTGCCATCCGCTGGGCCGAGGAGACCCACGGTCGGCTCTACATCGTCCACATGTCCACCGGCAAGGGCAACGACGAGGTGCTTCGCGGCCAGGCCCGCGGTGTGGACGTGCAGGCCGAGACCTGCCCCCAGTACCTCCTGCTCAACGAGGAGCTGTTCAAGGGAAAGAACGGTCACCTCTACGGCACCTGTCCTCAGCTTCGCCACGCGGACAACTGCCGCCGCCTCTGGAAGGGGCTCCAGGAGCGCTCCGTCCAGGTGGTCGGAACCGATACCTGCACCTTCGACACGAAGCAGAAGGCCATGTGGAGCGGCGACTTCCGCAAGATCCCCTTCGGAATGCCCGGCGTCGAAACCATGATGCCCCTGATGTACACTTTCGGCGTGGGGCAGGGGCACTTCTCGCTCAACCGCATGGTCGAGCTGACCGCAGCCAACCCGGCACGTCTCTTCGGCATGTACCCCGAAAAGGGGACCATCGCCGTCGGAAGCGACGCAGACATCGTGGTCTGGGACCCGGACCGCCAGGTCACGCTCTCTGCAGCCAATCTCCAGACCAATTGCGACTGGTCGCCGTTCGAAGGATACAAGGTCAAGGGCTACCCGCATGTCACCCTCTCCCGGGGCCGCATCGTTGCCAAGGAAGGGAAATTCGTGGGTGAAGAAGGCTGGGGCAAGTTCGTGAAACGGCGGCCAGGAGGGACGTTGTAGGATCGGCCGTGGAGGCTCCGTGTGGGAGGGTGCTCCGCGCCCTGCCATCCTCGGGAAGCTGAGCTTTCTGGATTCGTACCAAGGAGGACATGGAATGACTCGGGAAGAGATACTCAAGCTGGATCGTGCCAACGTCGTGTACCCGTGGGTCGTGCAGGGCAAGGGAGAACCGCTCGTCATCGACCGGGCCGAAGGCATCTACATGTGGGATGTCAACGGCAAGCGCTACATCGACTTCTGCGCTGGACTGCTGTGCGTCAACATCGGCCATGGCAACAAGCACGTTCTCGACGCCATGAAGGCGCAGATGGACAAGCTCTGCTACGTGGGAACCCAGTTTGCCACGGAACCCAAGGCGAAGCTTGCCTCCATGGTCGCCGAGGTCACCCCCGGTGACCTCAACCACGTCTTCTTCACCAATGCGGGGGCCGACGCGGTGGAAAACGCGATCAAGGCCGTCCGCTGGGCCACCGGGAGGCAGAAGATCTACTCCTCCTGGCACGGATACCACGGAGCGACCTCCGGTGCCGTCACCCTCACCGGCGACCCTCGCCGCTGGCCCTCCGAGCCTGGAATCCCCGGGGTCACCAAGTACTTCTACCCCTACTGCTATCACTGCCCGCTGGGCTACAAGGACAACCAGAGCTGCGGCACCGCCTGCCTCCAGACGCTCAAGGCGCAGGTGCAGATGGACGGGCCCAAGACCATCGCTGCCATCTTCATGGAGCCGATCATCGGGACCAACGGGATCATCGTCCCGCCTGTCGAGTTCGTGAAGGGGGTCCGCCAGCTCTGCGACGAGAACGGCATCCTCATGGTCAGCGACGAGGTCATGGCCGGCTGGGGGCGCGCGGGCCGCTGGTTCGGAATCGAGCACTTCGACGTGGTGCCGGACATCATCACCACGGCCAAGGGAATCACCTCGGGCTACATCCAGCTCGGTGCCATGATCTGGAATGACAAGGTCCACGAGGTGTTCACGCAGCGTCCCTTCGTCGGCGGGCTCACCTACCAGGGACATGCCCTTGCCTGCGCTGCCGGCGTGGCCAACATCGAGGTCTACCGCAAGGACAACCTCATCGAGAAGTCCCGCCTGGACGGCGAGTACCTCCATGGCAAGCTCAAGGAGCTGATGGACCGCCATCCGTCCGTGGGCGATGTGCGTTGCAAGGGGCTGTGGGCCTGCATCGAGCTGACCTCGAATCGGGCCACGCACGCTCCCCTGGCCGGCTACGCGGATTGCATCCGGAACGTCTCGGGCGAGTTCACCAAGCGGCTGTACGCGCTCGGGCTCTACCTGTTTGCCAAGTGGGACTTCCTGTTCATCTCGCCGCCGCTCACGATCACGAGGGCCGAAATCGATGAGTCCATCGGCATCATCGACGAGGTCCTGGGCTGGACCGATTCGCTCATCGGCCGTTGACCGCAAAGGGGGAAACGATGGAGAAGGGATTCACCATGGACCAGGCCATGCAGGAGGCTGCACGCTGCCTGCTGTGCCATGATGCACCTTGCGCATGCGGCTGTCCCGCCGGGACCGAGCCGGATCGCTTCATCCGGAAGCTGCGCCTGCGCAACCTCAAGGGTGCTGCCCGGGTCATCAAGGAGAACAATGCGCTGGGTGGCGTCTGCGCCGTGGTCTGTCCGACCTGCACCCTGTGCGCCGAGGGATGCACGGCCGCCGGGCTGGACCGCCCCATTCGGATCGGCGAGATCCAGCGGTTCCTTGTCGAGTGGGCCTGGCAAACCGGTTTTAAGCCCATCCAGGCAGGGCCCTCCAACGGTCGCAAGGTCGCCGTCATCGGCTCAGGCCCCGCCGGCCTCACCTGCGCGGCCGAACTGGCCAGGGCCGGCTGCAAGACCGTCGTGTTCGAACGGAAGCCGGAGGCGGGAGGAATGCTTCGGTACGGGATTCCGCCGCACCGCCTCTCGGTCGAGTTCCTCGACAAGGAGATCCGGGACATCCTCGCCCTCGGGGTGGAGCTGCGCTGCAATTCGGCAGTCGAGACCGCTGCGGACCTGGACCGGCTCCTGTCGAGCGAGGGGTTCGATGCGATCTTCCTGGCCACCGGCGCCTGGAGCTCGGTGACCCTCGATGTCCCCCACCGGGACAGCCGGGACATCTTCGATGCCCTGACCTTCCTTCAGCTTGCCAAGACCGACCCGCAGGCATTTGCGGCCCGGGTCAAGGGCAAGGTCGTTGCCGTCGTCGGAGGAGGCGATTCCGCCATGGACGCCGCCGTCTCCGCACGGCGGGCCGGTGCCCTGGATGTGTACCTGTTCTACCGGCGCTCCTTCGTAGAGATGCCGGGGGACCCGGAGGAGAAGCGGCAGGCCATCGCTGCAGGGATCCACTTCGTGATTCTCACGCAGCCGACCGACTTCGTCATCGAAGAGGGGCGACTCGTGGGCCTCAAGGTGGTCCGCACCCGCCTGGATGCTCCCGATGCATCCGGTCGCCGCAGACCGGTTCGGATGGCGGGAACCGAGCACGAGTTCCAGGCTGACCTCGCGGTCGAAGCCCTCGGCCTCGTGCCCCCGGCCAACGCCGCTGCGTTCGGCCTCCAGGTCGATGCCCAGCACCGGATCGTGGTCCGGGACGGGGCCGGCCACACTACCCGGCCGCTCGTGCTGGCAGGCGGTGATGCCGTCCGAGGGGCCTCCATCGTGGCCCGGGCCGTGCATGACGGCAAGATGGCGGCCCACGCCATCCTTGACCAACTGAAGAGCAGGGGGTAGGCCATGGGAAAGCTCAACGACCTCAGCATCCATTTCTGCGGCCTCAAGCTCGAGAACCCGGTCATGCTCTCCTCCTCTCCGGTCTCCAACACCGGAGAGATGGTCGGCCGCGCGTTTGATGCCGGATTTGCCGGCGTGGTCTACAAGACCATCGGCAAGGGGGCTTTCGAGATCATCCACCCCGCACCTCGAATGGCGGGCTACGACTACGAGGGGCGCAAGCTCATCGGCCTTCAGAACGTCGAGCAGATCTCCGATCGACCCATGGAGGACAACCTCAAGGACCTTCGGTACCTCAAGAAGAACTGGCCCAGGAAGGCCGTCATCGCCAGCATCATGGGCTTCTCCCGCGACGAGTGGCGGGAGCTGGCCATCGCGACCGAAGATGCCGGTGCGGACATGCTGGAGCTCAACTTCTCATGCCCCCATATGGCCATCGAAGGCTCGGGCATGAAAGTCGGCCAGGCATTCGGCCTGCTCAAGGAGTACACCGAGATCGTCAAGAAGCACGTTAAGATCCCGGTCATGGCCAAGATGACCCCGAACATCACCGACATCAACGAGCCGGCCATGTTCGCCAAGCAGGGCGGGGCTGACGCCATCGCAGCCATCAACACCGTCTCCGCCCTCGTGGGCATCGGGCTCGACGATTTCACGCCCAGGCCCAACGTGTTCGGTTTCGGAGCGGCCAGCGGTTACTCCGGACCGGCGGTCAAGCCCATCGGCCTTCGCTGCATCGCTCAGATGGCGGGAAATCCGGCCCTCGGTCTGCCCCTTTCCGGAATCGGCGGGATCGAAACCTGGGTCGATGTCGTCGAGTTCCTGCTGTGCGGTGCCTCGTCGGTCCAGATCACGACCGGCGTCATCCACTACGGATATCGGATCATCGAGGACATCCTCGAAGGGCTGTCCGACTTCATGGACGAGAAGAAGATCTCCTCGCTCGATGAGCTGGTCGGAAAGGCACTCCCGAACATCGTCACGCCCGACAAGTTCGACCACGCCCGCCAGGGCATTGCCCGGTACGACCTGGATCGCTGCATCGGATGCGGTCAGTGCCACGTCGTCTGCCAGGATGCCGGTGGTCAGTGCCTCTCGTGGAACGCCGATCGCCGCCGACCGGTCATGGACGAGAAGAAGTGCCTCGCGTGCATGATCTGCTCGTTCGTCTGCCCCGTCGCTCACCCGCCGATGATCACGTTCAAGGAAGTCCCGAACAAGCCGGCCGTCCGCCCGCCCGTGATGGGGTAGGCCAGCCCCCCCGGGCCGCTGCGGTACGCAGGCCCTCGGGTTGCCCGCATCAGCGGCCGGTGGATGGAAAGGGGCCGTCGGTCCGACCTACTTCTCCCTCAGGCCGGTGGCCTCGAGCCAACGGTAGAGTTGCTGTCGCGAAACCCCCAGGATGCGGGCCATCTCAGCCCGATTGCCCCGGCATTCCTGATGCAAGGAGACGAGGCGCGACTTGGAGGGAGTCCAGCCTGCCGGCCGGGTTCCGGGGCTTGTGGCTTCCGAGCGGGCCGCATCTTCCCTGGCCCGCTGCACCGCCTGCCAACCGCCTGTTTGCCCGTCTGTCTGTCTGTCTGTCTGTCTGTCTGTCTGTCTGT